>CACBDV010000001.1 GCA_902538085.1 uncultured Alphaproteobacteria bacterium
TCAAATAGATGGTAAATCAAAGTATCTCCTGGTGAGAAAAGCATTTTAAAAGAGCCAAAAATATGATTTTTAATTAAATCAATTTTATTATCTAATATTAAACTAATGCTATCATTATACATTAACTCTAATCTTTCTAAATAACTGCTAATATGAGAATATTTTGAGATTAGATAGCTAGAGCCTTCTCCAAATTCACCATTATAAAGTCTATCTGCGATATAGTAGATTATGTTATATTTGTCTACATAGCTTAAAGAAAAAGAGTTGAATAAGTAATAATTTCTTAAACACCATAAGCCTGTAGTTGATAAAAATGCAATTATAGAAAATAATAAAAAATATTTCAAAGTTTTTGAATTTTTAAAATAAAATAAAAAAAATAAAAAGAAGATATATACTAAGTAATAGCTAACAGGCTTTATAATAGTTGAAAGACAGATTAAAAAATAAAATAATAAAATTTTCTTGATTGATAAAGAACTACCTTTAGTTAAAAAAAACAAACTCAATCCTACTGTAAAGATAAAAAAGGTCTCAGGTAATAAAACTAGGGTGTGGTAAAATATATTTGGATGAAATAAAAAATATATTATTAAAAAATAATATACTAGACTCCTATTCTTATTATAATTTTTAAATAAAATTAAACATAATAATCCCCATAGTAAAGATTGTAGGAGTGATATTAATTTTATATTTCCATCAAAAATATAAATTACAAATGGGTAGAAGGGTGTTCTAAAAAATAAATTGATATCCTCCTTATTTGTCAAGAGGCCTATTAAGGTTTTATTTTCGAGTGTATTTGCGAATGAAATGTAAGTTGAGGTGTCATCTACAGTTAAATCAATATGAGGTAAAAAAAAGATTAGTGCTATCTTAGTAGATATAAATAAAAATACAGAAAAATAAAGGAAAGCATTTTCAAAGATTAGTTGATATATTGTTTTCTGCATAAATTTTTCAAAAAGAATCAATAAATGATGGAAATTAATAATAGCAGAAAAAATAAAAAAAAAATTTGTATTATTGGAGCTGGACCTGCAGGATTATCTGCAGCCTATATTTTAACTAAGAACAATTTTAAGGTTGATGTCTATGAGACTTCAAATCATGCAGGAGGAATGGCTAGAACCATAGAATTATGGGATCAAATGGTTGATATGGGTCCACATAGGTTCTTCAGCAGTGATCCCAGAGTAAACAATCTTTGGTTAGAAATTGTAAAAAAAGATTATGAAATGGTTAAAAGAACAACGAGAATTTTTTATAAAAATAAATTTTTTCATTATCCTATAAGGCCTTTAAATGCCCTAATGAACTTAGGTTTTTTAGAAAGTGTTCATTGTGCTATAAGTTATTTTTTAGCAAAATTAAAAAGAAAAAATTATAAATCTAATACTTTTGAAGCATGGGTTATTGATAGATTTGGAAGAAGACTTTTTGAAATATTTTTTAAATCATACAGTGAAAAATTATGGGGCTTAAAATGTTCAGAGCTTGACTCTGACTTTGCTGCACAAAGAATAAAAAAACTATCATTATTTGAAGCGATCAAAACAGCAATATTAGGGAATAATTTTAAACACAAAACTTTAGTGGATGAATTTGCTTATCCTAAATATGGTACTGGAATGGTCTATGAAAGAATGGCAGCTTATGTATCTGAAAATGGAAATAAAATACTTTATAACAAGAAAGTATTATCAATTAAAAATAAAAATAAAAAGTTTTCAATTTCTGTTGATAATAATAATGAAATTATCTATGACACAGTTATTTCTACAATGCCTATTACTAGTTTAATTAATCATTTAAATGCTCCAGAGAATGTTAAAAATTCAGCTAAAAATCTAAAATTTAGAAATACTATTTTAGTTTTTATAAAATTGGATAACTGTGACCCTTTCCCAGATCAGTGGATATATATTCATTCACAAGAATTATTGACTGGCCGTATTACAAATTTTAAAAATTGGGTGCCAAATATTAATAAAGGAAAATCTGATACTATTCTATGTTTGGAATATTGGTGTAATAATGAAGATAAAATTTGGAATGAGTCAAATGAATATTTGATTTCACTTGCAAAAAAAGAATTGCTACACACTAAATTGATAAATTTACATCAATTTATTTCAGGCGAGGTTGTCAAAATACCAAAATGTTATCCAATATATAAAAGCAATTACAAAGAGCATTTAAAGCCTATACAAAATTATTTAAGCAAAATTTACAATCTTCTTGTAATTGGAAGATATGGTTCATTTAAATATAATAATCAAGATCATAGTATTTTAATGGGACTTCTAGCTGCTGATAACCTCATAAACAACAATAATCATAATTTATGGGAACTTAATTCAGATTATGAGTATCAAGAGTCATCGAGAATTACCTCAACAGGTTTGCAAAAATAGACGCTAAACATACCTAGATAAATTAAAGTTTTATATATTGACAGCTGGTAATATGATTTAATTAAATTTAAAAAAATCATTATTAAAAAAAATCTCATCTTGACCAACCCTATCAAAGAAAGAAAAATTTTTTTTCTTAAAAAATAAATCAAAATTTATTAAATCGGGTTTATTATTTTCAACTGAAATAACTTTTATTTTGAATTTATTAAAATCAATTGACTGTAAAATATCCATTTCTCCACCTTCTATATCGATAGACAAATAATCGATAATGACATTATGAGGGACAATTTTTTCAAATGTAACAGTTTTGATTTCATATTTATCTACTTTACTTTTGGAGTCCTCATAAACTATTTTTTTTACTGAATAGTGTTCATCGTTAATGCCACTCATTTGGGTAAGACCTTCTTGGACTTCAATAAATTCAACAATATTTTCTTTAGAGCTAAGTGCTTCATTAAATAATTTACACTTTCTATTTTTTTTTAGTTTACTAAATTGAATTTTTGATGCTTCAACAGCAATTCCATCCCATAACTGCATATTTTCAAAATAAAAACAATTACTTCCTGTTATTCCATCATATGCACCAATCTCAACAAAGAACCCCTTTTTTTTATCGTTAAAAAAATGATTTTTTAGAATTCTATCTTGCCCAGATTGTGAAAAAAATTTTTCATTCCAAAAAAAATTTCTTTCACAATTCCAAATTTTTTGTCTTAAAATTCCTCTTAATACGTGCAAGTTTTCTTGATCATATTTTTTGGGAATTTGATCTAAAATTAAATTATAAATCTTATGAGCATTAATTTTGCCCTCGAGGTTTTCTCTAAATAACTCATCAGCCATCTCAATTAAAACTGGTATTTTTTTTCCCTCAAGGAAAGATAAATCAATATTTTTCATAATTTATAAATTTGTAAAATAATTATAAAATACACATAATAAAATTTATTTAATTATAAAGAAATTTTATATGTTCTTGTATATTTTTGATCACTTAGTTCAATGATTTTGAACTTACTAGTTTTCTCTAACTTTTCACCTTTAGAAGTCACAAATGATTTCATTTTTATAACTTCACCTTGGGACATCTTTCTTTGATATTTAAGAGTATGATTTTTAGAACCAATTTTAAAAATAGTTTTCATAATTGTAATTACGACTTTGAATTATGCTGGATGAAACTAAATTATGATTTATTTGCATAACATGTTAATAAAAAATTAATATTTTTTTTGAATAATAAGCTAAAATAAATCTAATAAAGGAGAGTGTAATCATGGAAAAAATGATGTTAGCAATTGGTAGATTAAAAGAGGGTGAAGGTAAATTTGAAAAATTTATGGCTTTTTTTCAATCTGAAGAGGGGATGGCAATGAGGAAAGCTGCAGCACATGTAGAAAAAACAGTTCCTGGAATTTTACCTGATAAAAGCGGTATCATGTTTAAAGTTCATGTTCATAATGAAGAGGAAATGATGGGTATCGTTAAAGGCACTAATCCTGTGATGAAGCCAATTTATGATGAATGTATACAAAGCATTGAATTGTTCGAATTAACACAAGTCTCATTAGACTAATAAAAAAGGATTAAAAATGTCAATATTAAAAAAATATGATGAGGTCTTTATGAATAAAGATGAAGCTGGAATGAATGAGGTGCTTCATGATGATTATAAATTCACAATGCATGCTTCTGGAAAAGTTTTAACTAAACAAGATGTTATACAGTGGGCAATGAGTGATGATATTAATAGGGACAAGGTTCGAATTATTTATGAAAATGATGAAATTGGGATTGAGCACTCATTTGTAACTTTTTCAGATGGTAACACACAGGCAGTTATGGCAGTATTCACTTTCAAAGATGGTAAAATCTTTTCTTTAGAAACTGGTGCCACAAATATGCCAAAGTAATTAATTTAAATATTTTGAAAGGTCTGGTTTAAAATAATTTGGGCCTTTCATTACCTTTCCAGCCTCATTATATATGGGTTTTCCATCCTCACCTAATTTGCTCATATTAGAGCTTTGAACTTCCTCAAAACACTTATCTAAATCAATACCAAAAGCATGACCGGCTCCATAAGTGACATAAAGAATGTCGGTTAATGCATCTGCTACCTCAATTAAATTTTCATCCTTCATTGCTTCAGTTAATTCTTCTAATTCCTCTTTGATAAGGTCAATTCTTAACTTATTAGTCATAGCGTCACTGAGTCCAGCTTTATCTTTTACTTCTTGACCATAAGTTTTCATAAATAACCTCACTTTTTCAAAATTTGTCATATAAAACTCCTCTCTTATATAATAACCAATTTTTACTAGTAAAAAGAATTTATTTGTAATAGAAATTATTCGCAATGGCCAGATAGCTCAGTCGGTAGAGCAGAGGACTGAAAATCCTCGTGTCGGCGGTTCGATTCCGTCTCTGGCCACCACTTAGAGACTATTGAAGGTTTAATTCATCAATAGAGCGATCATTTCTTGATCTACTTAATTCTAAAAGCCCACCCCTTGTATAGCCATAAACATTTGTAATACTTAGATCATCTCTGAATTCATTTTTTAACATACCTACAAGTTTTCTAAGTGTATTTTGATCACTTGCTACAGGGTCAATAACTACTTTTCCAGATATATTTTTTAATTTTATGAGCTTAGAAATCAATTGAATAGCTTCTCTATTTGTATCAAATCTTTTTGCTGAACCTGTGTTAACATCAATAGCTGTAAGAGCATCTGTTTTACCAATCATGATATTACCACCACTAGGCAAATCGTAATTATTGCCAATAAGATAATCTATTTTTTCTCCTAAATTAAAAAATTCTTCAATTTGTTCATTGGACATCTCTTCACATAGATTTGCAAAAGTAGAGTCCAATTTTTCATCCCAATTTTTTACTCTATCATATCTATCATTGTCACTAAAAATGATTTGATCAGTATTTTTATCAGAATAATCACAAACAAAGTTTTGATCAAAATAGGTATTTTGAAAAACAAGACCTTCATCGCTTAATTCTTTTGCATTTAACTCTATCTCTTTCCATCGATTATTTAGATCACTCAACTCAGATTGAGCTATTTCAATGTTTTCAGGTATAAGATTATGTCTTGCTATCAATCCAACTTCGGACTCACTTAGAGCGTCCATAATTTTATCTTGTTGATTTGTATCTAAATTTTTTCTAGTTCTTCTACTCAGAATAATTTCGTCACCATAAGGTAATAAATTTATAAATTTTCCAGTTAGAATGACATTGTTTGTAAAAAGATGAACTTTATCTTTAGAGCCTATGCTTCTTACTTGTAGTAATAAAGATTGTCCTTCGTGTGCCTTATCGCCATTAGGAAAATTTATTCTTTTAAAAAAACCTCTTTGATCTCCGTTACCGTAAGAGACAAAAGCTCCGCTATCATTAGGTAAAATTTCTGTAATTTTTACTTTATAGATATCTCCAATTTGAACATCTTCGTTGGGTTGAAAACGAATATTAACCAATTCTCCTTCATTTAGTTTAACTCCGCACTTAAAATTTTTATAGTTTGTAACAATAAGTTTTGTAGACATGGCATTGCTCCTTTTAAAAAATTATTCATTAGTTTTTCGACCTAAATGTTATTCTGCCCTTAGTTAAATCATATGGTGTCATTTCAACTGTTACTCGGTCTCCTGCGAGTACTCTTATTCTATTTTTCCTCATTTTCCCAGATGTATGGGCTATGACTTCGTGGTCATTATCTAGCTTAACTTTAAACATAGCATTTGGAAGTAGCTCTGAAACTACACCTTGAAATTCTATTGCATCTTCCTTGGACATATTATGTTATCTTATGGTTTGATCTTTCTAATTTCAACTGATAAAGCGTGTGCCTCCAGACCCTCTTGTCTTGCTAGGTTAATTGTGTGATTTGCTATTTTCTTAAGAGTTTTTTTTCTAGGGTCAATGAAAACTGTTTTTTTAGTGTAATCTTCAACACCCAAACCAGATGAAAATTTTGCAGTCTGATCTGTGGGTAACACGTGATTAGTTCCAATTGTATAATCTCCCAAAGCAACAGGAGATTTTTCACCTAAAAATACAGATCCAGCATTTTTAATATTTTTTAATATATTTTTATTAAATTTTTGATGAATATGAAGATGTTCTGGAGCAATAAAATTTGAAATATCATATATCTCTTTTTGACTCTTAGCTAAAATTAAATTGCAATTATTTTTTATAGATTGATCAACATTCTTAAATTTTGTCTCTTCCATAATTCTTTTAAGCTCATTTTTAACTTTAATTAAAATATTTTTGGATTTAGATAAAACATACGTTTTTGCATTTGGGTCATGTTCGCCTTGTGCAAGAACATCGTAGGCTATCCAAGTAGGATTAGAATTGTTATTTGCCATTACTAAGACCTCAGATGGGCCGGCTGGTAAATCTATCCCTATCACCCCAAATAATTGTTTTTTTGCTTCAGCTACGTATTGGTTTCCTGGGCCAAATACTTTGTCTGCCTTTTTTATAATTTTTGTGCCAAAAGCGAGGGCTGCAATTGCTTGAGCACCACCAACGTTATAAACAACATTTACTTCACATAAATATGCAGCTGCAAGAGTTAGTTTTGATGTTTGACCATTTTGAGAAGGGACACAAATCATAATATTTGGAACCTTGGCTATTTTTGCAGGTATAGCTGTCATTAACACAGTTGAAGGATAAGAAGCTAACCCGCCAGGAATATATAAACCAACATTTTCAATTGGTTTCCATTCAATATAAAACTTCGAGTCAAGTTGATCTTTGAAAGAAAATGAAGCTTTTTTTTGTTTTGAGTGATAATAAAAAATTCTTTTGTAAGCTAATTTAAGAGACTTTTTACTTTCATTTGAGAGGGAATTATAAGCTTCCTTTAGAGTTTTCTTTGGAATGATTATACTTTTTAAATTTGCCTTTTTGTTCTCAAACTTTTTAACATACTTTAATAAAGCTTTATCCTTATTTTTTTTTATATCTTCTATAATTTTTTTTACAGTAAAACTTACATTAGAGTTTGTATTGATAGATGAGTTAAGATTATCATAGATCCATTTTTTATTTACAATTTTCATTGTAAACCTTGTATTAAAAGTTTTTTAATAAATTTTTTTTTTAAATCGTATGCAAAATAGCTGCTAATTATTACAGTTGAAATGTCATTGTTTATAATTACATTTTCATAAAGCTGATTGTCTTTTAATGTCTTGCCTGATTGAACTAAATCTAAGATAAAATCAGCTATTCCATATTTCACTGCAAGTTCGATAGAACCATTTAATTTTATTGTTTCAGTTTGTATATTTAAATCTTTAAAATAATTCTCAGAGATATTTTTAAATTTCGTTGCAACTTTAAAAATTTTCTTTTCTGAAAAATTAATTTTTTTTTTATTGGAAGCTATAGATATTCTGCACTTTCCTATATTAGTCTTTTTTATAAGAACAATATTCTGTTCACTATTTTCAAGGATCTCGTCATATCCAACAAATCCAATATCAGCTGCACCTAGCATAATATATGATCGAATGTCAGATGGTTTTAACTTAATTACTTTAATCTCGTTAAGATTTGTATCAAAAGTTAATTTTCTAACACTATCATTGAAGAAAGCTTCTTCTATTCTTAAACCCCTGTTGAATAGAAATTTTACAACTTTTTCTTCAAGCCTACCTTTAGGGCAGGCAATTATTAAATTTTGATTTTTCATTTTTTTCTACTAATGTTTACGCCACATTTTTTTAATTTTAAATCAAAATCTTCATATCCTCTATCAAGATGATAAATTCTATTTATTACAGTTTTTCCCTTGGACATCATCGCTGCTATTATAAGAGAAAAACTAGCCCTTATATCTGTTGCCATGACCTCTGCGCCCAGTAAATTAGATGTTTTATCAATTGTTACTGTATTTCCTTTGATTGATAAATTTGCCCCAAATCTTCTCAGCTCTGGAATATGAATAAATCTATTTTCAAATATATTTTCGACCACTTTCGACTTTAAACCAGACTTAAGTTGTGTTGCTATTAGCTGAGCCTGTAAATCTGTAGGGTATCCTGGAAATTCTTTAGTAGAAATTTTTTTTATTGGTTTAAGTGTTTTACAATAAATTTCATAAGAGGTATTAGATAGCTTTTTTATTTTTAGACCCATTCCTTTGTAAAGTTTCAAAGGAAGAGCTAAGTCTTTTGGATTGAAGTTATATAATTTGAGTCTCCCTTTTGTTGCCATAGTTGCTAAAATATATGAACCAGCTTCTATCCTGTCAGGTATTACTTTGTAATCTTGAAGTTTTAGTTCTTCTACTCCTCTAACTGTAATTGTCCTTTTTTTTACTTTTATAAGTGCGCCACATTTATTTAAAAAATTAATTAAATCTATGACTTCAGGCTCGATGGCACAATTTTTTAATATACTTTTTCCACTTGCAAGACTAGCTGCCATTAAAATATTTTGTGTTGCACCTACACTAATTTTTGGAAATTTATGGTCAATTGAGTTTAAATTATTTTTTTTTCTCTCAGCTATTACATAACCATTTTTTATTGAGATTTTTACACCCATTAACTTTAGAGCATTTAAGTGCAAATCAATTCCTCTAGTGCCAATTGAGCAACCGCCAGGAAGAGCTATTTTAAATTTTTTATATCTTGAAATCGCAGGCCCTAAAATAACAATAGATGCTCTCATTTGACGAACATATTCGTAATCAGCTGATTTTTTTTTAATAGCAGAACTTCTAACAAATAGAGTGTTTTTTTGAAAATCAACATCACAACCTAAATTTTTTAAAATTGAGATTAAAAATCTTGTATCTCTAAGGTTAGGTACATTATGAATACGACACTCACCTTTTGCCAACAGTATCGAAATGATAATAGGCAAAGAAGCATTTTTTGAACCAGAGATTTTTATTTGCCCTTTCAAGGTTGAAGGACCTTTTATAACTACTGTTTGCATAATTTATTTCTTAATTTTTTTTCTTTTTTTTAGATTTTCTCTTAATTTTTGAGCTAATTTATCTTTTTTTTGTTGTTCAAAATTTTTTTTTATTAGGTCTTGTTTCTTCATAAATTATTACCAAATAAGTTATATGATGAATTTTGAAAAATATACTAATAGTTCAAAAAAAATTATTAATTCTGCACAAAATTTAGCATTAAGTAAAAAACATCAAAAAATTGCCCCTATTCATATTTTTTATGAATTATTAAATTCCAATCACGAATTAATTAACAAAATTTTTGAGAAAACTGATACCGGTATAATTAAAACATCTATTTCTAAAATATTATCTAAAGAACAAGTAAATAACTCAAGCAGTATTCAAATTTATGCAGATCCTAAATTATTGAGTCTTTTCGAAGATGCAGAAACAATTGCTAAGTCTAATCAAGATAGTTTTGTATCGATCGACTCTTTATTTTTAAGTTGCATAAAATCAGATGACCAAATTGAAAAAATATTAAAAAAAAATGGGCTAAGTCTTGAATTAGTTAAAACAAAAATACAAGATTTTAGAAAAGATGGAAAATCTGAAAGCGAAAATTCTGATGATAATTTTAACGCTTTAGAAAAGTATACAATCAATGTTACTCAAAAAGCACAAAACAGAGAGTTAGATCCGGTTATTGGAAGAGATGAGGAAATTAGAAGAACTATTCAAGTTTTATCAAGGAGAACTAAAAATAATCCAATATTAATTGGAGACCCTGGTGTGGGTAAAACTGCATTGATAGAGGGTTTAGCACAAAGAATAGCAAATAAAGATGTTCCACGCTCATTAGAAAATAAAGTTATTCGTATTCTTGATCTAGGATTATTGCTTGCTGGTGCCAAGTATCGTGGAGAATTTGAAGAAAGACTTCAAAATGTCTTAAAAGAAATTCATAAACAAAATGGTTCAATTATTTTATTTATTGATGAAATTCATACGCTTGTTGGTGCTGGAAAGACAGATGGGGCGATGGATGCATCTAACATGCTAAAGCCAGCATTAGCTAGAGGTGAATTACATTGCGTTGGTGCAACAACTTTAGATGAATATAAAAAATATTTTGAGAAAGATGCGGCTTTAACTAGACGTTTTCAACCAGTTTTTGTTAATGAGCCCTCTTCAACTGATGCTGTTGCTATTTTAAGAGGTCTAAAAGAAAAATATGAAATCCATCACGGAATAAGAATTAGTGATGAGGCTATTTTATCATCAGTTCAATTATCTGATCGATATATAACTGATCGTTTTTTGCCTGATAAAGCGATTGATTTAATGGATGAGGCTGCGAGTAAAGTTAAAATGGAAATTGACAGTAAACCTGAGGAAATAGACCAGCTTGACAGAGATCTTATTAAACTGCAGATGGAAAAAAATGTTCTTTCAAAAGATAATGAAAAAGATGAGAAAAAAAATGAAAAAATTGAAAGTCAAATATCAGATATTCAAGAGAAACTGAATATGCTCAATAGCACTTGGGAGTCAGAAAAAAAGATACTAGATACAAAAAGAAATTTAAATGAAAGAATTGATCAAGCAAAAGAAGACCTCGAAGGTGCTCAAAGAAGTGGTGATTTAACAAAAGCAAGTGAAATTATGTATGGCTTGCTCCCTAGTCTTCAAAAAGAGTATGAAGAATTGAATAAAAAAGAGCAGGCTACAATAATAAATGAAGTGATTAATGCTGAAGATATCGCAAGTGTGGTATCAAAGTGGACTGGTATACCTTTAGAAAAGCTTATAGGAGGCGAAAAAGATAAGTTAATAAACATAGAAAAACTTCTAGAAAAAAGAGTTATTGGCCAACAAGATGCTATTGAGAAAGTATCTAAAGCTATTAAAATTTCAAAAGCAGGTCTTCAAGATCCTGATAAACCTTTGGGTTCGTTCCTTTTTTTAGGCCCAACTGGTGTAGGAAAAACTGAATTATCCAAAGCGTTAGCAGAATATGTTTTTGACAATGAAAAACAAATGCTAAGACTTGATATGTCTGAGTACATGGAAAAACACTCAGTAAGTAAGCTTATTGGATCTCCGCCTGGTTATGTCGGTTACGATGATGGTGGAAAGTTAACTGATTCTGTGCGTAGACGCCCGTATCAGGTTATTTTGTTTGATGAAATTGAAAAAGCTCACCCCGATGTATTTAATATTCTCCTACAAATTTTGGATGATGGTAGGTTAACAGACTCTAAAGGAAAAATAGTGAATTTTAAAAATACTCTTATTATCATGACCTCTAATATTGGCTCACAAATCCCTGTTGATGATAATTTTGACTATACGACAAAAAAGAACCTTGCTCTTGAAGAGCTAAAAAATCATTTTCGATTAGAGTTTTTGAATAGAATTGATGACATAATTTTATTTAACAAATTATCAAAAGAAAATATTAGTGCGATTTTAAATAATCAAATTCAACTAATCGAAAAAAGAGTCTCCTCTAAAGGTATTTCAATTGGTTTTACTGATGAAGCCTTTAACTATTTAAAAGAAAAAGGGTTTGATCCATTATTTGGAGCCAGACCTTTAAAAAGATTACTGCAAGATGAAGTTTTAAACCCCTTATCAGAGGTAATTCTAGATATTGGTGAAAATATTGAAGATAAATTAATTTTTTCCAAAGATAAATATGGATTAGTAATTGCCAATAAAAACCTTAAAGTTTTGAGATCATAACTTCCAACTTAAAGCAAAATTTGTATAATTAACCTATGAAATGGATATTTTTAATTGGAGCATTTGCTTTAATATTTTTTGTATTGTTTCTTTCAGTGATGACTATCAGAAAAATTAGAAAAAAATAATTTTTGGACATTTTTTTTTCAGACTCTCTTTATAACACTAAGGTTTTTTTAGTATCATTAATATTAACAATAATTTTTTTTTTACTACTCCTAACAAGAAAAATTTATAAGCAAAAATTAACAATTTCAAATTTGTCAATATATTCCTCTTTTTTTTTATTATTAATTACTTTTGCTAGCTTATTAATTGTAAATTTTTTTGGAAAATTTACTTATGTTCTTTTTATTGCTGCTACAATAACTGTAATATATTCAGAAATAAGTTTTCTTCTTGGAAAGTATTTTTTTCCTAATTTTGTAAGTGAAAACGTCTCTAAGGAAATTATTTATATGTTTAGTTTTATTGTATTTATAAATGCGGGTTATTTTACGTTTATGTTAATATTAGATATTTTAAAGGCTGAAACCTATATTTAAGTAATATTGATTTGATAATACTCATCTCATACTTTCAACTTGTCCTTATTAGTTTTCTTGCGGCTACTATACTCCCCCTATCTTCCGAGTTAGTTTTATCAACAATGCTATTAACAGGTTCATTTGATAAATATTTACTTTTAGTAATTGCAAGTTTTGGAAATGTTCTTGGTTCATCAGTTAATTGGTATTTAGGAAAAAAAATATTAATTTTTAAAGATAAAAAGTGGTTTCCCGCAAGTGAGACGCAAATATATAGAAGTGAAGTTTATTTCAAAAAATACGGTATTTGGTCTTTACTACTGGCCTGGGTACCAATTATTGGTGACCCCCTGACAATTATAGCTGGTGTTTTGAGAGTAAGGTTTTTAACTTTTTTGACACTAGTAAGTATTTCAAAGATATCTAGATATGTTTTTTTAATATTTATTGTTTTTTAATGAAGAAAATAATTACTTTAGAAATCGGTAATTCATCATGGTGGAAAAACAAAAAATATAGAAAAGAGGCCTCCTTAGAATTAAAAAAATTACGTAAAAAATATAAATCTGTAAAACTAATTAAAAAGCATAGATTAAAGGGAAGTAATACTATACTTTATGGAGATTATATTATTATTGATTAAATATTATGTTTAAAAAAATATTTGTTTTTTTTGCTTTTTTGTTTTTTAGTTTTAGCTCTGCTTTCTCTAAGGTAAACGAGGATGTAGTTCATGATGCTCTCGGTTTTATGATTGGTGGTGATAGTGGATGGGGCGCTGTTACAAATGAATATGAAATTGATGGATGTGTCACAACCTATGTCCAGCCATTTGGGGATATGAACCTTATTGCAATATATGATTTTAATAAAGCATTATGGAATTCAGCAGCGAGTCAAGTAGGAGATGACGGAGTAGAATATTTTATTTTAAATGGTGAAGTTGGTGTTCAAGAGGTATATGCATATGATGTTGACGGTCAGGATGTTTCTGATGGTCTTTGGGTTTTTGGTTTAGAAGCTGGGCCAAGCACAACATTATTTTTTCCAATATTAGTTGACATCTCTAGATTTGAAAATGCAATGTATGACCTAATGGACGAGTGTCCAGGTATTAAGTCCAAGTACTAAACTAAATACGTAAGTTATTTTGAAAGTTTAATAAAAATATCACCCATTCCAGATATTAGTTGATCTTCATTAGTAGAATTTCTTATTTTACATTGTTCACCAACGACAGGATGATTATTTATAGCCAAAAGATCACTGCTATTACAGCTTGTTGGGTTGTGTAAGTAACCAATGACCATTTTTTGATCTAAAGTATACACTTGGTTTTCATTCATTTGATCACCATTACAAAAATAATCCCTGTTAACCTCTAGTGGAAAATCTTTTTTATTGCATGGATTATCAATAGTCATAACAGTAAATCTTTCTTCAATGCCTTGAAATTTATGTGATATCTCCATAGCTTTTGCATATTTCATTGAATCACACACACAAGGCCAACAACAACGATACATATCTCCACATACTTTATTATCCGAGTCGACCTCATTCATACTTATAAATGCTGGCTCAGATCCTGGCGCTATCAATGATCCGGACACTGGGCAATATCTTTTATTGAATTCAACAAAATCTTCAAAACTAAGGTCTTGATCTATAAGATATTTAAAAAACTTCGGTCCTGCAGCATTCCTATTTCCATCTGGAAATATATAAATCCAATTTTCGGCAAGTGTATCATAGTAGTAAGCTTCATCTTTTGTATTTTCAATTGAGTAAGAATTTTTAATCACAATCAATAAAAGTAAGATAGTGATAACAGCTAAAATGATATTATTTTTAATTAAAGTCAGAAATTTTGTATACACTAAATAGTGGTACCAATCATATCTAAATCTAGATCATCAAAAAAATAGTATTAATTATATGAAATTTTATAAATTTCCGTTTTTACTTTTATTTATTTTTTATTCTATGAGCGTATTTGCAGAAAAAAGCTATTTCAAAAATATCAGTCATTTATTGCCTGATCAAAGTCCCAGACTAAGTTACGGGGTGGCTGTAACTGATTTTGATAATGATGGTAATGATGAATTTATAGTAACCGGATTTAGATTTAGTAATTTAGCTTTAGGCTTTAATGGAGAAAGATTTGAAAATAAAATTACTGATAATATTTTTTCTGACCCAGAGAGATCTACAATTGGAGTTGCGGCATGTGATATTGATAAAGATGGTCTTGAGGAGATTTATTTTCTTAACACTGATACCTACAGTGGGATGAAAAGGTACTCGGACAGGCTTTTAATAAATTCGCAGAATACAATAGAGGACTTATTTGAAAAAAAAATTAATCAAAGTGAATTAAATCTAACAGCAGGAAGATCAGTAGTTTGTGTCGACAGAGAGGGTAATGGAAATTACGGTATTTATGTTGCTAATTATGGTGGCCCAACAAGATTTTATGAGTTTATTGATAATAGAGTTGTAGATCTAGCTGCAAGTCTGGGACTTGATAAAGTTACAGGAGGTAGAGCTGTAGTTGCTGGTCATATCTTATCTGATCAAATAGATGTGTTTGCAGCTAATGAAAGAGGCCCAAATTTTCTCTATTTTAACCAAAATGGAAAGTATTCAGATGTCGCCAGTCAAATGAATGTTAAAGATATTTATCAAAATGGAAGAGGTACAGCATTATCTGATATTCTTTATCGAGGAAGACTTGATATCCTAAACGGTAATTGGGAAGGTTTTAACAGAGCCTACGTTTTAGATAACGATAAATTTAAAAACATTGCTAACTCTACTTTTGACGAGCCATCAAGAATTAGAACAGTAATCTCGGCGGATTTTGATAATGATGGTTATGATGAGGTGTTTTTGAATAACATAGGTCAACCAAATAGACTTTATAAAATAATTGAAAATGGTGAATTTAAAGAAATTAAATTAGAACAAGCTCTAGAGCCTAATGGTCTTGGGACGGGAGCGGCAGTTGCAGATATTGATAATGATGGAGTGCTAGAGCTTCTTTTATCTCATGGAGAGTCCGGCGCTCAACCCTTAACTCTATTTAAATATCATAATGATGAGAAAAGATCTTTTTTAAGAATTAGACCTTTGAATTTCCATGGGGCACCAGCAAGAGGTGCTACTGTAACTTTATACACAAATGAAAGAACACATTCTAAAACAATTGATGCAGGTTCAGGTTATTTATGTCAAATGGAGCCAGTCGCCCACTATGGAATTAGAGATAATGAAAATGAGTTTATGATTAAAATTAAATGGACAAATGGGGATGAGGAATTATTAGAGGTTGAAAATTTAAATCAGACTATAATTGTGAAGCAAAAGATATAAAATTTAATCTTCTACAATCATAGTGTCTTTTGAGCCTCCACCCTGTGAACTATTTACTATCGTGCTTCCCTTTTTTAGGGCAACTCTCGTCAAACCACCCATAGTTACATATGTCTCTCTTCCAGAAAGAATAAATGGTCGCAAATCTTGATGTCGAGGCTCAATTAAATTCCCCTGCAAGGTTGGGGTAGTTGATAATATTTCTAAAGGTTGAGCTATAAAGTTTCTTGGGTTATGTAAAATCTTTCTAATATATGCCTCTCTCTCAGATTTAGAGGATTTAGGCCCTACTATAATTCCATAACCACCAGATCCATCAGCTGGTTTTACTATCATTTTTGAAATATTTGATATTACATGATCTCTCTCGGATTTATTGTGACATAAATATGTCTCTACTTGGTCCAATTTAGGCTCCTCATCTAGATAATATTTAATAATTTTGGGAACATATGAGTATATAACCTTATCATCTGCTACCCCACTTCCAGGCGCATTTAGAAGTCCGACATTGCCTTTTCTATAAGATTTATATAAACACGCTACACCTAACAAAGACCCTTTAAAAAAAGTCTTGGGATCTAAAAAAGTATCATCAATCCTTCTATATATACAATCTACTCTCAAACCTCCTTTGACTGTCTTTACATAAACTTTATCATGCTCAACATAAAGATCTTTTCCCTCGACAAGAGCAATTCCCATTTGCTGAGCTAAAAATGAATGTTCAAAGTAGGCAGAGTTATAAACCCCTGGCGTTAATACAACCATTGTTGGGTTATTTTTTTTATAAGGTATCGCATCTAACATACAATGATAGAGTCTATTACAATAGTGATTGATTGGTGAAACTCTATAACGTGTAAATAACTCAGGAAACACCTCCCCCATTACCATTCTATTTTCAAGCATATATGAAACACCTGAAGGAACACGAAGGTTATCTTCTAATACTAAAAATTTTCCATCAATATTTCTTATTAAATCTATTCCTGAAATATGAGACCAAATCTTTTTTTTTGGAATAAAACCCTCACATTGTTTCAAATAATTTTGAGATTTAAATACTAATTCTTTTGGAACAATGTTGTCCTTAAATATTTTTTTTTGATTATAGACATCATTTATAAAAAGATTTAAAGCTTTACACCTTTGTATTAAACCCTTTCTCACCTTAAGCCATTGGGATTTGAGAATAATCCTTGGAATAATATCCAATGGCCATTTTTTTTCCTCTGCGGCTTTTTTATCAGCTGAGTAAACTTTGAAATTAATGCCACGAGAACTTATTGTGCTTTGACAATTTTGTTCAATTCTTTCTAAATCTTTGATTGAGTAACTATTTAATATTTTTGAAATTACTTTAGCTTCTTTTCTGAGACTTTTTTCAGGGGTTAAATACTCATCATAACTATTTTTTGAATTATAATTTTTCCAATTTATGCTCACTATTTAAAAATACTATAAATGCCTATTAGTAGATATGCATAGTTTAGATTGAAAGTATGTAAATAATCGTTTGTATTTTTAAAAAATTAGCTATTTAATTAAAATGTGACTTATTGTGTAGGAATAAAAGTAAATGAGGGAATGGTTTTTGCATCTGACAGAAGGACAAATGCAGGCCTAGATAACTATAATTCTTACTCTAAAATCTATGTCCATAAGGGCGTTGATAGAAATATTATAATTTTAACTTCAGGAAATTTGGCCACTTCTCAAGCAGTCTTTAATTCAATTACTAGAGATCTAGAAGACGATAAAAAAGGGAATAATTTAAATAATTTATTTAGCTTAAATGAAATCGCAAAATACATAGGAAGATTAAATGTGAAACATTCCTCACCAGATGGTATTAATCAAGAAACTATTGAATTAGGTTCAACTTTTATAGTTGGCGGACATATAAAAGATCAAGAGTCAGAATTATATTTGGTGTACCCACAGGGTAACTTTATTAAATCAAGTGAATTCAAACCTTATCTTGTCATTGGGGAAATAAAATATGGTAAACCTATATTAGATAGAGTTGTTAAGTCAGATACTTATCTCGGAGATGCTGCAAGATGTGCCTTAATAAGCATGGACAGTACAATGAAAGCAGATTTATCAGTCGGGCCACCAATTGACTTAGTTGTATATAAAAATAATTTATCAAAAATTGTTTACCAACAATCTCTTGAAATTAATGATGATGATTATCAATACATTTCTAAACAATGGGAAAAAGGAATATTTGAAATTTTTAAATCTTTCAATCGTTTTAATTGGGAAGATTAATTAATGGAACCCTCTTCTTTTGTAGCAAATTTATCGAGTATTGTAGTAATTAGTCTAGCACTAATTTCTTTTTATCTTATGGCTAGAAAAAAAGGTAAATATGTAGACGTAGTATTTGGTTTTATTTTAGGGATAATTGTTCTACTTAAAATTATTTATTGACAACAACCGTCACCACAAGTGCAACAGCATGAGCAAGAACAACCACAATCAGGTTTTGGTTTATTATTATCCATCAAAAAAATAAATATCATTATTTTACAAAAATTACAATATTATGAAAATTAATTGGTAAATAATAATAAATTAGCTAGTTTTTTTAATTTAAATGAAATCTCTTCGTAAAGGCATTGGAAATAAAAAAGACGTAGAAAAATATTATGATAACTGGTCTAGTTCATATGATGAGACATTGTATAAATGGAACTACAAAGCGCCACTGCAATCAGTTAATATCTTAAAGAAATATATTGAAACAAAACCAAATTTTATTTTAGATTTAGCATGTGGTACAGGACTGTTTGTTGATAAATTTTTAAAATTTTACCCTAACTGTATTTGTGATGGATCAGATATCTCAAAAAAAATATTAGATATATCTAGAAAAAATGGGAAATATAGGAACCTTTATAAAAAAAGTTTTGAGAATAAAATTCAAATAGTAAATAAGTACAACGTAGTGAGTTTAATTGGAGCGATGACGTATTGTAGAAATCATCAATTACTTTTTAAGCTTGTTTCTTATTACCTTGCAAAAAATGGTTATTTTATTTTTACACAAAGATCAGATTTATGGAGACAGTTGAAATTTGATAATATATTAAGTTCATTGGTTGATTTTGATAAAATATATATTTCAAGACCTTTAAATTACCTTCCAAATAATAAAGATTTTGGTTCAGATATTAAAATTAGGATAGTCTTATTAAAAAAGAAATAATTAGAGTTTTAAAATGATTTGGGAAATTATTTTTTGGTTGTTTTTGATCCCCTTAGTTGTTTGGGGACTTCATAAATTATTTAGATACAGTGCTATTGGGATACCATTTATTAGAAAAAACAAAAAAATGTATTGGATTTTTATGATTGGATTAGTGTTTTTAATAAACTATCTAGTAGACAATTTTTATCTTATGAATTAGTTATGTCAGTTATTATTGAATTAATAAAAAACCCTAATTTTATGTGGTTTGTTTCGTTTGGTTTTTTGACAATTACATTTGCTACATGGCGTTTAAGTCAAAATAATAATAAATGGAAAATTTTTTATGAAACCTCTAAATACCTTACAGCTGGCTTTCTATTGATAATGTTTTTCAATATGTATTAATAAGTTTATAATGTTCTTAAAATTGCCGCCGTAGCTCAGTGGCAGAGCACACCCTTGGTAAGGGTGGGGTCGGAAGTTCAATTCTTCTCGGCGGCACCAAAATAATAATTCTTTGTAAAGAGAATATTTTATATTGAAATTATTTTTAATTTTTTAACAAAAGATATATTAATCAACTTGATAATCTAATCTAGTTCAAACTGATCTTTGTAATTTACTTTTAAAGATTTTTTTTGCTTATTTTTATAAATTAAATAGTTTCCACAAACCAATATATCTAAGTTTGTACCCATGAAACATCTATATGCGTCTCTGGGGCTCTCCACAATAGGTTCACCTCTTATATTAAATGAAGTATTTATTAATATTGGTACACCTGTCTTTTCATGAAAACTTTTTATAAGTTGAAAAAATTTATTATTAGTATTTTGGCTAACCGTATGTAGTCTGGCCGAATTATCAACATGTGTAATTGATGGAATTGAAGATCTTTTTTCATTTATTTTGTCTATTAAATTATCAGAATATTTATATTCAACATTAAAAAGATGTTTTTTTTTAACTTGAGCCACCATAAGCATATATGGACTTATATCATTATAATCAAAATAATTTGATACCTCCTCTTCCAATACAGAAGGAGCAAAAGGCCTGAAGCTCTCCCTAAACTTTATTTTAAGATTAAGTTTTTTTTGCATATTTAAATCTCTTGGATCAGCAATTATTGATCTGTTACCCAGTGCCCTAGGTCCAAATTCCATTCTCCCTTGAAACCATCCAATTGCTTTTTTATTAATTAAATTATCAACTGTAATTGAAATTAATTTATTATCATCTTCGATATACTCAAATATTGCATCCTCTTTATTTAAATCTTCTTCTATTTCAATATTGTCATATGAAGTTCCAAGATATGAACCATTCATTGAGTCTGGGTGTTTAACTATTCTTTCATTTGAGACATATTTATAGTAATAAGATAACGCCGCACCTATGCAACCACCAGCATCACCAGAAGCTGGCTGTATCCAAATATTTTTAAATTTAGTTTTATTTTTAATTTTGCCGTTAGCAACACAATTTAGAGCTACTCCACCTGCTAAACATAAGTTTTCAGATGAGGAAATAGATTTTAAATGGGAGAGCATATTTAAATAAATTTCTTCTGTAACTTCTTGAATAGAACTAGCTATATTCGCGTGGAAATTCTCAATTTTATCAGAGGTAGATCTTGTTTTTTTTTTGAATAATTCTTCAAATTTATTATTGATCATAGTTAAACCAGTCTCATAATTAAAATATTTCAGGTTTAATTCAAATGAAGAGTCATCGTAAATGTTTACTAGTTCGTCATATATTTTCTGTTTAAAAATTGGTTTACCAAATGGGGCAAGGCCCATCATTTTATACTCACCACTATTAACTTTGAAACCAAGATACTGTGTAAAAGATGAATACAATAAACCAATTGAGTGAGGAAAGTTTATATTCTTCAAATTAATTAATTCTTTGTTTTTGGCAGACCACATTGAAGTAGTTGACCATTCACCCACTCCATCTGCAATAAGAATAGCTGCTTCATCAAAAGGTGACGGATAATAAGCACTTGCAGCATGACTTAAATGGTGTTGTGAGAAAAAAATTCTATCATATTTATAATTAAAATTATTGTGAAGTTCATTTATGATCATTTTTTTCAAGTAGAGCTTTTCTTTTACCCAAATGGGCAAAGCTGTCTTAAATGAAATGAAACCTTTAGGAGAGTTTTTTATATAGGTTTCTAGGAGTCTTTCAAATTTGAGAAAGGGTTTTTCGTAGAAGACTATAGCATCTAGATCTTTCAATGAAATATTATGAATTTTAAATATTTTTTTTATCGAATTTGTAGGAAAATTTGGATCATGTTTATTCCTTGTGAATCTCTCCTCTTGTAGAGCAGATATAATTTTACCATCTTCTATAAGACAAGCAGCAGAGTCATGAAAATAACAAGATATTCCAATAATTTTAGTCAATTTAAAATATTGTGTATATAAATGGTGCCACAACTGACCCCTGGGATAAAACTATAAGCCCTCCAAATAATACTACAACTATAACAGATGGTATTAACCAGAATTTTTTATTTTGTACCAAAAATTTTAAAAATTCAAATAAAACTCTCATTCTAATTAATATTCTTTGTAAAAATCATATTCTGAATTATCGTTTTTAAAGTTAGATGCATTTTTGTGCCTATTTTTGAAAAGTCTATAATATATTCCAGTTGGACAAATTATTGAAACGAATATTAATCCAATAATTAATATACCTAAAGTTTTGGATAAAAAAGTACCTAACACCATCCATTTTGATTTTATGTTATTAAGTAGTTTTTTGTTAAAAAAGTATATTAATGAAATAAAAACAAAGAGAAAGCCAAAAAATGATATACCGATAATGTTAGATTTATAGATAAAAAAAGTGACTAATAAAAAAAAAATAAATAAAAAGAATAATGTAAAATTTCTATCGGAAACTATTTTATTTTTCGAGTAAACTTTATTATCTAGTATCATATAAATATTTATAAACTATTTTTTTTTAAAATGTATATAATAGTTTTTATTAATAATAGTATTAATCTTAAGTAATGAAAAATTTAAAATTTTTTTTGAAAGATATGAAAATAGAGATACTAAGAAAAGTATCTCATAAATTTTTTTCTAGAAATTTTTCTATTAATAAAGGATTATACATCAATTGGTTAGAAGACAATTCTAAAGATTTAAACCAACTATGTGAGGGTATAAATTCAAATCTTTGGAAAAAAACTTTGATTTTTCAAGAAAAAACTATTCTTAAAAAAAAAGAACAGGCAAGAAAAAATTTAAAACAAGAGTATATCTGCAGAGCTGGGACAGAATTCTTATACTTTATGACTTTGTTAATTAAACCTAACACAGTTGTGGAAACTGGGGTAGGAATAGGTTTTTCAAGTCTAGCCATACTAACTGCAATGGAAGAAAACAAACAAGGAAAATTATTTAGTAGTGATTTACCATATTTTAGATATGAAAAATCTGAAGATAGTATTGGATATGTTGTTAATGAGAAATTCAAAAAAAATTGGAAATTATACATAAATGGGGATTTAACTAATTTAAAAAAAATAATTAAAGAAATAAATTCAATTGACATCTTTCACTATGACTCTGATAAAACATATTTAGGTACTAAAAAAACATTTAATCTTATTAAAAAATATTTTCATAAAGATACATTGATTGTTTTTGATGATCTTAGAGATCATACTTTTTTTTATGACCTTGTTACTAAAGAAAATTTCAAAAGTTGGGGAATATATAAATATAAAGGTGATTATATAGGATATATAGGAAGACTAAAAAGGTAATCTTAAAACAGAAAAGGACCTCGGTTGTCTCGACTTTGCTTTGGTTTCCCTCTTCAAAGTCTCTACTACTTTGGTCCTTTTCTTTGTTTTGGGAAGTTTCCTACCCTCTACACATACAATTTAAAATATTTATTTTTTTTTGGCAATATCAAAAACTGAAAAAATAAATTTTTCTGTTTATAATTTGTGAGTAAGTTTTTTCTTATTTTTTTTTTAAAATTAACAGTTCATTAATAACATTTTGAACATGATTTTTTACTCTAACATTACTCCAAGTTTTTACAATTTTTCCTTTTTCATTTATTAGTACTGTAGTTCTAATTATCCCATAATATTCTTTTCCTAAAAATTTTTTTAATCCCCAAGCTTTGTATTTTTTGAGAACAAGTGTTTTTTCATCAGACAATAATTCAAATTTTAACTTATATTTTTCTTTAAATTTTTTATGACTTTCAATTGTATCTTTAGATACACCCACAACAATTGCATTGTTTTCATTAATAATTTTAATAAATTTGTTAAAATTATTAGCTTCTATAGAGCAACCCTTTGTATTATCTTTAGGGTAAAAATATAAAATTATATGTTTCCCAAGATTATCACTCAGTTGAAATGTCCCTGAAGTACTTGGTAGCTTAAAATTAGGTGCTTTCATCAGCCAATAATATTAAATCTCATTTACTTTTTTAATTTATCTAGCAAATAAAATTCTATTGGTGAAAATTGATTTTTATTTTCAGCTATGAAATCATCCACTAACTTTATTTTATAGTTTTCCATTTCAATAACTTTGCGGATACTTAAGTCCACATAAAGAGAGCAAACTTCCGATGTAGCCGCTCTAAAATTTCCACTTTTACTCACAATTTCCAATTGATATACAAATCTTTTTTTATCACGGTCTAAAAACAATAAGTTAATATCAACTTGATCTCCTTCTTTTACCTCTTGAATATATTTAGTATGAGACTCAACAGCAAATGTTGATCTTTTTTCATTTTTTGCTGACTCTCCTCCCATTTGAAACCTATCTAATAATACATCCCACCCTTGATCAAATAAGTGAATATAAAAAGCCAAATTCATATGACCGTTATAATCAGTCCATTCGGGGATAATTTTTTCTGTTCTAAGATATATAGACATTGATTGATCTTATAAAAATTATTTAATATTAACATTGAAAAATTAAATATTATTATTTTTTTAAATGAATAAAGGAGAGCGCATGAAAATAGGTTTTATTGGATTAGGTAATGTGGGAGGTAAACTTGCAAACAACCTTTTAGAAAATAATTTTCAATTATCGGTTTTAGATAAAAATAGTAAGTTAATGAATGAATTTGGATTAAAGGGTGCTAAGACAGCTAAATCAATAAAAGATCTTGTGATGAATTCTGATATTTTAATAACTTGTCTTCCCTCTCCCAAGATATGTGCAGAAGTTTTAGAGTCCAAAGACGGTATTATTGATACTATACAAAAAGATCAAATTTGGATTGAGATGAGCACAACTGAAGATGAACAACTAAAAAAACATACTTCATTAATAGAGCAAAAAAATGCAATAGCTTTAGAAGCTCCTGTAAGTGGGGGTTGTCATAGAGCTGCAACTGGTAACATTTCTATTTTTGTTGGAGGAAGTAGAGAGGGATTTGATAAGGCTATGCCAGTTTTAAAATATCTTGGTCGAAAAATTTTGTATACAGGAGACTTTGGCAGTGCATCCATTCTTAAAGTTATTACTAATTATTTGGCTACAGTTCACTTAGCTGCATTAGGAGAAGCTTGGACTATTGCTAGTAAATCAAATCTTGATTTGAATAAAACATACAAAGGAATTGCAGCTTCCTCAGGTAACTCTTTTGTCCATGAAACTGAGAGTCAGGTAATATTAAACGGGTCATATAATATAAATTTTACAATGGACTTAGTTGAGAAAGATGTAGGGCTTTTTCAGGATCTCGCCACAAAACTTGGGATCGAATTAGAAATTTCACCTTTAGTTCTTGATATTATTAAAGATGCAAGAAAAACTTTTGGTGATCGTGCATGGTCCTCAATGGTCGTAAAAAGGCTTGAAAATAAATACAATACTGAATTTAGAGCTGAAGGTTATCCTGAGGAATTGCTAGACTTAGAGGAAAAAAGTCTTGGTTATGAGATATGATTATTTTGAGTTTTTGTTAGTATTTATCTATGAATTTCATAACTGATGTAATTCTACCATTAGCCTTAGCTTTTATTATGTTCACTTTGGGCTTGGGCTTGAATTTTTCAGATTTTGCAAGAGTAATAAAAGCTCCTAAAAATTTTATTATAGGTTTAATTAGCCAATTAATTTTTCTTCCAATAGTTGCTTTAATAATTGTTTTTGTTTGGCCACTTCAACCTGAATTAGCGATAGGATTAATATTAATCGCTGCTGCTCCAGGTGGAGTAACTTCAAATATTCTTACTTCTTATGCTAAAGGGGATGTTGCTTTATCAATATCTTTAACTGCCGTAATGAGCCTTTTAAGTGTAATTTCTGTACCTATAGTTTTGGGCTTATCAATGGGATTAATTTCTGACAATTCTTTAGGTTCTATCTCACTAACAGGAATAGCTATAAGTATGTTTTTGATAGTGACATTACCTGTTTTGATTGGAATGACATTCAGAGCTGGCTTGTCCTTTTTAACAAAGAGAATTGAAAAGTTTGCTAAAATACTTTCAACAGCTTTATTTGTTTTAGTTTTGATTGGAGCTATTTTAGCTGAGAGAGAAAATTTAATTGAGTATTTTGCTCAAACTGGATTGGTAGTTCTTTCCCTCAATTTATTAATGATGATAATTGCTTTTTACTGGGCAAAGTTTTTTGGGACAGGAACCTCACAACAAAAAGCTATTTCAATAGAATGCGGTCTTCAAAACGGAACTTTAGCTATTTTTGTAGGCACTAGTGTTTTTGGTGGGGGTCTATATATAATTCCTGCTGCTACTTATAGCGTAATAATGTACTTAACATCTTTAATTTTTATTTATTTTATAAGAAATCGCTAAATATAAATCTTATCTGCTAATCCAAAACAAAGAATGGCCCAACCTATTGCAAGACCTCCCGTTGATAGCCATCCCTCTCTGGAATATTGGTCAGTTCTTCCTAATTTATCGATCTCACCAGTGTAAAAAGCTGAAAATGCAATAATTGTCATCATAATAAACATAAAATTAAAAAATGCCCAAGTAGCCTCAGTGCCTCTAAATAAAATATATAACTGCATTAAAACTGCGCCTACTATTACTGCGCCAGCGAACCTTGCAAAAAATGCTGCAGTTACATCAACACCATATTTGCTTATGAAGTTCTTGGTGTTAAATAAACAGTTATAACCATAAAAAGTATTCATAACCAAGATAATTAAAAAAATTATTAGATAAAATATGCCATTGAAATTTTCGATCATATGATTCTCCCTATATGACTTATTATATCAAAAATAAAAATTGTTGACTTGGTATAATCAAAAAAAAGTAGTATTTAATATGTTTTTTTTTCATGACTGTTATAAATATGCTTATGATTGAGTTAGATATTTTCTCAGATACAGTCTGTCCTTGGTGTTACATTGGGAAGAAAAGATTAGAAAATGCTCTAAACAAATATAAAAATCTAAAAATAAAACAAACCTGGAGGCCTTTCCAATTAAATCCCGGAATGCCGCCTGACGGAATGGATAGACAAGAGTATTTAATTTCAAAATTTGGAAGTTCAGATGCTGCAAAGACGGTTTATGAAAATATTTATGAAGAGGGAGTTAAGGAGGGAATAAACTTTAATTTTGACTTAATTGAAGTGACACCTAACTCATTTAATTCACATAGACTTTTAGCATTAGCATACAATACAAATATACAAGAAAAAGTTTTAGATGATTTATTTGAGTCATACTTTTTGCATGGTAAAGATATCGGAGATCCAAATATATTATTACAAATAGCCATAAAGCATAATATTGATGCTGAGGAATTTAAAAGTTACCTGTCTGATCAAGAGAATATTGAGCCTCTTGCAAATGAGGAAATACAAGCCAAAAAAATGGGTATAAATAGTATACCAACCTTTATAGTAAACAAACAAATTGTAATAAATGGTGCTCAGACATCTGAAAATTTTGAATTAATATTTGAAAAATTAAAAGCTAGAATAAATTGATGCATAAAGATTTAGATAAATATATTAATTTTGCAAAAAAATTTCTAAATAAGTCTGATAAAATTTTAGTAAAAAATTTTAATGCACAGTTGAATATTAATTATAAAAAAGATGAGTCTCCTGTGACTAAAATTGATAAGAAAATAGAAATTCTTTTTAGAAAAGCAATAAAGGAGCAGTTTCCGGAACACAAAGTTTTAGGGGAAGAATATCAAAATCAAAATTTAAAAAGTGAGTTCTTATGGATAGTTGATCCAATTGATGGCACAAAAAGTTTTATACATGGTAACTTCAATTTTGGAACTCTATTATGTCTTTCGCATAATGGTAAACCAATTATAGGATTCATTTCGTGTCCTTTATTAAAGAAAAGATGGATGGGAATTAAAAATAAAGGTGCATTTATTAATAACAAACGTATTAGAAAGAAAACTTCTAATATTACTCTGAAGAATACAGTTGTTAGCTCATCTGCATTTACTGCTTTCAAAAAAAAAATTAAAGAAAACAAATTGTTTTATAAATTATCTGAAAAGATTAGATACTATATATTCGGTGGTGATTGTGTGCAGTACGGTTTATTAGCTTCAGGTCGAATATCTATGGTTGTTGAAAATAATTTAAAACCTTGGGATTATATGGCTTTAGTAAATATTATCGAAGAGTCAGGTGGCGTAATTACTGATTGGAAAGGTAAAGAATTGGATATTTTTTCGAATGGGAATGTAGTTGCATCGATTTCAAAAAAAAGCCATGCAGAATTTCTTAAGATTCAAAATTAACAAATCTCATTAATTAAATATTCATATATTTTTCTAGATTTAATAATTTCATCCTTTTTCACATATTCATTTGTTTGGTGAGCTTGTTGAGTAATTCCTGGACCTACAATAATATTAAAAGGGTTGTCATAGTATTTTTGAAAAGGTGATATATCTGTAAAATAGTTAGCGAATTTTGGAGTAAAGATTTTTTTATTCAATTTGCATATATGCTTAAGTAAGTTTAAGTTTTGTTGGTTTTTCCACTTTTCATTGTAAACCATATCTAGATTTACAATTTCTTTAAGTTTTACATTTTTACTTTTAAAAATTTTTTTTATTTCTTTTAAATAAAGATAATTGGACTCAACTGTTCTAATATCAATTGAAAATGTTGCCTTATCAGGAACTGAATTAATATTTTGACCTGAAAAGAAAGTCCCAATATTAATTGTCGATTTTTTCATATAATCGTTTTTATATTTAAAATTATAATTTTTAAGAATATTAATATAATCAATGGCATTATATATAGAATTAATTCCATATTGTGGAGATGAACCATGAGAGGTTTTGCCTGATACCGATGCTTCTAGCCATAAGACTCCTTTATGTCCTAATAAGGGATAATTATCTGTCGGTTCTCCTGAAATTATTACACTAATTTTTTCTTTTTTTAACTTTTTAGCTAATAGTTTTGAACCTTCACATCCTGTTTCTTCACCAGATACTAATGCTAAAATAATATTTTTATTTTTAAAATTATAATCTTTACGATTTAGAATAGCTGCACACATTGAAGCTACAGCAGATTTCATATCTGTGGAACCCCTTCCATAAATTTTACCGTTTAATTCTCTGGCTCCGATAGGGTCATACTTCCATTTTAATTGACCAAATGGCACAGTATCTAAATGCCCAATAAAAAGAACATTATCTTTAATACTATTATTCCCAATTTTTATGACTAAATTAGGTCTATTTTTATTTAAGGGGTATTTTTTATACTTTATTTTTTTTTTATTTAATAAAGTCTCAACAAAATCAAAAACATCTTTTTCAAATTTTCCAGGGTTGGTTGAATTAATTTTTATAAGATTTTTGGTTAGTTTAATTTCATCAATCATACCATAACCTCACCCCCATTAGGTGAGAGTGTAGCGCCACAATAAAAACTTCCTTCCTCAGAAGCTAAAAGTAATGCTGTTGGAGCTATTTCTTCAGGCTGAGCAAATCTTTTCATAGGTATAATTTCTTTGGCTTGATCTAAAACATTTTGATCTATTCCATCTAACAAAGCAGTTTGTGCTACACCTGGGGCTATATTATTGACTAAAATATTATGATTTATAGCTTCTAAAGATAAAGCTCGAGTAAATGAAAAAATTCCGCCTTTAGCTGCACAGTAATCTGTTCTGTTTGGACCACCTGAAAATACAAGTTGTGAGGAAATATTAATAATCCTACCAAATTTGTTTTTCTTCATTATTTTATAACAATTTTGAGTTAAAAAAAATGTGCTCTTTAAATGAACATTCAATGTTTCATCAAATTCACTTTCAGTTGCCTCCTCAAATGGCCTTGCATAAATAATTCCAGCATTGTTAACCAAAATATCCGGTTCTCCAATTGACTGTAAAGATTTTTGAAAAAAATCATCACAATTATCTTTTTTTCCAATATCAATATTTTGATTGAAACATTTTCTACCGTAACCATTTATTTTTTCCATAACTAAATTTGCTTTTGTGTCATCTTTAAAATGGCAAAATGAAATATCAGCGCCTTCTTTAGCAAACAAAGTAGCTATAGCAGCACCAATACCACTAGAGCCACCAGTTACAAATGCTTTTTTGTTTTTAAGTTTCATTTAATTAATCCTTTCTAATGATTTGTTCCAATTATCACTTATTATAAAACTCCTAGCACGAAGATACTTAAGAGCACCATATTTGTAGAAATCAAAATCTAATGCGGATAGTTTATCTTGAATAAAAGCCCAACTAGCCCATTTAATGTCAGCAATTGCTTTGTAAATATATATTTTTGACTTTATGGTTTCATTAGAAGTACCAAAATATTGCTTTAAAAGTTCCTCCTCTATATCATCGGTAAAAAACATCTCTCCAAAAAATACTGCTAGATCATAAAATCTATCTCCTTGAAAAGAATACTCAAAATCAACCATTTTTAATTCACCAGTTTTTGAAAAAAGAAAATTTCCTGCTATTGGATCGTGAAAGCATGGAACTAAATCTAGACCAGCTTTTAGAAGTATTTCCTTAGCAACATTAAAATTGTATTTCAAGAATTCAAAATCACTTGGAATTTCACATTTGAACTCACTTAATTGTTTAAAATGATCCTCGACTAAATCTATACCACTTTTTACAATAGAGAGATTTCCAGCCGAATGAAATTTTTTATATCCTTCTAAAACCTTTTTTGCTGTATCTAAATTTTCAAATGAGGAATTAGTACAAGTCGTATGGTCGTGTAAAAAATCATAAATTTCAACACCAAATTCACTCAAAAAATCATAAACTACTGGCCCAAGACCTATTTTAGCTGCAAGAGAATTTGCTTCTAAAGAAGCTTTTCTGTCTATAAATATCTCAGTACCAACACCAGGAACCTTAATAAAATACTCTTTATTATTATCTTTGTTTAAAACACGCCAATTAAGATTTGTAATACCTCCCCCTACAGGTTCGTAATATAGACTGCCTTTGTCCCAGTCGCTAATTTTAGTTAAATAATCTTCTAACTGTTTTTCATCATTCGTACTATGGGTACCTATTGCTTTCATTAAATATTCTCCATAATTTGACCTATGTCATAACTTAAAAGTTTTTGATTACAGCTTAAAAAACGCCAATTTGAATATTTCATAAATTCAATATGACTTCTCTTTGAGATTTTACTGTATATAAAATTATAAATTGCCCATTTTAAATCGTCTAGAATTGAATACATAAAACATCTGTTTGCCAAATTTTGTTTGTATACACCGTAATACTCTTCAATAATTGGGTTTATCTCATTTTTAAACAAGCACACCTCAGCTACAAAAGAACCAAGGTCTGATAGTGGATCATTATTTGAGCAAAAATCCAGATCAATTATTTTTATATCATTATTTTTATTAATCATAAAATTGGATGCTGAATTATCAACATGACAAGGAACTAAGTCTTTATCGATATCTTGTAGTTTTTTTTTTATAAGATAAAAACTATTTGTAAAAAATTCAAACTTGTGGAATTTAGGTAATTTTTTATTATCGATATAATTTATATACTTTTCTATATTTGAAAAAACATTCTCAGAATTATCCAACCTTTTTAGCTTACTAAGATTTTTTTTAAAATTAAGTATTTTTGTAATATTATTTTTATCTCTTAGTTGTCTTAAATTAGCAGTTTTATAATCTTCCAAATAATCAAGTATTATAAACTTTTCATTATTTAAAACAGAAAATAAATTAGCAGTATCTTTTAACTCTATACTTTTGTAATTCTTGGAAATTTTTTCAAATTGTAATAATTGTTCTGACTCTTCTAGAATGTTTTTTAAAAAAAACTTTTTATTCTCATTATCGTGAACGCACTCCATTTGGAAATATCTATGCTCAATTGCTTTTCTAGATGGAGATGCTACAGCTAAGCTTAATTCTGATATATTTATAGAGGAGATATCCCTAAAATTATTATTAATAATTTCAATAATATCAGTGTTTTTCGACATCCAAACACTCCTCTGAGATATATTGATAAAGTATATCTAAACAAGTCTCTAAATCCTCAGGTTTAGTAAATTCTTTTGGGTCATGAATAATACCGTCAACACTTGGGGTTACAAATACTGTGGACGGAACTATTTTTGACATTGGAACCGCATCATGTGCTGCAATAGTGTCTAAATACTCATATTTAATATTATTTTTATTTAATAATTCTTCAATTTTAGAATTGATTTTAACATCAAATTTACCTGCATCTCTTTTCGAATGAGTGTTTATTATAATTTTAATATCAGTTTTTTTAGAAAGTTCTTTTATAAAGCTCTCATAATAGTTTAAATTTTCCTCTAGAACATCTTCATATGGAGATCTTATTTCTGAAAAAAGACTTACAAAACCAGGAACTACATTTGGAGAGTTAGGATATACATCTATTTTTCCAACAGACGTATATAAAGTTTTTTTTGACAAATCAGACATTTTTTTTAGCTCAGAAATTATAAGAGAAGCAGCATGCAAAGCATCTTTTCTCTGGCTCATTGGTGTTGGGCCAGTGTGAGCCTGCTCACCAAATAAATGAATATTATGTTTGTGACATCCCCAAAATTTATCGATAATTCCAATTTGATTATTATTATTTTCTAGAATTTTACCGCATTCAACATGAGTTTCTATGTATTGTGTTGGTTTTTTAAAAACATCACTTCCTAAATAATCTATCTCTTTAAGAGAGTCTTTGACAGAAACTTTGTTGGTATCTAAAATTTCATAAGCTTTATCTAAAGCCATTTGTCCGGTATAAACACTACTTCCTAAAATACTTGGTTGAAATCTAGCTCCTTCCTCATTTGTCCAAGATACAACAGCTAAATTAGATTTGGTTTTAAGATTATTTTTTTTTACTTTTTCAGATATTTCTTTAACAGCTACAAATGCATTGATAACTCCAAATATTCCGTCAAAGTTGCCACCATTTGGCTGACTATCAATATGTGAGCCAGATAAAATATAATTATTGCTATTATTGAAGTTTATTAGACCAAAAATATTGCCAATATTATCTATTTTTACATCAAAATTATTTTCCTTTAATAGTTTAATAAAATAATCTCTACCCTGCTTATCTGCATGAGTAAGAGCAACTCTGTCAATACCATTGTTTTCATTTCTTCCAATTTTGGAATAATCACTTAAAAGTTCGTGTAAATATTGTTTTGATTTTGTTGAAATTTTATAAAAGTTATCTTCCACAATCTACCCCACATTTATCTACCCAGTGGCCTGATTGAATTTCAATTAACCCCATATCAGTACTCCCTTTTTTATTATTTTTAAAATGTGGACATCTTGATTTGAAAGAGCATTCCGTACCTATCTCAGTTGGGTCAGGAGGTTCACCATCCATCAAATATAAGTTTTTATCATATGGGTTTTTATCTAGAGTTGGAATTGTGCATAATAAAGTTCTGGTATAAGGATGGCCACATTTATCAAACAAAATTTCATTTTTTGCTAGTTCAACTATCCTACCCATATACATAACAGCAATTCTATTGCATGATTTTCTGACCATTGCCAGATCATGTGAAATAAATATATATGTAAGGTTTCTTTTCGCTTGAATATCACTAAAGAGTGATAGTAACATTTCTTGTTCTTTTTGATCTAAAGAGGATAGTGTTTCATCAAGAATAATTACCTTCGGCTCAAGAATTAAAGCCCTGGCTATACTTACTCTTTGTCTAAAGCTTCCACTCTTTCCAACTAATAATTTATTGTATTCATTTTGATCTATGCCAACCTCACTCATAATAGATAATACCTTTTCTTTGATCTCCATTTTACTTAGTTGGGTATGTATTAATAATCCTTCACTAATTATTCTCCCTATTGTTTGACGAGATGGAAGACTATTATAAGGATCTTGGAGTATTAATTGTAAAGACTGTCTAAAATTTTTTATTTTATCTTTATTCAAATCAGATAGGTCCTCTCCATTAAATGTAATTGTTCCAGTATCAGATTTTTCAAGAAGAGAAATTAGTCTTGATAATGTAGATTTACCACAGCCAGACTCACCAATTATCCCTAAATTTTCTCCCTCATAAACATCAATTGAAAAGTCTCTTACTGCTTTTACCTGATAAAATGAATTAAATTTATTTTTGTTCCTAACTTTATAAGACTTACTAAAGTTTTTGATGCTAAGAATAGGCTTAGTTTCAATATTTTGAAAATTAATATTCTCTGACCAAATTTTTGGGGTGTTTTTAATCAATTCTTTTGTATGTTCGCTTTTTGGATTAGAAGTTATTTCATTAGTGCTATTTTGCTCCTCTATTGAACCATTCTTCATAATGATCAAGTTGTCTGATATTTCTCTGACAACTGGTAAAGATGATGATGAAAATATAATAGTCGTATTAAATTTATCTCTGAGAACTCTCATTAATTTTATTATTTGTGCAGCTACTGTTACATCAAGCGGCATAGTAATATTATCAGCAACTAATAATTTTGGAGAGCTCAACAAAGCATCAACAATCATAGCTCTTTGCATCATACCTCCACTGTATTGAGAAGGGTATTCATAAAATCTTTTTTCAGGCGAAGGAATCAATACATCGTCTAAAAGACTAATAACTTTTTGTTTTAATATTTCTTTACTTGTGTTTCCTTTATCGATGCTCACTGCTTTCTCTAATAATTGGGCACCAACAGAGTAAGTGGGATCTAGGGAGTTTATTGCATTTGGGCCAATATAGGCTATTTCCTTTCCTCTAATTTCTTTTTCTAATTCGTTTTCGCTCATTGCACTCATTTTTTTTCCTAAAAAATTAATTTCTCCTGAAGAGATTACTAAATTTTCTGGTAGCCAATTTACTATAGCTTGAGAGAGTAAGGTTTTTCCAGAGCCACTTTCACCAACAACCCCAAGTATTTCTTTTTCCCTTAAATTAAAAGAAATATTTCTAAGAACATTATTACTAGTAGATCGATCTTTTAGAGATAGGTTTTCTACACTTAATAGATTACTCATTTTATTTAAATACCCTCTCCAAAGATTTTATTTTTTGATTTTTCTAGAGTTGAGCCTATATAATTTAATGTTACTAAAGTTATAACTAAAAAAACACCAGGCATCGTTGCAATCCACCACGCATTAATTAAATATTTTCTTGCATCTGCTATTATATTACCGAAGGTTGGTGTAGGGGGTTGAACACCAAGGCCAAGAAAACCCAGAATTGCCTCAAAAATCATCATTCTCGCAATATCTAAAACTGAAACAAATGCTATTGGTGGGAGAATAATTGGAACTACCAGAAAAAAAATTATTCTAAAGTCATTGGCTCCTAAAATTCTTGCACCTCTTACATATTCTTTATCTCTCTCAATTAAAGCCATACTCCTTGAGACTCTTGCATAAAGAGGCCAACCGGATAGCGCCAAAACTAAAATTATTGAAGCTAGATTTGGCCGGGAAACACCTAAAATACTGATTGCAAGAATAACCATTGGTATAGATAGTTGAGCGTCAGTAATTCTCATTATTATTACATCTACCCAAGACGATTTAAATCCAGATATTATTCCAACAAGACAACCAAATAAGAGCATTATAAATACTGATGCAAAACCTATGATTAAAGAAAATCTTAATCCAACTAAACAACGCATTAACATATCTCTTCCAAGTTGATCGGTGCCTAATATATGAGTCCAAGAAAAACCCTCAAAAAAAATTGGTGGTAAAAATTTTGACTTAATATTCATCTTTTCTGCTTTAATTTCACTGATCTCTGGATAAATAAAAGCGAGCAGACAGATGAATATAAAAAAGATTACAGAAAATTTAAAAAAGTTATTTTGCCAAGAGTCATAAAAAATTTTTTTTGATATACTTGAGTCATCTAACGTCATGACTCGAGTCTTGGGTCTATTGAGTATGTTATTAAATCCACAGCGATGTTTAAACCCACATACAATGCACTTGTAACCATAGCTATGCCTTGAATTAATGGAAAGTCTCTTTGTAAAACAGCATAAATTGTAAGTTGACCTAAACCCGGATAGTCAAAAATGTATTCAACCACTATTACCCCGCCAAGCAGTGTGCTTAATTGTATTCCTAATAAGTTAAGTAAAGGTATGGATGCATTTCTTAATGTATGCCTGTAGATTACTCCATTTCTGGTTAAACCTCTAACCTTACCTGATTTTATAAAATATTCTTGAGATATCTCTGCAAAAGAGACGGAGATAGTTCTAATTATAAATGGACAAGTCTCCACAGCCAAAACTATTGCAGGGAGTATAGTGTATGCAAAATTTTGATAACCTATAGAAGGCAAAAGACCTAATTTTATTGTTATAAAAAGAGCCAGTACTATTCCTAGCCAAAAATTTGGGATTGATACAAAAACTGAACTAATGAAAAATGCAATTTTACTTATAAAACCTTTAGGCTTTAAACCTGCAGAAATACCTAAAGGAAAAGAAATTATTAAAGAAATTAATAATGCTAAACCGGCTAGCTGAAGTGTGTAAGGTAACCTTTCAAGTATTAAGTCAGATACCTCAGCCATTTCTACATCCATGTTTGCGTTAAAATCTCCACCTTGCCCCATCATTCCGTTTTTAGGTCTTTGATAAGAGTTACCTAAATCTCCTTGAACAACTTGAGATAGGTATCTTCCAAATTGAACAGGTATTGGGTCTCTTAAACCCATTTTTTGGGCAATCTCTTCAACGAGATTGTCGGGGGCCATACCCCCGACAATTAATCTAACTGGATCACCTGGGACAATTCTTAAAATAGAGAATATTAAAAATGTAGTAATCAATACGACTACTACTCCTTGTAAAATTCTCCTTACAAACTGTCCAGCTAGGTGCATTTAGCCAATAGATGCTGTTTCAGCACTCATCATACCATTAGGGTATATGTAGAGATCTTTGACATCATTAGCCATAGCGTGGATAAAAACTGATCCGAATAATGGGACTGACGGCATTTTATCTACTAATAAAGGCATGACCTCAGTTTTGAGAATTTGCTCCCTTTCGCCAACACTTGGTGCGTTTCTTTCTTTATCAAGTGCTGCGTCTATATCAGCATCTACAATACCTGTTATTCTTTTTGATGAGGAATGAAAGTGTGTTCTGATAACGAGATCAGGTTCTGGAGAGCCAGTACACCAACCACAATCAATCATATGACCTGGGCCACCACCTTCTCTGTCATAAAGTTTATTACCCCAAGCTCCAAGCTCAAGAACAGAAAGCTTTACAGGAATACCTTGCTCATTTAAAAGAGCTGTAATGTATTCACCGTATTCCTTTGTTTTTGGATAGAAACCTACTGAAGTAATGTACTCTAACTCTGGCAATCCCTTACCTTTAGGAAATCCTGCTTTTGCTAAATATTCTTGGCATTTATCAGGATTGTACTCAGGAAAACCCTCAACATCGGTATATCCGAACTTAACCGGTGAAACGTGACAGCCTGTATAAGTACCAGAAATACCTAAGATATCCAAAAGGCCTTCTCTATCAATAGCATGAGCAACTGCTTTTCTCATATTTATGTCATTAAATGGAGGTTTACTGCACCTAAACCATAAATATTTGTTCTCAGTTGAGACTGCTTGGTTAAGTGCAAATCCACCGTTAGCAACTATTGTATCAACCTGTTCTGGTTCTAGTCTTTCAGTAACATTATACTCTCCTGACAAAAGACCAAGTGTACGTGTAGCAGTGTCACCTACAAAATTATATTGAACTCTTGGAATTTTAGGTTTGCCCATGAAGAAATTTTCATTTGCTTCCATGATTGTGTTATCACCATCCTGTTCAACAAATTTAAAAGCTCCTGTACCATTTGGTCTTGATGCAGCGTTGTTAGGATTTGCTACATCATCAGCAGATAATATTGGTAGAAATGATGATAAGTAATAGAATAGACCAGCTGGATAACCATACTTTTCTGTTTTAATTCTAACAGTAAGTCTATCAACTACCTCTACATCAACTTGACCCGGGTACCATTGTGCAGGTCTATCAGGTTGTGAACCATACTCATAGGTTGCTTTAACATCCTCAGCACCAAAAGGTTTACCGTTGTGGAAAGTTACACCGTCTCGAAGTTTAAACTCAAGGGTGAACTTATCAATTTCAGTTGCCTCAGTGGCTAACTCAAAATTTAATTGAGTAGGGTTTTCAGGTTTCATAGGACACCTTGTTAAATAACCAAACACATAGCTCTCAAAAATTAATTGACCAAGATTTGTGTGTGTAGTTGGGTCCCAGTTACCCGTAAGAGCTTCCGCAGCTGCAAAAATAAGTGGTTTACCGGATGCAGCGAAAGCAGAGTTATATAAGAAATTATGATTTAGCATCGGAGCTGAAGTAAGTGCAGCTGCACCTAAACCACTCTTTGCCATAAATTTCATAAACTTTCTTCTAGAAAATTTAATTTTTTTGGACATACATCCTCCTCTCACGAACTTAGATTATATTGTATTAGATAATTAAGTGTTGTTGAATATGGTTATGGTATCTATGTTTGAAATGAATAACCTTAAAAAAAACCAAGCAAACAATAGATTTTTATGTTTAGAGTACTAATTTGTGTAGAAATTTATCCACACTTTATTAACCTAAAATACAAATTTTTATTAACTCTTTGAATTTATCAACTGTCATAGGTAATGGATTACCTCCAGTGCTAGGATCTTCAAAAGCCAATTTTGATAATTTTTCCTCATCACCCAACTCTACTCCCATGTCTTGCAGGCTATGAGGAATATTCATCTCTTTTTTTAATTTATTTACCCAATCAATTATTCCATCTAAGCCGCCGCTGATGTTTATATACTTACCTAATCTGTCAAATTTTGACTCTATGGCTGATCGATTATACTCAAGGACAAAAGGCATAACAGTACCATTTGTAGTGCCGTGGTGAGAATTGTATAAAGAATTTACAGGATGCGTAACAGAGTGAATTGCTCCTAATCCTTTTTGGAAAGCAGCTGCACCCATCATTGACGCAACAAGCATATTAGCTCTAGCTATCACATTTCCTCCATCATTATAAACGTCTAGAATATTCTCTTTTACTAACCTTATTCCTTCAACCGCAGTTCCCTCAGCCATTGGATGATAAAAAGGAGAAGAAAATGCCTCAATACAATGTGCTAAAGCATCCATACCTGAGCCAGCAGTAACGTTTTTAGGAAGGCCTAAGGATAAAATAGGGTCTAGGATAGCTATTTGTGGTAGCATTTTAGGATGAAATATAATTTTTTTCTTCTTTGTTTCCTCATTTAAAAAAACTGCAGCTCGACCAACCTCTGAACCAGTTCCAGCAGTTGTAGGTAATGCAATTATTGGCAATATAGATTTTGAGTCAGCTTTCATCCAAAGATCACCAATATCCTCAAAATCCCACAATGGTTTAGTTTGATGAGCTAAAAAAGCTATTCCTTTTCCAACATCCATCGCCGAACCTCCACCAATAGCTATAACACCATCATGATCGCCTTCTAATAAAACTTTAACACCATTAGTCACATTGGAACCTGTTGGGTTACCTTGGACATCTGAATAAACTTTTGTTTGAGATTTTAAACTTTTATTTAATTTTTCTATTAAGTCAGTATTTAGCAATCCAGGATCAGTGACTATTAATGGATTTTGAATATTTATTGAACTGCAAGCCTCTTGTATATCTTTATATCTATTTTCACCAAACCAAATAGTTGTTGGGTAATTCCAATTCATGTTCTGCATATTTTCTCCTTATTTAAAATTATCCTCTCTCAAAATACCTTTTATGTTCCCAGTCATTTACAGACTTGTCATACTCAGATTGCTCCCATTGAGCAGAGTGAATATAATGTTCTAAAACATCTGGTAAGAAAATCTTTGGTAATAATTTAGATTTTTTGGCTATTTCTATTGCTTCTCTTAATGTTCCTGGAACAATTTTAGCTTTTTTATTCTGGTATATATTTCCTTTTAATGGATCCTCTAACTTAAGATTATTTTCAATTCCATATAGCCCAGCTAAAATAAGACCTGAAAATGCCAAGTAGGGGTTTACATCAGCACCTGGTACACGGCACTCAATTCGAATAGAATTTCCATGACCAGCTAACCTAAATCCAGCCGTTCTATTATCCAGTCCCCATGCTGCAGTTGTAGGTGCAAATGAGCCCTCCTGAAAACGTTTATAAGAATTTACATTAGGTGCAAGGAAAATTGACAAATCTCTTAAAAAAAGAATTTGTCCAGCAACATAACTTTTAAAAATTTTTGACATACCCAAAGAGTCTTTAGCATCATAAAAAATATTTTTCTTTGATTTAGTGCCAAATAAGGAGTTGTGAATATGACATGAACTTCCACAAACATCTTTATTATATTTTGCCATGAAACTTGCAGCTCTGTTATTTTTGTATGCTATCTCTTTTACAGCATTTTTTATTAGTATGTGATTGTCTGCCATATTAAGAGCATCAGTGTAAACAACATTTATTTCTTGTTGTCCAGGTGCGGCTTCGCCTTTTGTGCATTCAACATAAACGCCTGACTCCATTAAACTGTTTCTAAGCTCTTGATTAAAGCCCTCCTCCTTGGAGGTTTGAAAAATCATATAATCTTCAATATACCAAGATGTCTCTTTTAAATTTTTATAATTATTTTCATGTATTTCTTCATAAGTTTGTTTAAAAAGAAAAAATTCTAATTCTGAGCCTATCATTGGTTCAAAGCCCATCTTATTTGCTTTTAGTATTGCTTGTTTTAAAATTTCTCTCGTTGAATGATTTAGTGGTGTAACTCCATCATGCTCAAATGCATCACCAAGTATCAATGCTGTTTTTTCTAACCATGGTAAGATTTTAATTGTATTTTGATCAGGGATTACTGTCATATCTCCATAACCTGTATCCCAAGATGACGACTTGAAACCAGGGACGGTGTACATATCGAAATCAACTGTATAAAGGTAATTACAAAAATGTGTTTCTTTATGGACATAATCAAGAAATGCTTTTCCAGTAACTCTTTTACCGACCAATCTTCCCTGCATATCAGACAAAGAAACCAATACCGTATCAATCTCTTTAGATAAAATTTTTGCTTTTAATTCTTTAAAACTAATTGACATTAATAATTCTATCCCAATTTTCTCATATGAAAACTTTGTGGTCGAGTGAATTGATCAAAAGCCAAAACAGAAAGTGAACATCCCATACCTGTGTCTTTGACGCCGGTCCATGCAAGAGCAGGGTCTAAATAATCACATCTATTCATAAAAAAGGTTCCAGTCTCAATCGATTTTCCAAAAACTCTAGCAAATTCAATATCTTTTGTCCAAACAGACGCTGTTAGACCGTATGGGCTATCGTTCATAAGTTTTTTAGCTTCGTCTTCATCACTTACTGGCATAATTCCAACAGCTGGTCCAAATGTTTCCTCCATCATAAATCTCATATTATGATTAACATCAACCATTACTTGAGGACAAACATAACAATTATCATCTTTAGATATAGTAAATTTACTCTCATCAATAAGACGTTTTGCTCCGCTACTCTCTGCCTCATTCATTTGAGCTCTAATAAAATTAGCAGCTGACTGTCTCACAACAGGGCCTAAATTAGTATCTGATTTTGATGGGTCGTTTAAGTTATAATTTTCAGTAATACTTTTAAAGCCATCAATAAATTCTTTATATATTATCTTATCAACATAAATTCTTTCAATCCCACAACAAGATTGACCAGAATTAAAGAGAGCTCCATCAGCAAGATTTTCAATTGCATGGTTTAAGTCAGCATCAGCTCTAACGTAGGCAGGGTCTTTTCCTCCTAATTCAAGACCAGCATTAATAAATCGCGTTCCTATATATTTTTTTACCTCCTGCCCTCCTCTAACAGAGCCAGTGAAAACAACATGAGCTATTCTTGAGTCAGAGATTATTTTTTCACAAGCTTTATGATCAGTATGAATAAACTGGAAAACACCTTCAGGTATCCCAGTATTTTCGAAAGCTTGAAAAATTAGTTCTGCACATCTTGGTGTTTGAGATGAATGTTTTAAAATTAAACTATTACCTGAAATTATAGCAGGAACAATTGTGTTAGTTGCAGTAATAATCGGATAATTCCATGGGGCCATTACAAAAATCACCCCAAGAGGTGTTTTGTATATATAGTTGTCAAATTCTTCGTTTTGAGTGGCTGGAAGATTTTGTAATGAGTCTTTAGCAATATCTACCATGTGTCTTGAGCGCTCTTCAAAGCCTCTTAATTCTCCTGCACATTGAGATATGGGCCTTCCAATTTGCCAACAAATTTCCTTTGATATTTCATCTTTGAGAGCGATTAAGTTATCAATAAATTTATTAACAATATTAATTCGGTCATCAAGAGATGTGTTTTTCCAAATTTCAAAACTTGTTGAGGCTTTATCTATGACTGAATTAATTTTACTATCTGAGGCTAATTCTCTCTCTAAATAAATAGTATTATTTATGGGTGTAATTGTTTTTTGAATACTCATCAGTCCTCCAATTATTGTTTATTATAATGTATTTGATGAGTTCCTGAAGAGGTTTTATTTTCTCGCGGCTAAATTAATAACCGCGAGTATTTATTATTTTTTCTTAGCGATTCATCTTAGCTATGACTTCGCCTGGAAAAGCAATTGCGATACCATACTGATATATTATCGATCTAAACTCTTGTACATCCTCCCAAGTCTCAGATGCTTGTCCATGAAGCTGCAAGCCAACTGGAGTTTGATAATGCTCGCTTAAAAAATAAAAGACATTATCGGTAACACCTTTCGAAGGGTCAGTTAAATCTACAGGCTCAAAACCTTTAACGATAGAATAAGAGTTTAATCTATCATCACCAGATAAAGAATGTTTATCATGCATAAACTGATGATGGCTTTGTAAGATAGATTCAACTTTCTCTACATCTGCAGATGGAACTTTTAAAGTTACAGCAAAAGAGTTTGGCTGCATATGTCCATTTGCAAAAGCTAATGATGAAAAAATCGTAAAAATCAAAGTAATAAAAATTTTATTCATTATGTGCCTTTCTATTAACAAAAATAAATTTAAAATTTAAATGAGAATAAATTTTTATACTTTTTGGAGATTTATTAAATGTTTTAAAGGAAATTTAAGATGTCTTTTTAGCATACCTAGACATAAAATTTTCAGCTAAGCCTTTGAGTAAACTTAATTGTTTAAGTCTTGAAACTCCATCAACTATTCCATCAACTGATTTGCTGATAAAGTTTTTGGTAGCAATATCTTTTTCTGACTTATCGTTAAGCCAATAAATTAATGTGGCGAGATAAATCATTGAAAGTAAACCTCGCTTTGAATAGTAACTAAAATCATTTGATTTATCACCTGATAAACTCCATATAAAGTCACTATTTTCGTGAAGCATTTTAATAGACATTAATATGTTACCAGGTCTCAAAAGAAATTTTAGCATTTCAGGTAATGCTTTTTTGAGATGGCTGTTATTTTCAAATTTTAGCTCCATGATTGTTTTAATTTTATCTCTAGTTTTTAATCGTGAGTTGTTGAAGGAGTTGTAGTTCTTCTCAACTTGAATGTTATTTTGAGCAATTATGAATTTTAAGACATCATATTCAAAAGATGGAAATAATTTTGCTAGAGCGGATGTTGATATTCTTTGCTTTTTTGCGCATTGTAAGAGAGTTTCTCTGGACCAACCAAATTTAGGAACTTCATTAATAAATAAGTTAGCTAATTTTTCTTGCTTTGACTTCATATTTATATATAAATTACGCCTTCATGAGGTTACTAGATTGGCAATAGAAGTTCAAGTCAGAGATAATAATGTTGAGGCTGCTATACGCGTACTCAAAAAAAAGCTTTTAAGAGAGGGTATTTTCAAAGAATTAAAGTTAAGAAAAAATTATGAAAAACCATCAGAAAGAAAACTTCGTGAAAAAGCCGAATCAATTAAAAGATTTAAAAAACTTATGCGTAAGAAGAAATTTGACTAATTCTCCAGTCCTTTAATTATATCTTCACAAACTTTCTTAGCATCTCCAAATAACATCAAGGTGTTGTCTCGGAAAAATAATTCATTTTGAACACCTGCATATCCACTAGCCATACCTCTTTTAACGAAAAATACTTGTCCAGCATTTTCTACATCTAAAATAGGCATACCATAAATGGCACTAGTCTTATCAGTTTTTGCAGCCGGGTTAGTTACATCATTAGCACCAATCACAAATGCAACATCAGTCTCAGAGAAATCTCTATTAATTTCATCGAGTTCTAGAACTTCATCATAGGGAACATTTGCTTCTGCAAGTAACACATTCATGTGTCCCGGCATTCTACCAGCTACAGGATGGATTGCGTATCTTACTTCTGCACCTGCAGCTTTAAGTAAATCACCCATCTCTCTCAGTGCGTGTTGTGCTTGAGCCACAGCCATTCCGTAACCAGGAACTATGATTATTGTTTTGCTATTTTTCATCATAAATGCAGCATCAGCAGCGTTACCTTGTTTTGCTTGACGATCATCTTTGACTCCACTAGCACTAGCTGCTTGTTCACCACCAAATCCTCCAAGCAAAACGTTTAAGAAAGATCTATTCATTCCCTTACACATTATGTAACTCAAGATAGCTCCTGATGACCCAACAAGGGCGCCGGTAATAATCAATAAGTTGTTGGATAAAGTAAAACCAATTCCGGCAGCGGCCCATCCAGAATATGAGTTTAACATTGAAACAATAACGGGCATATCCGCTCCTCCTATTGGAACAATTAATAGGACCCCGATAACAAATGAGGCAAAAACGATAAGCCAGAATAATTCTTGGTTTTGATCGATACAAAACTTAACAATTAAAGCAATAATACCTAAACCCAAAAGTAAATTAATAAAATGTTGACCTTTGAAAACTAAAGGATTTCCTGAGACAAAACCTTGGAGTTTTCCAAAAGCTATAATAGATCCTGTAAAAGTCACCGCTCCAATTGCTGTTCCAATTGACATTTCTATTAAACTTCCCATTGGAATAGATCCAACAGTACCTATGTTAAAGGCACTAGGATTGTAATATGCAGAGGCAGCAACAAACACAGCAGCTAATCCAACCAAGCTATGGAAAGCAGCAACTAATTGTGGTAATGCAGTCATTTGAATTTTAACTGCGATGGATGTTCCAATCAAACCACCTATTAAAAAAGCTATTCCAATTTCTTTATAGCTTAGTACACCAGGATTAGACAATGTTGTGACTATGGCTATAGCCATCCCTAATATTCCTAAAAAATTTCCTCTCCTTGCAGTGGAGGGATGTGATAACCCTCTAAGAGAAAGTATAAATAAAACCGATGAAACTAAATATGCTGCAGTTGTTAAAGTTGACATTTTTTACCTATTGTTTCTTTTTAAACATGGAGAGCATTCGATTTGTTACAACAAACCCCCCAAATATGTTAACGGCAGCAAGAGTTACAGCAACTAAACCAAAATATTTAGAAATGTTACTATCAACAGGGCCTGCGGCCAATAAAGCTCCAACAATAATTACAGACGAAATAGCGTTTGTGACACCCATTAAAGGGCTGTGTAAAGCAGGAGTAACCGACCAAACCACATAATAACCTACAAAACAAGCCAATACCAAAACAGTTATACCAAAAATAATAAAGTCACTATGGCCCCCAGATGTTTCGGCCACACTAGATGCTAACTGGCTTGCTTCATTTGCAATTTGTTGTGCCTTGTATGATAAATTTTCTAATTGATTTGAAATTTCTGACATAGTAACTCCTTTTTATTTTATTAAAATCTTTCCAGCTGAGCAAATCATTGTAGCTTTAATAATTTCATCACTTTTATTAATCATAGATTTTTTCTTATCTTCAAAGTTCATTAATTTTAAAAAGTTAGAAATATTTTTTGAAAAAAGGCTTGAGGCATTATTTGCTACTCTGCCAGGAACGTTGGCATGACCTAGAATCTTAAGGCCATTTTTTGAAACGACTTTTCCAACTTGGCTAAATTCGCAGTTACCTCCAGATTCTACAGCTAAATCAACAATAACTGAACCATTTTGCATGTTTTCCAACATTTCTTTTTTTAAAATTAAAGGTGCTTTTCTTCCTGGTATTTGAGCAGTACATATTACAATATCCATTGTTTTTAAAGTTTCGGCCAATAAAGCTTCTTGTTTTTTTTGATACTCGGCACTCATTTCTTTTGCATAACCACCCTTTGTTTCAGCATTCTTGGACTCCTCATCCTCGACCATAACAAATTTACCACCAAGACTCTCAACTTGCTCTTTTGAGGCTATTCTTACGTCTGTAGCAAAAACAATAGCACCTAATCGTTTAGCAGTTGCTATAGCTTGTAAACCTGCAACACCTGCACCTATGACTAAAACATTTGCCGGAGTAACTTTACCAGCAGCCGTCATAAATAATGGTAATACTCTGTTAAATTCTTGAGCAGCATCTATAACCGCATGATATCCAGCTAAGTTTGCTTGAGAGGACAAAATATCCATATCTTGAGCTCGAGTAATTCTTGGGACTAATTCTAAAGCAAACGCTGATATTTTTTTAGAATTTAAAATTTTAATACTGTCTTGGTTGTTCTGTATACTGATTTGCGAAATAACCATTGAGTTATTTTTAATTAGTCTAGACTCGTCTGGGGTTGGGCAATTTATTTTTAAAATAATATCAGAATTCTTAAAAACTTCTTTTGAAGTAGATAGACTCGCTCCAGACTCTCTATACGATTTATCATTAAAACCTGAAAGTGAACCTGCCCCCTTTTCAATAAATACTTGGTGACCGGCTTTTACATAGTTTTTTACATCATCAGGGGAAATAGAAACTCTATTTTCAAACTTTTTTTTCTCTTTAACTGCACCTATTATCATTATTGTTCCTTTTAGAAGGTATGTTGTATATCAGATAAATCTAATTTGTTAAGTCTAAGATTTATAAAATTTATTAAAAATTTGTTCAAAGTATTCATAAACCGGCAAATTTGAATGCTTTTTTTTGATTGGTTTCAACATTTTTTACTGAAAAATCTTTAATTAAGTCATGAAAAAGCTTGTACCAATTTATTTCAGCCCTCAAATGAATGAAGATTGACCCCAAACCAACCGCTGCTCGATCCATAAATACAAACTCTCTTGGAGGTTTAACTCCTCCATATTTTTTAAGTTCTTTGTGGACTTCACTAGCTATTTTAGCTCCATAGATACCACTATCTGAGTCTTGTATTTTTCGGACCTCATTCTTTAAAATTGGATCATACAAGAATAAAGCCCATTTATTTAAAACATTCATTAATTTATCATCAATGTCTTTAAACCCCCATACTTGATAAGCGGTTTTTATCTTTTTATTATCTTTTTCTTTTAGGGCAAAATAAAGGTCAATTACGCCTTTAACAAACTTAGGTGGAAATATCCTTACGCAGCCATAATCAAATAAATTAATATTATTTTTATTATCTACTGAGTAATTACCTAAATGTGGATCTCCATGAATTATACCGTATTTATAAAAGGGTAAGTACCATGCCATAAATAATTTTTTTGCTAATTCATTTCTAGTTTTTTGTGGTGCATTTTTGTATTCAATTAATTTTTTACCATTAAGAAATTCCATTATTAAAAGTCTGTTAGTAGATATTTTTTCGTAAACATTTGGGATTTTTATATATGTGTTATTTTTATGAATAAATTTAAATATTTTTAAATGTTTGTTTTCTAAACTATAATTTAATTCTTCTTTTAGTCTTGCTTCTATTTCTTTATAGATCTCTCTAATTTGAATTGATTTATTATAACTAGAGTAAATTTTAAATATTATTTTAAGTTGGTTTAAGTCAGCTTCTACTGCTGAAGACATATCAGGATATTGAAGTTTACACGCAACATAATCATTGGTTTTCAATTTGGCCTTATGTACCTGACCTAAAGAGGCAGCAAAACTTGCCTCTTGATTGAATTCTTTGAAATTATTTTGCCAATTTTCACCTAATTCAGCTTTCATTCTTCTTTTTACAAACACCCAAGACATCGGAGGTGCATTTGACTGTAATTCAGCTAATTTTCTAGAATACTCTTCAGGCAGTAAATCAGGAATAGTGGCGCTTAGTTGTGCCACCTTCATCAAAGGTCCTTTTAAATTGCCTAAAATCTCTGTGATTTGAGCCGCGTACTTTTGATCACTCAAATCAAAATTTAAATATTTTTTTCCTGCAAATTTAGTAGCTAAAGAAGTCATGGAAGTTGTGACTTTTGAGTACCTTTTCACTCTTGATACTAGATTATTTTCTTCTTTCATTTTAAGCTAGATACTTTTTTCAAACTCATCTATTAGACCTGAAATCATTGAGAGTCCTTTCTCCCAACTATTTTTTTGTTTGAGATCCACATTAAATGGTTTCAAAACTTCACTATAGTGTTTCGAGCCACCACTTTTTAAAAGATTAATGTAACTTTCCTTAAAATTTGGTAGGCCTTCATCATAAAGTTGAATCAAAATATTTACTAAACAATCTCCAAAAGCGTATGCATATACATAAAAAGGAGTATGAATAAAATGAGGTATGTATGTCCAAAAATATTTATAACCATCTGTTAATTCAATATTAGGACCAAGACTTTCTGATTGTGTTTTCATCCAAAAATCACAAAGTTGATCAGATGATAACTCTCCTTTTTTTCTCTCATTGTGAACTAACTTTTCAAATTCAAAAAATGATATTTGCCTGATAACAGTATTAATCATGTCCTCTATTTTTGATGCAAAAAGATATTTTCTGGCACTCTTATCACTATCTTCAAGTAGTGTTCGAAAAGTCATCATCTCTCCAAAAACACTTGCTGTCTCTGCTAGAGTAAGAGGAGTGCTTGATAACAATAAACCTTGTTTAGCAGACAAATATTGGTGACATCCATGTCCAAGTTCATGAGCTAATGTCATTACATCTCTGGTTTTACCGTGGAAGTTTGTCAAAATGTAAGGGTGAATTGAAGGAATTGTAGAAGCTGCAAATGCTCCTGGAGATTTACCTGATTTTAATTCTGCATCAATCCAACTGTTATTAAAAAATAATAATACAATATCTTTAAAACTTTTATCAAAGTTAGCATATGAGCGGATTACAATATCTTTTGCCTCAGACCAATTTATTTTTTTATTAGGTGAATCAGGATAAGGCGCATTTCTATCCCAATAATTAAGTTTTTCTTGATTAAAAAGTTTGGCTTTAATTTTATAGTATCGATGTGAAATATTCTTGTAATTGGAAGTAACACTTTCAGTTAGTGCCTCAACGACTTCATTTTCAACATTATTCGCTAAATTTCTTGAGTCTGTTGGAGATTTATATTTTCTCCACTTATCATTAGTAATTTTATCTTTTGCGAGAGTGTTTGTAATAAATGAAAAAGTTTTTACATTCGATTTAAAAACATCTTCAATACTTTTAGCTGCTTTTTTTCTGGTAGTTGCATTATGATCAGATAATAAATTTAAAGCTTCTGAACTATTTAAATCTTTATCATCGATTTTAAATTTTAAATCGTTTATTTGTTCTTCAAAGAATCTCACCCATGAAGAGTTAGAGGTTAAATTCTTATCAAGGAAAATCATCTCACTTTTTTCATCAAGTTGATGTTGTTTATATCGACGAATATTAATTAACCAATTTTTATATTTGCCAGCATTTGATAAAAATATTTCAAATTCTTGGTCATTTGTAGCATTTATTTCGTTTGTAAAAAAAATCAAGTTTGATGATATCTCTGTAAGTTTTTCATTTATACCTTGATAGAATTGAACCGTCTCTTGGTCGTTCATATTTGTTGCGTATATCAAAAAAGCGAAATTTCCAATCTTGTCACCAAGTTCATTACCGTCTTCATACTCTTTAATGGTGCTTTCGAGATTTTGAGCTTGATTAACTAATTGACCTTTATATTTTTTGTTGAAAGATTTAGAAAAATTTCTATATTTTTCCAGATCAAGATCAATTCCTTCGTCTTTTATAGAAGAGTAAAAATCTCCTAAATTCCAGTTCGGCAATTTTTCAGTCATCTAAACTATTTTTTTTTAAATTGTTCTATTTGTTCTTTTGTTGCTTCTGATTGATATTTACTTTTCCATTCAGAGTAAGCCATTCCATAAATAATCTTTCTTGATTCCTCATAGTCTAGATCATAGTTTTCCTCTTTTGCATATTTTACATACCATTTTGATAAACAATTTCTGCAAAATCCACTAAGATTCATCAAGTCAATATTTTGTACATCAGTCCTATCTCTTAAATGATTAATTAAATGATCAAGCACGTTAGCTTTAATTTTGTAATCTTGTTCTTTTGATATTTTACTCATGGTAATTTACTAATATCATGTTATTTATTAATTTCTAAACAAATCAAATGAAACTTAGAAACCGTAAAGCCAAAATTGTTGCAACATTAGGACCAGCCTGTGAGACTGAAAAAGCTATTGAGAAATTATTTTTATCTGGCGCTGACGTATTTCGTCTTAATTTTAGTCATGGTGACCATGAGGATCACAAAAAAAAAGTTAAAATTATTCGAAATTTAGAAAAAAAACATGATCGTTATATTTGTATTTTAGGTGACTTACAGGGTCCCAAATTCAGAGTTGGTAGATTTCTAAATGTCAAAGAACAACTAAAAAAAAACCAAATATTTACTTTTGATCAAAATAAAAAAGACGGTGATAGTTCTCGAGTCTACTTGCCTCATAAAGAAATTTTCAAATCTATAGCAATCGGACAAAGGCTGTTAGTGAATGATGGTAAGGTAAGGTTAAAAGTAAAATCAAAATCTGCTTCTGCAATTAAATGCGTTGTAACAGATGGTGGAGAAATTTCTAATAACAAAGGATTGAATATTCCAGATACTAAACTTGATTTAAAAATAATTACTCCAAAAGATAAAAAGGATTTAGAGCTAGCTATTAAACTTGATGTTGATTGGATTGCTCTTTCATTTATTCAAACCACAAAAGATTTATTAACAGCAAAAAAACTTATTCCTGCAAAATTTAAAGTAATGGTTAAAGTAGAAAAACCTTCTGCTATGGAAGAAATTGAGTCGATAACTGAAAATTCTGATGGAATAATGGTTGCTAGAGGAGATCTGGGTGTTGAAACCAACCCAGAAGATGTGCCAATTCATCAAAGAACAATGGTCGCTGCTTGCAGGAAATATGGAAAGCCATGTATTGTTGCAACCCAAATGCTTGAGAGTATGATTGACTCACCTACTCCAACAAGGGCTGAAGCCTCTGATGTCGCTACAGCAGTATTTCAAGGAGTAGACGCTGTAATGTTATCTGCAGAGTCAGCTGCTGGTAATTATCCCAAAGAGTCTGTAGAAATGATGGATAAAATAATTAAACGTGTAGAAAGTGATCCTAAATATTTAGCTAATATTCAAAATTATAATTTGAATATTGTAAAAACATCAACAGAGGCAATTGCTACTGCAGCACTTGAAGTAGCTACCATTGCTGAATGCAATTGTATTGCAACATTTTCTCAATCAGGAAGATCTGTTTTAAGAGTCGCAAGGATGAGGCCTGATGTGACCTTAATAGGACTAACAACTAATAAAAAAGTTGCTCGTCAAAATGCCTTAACTTGGGGTACTTTTATGGATGTTGTAGATGAAATTTCATCGTCAACTGAGATGGTTGACCGTGCCTGTAAAATAGCAAAATTAAGAAAAATTTTAAAACATGGTGAAAAAATAATAATCACAGCTGGAGTGCCTTTTGGAAAAGTTGGAAATACCAATATTCTTCGTATAGCTAAAATTATTTCTGAGAGTAAATTAACTTAATCTAGAACAAGCAGTTTTAATTCTTTGGCAGGCATCCTCTAATATGGAGTCAGAAGTTGCATAAGATATTCTAAAGAAACCCTCTAATCCAAAAGCAGAGCCTTGTACACCTGCAACACCTACCTCTTCAAGAAGATAATCCATGAAGTCACCATCAGTTAAAAGTTTTTTACCAGACTCCGTTGTTTTACCTAAAACATCTTTACATGAAGCAAAAACATAAAAAGCACCCTCTGGATTTCTGCAAGATAATCCAGGTGTTTCATTTAAATGCTTTACAACTAAATTACGTCTTCTAAGAAAAGATTTATTGTTTGATGTGATAAAACTTTGATCTCCATTCAATGCCTCAACAGAGGCTGCCATTGATATTGATGCTGTTGAAGATACGTTTTGTGATTGAACTTTGTTCATTGCATTGATCAGACTGATTGGACCTGCTGCGTAGCCTACTCTCCAACCTGTCATGCAATAAGACTTGGATAATCCATTCATCGTCAATGTTCTTTCTTTTAAAAATGGGCAAACTTCAGCTATTGTATTGAACTTATTTGTGTCGTAAACGATCTTTTCATAAATATCATCTGATAAAATAAAAATATTTTCATAACTTTTAAGAACATCTCCAATAGCTACCAATTCCTCTTTGGTATACATAGATCCAGTCGGGTTACTTGGGCTATTTAGCATCAACCATTTTGTTTTTGAAGATATATTTTTTTCCAAATCCTCAGGTGTAATCTTAAAACCATTTTGCTCACCGCACTCTACAATTATAGGTTTTCCATCATTTAAAATTACAATGTCGGGGTAACTCACCCAATATGGAGCGGGGATAATAACTTCATCACCTTGATTAATTGTTGCTGAAAAAGCATTATAAATTATGTGCTTTCCACCAACTCCAACTGTAATATTACCAAGTTCATAATCTAAGTTATTATCTCTTTGAAATTTTTTTTGAATTGCAACCTGCAAGTCTGGAGTTCCCTTACCTGGTACATACTTTGTAAAACCCTTATTTATGGCATCTATTGCTGCGCTTTTAATGTGATCAGGTGTATCAAAATCTGGCTCTCCAGCTGCTAAAACAATCACATCCTTACCAGCCCTTTTCAGTTCCTGAGCCTTCATATTGGTAGCTATTGTTAATGATGGTTTTATGTTATTAACTCTATTTGAAATCATTTTTTTTATTTAGTTATCTATAAACTTATTTATAAATTTCTACAAGTATGCCGTTTAAAATAGTAAGTGAAAATAAACCAAAAGGAGATCAGCCTCAAGCAATCAAAAAATTGATCGATGGTTTAGAAAAGAGAAAACAAAGCCAAGTATTATTGGGTGTAACCGGCTCTGGAAAAACTTTTACGATTGCAAATGTTATTGAAAAATATAACAGACCAACATTGATTATGGCTCCAAATAAGACCTTGGCTGCTCAATTATATGAGGAATTAAAAGTATTGTTTCCTAAAAATGCAGTTGAGTATTTTGTGAGTTATTATGATTATTATCAACCAGAAGCTTATGTACCTCGATCAGATACATTCATAGAAAAAGAGTCCTCTATAAATGAGCAAATAGATCGTTTTAGACACTCAGCGACTAGATCATTAGTAGAAAGAGAAGATGTAATTATTGTAGCAAGTGTTTCATGTATATACGGCATCGGGTCCGTTGACTCTTACTCTAAAATGACTTTAGAAATAAAAAAAGGACAGAACATTAATTTAATGGAGTTCCTGAGAGAATTGGTAGAGTTACAGTATAAAAGAAACAATATTGATTTTAGAAGAGGTATGTTTCGAGTAACTGGAGATCGGGTTGATGTTTTTCCTGCGCATTTAGAGGATATAGCTTGGAGGATAAGTTTTTTTGGAGACGAGGTGGAAGATATTAAAGAGTTTGATCCCCTCACAGGTGAATTCATTCAAAGCTTCGAAGAAGTAAAAATCTTTGCAAATAGTCATTACATTACACCAAAACCACGATTAGAGAATGCTATTAAAGAAATTAAGAAAGATTTAAAAATAAGACTAGAAGAGTTTGATAAGGAAAAAAAGTTACTTGAATTTCAAAGATTAAAAGAAAGAACTAATTTTGATTTGGAAATGATTCAGGCAACGGGAACATGCTCAGGAATTGAGAATTATTCGAGATATTTAAGCGGAAGACAACCTGGTGAAGCACCACCAACTCTATACGAGTTTATTCCAGACAACTCACTACTTATTATTGATGAATCTCATGTATCCGTACCTCAAATAAATGGAATGTATAAAGGTGACCGATCAAGAAAAAAAACATTATCAGATTATGGATTTAGACTTCCGTCTGCATTGGATAATCGGCCTTTAACTTTTGAAGAATGGAATATGATGCGTCCCCCCACTATTTTTTTATCTGCAACTCCTGGCCCATGGGAATTGAATGAAGTCGAAAATGAGTATGTTGAACAAATCATAAGGCCCACAGGTCTAATTGATCCTGAGTGTGTGATCAAAACAACTGTCAATCAAGTGGAAGATTTAATGGGTGAAATTAAAATAACACTCAATAATAAAAATAGAGTATTGATTACAACTCTTACAAAAAAAAATGCTGAGGACTTAACCAATTACTTGAAAGAACATAATTTAAAGGCTGAATATATGCATTCTGATGTTGAGACTATCGATAGAATAAAACTTATTCGCTCTTTAAGAATTGGGGAGATTGATATTTTGATTGGTATCAATTTGCTCAGAGAAGGACTAGATATTCCTGAGTGTGGTTTAGTAGCCATCCTTGACGCTGACAAAGAGGGTTATTTAAGGTCAAAAACCAGTTTAGTACAAACCATAGGTCGTGCAGCCAGAAATATAGATGGAAAGGTGATTTTGTATGCAGATGTGATGACTAAAAGTATTAAAGCAGCTCTTGAGGAAACAAAATATAGAAAAAATAAACAAATTGAATTTAATCAGAAAAATAATATTACCCCTCAATCAGTTAAAAGAAATATTGGTGAAATTATCGAGAGCATCTATGAAAAAGATAGCTATACTGTGGGTACATCTGAAATTGATAAATTGAGCCCTAATAAATTTGAAAAGCATATTCAAAAATTAGAGAAAAAAATGTTATCAGCAGCTGAAAATTTAGATTTTGAGAAAGCTGCAATGTTCAGAGATGAAATAAGGAAACTTAAAAAAGATCAAATGGGTGTGAATTGATTGAGAGTTTATTAGGGGTATTAATAAGTCTTGCTCTATTAATATGTTCATGTGATTTTGCAATTAAAAATTCAATATTAATTTCACAAGTTTATAAAATTAGACCTATCCTTGTAGGAATATTTATTATAGCAATCGGCACTTCCCTCCCTGAGTTTGCAGCAACATTTCAAGCATTAAAGTTAAATTCTGTGGGAATAGTTGCAGGTAATCTTGTAGGAAGTAATATAGCAAATATTTTATTGGTAGGGGGTATCATGCTATATCCCATTACTAGCTTAGTGACTGATAAAAGGGATAAAAGTACTTTTTTATTTTTTTTAATTTTTTCAATTGTTTTTTTTATTTTCATAATATTTAATTTTAATATTGGCTACACGTACGGTGTTTTACTTTTTGGATTACTTTGTTTTTTTATTTATTTTGAATTAAAAAAACCAATTGATGAGACTAATACAATATCCGAGATAGCACATTCTTCATCTTTTTTTATTATTTTAAAAATAATATTAGCATTTATAGCTTTATTTTTTAGTTCTAAGTATTTTATTGTTTATGCGAAAGATCTAACTAGCATATTTGGTGTTGCAGAAACTACTATTGGAATAACAATTGTTGCTTTTGGTACTTCTTTGCCTGAGGTAATTGCAACAATTTTATCAATTGTGAAAAAACAAAATAATTTGGCAATTGGAAATATTCTCGGATCAAATATAGCCAACATATTTGGAATAACGATTATTGCTGTGCTAATCAATGGAAGTATAAATTTTTATGAATTACTTGGTCAAATTGATAAATGGCTATTTTTAGTGACTTCTTTATTATTTTTTATAATTATTTCTTTAAAATTGGCTGGAAAATTAATTTCTCTTGGCTTTATATTAGCCTATATGATCTATTTTGTGTTCCTATATTTGTAGAATGAATAAATGAAAAAATTAAAAGTCCTAATACCCATAGCAATACTTTTAATTTTAGTGATTTTATTTGGACTTAGTTTTCTAAGATTACCTATGAATATTTTATCTCAAGAAATGGTCGAAAGAGAAACTAAAGGTTTTGTTACATTGAACAGTTTATCAAATCAAACTTTAAAAATTATGCCTAAACCAATTCTCTCTATAGATAATTCAAATTTCAAAATTAATCATTATTTAATCCAAACTGATTTAGCAGCTTCTGATATTGAAATTTCTAGATCTATTTTTAACGCAGATGATATTTCAATTACACTCAACCAAGCAAGAATAGAAAATATAAATTCAAATTTTGTTAATAATGCGATTTTACTAGAGGGTGATATCGATAATTTAAAATTAAAGATCTCTAACGAGGGCAATAATACAAGAATAATATCAAACAAATTTAAATATAAAGGCTCTGATTTATATTTTGATATTCATACAACTGACTCAGACATAAATAAAATTGATTTTTCCATAGAAAATCTTGAAATAGATGAACTAGTATTACTTTTAGGGGAAAATTACCAGGATTTTTTAAAAAAAATAAATTTTCAAAGTCTTGACATAAAAGGTGAATATGTAAAAGAAAATTTAAATATTGAAGACCTAGTTATTACTTTAGCTGACAAATCACAAATTAATATTGAGGGGAATATCAATTTAAGTAATTTCATTAGTTCTGATTTATCAATTAGAGGTCAAAATATCTCCTCAGATAATTTATTTCAAATGATTAATAATATAAATATTTTCAATGAAATTATAGACATTCCTCAAGGAATAATTGAAACTTTTGATTTAAACTACAATTCAAATAATTTAACTATAAATAAAATCTTGTATGTCTCTGATCAAGGAACAAACTTAGATTTAAACGGAACTATTGAAAATCTTGATTTTTATAATGCTAACTTTAATGCTAGTCTTAACTCTAGTTCCAAAGATGACTTATCAGTATTATTAGAATTTTTACCTTATTCGGAATTAGTAAAGCAATTTGAATTTGATGAAATTGAATTATCCAGCAATTTCGCAAATAATATTTTTACAATTGATCAAATAAATATAACTAATAAGGATGAAAATATTATTCAAATAAGCGGTGCTTATGGGCTTGATGATATCAATAGTCTACAATTAGATATTCAATTAAACCGGTTTAGACAATTTGAGTTAATTCCATCTAACTCATTAATTAGATTATTAAAAACATTAAATACGGGACATATCAACGCGAGAGGCCTTATAAATGGCTCAAATTTAGCTATTGAAGATCTTCAATTTATTAATTTGGAAGGTTCGAATTTATTAATTGACGGCAATTTAGATCTTAATAATTTTAATAATGCCTCTTTGAATATTGGAATTGAAAATTTAAATAAAACAGAACTATTAAATATCATCTCTGAATTAACTAAGGAAGATTTTACGAATATTGTGGATCTTGTTGACTTTGATTATTTAGAGTCAAACTTATACGTTGATCCAGCCAGTGATTTATTTTTGATAGAAAATTTAGATCTAATAAATAAAGATAAAATTTCAAATATTTCTGGATCAATTAAAAATCAGATGTTTACTGGTACAGTCAAATTAAATGATTTAAATTTATCTAATTTTGATCGTTTATTTTTAAATACATCTCGTGTTAAAGGAAAAATTAATCTATCTTTAAATGTTTCTGAACCTATTAATCTTAAAAATATTATAAATTTATCTGGAAAAATAGATGGTGATATTAACGTTAATATTACTGAAGAGGAATTTGCACTAGTTTTATTTATTCAATCTCTATCTCAAGATATTGAGGATTTTGAACAAATTAATGAATTATTAAACACATTAGCAAATTCTTTCATTAATCAAAGTAGTTCTATTTCTGGACAAATTTCAAATAATAATTTGAATGAATTTAAAATAAAAAACATAATTTTAACATCACCAGACGGAGAGACTTTAGAGGCAGAATTAGAATTAGCTTTGAATAATTTTAAAATTACAATTTTTGATATTATTGACAATGAGGATTTTGTTATAAAATATCAAAATGGAAATTATTCCTACGAAAGAGTCATAACTGATGGGACTGTAAAAAAACCTATAGAAGATTTAATTCAAAAAAATATAAATAAGCTTTTTGAAAATTTATTTCAGTGATCTTAAAACAAAATCAATAATATCTTTTTCAATCTTACTTTTATTTAACCTGTTGATTTCTTGAATTCCAGTAGGAGATGTAATATTTATTTCTGTTAAATAGCCATCTATCACATCAATACCAACAAAAAATAATTTTTTTTTCACCAAAAATGATTTTATTTTTTTACAAATGTACTTATCTTTGTCAGTGATATTAGTTTCTACTGCCCTTCCACCAGCATGAAAATTTGCCTTTATGCTATTAGTTCTAGGCACTCTTAGTACAGCTCCAGCAATGTCCCCGTTTATGAGAATAATTCTTTTGTCTCCTTTTTTGAAATTTTTAAGGAATCTTTGAATAATTACTGGGCAATTCGAAAATTTTTTTATGTAATTTTTTAAGAACGTATTGAGATTAGTCTTATGGCTAATTTTTTGAATTCCCAATCCCCCATTTCCATAAGCGGGTTTTATAATAACCTCTTTATTCTTCTTTATAAACTTTATGATGGCTTCTATATTTGATGATATTAACGTCGGAGGAGTTAATTCTGGGAAGTTCATCATAATATGTTTTTCTGGGAAGTTCCTAATCTCCTTTGAATTATTTAAAATTAAAGGTTTTTTTAATTGATCTAATAAATAGGTATTAGAAATATAATTTAAATCGAAGGGTGGATCTTGTCGAATAAAAATGGCATTCATCTGTTCTAAATCAATTTCTTTTAGGATCTTTCTTTGATATGAAAGCTGATTATTTTTTTTCAAACTTAATCTAGAAACGTTAGATTTAATTTTATTAACTTTATTAATCTCACTAAATACCCATCTTGGATCATTGTAATAACAATCTATACCCCTATTTAAAGACTCCTTGATTAACATATAAGTAGAGTCCTCGTTAATATTTATTTTTTTGGGATCATCCATTTGAAAAAGAAATTTCATAGCAAATTCAATAATAGGTATTATTTAATAATGATAATATATCTTTTTTATGCTTAAACTCTTCAATTAACAAATCTGCAGGATTTTTTTGTTTTTCAACAATATTATATAATTTTTCAAGATGAATACTTTCATCACTTCCTTCAGAATTTAGATAACCTCTTTTTTCTAATCCCTTTTTAGCGAGGTTAAGAAGGTTTTTACCATGCTCATATAAGGGCGAATTAATAAAGTTACTTTTAAGTCCTTTATAAGGGACCTCTTGATACAAATTTAAAATATCATTCTCTTGCCAAGAACTAGTTTCTTTCCACAGATGTTCAAGATTTTCATCATCATAAAGTATACCAACCCAAAATGCTGGAAGAGCGCAAATCATTTCCCATTTCCCAGCGTCTGCTCCTCTAAGTTCTATATATGACTTTAATCTTACCTCTGTAAAAATTGTGGAGAGATGGTTTATCCAATCTTGTATTGATATGTTGTAATTTGAAAGGTCTTTATTTGCGGTTTGTTTAGTTAACAATTCATTAAATGTATAATCTGTTGTGTCATATTGTTTTCCATTTATCTTTAAAAAATAGTTTTTTACTTCCAAAACAAAGTCAACATATTCCTCAATAGAAAAATTCTTGTTCAGGAATGATCTTTTTATTCCACATCTTTGATCATCAGTGTCTTGCCATGTATAAATTCGATTACTCACTAAATTATTATATTTCGACTCACGAAAGGGCGAATTACAAAATATACCCATAACTATTGGTTGAATTCTATTAGAAACAACAAATTTTTTAATAAGATCTGTTTCACTAAAATAATCTAAATTTGCTTGAACTGTGCATGTTCGGGTCATCATATCTAAACCTCTTGAGCCAACTTTAGGCATATATTCACTCATAATTTTATAACGCTCTTTTGGAATAAAAGTTAAATCCTCTAATTTACTTATTGGATCAAATCCCAGTCCTAAAATGCATAATTCATTCAATTCGGCATATTCTTTTAATTCTCTTAAATGTTCATAAGACTCCGTACATGTTTGATGAACATTCTTTAAAATTTTACCAGATAATTCTAGTTGACACCCTGGCTCTAAAGTAATGCTAGCACCATTTTTAGACAAAGATATTAATTGATTGAAACTATTGTATTCTTTTTTTTGCCAACCCTTTGATAAGAAAAATTGAAATAAATTTTGTATACTTACCTCTCCATCAAATTGAAATCTTTTATTATCTTTATAAAAGATAAATTTTTCATGTTCAGTTCCAATGCCCTTATACTCAGGGTCAGTAAAATTTGAGTAGAAATAATTTATAAGATCTGATTTTTGTAACAATTAAAACACACTATTTTTATGAAAATTACATTTTGTTATTTGATTAGAATAATCTTTAGCTTGACGTTCTACTTTTTTTGCCACCTCTAAAAGCCATTTTTTTTTGTTATAAGATTTTTTTTGATATCCACCCTTGCCCTCATGATAAGCAAGGTAATGATTATAAACGTCACTTTTGTCAATTTTTAACAGACGGTAACTTCCATCAACATACCAACCTATAAAATCACTAGCATCTCTAAAATTTTTTCTATCGGCATTAAAGTTTTTTGTTGAAACTTTATACTCCTCCCATGTTCCATCTAAGGCCTGACTGTAACCATAGGCGCTTGATGGCCTTAAACCAGGTATAAATCCTAATACTTTTTTCCTCGGAGGCCTTGCAGTTCTTTCAAAAGAGGACTCTTGTTTGATAAAGCTTAATTGTAAACTAACTGGAACCCCCCATTTATTTTTTGTTTTTTCTGCGTATGATTTCCAATTAGGATTTGTTTTGAAAATATCGCAAATATTTGCTGTGTTAAAAGACCTATCGGTTGTAATACAACCGGATAATAATAGAAAAAATATCAGTAAGTACTTCACTAGTTAAAATTTTTCCTTAAAAAATCAATCATTATATCTAATCCCTGTAATGCAGCTCCTTTGGAGTCTTGAGACCAAGCATAGGTGTCAAAGTGAATCCAAGGTATATTGGGAGATTTTAAAAATTCTTGAAGAAAAAGTGCTGCCGTAATAGATCCGGCCATACCATCTAAAGATGCATTACTAATATCTGCTACTTGAGATTTAATTTTAACCAAGTATGGAGAATACAAAGGTAATCTCCAACATCTCAATTTTTCTTTATTTAAATTTTCAATTTTTTTTGCAAATGTTTCATTATTACTAAAATAAGCAGGAAGGTCTTCACCCAGAGCTACTCTTGCTGCTCCAGTGAGTGTTGCAAAGTCAATAATCATACATGGGTTATAAGAAGATGCTTTTTCTATTGCATCTGCTAACAAAAGTCTTCCCTCAGCATCTGTATGGGCAATTTCGATAGACTTTCCTGATACAGATGAATATACATCACCAGGTCTCATTGATTTGGATGATATTGCATTTTCAGCGATTGGGGCAATTAAAATAATTTTAGTTTTTTTTAAAAAATAATTTGCTAACAAAAATAATGATATAGCGATAGCAGATCCTCCCATGTCTTTTTTCATATTTCTCATTGAGCTACCTGGTTTTATGTTTACACCGCCTGTGTCAAATGTAACGCCTTTTCCAATAATAACCAATGGCTTATCTTTTTTTGAAAGTTTTCGATTTGTTATTTCAATAACTTTAGGTTTTGAAGAGGAAGATTTACCAACGGCACATGTCAAAGGAAAATTTGAATTTATTTCTTTTTCTGTGTAATCAATGAAATTAAAACTTTTAAACAAATTATTATTTTTAATTTTTGAGTAATAAGTTGATGGGTTTAATTTATTTGCAGGGCTATTTATCAAGTCTCTTGAAAAATTTATACAATCTGAGTAAAAAGTTAAAAACTCTAATTCCTTTTGATCCTTTATGTATAATAAATTTTTTTTGGATTTAGACTGATACTTATAGTTGCCCCAAGCCCATGCTTTGTGTATTTCAGACTCCTTTGATTTGGCAAATTTATTGGAAATATAATAGTTACCAATGTTAGATGCAGAAAAAGAACTAATTGCCTCTAGGTTTTTATCTGTGCCCTCTCCTATTATAATCTCTTTCAATCTTCCGTCTTCATAGGGAATTTTGAGAATTTTTCTTGATTCTGCCTTGAAATTATTAGATAAAGCCCAATTTTTATTAAAAGATGATTGTGTTAACAACCATTTATCAAATTTACTTTGTGAAATGACAGAAATTTTTGTAGAACACTCAGTATTATCATTGGTAAACATTACTTATAATAAGGATATTAGAAAAAAATGACTAAACAACAAGCGGAAAAGAAAACTGTAAAATTCGAAACTGAAGTATCAAAGCTCCTAGATATAGTTGCAAATTCACTCTATACCGAAAAGGAAATATTTTTACGTGAATTAATATCAAATTCATCAGATGCTTGCGAAAAGCTTAGATATGTTAGTCAGACTGACTCCAAAGCTCCTAAAACAAATAAATTCCAAATTCGAATTCATCTTAATGAAAAAAATAAAACTATCTCAATAAAAGATAATGGGATTGGCATGGATGATAAAGATATGCAATCAAATTTAGGCACAATAGCTAAATCTGGCACGGAAGAGTTTATTAAAAAGATGGGTGATAAAAAGGGAGATATCAATCAAATTGGTAAATTTGGAGTTGGTTTCTATTCATCATTTATGGTCTCAGATCAAGTAGTAGTTAGATCAAAGAAATATGACTCATCCAGTGGTTACCTATGGACTTCAGATGGTAAAGGTACATTTTCAATTGAGGAAACGGAATACAATGAAATTGGAACTGAAATTACGTTATCAATTAAGAAGGATGAGAAAGAGTTCTTAAGTAAATATAAAATAGAGGAAATCATAAAAAAGTATTCTGATTTTGTTCCTTTCCCCATTTTTGTGATATCCGAAGAAGATAAAAATGATAAGAAAAAAGATGATAAGACTGAAGAGCAAGTAAACTCTGCTGAAGCCATTTGGCTAAAAGATAAATCAAAAATTAAAAAAGATGACTACAAATCTTTTTATAATCAAGTTTCAAACTATTATGATGAACCTTTAACAACTATTCACTTTAAAGCTGAGGGTGTTGTAAATTACACTGCACTTTTATATTTACCAAAATCGCAGCCTCAAGATCTTTACCATCCAGATCGGAAAAACAAGTTAAAGTTATATGTGAATAAAGTATTTATTTCTGATAAGTTAGATGCATTAATTCCAGCTTGGCTTAGATTTGTGCCAGGTGTGGTAGACACAGAAGATCTTAGTTTAAATATTTCTAGAGAAATTTTACAAAATAATGCCGTAATTAATAAAATATCTAATGCAATTACAAAAAGAGTTCTAAAAGAAATTCTGGAATTAAAAAAAAAGAAACCAGATGAATTTAAAGATTTTTGGAAGAATTTTGGGCCTGTTGTAAAAGAGGGACTTTATGAATTTAATGACTTTCATGATCAAATATTTGAGTTTTCAACATTTAACTGCTCTGAGAAAGAGGAGATGATAACTTTAGATCAATACGTAACTGATTTTTCAAATGATAAAAAGAAAATTTATTATATATCAGGTGAAAATAAGGAAAACCTGATTAATAGCCCTCAAATGGAACTATTTAAAAATAAAAAAATAAATGTTTTGTTAATTACGGATCCAGTTGACGAATTCTGGATGCCAATGAAAATGAAATTCAAAGATTATGAATTTACATCTATTACTAAAGGTGAAATTGATATTGAGGATAAAAAAGAGTCAAAAAAAGACAAAGAAGAGCCAAAGGAAGATAAAGATTTTGTTGGATTTTTAAAAGACAATCTAAAAGACAAAGTTAAAGATGTAAAAATTTCTAAAAGGCTAACTACAAGTGCTTCATGTTTAGTAGCTGATGAGAATGATATGGATATGCATTTAAAAAAACTGATGGCCGCTAATAATCAAAATATCTCTGATGAAAAAAGAATTTTAGAAATAAATATTAATCATGAATTAGTTAATAAATTAAAATCTTTAGATAAAAACCAAAAAGACAAATTTTGTGAAATTCTTTATGATCACGCAAAGCTAATGGAAGGTGAAAACCTTGACGACCCAAAAAAATATACGAACTTAGTCTCAGAACTCGTTTCGTTATGAGTGATCAAAACAAAATAGCAAATCCCATCGAATATATTTCAAAAAATACTGAAATAGTAATGTGTGATGGTGGAAGTGGTGATTTAGGCCATCCAGCTGTTTATTTTAAATTTGGTAAAAAAAAAGAAATTGTTTGTAACTACTGTAATAAAAAATTTATAAAAAAAGACTAAACTTTTTTTTCTTTATTTACTTCTCTCACTAAAAAATCCCTGAGGGCTTCAATTTTTTTAGAACCCTTCAATTCAGGAGGATAAGTAAAATAAATGATTGTCTTTGGAGTATTTGCATTAGGTAAAATAGGAACAAGATTGTTGTTAGATATTTTCATATATTCTGGTAAGGCACCAATGCCTGCTCCTCCTCCAATAGCTCTCATAACTCCATACATATTAGATATATAAATGGTTTTGGGTTTTTTTGATTTAGGAATTAAATCCAAAATACAGTTTACATCGGGTATAGATGGCTCAACATCATGACCAAAAGCAATTATTGTATGTTTTGATAAATCACTCACACTTTTTGGTATACCAAATTTTTCAATGTATTCTGGTGAGGAGTAAATTTTAAATTGAAACTCATACAAAGGAAAACGAATTAAATCCATTTGTGTAGGCTCTTTTAATCTTAAAGCTACATCAGCTTCACCTAAGGAAAGATCTGTGTATTTATTTTCAATTCTTATGGAAATATCAATATCGGGATATGAGTTTGAAAACTTTGCTATTCTAGGGGCAAGCCATGTGGTACCAAAGGCAACAGTGGCAGCTATGTGTAGTGAGCCTGTAGGTTTTTCTTTAGAGGAAGTTAACTGTGACTCAGTTAGAGCTATCTTTCCAAATATATCATGTGCTGTTTTGAATAAAATTTTACCTTGTTCAGTCAATGTAAGACCTCTGGCATGCCTTTTAAATAGCGATACTTTCAAATCTCTCTCTAGTGAGCTAATCTGTCTACTTATTGATGAATGACTTATATTCATTTTATTAGCTGCTTCTGAAATATTAAGATCTAGCGCAACATTATGAAAAATTTTAAGTTTGTCCCAGTCCATGTTTTAATTTGATAATTTAGTTATTTATACTATCTATTTTTTTATTAGAAACTCATTAATTTTTTTTGTGATTTATAAAATGTCTGTAATATAGACTTATGATTGGGCTTGAAATTCTTAAAAACAGGATAAAAGATGCACCTCAAACTTCAGGGGTTTACCTTTTTAAAAATAAAAAAGATAACCCGATCTATATAGGAAAAGCTATTAATATCAAAAGGAGATTATCTAATTACGGTAATCTACCAAAACTCCCAAGAAGGCTTCAAAAAATGGTTTCACAAACAGTAAATATTGATTTTGAGCTAACAGAGTCTGAGAGAAATGCATTATTATTAGAGGCTTTACTTATAAAGAAATTTTCACCGAGATATAATATTCGTTTGAAAGATGATAAGAGCTTTCCATTAATTAAAATTACTAAAGGTGACTTTCCAAGACTTACAAGATTTAGAAATGAATTTTCTAATGAAGACAAAGTATTTGGTCCATTTACCTCTGCGTTGAAAACAGACAAAGTCATAAAAATCTTGCAGAAATCATTTAAGCTAAGGAGTTGTAGTGATTTAGAGTTTAAAAATAGAAAACGGGCATGCCTACTTTATGACTTAAAACAATGCTCCGCTCCATGCGTAAATAAAGTTAGTCAAAATGAATACAAAAATCAAGTTGATGATACAGTTAAATTTTTTCAAGGAGGCCAAAAAAAAATATTTGATAAATTAGAAAAACAAATGGTTTATTTTAGTGAAAGTCAAAATTATGAAAAGGCAGCAGAGCTAAGAGACAGTATACAATCTTTAAATTTTATCATCAGAGAGGAAGTAAAAATCAGTACCCAAGATACAAATTATGACTATATCCATATTGACAATAAAAAACATTTCTCAATATATATTGGTTTCATTAGATATGGACGATATCTTGGTGGTAATTTAATTTACTATTCTGAAAAATTTGAAGATGATATCGACCTTACTTCTTTAATTATACAATTTTATTTAAAAAACTTCAGACCTACTAAAATAATAATTTCAAAAAAAATTAATGGATATAATGAATTTAAGTCAATTATGAGAGATAATTACAAAATTGATGTATTTCTAAAAAGCAGCAAAATTAATGGTGTTCAGAAAATTTCGAAACTTACCGCAAAAAAAAATGATAAAGAAGTTAGTCTTCAAAAACAAAAGTTTATTAATAATCAAGAAATTTTAAATTTAATGAAAAATAGGTTCAATATTAATAATAAAATTGAACGTGTTGAAGCTTACGATAATAGTTTTTTTGGTAACAACTATGCTGTGGCATCCTATGTGGTATTTAATGAAGATGGTTTTAGTATAAAAGATTCTAGAACATATAAATTTAAAGATTATGATTTAAAAAAGTTTGGTGATGCAAATTTAATGCGAAAGGTGTTTAAATCCCGTTTCTCCAAAGATGATAAAATTTTACCAGATTTAATAATAATAGACGGTGGTCAAACTTATTTAAAAATTTGCCAAGAAATTATTGATGAAAGCGGTATTAGTGAAAGCATAAAGTTAATTGGAGTATCTAAAGGTTTTAAAAGAGATTTTAGATTCGATAAATATCATACTCTTAGTGAAAAAAATCTATCTTTGAAGGATAGCCCTCAAATAGAGGGTTTTATCCAAAAAATGAGAGATCAGGCTCATAAATTATCCAAAAAAAATAGTATGAAAAGGATGTCAGATTCCCTTAAAACAAGTTTTTTAGATGATATATCTGGTATTGGTAAAATAAAAAAGATGAGGGTCATTAACTTTTTTGGAAGTGTTCAAAATCTAAAGAAAGCTAACAGAGATGAGTTAACTCAAATAAAAGGATTAAATTCAAAAAATATTAAGGCTATATTGGATAAGATAAATGGCTAAAATTTATACTATTCCAAATATTATTACCTTTGTAAGAATTGTTTTAATTCCAATAATTTTATATTTACTGTTCTCTGATAATTCTAAAGTGGTTCTTATTGCAGGCTTACTTTTTATAGTATCTTCTATTTCTGATTATTTTGATGGATATTTAGCCAGAACACTAAATCAATCATCTAAGCTTGGTACTTTACTTGATCCTATTGCTGATAAACTTTTAATAGCAGCTGTCATTATAGTGTTGATAGACACAAGAGTAATTGCAAATATTCATGTTATTCCAGCTATAATTATTTTATTAAGAGAAATTGCAATTTCAGGTTTGAGAGAATTTTTAGCTAAATTAAATACTGATATGCCAGTCAGCAAACTAGCTAAATATAAAACTACATTTCAAATGGTTAGTTTATCTATTCTCATAATAGGATTAGGTTTTGAATTAAATGATTTTCTTTGGAATTTAGGCTTAGTCACATTATGGCTTGCTGCTATAGTTACTTTGTTATCTGGATATAATTATGTAGCAAAGGGTCTCAAACATATTTGAATATTACATTAAAATATTTTTCTTGGATAAGAGTAAAACTGAAAAAAAGCCATGACTTAATTGAATTAAAACAAAATATTAGTTTTAAAGAATTGAAAAATTATCTCATTTCAAAAGACCCTGTATTCAAAGAAATATTTGAAGATAAGAGCGTGAAATATTTTTTAAATCTTTCAGAAATAGATGATGAAAATCAATTAATAAATAATGGTGATATATTAGCTTTTTTACCTCCCGTTACAGGTGGATAATGATTAAAATTACTAATGAAAGTTTTGATCTAGAAACAGAGTTTAAATGTGTTTCATCCAATACAAATGGTGCATACAGTTTCTTCTTAGGGACAGTTAGGTCTGATTTGAGCTCATCAAATAAGAAAATTAAAGGAATTTATTTAGAGTGTTATGAAGAGTTAGCATTAGTTCAGCTAAAAAAAATAAGGAGCAAAGCATTAAATAATTGGAAGCTAAATGAGTGTTTAATAATTCATCGAATAGGAAAATTAGATTTAGGAGAAAAAATTGTCTTAGTAATTACTGCTTCATCTCATCGTGCAAACGCTATAAAAGCTTGTGAGTTTGTGATTGATAGCTTAAAAATAGATGTAGCTTTTTGGAAATTTCATTTATTAGATAATGATCAAAAGGAAATGGTATTACAAAAAAGTTTAGATAATGAAAAAATGTTAAAATGGAAAGATATTATTAATTAGCTATCTTTGTAGTTTGGATCAACTTCTTTCATGTATAGGCTTGAAATCTTAGCTGTAATATCTCCAACTTTAAAAGTTTGATTATCTATTTTTCCTACTGGAGTTACTTCTACTGCAGAACCTGTTAGAAAAATTTCTTCAGCTTTTTTAATTTCTTCTGGATAAATATCTCTTTCGATTACATTGATACCTTCATTTTTAGCAATCTCTATTACGGCCTGACGTGTTATTCCGTTTAAAAAACAATCTGGTATAGGAGTATGGATTTCACCGTTAATCACTAAAAAAATATTTGAACCAGTAGACTCACTTACCCTACCTTTATAATCAAGCATTAAAGCATCTGTAAAACCATTTTTTTCAGCTTCATGTTTGCTTAGTGTACAAATCATGTAAAGTCCAGCTGCTTTAGTATCTGTGGGTATACAATCTGGGGGAGGTCTTTTCCATAATGCTGTTTGAAGAGATATTCCTTTTAATCGATCTTCTTTAGCAAAATAACTTGGCCACTCCCAAGTAGCAACAGCGACATTTATTTTATTTTTCTGTGCAGAGATTGCCATCATTTCGCTTCCTCTCCAAATGACAGGACGAACGTAACCATATTTTATGTTCATTTTTTTTATTGTCTCTTCTTGGGCATTATTTATTTCATCCTTAGAATATGGCACATCTATACCCATTCTTTGTGCAGAAAAGAAAAGTCTATCAGTATGTTTTTCTAATTTATAAATTTTTTCTCCATAAACTCTTAATCCTTCAAACACACAACTACCGTAATGTAGTCCATGATTTAAAACGTGAGTAGTGGCATTCTGCCATTCTACAAACTCACCATTATACCAAATAAAACCAATTCTCTTATCAAATGGGATAATTTCCATAATTCGCAATAATGTATTATTATTTATTAAAATTCACAATATAATTATATTTATATCTTATGAATTTAAGTTTTGCTGATACCTTATATTTTAAGAAAGAAAATATCCTTGAAATAATTTTAGGTTTACATAGATCTTATAAGTCTCTTCAAAGAGAAATTCAAATTTGTTGTGAGCTGAATAATTTAACGTTTAATGAGTTAATTGTTATTTTAGAAATAAAAAAAGGATTTAACAGAAAAGTAGATATAGCAAATAAAGTATTTTTAAAAAAACAAAATTTAAATTTAATATTAAAAGAATTACAATTAAAAAAAATTTTAATACTAGATAATAAAAATATATCGATTACTCAAAATGGAGAGGAATTAATTCAAAAAACAACTGATAGAATAAATGAAAAAATTATCAAGATCTTCAAAAAAACTGATCCTAAAAATATGTCTGGTTTTATTAATATAATTGAGTCGATGTAATGAATGATCAGCACATACTTTTAGTTGAAGATGATGAAATACTCCAGGCTCTTATTGAAAAATTATTAATTAATAGTGAATATATGGTTTCTAAAGCTATAAATATTGAGGAGGCAAAAAAATTAGTAAAATTATTTTTATTTGATTTAATAATTTTGGACGTGATGCTTCCTGATAGCACAGGTCTTGAATTTTATGAAAATACAATTAAAAACAGAGTTAATACGCCAGTAATTTTTCTCTCTGCATTAAGTAATGTTGACGACAGAGTAACTGGTTTAGAGCTGGGAGCTGACGACTACATTGGTAAGCCATTTGACTCAAGAGAATTATTGCTGAAGATTGAAAAAAATATCTCAAAAAAACAATCACTTAATATAGTTAATTTTGGGAATGATACTGAATTTGATTTGAAAAAAGAGCAATTACTATTTAAAAAACATAATATAAACCTTTCAAGTAATGAAGTGAAAATATTAAAACTTTTAATAAATAATTCTCATCAATATTTAACCAGAGATTTATTAAACACAGAATTAGGATTAGATTATTTATCAAGAAGTGGGGATATGCAAATTTCTAGGTTAAGACTGAAACTTAAAAAAGAATGCAACCTAAAAGATATTATTAGATCAGTCCACGGAAAAGGATATAAAATTTTCTTTTAATGTTGAAATGGGGTAATTTTTCAGAAAGCCTTTTAGTAAGATCAGTTTATTTAATTACAATACCTATTGTACTAGTTCAAATCATAGGAATTATAATATTTTTTGAATTACACTGGGATTTAGTATTAAAAAGAAGTGCTCAATCTATTTCTAATGAAATTAAAATTTTGGAGATGCAGAAAGACTCCCCTTCACTTGATAATTATGCAAATACTTTACAAATTATAAGAGCTGAAAATTTTGATATCAATGAAGCTGAGCAAGTTTCAAATTGGATATTTAAAAAAAGGATGAAATACTCGTTAGGCCAAATTACAGGAAATTTTGAAGTTCTACAAAACCAAACCCACTTTATTTTTTTTGATGAAAAAAAATTAGAATATTTTTATTTAGTTCCAAAGAAAAGAGTTGAAACTAAAACTGTAGGTGGTTTTTTTCTTTGGACAATTGCCATAAGTATTATTTTGTCATTAATTTCATATTTATTTATAAAAAAACAAATTCAACCACTTAAAAGACTTGGAATTATCACAAGAAGTTTTGGAAGAGGTATTGAAACGCCAAATTTAAAACCGACTGGATCATCGGAGGTAAGAGGCTTAATTAAAGACTTTAATAACATGCACAACAACATTAATAGTACTCTCGATAATCAAAGAAATATGTTGGCTGGTATTAGCCATGATTTAAAAACACCACTTACAAGAATTAATTTAATGATTGAGGAAATTAATAACGAAACTTTAAAGAACTCAATTTCTCAAAATATTTCTGAGATGAATGTTATGCTTAATCATTATCTAGATTTCATTAAAAATGAAAAAAATGAGAATTTAGATGAGATTAATACTTCTAATTTTATATCCAATTTAGCTCAAAATTATGCAAAACTTGAAGTTTTAAACAATAATTCAAATAAAATATTTATCAGAAAAAATCAAATAACAAGAGCTATTATGAACATACTAGATAATGCAGATAAATTTGCAGAAAAGATATTCATAAATTCAAATTTTATTAATAATAAGTGGAGAATTGAGATTGAAGATAATGGTCCAGGCACCAATTTATCACAGGAACAGCTGATCAGGCCTTTTGTAAAAGGTTCTGATCGATTAAATCAAGGTACAGGATTAGGACTATCAATTGTTCAAAAGCTGATTAAATTAAATAATGGAGAATTAAATTTCCAAAAGTCATCACATGGTGGCCTAAAAGTAACTGTTATTTTACAAATTTAATTTCAAAAAAGCTTTCCTCCATTTGAAATTTTAAATGATGGCATAACTAATACTGGATTATTTTCATCGTCAGGAAAACCTAAGACCAATACCTCTGAAATCATTTTACCAATTTGTTTAGGAGGAAAGTTTATAACTGCAGCTACTTGTTTCCCAATTAATTCCTCTGGAATATAGTGTTTTGTAAGTTGTGCTGAAGTTTTTTTTTGACCAATTTTTTCACCAAAATCTATGAGTAAATATAAGCTAGGATTATAAGATTTGTTGTTTGGTTTTGCTTCGATTACAGTCCCAACTCTGATATCAACTTTTTCAAAGTCAGAATAATTAATCATCTTTTTCTAATAAATGACTTTACCTTATTAAGACTATCAAATGCATTTCCAATAGAAGCCATAGTTTTATCCATACTATTATTATCTTCAATCCAGACATTAAAAGCATATAGGTAAATTACGTTGCTTGTAATTTTTTCAAAGTGAGAATTTAAAAATAAATTAAAATAATTATTTATATTTTTAGATAAATTTAAAAAATATTTCGGTTTTTTCTGTGACTCCAAGTAAATTCTTAGTGTTATATTTTTATAATCATTCAGAAAATCTAATCTATTAATTATACCTTCAAAAATTTTGTCCTGTAAAGAAAGGTCTTTTGAAGGAATTTTTAATTCATTTGATATAAAATTTTCAAAATCATCAATAAAAATGTCGAGGTCTTGGTATTCTGAGCTAATTGATTTAATTTTAGTGGGAAAGCTCTTTAAATGAGCCATGCTATTAAGTTTTTTTAAATTTGTTTTATTAAGACTTTGTGTTTTTTTTCTCACTATCTATTTCCTTGGATCTTTTGTAAGCCCTTTGAAATGTAGTATATATTATTTTCTCTATATTTTGTGATTTAATATAATTAACTCCAGCTTGTGTAGTACCTTTCTTGCTAGAAATAGAACTTACAAATTCATCTAACATTTTAGATGAATAATTAGTTTCTAATACATTTTTGAATAATTCTATTACATCTTTTTCATTCATATTATAGGGCTTAGAAAGTTTTTTAGATGCTTTTACAAAAATATTTACTATATACGCAATAAATGCTGGTCCACTACCAAAAACTGATGTAGCAAGATTAATTTGATCTTCATTTCTAACTTTAATAATTGTTCCAAAAGAGGATAATATTTTTTTTAATTTATTATCATATAAATTTTTATTTTTCATATAAATATGAGTTTGAGATTTAGTATTTAAAGCCATTACATTAGGCATAATTCTTACAATTTTTTTTGTTTTTAAGGTTTTTTCAATCGTTGATAATTTAATACCAGCCATACAAGAAATTACCAAGGTTTCTTTTGAAAGATATTTCTGAAATTCATTTCCAGAGGTTAGGAATATATTTGGTCGAATAAGAAGAAATATATAATTATAATCATTTTTGATATTTAATATTTTTTTTTTTAAATTAATATTTTTTATTACGCCTTTCGAATTTAATGCATGAATGTTCACAGCGTTTAGAAAATTTTTTGATAATAAGGATTTAGCCAGGTGTCCAAAACCTATAAAAAGTACTTTTGGCTTAAGCGTGGCCAACAATTTTTTGATTAATTAAAGATTGTGTAGTTTCGACGACTTTATCGCCTTTTAGTAACTCGGAAAGAAGGTGATTGAATTCAGATAATATATTTTCTAGATAACTTCTAATATCTTCACTAGTTACTTTTCCTGAAATTGGGAGACTATGTCTATAAATAATTTTATTATTATTATTTTGTTTAAGTGTGCCAATAACCAGATTATTGTTAATTTTATTCATATGATTGGTTAGAAAACTATATTCATAATTATCAATGCTAAATGATGATATGAGAACTTTTAAATCATCAATCCATTGAAAATCCATTATTACTTTTTGTTCGTGGATTTCCGTTAAAAGAGAAATATCGTTGTTTTTAGACAACTGTTTAACATTGAAAATATCCTCAAGAATAGAAATGGGGCTAGAATCAATGTTTTTTTGAGACATATACAATATGTATCACATTACTTATCTTAGTAAATACTATATATAGTGTTAAATTGCTTAATATTGGTTAAATTTAATCTTTTCTGTTGATTAAATATTTCTTTAATTTTTTAAAATCTGATTTTAAATCGTTAAGAATTTGGGCAACTTCAACTGAATTATAAAGTATTTTTGATAACTTAAGATAAAGTTTATCTTTGTGTGAAACGTAAGTTGTATTATTAGTTTTTACAGTGTTTGAATATCCTAGTTTTTTATCGCCAGTAGCTTTTGAGCTGTTCGGTTTAACCATAAGGTGGTACAGCATATCTTATATTCTTGGATTTATTTACTTTTATTTTTTTGCATATAATAATTTAAAGCAATTTGGTTTGGATAAAAAAAAACTTGAAGACTTATTTTTTTATTTATTTGTTTCTGTCATAATTGGTGGAAGATTAGGCTATGTAATTTTTTATAATTTGAATTTTTATATTCAAAGCCCTTTTGAAATATTAAAAGTTTGGCAGGGGGGTATGTCATTTCACGGAGCTTTAATTGGTATTATCTTAACAACTATTATATTTTCAATAAAAAAAAATATTTCTATTTTTAAACTTTCTGATCTTTTAAGTATAACTGCTCCATTTGGAATTTTTTTAGGGAGAATTTCTAATTTTCTAAATAAAGAATTAATAGGAAAGCCAACAGAATTTTTTTTAAGCGTTCGTTACCCAAATGAGGATTTTTTTAGACATATATCCCAAATATATGAAGCAGTATTTGAAGGATTAATACCAGCTATTTTACTACTATTATTCTATTATAAATTTAGAGTAAAACACGGGTTTATAACATCTTTCTTTTTAATTAATTATGGATTATCTAGAATTATAATTGAAAATTTTAGAGTGCCTGACATTCAAGTAGGCTTAAAGTTTAATTTATTATCTCAGGGCCAACTATTATCAATCCCAATTGTAATACTTGGTTTTTATTTTCTATATTTATGTCAATACAAACAAAAATAGATACCATCATCAAATCAGTTGGTTCAATTAATATTCAAGATTTTGTAGAAATCTCTAATTTTGATAAAGACTCAGGTTTCTATAATAAACCAAATATTGAAAAAATTGGCAAAGATGGTCAGTTTATGACATCTCCAGAAATATCCTCTTTATTTAGCATGGCCCTTACTAATCAGTTTTTAAAAGAATTTCCAAAGGTTAAAAATGTAAATTTATTGGAGTTAGGTCCTGGTAATGGGATACTTACATTAGATATTTATCATTATCTTAAATCAAAGAATATCAATGTTAATAACATTACTTTATTAGAAAGAAGTGATTATTTTAAAGGAAAAATTTTTGAAAGATCAGATGTAGAATTTAATTTTATAGAAAATATCTATGATTATGAAATAGATAACGACGATACTGTTTTTATTTACTCTAACGAATTTTTTGACGCCATTGGGTCTAAGCAATTTATATTTAATAATGGTAATTTTAATGAAATAAAAATATCAAGAGAAAATAATAGATATTTTTTAATTCAAGATAGTGTTGCGATGTCTGGAGAATTAATAGATCGCTATTCAAAATACAAATTTAAAAATAATGATATACTTGAGCATTCAAATTTAATTTTGAATATACTAAGTGATATTCAAAACTTAAATTGCAAAAATTATTTTTTTACTACAACTGATTATGGCTACACGAAATTACCATTAAAAAGTACTCTTAGATTATTATCGAGCCATAAAAAATTAGACTTATTTGATGAATTTGAAAATGTAGATTATTCTTTCGGGGTTAATTTCGAGTTATTAAAGGATTTTTTTATTAGTAAAAATCCACAAATTATAAACCAAAAAGATTTAATTTGTAATAATCTCCCAAACGAATACCTAAAATCAAGTAACAAGAATATTAGAGAAATTATTGAGTTAATTAGTGGAGAAAAATTTAATGATATGGGTCAGGTATTTTTGAATCTCTCTTTTAAAAAAGATGGAACAATCAGTAAAATTTAAGTTTTTTAATAATAAAAATGGAAAATCAAAGGGAATTTATAATTCTCTTAATTGCGGATTAAAGTCTAGAGATAATAAAAATAATGTAAAAGAAAATATTGAAATTGCTAAAAATCTCATATCTAAAGAAAAAAAAGTATTAATTATTCCTAACCAATCACATTCAAGCAAATGTCTTATAGTCAGAAAAAATAAATCTGTTTACAATTGTGATGGTGTTGTGACACGAGATGATAAATTTATTCTCGGTATTACGACAGCTGATTGTTTGCCAATAATATTTATTGATTACCAAAATAAAGTCATAGGAATTTGCCATGCAGGATGGAGAGGTTTAAAAAGAGATATCATTGAAAATACCATAAATAAAATGCTTCAAATTGGCTCCATAAAGTCAAATATTAGGGCTTTTATAGGACCTTGTATAAGAAAGAACTCTTACGAGGTATCTCGAGAATTCATAAATGATATGAAATTCAAAGATAAAGGTTTATGGTCTAAAAAAGATGATAAATATTATTTTGACCTTCCTAAACTTGCTAAACGTAAATTGAATGCTTTTGGTATTTCTGAAATTGTAGACTCCAAAATAGATACTTTTAAAAACTTAAAATATTTTAGTTATCGAAGAAGTATTCATCTCAAATACAGAGATTATGGGAGAAATTTAAGCTTGGTATCTATAATTTAACTTTGTATGGATATACATTTTACTATATAACCAAGCTAACTAATGAAAATTATTTCTGGAAATAGTAACATTGAGTTATCTAAAGAGATTTCAGAATATCTAAAAATTCAATTATCTGAAACAACTATGACAAGGTTTTCTGATAAAGAAATATTTGTTGAAATTGGTGAAAACGTTCGAGGAGAAGATGTTTTTTTAGTTCAATCAACTTCTTTCCCTGCCAATGACAATTTAATGGAATTATTGGTAGCAATTGATGCTCTAAAACGTGGGTCTGCAAAAAGAATTACTGCTGTTTTGCCATATTTTGGTTATGCAAGACAGGATAGAAAAACTGGACCAAGAACTCCTATATCAGCAAAATTAGTAGCCAATCTAATTACCACAGCTGGTGCAAATAGAGTTTTAACAATGGATCTACACGCAGGTCAAATTCAAGGTTTTTTTGATATCCCCTTAGACAACCTATATGCAACTAATATGTTCATGAGTGATATTAAATCAAATAAAAGGGATGAAAATCTTGTATTTGTCTCTCCAGACGTCGGAGGTGTTTTAAGAGCTAGAGCATTTGCAAAAAAACTCGACGCTGATTTAGCTATAATTGATAAACGTAGAGACGCTCCAGGTGTGTCTAATGCTATGAATGTCATAGGCTCGGTTGATGGAAAAAAATGTATAATCGTTGACGATTTGGTTGACTCAGGAGGAACAATTTGCAATGCGGCTAAAGCTCTTAAAGAGAATGGTGCCACAGAGGTTTATGGATATTGTTCTCATGGTGTTTACTCTGGAAAGGCTTTAGACAACATAAATAATTCAGTTTTAGAGGAAATGGTTTGTACAAATACAATTAAACCCACTTTTGAAGTGCCCTCATCAATGAGGTATTTATCTGTAGCTCCACTTTTTGGTGAAGCTATTAAGCGTATTAATAACGAAACTTCTATATCTTCTCTGTTTGATTAATCTAGGATTTTGTTGTATAAACTCAGCCTATGAAAATTAGTGGAAATATCCCAGCTAAAGAGCGAAAAAAAGGAAATACTAATCCATATTTAAAAGAAGGTTTGATACCCTCTATTATTTATGGTGGTAAGACTGACCCTGTAATGGTAGCAGTCGACACTATTCAGCTTAAAAAAAGATTTGATGAGGGTGGCTTCTACTCAAAAATATTTGAAGTCGAATTTGGTGATAAAAAAGAAGCAGTAATTGTCAAAAGTGTTCAAAGACATAAAGTTAAACATAACCCTATTCATATAGATTTTCAAAGAGTGGATGAAAAAACAAAAATAGTAATATCAGTCCCTGTTGAATTTACCAACCAAGAGTTATCTCCTGGATTAAAACAAGGTGGTATCTTAAACGTTGTTCGAAGAGAAATCGAGTTGTCTTGTCTTGCTAATAATATACCAGAAAAATTTGTTATCTCTCTTGAGGGTAAGGAAATTGGTGATGATATCAGATTAAGTTCTGTGACTTTAAGTGAGGGAATGAAGCCCACTATTCAAGGTAGAGATTTTATGTTAGCTACGGTTCAGGCTCCAAAGGTTGAAAAAGAACCAGAACCAGAAGAAACCGAAGAGACAACTGAAGAAACAGCAGAAAAAACCGAAGATAAGAAAGAAGAAGAAAAAGCAGCCGAATAATATAGTCTATCTATATGCTTACTTTATATTGCCTAGGCAATCCAACAGTTAAACATAAAAATAATAGGCATAACGCTGGACTATTACTTGGAGAATTTCTAGTCGATAAATTAGAACTCAAACTAAAAAAATTTAAGAACTTTAAACTTTCTAATTCTTTCCTACTTGATGGCCAAAAATGTCAAATCGCTTTATCTGAAAGTTATATGAATGAGTCCGGAAACGGTATACTGAGCATCAAAACAAATAAACTCAGTAAGTTAGATGAAATATTTGTTCTATATGACGAACTAGATTTGGATTTAGGGGAGATAAAAATTAAATTTGCGGGAGGAAACGCTGGTCATAATGGGCTAAGAAGTATCAGTAGTAAAATTGGAGATAACTATTGGAAGCTCAGAATTGGAATTGGTCATCCTGGTGTTAAAGATAAGGTGACAAAACATGTACTGGGTAACTTTAATACAGAAGAAAAGAAACAGCTCATCTTATTATTTGAAGTTATATACTTAAACTTATCTCAGATATTTGTATCGAAACATTTATCTAATCTAGGCATTTAAATGAAGTGCGGAATCATTGGCCTGCCAAATGTTGGAAAATCTACTTTATTTAATGCTTTATGTGAAAATGAGCAAGCTTTAGCAGCCAATTATCCTTTTGCAACAATTGACCCAAATAGCTCTTTAGTAAGAGTGCCAGATGATAGAATTCAAAAAATTGCTGCAATATGCAACCCACAAAAAATAATTCCTGCAGCTTTTGAAATAGTTGATATTGCAGGTCTTGTAAAAGGAGCCTCCAAAGGTGAGGGTCTTGGGAATGCTTTTTTATCTCATATACGCTCAGTTAATGCGTTATTTCATATTGTGAGATGTTTTGAAGATGATGATATACAACACGTTGAAAATAGAATTAATCCTCTCGAAGATATAAAAATAATTAATGCTGAATTAGCTTTATCTGATCTAGAGATCTTGGAAAAAAATTATCAGAAACTAAAAAAAACTCAAAAAACAGATGATGATAAAAAAAAGATATTGATAATTGAAAAAGCAATAGATCTTATTTCTAAAGAAAAAGGAATTTTGAGCAATTTAAATAAAGATGAGATTGAATATTTGCATATTTTTCAACTTATATCTATTAAACCCGTTGTATATGTTTGTAATGTTGATGAAAATTCATCTGTAAGCGGAAATGCATACACTAAGTCTATTGAGGAATATTCTAAATTGAATGACTCAGAGACATTGATTGTAAGTGCTAAAATTGAGTCTGAAATTTCACAAATAAACGATCATGAAGAAAAAAAAATGTTTCTTGATAGTATAGGCCTTAAAGAAACCGGTCTTAAAAGAGTTATTAAAAAAGGTTATGAACTTTTAAATTATATAAATTTTTTTACTGCTGGTGAGAAAGAGCTAAGAGCATGGACGATTATTAGAGGTACGTTAGCGCCCAATGCTGCTGGAGAAATTCATAGTGATATGGAAAAAGGTTTTATTAGAGCTGAGACAATTTCATATGAAGATTATATTGAATACAAGGGAGAAAGTGGTGCTAAAGAAAAAGGAAAGTTAAGATTGGAAGGAAAAGAATATGTAGTCAAAGATGGCGATATTATCCACTTCTTATTTAATGTTTAATATTTCTCCAAATTTGTTGTTTAGAAATATAGGCTAAGACGAACAATACCAATAAAAATAGTATCACTTTTAAACCCATTCTCTTTCGGTCCTCTAAGCTAGGCTCAGCTGCCCAAGCTAAAAAAGTTGTAACATCTGTTGTCATTTGATCCATTGTGCTTTCAGTTCCATCATCATAATCAACAAGACCATCAGACAAAGGAGATGTCATGGCAATTAGATTACCTGCCATAAATTTATTATAGTGTTGACCTTTTGGAACTTTCATATTCTCTGGTGGATCAACATATCCAAGCAACAATGCTTTAATGTAATCAGCACCTTTAGGTCTGGCTTTAACTATTAAAGATAAATCAGGTGGGTAAGCTCCGTTATTGGCAGCTCTAGCAGCATTTTCATTAAGATATGGGTTAACAAACTGATCTGAGGGAATTCCGTCTCTTTCAAACATTTCTCCTTCATCATTTGGTCCATCTAAAACTAAGTGTTCGGCTGCAATAGCTTTTATATGATCTTCACTAAAACCAAGGTCCGCTAAATTTCTATAAGACAAATAATTCATGGAATGGCATCCAGCGCAAACTTCTCTATAAACTTTTAAACCTCTTTGAGCTGAGGCACGATCATATGTACCGAAAAAACCTTTCCAAGACCAATCATATTTTGGAATATCAATTTTAGCTCCAGCACCATACAAATTGAAACTAAAAAGTAAAAAAATGGCCAGTAGAGCTTTTCTCATATTAGGCTTTTTTGCTTTGCAAATAATTTGTGATAGTTAGAGGTTGTCGTGGTGTTTCTAAAAATCCTACAAGTGGGGCTAAAACAAATATAAACAAAAACCAATATGCAGTTCCAATCCTTGAGATAAGTACATAAAGACCTTCAGCAGGTTTACCTCCAACATACATAAGAACCAAAAAGTTTACAGCAAACAAGAGAACACAGTATCTCCAGATAGGTCTAAATAAACATGATCTAACTTTAGATGTGTCTAGCCATGGTAGTAAGCCTAATGCTAGAATGGAGCTAAACATAGCTATCACACCGCCTAGTTTATCTGGAATAGCTCTAAGTATTGCATAAAAAGGTAGAAAGTACCACTCAGGCACAATATGTGCAGGAGTTACCATAGGGTTAGCTTTGATGTAATTATCGGAGTGGCCTAAAATATTTGGGTAATAAAAGAGAATAAATGCCAAAATGATAAAGAAAAATATTGTAGCATTTAGATCTTTAATAGTTACGTATGGATGAAAACTCACTGTTTCATCCCAGCTTTGAGGCTCTGTGCCAGTCGGATTATTAGAACCAGTCATATGCAGTGTAATTACGTGAAAGACTACTAAACCGACAATTGCAAAAGCTAATAGCCAATGAAGTACATAAAAACGATTAACAGCTGAATCACCAACAGTGAAGTCACCAAGAAGTAATGTGAGTATAGCATCTCCTACAACAGGAATAGCTGAGAAGAGATTTGTTATAACTGTTGCTCCCCAATAAGACATCTGACCCCATGGGAGTGTATATCCTAGAAATGCAGTTGCCATCATCAGCATGAACATGGTCAAACCAAAAATGTAGACTAACTCTCTGGGTGCTTTGTATGATCCGAAATAAAGAGCTCTAAAAATGTGAATAAAAGTAGCTATAAAGAAAAAGGAAACTAAGTTGGCATGCAAATATCTAATTAACCAACCAAAACTAACGTCTCTCATGATCCTTTCAACAGAGTCAAAGGCATCATCGGCTGAGGGCTTATAGTGAAACCCTAAAAAAATTCCAGTTAAAATTAGACCTATAAGGCAAAACATCGCTATACCACCAAATGACCAAAAGTAATTAAGCGATTTTGGGACAGGAAACTTCAAATATTCTGCTTCCATCATTCTTATAAGAGGAAGTCTAGAGTCAATCCAACCTTTTATGCCAGTGTATGGTGAATTTAGTGTTTTTTTGTAACCTTGTAATTCATTTGAACTCATTAAATTATCCTATCTTTATTCTGTTATCTGTTAAAAAAACGTAAGGGGGAACAGGTAAGTTGGTCGGAGCTGGACCTTTTCTTATCCTGCCAGAAGTATCATAATGAGAACCATGACAAGGGCAAAACCATCCTCCATAGTCTCCTTTTGTATCCGAAGCTTTTTGTCCAAGAGGTACACAACCTAAATGAGTACAAACACCTAATACAACTAACCAATTATCTTTTTGAACTCTAGCAGAGTCCTCCTCTGCATCTGGTAGATCCTCTAAAGAAATATTTCTAGCACTGTCAATTTCACTTTTTGTTCGATGCTTTATAAAAACAGGTTTACCTCTCCATATAACTGTCAAACTCTGGCCCTCTTCCAAGGGAGATAAATCTATTTCAGTTGATGCCAAGGCTAGAGTATCTTTGCCTGGATTCATGCTTGATATAAAAGGAATAAGTAAACTAGCAGCACCAACCCCTCCTAGAGTCATTGCTGATAATTTAATAAAATCTCTTCTTGGTTTTTTACTATTTGACATTTGGGTTTAAATCTAACTAGATTTTATTGGTAAGATGTAGCATAAGTAGTAGTCATCATGACGCATAAATTTGCAATTTGTCTCTATCAGCCCGATATGCCTCAAAATCTTGGTGTGATTATCAGAACCGCCGCTTGTTTAGAGTTTCCCCTTCACATAATCAAACCTTTGCCTTTCTCAATGACAGATAAAAGATTTAAAGGCGCTGTGATGGATTACATAGACCATTGTGAAATTGTAAATCACGAAAATTGGGATAATTTTTATTTATATTCAAAAAAAAATAACAACAGAATAATCTTAGCCACTACTAAAACCGACAATAACCTTTACGAGTTTAAGTTTGAAGATAATGATATTATTTTATTTGGAAAAGAAACAGCAGGTGTGCCAGAAACAATTCATAATACTGTCAATAACAAAATAACAATACCGATAAACAGCAAAACAAGATCATTAAATCTTGCTACCTCTGTTGCAATTATAGTTTCATCTATTAAAGCTGATTTTTAAGATAAAAAATCTAAAAATTGCCTCAGCTCATTATTCTCTTTTAAAAAAGAAATGGTATTTTTTGGAAATGGCATCTTGTAGATCTTATTAAGCTCTTGTGATATTTTTTTTTCTTTAACAAAATCTGTAATGTTTTTTGAGAGTAACATTATAGCTTCCAAATCAGCTGGAAAGGTTTTTGTATTTTCAAATAATGATAGAAACCTGATATATCTTATTGCCCTTAGATAATCTTTTTGGATTTGTACAATTGGGTCAAAAATAAACTTCAAGTAATTATTTTTAAAATGCTCAACACCTGAATAAAAATCGAACACCTCCCCGATTAAATTTATATATATGCTATTAAATGTAAAATCTCTTCTTAAAGAGTCCTCTTTAATACTCAAGGCATTAGCAATTTTTGAATGTCTTCCAGATGGGGCTACATCTTTTCTAAATGAATTTATCTGGAACTCAAAATCACCTAATTCAAATGATATACTTTTATAGGCTTGATAATATTTTGCACTATCATATTTATCTAAAATTTTATCGACCGTTCGATCATCTAATTCTGGAATAACTACATCAATATCTTTGTTTTCGTAATTATCCGATAATAAAGACCTAGTGGCTCCTCCAATAAGATAAATATCCTTTTCTTCAAATGGAAGCATACTGCAGATTTCATCAAAATGAGAAATATTATAGATTTCTTCTACTTTTTTTTTTAAATTCATCCTCTAATTTAATTCCATGAGTTCTAGCCATCTTTGCTCTTTATTTTCCAATTCTATTTGGAGGGAGCCTAATTTTTTAGTTGTGCTAATAAATAACTCATAGTCCTTTTTATAGAGATCTGGTGCCTCTATGATTTTTTCAAAATGAACAATTTCTTCTTTCAAAAGGTCTATTTGCTTAGGTAAATTATTAAGCTCATATTGTAATTTAAAGGTTAACTTCTTTTTATGTATATTTTTTAAATTTATATTTTTCTTTTCAGTTTTATTTTCAGTTTGAGATAAGTTATTTATATCGTTTTCAAGAAAATCTTTGTTTTTTAAGAAGTCATGATAGCCACCATTAAATAACAAAACATCACCATTTCCTCTGAAAAATAATATTTTATTTACTAATTTGTCTAAAAAATCTCTATTGTGTGAAACAACTACAAGAGTCCCGTTGTAATTAGAAAGTATAGACTCTACTAAATCTAAAGTATCAATATCAAGGTCATTAGTGGGCTCATCTAAGATTAAGCCACTTTTAGGATTTGATAAAACTTTTGATAAAAGTAGTCGATTTTTCATTCCACCAGATAAACTCCCGACAGGATCATTTGCTTTAGATGGATCAAAATGGAAATCTTTTAAATAACTGCATACATGTCTCTCTTTACCCTGCGTTTTTAAGTAATCGCCACCAGAGGGGACTAAGACCTTCTTTATTGGTAAATTGTCTTTTAAATCATTTCTTAATTGGTCAAAATAGGAAAACTCTAACTCTTTTCTTAATTTTAAAGTTCCTGATTTTAAATTCAGTTCATTAAGCAAAATTTTTAAAAAAGTTGTTTTTCCAGATCCATTACCTCCCAAAAGACCAATTCTATCTTTTTTGCTTATTTTTAAATTAAAGTTTTTTAAAATAAAATTTTTATTATTTTCTTCATAGTAAAATTCTGCATTGTGAAACTCTGCAACATTTTTAAAATTCTTTGAATTCTCATAAATTTGATTAATTTCAATCTTTTTTGTAGCTTTTTTAAATTCGCTAATATCTTTGTCTAAATTTTCCTTTAAGTCTTTAGCTTGTTCTAACCTTCTAGTATTTCTTTTAACTCTTGCTTTAACTCCTTTATTAGCCCAATTCACCTCTAAATTGACAAATTGCTTCCTATTTTGTAGTTCTCTCTCTTCTTGTGATAAAAGAGTCTCTGACCAATTATCAAAATCACTATAACCTTTGTAGTTTATTTTTATTTTAGATCGATCTATCCATAATATTTTATTTGTAAAGTTTTTTAGAAATTGTCGATCATGACTTACACATAAAATTGCACAATCTAGTTTTTTTAAATAATTTTCTAGCCAAACAATTGTGTCCAAGTCTAAATGATTAGTTGGTTCATCTAATAGCAAAAGATCAGATGGTTTGATTAAATTTTTGATTAGCCCTACTCTCCTTTTTTGCCCACCAGATAGATGTTTAATTAAACTGTTTTTATCAATACTTAAATTATTGCAAAATATATCTATCTCATAATTATTATCTTGATTTTTGATTACAGATAAAATTTCTTGCTCAACGGTGTTATTATCATCATTTAATACAAAATTTTGGTTGAAATAATTTACAGCAAAATTATCAATACTCCATTTTTCACCAGCATCAATATCATGTTGACCTGATATGACATTCATTAGGGTTGATTTCCCTGCCCCATTTTTACCAACAAGCGCAATAAAATCTTTTCTATGAATATTTATATCAAGTTCCTTTAAAATTTCTTTTTTATGATAACTAACTGATCCCTCTTTAAGTGAAAATAAAAGTTGTTTCATATTATTTCAATTTATAGCTTAGATATGGCTGGGGCGGTAGGATTCGAACCTACGCATGCCGATACCAAAAACCGGTGCCTTACCGCTTGGCTACGCCCCATCAGGATTTAAAGAACTTATCCGAAATAAGAGGATTTTTCAATTCTAACTGAAGGATAAAATTTATTAATCTCCCTAAAAATCGACCTTTCTTTTGCGATTTTCTTGAAAGATACAAAAATTGAAGATCCACTACCACTCATGCCAAATTTTAAGAAATCTTTCCTATAATCCAAAAGGAACATAAATAATTCTTTAAACTCTTTATTTAGCAACATGGATGAACTAGTTAAGTTATTTTGAGATATTAGTTGTTTTTTTGCTCCCATATTATGGTTTTTAAAATAATTATAAATTTTTTTAGTTAAATTTTTTTGTGAAGGAAAAATTAAGTAAACTTTCCTCCAATAATATTTTTTTGCCTTGAGGTATTTATACTGACTTAATCCATCAATTATTTTTGGATATTTATCTTTAAAAATAATTACATCTGAACCAATTAAAGGTGCATCTTTTTCAAAGTTTTTTGAAGTAATTTGATGATATTTATATAGAAATTTTAAAATTGAGGCTGCATTTGAGGATCCGCCTCCTAATCCATAACCAACTGGTATTTTTTTGTAAACTAAAAATTTTAATTTTGTTTTAGTTTTGTATTTTCTATCAAAAAATAGAATTGATTTTTTTATTATATCATTTTTCAATTTGATTATTTTTTTATTTTGATCGTAATAAGTAATTTGTAACTTTGTAGAATTAGATACCTTAATTAAATCATTTAATTTTAAAAGAACGACTTTAGAAGAAATCTTATGTTTTTTGATAATTTTGTCATAATATTTAATTTTTAAATCAAGATTTATTTTAGCATAGCTTGTTAATTTACTTATTTTCATTTCTGCCTAAAACTTCCTCGTATTTAAAATAATCTTTATGAAATAGTATAATTTTATTATCTAAAAATTTTGATTCTTTGTATCTGCCTAATTCATAATATATTTGAGATAAATGATCTATTATTTCTGGCTCTGAGGGTTCAAGTTGATAAGCATCATAAATCCATTTTTCTGCCAAATCTAAGTTATCTTTCTTAAAATAAAGCCATCCCAAACTATCAAGTATAGCCCCATCATTATAATTTGAGTCTTTTACTGCCTTTTGAAGCATACTTTCTGCAAGATCTAATTTTCTATCATTCTCAACCCATAAATATGCAAGATAATTTAATATGTAAGGATATGAACTTTTAGATATATCAATACTTTTTTGGATAATTTCTTCAGCTTTTTTAATTTCATTATTTCTCTCTAACAAAATACCATATTTAAAAAGATGAATTGCATCATCAGAATTCTCTAAAATACTCATGCAACACTCGTTTATAAAATCTAAAGCACCACTATTATCATTTAAAAAATACATTTCCATCGCAACAAGAAATGATAACTCTAGATTTATCCAATCAGTTTGATGATCGTTATTATTTATAAAATACACTAAGTCACTCATATCAGTGTCTAATTCAAATGATGTTGAGATATAAAGGTAGTTTTTAAAAAAATTAAAATTTTTGTCAGTTGGGTTAAAATTTTTAATTAATTTTAGTATTTCTTTACTTGGATTTAATTCTGCTAAAAATGAAATTTTTTTATAAAGATAATAATCCCTATTATCTGGATTTATTTCGATTAAATAAGATAATAAAGCAAGTGCTTTTTTATACTCACGCGCATAAAAATAATAAGTGCTAGTTTGAAATAGTTGAAGATATATTATGTCTTCATAATCCTTAACTACGTAATTTTGATCTAATTCAATAGACAAATTATTAAAAGTAGTTGATGACTGAATAAAATCTGTCAGTGGAAAATTGATGTTATGATAATTGAAAATACTGTCCATTACATTTAATTCTTTAGAATTAAAGATAGAGAGTGTTTCTATATTTGATGTTACTTCTTCATTAATTTTTTTTAAACTGTTGAGGTCTTTTTGGTGATGATAGTAATAAATAGTATTGATATATCTTAAGTTTGTAAAGCGACTATCAATTTCATTCAAATTTTCTAAATTATTTTGAACATTGTTTTTATTACAATAATTCATCCAAAAATTTATGCTTTTTAGTATAGCCTCTTCAAAAATATAAATTTGTTTTTTGTCAGGAATATTTAAGCATTTGTCATCACCTAGATTCTTGAGAAAAAGAATAATTTCATGAATAAATCCACTTTCAATTTCACTAATATTATCAAAAGTATAATTCCCTATAATAATATTACTTAGTAAGGTTGAAGTGTGGTCATTTGAAAAATCATAAGCTGGTAATTTTTCCCAAATTAAATAATCATTATTGTATTCAGAATAAATTGAACTTAGAAGTTGATTTTCGAAAGTATTTTTTAATTGAGACCCATATGCATATACAATAAATCCAAAAAAACATATAAAATATAAACTAAAAGATAATTTTTTAATCATGAATAACCAAGACTACCAAAAAAATATTCTTTTGGAATTGATGAATCTGGAGGAATTTCAAGTAAAAAAATCTCAAAATGATTCCGATAACCAAATAAATAGAGATATTATCAATAGTCCAAGCAAAGCCACCCGTATTGATCAAATAGAAGATTTTTTAAAAAATGAATTATTAAAGTTCAATATTAATCAACCAATCAATTTAGTAGAAGGTGATAAAAATTCGAAGATTTTATTTTTTTACGGTAAATGCGATATTACTGATGAAAAGATAATAGATAAAGCAAATGGTGAGTTATTCGATAAAATGCTTTCCTCCATAAAATTAGATAGGAAACAAATAAGCTTAGTATCTTATATACCAAGGGGACTCAGTGAGTTTGATAATAAACACAAAATGAATTCAATTTTACAACTTATTAATTATCGGTTAATTGAATTGATTAACCCAAAATATCTAATAATTATGTCAAATTATTGCATCAAAATGTTATTGGCTGCAGACTTGTCTTCCATGTCTCTTCGTGGAAAGTGGTTTGATTTCAACACCCCGAATGACGTAGTACCCAAAAAATGCCGTGTGCTTTATGAGCCATCTTTATTAATAAACAATCCAGAACTTAAGAAAGATGCTTGGGAAGATTTAAAGGAAATTAAAAAGCAGCTTGGTGGATAGAATGAGAATTATCGTTTTATTAATTGTAACGTTTTTTTACTCACAGAGTATCTTTGCCCTTAGCTCTAATGATATTGGCCTTTATAAAAGTATTTTTAATGATTACAGAAATGGAAATTTTGATAAAGGTGATAAAGATATAGCAAAACTAGATGATTTAATTCTTTTGGGTCATGTACAAGCTTTAAAACTTCTTCATCCAACAGCACATCGCTCTAGTTTTTTAGAGCTCCGAGATTGGTTGAGTGAATATAGTGATCATTACGAAGCTAGAAGGATTTATAAATTGGGAGTAAGAAGAATGCCGGATGGAGCAAAAAAACCAAAAAAAAATTCATACCCACTTTTTGATGAGATCTTTCAAAAAGATAAGTCACAAGAAACTGTCTCCACTAAATCAAATAAAATATTTTCAAATAAAAATTACTCAAAAAAAATTAGTATTTATAATACTGTAAGATCAAGAGTTGGAAGAGGATGGCCTACTGGAGCATTAGAGTATTTAAACCACCACATAAAATATTTTAATCAAAAAGAAAAATCTTTTCTACTTTCCAAAATTGCCAATGGCTACTACCTTGCAGATTTAGATGATAAGGCGATAAATGTTTTAAATAATGAAGCTTTCTTGAGTCAACCATACGATGAGGGCTTATGGATTAAAGGTCTTTCATATTATAGAAATGGGAAATACCAAAAAGCCTCGAGACAATTTTTAATACTCTCAAAAATTTCAGATAACAAATGGTTAAGGGATGCTGGTGCTTATTGGTCATTTTTATCCTCAACAAAAGACGCTAATGATGAAATTACTTTCAAAGCATCTTTAGAAGCTCTAAATAAATCTTGCAAACCAAGTTTTAATATATACTCAATTTTATCTTGTAGAATTTTAGATAAAACCATTCAAGACTTTGAATTTAATACCTCATTAATGAGCTCAGATCTTGAGTCATTTTTAAATACCAAATTAGGTGAGAGAATTCAGGCCTTAATTGAAATCGATGAACTTCCAATTGCAGAGATAGAATTAAATAGACTTCAAAACATTACAAATGAAAGATTTAAAAGACTAATCCTAAATTTTTCTATTAAAAATGATCTGAGTTCCTTGCAAATTAAAACAGCAAAATACTTGTTTAAAGATGACGCCCCGATAGATTTTTTATATCCAACACCAAAATGGATCCAAGATTATAATTTCAATAATATTGACCCAACTATTATTATTAGCATGATTAGACAAGAGTCGCAGTTTAGTGCTTTTGCAAAAAGTGGTAAAAGTGCATATGGATTGATGCAAATTCTTCCATCAACTGCTCGTATGGTAAATAAGAAACATAAATTTAAGTCTAATCCAAGAATATTATATGATCCTGAAATTAATGTTGAAACAGGTAGCCTCTACCTTCAAAATTTATTATCTATAAATTATATCAATGGAGATTTGCTGAAGGCTTTAATCTCATATAATGCAGGGCCAGGAAATCTTTCAAAATGGATGAAAAAAACTACATTTAATGATGATAGTTTTCTTTTAATTGAGTCTATACCATCAAGAGAAACAAGAATGTTTGTTGAGAGAGTTCTAACTAATCTTGTTATTTATGAATTAATAAATCATAATTCATTCAATTATGCTGATGAACTCATAGCCACTAATACTATCTTGATTAATGATTGATGAAAAAATAACATTTAAACAAATAAATATTGCTGTAATCACTTTGTCGGATACAAGAAAAGAAAGTGATGATAAATCAGGTAATACATTAAAAGAACTTATACAAAAAAAAGGACATTCTGTTTCCCATTATCAGATTATTGAAGATGAACCTAAACTCTTTATTCCTATTATTCAGAAATTAACAGCATCTGTCGAACACGATGTAATAATCACTTCAGGTGGGACTGGTCTGACGGGAAGAGATAATACTATTGATGCCTTAAAAAAAATATCTCAAGTTGAAATTCCAGGATTTGGAGAATTGTTTAGACAATTAAGCTATAAAAAAATTGGAACCTCAACTATACAATCTCGAGCGAGTGCATTTTTATTAAATCAAACTTACATCTTTTGTTTACCTGGATCTACTTCTGCTGTTAGAGATGCTTGGAATGATATTCTTTTTCATCAATTAGACATAAGACACAAGCCATGTAATTTTGTCGAACTAATACCTAGACTTGATGAGTGAATATGTTGTTGGAGTCGACGAGGTTGGCAGAGGATCTCTTGTTGGAAGTGCAATAATTTGTGCTTTCAGATCACAAAATTCCTTATTTGATAAACTTCCATTTAGTGTCTCTGATTCAAAAAAAATAAATAAAAAAAAAAGAGAGGAAATATATGAATATTTTAGATTAAATAAAGGTTTCGAATATAATTATCAAATTATTTTTGGAAAAAAAAAATTTATTGAAAGATTTAATATTCACAATGTAGTTTTGCAAAGCATGAAACAATCGATAATTTTGTTGTCAAAAAAGTCAGATACGATCATCATAGATGGAAAATTTATTCCAAGCGAAATGAAAGGTTATAAGGTGAAGTCTTTAATTAAAGCAGATGATAAAATTAATCAGGTGTCAGCAGCTTCAATTATAGCAAAAGTCTTCAGAGACAAATTACTTCTGAAACTCCACTCATTTGATGGTAATTATCAATGGAATAAAAATGCTGGGTACGGTACAAAGTCTCACTTAAGCGCTATTTATACACACGGGGTCAGCAAATATCACAGGACCACTTATCAACCTATAAGTAAACTTATCAAAAAGTTATCTACTTAGTTATCAACAGTAGAGTATGTTTTTTTTACACAAGATTCTTTATAAATATTAAGATTCATACGTGTTGAAATCAAATAACCTATATTTAGGTGATTGTCTTGATCTATTAGCTAAAATTGAAGATCAGACAATTGATTTAATTTTCTTAGACCCTCCTTATAATTTACAATTAAACAAAGTTTTAACTAGACCAAATCATTCCATTGTCAATGGTGTCAAACAGGATTGGGATAAATTTGATAGTTACTCGAGTTATGATGATTTTACCTATTCTTATTTAACTGAATGTAAAAGAGTTCTTAAACCTGATGGGGGATTATGGATTATTGGTTCGTATCATAATATTTTTAGAATTGGAAAAATTCTCCAAGATTTAAACTTTTGGATTTTAAATGATGTGATTTGGGCCAAATCTAACCCGTTACCAAATTTTAGGGCAACTAGACTTACTAATGCGCATGAAACTCTTATTTGGTGTTCAAAAAAACCTAAATCTAAGTATCAATTTAATTATCATACTTTAAAGGTTGCAAATGAAGACAGACAAGAGAGAAGTATTTGGAACTTCCCAATTTGTTCAGGTAAAGAAAGGCTGAAAAACAATAAAAACCAAACAGCTCACCCAACTCAAAAACCCTTAGCTTTGATGAAAAAAATTATTATTCAGTCATCGATACAAGGAGATCTAGTACTAGAACCTTTTGCAGGCACAGCAAGTTTCTGTGCTGAAGCAAAATATTTGGGTAGAAATTACATAGGTTTTGAAAAAGATGATGGTTATTTTAATTTAGCAATTAAAAGATTAAAAAAAATTAAATCTTTAAAAAATGATTTATTAGAGATTAATGAAAAAGATAAACCTATACAAAAAATACCCTTTGCAAGTTTAATTGACAATGGGCATTTAAAGCCAGGTGCTAAACTATATAACAATAAGAAAAGCTATAAAGCTACAATTTTACCAGATGGAAGTATTTCATATAAAAATGAGAGAGGATCAATTCATAAAATTGCTGCAAAAGTAAATAAGACATCGAGTTTCAATGGATGGGATTATTGGCATTATGAGGATAAAAAAAAGAATTTAATATGTATCGATGAAATTAGAAAAAAGATGAGGAGTTAATTTAATATTCTTTTAAAGAGTGTTGGTAATGCAAGCTGGTTAGTTTTTGATTTTTCTATCCATACTGAATTGTTAATTTTTAATTTTTTCAGATTAAGTTTATAAACATTTATTTGGAAGAGATTATTTGTAATTGTAAATTTAAAACTTTTGATTTTTTCTTTATTTTTTAAATTTAAATTTGCTATAAATTCTTTGTCCAAATTTGAGGGCAAATGGATAAAGTTTTTGTAAAATTGAAATTTTGGTTTTTTTATAAAACAAATATGTAAAGGAGAGTTTATTAAATAGAAATCTATTTCCTTATTATTTTTTTTTACATTTTTATTATTTTTAAATGATTGGAAAGCTGATTTACAAAAACTAGAAAATATGCATTTGGAGCATTCGGGGCTATTTTTTTTGCAAATAATAGAGCTATAATCCATCATCGACTCAGCTAAACTCCTATAAGAAATCTTTTTTTTACAAGCTAAACTAATTATTTCTTCGATCTCATCATCATTGAGTTTGAAACCAGATAGTCTCTGTATTAATCTTTTAACATTGATATCAACTGGGAATGATTTTTTATTATGGCCGATAGCTAATATCGCGCTTGAAGTATATTTCCCAACACCAGGCAAAGAGATAAGACTATCTCTATCGTCTGGTAATTTACCATTATAGCTATTGTTAATAATTGTTACTGCTTTGAATAAATTCTCTGCCCTCTTGTAATAACCTAATCCTGACCAAACTTTTAATAAATGTTCTAATCTTTTATTCTTAAAGGAATTAAAACTTGGAAAAATATTTATAATTTCTAATATTTTATTTTCTACTGTTTTAACAGTTGTTTGTTGTAGCATAATTTCTGATAAATAAGTTAAGTATAAATTTCTATTCCTTCTCCAATATAAGTTTCTTTGATTTTTTTTAAACCAATGTAGGATTAAAGGGATAAATTTGTTTTTATGAAAAAGTTCTCCAAGCTCAATGATATTGCTTTTCATCTTGTAAATAAGGTAAATAAAAAAAAGCTAAAAATAAATACTCTTATTCTAAAAAACTGGGAGTATATTTTTGGCAATAACAATAAATTTGTTCAATTAAAAAAAACTATAATAAATAATAAAACAGAATCTGTAATTCTTGAATTAAGAGTTAGCCCAGAAAAATCTTTCGAAATGCATTCAAGTACAAATGAAATAGTTATAAAAATTGAGGAAGTAACTGGAGTGAAAGTAAATAAAATCCTATTTTTTCAAGATCTTTCTGATAAGAATTTAGAAAATAGTAATATTTCAAATTTATCAATGAAAGCAGAAGGAAAAACTCTTAATAATCAAAAATTTAATGATATAAAAGACGAAGAAGTAAGATCTATTTTTGAAAATATTAATAAAAAGTTATATGAAAAAAATTAGTCTGATATTTTTTTTGGTTGCACTATCAGCAAATCCTGCAATATCAAAAATTTATGAATACAATAACTATTTAGAGGACAACAACATTCAACCTCTTGTTAAATCGTCTGAAGAAAATTCAGTTGATATTATTGAGTTTTCATCATTCAGTTGCTCACACTGTGCTGCATTTCACAATGAAACGCTTAAAGAATTAAAAGAAAGTAGCGTTTATAAAAATATTAATTTTTACTTAATTGATTTTCCTTTAAATCAAGCTGCTTTTTATGGAGCTATTATTGCAAATTGTAGTGAAAATGTTCGCACAAGCTATGTTGACTCTGTCTATGAAAACTATGATGTTTGGACAAAAGCAAGTTCTGGAGAAGAAATTATTGAATTACTTAATAGCTACGGATTGCAACATGGTCTTGGGGATGAAGAGTTACAATCTTGCTTAAATGATGAGAATTCTCATAATGAACTTTTATCCCTTCAAGTTGATGCTCAAAACATTTTTGGTGTTGAGAGCACGCCAACATTTTTAATTAATGGTGAGAAAGTTCAGGGTAATCGACCTGCATCAGAATTTATAAAAATAATAAATAAAAAATTGAATAATTAATTTGTTATCTTTAGATAAACTCTCAATTAAAGGTTTTAAATCTTTTGTAGAGCCAACAGATTTTGAAATCAAAAATGGTCTTACTGGTATAGTTGGCCCCAATGGTTGCGGAAAATCAAACATAGTTGAAGCAATAAGGTTTGGTTTAGGGGAAGTCTCTGCCAAACAACTTCGTGGCAAAGAGATTGATGATTTAATTTTCAATGGAACTGATAATCGGCCCTCATGGAATATCGCTGAAGTAGGTTTGTTTGTAAATATTGATGGAAGTGATTTAGAAAATAAATTTCAATCCAAACAATTAGAAATTGCAAGAAAGATATGGAGAGGAGAAGGAACGAATTCATTCATAAATGGTAAAGAGGTAAGATTGAAAGATATTCAATTGCTATTTGCTGACGCCTCTACATCAGCTAGATCAACTTCGATAGTTAGTCAAGGTCGTATTGGAGCAATCACGCAAGCGAAACCAGAAGATAGAAAAATGGTTTTAGAGGAAGCTGCGGGAATACTCGGTCTGCAATCCAGAAGGCATGATGCAGAGTTGAGGTTGAAAGGTGCCAATAATAATCTATTGAGGGTAGAGGATGTTATTCAAACATACGAAGAACAATTAGCTATTCTTAAAAAACAAGCTAAAGAAGCTGAAAGATTTAGAAATATATCAACATTAATCAAGAATGCGGAAGCGTCTGTATTTTTCGTAAAAAGAAATGAACTTCAACTTATTCTTGAAAGACTTAATGAAGAAAAAGATAAAATAAAAGTAAAACTCGCTGATTTCCAGGGAGATGTATCAATTCAAGATCAAGCTTATGAGGATTTGAAACTTAAAATTCCACCAATGAGAGAGAAATCATACTCATTGAATAGTGAACTTGATAGGTTGAATATGACTGTAGAAAATCTTAAACAGGAAGAATTACGTTTTGAAGAGCACAAAATAAACCTCGAGCATCGTGTAAAACAACTTAATCAAGACTTACAAATTGAGCATACACAATTCGAAGAAACGACCAGTAAAATCAAAATTATTAGAAAAGATATTGAAGATTTATCCTCTAAGGAATTTGAAGCTGAAAATCGAGACAGTAACGTCAATCAATCAGATAGAAGTTTATTAAACAATATTTCCTTTGATAAAAAATATGAAAATGCAGTAGCTGCTATTTTTGGTAAAGAACTTTTAGCATCATTGGAACCTGATGATATTTATTATTGGAGTGAGCACTCAGGTGAGCAGGCCAATAAAGAATTTAGTTTTAATTGTGAACCGGCTTCTAAAGTTATTAAGGCTCCAAACCAAGTAATAAATAAGCTTAATAATGTTGCCATTGTATCTTCAAAAAAAGAAGGTATAGAGAATCATACAAAAATAAATATTGGACAAGCTATAGTCGATCTAGAGGGTAATTTGTGGCGTTGGGATGGGCTTTTTATTTCCAGTAGTTATGAGGCTAATATCTCAACAATACTGTCAGAATTAAAAGAAAAGAGGCTAAACGATCTTAAAAAGCAAGTTCTTGAGTGGGAAAGAATTTTAGAGGTCACTGTTCAAAAAACCGAGGACTTAAATCAGAGAATAAAAACTGCTAAAGAAGAATTAGAAATTTCTGAAAACAATCCAGGAGATATTGATAGCAAAAGACAATTTTTACTTAATAAAATTAAGCAACTAGATGACGAAAAAAAACTTTTTGATAATAAATTACAAGAGCAAGAAAATCTTTTAGAAAACCTCTCAAAAGAGCTGAGAAATAAAGAACAAAATTACTCTGTTGTAAAAGAGGAGCTAATACGAAAGGAGTCAGAAATTTCAAATTATTCAAATAATCTAACTCAGCTCGCTCAATCATGTAGAGAAAAAATTAATGTTGATTTATTAAACTTAGAAAATGAGGTAGATAAATTCAAAAGAGATGATGATTTAGAGACCGCAGAGAAAAGAGTATTAAGATTAAACGCTGAAAGGGAGAGAATTGGTGCTGTAAACTTACTTGCTGAAGATGAATATGTAAAATTAAGAGAAAAAGTTGATGAAACAATTAAAGATAAAAATGAAATTCAAGAATCTATAGAAAAATTACATGAGGCAATAAATAAAATTAATAAAGAAGGTGTATTGAGACTAAAAGAAGCTTTTAAAATTGTTAATGAAAATTTCGAGAGACTATTCACTAAGTTATTTGGTGGAGGTAAAGCATATCTCAAACTTATCCAAAATGATGAAGATCCTTTAAACTCTGGTTTGGAGATATTTGCCAGTCCTCCAGGTAAGAAAATGCAAAATATAACTTTATTATCTGGAGGTGAGCAGGCTTTAACTGCAATTTCATTATTATTTGCTGTATTTATAGCGAACCCATCACCTTTTTGTATATTGGATGAGGTTGATGCTCCTCTAGATGACAATAATGTGGATAGATTTTGTAGTATGGTTGAAGAAATTTCAGAAAAAGTTCAAACCAAATTTATTATTGTTACTCATAATCGAATGACAATGTCTAGAGTAGACAGACTCTATGGTGTTACAATGCCCGAGGAGGGAATTTCTCAAATAGTCTCTGTTGAATTAGAAGAAGCCGTAAAGTACGCTGAATAATGGCAAATGATGAAGAAAATGATAATAAAAAGCCAAGTATGCAAGGTCTTAGCTTTGCTTATAGAATCTCAACTGAATTATTAGGCGCTTTAATTGTTTCTGTTGTTATTGGATTGTTGATTGATAAGGTGTTTGATAGCAAACCTATTGGTTTAATAACGTTGATAATACTTGGTTTTTTTGCAGGTTTATTGAATATTTACAGGCTTATACGTCGCATAGAAAACTCTAAATAAATCTGTTTTATTATCTCATGGCTAAGGGTGAGAGTCCTCTCAAACAGTTTGAAATACAACCCATTGTTGACATTAATTTCCTAGGTTTTGATATCTCTTTTACTAATTCTGCTCTATGGATGACTATTACAACAGCGTTTATTTTAATTTTTTTTACAGTGCCTTTTTTAAAAGCAAAAAAAACAAACTCTGTAAGTGACCTTTACCCGACCAGAATGCAAGTTGCTGCTGAGCTTGGTTTTAATTTTATAAATAGTTTATTAGCAGACACTGTAGGTAAAGAGGGCAAAAAATACTTTCCTTTAGTTTTTACTTTGTTCATGTTTATTTTATTTGGAAATCTTTTTGGTATGATTCCTTACAGCTTTACTTTTACTAGCCATATCATAGTGACTTTAGCTCTTGCAATGGGTGTGTTTATCTTTGTTACAGTTTTAGGTTTTGTAAAACATGGCGTAAAATTTTTTAGCTTTTTTGTTATCCCTGGCTTGCCCGTATATATGCTTCCTTTATTGATACCAATTGAAATAATATCTTACCTCTCCAGACCAATAAGCTTATCTGTTAGACTTTTTGCTAACATGCTTGCTGGTCATACTTTACTAAAAGTTTTTGCAGGGTTTGTCTCTGCGCTAGGTTTTTTTGGAATTTTGCCATTAGTATTCATAATAGCTTTAACAGGTTTAGAAATATTAATTGCATTTTTGCAGGCATATGTTTTTGCAATATTAACATGTTTGTATATTAACGACGCTTTACACTTACACTAGATGAACATAAGGAGGTAAATATGGAACTAGTTGAAGGACTAAAATACTTGGGTGCAGGTTTAGCAGTGATCGGCGTGATCGGTGCTGGAATTGGTATTGGCAATGTTTTTGCTGCTTTTATTACTGCTGTTGGAAGAAATCCAGCTGCAAGAAACGAAGTTTTTACCATGACAATGTTAGGTTTTGCCCTAGTTGAAGCTATTGCTTTATTTGCATTGGTCATAGCATTAGTAATTCTGTTTTCATAACAGGGACTGACTAACGGATGCCTCAATTAGAGCAAGTAGAGTTTTTTATATCTCAGCTTTTTTGGCTGGGTGTTTTTTTTGTAATACTGTTTACAGTATTGACATACATAACACTTCCTAAAATTAGAGCTTTTTTGAATCAAAGAGATGATTTTGTAAAATCACATATCTCAAAACAAGATGAATTAATCAAAAAAGCTGAGTCAATAATTGAAAACTACGAAGCTAAACTTACTGAGGCAAAGAACCAAGCATCACAAATTATTAATGATGCCAAAGATAAAGCTTTAAAAGAAAGTGAAGACTTAATCAAAGCTACGGAAGAAAAGATCCAACATGAAATCAAACAAACTGAGGAAAGAGTCGCGAAAGAAAAGGATACTGCGATATCTGAACTAAACGATCAACTTAAAGACTCAGCAACTAATTTTTTGTCAAAAGTAACTAACATAGAAAAGGGTAATATCAACCTTTAATGAGCTATTTATTTCAAGATCCTAAGTTCTGGTTATTAATTTCATTTATTACATTTATTATTCTAATGATTAAACCTTTCAAAAGTATGATGATTGGTGGTCTAGACTCAAAAATAAATGAAATAAAAGAAAATATTGATAAATCTCTTAAATCCTTTTCTGAAGCTGAAATAAAGTTAAAAGATGCAGAAAAACAAACTGAAGATCTATCTAACAAAATTGATGAGATCATAAACAATGCTAAGTCCCAGTCTGAAGCTATCTCAAAAAATATAATTGATAAAACTGCCTTAACGATCAAATCAAAAGAAAAGAACTCTCTGGACAGAATAAAACAAATAGAGCTCTCTGCTGTCCAATCAATCAAAAATCAGGCTTCAATTGAGCTGAACAAATTAATTATCAATTATTTTTCAGAAATATCTGAGGATAGTAAGGCTAAAATATTAAACAAAAGTATTATTGATCTTAAAACTATTAACTAACAACTTTAACCACCACTGTTTTAAATAAGTATCTTTATCTATCACAATTTAAACTCTAAAATTAACTATAAATGGCAGTTTATACCGAAGTATCTCTTTCTGAGGCTCAAGAATTATTTCAACCTCTAGGAAAAATAATTGAATTTGAGGGTATTAAAGAGGGAGTTGAAAATACTAATTATTTAGTAAAATTAAGCGATAATAAAAAATTTATTTTAACTCTATTTGAGAAAAGAACTGAAGAACAAGATTTACCTTATTTTAATAATTTAATGAAATTATTTTATGATAATGGCATTTCTTGTCCATTAAGTTTGACTTTGAATAATAAAAACTTATTTAAAATAAAAGGCAAACCCTGTTGTATTTATAGTTTTATTGAAGGTAGTCCAGTAGTGAAGCCTAATTTAGAGCAATTAAAATCACTAGGAAATTCAATTGCTAAGTTACATCAATTTGGAGATTATTCCGAACTTTTTAGAGAAAATATGATGCTATTACCCACATGGAAGTTTATTACAAGTCAGTTTTCTAAAAACGAAACAAAAATAAATTCTAGTGAATACAAATATATATTGAATAACATTAATACATTAAGTGATAGTTTTCCCCAAAATTTAAGAAAGATAAACATTCACGCAGATTTATTTAAAGACAACATATTTTTTGTTGGAGATCAGGTTTCAGGATTTATAGATTTCTTTTTTTCCTGTACAGATACAATCATTTATGATTTGGCTACTTTTGTGAATGCTTGGTTTTTTTCAGAAAATAAATTTATTGAAGAAAATTATGTGAGTTTCTTAAGATCTTATAAAGAGAGTATCGAATTAACACCAGAAGAGAAAAACCACTTTAATTTTTATTTAAAAGTGAGTGCAATTCGTTTTTTTTTAACAAGAATTTATGATTTAAATTTTAATCTTGAAGGAGACGTTAAACATAAAAATCCCTTGGAGTTTTTTGAAATATTTAAATTTCATGAAAATAATAATTTACAGGATTTTTTTTGATAAAGGTATACACAGATGGCTCATGTCTCGGAAACCCTGGAAATGGGGGTTGGGCGTTTTTAATAATTAATAAAAATGATATTTCTTATAGAGCTGGATTTGAAAGAAATGCAACAAATAATCAAATGGAGCTAATGGCAGCAATCAAAGCGTTAGAATTCCTTGATCAGCATAATGATATAAATCTTAATACCGATAGTAATTATGTTAAGCAAGGCATCACAAATTGGATATTTAATTGGAAAAAAAATAATTGGAAAACCTCATCTAAAAAGCCTGTAAAAAATAAAGAGCTTTGGGAACGATTAGACGAATTAAATCTTAGTAAAAATATTAATTGGATTTGGGTAAAGGCACATAATATCGATGAATTTAATAACCAAGTTGATATTCTTGCTAGGAAAGCGGCAGAAAATTTAACTGAGTCTTCGTTTAACTAGTTCAGCTGTTTCAAGGTTTTCAATAGGACCTATTGATGACAGAGTCAAATTTGAGTCTAATATTTTTTTTCTTGCTTTTTCAAGGTCCTCTAATTGCACAGAGTCAATCTTCGAAATAAATTCATCGAGAGATCTAACTTTATTGTGCATTAAATAACTAGAAGCGTTAGATCTACATCTCGTTGAGATACTTTCCTCTCCTTTTAGAATTCCCACTTTAAATTTAGCCTTAGTCTTCGTTAATTCCTCCTCAGTAAAGGTATTAGCATTAATATTTAATTGATCGCATAGTACGGGTATTAATTCTTTAACTTCCTTGTGCCCTGTGCCGGCATAGACATAAAAAATACCTGAGTCAGAAAAGAAATCACCACTACTGTATATGCTATAAACCAATCCTCTTTTTTCTCGAATTTCTTGAAATAATCTCGAAGACATACCAGAGCCAAGAAGTGTTGAATAAACTCTTGTTGCATAGTAAAGGTCTGAATGAATATCTACACCCTCAAAACCTAGTAACAACTTTACCTGTTCTAAATTTTTCTCTTGACGGTATTCTCCACCAACATAAGAAGATTTTGGAATATAATCGTCGTCGCCATGAGGGAGATTTTGGAATTTCTCCTCAACAAGTTTAATTATTTTATCCTCTTCAAAATTTCCTGATACAGAAAAAACCATTTTTTTTGGGTTATAGAATCCTTTCATAAAACTCTCAACTTCATCCCTTGATATAGACTTTATAATTTCAGCCGTACCTAAAATTGACCTACCCATGGGTTGGTCAGGGTAAGCTAACTCGTCGAATTTATCAGCAACAATACTATCTGGCTCATCAGCATACATTCCAATCTCTTGTAATATGACGCCTCTCTCTTTATCGAGTTCCTTAGAGTCAAAAGTTGAAAACTGTAATATATCGCTAATTACGTCTATGGATAGTTCAACATTTTCCTTTAAACCACTCATGTAATAAGCAGTTATTTCTCTTGAAGTATAGGCATTGTGAGAATTACCTACTAGCTCAACCTCTTTTGCTATTTGAGCAGCTGATCTATTTTTTGTTCCTTTGAATGCCATGTGCTCTAATAAGTGAGCAACACCATTAATTTCTTTTCGCTCATTTCTTGCCCCGACCTTGTTCCACATTCCTACACTTACTGTTTCTACGGTGTTTACATAATCTGTTATCAAGGTCATTCCATTTTTAAGCTTATGAATATTAGGCATGTGCTTCTATGTAATCTCCTAGTTCCTTGTAATTGTTGTCTAAAATTGCAAATTTTTCATCATTAAGAAATTCTATGTTTTTATCATATTTTACATTGTTGCCTAATGCCTTTTGGACAGTTTCCTGAAATTTTACTGGATGGGCACAAGCAAGACACATTGCTTTTTTTAAATTTAATTTTTCTGCACATACTATGCCAACAGCTGTATGAGGGTCTAATAAAATTTTATAATTTTCATATGTGATTTTAATTTGATTTTCAACCTCTTTAGAAGTTGCACTCTCAGATAAAAATTTCTCAGATAATAACTTATGAATAGAACTTTCTAATTTTTTGTTATGTTCATTGTTTTGTATATTTTGAAAAAGCTCATTTGTTGCTCCTGGTCCAAGAAGCTCTGCTAAAAGTCTTTCAAAATTACTTGATATTGTTATATCCATGCTAGGGCTATTAGTTTTTACAACATTGTAAAGATGTAGATCATTATTACTTATAATTCGATGTAAAATATTATTCTCATTTGTCGCAACAATTAACTTATTTATTGGAAATCCCATTGACTTTAGCAAATGAGCAGAATATATATTTCCAAAATTGCCACTTGGTACAACAAAATTATCAATATTATGATTAAGATATGACCATGCATAATAAATTGATTGAGGTAGCACCCTAAACCAATTAATTGAATTCACTGCAGTAAAGCTATATTTATTATTTATATCTTTATCTCTAAAAAGTTTTTTTACTAAATTTTGACAATCATCAAAACTTCCATTTAGGGCAATATTAAAAACATTTTTACCTCCACTAGTTGTCATTTGTTTTCTTTGGAAGAGAGATGTGGAGTTATGAGGGTGTAAAATAAAAATACTAATATTTTCAATATCTTTAAAGGCTTGAATTGCAGCAGAACCGGTATCGCCAGAAGTTGCTCCGATAACTACTAATTTTCTATCTAGTTTCTTTAAATAGTATTCATATATCTTAGCTAACAAACACATAGCATAATCTTTAAAAGCTAGTGTCGGACCATGAAATAAATTTAATAGATCGTTGTCACCTATGTTAGATATTGAAACAATTTCTTTGTCAAATTTACAATATGCCTCTTCGATAATCTTTTCAATTATTGGGGCTTCAAATAAATCTGATAAAAAAGGGGTTAAAATAAAATTTGCTATTTCAAAATAATTTTTTCCTTTTAATGCATTTATTTGATTATTACTAAATTTTGGAATTTTATTTGGAATAAATAGACCTCCATCTGGTGCTAGACCGAAATTGAGTACCTGCTCAGCAGAGTACTCTTTTTTATCATCTCGCGTGCTTATATATTTCATTTAACAAATCTATCAACCAAATGATCTAAATAATATTTTGAGTTTAAATTCTCACCAGAAATGCTTTGTAACATTTCATCAGATGAATATAAAGAGGCTTTTTGATGGATATTAGTATTTAACCAAATGATTAAATTATTTATATTTTCTTCATTAGGGTTGTCTAAAAAAATATCAAATAGAGGACAATTATATTTAATTTGTGAGGCTATCATAGCACCAAGTGCATAAGTAGGGAAATAACCAAATATACCTTCATACCAATGAATATCTTGGAGAACCCCCTCTGTTTCTGAAATTAAGTTGATTGACAAATTATTTAAATAGTTTTCGTTCCATAAATTTTTAATATCTTTAAAGTAAATTTTATTTTTAAATATCTCTTTTTCAATTTTATACCTGATGTAAACATGGATCGGGTAAGAAAATTCATCAGCACTAACCCTTATAGGATTAACTCTCACAGTATGATAGTGCTCTAAAAACGATTTTTCCAAATCTTTAGAGTTATCAAAAATATTGTTTATAATTTTAAAATAAACCTTTGATTTAAAGATATGATTTTCAAAAAAAAGAGATTGGCTTTCATGGACGCTTAAACTACGAGATTGACCCAATGGCTCATAAAGATATTCATTAGGTCGATTCTGCTCATAAACTCCATGGCCTGTCTCATGAAATAATGCTGATAAGGACTCTAGTATATTGTCTTCAAACCTGGTTGTTATCCTTACATCATTTGTAGCTCCGCCACAAAAAGGGTGATGAGATTGATCAATTCTACCTCTATCAAAATCAAAGTTGAGTTGTTCTAATTTTACTTTCACCATTTTTAATATTTCTGAGTCTGAAATATTTGATTTATAAATATGAGGTGATTTAATTTTTTTTATATCCAAATATTTAGGTATTATTTCTCTCTCAATTACTGAAAAAAATTTGTCTATCTTTGATGAGTCATAATCCATATCATATTTTGAAATTAATGAGTCATAAGGTGATAGATTAGTTGCTTTAGCTAATTGACTAGCTTCCTCATGTACTAAATCTAATAAATCATTGAAATCTTTTTCAATGACCGAAGAATCATTTTTTGATCTAGCCTCTCTCCATAAATGCTCACAAGTTAGTTTTTTTTTTATCAGTAGAGATTTCAAATCTGGGTCAATAGCATTTTCTTTGACGATAATATTCTTCATTAATTTTAAACACATGCTATCTGCCTCGCTTAATTTTGTATTTTCAGCTTTTTGAATTTCTTCTTGAATATCTTCGCTTCTAAATATTCTATCAGTAAAGTTAGATAAAATAGACATTTGCTCTGATCTAGACTCAACACTTTTTTTTGGCAAATTAGTTGCATTATCCCAAAATAAAAGACCACTGACATCATTCAAAACATAGTAGCTTTTAAAATACTCTTTAAGTTTATTCATATTTTCTTCTTATAATTAACAGCATAACGATACTTGACAAGCTAAGCAAAAACCAAGTTATTGAATAATTCAAATGATTATTTCTCAAAAATACAAGAGGATTAAAGGTATATTTAGATACCCTATCATCTAGCAGAACAAAATAATATTTGGATAGGAATGTATATTGATAAAACTGACTAAAATCAGTTTTATTAACAGAGTACCAAGTATTATTGGATAAATCATTCTCTGGGGTAAAAAAAGGTTTATCTGAATTAAAGTCTCTTATGTATACCTTAGGGTTGTCGATTGATTGATATCTTTGAATGATATTTTGAACTTGATCTACATCTTTGTCTAAAAACCATCCAAAATTAATGACACTATATATACTATTTTTGTACTTTACCGGAAGTATTAGGTGATAACCTGGTTTTCCTTTAAATGTTTTTGACTCTAAATAAATTGGTTTGTTTAGAATTGTATAATTATCATCTAATTTTACTGTAACTAAATTATTGTAATTCAGATCATCTGAAAACAAAGTGGGATTGAGAATTGAATTACGAATATTATCCATTAAATCATTTTTCCAATTTAGTCGGTAAAGTTGCCACGAACCTAAGATAAAGGTTAAAATAGAAATTCCTATAAATACAAATGTTAATGATGACTTATTCATAAATAAAAATTTAGTTTAAATGTAAAAGATAAAAATCTTTGGATTATCTTCCCCACCAATAGATACTTATGTATAAAAACAACCAAACAACATCAACAAAATGCCAATACCATGCAGCTGCTTCAAAACCAAAATGTCTTTTTGGGGTTAAATGACCTTTTCTTATTCTCAATAAACAGACTAATAAAAACAAAGTACCTATTAATACATGAAAGCCGTGAAAACCGGTTGCCATGAAAAAAGTTGAAGGATATATACCTTCAGTAAAACCAAAAGTTGCATGTTGGTATTCATATATTTGTAAAAGTGAAAATATGAAACCTAAAAAAACCGTGTAATATAATCCTTTAAGAGCCTCTTTATTATTACCCTCTCTTAATTCATGGTGTGCCCATGTACAAGTAGTGCCTGATAAAAGTAAAATTAAGGTATTTAAATATGGGATGTCTAGTGGGTCAAAAGTTTCAATTCCTTTTGGGGGCCAAACTCCTATTCCAAGAGAGCCTGTGAAAACTTCTTTGTACTCAGCTAAAAATGTTTTAGGTAATAGACTTGCATCGAAAAAAGCCCAAAAGAAAGCGACAAAAAACATAACTTCTGATGTGATGAACAGAGCCATACCCCACCTAAGACCAATCTCAGTGATTGAATTATGTACTTTCAAAAAAGTACTCTCTTTTATTATGTCTCGCCACCACATAAACATAGTAAAAAGTATTAGAACAAGACCTGCCAACATAGGCCATAGCATCTCATAGTGCATATACAAAATAGCTCCTGAAACTAGAAAAAGAGCTGAAAAAGCACCAACTAATGGCCAGGGACTGGGATTTACAAGATGAAATTTATGTTTCTTTTCAGAGTCTTTAAATACTAAATCAACCATCTAAACAATATTTCATTCTTTTTTCTCAAAAAAGGTATATGACAAAGTGACATTCTTCGTCCTACTTGCCTCGGGATCGTCAAGTATCAATGGATCTAAGTAGAAAGTGACAGGAAACTCAACAACTTGATTTGGTTTTATGGTTTGATCAATAAAGCAAAAGCATTCAATCTTATATAGGTATGGGCCAATTTTAGGTGGTAAAATGTTAAATATAGACGTACCTGTTGTGCTAACATTAGTATTGTTTTTAGCTTTAAAAACAACATCATACTTTACACCCTCTGTAATAATCATTTTTTGAGGAGCTTCGAACATCCAGTCCAAACCTTCATTTACCTGAGCTGAAAATATAACTTTTATATCAAGTTCCCCCGAGTTGATATTTTGGTGTTGTTCTTGAATTTTAACTTCTTTGTTAAAACCTTGAAATCCAGTTAGGTCACAAAAAAGCTTATATAGTGGCACAGAAAAAATTACTAGACTTAGCATAAATCCAAGTATCAACATTAAAAAAATTAATGTTTTGTTTTTATTTGATACGTTCAAATACCAGATTTAATTCTAAATATTGTAATAAAATAAAATGCTGTTACGAGCATGAAAAGTAAAGCCAAGACTAATAAATTTTTATTTTTTCTTTTCATTAGAATAAATATTTATCAATAACTGTTAAAGTGAAAATAAGAAACAGATACACAATTGAATATCCAAAAAGTTTAATTGATTCTTTCTTAGTATTTTGTGACTTATTAAGTTTAAAAAGTTTGTAAATAAAATATGCATTGAGAAGATTGGAGCCTAAAAAAAAGCTCATTCCAGCGTATTTAAAGAAATATAAAGAGTTTACTGATGCAACCATTAAAAGAGTATAAATATTCATCATAAAAATTGTTTTTTTTATGCCGTGTTTAACGGGGTACATCGGTATATCAGCGTCAGAGTAATCTTGGTTTCTAAATATAGCTAATGCCCAAGAGTGTGGAGGTGTCCATAAAAATATTATTAAGCATAATATTAACGGGTAGAAAATTTGTTCACTTGAAATACTTATCCATGCAATCACTGGAGGGAGAGCACCTGCTAAACCGCCAATTACTATATTCTGTGCAGTTTTGTGCTTCAGATACATTGTATAAAAAACAGAGTAATAAAGAATTGTAAATGCTAATAAGATTGAGGCCTTAATATTTCCAAAGAAAAATAAACCTACTACAGAAAAAAAAGAAAAAATTAATCCAATACCCAGTGCTGTATTTGCTGAGATATTTCCTGAAGGAATAGGTCTAAACTTTGTTCTATCCATTTTAGAGTCAATTATTCGATCAAACCACATGTTTAAAATAGCTGAACCAGATGCTCCCATTGCTATAAGGGTAAGAGTCATTCCTTTTATAAATAAACTTTTATCAGATGGGGCTAATAACATCGCACATAAAGCCGTAAATATTACAAGAGAGATTACACCAGGTTTAATTAGTACATAAAGTTGTTTTAAAAAATTAACAACTTGCAAAAAGAACAGGTTTTGTTCTGTCTGTACAAAAGTTTGATGATGCTTTTTTTCTAACACAAATTAATTTTTTACTTCGGGTAATGTATCAAACTGGTGATAAGGTGGAGGAGACGGTAATGTCCACTCAAGTGTTTTCGCACCCTCACCCCATGGATTTGCTTCTGCTTTTTTACCTTTAAATAATGCGTAAACTATTATGAAAATAAATAGAATAAATGAAGCAAAAGATATATATGACCCAATTGAGGATATAATATTCCATCCAGCATAAGCATCTGGATAATCTGGAATACGTCTAGGCATACCTGCTAATCCTAAAAAGTGTTGAGGAAAGAAGGTTAAGTTAACTCCTAAAAAGAACAACCAAAAATGTAACTTACCAAAAAACTCAGAGTAATTTTTTCCGCTCATTTTACCAAACCAATAATAAATTCCCGCAAAAATACCAAACACCGCTCCCATACTTAATACGTAGTGGAAATGAGCAACAACGTAGTATGTATCATGTAAAACGACATCAATACCTGCGTTTGCTAAAATTACACCTGTTACTCCACCTAGAGTGAAAAGAAAAATGAATCCCAGAGCAAATAACATAGGGGTTGTAAATGTTATAGATCCACCCCACATTGTAGCGATCCAACTAAAAATCTTAACACCTGTGGGTACAGCTATGACGATTGTAGCAAGCATAAAATAAGCTCTAACATTTGCGCTAAACCCTACTGTGTACATATGATGAGCCCAAACAACAAAACCGATAAATCCAATAGCAACCATTGCATAGGCCATACCTAAATATCCAAATACAGGTTTTTTTGAAAATGTGGATACAATATGTGAGACGATACCGAAAGCTGGTAAAATCATAATGTAAACCTCTGGGTGACCGAAAAACCAGAATAAATGCTGGAATAGAACGGGGTCCCCTCCACCGGCAGGATCAAAAAAAGTTGTTCCAAAGTTTCTATCTGTTAAAAGCATTGTAATAGCTCCTCCAAGAACTGGAACGGCAAGTAAAAGAAGAAATGCTGTAACTAACATTGCCCAAACAAAAAGAGGCATTTTATGAATCGTCATTCCTGGTGCTCTCATATTCAAAATAGTGGTAATAAAGTTGACGGCACCAAGTATTGATGAGGCACCTGCTAAATGAAGTGAAAAAATGGCCATATCTACAGCAGGGCTACTGTGTCCTGTAATCGAACTTAAAGGTGGGTAAATAGTCCAACCAGTTCCAGCACCGCTCCCAACAAACATTGAACCTGCAATTAAAAATAATGCAGGAACCAATAACCAAAAACTAATATTATTCAATCTTGGAAAAGCCATATCAGGTGCGCCAATCATTAGTGGAATAAACCAATTTCCAAAACCTCCGATTAAAGCAGGCATTACGACAAAAAAGATCATTAGTAATCCATGAGCTGAGATAATTACATTCCACATTTGTCCATCTGCCACAAACTGCATTCCGGGTTCAGATAATTCCATTCTCATAATGACTGAAAGGGCACCGCCCACTACACCAGCTACAATTGCATAAATTAAGTATAATGTTCCAATATCTTTATGGTTTGTGGAAAAAAACCATCTTGTGAAAAAACCTGGCTTATGATCGTGATGATCATCCATAGCTAATGAATCTGAACTCATAAATTATTCTCCTCTAATTTTATTAAATTATTTTGTGAAATAATGATTTCCTCATTTGTTTCGTTAGTTTTAATATCTTCATTGATTGCGTAATTATTTTTGGCTTCATTAGCCCATGCAATAAATTCGCTTTCAGGTAATACTTTTACAACAACTGGCATAAATCCATGACCAGTACCACATATTTCGGAGCATTGTCCTCTGTATATTCCTGGTTCTTTAACATTGACCCACGTTTCATTGAGTCTTCCAGGAACAGCATCAGTTTTTAATCCCATTGAGGGAACGGCCCAGCTATGCAAAACATCTCCGGCGGTTATTAGTATTTGAATATTTTTATTGGCAGGAATTACAAGAGGATTATCAACTGTCAAGAGCCTTAGGTCCCCCTCTTGAAGGTCTGCATCTTGAACCATGTAACTTTCAAAATAAAAGTCACCGTGATCGGGATATTCGTATTCCCAATACCACTGATGACCAATGACTTTAACGGTCATATCATAGTTTTCGCTTTTTTCTTGTTGATATAAAAGCTTAAAAGATGGTATTGCAAGTACTACAAGGATTACAATTGGTATTGCAGTCCATAAAACTTCAACAACTGTATTATGAGTTGTTGTTGATGGAATTGGGTTTCTTTTTGCACTAAAACGAAAAGAGACATAGAAAAGAAGAAATAAGACAAATAAAGTAACTAAAGTCATTACAATCAAAATTATGTTATGGAGTCCAACAACACTGCCCATCAAATCTGTGGCAGGATTTTGAAAACTTAACTGCCAGTCAGTGGCTTGTTTTCCAAACGCCTTAAAAGATAAAAGAAAAAAAAATACTGAAAATATTGACTTCATCTAAGACATATTAGTAATCTTTTTTGTACAGTATATTGACAGGATGTCGCTTAAACCCGCTATAATTATGAAAAATAGTGAAATGTTAAACTAAGTGCGGCAATAACTGCTGTATCAGCTTTCAAAATGTTTGGTCCTAGACTCACATTAAAGAAATTTTTTGAGCTATCTGAAATAAATGCTCTTTCCTCTTCCTCAAAACCTCCTTCAGGCCCTATAACAACTAAAATTTCACTATTTGGTTTAATCTTAGCTTGTGATAGATGAATTCCTTTGAGATTTTCATCGAACATCAGCACTGTTTTACCAGACACTATATTAGATCTATCTTTAAGATGAATTAACTTGTCTATGTTTGGTATTGATAATCTTCCACTTTGTTGAGCAGCACCTACTGCATATGTATTAAACTTATCTAGATTAATCTTTGTGTTTATAGTCCTATTAAATGATGTTGGAAATAGACACCTCACACCCATCTCAGTTGATTGTCTTATTATTGATTCACTGTTTTGGTATTTAATGGGAGAAAACATCAAGTCTATCAAAGTTTCTACTCGAGGTGCTGAGATTTGACTTATCGATTTCGCTTTTAAAAAATTTTTTTTTATATCAATTATTTCGCACTTCCATTCACCAGAAATATTGTTAAACAAAGAGATCTCATCTCCTATATTAAGTCTAATAACTTTTACAAGATGGATATAATACTTTTTTTCTAGCTCATAAGTGCTACCCTGCTTTATAATTGAATTAAAATAAACTCTCTTCATGAATAACAATTATAAGAATAATTTAATTTTTAAATTATTTCCACCTTTCACACACCCATACATTCTTTTAGTAAGATTAGATAAACCTATTGGTTTTCTTCTACTTTTTTACCCAATTAGTTTCATTTTAGCATCCTCAACAAATGGTTCGTCAAATAATATTTTAATTTTGTTTATAATTTTTTTTATTGGTTCGATGGTCATGAGATCTGCTGGGTGCATAGTAAATGATTTTATTGATAAAGACATTGATAGGAAAGTTAGTAGAACACAAAATAGAGCTTTAGCGTCATCACAAATAAGTTTAAAGAATTCACTCATACTATTATTTTTTCTTTTAATAATAGGTTTAATAATTTTATTACAATTAAATTATGAAGCTATTGTATTAGGGCTTGTTATCACTCCTTTAATAATTTTATACCCTTTAGCAAAAAGATTTTTTTTCTTACCCCAATTAATTTTAGCTTTGACTTATAATTGGGGCTGTTTTATTGGCTGGGTGGCAATGGGCTCAAATGTACCCTTTTCATCTGTTCTCATTTTATATTTGTCACTAGTTTTTTGGACACTTACTTATGATACTGTTTATGCAACTCAGGATGAAAAAGAAGACAAAGAATTAAAATTATACTCTAGCACATTATTTTTTGGAGCTGGTAGAATGATCATTTTAAATTTAATGATTTCTTTTAAATATTTTTTATTGACATTTTTTGGAAGTGGCTTGAATTTCAGTTTTTTATACTATGTCTTATTAACAACGATTTTCTTGATAAACATTATAGATCTCAATTTTATATGGAAAAATATACCTGAAAAGGCTGGCTCATATTTTAGTCGCAATAACTATTACGGTATCAGCATACTTTTTAGTATAATAATTGGAAGTCACCTTAATGTCTGAGTCTAAAGAGCATTTTATAAGAATTTCTAAGTTATTTCTTAATTTTAAATTAAGAATGTTTATTGCTATTTTATGTATGATTATTGCAGCTCTATGCACAGGTTTTCATGCATGGTTGGTTAAACCAGCTCTTGACAATGTTTTGATTAATGCTGATAGATTTTATTTATATTTTATACCCATTGCTATTTTAATTACTGGGATAATAAAAGGGTTAGTAACTTATATCCAAATTACTTCTTTACAATTTATGAGTCATAGGATTATTGAAAAACTCAGACGTGATGTTTTTAAAAATATTATAAATGTGCATTATGGGTTTTTTGTTAAAAATAAAATAGGATCATTAATTACGAGAATTACTACAGATACTTATTATTTAAGTGGGGCAATGGCCAACACATATACTGCATTAATAAAAGATTCTTTAACCTTGACAGTATTAATAGGAAATATGTTTTATCAAAATTGGAAATTAGCATGCATTTCTATAGTGATTTTTCCATTAGCTATTATTCCAATAAGAGTTTTAGGTAAAAAAATTAGAAGAGTCACAAAAAACTTACAAGAACAAGTTGGAACTTTAGCTTCAAATTTAGAAGAGGTCTTTAGAGGAATTAAAAATGTAAAATCTTTCAATGCAGAAAATTTTGAAATCAAAAGAGTTAATAAGGAAATTGAGCAAGCTAGAGAATTAAATTTTAAACAGGAAAAAATTACTGCTAGATCCAGACCTTTTACGGAAACATTGGGTTCAATGGCGGCTGGTTTAGCAATATTTGGTGGGGGTATTTTTGTAATTAACGAAAATATGACAGCTGGGCAATTGATGAGTTTTTTAGTAAGTCTAATGTTAGCTTATGCACCACTTAAAAACCTAATAAATGTTAATGTTTTACTTCAAAGCGGTCTTGGTGCTGCCTCTAGAATATTTGAATTTATAGATTTTAAAAATGAAACAATTGGAGGATCTAAGGTAATAAAAAATTTCAAGACTTTGAGTTTTAAAGATGTTTTTTTTAAATACGAAAATACAAATAAAAATATAATTAACCGAGTAAATTTTAAGCTTAAATCAGGAAAAAAAGTTGCATTTGTGGGACCCTCTGGAGGAGGTAAATCAACACTTATGGCTTTATTTTTGAGATTATTTGATATCACTAAAGGTGACATAACAATAAATGAAATTGATATAAAAAAATTAAAATTAAATAGTCTTAGAAATGTATTTAGCTTAGTTAGTCAAGATACAGTTTTATTTGATGGTACTATATCAGAAAACATAAAATATAACTCTGGTCACAATCAATCAAATATTAATCATTTTGCTAATATTGCATGTGTAAATGATTTTGCAAACAAACTACCTTTAAAATTGGATACTAAAATTGGAGAAAATGGAATTAAATTGTCTGGGGGGCAAAGGCAAAGAATTTCAATAGCGAGAGCTCTTGCTCAAAAAAGTCCAGTTGTTTTATTAGATGAACCAACATCAAATTTAGATCTTAAAACAGAGTCTAAGTTATTCAATAATTTGTATCATTTGCCTAAAATTACAATGATCGTAGTTGCACATAGATTAAGCACAATCAAAAATTTTGATGAAATTTACTATTTAGAAAATGGTGAGGTTGTTGAAAAGGGATCTCATAAAACCTTAATGGCAAAGAAAAAACATTATTATAATCTTTATCAACGACAGATTAAAAAAAATGCTTAAAAAATTATCTAAGAATAAATTCTTTAAGATTATTTTTGTTAATTTAATTTATCTGTCATTATCACTTATAAAAAAAACAAGTAATTGGTCAGGTGTAAATGAAGAAGTCATAGAAAAACAATTACAAGATAATAAATCAATCATTGTACTTATTTGGCATAACCAACTTATGGGTTCTACATTTAGTTGGAAATTTAAACCAAAATTAAGACCCGTTGCAACATCTCACAGAGATGGTCAAATAAGTACTTTAGTTCAAAGAAAATTTGGTTTAGATCCTCTTTTACGTGAAAAAGATAAACCGACCGCTCTCATAAAAGAAATCACTTTAGCTGTAGAAAAAGGAGAGTGCATTTATATCACACCAGATGCACCTCATGGACCACCTTATGAAATTAACACTAATATTTACAAATTAGCTAAAAAGTTTGACTTAAAGATCGCTCTACTAACTTTTAAAACCAATCGTTTTTTTAGTCTTAATAATTGGGATAAATTAAAAATACCATTACCTTTTAGTAAAGGAATTTTTTTTTGGGGTGAAGAAATAATAAACCCAAGTAAGTTTGACGAAAATTCATTTAATACATACATAATAGATAATTTGAATAAAAATTTAAAAATAATTGATGCTCATTTTTAGCTATAGATTGTTACAACTTATAATTTTTCCAGTGATTTTAATCATTGGTTTAATTAGAATATATAATAAAAAAGAAAATTTTTTTTCATATAAACAAAAAATTTTTGCAAACCAAAATTACAAACAAATCAGACAAAGTGATTTTTTAATTCATTTTGCTAGCATAGGCGAATTGAATTCAATAAAATTCTTAGTGGATAGTCTCAATAATAAAAAAATTGTTTTATCATGTTCTACATTGTCATCTTTTGAATTATCAAAAAAATTATACCCCAACCTTATTTGTATATTTCTTCCTTTAGATTTTTTTTGGAATGTAAATATTTTCTTATCAAAAACAAAATTTAAAAAAATTTTATGGATTGACTCAGAAATTTGGCCTAATTGGCTAACGATTTCAAAAAAGAAAAATTTAAAAAATATCTTAGTTAATGGCAGAGTATCAGATAAAAGTTATGTCAGATGGTCAAAATATCCAAATTTAAATAAAATAATTGGAGAACAATACGATTTAATTTTTGCGCAAAGTAAAAAGGATCAGGTGAACTTAAATCATTTATTTTGCAAAAAAGTTTATTTTTTTGGGAACTTAAAATTTAATATTAATCCAAATATACCAGACTCAAAAAGAAAGATCGTTTGTTTCGCAAGTGTCCACTTAAATGAATATGATAAAGTTATAAATATAATAAAAAGATTAAATTTAAGGGAAATATTTGAGATAGTTATTATACCGCGTCACATTCAATTCTCTAATAATTTAAGTGAAAAAATTATTTCTGAAAATTTAGAAAAAATCACAGTGCATAATAAATTTGGAGATATTATGTCAATTTTTGAGCGCTCAAAAATAGTATTTATGGGTGGTTCTTTAATTAAACATGGCGGACAAAATCCTCTGGAACCTATTTCAAGAGGTTGCTTTGTGCTTTCAGGAAATTTTAATAAAAATTTCGAGGAAATTTATCTTGATCTCGAAAAACTTAACCTTTGCAAAACAATGAATAGTGATAATTTAGAAGATATAAGCAATGAAATTAACAGACAAATAGAAGAAGACTTTCATCATGTTAAGGAAATTGAAAATTTTTTTAATAATAATAAAAATAGTTTAAAAAATATTACTGAGATGATTGATAAATGTTAAAAGCTCCAAAATTTTGGTATCAAAAAACAATTTCTTTAAATGCACTTCTTCTCTCTCCTTTATCAATAATTTGGTCAGTAGGAAATTTAATCAAAAGAAAACTATCAAAAGTTCAAAAAATTGACTTACCAGTGATAGCAGTTGGAAGTGCTATAATTGGTGGTTCAGGCAAGACACCCTCAGTATTGTACATCTGTAGAGAATTAAAGAAGATGGGATACATACCTCATATTATCTCAAGAGGTTATGGTGGGTCCACTACAGTAGATGAAGTTATAAAAGTAAAACCTCATATGGACTTTAATTTTGTAGGAGATGAGGCTTTAATGATGTCAAATTATTTTCCAACTTGGGTTAGTAAAAATAAATTTCACGCAATGATTTCAGCAAAGGAAGATGGTGCAAATATACTTGTACTAGACGATGCACTTCAATCTTACAATGTATATAAAAATATATCGATTTATGTTTATGACTCTATCCAATCATTTGGTAATAGACTTTTAGTTCCCTCTGGACCACTAAGAGAGTCAGTAAAAAATGCAATTAGAAAATCACAAATATTTTTTTTAATTAATACAGAAGTATGTAATGATTTAAATGATAGTCACTTCAAGCATATTTTGAAATATAAAATAGAAATCAACCCAGAATTTAAAGAAAAAAAGTTAATTGCTTTTGCAGGGCTGGGTTTTAATAAAAAATTTTTTGACCAATTAAAAACTGAAAATTTAAATTTAGTATTAACAAAAGAGTTTCCTGATCATCATCAATATACAGTCGACGATATATTTTTATTACTTGATGAAGCAAATAAAAATGATGCTTTTTTAATAACAACAGAGAAAGATCATGTAAGGATACCTGATGAATTTAAAAGCTCTGTTGGAATAATACATGGAGAAATAGTATCTGATAACAATCTAGGATTTACTACGGAAATTGAAAAATATATTTAAAGTTTTTAGAAATTATATTGAGTTTGTAATTTTTATTATACTAAAAAATATATTAGGATTATTTAGTTTTAATTTTGCCTCAAATGTTGGAGGAATTTTAGTTAGTTTTTTTGGAAAATTTACAAAATACGAGCAAATTATAAAAAATAATTTGAAAGTATTAAACCTTAATGATGAAAAGAGTTCAAGATTAACAAATGAAAATTTAAAAGAGACAGGTAAAGTTTTTTTTGAATTTTTTAACTTAAATAAATTTGATTGGAAAAATATAGATTTTGATAATATCCATATTATGGACGAGATAAAATCTCACAAAGGTCCTAAAATCTTTATATCAGCTCATATTGGAAACTGGGAGCTAACAAGAAATTTTATTTTACGTCATGGTTTCACATTACATTCAGTATATAGACACGCAAATAATGAGAAGATCGATAACTACATTCAGAAAAATAGAAAAGAAAATAATGCTTTTTTTTATAAAAAAGGCTCTGAGAGTGCTAAATCCATGATTAAAGCCCTTAAACAAAATGAAGACTTAGCTCTTCTAATTGACCAAAGAGATAGTAGTGGTTTAGAAATAGATTTTTTTGGAAAGAAAGCACTTGCAACAGATGGTTTTGCTAATTTGGCAATCAGATACAAAACAATGATATGTCCCGTATACTCTATCAGAAATCAAAATAACAAATTTCAAATAATATTTGAAAAACCTTTACGTTATGAAGAATATAAAAATTATGATGTAAAAGGCCTAGTTGAGATGATTCACAAAAAATATTTTGAAAAATGGATTACACACTCTCCATCACAATGGCTATGGGTACATAAAAGATGGAAATTATAATTTTTTTTTGACACTCATTACTCCATCTTTCAAAGTAACATCAAAATTATTTAATTTTTTTAAAGTTTGTATACTTTTAATAATTTGACTTTCTGATTTCAATATTGCATACCCTTTTTTTAAGTTTTTTTCTATCGAAGAGGTATTAAGAATCTTATTTAGTAAATATAATTTTTGAGAAAAAATCTTGAATTTATTTAAAATTAAAGTTTTGTTATTATTATTTATGTATCCAATCTTGCTTTGTATTTCTAATATTTTTTGTTTTGGGCTATTTTCTTGTAATCTAATCAATATATCATTAAAGAAATTTGATTTATCGTAAAAGGAATTATTAATTATCTTTAAATTCTCACTATTTATTTTACTTAATTTGTTCTCAACATCTTTGATAGAATTTGAAAAATAATTTACAGAATTTTTAAATTTTAATAATTGTTGTTCTATTGATAAATATTTTTGTTCAATTGATTGATTTAGTTTTACTTGTAAATCTTGAATTTGATTTAATAAATAATTTTTATCGGGAACTGCAATTTCAGCTGCTGCAGTAGGTGTTGGTGCACGCAAATCTGAGACATAATCTAATAAGGTATAGTCAGTATCATGACCAATAGCTGAAATATTAGGAATTTTTAATTTAAAAACTCTTTTTATTAATTCGGGTTCGTTAAAAGGCATTAACTCTTCCAAAGAACCTCCACCCCTAGCAAATATTATTAAATCTGGCTTTAAAAAGTCTTTTGAGTCATAATTTTCAATAAGATCTAAAAAATCTATAATTTCAATATGAGAATTTTTACCTTGAACAGAAATAGGGAAAACCTTTATTTGAGTAACTGGAAATCTCTCGGAAATTCTATGAATTATATCATGAATTACTGAACCAGAGGATGATGTTAACACACCAATAGATTTTGGATACTTAGGTAATTTTTTTTTCTTATCATCATCAAACAAACCCAGCAAAGATAATTCTTTTTTCCTGTCTTCAATGAGCTTTAATATTGATCCTGTGCCACTATACTCAACCTGATCAATAATGAGTTGGTAAACAGATCTCCCAAATTTAGAATAAGATGTTATCCTACCATAAAAACTGTATTCAGTTCCCTCTTCAATTTGAACTTGCAAATTTTCATAGCTTCCTTTCCAGCATATGCAAGATATAACCTCATCGTTTTCTTTAATTGAAAAATATACGTGTCCAGAACTAGCTATAGTTATTGATCCTGTCTCTCCAACTAACTTTAAATAAGAATAGTTTTCCTCCAATAAATCTTTTATTGACTTATTCAGTTGTGATACAGTGTACTCAGGAATATTATTCACAAAATAAATATACTTTATTATGTTATATAAATGAATGTCATAGTTGTAGGATCTGGTGCCAGAGAACATGCTTTGTGTAGAATTCTTCACAAGTCCTATCTTTGTGAAAAAGTATTTTGTTTTCCTGGAAATTATGGAATTAGTCAAATTGCGGAGTGCAAAGATATCTCAACAAAAGAGGATATTGTTGAAGAATGTATTAAAATTAATCCAGACCTCGTTGTTGTAGGTCCGGAAAACTATTTATCAGAAAATCTTGCAGGAGAACTTAGAAATAAGGGTTTAAATGTTTTTGGGCCTGACTCAGAGGGTGCAAAACTTGAATCTTCCAAGGAGTTCATGAAAGAATTTTGTCAATCTCACAATATCCCAACTGCAAAGTCTGAAACTTTTGTTGATTTTGATGAAGCAAAAAACTATCTCGAAAGTTTAAATAGGCCCATAGTTGTAAAATATGATGGATTAGCTGCTGGTAAGGGAGTATTTGTATGCACAAATACAAATGAAGCAATAGAGGCTTGTGAAAGGATTTTTATAAAAAAAGAATTTAATCAAGAAAATAATAAAGTTGTTATTGAAGAATTCATTGAGGGAAAAGAATTGAGTTTTTTTACAATTACTGATGGTAATGAATATTTAAATATTGGTTCCGCCCAAGACTATAAAAGAGTTGGAAATAATGATACTGGACCAAATACTGGAGGAATGGGTACTATCAGCCCTGCCCCTATTTTAGATAATAATCTTGATATGATAATTCAGGATCAAATAGTAAAAAAAACTATAGAGGGTTTAAAGCATGACAACATTGCATTTCAAGGTGTTATATTTTTTGGGATAATCGTAAATGAACACAATCAACCATATTTACTAGAATACAATACTAGATTTGGAGATCCTGAAATTCAAAGTATTTCTCTTAGGATAAAGTCGGATTTTTTATCTTTACTTCATTCAACTGCAACAAAAAATTTAAAATATGCAAATATTGAATTGTTTGAAAATAAAAAATCAATTTGTTTAATTTTAGCAACGAAAGGATATCCAGGCGATTATCCTAAAAATACTGAAATCAGAAATTTGAGTGAATTAAAAAATAATGATGAATTTTATATTTTTCATGCGGCAACTAAATTAATTAACAACAAAGTTTTTTCTAGTGGAGGTAGAGTTCTATCAATCGTTGTACGTGGAGATAATTATATTGAATGTAGAAATAAAGTATATGAAATAGCAAATATTATCGACTGGCCTGAAAAATATTACAGATCTGATATTGGTGCTAATATTTAATTCTCTTATTCTTAAAAAATTTTTTTATTAAATTTTCTTCATTATTTTTAATTAATTTATACTTCACCTTCGATATAGTTTTTCTACTGGGATTTTCATTTTTAAATAAATAATAAACCTCAGATAACCTTGAGGATTTTATAACCTCTTTACACATATTACATGGCTCTAAATAAGATATCATTACGAGACCATCTAATCTCTTCTGATTTAATTTTTTACAAGCCTTTCTTATACATAAAATCTCTGCATGTGCTGTTGGATCATTTGATGCAATTTCTTGATTGAAAGATCTAGCAATAATTCTCTCATCAATCGGGTCAACTATTACGGATGCGATAGGAATCTCACCTTTTTCCATAGCTAATTTACTTTGACTAAGTACAATACGTATAAAATTTGTTAGGTTGTTCATTGTGAATAGATCCCCAGTCATTGGTATTACAACTGATTATAAGGAAAAAGAAAACACATATTCTAAATATCCTTGGTTTGCTTTAAGACGCCATTATTCAGACTGTTTATATCAGTTTGGATGTACACCAATAATACTACCTATAACAGAAAGTATTGAAAATATAGATTTTTTAGATGGATTACTCATCTCAGGAGGGGACTTTGATATTGATCCAAAATATTACGGTGAAAATATTCAGTCAGATAAAATTCAAACCATTAAAGATCGGACAAAATTTGAATTTGAAATATTAGAAAAATATTTTCCCTGTAATAAACCTATTTTGGGAATATGTGGAGGTTGCCAACTTCTTAATGTATTTTTTGGTGGTAGTTTAATCCAAGATATTGAGTCATTTATTGAACACGAACAACCCAATCCAAGAGATGAGACTAGTCATGAGATAGTTTTAAGTGATGAATCTAATCTTAAGATATTTAAAAATAGTCAAAAAATTTTTGTAAATAGTGCTCATCATCAGGGTATTAATAAAATTGGTCAAAATTTAATAGTAGATGCTTATGCACCTGATAATCTAATTGAAGCTTTTCATCATAATCAACACCCATTATGTATGGGTGTTCAATGGCATCCTGAATTTTTAATAACAGAGTTTGATAAAAGTATAATAAAGCTATTTACAGATCATGCAAAAAATAACGTTTAGTAAAAAATTATCAATTCAATTTAATATTTCGAGAAACCAAGCAGAAAGTTTAATAAAAAATAAAAAAGTAACTTTAAATGGTAATATTGAGACAAGACCATTTATATCAGTAACTGATAAAGATATTTTTGAGATTGAAAAACTTAAATCAAATAAACTTAATATAATACTATTTCATAAACCGCGAGGTTGTATCACTTCCAAAAAAGATGAAAAAGATAGAAAAATTGTTTATGACTTTCTTCCTAAGAAATATCACCAGTATCACTATATTGGTAGATTAGATTATAATTCTGAGGGTTTATTACTATTTACAAAAGAGACCTCTTTTAAAAGATATATGGAACTTCCTAAATCAAATATTAAAAGATCTTATCTTGTTAATGTAATGGGTGCTTTTGATCAAAATAAGCTTAAATCAATGAATAAAAAAATTTATGGAAAAGAAATTTATAAAAAACCTAATGTAAAATTAGTTCACTCTAATTCTAACAAACATGTACTGAGATTTAATCTTACTGAGGGAAAAAATAGAGAAATCAGAAATATTTGTACATTATTCAATTTAAAAGTAGAAAGGCTTAAAAGGATCTCTTACGGTCGTTTCTTATTAAAGTCTATAACTTATGGTGAATACAAAGAAGTGGAGGTCAATGAAAGTTATCAGCGGTAAATATAAGGGGAGAAAAATTCTAGTTGAGTCTAAAAGCGATTACAGACCAACCTTAACAAGAATTAGAGAGGATATATTTAATTTATTATTACATAATAATGATCTGAATATAGACCTTAATGAGGTTATTTTATGTGATTTGTTTGCAGGAACAGGTTCAATTGGTATAGAAGCGTTATCTAGAGGTGTTAAAAAAGTAATATTTAACGATATCGAAAAAAATTATACTAATAAAATTGAAAAATTTCTAAAAGAAATTAATGAAATAAATTACGAAATAACTAATTTTGATCCTTATGAACAAAAAATAGATATTTTAAATAAGTGCCACGTAATTTATATTGATCCTCCGTATGATCATAGTTTTGAATTAATTCAAAAAAAAATATTAATGAGTATTCAATCAAATATTTTAATCATATTGGAAAGTTCAAATTTAATTAATTTAGAAAATCTTATATTAAAAAAGCAATACAAAAATAAAAATTTATTTTTTTTTAGAACTTAATAAATTTTAAAATAATTAATAAATTTAATAAAAAATTTTTTAAAATATCTCAATTCTCCAAATACAAAAGAAACACCAATTAGTACAAATTGATATAATGGAAAAATTAATATTAATCTAATTAACCAATATAAAAATTTATTTGTAATATAGTTTTCTATTGATAAAAGTTGAAGTAAAGGTTCAGATAAAATAACAGAAAGAGAGCCTGCTAATCCAAAAATTATAAAGATTTTTAATAAATGTAACTTGGAATTTGCACCAAAAAAATTAATCAAATTATTTATCAATTTATGCTTTCGTATTTTTCTTTAAAATTTCAACAGCTGGTTGATCAAGAAAATTAATTTTTTCAAATTTAGACCTTAAATATATATCAAAAATTAAGAAGAAGATCAGATAACAATAACTAGTAAAATCATCTTTAATTGAAAACTGTGTAACTAAAAATTTTTTTTGAATTAGGGTTTTTATAGCACCCTCCTCTAATGTACTCATTAAATTGTAACCTTTAATTAAACTGGCATTGGAAATGATTGTTTTATTTCTATTTTCAATTTTAAAAAAATAAAAATGTTTATCATGTGGGCCATCAATGTAGAGTTGAAATTGACTATGCTGATCTATAGAGCCATAAGAGGATATATAATTTTTTGCTCTTTTATTTTTACCTAAACTTTCTGCAAAAATTTGCCTATACCACTCATTAATAGCATTTACCTTATCGTGATAACTAAGGCCTACAAGGATGTTTAAGTTAAATTTTTTTTCATGGGCAATAGAGTAGTTAATATACTTTGATAGTTTACTATGATTTTTTTGAAATATTTTTTTTGCTTTATTAAATGACTTTATGATTGCAGGTAATGAATGTCCTATCGATAAAAGTGGGAGAAGTGATGTTATTGAAAATATACTAAATCTTCCACCTATATTTGGGTCATGATCAAAACATAGAATATTATTTTTTAGAGCAAATTTTCTCATGTAATTATTTTTATTTTCTGTAATAAAAATAAATTTTTTTATAAGCGTTGAAATTTTTTTTTGTTTGAAAATTTTTATTACTAAATTTAGAAAATATTTAGTCTCAATAGTGTTACCTGATTTCGAAATGAATATAAATTTATCATTTTTATTAATATTTAAATCCAATAGAGTGTTTTCGATCTTAACCAATGAGGGGTTATCATAAATAAAAATATTTTTATCAAGGCAATAGGGATCTAAGAATTGGCATAGTAATTTCGTACTTAATGAAGACCCTCCCATTCCAAATACGTGAGTTCTAAATTTTTTATTTTTAAATATACTTAGATCATAATTATTAAAATAATTTTTTTGTAATATTGGATTAAACATATCTAATGAAAAGAATTCATTAATTGAATAGTTGATATTTGTTTGTTTAATAAATCTAAAATTTTTCGAATTATTTTTTATTTTCATGAAATAATTGACTCAATAATTAAAATTCTTGTAACTACTTTTTTTTACCCTTAAAAAGCCTCTGGAAAAAATTTCCCTCTTCCTCTTCATTATCGTTTTCCTCTATTATAATCTCGTCTCCATTATCAATTTGTTCAATAATATTTGGATTTGCTTCATTGGCATTTGTCTGGTTAAGTATTGACTCTATCACTGGATTATTTGAGATTTCAGAATTCGTTGTGTTTTCATCTCCACTATTCGGCAGGGGTAAATCATTTGTTGGAGGTATAATAAGCTCTTTATTATATCCAACACCAACTTCGTTTCTTATTTCTCTTTGGCAAGATACCAAAAGGACTAATAAGACTAAAAATATACTTTTCATAATTTTTTATTCAAAAACAAGATATTCATCATCAAAATAACAAAGCCAACAGTAATACAGCTATCAGCAATATTAAATGCTGGCCAGTGGTATTCCCCTATGTATATGTCAATAAAGTCAATAACAAAACCCCTAAATATTCGGTCTATAAAATTGCCCAATGCACCAGACAAAATCAAGGTCAAAGTAAATTGAAAAACCTTATCTTGTGTTTTTATGAGTAAATATAAAAAATATGAAATAATTAGTAATATTACTATTGAAACTACTATTTGATTAAGAGATGGATTATTCAATAGTCCAAATGCAAAACCGTAATTTACAACAAATGTTAAATTTATAATTGGGAATAAAGACACTGACTCATAAAGATCAAAGAAATTGATAACTAAAGCCTTAGTGATTTGGTCCAAAGTAACAAGGAATAAAAATAAAAAAAATAAATTTAAGTTAAACTTATTTTTGAAAAGTTTTCCAAACATCATCACATCGATTGCATAAATTATTTTTATTAGATGATACTTCTTGCAACACAGCCCAGCATCGCTCGCATTTTTTTCCATCAGCTAATTTTATATCAACATATATTTCCTCATCTTCAATACTGATTGATTCTTTTGACCTATTTGAAATATCGTGTGTTTCAACATTGCTGACAATACACATCTCAGCCAAATCTAAATCTGCAATTATTTTTTGTATATCTTTAGATAAAAATAAAATTACTTTGGCTTGAAGGCTTGAGCCAATTAATTTTTCATTTCTTTTTAGCTCTAAGGCGGAGGTAACACTTTTTCTTACTCTTTTTAGTTCTTCAAAAACTTTTTCAAGAGAAATATCCTTATAAGTAAATTCATCATCTTTAACATTTTGTAATAAAATACTTTCTTCGTTACTATAGCTCCTAGACTTCCATGCTTCTTCACATGTAAATGAAACTATGGGTGAAAGCCATTTTGTTAAAAACTCAAATATTATATGTAAACATGTTGAAGTTGATCTTCTTTTTATACTTTTTATATCATCACAATATAAGGAGTCCTTTCTAATATCAAAATAAAATGCTGATAGCTCAAGAGTGCAGAAATTTAATAAAGCAGTGTAAATCGCATGGTAATCATGCTTTGAAACTAATTCTTTAAGTTTTTCATTAAGGCTTGAAATTCGCGTTAAGAGATACCTTTCTAATTCAGGCATTTCTTCTGGGTCAACTAAATTTTGTTTATTGAAGTTATAAAGATTTCCTAAAAGGAATCTTAGTGTGTTTCTTATTTTTCTGTAAGAGTCTATTTGGTAGTTGATAATCTTATTATCAATTTTTAAATCCTCAGAATAATCTGATGCAACAACCCAAATACGCAATATATCTGCACCGTATTTATTGATTATTTCATCTGGAGAAATAACGTTTCCGACTGACTTAGACATTTTTCTACCTTTACCATCCACAACAAAACCATGTGATAAAATACTTTCAAAAGGTGCTTTATCTCTTGTTCCGCACGACTCAAGTAATGAGGAGTGAAACCAGCCTCTATGTTGGTCTGAGCCCTCTAAATACATCGATGCTGGCCAGTGAAGATCTTCTCTAGCCTCTAATACATAAGAATGAGTTGAACCACTATCAAACCAAACTTCAACGACATCTTTTACTTGTTCAAAATCATTTGGGTCATATTCAGGTGATAAAAATCTTGAGGGTTCGGAATTAAACCAGGCATCGCCTCCCTCTAATTCATAAATCTTTGCAATTTTTTCAATAATATTTTGATCGCGTAGAGGTTCACCTGTTTTTTTATTGACAAATATTGGTAAAGGCACCCCCCAAACTCTTTGTCTCGACACGCACCAATCTGGACGGTCCTGTATCATACTTCTTAATCTTTTTTGTCCTTGTTTTGGAAAAAAATCAGTTTCATCAATAGCTTTAAGTGCTTTTGTTCTTAAATCGTTTGTGTCCATTGAGATAAACCATTGTGATGTATTTTTATATACCAAAGGAGCTTTAGATCTCCAAGAATGAGGATAGCTATGAACTAAAATACCTTGTGATATAAGGTTATTGTTTTTTTTTATTTCATCACAAACATTTTGATCAACTTTAAAAATGTGTTGGCCATTAAATACAGGAATATGATCATAATATATTCCACTTTCATTTATTGTCATGGGTAATTCTAAATTATGTTGTTTACCCAAAATAAAATCATCCATCCCATGTACTGGACAAATATGAACAATGCCTGTGCCTTGTTCAGTAGTTACAAAATCACCATGAAGAATAGGAACTTCAAAATTATATCCAGAGTCGTATAAAGTGTGTTTACAAAAAGTATTTGTTAATTCATTACCTTCAATAGAAAAATTAACTTTGTATTTTTCAATTTTATTTTCTTTAACAAATGACTCAACCAAATCGCTAGCTATAATAACGTTCTTGTTTCCATCATTTATTTTTAAATTTAAAGATTTGTATTCAATTTCGTTATGAACTGCCAGAGCTCTATTACCTGGTATTGTCCAAGGAGTAGTTGTCCAAATAACTATAGAGTGCTCTATTAATTTATCGTTATCTGTTTTTGAAATTGGAAAACAAGCATATATTGTTGTTGATTTATGATCATGATATTCAACCTCTGCATCTGCAAGTGCTGTTTTTTCTATAACTGACCATAAAACTGGTCTGTGTCCTTTATAAATACCACCATTTTTGAGAAACTTTCCTAACTCTCTTACTATTTGTGCTTCTGCATGAAAATGCATAGTTGTGTATGGGTTATCCCAATCGCCAATCACTCCCAATCTTTGGAATTCTTTTTTTTGAATAGATATCCACTTATTAGCAAAATCTCTACACTGTTTTCTGAATTCAATCACAGGTACATCGTCTTTATTTTTCTTTTTAGCTCTGTATTCCTCCTCTATTTTCCATTCAATAGGTAGTCCGTGGCAATCCCATCCTGGGACATAAATAGAGTTTTTATTAAGAAGTTGTTGATATTTTACAATTATATCTTTTAAAATTTTATTAAGGGCATGACCCATATGAAGATGACCATTTGCATAAGGGGGTCCGTCGTGAAGAATAAATTTTTCTTTAGAATTGGATTGTTCTCTTAATTTTTTATATATGTCATTTTTAAGCCATTCATCTAGAATTCCTGGCTCTTTTTTAGGCAAGTCAGCTTTCATAGAAAATCCAGTCTTTGGAAGAGTAATAGAGTCTTTAATTTCCATAATTTAATATTTTTTTTGCTTCAGCGATATCTAAATTGATTTGGTTTAATAATTCTTTTATACCATTAAATTTTTTCTCTTGTCGAATTTGTTTATAAAAAAATAATTCTATATTTTTATCATAAATATTATTGTCAAAATCAAACAAATAAGCCTCAACAATTGGCTTTTCTTTATTAAAGGTTGGTCTTATACCAAAATTAACAATACCAAAATAGGTATTTCCATCAATTGTGGTCTCTACAGCATAGACACCATATGGAATAATAATTGTATTGAGAGGGTACTCAATATTGGCTGTGGGAATACCAATTGAACGACCTCTCTGATCGCCTTTAATAACTTTACCAGAAATACTAAATTTTCTTTTCAAATCTTTATTTGCTAATTCAATATTTCCTAAATTAAGATTTTCTCTTATTTTACTTGAAGAAATTTTGTTATTATTTTGCTCATCGACAATGAGATCAATTTCATTTAGTTGAATATTATTTTTCTCACAAAATATTCTTAATGTCTCTATGTTTCCTTTTCTTTGATTCCCATACTGGAAGTCTCTTCCTATTAAAATTTTTTTGGCATTAAGTTTTCCTAATAAAATTTTATCTTCGAATTCTAAATGATTTAGTTCAGTAAATTTTTTATTAAAATGTAAGTCAATTAAATAGTCTAAACCTAAGCTCTCTAAAATCTCTTTTTTTTTTAATTGAGAATTAATCATAAAATTATTTTGTTTTTTAAAATAAATTTTTGGATGTGGAGTGAATGATAAAATAGCAGATTTGAATTTTGATATTTTAGTTTTTTGTATTAAGTTTTTTATTATCTCTCTGTGGCCTTTGTGAATACCATCAAAGTTACCTATTGTTAAACACAGCTTTTCATCGATATTAATTTCTTCAAAACTACTATTTATATATTTCATAAAAAAAATTAAACGGTGTGATATTTGCTCTTATAATAAATAAGGGGTTTTTTGGTATTTAGTTTTATGCAGTTTGTTATTAAACATATGATTATTGTATGATCGCCTGATATGACTTTTTTTTCAACTTTTGCCTCTAATAGCCCCAAAGACTCCGCAAAGAAAGGAACCTTATTATTCGCAATTTTATATTTTGTATTCACCCACCTCTTCTCTAATGATCCAGCAAATTTATTAGATAAATTAAGTTGAGATTTAGCTAAAAAATTTACATTTAAAGGACTATTTAATTTAAAACTTTTTAAATTTAAATTTTCATTTCCAAGACAAAATAAAAACTTTGGAGGAACAAGAGAAAGGCTTGAAAAAGAATTGACTGTACAACCAAAAAATTGTTTTCTATTTGTTCCATTTGTTACAATCGTTATACCTGTAGAAAATAATGAGAAAACGGCCGTTAAATTTTTAATATTTTTCATAATTTTATTTTTTGTTGGTAGCGCTGGAGAGACTCGAACTCTCACGAGGTTACCCTCACCGGATTTTGAATCCGGCGCGTCTACCATTCCGCCACAACGCCTTAAAATAATCTTATTTACTTATATTATTAAGACAAATTAGGCAAATTGATAACTAATTGTATATTTATTTAAATTTAAGAATAATATCTCGATACTTTGGAATACATTTACTTTATGGCTCCCATACTCACTTTTGCAATGACTGCTGCAATTACACCGGGACCTAATAATATAATTCTTTCAACAAACGCTGTTAATTATGGTTTTAAAGCAACAATTCCACTTATGTTAGGTGTCTTTTTTGGATTTTTATCAGTTTTAACTCTTTGCTTATTAGGAATAGGAGAGATTTATGAAAACTATCCAAATTTTAAGAACTTTATAAAAATAGTAGCCACGATCTTTTTAACTTATCTGGCTTATAAAATTTTTATTTCAACTGAATTTTCAGACAATAGTAAAAAAAGAAGATTTACATTTAGAGATATTTATTTTTTTCAATTAATAAATCCTAAAGCTGTAAGTGTTTCCATGTCTAGTTCTGCAATTTTTATACAAAATAAATTCTCATATTTAGAGGAATTTATTTTAATCTTTATTTGTTTTATAATTTCAACGTCAACTAGTGCTGTAGTTTGGGCCGCAATTGGACACTCATTTAGAAAATATCTTAATGATAAAAGAAAAATTATTTATTTTAATAGAGTCATGGCTCTATTATTACTAGGCTGTGTTTTTTATATAATTTTATGACAGTAAATTTATTTAAATTATTTTTCTTTTTATTAATTAGCTTCTTACTACTTACCCCTATAGCCTTAGTTATAACAAATGGTTTGAGTGCAATTTTTTTAACCAATGAGCTTTACATTAATAGATATTTAATTGGGTCTACTAAACTCATAGTAATGGTAAGTATTTTTACAACAATCATCAGTGTGCCATTAGCATGGATAAATACAATGACCGAATTTTGGGGGCGAAAATTTCTACAAATATTTGCAATACTACCTTTAGCAGTTCCAGCCTATATTTCAGCATATACTTATGCCGAAATTTTGGAGCCAGGTGGTTTTATAACTCTCAAATTTTTGTTTTATGATGGTTTCTCAATAAGAAACAGTATCGCGGCTTCGCTAATAATCTCTTTATCTTTTTTTCCATATGTTTATATCCTAACTAGGATTGCAATCATAAATTTCTCCGCAAGATATATAGAGGCTGCAAAAACTCTTGGTAAAAATCCCTATCAATGTTTTTTTAAAATTGGTTTACCCATGGCCCTACCTGGAATAGCTGCAGGACTAGCATTAGTTTTGATGGAAACAGTCAATGATTTTGGTGTTGCAGATTTTTTTGGTTTACAAACACTTTCAGTAGGAGTTTTTCATTATATAGCGATATTAAATGATCTACCCTTAGCTTTCCTATTGGCCTTAATTATTATTTTAGTAATGGTTTTGTTATATTTTTTTGAGCAAAAATTAAGAGGTAAAAGGAAATTCAATAATAATACCTATGAAAATATTCAGTGGTCAAAATATAAATTAGGAAAGTTCATTGGAATAATTGCATTAATCTTAGGAGTCTTACCTATTTTGTTTGGCTTTATTCTGCCTCTTATTTTTGTAATTTATACATTTTTTAATAATTTAAATTTTATTAATTTTAGTAACTATTTTACCTCACTATTTAATTCAATTTTGCTTGGAATTATTGCAGGAATTGGATGTGCTATCATCTCAGTATTTATTAGTTTTTACTCAAGATTCACTACTAAAAATCACATTACATATTACAAAAAAATAATAAACATTGGGTATGCAATACCAGGTGTGGTAATAGCTTTAGGAGTGCTTTTCTTTTTATTTTATTTTGATCGATTAACAACATTATCTTTGTCTACCACTTTATTGGGCTTGTCCTTAGCTCTGATAATTAGATTAATTGCTCTATCAAATAATTCTTTAGACTCAGGGATGGAAAAAATTGGAAAATCAATTGATGATGCCTCAAGATTAATTGGAAGAAGATCTTCAACAACATATTTTCGAATAATTTTACCTCAGGTAAAGTTAAGTATAATAGCAGGATTTTTTCTAGTATTTGTCGATACTGTAAAAGAATTACCTATTACTTTACTACTAAGACCTTTTAATTTTGATACACTTGCTACTAGCCTATACGAATATTCATCAAATGAAATGTTTGAGTATGGAAGTTTGCATGCTTTAACAATTATTTGTTTTCTTTCTATCGTTATTTATTTGTTCGATAACATGCTAGAAAAAAGAATTTTGTCAAAGACGAAAAAATAATTATTTAAATTTTTTCATTAACTTTAATGTTTCATCACTAACGTGATGCTCAATACCTTCACTGTCATTTTCTGCAGTCTTTCTTGAAACACCTAACTTAATTAAAAAATTATAAACAATTTCATGCTTTTGTTTTGATTGTGTGGCTAATTTTTCTCCCTTTTCTGTCAAAAAAATCGAACGGTATGGTTCAGATTTTGCTAAATTAAAACTTATTAAACGCTTCAAATTTTTATTTACAGTGGCTTGTGACACACCAAAATGTTGAGCTAAATCAGCATTTTTAACATCACCTTTATTTTGTAAAATTTCTTGAATAGCCTCAACGTAATCCTCTAGTATCTCATTCTTATTTTGGCTTCTGATATTTGAAAATTGATATGGCTCACTAGATCTAGTGTTTTTCATAGCTGCTTCAATCTATTTTGTTAACAATTAAATGTAAAGAATTGTTTGACTAATATTTAGTTATATCTATATTGTTTAGCCTAGGCTAAAAATATGACTGAATTAGTATTAGAATTAAGTAGAAAATTTCAATATTTAAGATTTTCAAAAATTTTCCTTTTTATATGTATTCTCCTTCTTTTATTTTCTGAGCAGACTAGAAGTATTTTAATTTCATCATCGAGCGACGCCTACATAGCTGTATCTAGCTTTGTTGGAGTGACACTTCTTCTATTCGTTATTCTTGAAAAGAGAAATTTTAATTTACAAAAATTAATTTTACAAAATAAGAAATTTGAAATTCCCATTTGCTCTATGTTAGGAGTTATACCTGGCTGTGGTGGAGCAATAATGGTTATGAGCTTATTCACCAGAAAAGTAGTTTCTTTTGGAGGTGTGCTCGCAGCGCTTATTAGTACTATGGGCGATGCAGCTTTTCTTCTCATTGCAACAAAACCCCAGGCTGCTTTAATCATACTACCAGTAACTTTTATAGTTGGCATAATATCTGGATATGTTGCTCAACCTTTTACAAAAAATTTTTTACAAAATAAAATTAATAAGAATTTAAATACAACCCATTTACCTAAAAATAAAATATCAAATAAGTTTTATTATATTTGGTTTTTATTTTTAGCTCCTGGATTTATTTTGGGAATGTTAAATGCTTTTAATATTGATCTAAACTTTAATTTTATTGGAATTAATGTGGTTGAAGTAATGGCATTTATTTTAGCGATATACTGTGTCTTGTTGTGGGTTTTAAATCCATTAACAGATATTCAAATGGCTTCAATACACGAAAACTCCTATAGAAAAGTTGTAGATACTACTTGCTTTGTTACTGTTTGGGTCATTATTTCATTTGTTGTCTACGAATTAATAGATCTATCAACTAATGGTTTAATATTTGAGTCATTAATACTATTTGGTCCATTTATTCCTCTTATGGCTATACTAATTGGTTTTATTCCTGGCTGTGGTCCACAAATTATGATCACATCCATGTATGTGAGTGGTCAAATTCCTATGTCCGCACAAATAGGAAACTCTATATCTAACGACGGTGATGCACTTTTTCCTGCGATAGCTATATCTGCAAAAGCAGCAATAGTTGCTACACTCTACAGTGCGATCCCAGCTATTATAATTGCTTATCTCTGGTATTACCTTATAGGTTAAATACTTAATATTAATTAATCGATATGATTTGGAAGAATTTACATATATATGTTGAAAAAAAATCTAAATCAAAATATTCACAATATTTTTTATCTTTAGTTGCTTTTATAGAAAGTATTTTTTTTCCAGTTCCTCCAGATTTAATTTTAATACCAATTGTTTATTTTAACCCAAAAAAGTTTTTAGCAACTGCACTGAATTGTACAATATTTTCAGTCATTGGAGGTGCTTTTGGATATTTCATAGGTTATTTCATTTTTGATATTGTCCAAACTTATTTTGATATAAGCAAGCAGGGTGAATTTATGAATTTCTATAATGATTGGGGTATTTTTGCAGTTTTTTTGGGTGGTTTTACACCTATACCTTACAAAGTTATAGCTTTAACAAGTGGATATGCTCAATTTAATTTTATCTATTTTATACTCCTTTCATTGTTATCTAGGGGGTTGAGGTTTTTTATTATTGCTTTTATCATTAAACAATTTGGGAAATTAGGTATGGAAATTTTACAAAAAAATAAACTATTAATTTTTATAATCATACCTCTTGGGATAGTCCTTTTTATTTATTTATTTTTTTATCATGATTAAACAAACTAATATTTTATTTCTTGTTTTCTTGTTTTCGCTGGTAGCTATGTCTTTTGCTTTAATATTACAATATGCATATGGTCATAGCCCATGTAAATTGTGTGTATATCAACGAGTTCCATATTATTCAATTTTGATATTGGGTGTATTTTATTTTTTAATGAAAAGATATTTCAATTTAATTTATATATTACTAACTATCTTGCTTCTTGTTGAATTAGGAATTTCCGGTTATCATTCTCTTACAACATTTGGAATGATTGAGTACACCGGATGTGAAGCTGCCACGCTTCCAAATGATATTACAAAATTAAAAGAAGAATTAATGTCTAATACATTAATTACCACATGCTCAGATGCAAACTTACCTTACTTTGGTATTCCATTATCAGTTTATAACTTCTTGTTTTCAATGACTTTTCTGATATTAATTATTTTTAATGCCTACAAAAAAGAAAAATAAATCACTGAGCGGTGAAGATAAAAAATTAATTGAAGAAATTATCAGAGTTGATCATGCAGGTGAGCATGGAGCAACGCAAATATATCGAGGACAATTAGCTATTTTTAAAGAAAACACAGAATTTGGTAAAGAAATTAAGGAGATGGCTGACCAAGAGGAAATTCATAAATCAACTTTTGATGAATACATAGTAAAAGAGAACGTAAAACCAACCGCTTTATTTCCATTTTGGAATTTAGCAGGTTATGCCCTTGGATTAGGCACTGCATTACTGGGGAAAAAAGCTGCAATGGCATGCACCGTTGCTGTTGAGGAGGTTATTGGTCAACACTATGAGGAACAAGCCAAGGAACTATCAAAAAGAAAATTAAAACCAGAATTATTGAAGACTGTAAAAAAGTTTAGAGAAGATGAGCTAGAACATCATGATACAGGCGTCGAACACCAGGCAGAAATGACAACTGGGTATGTTCTTTTGTCTAAAACAATAAAACAGCTATGCTATACTGCAATAAAAATAACTAAAAAATATTAATCCTTCTCTAAGACACTATCCCAATATAAATAATCTCTCCAACTTGAATGAAGATAATCAGAAGGGAAATTTTTACTTTTTAATCTTAAAGAATATTGAGAGGGTTCTTTAGGTTTTCTAAGCAATTTAAAACCAACTTGACTTAAATCCCTACTTCCTTTGGTCCAATTACATTTTGAACATGCAGTCACAACATTCTCCCAATTTGTCAGTCCACCTTTTGAACGAGGTATCAAATGATCGAAAGTTAATTCTTTTGTTGAAAATTTATCATTGCAATATTGACATGTGAAATCATCTCTCAAAAAAACATTAAATCTTGTAAATGCAGGTTTATGACTATGTGGTATGTAATCTTTGAGTGCGATAATACTAGGGAGTTTTATTTCAAAAGATGGAGATGAAACCTTTTGATCATATTCTTCAACTATATTAACTCTATCAAGAAAAACTGCTTTTACCGTATCTTTCCAACTCCATATGGATAAGGGGAAATAGCTAAGAGGCCGGTAGTCTGCATTTAATACTAAAGATGGACAATGATTCGAGTTAATCATGGTTAAATATTAACATATCCAAAAAAGAGTATGATTAATAGTTTATTAATTCCAGTGTTCATACAGCTTGTTAATCTCATCTAAAGCAATTGGGCTAATTGAATGTGCACAGTTATCATCTATAACCAGTTTACTAGAAAATTTTTTTGTTTCCAAAAACGAATTTGTCTCAACTGCCCTATTAAATGGTACGACATCATCCATTTTTCCATGAAAAATTAAAAAACTAGATTTGATTTCAGATATTTTTAAATCATTTAAAATTTCTTTTGGTAATGATCCTGATAATGAAATGATACTGTGAAAATTTAAATTTTTTTGTAGAGCATAATATGTCGCCAACATAGAGCCCTGAGAGAAACCAATGATAGAAATCTGAGTTTCATCAACTGAGTGTTCATGAATTATTTTTTCAATTATTTTTTCAAGATGAAAGAAGGCTGTTTTTAGGCCTTCTTTTAATTCTTCAATTGATCTTTCTTTTAATGGAAACCACTGATACCCAAAATAATTGAACTCACAGGGCTCCGGGGCATTAGGAGATATAAACTCAGTTTCTTCTTTTTCCAAAGATATATAATCTTTTAAGGAAATTAGGTCATTTCCATTAGACCCATAACCATGCAAAAATAATACAATTTTCTTCATCAATTCTTCTTAAATTTAATAATTAGACATTTATAGATAATTTGATAACTATTTACCATGTTTTCATCTACTGTATTGCCTTTTGTTTTAGTTGTATCCATGATTTTAGCTCTTCTCATGGTTGTAATTGGTGTAATAGCTATGGCTAAAAATGGAAGTTTTAATAAAAAACACAGTAACAAACTTATGCGAATGAGAGTATTGTTTCAAGGTATTGCTGTTTTAGTATTCGCTGCGATAATATATTTATCAAGATAATTTTATTACTAAAATCATGAATAAGAAAAGTAAAATACTATCAACCACAATTAATAAAAGCACTTCCAGTTTAATGGATGATTTTAATAGCTCAATTGATATTGATAAAAGATTAATTGAAGAGGATATTGCTGTTACAAGTGCACATGTAAAAGCTTTAGTAAAACTAAAAGTTATTTCAAAAAAAGAAGCTCTTACTATTCAAAAAGGATTAAATTCAATATTGAATGATCATAAAAAAGGTAGACTAAAATTTTCAAAAAAAAATGAGGATATTCACATGAATGTAGAGTCTTTCCTCAATAAAAAAATAGGTAATGTAGCTAATAAGATACATACTGGAAGGTCTCGTAATGATCAGGTAGCAACTGATACTAGATTATGGACAATTAAAGCCTCCAAAAATTTACAAGAAGAAATCAAGAATTTAATGAAGTCTATTTTAAATCAAGCTCGTGGAAATGAAAAAACTATTATTCCTGGATTTACTCATTTGCAAGTGGCACAACCTGTATCTTTGGCTCATCACTTAATTGCATATTTAGAGATGTTTAAAAGAGACTTAAATTATTTTGATTTTTGTATAAATAACAGCGATGAAAATGTATTAGGCAGTGCTGCTTTAGCAGGTAGTAATTATAACTTAGATATAGGTTTACTAAATAAAAGTTTACATTTTTCAAAATCTAAAAATAATTCTATGGATGGTGTAAGTGATCGTGATTTTTGCATATATTTTCTACATGCTAGTTCTTTAACTGCGACGCATTTAAGTAAATTATCATCTGAGCTAATTTTATGGTCAAGTAATTTCATGAAGTTATTTAATATAAGTAGTGAATATTCTACAGGTAGTTCCATAATGCCTCAAAAAAGAAATCCCGACTCATTAGAACTTGTAAGATCAAAAACGAATAGCATTAGAATTAAGTCAATAGAACTCTCAAATATCGTTTCAAACCTTCCTTTAACTTATTTTAAAGATTTTCAGGAGGATAAAAGGATAATATTTGATTGTTATGATGAGTTAATAAGCTGTATTAAAATTATGGAAGAAGTTATAAAAAAATCTAATTTTGAAAAATCTATTGGAAGAGATTTATGTAATAATTATTTCGCTACAGCTACAGATTTAGCAGACTATCTAGTTATAGAAAAGAAAATACCTTTCAGAGACTCTTATAAAATTATTGCTGATATAGTAAATTATGCGCAGAAAAATAATAAAAATCTCTCACAAATAAAAATTGATGAATACCAAAAATTTCAAAAATCAATTGATAAAAATATTTATAAATATGTTGATATAAATAAAAGTCTATCAAGAAAAAAAACACCCATGAGCTCTAATCCAAAAGAGGTTTCTAAAGTGATTAAAAAATATATTAAATTTCTTAGAATAAGATGATCAAGTTTTTATTAATAATATTATTGCCCATATTTATAATTGGCTGTGGAAACCAAAAACCTAATAAATTACCAGAGGGTGTTGTAGATAAATCTCAATATCCATTTCCTCCTAATGATGACTATGATTACCCTGAGAGCGAATAATGCTGGATAAAATATTAAAAGAGTTTTCTAGTCCTTTTTATCTTTATGATGAGGATAAAATTAAAAATAAGATAAATTTTCTAAATAATTTAGAATTAGACTTTCCTAGAAAATTTAATTTTGCCGTCAAAGCTAATCCTAACCTTGCAATTTTAAACCTTATTCATCGTTGTGGTTTTGGTGCTGAAGTTGTCTCTGCTGGTGAACTATTTAAATCATTGAAAGCCGGATTTGAACCTGAGGATATTATATTTGATGGGCCAGGAAAAACTGATTTTGATTTAAAGTACGCTATCACGCAGAAGATTCACTCTATAAATGTTGAAAATATTGAGGAAGTTGAATTCATTAATGATTACTCTTTAAGTAAGGGGCTAAAAACAAATATTGGTATCAGAATAAACCCCGATATTGATGGGTCGACCATGGATAAGATTACTACTGGTTTATCAGGAGGTAAATTTGGTATTTCAATTGATCAAATTGACTTCGATACAATCTCTAATTTAGAGGGGGTGAACTTAAAAACACTTTCTGTTCATATAGGAAGTCAAATAACTGATTATCAGAAGTTACTTGGTTCATATGAAAATCTAATCAAAATTGCAGATGAGCAAAATCTTAAAAATAATATAAATATTGATACTTTAGATTTTGGTGGAGGATTTGCTGTTCTTGATCACTCAGATAAAGAAATCAATTTTGATAGTTGGAAAAATAATTGTAACAAAATACTTAGTGGAAAAAATTATAATATTATTTTTGAACCTGGAAGATTTATAGTAGCTGATAGCTGTGAACTTATCAGTAAAGTTTTATATATAAAAAATAGTGGCAATAAGAAAATTGCTATTATTGACTGTTCATTTTCTGAATACATTCGTCCAGCTTTGTATGACATAAAGCCTCCAATAAAAGTTTCAAACAATTCAAAAGATGTTGAAATTTATGATATCGCAGGTGGAATTTGTGAGTCTACTGATTATTTTGTAAAAGATATTGAACTACCTAAGATAAAAGTTGGAGATAATTTAATATTTATGAATGTTGGTGCTTATGGATCCTCTATGTCCTCAACTTATAATAGTCGACCTCGACCTCTAGAGGTATTATTCAACAAAGATGAGTATCGTGTAATCCGATCTCGTGATACCTTAGAAGATCTATGTAAAAATGAGATCATGTAATGATAATATTTTTAAAGCGTGTAAATATTATAATCGCCTTAATTTTATTATTTTTAACTCTTGGTTTAATTAAATTTAAAAATAATTTATCTCATGATCCTGTAAGTAACTTTAATGTTGATGCGATTGTTGTATTAACAGGAGGGAAAGGAGAGAGAATTATTGAGGGTTATAAACAAATTGAAAAATCTAATCAAAATAAGTTGTTTATTTCTGGTGTTGATAATACCTTTAATTCAGAAGTTGTATTAGTGAATATTCTTAACTTTGATCAAAACATTGTTGAATGTTGTATTGAGGTTGGATATTTATCAAAAAATACATATGAAAATGCGTTAGAAACAAGATATTGGGCCTTAGAAAAAAAAATAAAATCGATTTTATTAATTACTTCAGATTTACATATGCAACGTGCAGAATTTTTATTTAATCAACTATCAGGTTTGAAAGTAACTCCTTATTCTGTAAGCAATATTGATATAGTTATTCCTTTTGAAAAATTGGTAGAGGAGTACATTAAGTTAATTGTCTCAAAATTAGTTTTTATAAAAAAATATGAAATTTAGTTTTTTAATAACATTTTATTTTACAACAGCTATTGTATTAATTATTTCTTTGTTAGGCCTTCCCTTCAAATATACAAAATTTAGATTTTTTGTGCTTTTCTTTACAAGGAACATGGCAGTAATTTTAAAACTGTTTGGAATTAATATAGAAGTAATTAATTCTGATATTGCTCACAAAAAGGGTTATCTCTATGCGAGTAAACATCAGTCAATATTTGAAACAATATACTTTAATGAACTCTTTTATAATCCTGCATATATTTTAAAAAAAGAATTATTGAATATTCCACTATTTGGGACCTACCTTAAAAAATTGGGAATGATTGCTATTGATAGAAAACAAGGAATCCATAGTCTTCGTTATGTAAATCAGCAAACAGCTGAATATTTAGATCATAGACCTGTAATAATTTTTCCCGAAGGAACCAGAACAACCTTTAAGGATCAACCTGATTTAAAACCTGGAATTTATTCTATGTACAAGTCTTTAAACAAGCCAGTTGTGCCTATTGCTTTAAATTCTGGAAAATTTTGGCCTAAAAATAATCAGATTAATAAAGGCTCCATAACAGTGGAGTTTAAAGAGCCGATACCTCCAGGGTTAAGCAAGCAAGAATTTTTAAATAAACTCAAAATGGAGATAAATAGCCTTAATCATTAGGAATAAACTTTCCTGCCTGTCTTGCCTTAACAATTCTATCTCTTACGTTTTTGGTCTTCTTTAATTTTGTTAGTAAATTCTTAGAATTTCCATGATTGAGGGTTTTAGAAAATTTTTTTAATTCACTTATGAAATTATTAGTTAATTTTTGAATTTGAGAATTATTTGCTAAAAATATATCCCTCCACATTTCTGGATCACTTCCTGCTACTCTAGTAAAGTCTCTAAAGCCCCCTGCAGAAAATTTTACAAGCTTTGAATTTAGTGAAGATTCTTTTTTCATTGCCGTCAAAACTAATGAATAGGAAATTAAATGAGGCAAATGTGAAGTCAAGCTAAGCACTTTATCATGCTCTTTTGCAGACATAATTTCTATTTTCATATTTAGTGACTTCCAAAACCTAACTATCTTATTGATGTTTGTCTTGGAAGATTTTTTTAAAGGACAAATAATATTATATCTATTTGTAAATAGTCCATCAAATCCATTCTCCAGTCCAGCTTTTTCAATACCCGCTATTGGGTGTGAGGGAATAAAATTAAATTTATATTTTTTTTGATTATATAATTTTTCTATATTTACTTTTGTTGAGCCTACATCTGTAACAATTGCTTTATCTAAATTAATATTGCTAAGTTTTTTGAATATAGATTGATACTGGAGCATAGGCACACAAATAATTATGAGATCAATATTTAAATTATTGATTTCTTGAAGTGATTTCAAAACTTTTACATTATTTAATTTTGATTTATTAATTCTAATTTTGAGGTTATTGGATTTATCAAAGGCAAAAATATTAACATTTTTGTATTTTTTAATTACTGATCTTGCTATTGATGATCCAATCATTCCAAAACCAATTATGAGAATATTTTTAAACATTAAATTTATTGGCTGTTTTTACTGCCTTTTTCATGTCACTTTTTGTTCCAATGGTCATCCTAACAAAATTATGTAATCCATATGATGACAATGATCTGACTGTAATTTTATTGGAGTGTAAAAAATCAACAAATTTTTGAGTTATTGATGAACTTTTAAACTTTAAAAGGATAAAATTGGCCTGAGTATCAATAGTTTCAAATAATTTGTTATTTAGACTTCTACAAGTAAGAGATTTGTTTACAAAATTATTTTTTACAGAGTCATTAATCCATTTTTTATTTTTCAAAGACTCTTGGGCTGCAATGCATGACAATCTTGATACATTAAAAGGCTTTTTATATTGATAGAGTTGAGAAATAAGCTTTGAATTAGCATATCCCCAACCTACTCTTAAGCCGCCTAGAGCAAATATTTTTGAAAAAGACCTTGTTATAATTAAATTAGAATATTTTTTAACTAATTGCATTCCATCATCGTATTTTTTATCTCTAATGTATTCACAGTATGCTGAATCTAAAACAATAATTGTTTTTTTACTTACTTTATTTAAAAATTTAATTAATTCATTTTTGTAAAAAATAGACCCAGTAGGATTATTGGGGTTAGCTAAAAAAACAATTTTTGTTTTTGAGTTTATAATTTTACTTAAATTTTCTAATTTAAATTGAAACTCTTTATCATCATATTTTTTTACTTTGCATCTAAAGTGTTTTGCATAGATTGAATACATAGCAAAAGCATATTTAGTAAAAACGACTTCATCATTGGGTTTTGAAAAAGTAGCATATATCATTTGGAGAACTTCATCAGAGCCTGCGCCTAATATAATTTGTTTATTATTTATTTTATAAGTTTTAGCAATTTGATTAATTAAACTCTCTCCATCAAGCTCAGGATAGATATTTGAAAATTTAATATTTTTTTTTATTAATGACTTTACAGATTTAGCTGGGCCATAGTTGTTCTCATTTGATGAAAGCCTTACATACCCTTTAAATACTTCTGCTCCACCCTTGTAGGTATTTTTTGGTTGGCTATTTTTCATAATTTTTTGATAATAAATAAACTATATAAAGAAAATATCATCATTTTATATTGAAAATTAATCCAAAAAGCCTTAAATTCCAGTTTCACCGATTTGATAGCAGCTTGCGGGTGTAAAACAGCTAAAGCGTATCTCCCGCAGTTATCTTTCGAACAGGTTTAAAAATGAGAGAAATAATTGCAAATACTGAATATCCAGGTTTTTTACTGAAATGCCATGAAGAGCTTCTATTGGACTCTGGTAAAAAAATTAAGAATTTTCAAATCGCTTATCAAACATATGGAAGTCTTAATGCTCAAAAAAATAATGCAATTTTGGTTTGTCATGCATTAACTGGTGATCAATTCCCTGCAGAGGAAAATCCTATAACTAAAAAAAATGGCTGGTGGGAATTAATGATTGGACCCGATAAGCCTATTGATACGAATAAATACTTTGTTATCTGCTCGAATGTTCTTGGGGGCTGTGTTGGAACGACAGGTCCTAATGATACTCATCCTGATACCTCAAAAATATATGGTTTAGATTTTCCCACCATAACGATTAGAGATATGGTTAGAGTACAAAAAATACTTGTTGATGAGCTTGGAATATCCAAACTGCTTTCTGTAGCTGGTGGTTCAATGGGTGCGATGCAAGTTCTACAATGGGCTGCTACTTATCCGGAAAATGTAAGATCTATTATGAGTATAGCAGGTTCGTTGAAACACTCTGCCCAAAATATTGCATTTGACGAGGCAGGAAGACAATCCATTATGTTGGATCCTAAATGGCAAAATGGAAGATATTTGGAGAGTAATGAAAAACCTGAGAATGGTCTCTCTGTTGCAAGAATGATAGCACATATTACTTACTTATCTGAGAAAGCTTTTCAAAATAAATTTGGTCGAAATTTACAAGAAAAAAATGATTTATCTTTTGGCTTTGGAATAGACTTTCAGGTCGAAAGTTATCTTCGTTATCAAGGTAGATCTTTTGTTGATCGATTTGATGCTAATAGCTATCTATATATGACTCGAGCAATGGATTATTTTGACGTGAAAGATGAAATTATTGCAAATAAAAAAAAAATAATTGATAATTCGATCCGATTTCTAGTTTTATCATTTACCAGTGATTGGCTATTTCCAACAAAAGAGTCAAGAGAGATAGTATCTTTATTAAATTCCATTGGGTCCAATGTTAGTTTTGCTGAAGTCGTATCAGATAGAGGTCACGATAGTTTTTTATTAGATGAGCCACAATTTTTTAAAGTTGCTCAGGGATTTTTAAAGGGAATAAAATGAGAAAAGACTATGAGATCATTTTAAATTTAATTCCAGAAAACTCAAAGGTGTTGGATATTGGTTGTTCTGATGGAGAGCTAATCACTTACTTAGAAAATAAAGGAATAAGTGCTCAAGGTGTGGAATTGAGTCAAGAAAAAGTAATCAAATGTTTGGAAAAAGGATTAGATGTAATACACGGTGATATAAATTTAATAGTTGAAGATTTTCCATTTAATCAATTCGATTATTGTCTTTTGACTCAGACAATTCAGGCAGTTCAAGAACCAGACCAATTATTAAACACCCTCAAAAAAGTAAGTAAAAATATCATTGTGAGCTTTAATAATTCGGCACGTCTGAGTAAAATTTCAAATTTTCTTTTAACAGGAAGTTTTGACTCACTTTTAAAAAAAGCAAATAGTGATCACTGGTATAATACTGATTATATTCACCCATGTAGCATCAAAGATTTTAAAAAATTAGCAACAGATTTAGATCTAAAAATAATTTCAACTTTTGATGTCCTTTCTCAAAAGAAATTTGAAAACGGTAAAATTCCTTCAAATTTATTTTGTAAAGAAGTTCTCTTCCATATTACTAATGAACAATAAAAATATAATTTTTGTCTATAACGCCAAAGGTGGTAAATGGAACTATATTCTTGATACAGTCCATAAATATGCCTCCCCCAGCACCTATGATTGCAATTTATGTAAAATTACTCACGACCTGAAAATGCGCGAGACGTGGAAGCAATTTATAGAGAACTCACCACATAATTTTAAGTTTTTACATTCTGAAGAATTGGAGGAATTTAATCTTCTAAATTACAAAGATGACCTGCCTATATGTCTTGAGGAAAAAGAAGGTAAATACAAATTATTGATAGATAAGAAACAAATGAATGAATTTAAAAATGAATTTGAATTAATCAATATTTTAGAAAAGATATTATAAACCGACTAAACCCAAATAAATTAATCGAAGCGAGCCTATCACTACAAAAATATTGATAATGGTAAAAAAAGAATTATCTGAAAGTTTACTATTCATCCAGTGTCCCAAAATTACTCCTATTACTGCAATTGGTGAAAAAATTAAATAACTATATAACTTCTCAAAGTTTAATATTTCCAAATAGAAATACGGGATTAATTTAAATAAATTTATTAAAGCAATAGAAAAAACTACGCCTGCAACAAACTGCACTTTTTTATTATAAATTGCCATAAAATATATATTTAATGGCAATCCTCCAGAGTGGAGTACAAAACTAGTAAACCCCGCTAGTGCTCCCCAAAAAGATTTACTTCCATAAAAGGGTATTTTTTTTAAATTTCTGTTATCTGCGATTAAGTAATTAAGCAAAACATATAGTAAGGAAATTGATCCAATAAAAATACTTATCATTGATAAATTGATAAATTTAAACAAGATTGTTCCAATAATGACCCCCAATAAAGAATATGGTGCAATTGACCATAAAATTTTATATTCAAAATGTTTTCTATTTAAAAACAAAGCGATTACATCACATACAATTAACATTGGCATTAATATAGCTATTGCAGTTAAAGGACCATAAGTTATGGATAAAAGGGTTACTGAAATTAAAGCCAATCCACCCCCGGAAAAACCTGATTTCGAAATTGCAAATAAAAGAATAGAAAAAGAAACTATTAAGTAATAACTAATATCAAACAAAATTTATCCTATATTTTAAATCTCAATATAAATTAATATTAAGTCGGCACAAAATTTTTAATAGGTATTTTTTTTTGTTTTTTTGAACTCTTTGCGTAAACAATCTTTTTACATACGCAAATCATTAGTCCTCCCATGTAAGGTAAAAATAATTTACCTATTTTTTCAATTGTTCGATGTGATTTGTAATTTAAATAATGATTCCATGGAGGAAAGTGCAAAAATGTTTTTCTATAATCAAGCACCAAAAAGTCTTGTATTAGTGATTTAAATTGCTTGTTTGAGTAAGATCGACCAAACCCAAAAGGGTTGTTATCATACCGAGTCCATATACCTGATCTTCTGGGAATAATTGATAAAAATAAACCGTTTGGCTTAAGTATTCTCCATATTTCTTCAATACTACTCTGGGGCTTATCAACGAACTCAAGTAAATGAGTTGATATTACCACATCAACTGAACTTGGATCCAAAGGTAAGAAATATTCATGTATTATTTGGTGTTCGAAATCGTATTTCTCTTTAACATTACCATCTAAAAATTCTGGCTGCATCGAGAATATTTGTAAATTTTTATTTTGCTTACTAAGAAAAGAAAGAAAAGGGTTTGTATAACCATATCCACAAATAACACTATCGTTTACGGAATTTAAATGGGTGTTTAATTGATGACGTATGTTGCGTTTAACAATAGTGCCTAGTCTTGAATTATAAAAACTATAAATATCGGATGCGTTGATATCCATAGTTGTATTTTAACGAGATTTACATAACATTCTATTTCTTATGCAAAAACCTAATGTGTATTTGTTTCCCCAATTAGATGATAACTATGGATATTTAATTAAAAATCCTCATGAAACAAAAGGAGTGCTAGTTGATCCCTCAGATCTAGATATGTGTTTGAAGATACTTGAACTAAATGATTGCAGTGCTTCTCACATAATCATTACACATCATCACGATGATCACATTAGTGCTGTTGATGAAATTAAATCAAGATTTAAATCTTTAGTCATAGGGTACAAAAATGACTCCAAAATACCAAAACCAGATAAAGAAGTTGAGGATCAGGAAATTTTTGAGATACATGGAAATGAATATAAAGTCATACATACTCCTGGGCATACGCTTCAACACATAAATTATTTTATGCTAAAACATAATATTTTATTTTCTGGGGATACTCTATTTAGCATTGGATGTGGAAGAATGTTTGAGGGAAATCCTGAAGTTTTTTGGAACAGTTTATCTAAGTTAAAACAATTACCTGAAGATACAAAAGTATATTGTGGGCATGAATATACGATGGCTAATTTAAAATTTGCCCTAAACATAGACCCTGATAATGAAAAGCTTAATGAATATTATAAATGGGCCTCACACCAAGAAAAAGAGCATAGACCAACAATTCCAACAACTCTCTCAGACCAATTGCTCTGTAATCCATTTTTGAGATGCGACACAGATCAATTTATGAAATTTTTTGACACGCAAGATGCAACAGAGGTATTTGCTAAAATGCGCTCTGCAAAGGATAATTTCTAGAAAATTATTTTAATCTTGGTGTTTTATTGAAATGTGCTAGTTTCAGAATACTTATGAAAGACACTTTTCAATTAGATAGCGATATTGCTGATGCTTTTCAAAAAAAGCAAATGGATAAAGTATGTTCTCTCTACTATGAAGCAGCAAATTACTTCGAAAATAAGGCTGATATTGAAGCAGCATGTTTTTTCTATACACAAGCTTTAGTCATGGCTTTAGAGGAAAATCATGAACTTAAGGAAAAGATTATTTACAAGCTTGAAAAATACGGCAGAAGTAAAGACGCAACTTTAAATTAACTAAAATCTGAATGGAAAAATCTACCATTCAACTTCCTGATACTTGGCTTGAACATTTAAAAGAGGAATTTAATCAAGATTATATGATTAAACTCAAAAGCAAACTTTTAGAATTAAAAAAAAATAAAATTATTTTTTATCCTCCAGGAAAACAAATTTTTAATGCATTTAATTTAACTCCTTTAGACAAGGTGAAGGTAGTGATATTAGGTCAAGATCCCTACCATGGACCTGGCCAAGCTCATGGGCTCAGTTTTTCTGTACCAGAAAATATAAAACCACCGCCCTCACTGTTGAATATTTATAAAGAACTTCAAGATGACTTAAAAAAAGAGGTGAATTACAACAATGGTAATTTAGATAAGTGGGCTAAGCAGGGAGTATTTCTTTTAAACACAACTCTTACAGTAGAAAAATCAAAACCCCTCTCACATCAAAAGTTTGGTTGGGATATTTTTACAGACAAAGTTGTCTCAGTTATCAGTAATGAATTAGAAAATATTGTTTTCATATTATGGGGTTCGTTTGCTCAATCAAAGAAAGAGATAATTGATTCGAATAAACATCTTATTTTATCAGCACCGCACCCTTCCCCATTATCGGCTCACCGCGGTTTTTTTGGGAGTAAGCCTTTTTCTAAGACAAATACCTTTCTAAAATCAAAACAAATTGATATGGTTGAATGGTAATGAAGACTAATGTTGAAAATCTCGTAGGGTTTATTGAAAAAGCAGTTATTGCAATAATATTAGTAGCTACTATCACAGCCATTATGTTTGAGATAATGAGAATGATAGAAGTTCAGTATGTAGAGTTAGCTGATCTACTCCTCTTGTTTATTTATGTTGAGGTTATTGGAATGGTTCGAGTCTACTATGTTTCCAATCGTGTTAGAATGACATATCCCTTATTTATTGCTATTACCGCTTTATCTCGTCTTATTATACTTCAAGGTAAAGACTCAAACCCAGAGCTTCTTCTTTACGAAGCAGGAGCAATAGTCTTAGTTGCGATTGCAGTCATCATTCTTCGACTTAGGTATGTCCCAATACTTCGTCCTATTGAAGATGTTGATGAAATTAAACCTAGAAGTACAAAAAAGTAATAAAATTGAAAAAAATTGCAGTCATTGGAACTGGGCTTAGTGCGCTTTCTTTAGCATATCACTTGCCTGCACTTGATATTACATTTTTTGAGAAATCCTGGAGACCAGGTGGAAGAATAAGCACAAGAAAACATGAGCAATATGCTTTTGATCATGGTGCTCACTATTTGAAATTAGATCATGGTGTTATTGGCTTAAATGAATTTTTAAAAAAAATTGATGCTATTAAAATTTTAAAAGGTCAATTTTGTTCAAATATCTCACAAAATTCTCCAATTGAAAATAAAGAGGTCATTGTTGGTAAAGATGGAAATGAATCAATTCCTATAAAGATACATAAATCACTGCACTACCCTACGCATTTTTCAAAACAGATAACCAACATTGAAAACAATAATAATGAATATTTCTTAATCGCAGGAGATGAGAAGTTTGGACCTTATGATTATGTTTTTTGTAGCATGCCCTTTGAACAATCAAAAAAATTGTTAGATCAATTTATAGATTATAGCGATATTCCTGAAATAGAGTTTGACTCCATTTGGACAGTCATGATTGCATTTAATAAAAGATTAGGAGCTCCGTTTCAATTTGGATATCACTTAACACCTGAAATTAGTTTCTTAATGAATCAAAATTTTAAACACGAATTTTTTAATGAAGAGTGCTGGGTTGTAAATATGAGAGCTGATTGGACAAAAGAGTATTACAACATAGAAAATTATGTTTTAGAGGACTATGTGGTAAATCAAATGAAAAAGTCTTTTCAATCAAAAGCTGATGCTGTTTTTAAGAAGTCACATAGATGGAGATACTCTTATACAAAGAAAAGTCTAAGAGATCGAAACTCTAAAAGATTCATTGAGTCCATAGATCAGCGTCTTTATGCTTTTGGGGATTGGTGTGAAGGTCCAAGTATGCAAGATGCTTGGTTATCTGGTAAGAAATTAGCTCAGCATTTCAGTGAAATGAGACTAAAAAATTAAATAAAGATTGTGAATAATAAAATTTAGGAAGTTCCTCAATGCGTTTTATTATAAATTTTTTTCCATTTTAAATAGTCTTGGTCATTTAACATGAATCTCATCAAGTTTTTTACATCATTTTTATTAATTTTATATTGAGAATTGATTATTTGGTATGGTATCTCGTCGTTATGTGCCAAGAACTTAATATGATCTAATTCATAGGGCGTTAAATATTTCATTAAACTATAAACATCGGACATATAGAAAAACTATACAAAAAATAGTATTTAAGTCTAGTTCGTGAAAATGTATTACCTAAAAATTAATAAAAGGTGATTTTTCTGTATTCTATTTCAAAGCAGCAAAAAAACTGTCTGATTCATTGCAATCGCCGTAATAAGTTTTTTTCAAATTTACACTATCAGGATAAAATATGTTTCTCTCATATCTAAGGATTTTTTTATATAGAATTAGGGTGTTAAAAGAGAAGTAAGTTTCAACTCTAAAATGATAACTTACGTCATCTTCTCCCATGTACTCATATTGTAAATCTTGAAATCTCTCCTTTAATACAAAGAGGTTTTGGTCAAATGAGTATTCAAATTCATTTATATCCTCATTTTTAAATTCAATAATTTGTACTCTTGAGTAATCAATAAGAGATGTTTCTTGACAAGCTAATTTTATACTCTGGCCGAAAGATAAAGTTGGAATAAAAGATAATATAAAAACAAACCTCATAATTTAATCCATTATGCTTGCTTTAAATCCATACTCTGAGATAGCTTTTTTTCGAAAAAAGCCCTCAATTTTTATCATTGTTACAAAATTGTTTGAACATTTAAGAAGAGCTTTAAAAGGTTTAGCGGATCCTTTACAACTTACATCTTTACCATTAGCATCATGTGTTTCACCACAGGCACATTCGTAATTAATAGAACCATATCCATTGAGTCTGAGCAAATGGGCAGCTTGTAAGGGGTTGTTTTTGAGTTTTTCTCTTACTTCCTCTTTGTTGGTTAATATTTCCATTAAGGAGTTAATTTTATTTAATCCCCCCTCATTATCCACATAAAAAAAGTAGCTAAAAGTATGAGCGAAATAGTTAAATCTACCCAAAGAGTACCAGTGAACATATAATTTTAATTTTCACTTGGGATGGCGTTTTCTTCTCTCATTAGAATAGGTCGACCATCATGTGCAGTGTTTAAAGGTATAATTTTACCTTTATACCTGACACATAAAGTTGGGGCGTTTCTTACTTCTTTCCCCAAATTTACCTCTAAGTCTACTAGAATTAATTCTACATCATCCAAAATTTTTAATATTTTCATTAATTACATCTCCGATACTACTTTTTAGTCTAATAGTAATCTTTGGATCTTAACAGACTGATTAGAGGTTTAGTGTCAGTTAAAAGTGAGGACTAATTTTCCGCGCAGATATCTTTAATAACTGGTGTATTAGTGCATTCAACACATTTTGTGATTTGAACTACACATCCATCAGCTAATTGAGATACCTCTACTTCTTTGTTACACTTAGAACAAATAGAAGAAACAGATAAGTCACACTTCGGACAAGATATTGTTTGTGCGTTTTCCATTGTCATGTATTACTTCTAATATACCTTTTTAGATGAAGAATGGAATAGATTACGAAAAACAATTAATAATCAATAAATTCAGTATTTTTGCTTTATAAGTTTCTATTTTGATTGAACGAAATAAAAATGTACTTTTAGTTCGATGGATACAATTAAATCCCTTATAAAAAGTCATAAAATGATACCTCATCCTGAAGGCGGTTATTACGTCGAAGTTTACAAAAATAAGGATGTTAGTCACATATACTATTTATTAGAAAAAGGGCAATATTCACATTGGCATCGCATTAAAAAGAACGAAACAATACACTTCTATACTGGTAGTCCTTTGAGAATATATACATCGAAAAATGGCGAAGAATATGAAATAAATGAGATAGGATCTAAAAATAGATTTATTTACAGCGTCGAAAGTAATATATGGTTCTCATTAGAAACGACTGGATTATTTAGTTTAATTGGTTGCACAGTTGCTCCAGCTTTTGAATTTGAGGATTTAGAAATTGCTCCCAAAAATTGGAGACCAAGTAAATTTAGGGGTTATCTCTGACAAAATTAAATATTTACAAGTAAATGTAAGTATTTTTTAATTTTGTAATTTACACACATAATCAATAAAATTTAGTGTAATAAAATTTTTAATAATCACAGAAAAATCCTAAAAATGGAAACCAAGGATTTAAAAAAATTAATCATGATTTTTTTTTAATTTACCTTAAATTTTAAATTTTATCTAATTTTTTGATTTTATTGAAAAATCGTTGATTTTATTGATAATTTTTCTATTTTTTTCATAAATTACACATAAATTATTAAATAGTTTGTGTATAAATTAAAAATAATATAAGTTCAAAAGAAGTGCAAGATATAAAAATCAAACCTTGGGAAGAATTAAAACAAATTCATAAGGAAAAATTTAAAAATGAGTCAGATTACTTATCTTTTTTCCGGGATGTAGTTTCACATAACACCTCAACAAGAGAAAAGTACACCTCTCAAACTAGAGATAGAGTAATTGAGGGAGTAACTTGGGCTAAAGAATTCTCAAAGTTTCATCAAAGATATAAAGACGGCTACTCTTACAAGTTTTCTGAAAATAATACAATTTTGAATATTGGACACCAAACTACATATTTAATTAAACCACAATTTGCAGCTTATCATGCGGTTAGAAAAATAATGAGAAATTGGTTAATAAAGAGACTTAAAGATGAGTATGTCAAAAAAAAGCCAGTGATCTACAATCCTCCTAAAAGTCTCAACCAAGGCGAAAGTAACTTTATTACAAGGCGGACAAAAGTTGCTTATTTAGTATATATGGGTGACTTAGCTGTTAGAGATAATTTACTTTACTCCATTAGAGATAATAAAACTCTAGTACCCAAACCAGCTTCGCTATCTTGGTGTGTGTCACAATTTGATGATAAATATATATCTGATGGTATACTAACTTATCCTAAAAATTTAGGCCCTTTGAATGAAAACTTATTGTCAGGATCATTGTCTTTTTAAATGTCAGAAGTAATTAAAGTATTATTATCATCATACGGCTTTGCAATTTTACTATGGGTAGCTTTTATCTATACTCAAAAAAAATTTGGTAAATTAACAAAAAATGTTAATTCCAAAAGAATAAATATTAAATATTTCATTATAATCGTTCTAGGGTACGGGACTTTCTCGCTAGTGTTAATCAGTGTTTATAGCGATTGGTTTAAATAATCAAAGTTTATGAATAGTGATGATATTGAAACTCAAGATTACATATTTATGAAGTGCCTCCAGGAAAAAATATGTAAAAGACATGTCACACTAAAAACAACAGGTAAACAGATAAATGATAAGTCTTTAATTTCAAAAAATGTGATTAATGCTTTTGACTTGGATGAAATTTCATTCTTGACAGGATTAAATTTCAATATTGTGAGTGATACTGGGGCAAAACTTATAAGAATGAATCTAGCAAATAAAATTATGTGGGAAGACGATCAAAATAATGAAAAGCGATATCTTTGGTATTTGTCAGAGAATGGTGAAAAATATTTAGAAAGAAATTCATACAAGAGCACATGAACATAGAATTAGTGGTAAATACATTTTGGTTTTTTTCGATTTTTACAGCAGCTATTTACATTATGAAAAAGAGGTATGTAGGTAAAAAGGAATATTCTATTATAGATAAAGCCTTTAAATTGGGCTTATCTGTATCAATATTTTTAATATTTCTAAGCTTATACTTCTTACTTACACAATCTTAGTTTCCACCCTCAAGTAAAATAAATTTTTGTGTATCTAGATCAACTCCAGCTTCTGTTCTTAGTTTTATCATTTCAGGAAGTTTTAACATTTCTTGCATTTTATCCATCGACTCTACTTCTATAACCGTATAAATTTCTTCATTGTTATCTTTTGGATGTCCATAGGCTAATACATTAAGACCATATTCCCGTCTCAGATTTTCATTTTCTTCAAACATTTGTTTCCAATGTTCATAACCTTTAGTTATTTTTGCATTTGTAATAATTTTCATAGCTGTCCTCTCTATAAGTTATTATAAAGTTTATTTAAAAATAATTCATTCAAAAGATATTGATCTCTAAAATTGAACAATACGTAAATTAGTTGAAAGGAGAAAATAATTATGAATTTATGTGTTGTATCTACTTATAACGGAACTAAAGAAGACTACTTAAAATTGTATGAGTCTTTTAAAGATGACATTGCGAAATATACTGATGGATTCGAGATGGGATTTGTCAGAGATGGAAAAGTGATAATTGTAGCAAATGTCACCGATGAAGAAAAATTTTATGCTTTGTTTGAGGATCCAAGATCAAAGGAATTTGATGCTAAATTTAATAATGTAGATGACGTATATAAATTGGAAAAAATGTAGCAATACCCAAATTGATCAACGGATATTTTCACGACAATTTTTTAAAATTGGTGGTAAAAAATCAAAATTAGCAGTCCATGCATAATGAATTTCAAGAATATAAAATTCTATATCCTCCTGAGGAAAGTGACCCTCATCGTATTTATCCAATAGAGCTTGTTTTCTTTTATTCATTTCTTCAGAAGTGTTAGGGTCTTTCATTTGTAAAAAAAAATCTTCGGCTAGCTCATAGGTTGCAATACAGATTATTTCCTCTTCATCATAAATTATGTCTTTTTCATGATAGCTATGAGAGGAAATAGAAATTAATGAGAATATAAATATCAGAACGAGTCTCATAATTTTAACTTATCAAATAGTTCCCTTTCTTTATATTTATTCTCGGAAACTTCTAGGAAATACGATTTGAACTAACTACCAATTTGTATAAAATCCTTGATAATGCTGACGTAGGGGGCCATAGCTCAGCTGGGAGAGCGCTACGCTGGCAGCGTAGAGGTCAGGGGTTCGATCCCCCTTGGCTCCACCAAAATAGAATAAAAATATGGAACAAAACTTAGATAAACTTTTTTCAATTAATTTTTTGGGAACATGGCTTATTACTCTTGCTGTAATAGCCCTCGTAATTTTTGCTAGCTATAAAATATTTAATATTTTATTTAAATCAGAGATTTATTTTAAAAAATCAGCAATCAGTTATTTTTTAATATTTATTTTTATTTTCGGCTTCTTAATATACTTCTATAGTTAATTAGCCACGAAGATAATTTTATCTGTCAATATGCAAAATAGTCAGGTTAATTAGCCTATAAAATATTTAATTTTATTGTTAATAGAGTGTAATGTTGACTAATTAACTAAGTTATTTAGGTTACAATTAAGGAGGGTAATATATGAGTATAGCAAGAGTAACAACAGTAAAAATGGACTCAAAGGAGGCAGCTGACGAACAAACACAAGGGTACGTACAAAGTGCTCCATCAGAATTCCCACAAGCAAGTCAGTTAATTGGCATTAGAATTGATGATGTAACATTAATGGCAGTTACAATTTATCCTGATGCTGAAACTATGAAGGCAGCAGACACAGCACGAGAAAAAAGATTAAATACTAATATAGAAAATAGGGTCTCAGTCGAGACAGTAGTTGGCGAGGTTACATTAGATCATCATAATCACTAATGATGAGGGTAATCAGAAAAATATAAAAGCCTTTAGATCAGTCTAAAGGCTTTATGATTTTTAGACACCCCATCTCATAGCTGCTGTGTGAACAGATGAGTCCCAATGCTTTAAAAGCTCTTCGTCAAGCTTTGTAAGAGTAATTGAAGCTCCCTGCATTTCAAGAGAAGTGCAATAATTTCCAACAAGTGACCTTGATATCTTTATATTTTTTTTGTCTAACATGTTTTTAGCGTTATCATAAATTAGGTATAGCTCTGTTAAAGGAGTACCTCCCATACCATTGACAAATAGAAGAATTTCTTCGTTTGCCTCAGGCTTTAAGTCCTCGTTAATTGCCTCTAATAACTCGTTTGTAATCTCTTGTGCAGATTTCATTTTATCTCTTCTTCTTCCAGGCTCACCATGAATTCCAACACCAAATTCCATTTCATCATCGCCTATGTCAAAATTTGGTTTTCCTGCAGCCGGGACGGTGCAGCTTGAAAATGCAACTCCCATAGAACCTGAATTTTTATTTACCTTATCTCCTAAAGCTTTACATTCTTGTAAGCTACCTCCATGCTCAGCTAAAGAACCAACTATTTTTTCAACAACAACAGTAGCAGCAACACCTCTTCTACCAGTTGTAAATGAAGAGTCTTCCACAGCAACATCATCATTTGTCAATACAGACTCATTTGGGCCTTGCATCATCTCAGCTGCCATTTGGAAATTCATTACATCTCCGGAATAGTTTTTAACGATAAATAAAACTCCTGCTCCACTGTCTACTTTTTCAGCAGCAGCTAACATTTGATCAGGTGTGGGTGATGAAAAAACAAATCCAGGGCAGGCTGCATCCAGCATACCGTAGCCGACTAAGCCGCCATGCATTGGTTCGTGTCCACTCCCCCCTCCACTGATCAGAGCTACTTTTCCCTCTTTTGTGGGAGTGGCTCTGGTGATGAAGTTGGGGTCGTAGTGGCAGTTAACAATATCTTGATGCGCAGCACCAAAACCTTGCAGACTCTCCTTTAGAAAATCATCCGCTGAATTCATAAATTTTTTCATAGTATCCTCCTAACTATTTAACACTGACTCACAGACAGTTTTTATCATTAATTGTGAAGACCTAGCTCCAGGATCGATATGACCTTTCGCTCGCTCTCCTAAAAAAGAAGCTCTCCCTTTTGTGGCTAAAAGATCTTTTGTTGAAAACATCCCTTTTTCCGCCACTTCAATAGCTTCTTTAAGTATCTCTTTAACATCTTTGTTATCCTCGACACCTTTTTTAAGGCAGTTAGATACAGGTATGAGAACATCCATCATTGTTTTTTCACCTACATCTGCTTTACCTCTTTGTTTTACAGCTTCCACGCCATCTGCAAAAATTTCAATTGCCTTTTTATAATCAACACCATTATCGATATCGTTTCCTTTGGCCATGGTCATAAACAATGTGCCAAACAAGGCACCAGATGAGCCACCAATACCAGAGAGAACTTTCATTGCTATTTGGTTTAGAGCTTTAGACATTGGTAAATCTTTAATTACAGCTTCTAATTCTATAACAAGCTTGATCCCTCTTTGGACATTAAAAATATGATCCCCATCTCCTATTTCTTGGTCCAATTTTTCTATTTCACTTGCATTTGCTTCAATTACAGCTTGAATTTCTTTTGCTCTATGGATTAAAAAATTAACACTCATTGCACGCTCATTCCTTTTTCGTCAAAAAATAAAATTTTATTTTGATCTATTGCAAAATTTACTTTGTCCCCTTTTTGTCCTTGGAATGTTCCCTGATATAAGGATAAAATTTCTGCTCCATTAAAATCTATCTCTACCACAGTTTCTGCACCGAGAGACTCAACAGTTTTAATTGAGCCAGAAAGTTCACCTTCTCCTATCTTAATGTGCTCAGGTCTTAAACCAAGTTGACTTGCTTTATCTGGTGATGAAGTATTTAGAGTAGTTCTGTTGAGAATATTAATTTTTGGTGAGCCTAATCTATTTGCAACATAAATAGATTTTGGATTATTGTATATATCTTCTGGTTTATCAATCTGGGCAATCTTACCATTTTCTAATACTCCGATGCGATCTGCCATAGTTGTAGCTTCAGCTTGATCATGCGTGACGTAAAGAATTGTGGAGCCTAAATTTAATTGGATTTTTTTCAGTTCGACTCTCAAACTTTCCCTTAATTTTGCATCAAGGGATGAAAGTGGCTCATCCATTAAATATATACTTGGGTCTCTGACTAGAGCACGACCTATCGCAACTCTTTGCATTTCTCCCCCTGATAATTCAGTTGCTTTATTGTCTAATTTAGCTGAAATTTTCAACATTTCCGCTATTTTTGTAACTTTTTCTCTAATCTTATCTTCTGGGATTTTTCTGAGAGGGGATCGAAGAGGAAAAGCTAAATTGTCGTAAACCTTATAATGAGGGTATAAGGAGTATTGTTGAAATACAAACGCTGTGTCTCTAGCTGCAGGCTGAGCCTCTGAAAAATCTTCATCATCAAAAAGGATCTTTCCTTCATCAATTTTTTCTAAACCTGCTATTGATCTTAATGTTGTTGTTTTACCTGCACCGGTTGGACCCAATAATACAAAAAACTCTCCATCGTTTACTGTAAAGCTAATATCATCTAAAGCCTTGATAGTTTTATCATATATTTTTGTAATATTTTGTAGTTCTACTTTAGACATTAACTCATAAAATCGCTTTGAAGTGCTTTATCATTTGAACCATCAAAAATTATTTGGTTATTATTAAGAGTATCAAATTGAATTTGCTCATTAATATTAACTTGTGTGTCACTATCAACTCTAATTTTTATATTTCCAAGTTGAGTTTCAATTGTAAGAATTTTTCTTGAACCTAAATATTCAACACCAAAGACATTGCCTTTTACACCATTTTCAGATACTAATTTTAAATTCTCTGGCCTTACACCTAAAAAATTTTTATTGGAGTCTGTTCCTTCTTTTTGTTGAGGGATATTTAATGATGAGTCTAATAATTTAATACTTGATTGACTTGGAGAAATTTTTTCATTTATCGGTATGAAGTTCATTCCTGGTGATCCAATAAAGTTTGCAACAAACTTTGTTTTAGGTTTATTATAAATAACTTTTGGTGAGTCTGCCTGCAACACCACTCCCTCATTCATTACTGCTATTCGATCAGCCATCGACATTGCCTCTTGTTGATCGTGCGTTACATAAACTGTCGTTGCATCAATATCATCGTGAAGTTTTCTTAATTCCAAACACATCAATTCTCTAAATTCTGCATCAAGTGTGCCCAAAGGTTCATCCATTAAAAATGCTTTAGGTCTTCTGACTAGTGCTCTTCCGAGAGCAACACGTTGGCGATCACCTCCTGCTAAAGAGGATACTTTTGATTTTAATAAGTGATCAATTCTGAGAAGCTTTGCAGCTTCCAGAACTTTAGCATCTACTTCGCTTCGTGAGAGCTTTTGCATTTTCAGTGGGAAAGCCAGATTATTTCTTACATTCATGTGTGGATAGAGTGCAAAAAGCTGAAAAACAAAGGCTATATCTCGCTGAGAGGCCCTTAGATAGCCCACATCTTCCTTATCCAAATATATATTTCCAGAAGTTGGTAGCTCTAAACCAGCAATCATTCTTAAAGTGGTAGTTTTTCCACAACCTGAAGGACCGAGTAAAACGAAGAATTCTTTATTTTCAATAATAAGATTGGAGTTTTTCACTGCTACGAAATCTCCAAAAGATTTATGTAAATTTTTAATTTCTATTTCTGCCATGGCTAATCTGGGAAATGACTTGTGATCACAAATCCGATGGTTCCCACTAAAATAACGATAAAAGAATATGTATACATCCACATAGCAAAAGGCTGCATCAGCATAAATACACCCAATAAAATTAGAACAGTTGATGCATTTTCCCAAATGGATCTTCTAAAAATTCTTCTCAATAAACTTTTTTTCTCAGCCATTATTTTCTTACCGCTCCAAATGTTATTCCCCTTAGAAGATGCTTTCTCAATACAACTGTAAATATCATCACTGGGATTAAAAATAATGTTGTCCCTGCTCCAATAGCAGGCCAATCAAGACCACCCTCTCCTATAATTGTAGGGATAAATGGTGGTGCAGTTTGCGCATTAAATTGTGTTAGTAAAACAGCAAATGCATATTCATTCCATGAAAATATCATGCAGAAAATTGCTGTTGCTGCAATACCTGTAGTTGCTTGCGGAAGGACTACTTTAAAAAATGCTTGCATTCTAGAGTAACCATCTATCATCGCAGCCTCCTCATACTCTCTCGGTATCTCATCCATAAAGCCTTTTAACAGCCAAACTGACAAACTTAAATTTACAACAGTGTAAAGAATAATCATACCAACGTGAGTATCACCGAGACCAAGTTTTCTATACATAATAAATATAGGTACTGCCACTGCTATTGGTGGGAACATTCTCGTAGATAAAATAAAAAATAATAAATCATCTTTCAGCGGGACTTTAAATCTTGAAAGAGCGTAGGCAGCTAAGGAGCCTAAAAATACCGAAAAGAAGGTGGCACCAAATCCAATTATCAAAGAATTGGAATACCTCGGTAAAAATTTTGATGGTCCTGTTATGACCATTTCTCTACTACGAACTAACTCCTCATACCATGTATCTGGTGGTGGAAGAGAGTCCAAATAGTCCTTGGGTTGCCTTGATCGATTGGTAAATAAATTTACATAACCCTCTAAAGATGGTTCAAAAAAGACCTCTGGAGGGTAAGAGATAGCACTATCAACACTTTTAAAACTTGTAGCAACCATCCATGTGATCGGTATAAGGGTTACAATCATGTATACGATGATGATAGTGGCAGCTAATTTTCTCGAAAATCCTGTTGCCTCTAGTGGTGATCTTGAAGTGTCCATTATCGCTCTTTAATTTTGTTCATAACTTTTACATACACATTTCCAAAGCCGAATATGGTGACAAATAATATTACAGCAAAAGCAGAGCTGTAACCTGTTTTCCATTTTTCAAATGCTTCGCGTTTTAAATTGATTGATGCTAGTTCAGTCGCCGATCCTGGCCCCCCTGAAGTAAGCTCAGCGACCAGATCAAACATTTTGAAATTCTCGATCCCTCTAAATAATAATGCAAGAAGTAGAAAAGGAAGGACAGATGGCAATGTTATATGGATAAATTGCTGCCACTTACTAGCCCTGTCAACTTCTGCAGCCTCGTACAAATAATTTGGGATTGATCTTAATCCTGCTAAACAAATTAACATAGTAAAAGGTGTCCACATCCATGTATCGACAATCACAATTGACCAAGGGGCTAAAGTGCTTGAACCAATCATATCAAAAATACCAAAGTCATAGAAAAAATTAACTACGTAATTAAATAAACCTACTTGAGGATTATATAAGTAAGTCCAAAATACACCTACAACTGCAGGGGAAAGCATCATTGGTAAAACTATTAAAGTAGTGAGTAGTTCATTGCCTTTAAATTTTTTATTTAAAAGAAGAGCAAGACCCAATCCAATTAATGCTTGTAAGACTAATGTCCAACAAACGAAGTGGGCAGTTATCTGCATCTTTTCCCATATCTCTTCTTTTCCTAAAATCTTTTTATAGTTTTTTAAACCCACAAATTTTACTTCTCTACCTATTTTATTGGCATAAAAGTTGGTGAATGACATTCTTATGGCATAGATGAGAGGATAAATATTTATAGCAAGTAATAGAATTAAAGTTGGTGCTATAAAAATCCAGGCTATTGCTTTATCAGATAAGCCTTTGAACTTTTTAACAGCACTTTTCATATATGTTTTAGATTGAAGGGCGGGATTAATCCCACCCTTTATATTAATTTAGTGATTAAATTTTACCGTCGTCTTCGAAGACTTCAGTCCAATCATCAATGATTTTGTCTAATGCGTCTTTTGCAGAACCTTTTCCATTCACAACGTAGTCATGAATTCTCTCCTGCATTGGAAGCATTAATTCAACAAATGTAGGCTCTTGCCAAAAGTCTTTGACGATGCCCATTGAGTCAAGGAAGCCTTGTGCGTAAACAGCTGAGTCAACGAAATCAGGTGATCCAAGAACATCCATATGACATGAATATCCACCTAAATCCCACCATTTTTGTTGAATATCTGGCTTTGCAAACCACTTCATGTATTCAAGAGCCAAGTCTTGTTTATCAGAGTAACTCACAACTGAGATACCTTGACCACCAAGAGTAGCTGCACATACGTTTTGACATGGGTTAGCAAAGAAACCAGAAACTCTTCCGTCACTGTCTTCTTTAGAAACACCAGGCCAGAAAGCATACCAGTTCATTTGAAATGCAACCTGTCCTGATTTATATGCATCAAGATTTGCGACCATATAAGCATCTGAATGCCCTGGAGGTGCACAATCTTCGTACATTTTTCTATAAAATTCAACAGCCTCTACAGAAGCATCTGAGTTAAAATAACCGTCCATCTCGTATGGGTTATCAGGATTTTCGTACTGCATACCCCATGCATACATGGCTGCTGTTACACCCATGGTGATACCTTCAGATCCACGCTCTGTATTGATAGCTGCACCATATCTTACTTGTCCATCAATTTCTCTTCCTTGGAAGAAAGTACACATGTCATATAACTCATCCCAAGTTTTTGGAACACCTAGATCATATCCATGCTTACTTTTAAATTCAGCTTGAAGCTCTGGTCTATCAAACCAGTCTTTTCGATAAGCCCATGCTAAAGCATCACCCATTGCTGGAAGAGCGTAATAGTTAGGTGATCCTTTTGGCCATGTTGAATATGCGTAAACAGTTGCTGGGTTAAAATCATCCATTGAAATTCCGTTAGCATCAAAGAAATCATTTAACTTAACATAGTGACCATATTCAGCACCTTGTCCAATCCACTGTGAGTCACCAATTAACAAGTCAAAAGTTTTACCTTGGTTATTTAACTCGTTAAGCATTCTCTCAGCAAAATTTGGCCATGGCACAAATTCGAAGTTCATTTCAACGCCTGTTTCAGCTGTAAATTCTTTACTTAATTCTTGTAATGCATTAGCAGGATCCCAAGCGGCCCAGCCCAAAGTCAAAGACTCAGATTTAGCATTCAAAGAAAAAAGTAAGGCAAAAACAGGAACTAGAAATACAGATAGTATTTTTCTCATGTTATTATTCCTCCTCTTTAATAACAAAACTGGCTGATTATACAGTCTTTTTAGATATTTATAAATGCAGATTATTCATAGTTTTAAAAACATTTTAAATAGCAGTTAACTGTAATATTATAGTTTGTCGCAGGAGGGGGTTAAGCGATGTCTATTAAAGGTCCAGCTATATTTTTAGCTCAATTTGCAGGTGATGATGCTCCGTTTAACAATATAGAGAATATCTCAAAATGGGCTAGTGATTTGGGATACTTAGGTGTTCAGATACCTAGTTGGGATGAGAGGTTAATTAATTTAAAACAGGCATCTGAAAGCAAAGATTACTGTGACGAAATAAAAGGGACTCTTAAAAGTTTTAATTTAAATCTAACTGAGCTATCGACGCATCTCCAAGGTCAGCTTGTAGCTGTTCATCCTGCATATGACTCAGTATTTGATGGTTTTGCAGCCTCAGAGGTAAGAGGAAATCCATCTGCAAGGCAGCAATGGGCAGTCGATCAATTGATGATGGCTGCTAAAGCTTCAAAAAATTTTGGATTGACTGAACATGTTACTTTTTCAGGAGCATTGGCTTGGCCATATGTTTATCCATGGCCTCAAAGACCAGAAGGGTTAGTTGAAACTGCATTTGATGAACTGGCTAAAAGGTGGAAACCTATTCTTAATGAATTTGATGAGTGTGGGGTGAATTTATGTTATGAAATTCATCCAGGCGAGGATCTTTTTGATGGAATAACTTTTGAAATGTTTCTAGATAAAGTAGGCAATCATGAGCGCTGCAACATGTTATATGATCCTAGCCACTTTGTTTTGCAGCATTTAGATTATTTGCAGCATATTGATATTTATCACGAGAAAATAAAAATGTTTCATGTGAAAGACGCAGAACTCAATCCCACTGGTAAACAAGGGGTCTATAGTGGATTTCAATCTTGGAAGAACAGAGCAGGTCGATTTAGATCTTTAGGAGATGGGCAAGTCGATTTCAAGTCAATTTTCTCCAAACTTACTACTTACGGCTTTGATGGATGGGCTGTTTTAGAATGGGAATGTGCTTTGAAACACCCTGAAGACGGAGCTAAAGAGGGTTCTGTATTTATTAAAGATCATTTAATTAGAGTTACCGAGAATGCTTTCGATGATTTTGCCGATGCTGGCACTGATCAAGATGCAAACAAAAAAATGCTTGGAATTGAATGATAAAATGACCAAAAAATTAAAATTAGGAATGGTTGGTGGCGGCTCAGGTGCATTTATTGGAGAGGTTCACCGTATTGCATCTAGAATTGATGACCGCTTTGAACTGGTCGCTGGTGCCTTTTCATCTAATCCTGAAAAAGCTCAAGCCTCTGGCAGAGATATCGGAATAGCAGATGAAAGGAATTATAAGGACTACCTTGAAATGGTCGAAAAAGAATTGATCAGAGAGGATAAAATAGATGCTGTAGCCATAGTGACACCAAATCATATGCACCATCCGATCGCTAAAGCTTTCATGGAGAAAGGCTTTAACATAATTTGTGACAAACCCCTTGCCATGAATGTTAATCAATGTGAGGAACTAATAAAATGTAAAAAAGACAATAATGTTCTTTTTGCTTTAACTCATAACTACACTGGTTATCCCATGATTAGGAATGCCAGAGCTCTTTGTAAGAGAGGTGACTTAGGTGAAATAAGAGTAATTCAAGCAGAGTATGCTCAAGATTGGCTGACCGAAGATTTAGAAAATAGAATTAATGATGGGGGAAATAAACAGGCCTCTTGGAGAACTGATCCTAATCAATCAGGTGCTGGTGGATGTATTGGTGACATTGGAACTCATGCTTACAATCTTATTAAGTTTATAACTGATCTCAATACAGAGGAGATATCTGCAGAGTTAACATCTTTTGTGCCTGGGAGAAAATTAGATGATAATGCTCAAATATCGATCCGATTTAAAGGAGGAGCAAAAGGTACTATTTGGTCTTCTCAAGTAGCCCCAGGAAATGAAAATCATTTACAAATAAGAATTTATGGTAATAAGGCCGGACTAGAATGGTGTCAAGAAGATCCAAATTACCTTTACTTTACAAAATTTGGAGAACCCAAACAAAAAATTACAAGGGGTGGATCAGGTGCTATGAGCGATGCAGGAGATGTTACTAGAATTCCTGCTGGACACCCCGAGGGATATTTAGAGGGCTTTGCAAATATATATACAGATGTAGCTAATGCGCTAATTGATCAGAAAAATGGCAAATTTAATGAGGAAAATCACCATTTTCCAAGTGTAGAAGATGGACTTGAAGGTATTAAATTTATCGAAAGGTCAATCGCCTCTAGCTCATCAAATTCAAGCTGGGTAAGTTTCAATTAATTCCAACTTAGTTTTTTACGTGTTTCCCAATAATCTTGAGTGGACAGGCTAAAAGACTCAAGAGACGGCAATTCGGTATCTATTTTTTCAAGACAACTTAAATTTTCATCCAACTGTTTGATTGTTGATGCTCCTGTTAGACAAATTTTAACAAACGGTAGTCGATAAACCCAGAGATAAGACAATTGCTCCAAAGTTAAATCCATAGATGAGGCAACTGACTTTAATTCTTTAATTTTGTTTTGATGAAATTCTTTATTTGAATTAGTTAGTCTTCCATTTGAGAAAATCTCTTTTGCAATTACATTGATCTTTTTTTCAGATACTTCTTTTAAAATGGAAATACAAGATTGGTCAAAGATATTAATGGTCGTTTGTAAATAAGAAAATAGATTAAGTTTTTCATTCTTAATTAAAAGGTCATTAATAGTTTTCTCTTGATCTGGGCCACTTGTTGAGATTCCTATTTCTATTCCATTTTTTTTTATTGTCTCAAGCTCCTTTAGAACATTAATATCATCTAAGACTTTACTTTCTGAATTGACAGAATGAATGTGGTAAAGATCAATACTTTTTCCTAAATTAAGTCTTGTCTCCACCCATTGTTGTTTTAAAAATTCAACTGAGTGATCTTTTCTTTCGTGTTGATCTGCCTGAACTTCCCAATTTGCTAAATATTCATAGCCCCACTTAGACCCCACAAAACCATCAAATTGTTTTTGAGCTCTAATCCAACTAGATAAAAATTCCTCAGCATCTCCATATACCCTTGCCGCATCGAAATATCGAATACCTCTCTTGTAAGCATGACTAAGTACTTCGTGACAATGAGATCTCATAGAATTTTTTGATATGTCGCTGCCTAAATCTGAACTATGACCAATGTTTATATATCCGGGCCTCCCAAGAGAAGCCAATCCTAGGCCTATTTTATTGTCTAATTTAAACAATTATATGATTTGCTATTTGACTTTTAATTGTCAGTGGGTCAGTTAAATGAATAGTTTGAAAGCCAAGTGATTGCGCCGCCTCAATATTTTCAATACGATCATCAATGAAAAGAGTTTGTTCAGGTGTTAAATTAAATCTTGAAATCGCTAATTTATAAATTTCAGGGTCTGGTTTTACTAAAAACTCTCTACCAGAGATAATTTTATCATCAAATTCTTTCAGGAATGGGTGTTGATCTTCCATACCCTCATAAGTCTCATCTGACCAGTTTGACAAGACATAGCAGGGGTAACCACTTGATTTTATTTTTCGAAAAATATCAACTGTATCTTGATAAACCCCGTTAACCATATTCCTGTGATTTGGATAATATTGCTTTATTTCATTCTCATAATTAGGGAAATTTTTTATTGCATCTTTAACTGCGTCATCAATTTTTACTCCAGCATCGCATCTCATATCTAAATGAGGGAACGCGATTGTATTTATAAAATATTCTCTTTTAGTTTGATCAGGAATGATATTTTTAAATACATAATGTGGATCCCAATCAAAAAAAACATTACCTAAATCAAATAGAAATTTTGTAATTTTCATCGACTCAATCGACAAAAGAATTAATTAGATTTTCAAGATATTCTTGGCGACCGGACTTTGGTTGAGGGTTTATATTTTTAGCAATGACATTTTTATGAATATCTTCAAGAGACATTGAAGTCATGAGTTGTTTTTCAGAGGCCCACTGTTCATATCTTTGTTTTAAAAAATTTTCATAACTTCCATCATTAATCATTTTTTCAACAGCAATAAGAGTTCTAGCACAAGTATCCATAGAGCCAATGTGCGCATAGAATAGATCCTCAGGATCTATTGATTGTCTTCTAATCTTAGCATCCATGTTAAGACCTCCTGAGGAAAAACCACCATTTTTAAAAATGTAGTAAAAAGGCAAAACTAATTCTTCAACATTGTTTGGGAATTGGTCTGTGTCCCATCCTACTAAATAGTCTCCTCTGTTAATATCAATACTCCCAAAGATGTCATTGGAAAGTGCATATGCAATCTCGTGCTCGAATGAATGTTTTGCTAAAATAGCGTGATTTTGTTCGATATTTAGCTTGAATTCTCTTTCTAAACCATATTTTTGAAGAAATGCAAAAACATTAGCAGAGTCAAAATCATATTGATGTTTCGTTGGCTCATGGGGTTTCGGCTCAATCAGAAGTAAACCCTTGAAACCAATTTTGTGCTTATGCTCAGCTACCATGTTCAAAAATCTACCAAGCTGATCATATTCTTGTTTCATATTAGTATTTAAAATTGTTTCGTAACCCTCTCTGCCTCCCCATAAAACATAATTTTGTCCACCTAAAAACATTGTATTTTCCATACACATCTTCACTTGAGCAGCTGCATATTGAAAAACATCAGGATCAGGATTAGTAGCAGCACCAGACATGTACCTGCGGTGGCTAAATAAATTTGCTGTTCCCCAAAGAAGTTTTACTTTGCTTGTTTCAAGTTTTTTTGAAATTTCATCGATAATGGTTTTTTGAATTTTTTCTGTCTCCGAAAAACTTTTACCCTCTGGAGCAATATCTACATCATGAAAACAGAAATATGGTATTCCTAATTTTTCAAAAAAATCGAATGCATTATTGAGCTTATCTTTTGCTTGTTCTATTTTATCTCCTGCTTCCATCCATGGTCTTAAAAATGTCTGTCCTCCAAAAGGGTCACCCCCTGGCCAATTAAAAGTGTGCCAGTAACATACTGCCATTCTCAGATGTTCCTCTAATGTTTTTCCTAGAATTTTTTTATTAGCATCATAAAATTTAAATGAAAGTGGATTAGTAGAGTCTCTACCTTCATATTTAATTGTAGGTATATCTTTGAAATAATCAGACATAAATTAGTCGTAATAAAACATTGGGGCTTTTTTAAATTCTTCCCAAGCATGCGGGTCGTGCCCTGTGACTACTGTAGCATTTTTGTCTTTTGCAATTTTTTTGAGTTTTTTTACAGAGTCAACAACGTCAACAGCAGAGCAAACAAGACCTGGTAGTGTTAAATTGTTCCAATGATCCATTGTGTAAGCTGCATCTATAGTAAGCAATACATAACCTGAATTTGGTAAATTAACTAAAAAAGACTGATGGCCCGGTGCATGCCCCGGAGTAAAAATTACAATTATTGATCCGTCGCCATATAAGTCATAAAAATCATCATTTTTATCTCTTAAAAATTTCCAATTAATTCCAGGTTTATCAAAGTCTTTTCTAATATATGCAGGCTTTGAGAACCAATCAGGATTAAAAGCATAATCATATTCCTTTTGTTGAACTAGGTGTGTTGCATTAGGAAACCTTCCAACACCACCTGAGTGATCGAGGTGAAGATGAGAATGTAAGACATATCTTATACCTGCTGGATTAACCCCAATAGAGTTAAGCTGATCAATACAATTTTCTGTTTTTCCCATAATTGGATCATAAGCCGCAACAACAGAACCCCAGTGAGCATGTTTATCTTCACTGACCTCTTTTGCATTGCCTCCGTCAATGACCACATCCCCTTTTGGGTGTCTTATCAAAAACCATGGAACAGGTATCTCAAAGTCCTCATTAGATTGATTCATTTTAATATATTTCATTTTCGTTTTTAGAGTTCCGGTCTGGAACATATAGAGCCTCATGTCAGTAGAAACTTGTGAGTTCGTTAAATGACTATATTCTTTTTTTGACTCTTCAATTGCTTCTTTTATGGAATATTCTTTTACTTTTTGATCTGTTTGTTTATTTGTAATAATTTTATCAAATTGATCTAAATCAGATTTTTTGTAACTAACGCTTAATTTTTTTTCCATCTACTTAAATTCTATCTCAATAAATTTATAAATAAAATCATTGTTATTAAATACATTGTGGTTAACTCCCTTTTCTCTAAAGTAGGATCCACCTTTTGCTAGTTTTGAAATTGTCTCCTCACCATCATGATTAACAATTTTTAGCTCCCCATCTAACAAGGGCACTACCACATAATCGTATTCATGAATATGCTGGCCAGTTGAGTCCCCAACTTCAAAAGACCACTCTGTAACTCTAGTTTTTTGATTATCAATCATGACATTGGCTTTAGCCATGTCGTTAGATATTTCTACAGGGTACGCTCTCAGCTTTTTCAGCCTTAAGAGCTTCGGCAGCTTTTGTTGCTTTTTCAACTGAGTCGAAAACAAGTTCAGGAAAAAGAACAAAAGGTTTTGCTCTATCAGCACTGAGCTGTCCAACACACCAGGTTTTACCGGGTTCAACACACATGACCATATATGTCCCAGGAATAGGACCATAATGTCTATTATTCAAAGCAAAAAGGCACTCTGCCATATCGTTTAATTTATCGATGTCTAGATTTTGAAGTGCTTTTTTTTCTAATTCATTTAACGGAGTATCCAGAGCGCCAAGTGTCTCTTTCCCCCATGGAATCTCCTGCATATTTTGTTTTTTCATAGTTTAAGGTAAAGGCCCGTCCTTTAAGAAACCTTTAAGCGTATTTTCCATTATTCTAGAGACATTATTATTGTAATTATTATGTGAGAGACTACCGCACCAAGCCAAAGACCCTGGTGCAAACATTGCTCCATTGTTAGGTGTTTTATAGTAAATCATATCAGCTCTGACCATTGGATTTTCATGACCACCGCCATAGTAACCACGAACAGCAAAGTGTATTTCCTCGTTAACTTGCAACATCATATTAGAGTGATCCTGCGAGCGAGCCAAATAATAAGCATTATGTGGGGTTCCAAATTCTAAGTCGTATCTGTCTAACTCCAAACCGGCAGCTCCTCCACCAACTAAACCAAAATCACCAATCACCTCATCTGCTCCAATCCCCTCAAAGATCCATGAACATTCAGGTTTAAAACTATCTTCTTCTCTTTTGTAGTATGAGGACACGTCAAATCCATAAGATGTAAAAGTTAACCCACAAACTTTAGAAGGTATTCTTCCTCGAGCTCTCCACATACCTCCATATTTACCATCAAAAGCATTATTGTATTCACCTGGGTTAGATGTCCATGCTCTTGTGCCTGCTTCACCTTTTCGAACTTCGGTAATATTAGGGTTGTCAGGATGATACTCACTAATCCAATAAAATCCATCTGATCCTAGATAAAAACATCTACCACCCTGCATTTGATATGACTCTAGAGCATCCATATATTTCTCAGATGAATACTCAGGGTGACTTCCAGTCATCACAACTTTATAACGATTTAATAAATTTATACCTTCATGTTCCAAATCCTCGTCTGTCAGAACATCAAAATCAAAACCTTTTTCTTCTAGCCAATCAGTAAGATGTAAGTCGGCATTGAGTTGCCATAATGAAGGAGAAAGCCAATGTCTGTATTTGGGTCTCATATTAAGGATTGGTCTTAGTCTTGATGATATTGATACACCATGTCCGTCTGAGTGAAGTGAATAAGTTGATAGCCCGTATTCTCTATGTTCATTTAAATATAAATCTGCTGGCTCAAGCACAGGCACTTTACCTGCAAGCAATTGTGCTACCACAGAGTTGGTTCCAAGATTATCATTGGAGTAAGCCATGTAACTATTAGTAGGCAATAAGAATAAAGTTTTTGCAGTTGCTGTCCCCTTGGGAGGTTTAACACAAAATGGAATATAGTCCTCATTTTCTGATTCCTCTCGTCCGTCTACTCTTAGTCTTGCAGCGTAGACACCACTTTTTAATCCCTCAGGTACTTTTAAAGTAAAGTCTACATCCCATCTTGCATCGTCTATATCGTCGTCATGAAAATGAATTGCACCGTATTCCTCAGGTTTATGATGGAAAACCATTTCATCCGCTGTCCAGTTATGTCCTGTCATACCTCTGTTTGGCATATTAATAATAAATCCGTGGTGATTATTTGGAGAAGTATCAACAATCTTTGTTGAAGCAATGTTTTTGCCAATATTCGCATGAAAATCCCAGGCTCCTACGACTGTTGACCTGACAGTGGTATTACACTCATCATAGCTTGATGCAAGTGTTTCAATTTCAGCCTTCGATAGCGCAATATTAGATAATCTGGGTCTGTCTATCTTTCCATTAAATGTCTTTGTTTGCTCAGGTAATTCAATAGGGTGAGGTACCTCTTTAAAATGTCCGCCAGAAATATGTCTGCCTGATCTATTGTTGTGTGTTGTGGCAGCAATTAGCAATGGAGCGTCATTAGCAGCAGGTAAAACTGAGCTAGTGGTCTCAATAATAGCTGAGGTTTCTTCAATTGGATTCAAAATAGCCATACCCAAGCCACCATTTGTAGATGTAACTCTAGGTTCTTGATGAAGGGTAAGCCTTCTCGATTGAGCATCAAATGTTGCAATAACCAGATACCAGACCTTTCTTAAAAGCTTTTTTTCTGAGGAGACAGTAACAACCTGAGAGCCATCACCAATTTCTACAGATAAACAGCCTTCATCATTAACGAAAAGGCCATAGCCTTTTTTTTCTTCTTCATTAAATTTGGTGAAAATTCCTTGTCTGCCTTTGTCAGGGGTGGTTGGGAAAATGTAAGCCTGCATAGTGAAGCTTTCTAAATTTAAATTATCGTGTTGGGGCATGATGATATATGATCCACCATGTATTCTCTGGTTTTTCCCTTGATAGGTTCCATTGCAACTAGCATCTATTTCGGCCTCTTTATATCCTGGGCCTTCAGGATTTGTATCACCATGTATTAAGCGGACTAATTGAACTTCATAACTGTCATTATATTCAGCATTAATATAAAATTTAACCTCTTCGCCAGGGTGAGCTGAGTACTTATCACTATAACCTGTTATTTTTAACATTACTCTTCCCCGCTATACTCCTCAAGTAGTCTGTTAATTCTTTTTAAAAATATTGCATGTTCACATGCTTCCTCAGATGAATAAGAGTCTTCAGTAATTTCAACTGGCTCACCTCTAACTCCTGTTGTTATTCCAACTCTATAATCTTCATGCCTTCTTAAACAAACAGTTACAAAACCATTTTCTTTACTTCCTCTTCTTAACTTATCTAATAATGTTTGGAGATCTTGACTGTGCTGAATAACGCCGTGGTCTCGAGTAGCAGCCCTTCCAATTGGAGTTGCTCTATGCTCTTCAATTAGAGATTTTAATTTTTGAGGATCTCTCAACATTTTTAATATGTATTTTTTGGTAATAAAATCATCAGTGTGTTTATGCCCTTTATTTAATTGGACGTTTGACGGGTGCTTATAGCTGTAATCAGACATAATTCTATTTTAGATATAGTTAACCTTTCGCACAGTTTTTTGTTCCAAATAATGAAACACAATACGAAAAATTCTTATTCCTCCTCAGTTTTAAGTACTTTATCATCATAATGCATAAACGGAAAGTATTACAGTTGCCACAGCCATACCTATTAATATAAGTGGCCAACCATACCCTCCTCCCATTCTGTCAATATAGTTTCCTTGCTCCTCAACATCGTCAGGTGCCAAATGTTCATCACCATTTAGTATGGGTTTTTTTGGCAAAGTCGATAAGTCCATCTTATTGGCTAAAAACCAAATTAGAAATATACCCGCTACCCACCAAATTATTTGGTAAGCCCATAGTGAAGGGACTCCCATCACCCAATTATCATAACTTTGATCCGCACTACCAAATATTAAGTTTCCGAAAATTAACCCTGGGCCGATAGAAAAGAATGCCCAAATTAAAAAGAAGACATAAGCAAGAGATTTTATTTTTTTTCTTGATGGGTGAATACCCATATGTTCATTTAAAAAATTATGAAATGACGCTCGATGTTCTTTATCTGTGTCATTACTTGCAAATATAGAGGATAAAAAACATACAATCACATTAAAGAATAAACCCCATAACCCAGAGTAGATTGTTAGTGGCCATCGCCCCCAAGGAAGAGAATTTCCTGTTAGCTTATGACCAAAAGTTTCAGCTAAAGTTACAAAACCTAATCCGGTGATGAGTCCAAGAATTGCCCCACCTCTTGTGATCCATTTAAACCAAAGCATTCCAAGTAAAACAGGAAACAATTGGAAACCAAAAGCGATTGCTAATCCACCAAGTAGTATTAGAGAAGTTTCAAAAAAAGTTGCAAGATACAGTGCCGCTAAGCTTAATAACAACATCGCTAACCTAGCAACTAATAACTCCCTTTTCCATGTAGGGTTACTATCGATATATGGTCTATAGAGATCTCTTGCCACCATGCTGCCTGAGGTCATTAAAAAAGCAGATAATGTTGATTGAAGAGCAGCAATTATGGATATTGCTAAAAATCCAACAATGATTGGTGAGAGATTACTGAAACTTTCAACAAACACATAAATTAAAGATGATATATTTTGTAGACTTAGCTCAGGGAATATTTGGTTAATGGCAAAACCATTTGAATTAACAATACTATTAGCTCCAAGAAGATGTGCTCCTACACCTAATAAAGGGGCGAATATAAATAAAAATATTCCAACAACAGCACCTGAACCCCAAACTTGATAAAAATAAAATGACCTCGGTGATTTTACTGAATAGCTCCACATCGAAAATGTAGGAGAAAGCACAATACCCATATAAGAGAGAGTAAAGGACAAAATCATAACTGCTGTCCAAGGTCCTCCTAATGGGTTGTTTTTTCCAATACCTGCAACCCACTGAATTACACCAGGAACGTTGAAATATCCTGAAATATCACCGCCTCCGTAACCTCCAGTAGTTCCCCAAGCTCCGAAAGATATAAAGCTATTCGCCATAGATAGGTCTTCAAAAAAACTTAAACCTCCTAAGTAATTAAATACACCAACACCAAGTGCTAAGAAAAAAACAAAAAATAACCATGATTGAACAACGCTTACACTCACCATGGGTTTAAATCCACCAGATACTATATAAAATAAGACAACAGCAGTTAGTGCCCACATTGCAGAGTCTCTAGTTATTTCACCTCCGCTAATAAACTCTACAACATTACCTGTTGATCCAATAATTATACCAAGAAATGGAACAGCAAAAAATAATCCGATTATTAGTACTACAATTCTAAGAGTATTACTTTGATAATATTTATAATACATCTCTCCTGGAGTGATAAAATTAAATTTTCTACTTAGCATCCACTGCCTTTTAAAAAATAGTATACTTCCGAGAGGAATTGTTATTACAATTGCAGCAGTAGCTAGAAAAGAGTATCCATCTGCATAAATTAATGATGGAAAAGAAATGATAGTTATGCCTGCAAATGTAGTTACTGTTGCAGAGAAAAAGAATACCCAAGGAGATACATTTCTATCTGCTAAATAGTAAGCCTCAGGGGTTTTATTTTTTCTAAGAGTTCTAGCTCCCCAAAAAAGACAAAAGCTTATATATAGGACAAGAAAGAAAAAAAACCAATAAAGATTAGCGACCATAACTCAAACTTGAATTAAGAGTTGTAATCAGTCTTTTCCTTAATAATTCTGAGTGCCTCTAATAAATATACTCTAAAGACTTCATGGTTTTCACTCATCGGGAAATGACCAATATCTCTCATTTCAATATAAACTCCTCCTTTTATTTGTCTGGCAGTATCTTCTGTTGCTTCGGGAGGGGTTAGGTAGTCATAAGTACCAGTCAGCATAATAACAGGGCACTTGTGACCATCGATATTTTGAAGCTCATCTCTTAAATCATGATCAACTGAATAAAAATGAAGGTCTCCTTTAAAAGCCTCTGATCCTTGAGTGTAATAATGCCAAGTTAACCATCTATCCATATCTGGAGATTGTGGGGCCATTAAATCCCAAACACCACTACCACACACTTGAGCTGCATTGGCATGAGGATGCCTCCACCAATCAATATAAAAGCCAGGGGAATAATGCGCAGCCTCTACAGGAATGACAGCTTTAAATTTATTAGGATACTTCAGAGCTAATTGAAGAGCCACGTTTCCTCCAAAGGAAGAACCCATAAATATAGGGTTTTCAAGGTCTAAGGCCTTACAAAGTTCTACAATAAAATTACAGTAATGCTCTGCTGTTAATTTGTACTCCTCTTTCCACCATTCTGTATTATGAGGTGGATCTGATTTACCATGTCTTGGAAGGTCGTAAGCGATAACTTGATAGTTTTGAGTAATTTCTTCATCTTCCAGTAATCCTCTCCACTGATGATTGTGGCATCCAGCAGTATGCTGACATACTAATGGAGTGCCTTTTCCATTTGAAAGATAAAAGACTTTATACTGTTGACCATCTACCTCGATGGTAACGTATCTACCTATTGGGTCATGATGTTTTACTGCCATAAATTTTTCCTTTCAATTCTCTTGATCATACTGGGACTCCTGATTGTCTTAGCAATTCAAATTGAACAGTAAAGTTTCTAAGATTTTGCATTAAGACTAAATGATTGCCCTCGATTTTAAGGTCTTCTCTAAATGAAGCTGCATAGATACCATGAAACATAGGTTTTGGAACAGGCTTTGCAAACTCTCTCCATGTTTGCTCTGATGCCCTTAATGCAAAGTCATATGGATCTAAACCTCCAGGGTTGGTATTAATATTTTTTACCTTTCCATCATGCATCTCGATAATTACTTTCACACTACCCATGTCGAAAAGAAATGAACAAGTATAATATTTAGCCATCGCTTTTATGGTTTCATCTTTTTCAGTAAGCTCTTTATATTTTTTTGCCCAGGATTTTACATCTATACTCATGTTTTATACCTATTTCTTTTTCCTGGGTGTCTTTGTGGCTTGTTCATCAAATCTCATATGCTTGTCCTTCTTAGGATCATCGTAGTCACCTAAAATATTCCTGATATTACTTGCCTCACCGGGCGACATACCAATTTCTTTTAAAAGACTATCTAAGAACGGCTGTTGTGCTCTATATCGAAGAGCAGAATTCACAACATTATCTGCTAAAGATCCTTTTTTGGAATATCCACCTGAGGACGCAGAGGGGTTATCAGCGTTGCCGCTTCCTTCAGCACCTCCTCCTTGACTAAATCCAGGTAATCCATTTACATCGACAACTTTAATTGAGTCAATGTTTTGCATTGGTCTAACCCATTCTCTAATAATACCCTCAATTTTTTCAGCGAGTTTTTGTCTAAGTGCACTTCTTCTACTTGCATCACTTCTAGCATTTTCCGCTTCATTAAGGGCTTTTTTGCCAGCTGCTTCAATTTCATATCTAATTTTTGCAGCCATCGATGCTAACTTTTCTCTCTCAGCATTTTTACTAGCGTCTATTACTCCAAGAGCTTTTGTCTTCTCAGCTTGTTCAACATCTCTAATGGTGTTTACTTTTTCCTCAGCTTCTACAGCCTTAGCGCGAGCATTTTCTTCTTCCATTTTAGTTTTTAAGACTGACTTAGATTTTTCTAGAACTTCCATTTGTTTTTGCTTTTCTTCAATTTCTATTCTTTTTGCCTTTTCAATATCTAAGACTCTTGTCTCTTGCTCAGCAGCAATTTTGAACGCATCAACATTTTTCTGTTGAGCAGTTTTTGCATTTTTAATTTGCTCCTCAGCCATAATATAAGCCTCTTCAGACTCATACCTTTTTCTAGCTTCTTCTTTTGCTGTTTGAGCTTTTTCCTCAGCAAGTTTGATATCAACTGATCTTTGTTTTTCTAGACGACTGAATTCAACATCTCTTTCTAATTCAAGAATAGTTTTTTCTGTCTCAATATCTTTTTGTTTAATCTCGATAGAAGTTTGTTGTTTAAACTCATTTTGTTCTTTTCTTCTTTTCTCAATTTCTTGGATAAGTTTAGTTTCTTGTAAACTTTTTTCCATCTCAACAAAGTCTTTCTTGCTAATCTTTGCAATCTCAATATCTTTTTCTGAAGAAATTTCAGCCAGCTCAGACTCTTTGTCTTTCTCAGCTTTTGTTTTTACTGTCTCAGTATTTTCAATAGCTCTTTGTTGTTCGATTTCACGTTTTTGTTGATACTTTGAAAATTCTTCCTCTTTTTCAATTTCAAGAGTTTGCTTGATAGACTGGAGGTTTTTATTTCGAATACTTACCTCTGTATCTTTCTCAATATCATTTCTTTTCTTTTTACGTGACTGAGTAAATTCTGTTATTTGAGTTAAACCCTCAGCATCAAATGTATTTGAAGGGTCGAATACACCCACGGGTGCTTGGTTAAGAGATGTCAATGAAACAGTCTCTAACTCCAAACCAGTGTGCTTAATAGCTTCTTCAACATGAGCTGCAACATTTTTAATGTACTCAGATCTATTCTCTTGAATTTCATCAAGGCTCATTTTTGCGGCTACAACACCTAGTCCATCAACAAATCGACCTTGAACAAGCTCCTTTAAATGATCAGGCTCTAATGTTCTATTTCCCAATGTTTGCGCGGCTATTGAGACTGCTTCAGTTGTAGGAGCTACTCTTACATAGAATTCAGCCGTTACTTCTGCCCTCATTCTATTTTTTGTAATAAAAGATTTACTGCCGTTTCGTTGAACCTCTATACAAAGAGTTTTCATACCCACTGAGGTAATGTTATGAATAATAGGTAAAACGAAGGCACCTCCGCTGATCACAACTTGTTCACCACCCATACCAGTTCTAACAAACGCTATTTCCTTTGAGGAACGCCTGTACAGCCAATGTAGCAAGTAAACTATAATTGCTATTGCTAAAGCTATTAAGATTATTATTGCAATAATATCTGCACCACTAGTAATGTTCATACCTATTTATCACCTCCTAAGTTGATGTTATTGTCCATTAACTCTCATGTCTTGTATTGCTGCTTTGTAAATTATTAAACCAAAAACTATTTTATTTAAAAAGTCTGCTAAATTATAAATCACATTAACACTGTTGGGATCAATACCCCCACCCAAATGCTCTATGAAATATCCCATTGGATATATAGCCCATCCAATTGTTATAATAAGTCTGTTCGAGAAGAAAACCATTTGTACATTTTCGTTTCCGCATCTAGCATTTGCTCTTCCAGCCTCTCCAACATATAGCTCACCAAGGATGTACAACCATCCAGCCAACCAAACAATGAAACCTAATGTCTTGCTCATATAACCCGCTGCACCTAAGAAACCTGCTACAACAAAAACTAAAGTTCCAACCAATAATCTCCAGAACATGCCTTGTTTAACTTTGACAACTGACATAAGCATTGCATAAAAAATAAGTACAAGCATTGGAAAGTTAAGAAACCAATCTATATATCTTAATAAAGTTGGGGCGGTGCCGCTGACTACCCAGAGATTTTTTACGAAAAAATAATGTATAGAGGACATCAAGCATACAACAGCTATCATTGTCATCGGTGTATGAAATCTTGTGCTTACTTTGCTTCGCTCAAAAAAGAAAAACAATGTGGCACCAATCATGCCAACAGAAATTAACCAGAAAGACCCCCCTACAATGTCGTAAGGGAGAAGCATTTTATTCATTAAAACTTATTCCTCTTAAGTACATATTACCCGTCCTCTTTAACTAATAATAATTTTTGTTTCATATTTTGAAATAAATATTCATTGTAAAAACAACAAAATCTGTTGATTAAAGACATTTTTTTATATTTGCTCCCTAATATGGGGTGCTCTAGAGTAAAGAGCAACAAGAGGTAAAATAAGAAGACCAAATATAAATTGCTGACCCTCAAAACTTAAGCCTAGACCTGCCAAAAATGTACTAATTACTTGCAGTGCAAGAACACCGATTACTGTAAAGCCGTATCCTCCATATCCACCTAATAAGGAAGTTCCTCCTACAGCCACAGCTGCCACTGTTAAAAATAAATATTGATCACCTACACCAATGAACCCTCCACCACTCCAACCCAGTAGCATTGCCCCGGTTGCTGCAGAGGTAAATCCACTAATGACATAAACTCCAACCCAATATGCTCTCTCAGAAATTGACAATCTGTCAGCAGATAACCTTTTTCCACCAACAGCATATAAATTTCTTCCCCACTTAGTGTGTCTAAGTCCAACAATTAATAAAATTGAAATCAATATCCAAATTAAAATAACTGGAGGTATTGGAAGACCAAAAAATTTTCCATTTAATGAAGCCAAATTTTTTAACCAATCTGGAACAACACCAAAAACAGTTCCACCTGTAACAGTAGGAAGTGATACCAATATCTGTACTCCACCTACTACCATGAAGCCAACTCCAAGCGTGACTATTAGTGATTGACCTTGGAGGTTAAAACTTATCAAACCATTAAAAAGCCCGACGATCGTGCCAAATGCAAGAATAACTATAAACGCAAGCCAAGGAGGAACTCCAAGTGAAATAAGTGACATTAATCCTAAATTAGTCGCTCCAATTAAAAATGGTATTGATAAATCGAGGCCGCCTAACATCACAACTAATGTCTGTCCAATTGTTGCAATTCCTAAGAAAGAAGCAAAAACTAACATAGATTTAATATTCTGTAATGATAAGAAGCCATCAATAGAAACTGATCCTATTATAAAAAGACCAACTAGTACGGCGACTCCTATAATTACGCTTTTGTTAATGTTTAAAAATTTGTAAGCAAGAAATGCTAAGATTAAAAAACCTAATAATATGATTGCTGATACGACTGTTCTACCTGAGAAGAACCCTGGTACCAAAAAACATAGTAATATAAAAAGGCCTAAAAGAAGTAAAAATCCCGTAACAGCTATCCAGTTCTTTGCAATGAGGTCCCAAAAAAGGCTTCTTTTACTTGAGGTTTCAGTAGTTTCAGGAGGTTTAGATCCATCTTCCTTTACTAAAGATCGATAAGACCATCTAACTAAGAAAAAATGCCAGCCCCAAAGAATAATGGCAACAACAGCTACAGAGTAAAATGCAACCTGTATCCAATCAGTTCTATCTACATAACCAAGAACTGCAGTACCTATCCCAGCAGCAACAGCAAAAAGAATTCCAAGTCCTTTTAAAAAATTATGAGTTCTTTTCTCCATTTACTAAACTTTTCTATCTTCTGATAGACCTCCCCATTTTTCAAGTCCTTCTTGAGATTTTAATTTAATTTTATAAACACCAAACGCTTGCCATATCAGAGGCGAAATAGCTATTCCAATTGCAGTAATTAAAATCATTTTCCAATAAGGATAACCAATTGCGAAGAACATCGCAGACCATGTTAATGCAGCTATACTTAAAATAGCAATGTAAGGTCTGAATCTAGCAAATGATATTTTTGCTCCCATTGTTAAATATGTAAAAAATTGAAATACAAATATTGCAAATATAATTAGAGCTGCTTCTTTAAGCCAAGTAACATCACTTGTGATAAATTCTCCTCGTATAGGTCTTGTATAGTTGATTGATGATGTATCGCCAACAATTAATTCTGTAATAATTGGAGAGTAAAACTTACTTCCATCATCAGTAATAATTGTACCAGATGGTGAGGCTAAAAAGTATACAGCGAGTATTGCTAATACACCGAGGAAAATAATGAAAACATTATTCAAATTAATATTCGAAAAAAGAGTTGGTGCCGTGAGTAAAAAAAGTAAAAATAAAATTAGTATTACAGCGTATCCATCTATGCCGAAGAAACTCTGTCTATTTGACTCAATTCCGTAATAAGATATTGCAGCAAATACAATAAATGAAATTGCTATTGCAAATAAAACCAATGTTTGTGTTTTGATTTCTTTTCTAAATCTTGGCATAGCAATTATTACTATCGCAGATGTAAAGAAAACTATTCCTCCTAAAGTTGCGACAGCGTAAGCGAGGCCAACCAGAGCACTCGAGGAAGATGAAAAATCAGGCAATCCTGCACCAACTCTTAGATATTCAGATGTAAAATACTGAGGAGCATAATTTAAAATATATTGTAAGTTGGTACCTAAATCAGCGTTAACGAAATAAGCCTCTCTCGTGCCACTCCAAACACAACCAAAGAAAATAACAATTGCTGCAATAATAAAAGACACTGTTGGGCCATCTCTATGTTTAACAAGCAAATAGACGAGATAAATCAAGGCTGCTATTCCGATAGCAATAAACATCCACACTGTAGAATTTCCACCCTCTGCGCATGCCTTACCTGTGATTAAACAATCACTCCCTGACTCAAGAGCTTTTTCAAAAATTTCAGCATCTTTAGATTTACCTCCAAAACCTCCCACAGTCCCTCTGGTTACTTGATCAAATTTCATATGAATTTGAACAGCAGCAGCGCTTAATGTTCCAATAATAAAAAATACAAAAACTGATAAATTTTTGAATGCTTTTTGAATATAAGGAAGCGCAATAAGTATTAAAAGAGAAGCCACCAATACCGCACCATATGATAAGTCTGTTACGAAACTTTGAAATCTTTCAAACCTAAAAGTTGATAGAATAAAATTTATCAAATAAATGTTAACTGAACCTAGAATAGCTCCAAACGCACCGCCTCTTCCACCAATTAAACTTGACCCACCTAATACAAGTGCTGTAACTGCCATCAATGTATAAGTAGTACCTTGAGTTGGGTCTCCAGAACCAATCAAACCTGTAAAAGCAATAGCTGCGAGTGCAGCGTAAACTCCACCGATAATATGAGCACCAATTCTTACAATGTAAATTCTCACTCCACTTGTATAAGCAGACTTTTCATCTGAACCCATTAATTTTAAATGTTGCCAGTAAGCAGTATGAGTTAGTGCATACCAAATAAGTGTCGAGAAAATTAAAAGTATCAGTGTGGGTTGTACTACCTCAGTTCCAGCACTCCAAGATAACATCCAATCAGGTGCTCTTCCTCCTGGTCTTGGTAAAATAACTAAATTGATACCAGAGAAAGCAAGAAACATACTTAAGGCAACTATTATTGGTTGAACTCTTATAAAAATTACGATTAAGGCATAAAGAAATTGGTAAATTACTCCTATTGCAAGAGCACATATGAAATACGCAACTGGCGATTGAATGTAACCTGCAGCATAAAGTTGTATTGTAGTTACATTAATAAAACCAATAAGTGGTCCTATTGATAAATCGACTGTCACTCTGCCGGCTAAAGCCAACGCAGTAAGAGCATAAGTAGCAAGAATAAGAGGTGTTGAAACCATAATTGCAGTTCCAATACCCGAGCCTGAAATTATTTGTGGTCCTCTAATCATTGCAAAAATCATTAGGGCAAAAAATATAAATATTGGAACGATTAAGTATTTTGTTGACTGGGGATCAGAACCTGGAATTTGAGAGGGTTTTATTGCTGCTACAAGTTGATTAACCATTATAATTAGTCAAAATAAACGACTTTGATACCCCCTCTGTCAGACTGCGATCTTCTATGACCTACTTTAAGTTTGTCTGTTTCAACAATTTTAATTCTCTTTGAGTCCAAATCAATATTTTTAGTAAAGCCATTTTTAAAAGATATCTTACTAATAAGAGTGTTTAAATTATTTTCGATATATTTAGTGTTGTGTTTACCATCTATGAAGTTTTTATCTTTAAGAAGACAAATTAAAAAAGGGATGTTTGTCTTAATGCCCTCAATCTGAGTGCCTTCTAAAAATTTTATTAATTTGGAAATAGCATCGTCTCGAATTAAGTCGTGAGATATAATTTTTCCTATCATCGGATCATAATAGAAACTTACCTCATCTCTTTCATCGTATCCCCAATCTAATCTTATGCCATTTGGTATTTTAGGAAACTTTAATTTAGTTATTTTTCCTGGAGATGGTAAGAAATTTTGAGATGGATCCTCTGCATATACTCTGCATTCAATTGAATGTCCATAAGTTTTAATTTTATTTTGATTTAAAAATTTATTTTTTCTACTAAAAGCAAAATTTATTTGCATAGAAATTAAATCATTATTTGTCACTAACTCTGTAACAGGATGTTCAACTTGAATTCTTGTATTCATCTCAAGAAAATAATATTTCATTTCTTGAACATCATATATGAACTCTACAGTTCCGGCTCCTTCGTAATTTACATCAGAAGATAATTTTACAGCGGCTTGTGCCATATTATTTATTAATTCTCTATCTACCTCTGGTGCTGGAGACTCCTCAATTATCTTTTGATATCTTCTTTGCATAGAGCAATCTCTTTCGAATAGATGTACAGATCCCTTTGCACCAAATCCAAAAACTTGTATCTCTATATGTCGAGCGTTGGTGATAAATTTCTCAATAAAAATATCTCCATTACCAAAAGATTTTGCGGCAAGATTACTAGTTTTTTCAATTGAATTGGCTAGGTCTTTGAAATTTTGGACGACGCTCATGCCTATCCCCCCACCGCCAGCACTTGATTTTACAAGTAAAGGGTAGCCAATCTCTTCACATTTTGTCTTAAGTTGTTCATCACTTAATTTGTTAACATTATTTATGCCTGGACAAATAGGAATATTGGAATTTAAAGCCAATTCACGAGCAATATCCTTATTTCCCATTGATTTTATTGATTTTGGTTTTGGGCCAATCCATGTGATACCTCTGTCTATAACCTCTTGAGCAAAAGTGTCGTTTTCTGATAAAAAACCAAAACCAGGATGAATAGCATCCACATTTGATTTTGTAGCTATTTCTAAAATCTTATTGTAAGAAAGATAACTTTCCTGAGCTTTACTAGGTCCTATATGATAAGACTCGTCAGATAATCTTACATGCTTTGAATTCTTATCTGCATCTGAATAAACAGCTACAGATTTGTGACCTAATATTTTACAACTTTTTATAATTCTATTTGCTATTTCACCGCGATTAGCAATTAAAATTTTTTTCATTTCTTATCAACGATATAAGGCATTTTGGTATGATTGCCGTTTGAAGTTTTTTGTGGAATTTTTTTATCAGAGGAAATTTTTTCTCTCAGAGCCTTTAAGATTTCTACAGCATTAGGAGTGTCAGAGTGGACACAAATTGTTTCACATCCTACAACTACATCGTTTCCTTGAACAGTTTTAACTTTATTTTCATTCATTGCTCTTAAACAACGCTCCACAGCTCTATCAGTTGGATAATATTTATTTCGACCCTTGGCTATAACCAAATAACCTGTTTCATCATATTCCAAGTCAGAGTAAAATTCTCCATAAAATTTTATTCCTCTTTCTTTGTATACTTTTTCGTGAAAAGTATTAACCATTCCGAAAATACCAACATTAAAAATTTCAGCTGCGTCAGCAATTCCATGAGCCACATCTTCCTCTTTCGCGGAGACACCATATAAAGATCCATGAGGTTTGATATGGTTTAATGGCATTCCATACTCATCAAGAAAGGCTTTGATGGCACCAGTTTGATACATCACAAGATTTTTGATTTCATCACGTTTCATTTTCATCGGCCTTCTTCCAAATCCTACTAAGTCAGGATAGGCAGGGTGCGATCCAACTTTCACATCATATTTTTTTGCAAGCTCGACAGTTTTCCTCATTGTGTTTGGGTCTGAGGCGTGAAACCCACAGGCTACATTAGCAGCATCTATATAAGGCATTATTTCTTCGTCATCTGCGAAGGAGTAAATACCAAAACCCTCACCCATATCGCAATTCAAATCGACCATGAATAATAAATTCCTCTCATTTATAATTTACAGAAAATCAGGCTTTTATGTGAAAATCTTTTCCACATGTTGGAACAATTTTGCTTATATTTTTCAGAATATAGGTATTATTATAGTTACTTATATATAAGTAAGGAGGATAAAACTATGACATTGCTTAAAAAGTTCATAGCTATTTTAGCTGTTAGTTCTGTCGGTGTCGCAGGTAACTTAAATGCTGACATTTTAGACGAAATTCCAGCTGATATTAGAGACTTCGTTTATAATCCTGACTTTATGGATCCTAACCAACCGCTTGGTGAAAGTGTATACAGAAATTGGAAAAGTGATAGACCACTTCCTTGGACTATCGGTTATGCAAGTTCTTACGCAGGTAATCTATGGAGAAAAGGTGTGATGGAGAGATTGTATGGTGACTATTTACCAAAAATGAAAGCAGCAGGTATTCTTAACGATATCGTTGTTACACAATCTAATCTAAAAGACGCGGTTCAAATTCAACAAATGAGACAGTTAACTGATCAAGGAGTTGATGGATTAATAGTCTGTTGCTCAAATCCTGTTGCATTAAATCCAACTATTGAGTATGCGTACGGAAAAGGTGTTCCTACTGCATCAATGACAGGATACTTAACTTCAGAATATGCTATCAGTACATCTGTTAACTATAAATTAACCGGATATTATATTGCACAATGGTTAGCAGAAACTATTGGTGGTGAAGGTAATGTTGTTATCATGGAAGGAATTCCTGGAACATCAGCATCTGACTCACAGCACCAAGGTATGCTAGATGGATTTGCAGAATATCCAGACATTACTGTTGTTGCTGAAATTGCACACATGTGGACACCACAAATTGCTCAAGCTGAACTTCAAAAATGGTTATCAGCTAACACAACTCAAGTTGACGGATTTGCTGTTCAGTCTTCAGGAGAGTCCGGAGCACTTAACGCTCTAGAATCATCTGGAAGACCAATGGTGCCTATGGCTTTGGGTGGAGAAATTGGTGCATTCTGCTATTGGAGAAATAATCCAGACTTTATCGACAGAGCGGTCTATGCATGGCCTCCTGGAGATGATGCAGAGTTTGCGATGAATGTTCTTTTAAGAACTATGTATGGTCAGGGCCTTAAAATCCAGTCTATCTTAGTTCCTCCATATGAAGAAGATGTTGAGACTATTCAGTCTTTTGTTCCTGAAGATTGTGACAGAAACTCAAGTGAGTTTAGAACTGTTGGAATTGAAAACTGGGCAAGTGATGAATATCTAAATAATTTCTTCGATCGTGGAGAAGCATTACTTTAATTTAAGTAATTAATGAATGAAGAAAAAACTTTGGACAGTGCCCCAAACGGGAATGGGGCACAGTCTAACTCCTCTAAAGTTGGAGGGGATATTTATGTTCAAGATGCATCAAAATCCTTTGGTGTTACAAAAGCTCTTAACGGTGTAAATTTTAAAGCTAACTTTGGTGAAATCCACGCCATTGTTGGTGGTAATGGATGTGGTAAGAGCACATTGGCAAAGGTTATTTCAGGAGTTTTACCTTTGGACAAAGGAAAAGTCTCTATTATGGGTCATTCACCCAATTCCCCAATTGAAGCCCAAAGAGTTGGCATTGCAACAGTTTTTCAAGAAGTAATGATAGCTGAAGAGGCTACTGTTTATGAAAATTTATTTATTGGATATGACTCTTTTTTTGGAAAAAAATTAGCACATCGAGATAGGGTCGAAAAAGCTGCCTCTATAATGTTAGAGCTATCCGGTGAATTTGTCGATCCATATACAATAGCAAGTCAATTATCGCTTGGTATGAAAGCTTGGATAACAATTGGTAGAGCATTTTTAAGAAATCCTAAAGTACTAATTTTAGATGAATCATCAGCTGCACTCGATTTTGACTCTACAGAAAGACTTTTTGCAAAAATGAGAACATTAAGAGATCAAGGTGCAGCAATATTTATAGTAACTCACAGAATTGCAGAGCTAGTTAGAATAAGCGATAGAGCAACGGTTATGAGAGATGGGGTTGATGTTGGAGTTTTAGCAGGAGAGGAAATTACTGAAAAAAATCTTCTTGGACTAATGACAGGTGATAAAAAATTTTCTACAGCATCAGAAATAAAAGCTACACCTCCTGACTCAATCTTAGATGAAATAGTTTTGTCTGCTAAAGATTTAAAAGTTTGGGACAATGGAGATGTTATTAACTTTGATCTTCCAAAAGGTGAGATACTTGGAGTCACAGGACTTGATGGGCAAGGACAAGATAATTTTGTTAAGGCTCTGGCAGGTATCGATCAACCACTTAGCGGAGAAGTAATTGTCAAACAGTCTGATGAGGAAAGAGAAAGAACCAAGAAGGATTACACAACTGTGAATAGCTTGTTAGATGCCAAGAAAAGTGGAGTTGGATATGTATCTGGAGATAGAAAAAAAGAGGGTATTTTTCCTAACATGAGCATATATGAAAATATGGTCATACCTTTATATAAAGGAAAACAAGCTAAAACATCAGGTGGATTTATTGGTTTTATTAAATGGATGGAATTAAACGGTATTTTTGATTGGGAAGTAGAAAGATTAAGTATTAAGACAGGTCCAAAGAATAATCTAATTACCTCATTGAGTGGGGGAAATCAGCAAAAAGTCATGATTGCCAGAGCTTTCACAACAACTCCAAAAATACTAATACTTAACGATCCAGCGAGAGGTATTGATGTTGGCGCAAAACGAGACTTATATAAACACTTAAGAATTTTTGTAAATGAAGGTGGTACAGCGATATTTCTATCAAGTGAACTTGAAGAATTTATAGGATTATGTCATCGAGTTTTAGTGTTTAGAGATGGGAGCATATTTGAGACCTTTGAGAAAGAGGATATCAATCCAAATACTATCCTTGAGGGAATGTTTGGTCATACTCAAAAGAAATCTAATGATAATAATATATCAAGTGCGAAAAATTCAAATCAAAAAGCTAATACTAATGCAGAAATTCAAAATAAAATTATTAAACCGACTGTGCCTACAAATGTCAAAGTAGTAGATTTTACAGATAAACCTAAGAGCAAAGAAAAAATTAAAGTTAAATATTTTTAAATTCAATGGTTCAAGAATATAAAAATACAGATTTAGATTTATTTCAAAAAATAGATTTAACCAATCCTAAAGATGAGTTATTAAAAAAAAATAAGATAGGATCATCGCAACAAGAAAACAATAATATAAAATTTAATTATTTAAATCACGAGATTTCAAAATTTGAAAATTTAGAGAGTCATTTATCTCAAGATAAATCAAAAAAACTTGATGATATTTTATTCTCTCAACTCGATGTTGATGATTATGCTAGTTTCAAAAATATGTATCCTCATAATATTTCTCAACCTAAATTAAATGTAAGTAAGCTCTCTGTAAAAAAACATATCAACGAGGATGGCTCTTATCCCAATTTAGTTTCAAAGAATACAAAAGATAAAACCTCAGAGATATTTCAGGGAATTTACCCTGAGCCAAAGTTTTTACCAGGTGGTGATAAGTATTTATTAATAGAATTTGGTAATGTGATGAATTTAGAATTGAACTTTAAAGCGCAGGGGCTATCAAACTTAATTAAGACAGCAAATATTAAGGGAGTTTACGAAACACTCCCATGTTTTGCCTCAATGATAGTTCACTACAATCCAGATGATATCGGCTATCAAGATTTAATTAATGAATTGAAATCATTGCTTAAAGATATGAAAGATAATGATGATACAGTTGTAAATAGCAGACTTTTTCATTTCCCGACTGTCTATCTTGACAAATGGACTAAAGAGGCAATTGAAGACTATATAGCTAAAATCACAATGAAAAAGCCAGATCCTGAGTTCATTACAGAGTTAAATCAATTAGATGATGTTAATCATTTTGTTAGAGTTCACTCTGGAACTGAGTATTGGGTGGCTTCGCTTGGTTTTTGGCCTGGTTTACCATTTACAATGCCTCTTGACCCTAGGTGCAAATTAACCGCTCCAAAGTATAACCCACCTAGAACATGGACACCAAAAGGAACTGTGGGCATGGGAGGATCGTCCACAGCTATTTATCCTGATAGGCTACCTGGGGGTTATCAAATTTTTGGCAGAACGCCTGTACCCATTTGGGATCCTGACAAGAATTTTGATGTTTTCAAAGATAGTATTTGTCTATTTAGGCCAGGAGATAGAATTAAATTTGTGCCTTGTGATTATGATGAGTTTGAAATGATTGAAAAAAAAGTTGAAGATAAATCATATCGATATGATTTAATTGAAGAGCATAAATTTTCCATCAAAAAATATAAAAACTGGTTGTCTAAACTAGATTATAATAAGAAGTTTTAGATGTTTGAAGTTATTAAACAAGGACTAGAAACATCAGTGCAAGATTATCCCGGGAGAGTTGGTTATCTTAACCAAGGGTTTCCTCCCTCAGGGCCAATGGATAGTTGGTCTTTTCGACTTGCCAATTTACTTGTAGGTAATGAGGAGAGCTTTGCAGCGCTTGAGTGTCAGTACACTGGTCCAACTTTAAAATTTGAAAAAGATCATGTCATTGCGGTCTGTGGTGCTGATATGCAGCCCAAAATAAATGGTAATTCTATTCCTATGTGGGAAAGTGTTTTAATAAAATCTGGACAAACTCTTGAAATGGGTTTTACAGTATCTGGTGCAAGATCTTATGTGTCTTTTGCTGGAGGCATTGAGTCAGAAAAATGGCTAAACTCTCAATCAACTTTTCACAAAGCAGGCGTTGGTGGCATTGATGGTCATGCTTTGAAAGACGGTCAAAGAATTCCTTTAGGTCAAGCTAATGGGAAGATCGGTAGAAAAATTAGAACTGACTCAATTCCAGATATTAGCAATAGTGGTATTTGGGAAATTGAGGTTGTTCGGGGACCAAATGATGATTGGCTTGACGACGAAGGATATGACACTTTTCTTAAAGCAGAGTGGAAACTTCAAGCAAGAAGTGATCGTACTGGATTTAGGTTGGATGGACCCACTTTAAGTTTTACCGAAAAAGCTACAAATAAATCTCCTGAACATGGCTATGAGCCCTCAAATATAATAGATCAGGGCTACCCAATTGGTGGTATTAATTTGGCGGGTCAAACGCCAATAATACTTGTAAATGATGGGCCTAGCATGGGTGGGTTTATTGTACCTTTTACTGTTCCATCAGCCTCTTTTTGGAAATTAGGACAAGCTAAACCAAATGAAAAATTTAAGTTTAAAGAAATAAGTGTGCAAGAGGCACAGGAAATGAGATCTGAACAAACCTCCATCTGCTCAATGGGAAGTGTCATATAATATGTCTACAGAAGTTTTAACGTCAGTTCCAGGTAACATATGGAAAGTTTTAGTAGAAGTTGGTGATGAAGTAAGTGAGGGGGATATATTATTTATTATGGAAGTTATGAAATCAGAGGTCAATCATAACGCTCCAGTTAGTGGAACGATAACTCAAGTTAACATTAGGAACGATCAAGAGGGTGTAAGCCCTGGCACTGTTGCTATAATCATAGATTAAATGACAGATACTCCACTTTTATATAATGGGCCTACTTCTCCTTTTGGAAGAAAATGTAAAGTATCTGCTCTTGTATTAGACGTTGCTCATAAAGAAGAAAAGATAAATATTTATAAATCAAGATTTCTAGATGAATTTAATCCATTAAGACAAGTTCCTACTTTAATAGTTGGTAATAAAACGATCACAGACAGTGATAATATTTGTTTGTACTTTGATAGTATTTCAAAAAAAGACTCTATATATCCAAAAGATCGTTATTGGGAAAGTATGACAATGATAAGTGTTTCAAATGGAATTATGGAAAATGCAGTTAATCGTTATATAGAAATGTCAGCTATACCAGAATTAGAGCAAAGACATAAATCAATAGAACGTTATGAGAAAAAAATTTTAAGATCCATTGATTGGATTGAAAGAAAATATGATGAGTTCGTGACTGACAAGTTAACGATTGATCAAATATCTGTTGCCTGTGCATTAGACTATACATCTTTTAGATTTACTGATGCCTGGGGAGACAATAATATTAAATTAAAAAAATGGTTAGAAAATATTACCAAGAATGATTTTATGAAATCAACATTACCTGGAGAGAGTTTTAAGTATGAATAAAAAATTTAGAAAATTTTTTCTACAAATGATACATTATAAGTCGATGAGATATATTTTTGTACTTCTTCTAAGTTTGCCATTATTATCGATGAATTTGAATGCAGAGTATGAGATGCACATCCCAAATTGTACTCAAAAAGGTGTTGAAAATTGCGGTGGTTTTTTATTTGATAATGAAACTGGAGATGTCCTTTTTTGTGGTTCTGAGAGTTGTATCGATTTAAAACTACCAAAATCTTGGAAGGCAAAACAGAAAGATAAACTATCAAAACAAGATCAAATATTAGAAATGCTCTCTAATATTCAGGTTGGATCTGTCAACACAGTTCAAAATGTTGAGCCTTCATCAGATACAAAAATTGTAAATCAGGAAGTGAAATCAGAAGAAAAGAAAGAAGAAAAAGAGGTTGTCAAAAAAGAAGAGAAAAAAGAGAAGAAGATAGAAAAGTGTGACAAAGAAAAGAAAAGTTTGTGTAAAGGTTCTGGTGGCATGCAACTTGGAGGAACCGGAATGAAACTTAAGAAACCAACAAAAAAATAGTTTGAAAAAAAAACAAAAGAGATCATTAGCTTCTTTAATATTAATAAGAGAAAAACTTGCCCATGACCTATGTAATGAGATTTATATGAGTAAAGATGAAGCTTATGAAATTATAGACTTTGCTTTCCAGCTTAGTGATAAATTACCTGAAACCTATGATCAACTGAAATCAGAAATAAAGTCTTATATAATTATTAATATGTTATCTCTAGTTACTAAATTCCACTAGTATCAATTTCTTCTTTTGAAATATTTTCTTTATTTTCATCAAGTAAATTTTCATAGTTCGAATTTTCATTACTCAAATAAGCACTATCAGTTAAAATGATATCCATTCTCCTATTATTAAAGCTATAATCACAAGTAACTGAGAAAATTAACTCACTACTATTAGATTTATTGCTAAGATAAATTTCCCAAGTTGTTTTACTTTTAAGTTTATTTGGAAATTGTTTAACTTCAGTTTGAAATAATTCGGTGTTTTTCTTTTGAAATGAATTAATAAAGCTATCTTGAATGTCAAGGCACTCAACAGGACTGAGTTGCAATTGATTATTTGAGCCGTGAATTTCGTAAATATTTCCTGTTTTTGTTGATTTTAATGTGTATTCAGTAAGATATTTGTTTGCTATCAAGACGTTGTCCTCTTTAATAGAAATGCTCTCAATATTGCCTTTCTTTAATTTTATATTCCCATCATTTTCATACCTAAGAATGTCCTCGTACAATTTATAACCAAAAAGCTCAATTGATTGTGCATTCAAACAAAAAAACATGCTTACTGTGAATAATGTCTTAAACATAAGGAATTTTAACATTGATTTAGTTCTTTGAAATAGTGTTGAGCGGATATGGAACATCTTTGATAGAAAATTTATGACAATATTCAACACCCTCTAAAAGTTTTGACCATAGTTCGTTTGCATCCTTTTCTAATTCTGGGATCGAATATGATGCTAAGCTTAAAAACCATATCTTAAAAGAGTCCTTTGATAGTCTATCGACATTTGAATTAACTAATGTGGAAAAAGTATCTTTCCACTGTAGTAAGAGAACATCAGCTTCTTTTTTTGATAAGTTCTGTGGTGATATAAAGTATTTTTTTTGAAGTGTTGATTTATCTTGTTCTAGGATAGATGTTTTAAATTGGAATGCATTATCGAGAATTGATGCTTTTTCTTTACTATCATTTATTTCAATCCAATTAATAAAACCTTTCAATAATCTTGAGCATATGTCATGGAGTTGATCATTATCTATTTCTTCATTCATATAATTTATTAAAATTTAAAATTTCAAGAATGACTGTATCTCTTTTGCTAGAGCCAACATTTCTAAACACCCTTTTCCAGTTCTTTGTTTTTCTACTACTGTTAACCCTAATCCCATAGTTGATACAAATATTTGTCTATTACCCAAAATTGTCTTTGCTTTTTTAACATTCATTTTATTAACAAATTTATGTGCTTCTTGAATAAGTTTAGATTTTGCATTTGCTCTATTAATGAGTATTAATATCTCTCTTTTTTCTCTTTTCGCTAATTCAATTATGGACTCCGTGGCCCAAAAATCCACTTGAGAGGGAGATATCGGTATAATGACAAGGTCAGCTATTTCAATTGCTGGTCTTCCATCAGCGTCAATTTTGGGAGGAGTATCAATTATTACTAAATCAGATTTTTCTTTAAGCGTTTTAGCCTCATACTGTGCGCCCCAGAGGCTTGCTGTTTTAAACTGAATCATATTTTTATTTTTAAGTTTTTCATTTCTGGTAAGAAACCACTTACCTAAACTGCCTTGAGGGTCTGTGTCGAGTAATGTCGTGGATAAATTATTTTTTAAAGAATAAACAGCAGCTAAATTTGCAGCTATAGTGGTTTTTCCAGAGCCTCCTTTTTGTTGAGCGATGGTAATAACCTTAGACACAATTCAAGTATAAAAATAAAAAACTCTTAAGAAAGCCTTATTAAAAAAAAGTTGTGGGTTGATAGGTGCTCAGAATAGGTTTGGTAAAATTATATAGGAAATAAACCTCATATCATCTATATTGCTATCGTGAAAGCGTTTCAATTCAACACTACTCCTGGAATAAGATTTGGAAGTGACTATTCAGTAGGCACAGCAGAGGAAGTTTCTAAGAAACTTGGTAACAAAATACTATTTGTAACTGATCCGGGTTTAGTAAAAATTGGGTTACACGAAAAAACAATTACTGAGCTTCAAAAATACTCTGAAATTTTAATTTTTGATAATGTTGAAGCTGACCCATCTATAAAAACACTTATGAGTTGTGTACAACAGGGAAGAGATTTTGATGCAACAGGTGTAATTGGATTTGGTGGTGGATCATCAATGGACGTATCGAAATTAACTGCACTTTTGATTGGCTCAAACGAAAATATTCATGAAGCTTGGGGAGTGGCTAATGCTAAAGGGCCTAGGCTCCCTCTTGCACTTTACCCAACAACTTCTGGTACTGGTTCTGAAGTAACTCCAATTTCTATTATCACACAAGAAGATTTAGAAAAAAAAGGAGTTTCCTCTCCTATTATACTTCCAGACCTTGCAATTCTTGATCCATCATTAACACTCGGTCTTCCCCCTCACATTACTGCTGCTACCGGTATTGATGCAATGGTCCACGCGATAGAGTCTTATGCTTCAAAAAGTGTGAATAATAATTTGATTTCCCAAACACTTGCAAAGGAAGCATTGAAGCTTTTAGGTAGTTCTATAAGACAAGCTGTCATTAACGGAAAGGATATTGAAGCAAGATCAAATATGCTTGTTGGCTCTATGTTAGCAGGTGTCTCCTTTGGAAACTCTCCAGTCGCTGGCGTTCATGCTTTAGCATATCCGATTGGAGGCACTTATCATGTACCTCACGGTCTTTCCAACGCACTTGTCCTGCCATATGTGTTAAGATTTAATATATCTGATCAAAATGCATCAAAACTGTACAGTGAAATAGCCCCAATTGTTTTTCCAGATATTGATACAAGCACCAGCACTCAAGATATTTCTTCAAAATTCATTGAAAAGTTATCAGATCTATCAAGTGAATTAGGTTTAGAACAAAGATTAAGAGATCTCGACATCCCTGAAACTGCATGCGAAACAATGGCTAGAGATGCTATGAAACAAACCCGATTACTAATCAATAACCCAAGAGAAATATCTGAAAAAGATGCTTTTGATATTTATAGGTCTGCATGGTAAAAACTTCATCTGATAAGAGATGGTAAATTTATCATCTTGAATTATTAAGATTTTAAACTAAATAATATGAAAAATGTTAAGTGTAATAGATATTTCTAAAAATTTTGGTGATTTTACTGCCATTAATAAACTCTCTTTTGAGGTCAAAGTTGGTGATGTGATGGGGTTCCTTGGACCTAATGGTGCTGGCAAAACAACTTCCATGAGGGTAATAACAGGTTATCTTAAATCTGACAGTGGAAACGTTATCATAAACAATAAGGACATTGAAATAGATCCCATTCACACAAAGTCAATGATTGGCTACTTACCTGAAGGTGTTCCACTTTATTTGGACTTTTCACCATATCTTTACTTAGACTACGTTTGCCAGGTAAGAAATATAAAAAACTCAAAAGCAGCAATAAAAAAAGTAATTAATGATCTACAATTAGATGAAGTAAAAGATGTTCCTATTGAAACTTTATCAAAAGGTTTTAAAAGACGTGTTGGAATTGCACAGGCTCTTATTCATAATCCCAAACTACTGATCTTAGATGAGCCAACTGATGGATTGGATCCCCTTCAAAAGTTTGAAGTAAGAAAATTAATTAAAAAATTATCTAAAACAAAAGCAATTATAATTTCTACACACATTCTTGATGAAGTTCCTGAGGTTTGCAATAAGTGTCTTATTATTAATGATGGACAAAAAGTCTTTGAGGGAACTCCATTACAGCTTAAGAAAAAAATTGGTAAATCCCTAGATGAAAAATTTAGAAAGTTAGTAAGCTAATGTTGGCGTTAATTAAAAGAGAACTTAAATTATATTTTATTACTCCTGTCGCTTATATTTTTACTGCAATATTTATTTTGACCTCTATGTCCTTAACATTTTATTTTGGCTCATTTTTCTCCTCAGGAGTTGCTGACTTAACGGTTTTTTTTAGTTTTATTCCATGGGTTTTTATTTTCTTTGTCTCTGCAGTTACTATGAAGAGTTGGTCCGAGGAAAAAAGACTCGGTACTATTGAATTATTAATGACTTTGCCAATTCCTTTGTGGAAGATAGTGTTGAGTAAATTTTTTGCAACTTGGGCTTTTGTTGTATTCTCTGTTGTTTTGACCTTTCCTATTTGGATAACAGTAAATTATCTTGGAAACCCTGATAACCTTGTAATTATTGGCCAATATCTTGGGGTTATTATCATGGCAGGTGCTTATGTCTCTCTTGGAATTTTCTTTTCTTCGTTAACTAACAATCAAATAATTGCCTTTATTTTATCTATTTTAGTCTCATTCCTTTTCACCATAAGTGGATTTCCTCTTATGATTAATTTTATAACTGGGATTTTACCTATTGAAATAGTGGAACTCATTTCTAGTTTTAGCTTTTTGACTCACTTCTCAAGTATCCAAACAGGTTTTTTCTCAATTAAAGGATTGTTTTTCTTTTTATCCTTTATTGCTCTTTGGAATTATTTAACAATTATAAAATTTTTAAATCGAGACTAATGAATAAATTTTTACAAAAAAACTATCTTATAGTATCTATACTAAGCACTGTAATTTTATTTTTGTCCTTTAATTTTATAATCCAAAAAATCAATTTTAATTTGGGAGTTGATTTTACCTCTACCAAAACTTTTACTCTTTCAAGTGGTACTAAGAGAGTTATAGACGAAATAGAAGAGCCAATAAAAATTAATTTTGTATATAGCAGAGACTTGTCTAAAAATATTCCAATTATTCAAAATTACGCTAATCAAGTTCAAGGTCTATTAAACAGATATTCAGATCTAGCTTTAGGTAAAATTGAATTAAACTTTATTGAACCAGAACCTTATTCAGATGATGAAGATTATGTAAATAGATATGGTGTGCAGGGTTTTCCTATAGATCAAGAAGGATCGAAAGTATATTTTGGATTAATTGCTTCAAATACAACAGATGACATAGAAACTGTTCCCTTTTTTGATCCATCAAAAGCTGGCACATTAGAAAAACAATTGACTGACATTGTATACAAACTTAATAGATCAAAAAAACCAATGATTGGTTTTTTATCATGGGTGGATACTACACCACCAATGATGCCAAATAATCAACTTGGACAAGGAGAATATACGATACTTGAGGAGCTTAGTTATTTTTATGATTTTGAGTTTTTAGATACAGACGTAGAGAGTTTTGAAGGTATTGACTTATTAATAGTTTATCACCCCTCTGACATTAGTAACAAAACTGAATATGCAGTTGAACAATTTATTTTGAATGGGGGAAAATCAGTTATTTTTGTTGATCCATTTTTTGAGAAAAATGACCATTCAAATAAATCATCAAATTTAGAAAATGTCTTAAAAACCCTCAATGTTAACTATAATAGCAATGTTATTTTAGATGGTGCTCAAGCCACAAGACTGCAAACACAACAAAACATAACTGAAAATACATCTTTGCAAACTATGTTGAAATTGAATTGGCCTGAAGTCAGAGGACAGTTCATTAATCAAGCTGAAGAAATTGGAGACGGTTTATCTTTAATTAGACTTGTGTCTCCAGGTGGTCTTTCCCCATTAAATGATGAAAGTGAAATTTCTTACACTCCTATTATGTCCTCCAGTGAGGTAACAATGGATCTACCTATGAAAGAGGTACATGATCCAATTAAGCTCATTAATAATTTTCAGCCAACAGGAATTAGCTATGACTTTGGTGTAAAATTAAGTGGTATCGCAAAAAGTAATTTTAATGATTTTGAATTTAAAAATGATAATCATTTAGAAATATCCTCAAAAAATATAAATGTGGTAGTTTTTAGTGACGCTGATTTTATAAGAAATGCCTTTTGGGCAAGAATTCAGAAGTTTTTAGATACCAATGTAATAGAGGCGACATCTGATAATGGAAGTTTAGTTACAAATGTGTTTGACTCAATGACAGGTTATGATGAATTTATTGATCTGAGAAACAAAGAAGCTCCATTTAGACCGTTTGTTGTAGTTCAAAAACTTCAAGCAGAAGCAGAACAGATGTATCTAGGACAAGAACAGCAATTACAAGCTCAACTTGATAATACATTAAATCAAATTCAAAATTTATCAGGCGGTAGAGATGTAGAAAGTGTCAATTTATCTGACAAACAATTAATGGAATTAGCAAATTTTCAATTACAAGTAGAAAATACTCGTAAACAACTAAGAGAAGTTAGAAGAAATTTAAGTAAAGACATAGATCGATTAGCAAATCAAATAAACATATTAAATACTTTTTTAATACCTGTTCTTTTAATTCTACTAATGTTTTTTATTCCAAGACAACTCGGTATCAGAAAAAGAAAAAGCAGATAAATGTATATTAAAAATTTAAAAATATTGGTTTTACTTTCTTTTGGATTTTTAATTATTGCCCTTGGTATGTATTTTGATGGCAAAAATATCTCTAACAAGTCATCATCTGAAGTATTATTTCCTAGTTTTGATGAAGTTTTACCGGAAATAGCATACATTGAATTTTCTAATCAAAATGGAAAATCTGTTATTGAAATCATTGATAATCAATGGCTTATTTCAAGCTCAAATAATTTTCCCGCAAATACTGAGCTTTTAAGTAGGTTTTTTATTCAACTTCGTGAAGCAAATATTTTAGATGCTAAAACTAATCGTGAAGATCTTTTATACAAATTGGGTCTAGATGATGAAAATAAAATGCAATTAATATTAAAATCTGAAGAAGATGTAATATTGTATTCACTAGATATTGGTATTTATAATTATAATATCCCAGGATCTTATATAAAGGCTCCTGAGTCTAATCAATCTTATTTGGTTTCAACAAACTTAACCGCCGATGTATCTGATTTCTACTGGGTGCCCACCGATTTAATAAATATTGGTAAATCTCAAATTCAATCAATTCAAATTTATAATCAAAATATGATTAACTTAAGTGTCAAAGAAGGAGAGCTGAAACATACAAATTTGACCTCTCAATTTAATGAAATTGATAATGATAAAATTATTGATGCTCAAAATATATTAACTGATCTTCAACATAATGGCTTTATACTTAAGACAGAATTACCTAACTCACCAGATTTAAAAGCTAGGTTTACACTCAATAATGGAACTATAATTTTTGTAAATCTTTACGATATTGAGGGTAAAGGTGTTCACGCTACTTTTGATTGGAATTATGTCGATGATAAAGTTCAAATATCAAAGTTTATAGATCCATTGCTAGATGGAAATCAAATACAAGTTAGTTCGGTTGCTTTTTTAAATAATTTTGCTTTTAGCGTTCCTCAAATATTTTTTGATACATTGAATATAAAATTAAGAGAAAAAACCGAATAATTATTCAATTTCTCCAATTTCAAATTTCATTTGATGTTTATAAATTTGTGATGGGTTTAATTGTGTTGAAGGAAATTTTCGATTATTGGGTGCGTTTGGAAAACCCTGAGTTTCAAAACACATACCTTGATATTTTTTAATTTTAATACGATTACTGGAATATTTTAAATGCTGACCAGTATAAAATTGAACACCAGGTTGATTTGAAAAAATTTTTAGGGATATATTGCTTTTTGGTGATTGTATTTTAGCTGCAAACTTAGAATTTTTTTTTATGATGAAATTTTCATCAAATCCCTTGAATTTATTAGTAAATTTATCGCGTATCCTAGTTGATTTTTTAAAATCAAAATGTGTTCCTTTTACATTCTTTACCCTACCAGTAGGTATATTTTCAGAGTCATTTTCTAAGTACTGATTTGAATTGATTTGGACGTGGTGATCAAAAATATCTTTTTTAATTTTATCTAAATTCCAATAGGCGTGATTTACCAAATTAACGTGAGTAGTTTTTGATGTTTGTGCACTTATATTGATTTTGAGAGTCGAATTTGCAATTGAGTAATCACAACTAGAATATAATTCTCCTGGGAAACCCTGATCTTTATCTGGTGATATACAATAATAGCTAATATGAGATTTGGAGAAGCTCTTAACTTGCCAAATTTTTGAGTCAAACCCTTTTTTACCACCGTGTAGTATATTTTTTCCCTCATTTTTAGTTAATTTGTATTTTACTCCTTTGATCTGAAATTGAGCTTTTTTTATTCTATTTGCATACCTGCCACATGTTGCGCCTAAGTAATTTTTATTATTTTTATATGATGAGATATTTCCTAAATTAAGAATTAAATTGATTTTTTTCTTTTTATAAAAAACTTCAAATAATGTTGCACCAATATTGAGAGTCTTAACTCTTAAAAACTTATTTTCAATTGTGTGTGATTTAATCATTAATGATTAAATTTTTGAAACATTCTCTAAAACTTTTTTTGTTACTTCTTTTAATCTTGGAATAGTTGAATTGATTAATTTAATACGGTCATAAGTATTTGGATCTTTTGCAATTTCCTCTCTTAAAGTATCGCCGAAAGTTTTTCTGAGTTCAGTGCCGATATTAAACTTACAAACATTCGTTGTATTTGCTATCGTTCTTTTAAGTGTATCGTCGATACCGCTACTTCCGTGAAGCACCAATGGTACTTCGGTTAAGGTTTCTATCTTCTTTATGACTTGCATATCAATAGAAGAGGATTTGTTTGTCTGTAAATGTACGTTTCCTGCACTAATGGCCATTGCATCACATTTGGTTAATTCAGCAAATGTCTTAGCTTCTTCTGGATCTGTGCTTTGTGACTTAGCACCATCATTGTAACCAACAAATCCAATTTCTCCCTCAACGGAAATATTTTGTTTATGAGCTAATTCAACGATTTCACTTGTTTTATCAACGTTTTCATTAAGTGAAAGCTTGGATCCATCAAACATTACAGATGTGAATCCGTTGTCAATTGCCTGTAAACACTCTTCTTTCGTATAGCCATGATCTAAATGACAAACTATTGGACTAGATGATTGCTCAGCCAAGTATCTAAACATTTTACCTAAAACTGGTAGAGGTGTATTTGCTCTACAACCTGGTCCTGCTTGAAGAATGACAGGTACCTTGAGCTCTTCGGCTGTTTCTGCATAACATCTTGCATCTTCCCAACCTAATACTACTAATCCTGCAACGGCATAATTATTTTTTTTTGCTTCTTGTAAAACTTCTGAGAGGCTAGCTATCGTCATTTATATTTTGCTATCATATCCTTAATACCTGGGATTGTTTCTAATTGGTAAGCATGAGTTTTTTGGAAAGATTGAATAAGTGATCTTTGAGAAAGACCTACTAGGATTGTAAAATAATACATCTCATATCCTGGGGCAACCACACATGGATGATATCCTTTATTAATTGCAATAGTAGAGCCATTAAAAAGTTGATAACCGTGACCCTCTTTTTCATCTTCTGATTGCATAATTTGAACACCAAAACCATGTCCTGGTTTAAATCGATAATTATAAACTTCATCATGACGAGTTTCTTGAGGGAGATCATCTGTGTCGTGTTTGTGAGGAGGGAAGCCTGACCACCCTCCAGCGCCAACAGTATATAATTCATTTACTAATAATCGACCAACTTGATCATGATGTTTCGCACCTAAGATATGTTTAATTTTTCTGTGAGTTTTAGTATCGTCTGAGCCGTATTGAACAACATCTAGTTCTTCTTTTAAAACGAGAAATGGCTCTAATTTTTTTTCATAAATTCCACCAGCTATGAAACACTCAGAGGAGTCAGATAAACAAGTAATTTTACATTTTGAATTTGTAGGAATATAACTACCCTCAGGTTCACCATCCCATACGTCAGTTGTTCTTTTTCCAATCTGTCCTAACTTATTATCCTCCACGGTAATCTCGACGATACCTGTTGCAGGAACTACGCTACTTTCATGCTTTGATAGTTGGTATTCATAGGACTCACCTTTTTTTAAATTGATAATATTAAAATAAACTAAAGGTACTGTTTTATTTGTTTCTCCAAATAAAGCTTGATTTTTATTATCTGAATAAGGGATGTGCATCTATAACTCCTTTTGATTTTGGTTAATAAATTTTTCTAATTCCTGATTATTGGGCATAGCTGAGGAACATCCTACTCTTGTTACAACTATTGCAGCATTTGCGGAACCCCGAATTACTGCATCCTCTAAACTAAGGCCATTGTATAGGGAGCTTATAAAACCTCCATTGAATGCGTCGCCTGCACCGGTAGGTTTAATAGCTTCGACATTAAATGTCCCGTGTTGGCTCTCATTTTCTTTAGTAAATACTTTGGATCCCTCTTCACCCATTTTATAGACAATCACTGATGGTTTTTTTTTAATATACACTTTTGCTAATTCAAGTCCATTTGTGGAATTATCAGCCACATTAAATTCTAAATCGTTTCCAATGATAATATCCATTTCATTCATAATTTCCTTGTAAACATCTGATTTGATTGTATCAGACTCCCAGTTGTAAGGCCGATAATCAAGATCGATTATTAATGGTATCTTGAGATCTGAAATTTGTTTTGAGGCAACCAAAACAGCATTCCTTGAAGGTTCTCCAGAGAGCGCAGTTCCAGAGATGAATACAGCAGAGTAATTATTGAAATTAATTTTATTAATATCCTCCTTATTAAGTTGCAGATCACAAGGATTACTTCTGTAAAGAATAGATTGGTTATTTTTTAAAACAGTTTCAACAACAGCTATTTGTGTTTGAAATGATTTATTGACTTTTCTGCAGTGTTCTACACCAACTTTGAATTCATTAAGTTTGTTAATTATGTATTCTCCGATTGCATCGTCAGATATACAAGTAAGTAAATCAGTGCTTACACCCAAGTTCGATAGAGCAACACAAGTATTTGCCGCCGAGCCCCCTAAATGAGAAGAAAAGTTATTTACATCAGAGATTTTTGTACCGGGTGGCTCTGGATAAATATCCAATCCTGCTCTCCCTATTACAAGAATTTTTTTTGTATTGTCAAATTTCATTTAATGAAAATTAAGTCTAGAGGAATTATTGTAATTACTTAAGAATTTTTTGTATTTCCTCTAGTGAAAAATAGTCTGCCTTCTTAAAAGTAGTCTCTATCTCTTGGGGTGTTTTGGTGTCTGCTGCCTTCATTGTTGATTGAATAATATCCAAAACGTGTAACGATAATTCTCCGCTACATCTGTGTTCAAGTTCATTATCAATACAGTATGCCATTTCAGCTAATCCGACACCACGGTAGTTGGCATTAGTTGGCGACTCATTAGCCCTACCGCTATGAGATGTAATATTAATTTTACCAAGGGGCATATCATCAGTTTTGTGCTCTTGCCAAAGACCACTATCATCAGTACTTGTGTATACTGAGCCTCCAAACATATTTGGATCAGGCACAATCATAGAACCTTTATCGCCGTAAAGCTCGATGTGATTACGTTGGTGAGCTACAACATCAAACGATAAAGTTATTTGAATCAGAGCCCCATTATGAAATTCTAAATTGACTAAATAGCTAGTTTGACATTCCACATCAAACTCCTGATCTTTTTTTGGGCCTATGCCTATCACTCTTTTATCGAAAACTTTGGTAGAAATACCATGAACACTTTTAGCAGGGCCAAGTAAATTTACTAAAGCTGTTAAATAGTATGGTCCCATATCTATAACTGGGCCACCTTCATTATTTGCAAACCACGGTTCAGGATTGGGATGATAAGATTGAACTCCTGGATAAGCAAAAATAGCATTTCCAAGCCGAACATTTCCAATTTTATTATCGTTTATTAATTCAATAGATTTTTGAATTCCACCACCTAAAAAAGTATCAGGAGCATTGCCGATATATAAGTTTTGACTTTTAGATAATTTTAAGAGATTTTCACCATCTAAAAAATTTACAGCCATTGGTTTCTCACTATAAACATGTTTGCCATTCTCCAGTGAATTTTTCGCTACATCGTAATGAGCCTTTGGAATAGTTAAATTTAAAATAATATCGATTTCACTATCTTTTAATATTTCATCAACGGAACAAGAGTTTATATTATAAGTTTCAGCACATTTTTTAGAGTTTTCATGATTAATATCAGCACACTTAATTATGCGAAAATTATTAAAATAATCATGTCCTCTAAAATATGTTTCAGAAATATGACCACATCCTATTAAGCCAACATTAAAGACTTTGTTCATATATATGAATTATTTATCTAGGCCGCACATATTGATGTATTTTATTTCAATAAAATCATCAATTCCATACTTTGAGCCTTCTCTGCCAAGACCGGACTCTTTTATTCCTCCAAATGGTGCCTCTGCTTTTGAAGTTAATCCAGTATTGACTCCAACCATTCCGTATTCAAGTGCCTCAGCAACTCTCCATATTCTTCCAATATCTCTGGAATAAAAATAGGATGCAAGTCCGTATGGTGAGTTATTTGCAAGTTTAATAACCTCTTTTTCATCTTTAAATTTGTAAATTGGAGCCACTGGCCCAAATGTTTCTTCAGTTGTAATTTTCGCTTCTGGTGAGACTTCAGTTAGAATTGTAGGCTGATAGAAGTTCATTCCTAAAGAATGCTTAGATCCACCAATTGCAACTTTTGCACCATATTGTAATGCATCTTGGACATGCTCCTCTACTTTATTTAAAGAGTGTTCATCAATCATGGGTCCAGAGGCATTTTCCTCGTTTAAACCATCTCCTACTTTTATTTTAGAAACAGCATCAACAAATTTTGAACAGAACTCATCATGAACTTTTTCTTGGACATAAATTCTATTTGCACAAACACAAGTTTGTCCTGTATTTCTAAATTTACTTTGGATTGCACCGGCAACTGCATCATCAATATTTGCATCATTAAATACAATGAAGGGTGCGTGACCACCAAGTTCCATTGAGACTTTCTTAACAGTTCCAGAGCATTTCTGTAAAAGTATTTTTCCAATTTCTGTTGAACCAGTAAAAGATAATTTTCTAACAATTGGATTTGTGGCTAATTCCTCTCCGATTTCAGAGGCCTTTCCTGTAATTACATTTAAAGTACCTTTTGGGAAGCCTGCCTCCTCAGCCAAAACTGCTAGTGCAAGTGCAGAATAAGGAGTTTGACTTGCTGGTTTAATCACAACTGGGCACCCAACAGCTAAAGCTGGTGCACATTTTCTTGTAATCATAGCATTAGGGAAATTCCATGGGGTAATGGATGCCACTACACCAACTGGTTGCTTCAAAACAACAATTCTTCGATCGGTCATGGGATCTGGAATTGTATCTCCGTAAACCCTCTTGGCTTCTTCGGAGAACCATTCTACAAAAGAGGCTCCATAGCCTATTTCTCCACGCGACTCATTTATTGGTTTTCCTTGTTCAACTGTCATGATTTGAGCTAATTCCTCTTTATTTTCAATCATTAAATCAAACCATTTTCTGAGTATATCTGATCTTTGACGTGCAGATTTTGCCCTCCATTCAGGCCAGGCATTATTTGCTGCTTCTATAGCATTTCTGGTTTCAGATGTTCCACACTTAGGGACTGTGCCGATCTCTTTCAAGCTAGCTGGATTGTTAACAGATATTGTCTCACCTGAGTCGGCATTAACCCATTCACCGTTAATGTAGCACTTATCTCTATAAAATTTTGAGTCTTTAATTTCCATAAATATTTATAACAGTTTTAATTCTTATTCTACAGTGGCAATTTTACCACCTACAGGGATCGTATCTCCCTCTTGTGCAATTATCTCTGTTAATTTTCCATTAACTGTTGAAGGTATCTCAGCAGCTGTCTTATCAGTCTCAACTTCGCAGAGGATATCTCCCTCTTTAATTTCATCTCCGACTTTTTTAAGCCACTTTACTACTTTTCCCTCGTCAACAGTTTCTCCAAGGGATGGCATTATTATTTCCATAATTATTCTCCTTTTAGTTTTTTTATAACCTCATTTACAATTAGTTCCACTGAGGGAATTGTATTATCTTCGAGTATATCGGCACTTGGTAAAGGTACATGTGGTGTAGTTACTCTAGTGACAGGGCCTTTTAAATTTATAAAACAATGTTCTGAGATTAAAGATGATATTTCCGCTCCCCATCCACAAAGTCTTGGATTTTCTTCTACTGTCAAGACATGACCAGTCTCGATTACAGATTTTTTTATTGTTTGTAAATCTAATGGCACTAGAGATCTCAGATCGATTACCTTTGCATTAATATCGTGTTTATCTTTCAAAATTAATGCAGCCTCTTTTGCTCTTTGTGCCATTAAAGCTAAGCCAATAATAGTAATATCTTTTCCCTCGTGAAGCGTATTAGCCTCCCCGATAGGAATGGATATATCAGTTTGTTCAATTTCTTCTTTAAATGCATAAAGTGATTTATGCTCATAAAATATAACTGGATCAGGGTCCTTTACAGCACTATCCATCAAACCTAACACGTCACTAGGGCAACTTGGTGCGACTACTTTTAAACCTGGTATCATCATAGACCAATTTTCTAAACTTTGAGAATGTTGTGCACCAAATTTTGAGCCTCCACCATTTGCAGTCCTAATGACCAATGGAATGTTGATTTGTCCATCTGACATATATCTAGTTTTAGCAATTTGATTTGCCACAATATCCCAACAAACAGCTAAAAAATCTGAAAACATTATTTCTGCTATTGGTCTTAAGCCTGTCATTGCTGCGCCCATAGCTGCACCTAAAATCGCCTGTTCTGAAATTGGTGCATCCATGACTCTCTCTTTTCCAAACTCCTCTAAAAGACCAACCGTAGCTTTAAATACTCCACCCGCAGCACCTACGTCTTCACCAATAAAAAAAACTTTTTGATCTTTTCTCATGGATTGAGCTATAGCAAGTGAAACACTTGCTCTGTATGTTAATTGTGCCACTCAGAACCTCCATTAGCCCATACATCAGTATATATTTCTTTAATTTCTGGAATTGGAGAAGCCATGGAAATTTCAGTTGCTTTTTCAACTTGATCTTTAATTTTCTCCTCAATTTCACAAATTATTTTTTCATTGACATTAAAATCTAATAACTTTGCTCTGTAATTTTTTATTGGGTCTTTGTTTTCCATCCAATCTTTTACTTCCTCATCAGGTCTGTACTTACCTGGGTCAGCTCTTGAATGCCCACTATGTCGATAAGTCTTGGCTTCAATTAAACTTGGACCTTTACCCTCTCTCGCTTTTGAAATAGCTTTTTCTGCTGTTCTTAGCATTTCATCAGCATCATTTCCGTCCACAATAATTTTATCTAAATCGTATGCACCTGCTCTATCAGCAGCTGGGTGCTCAACAGCAGTAACTTCATGAATTGGTGTATATTCCATATATAAATTATTTTCACAAACAAACACTATGGGTAAATTCCATATTTTTGCCATGTTCAACGCCTCATGGAATGCTCCGATATTCGTAGTACCGTCTCCAAAAAAGCAAACGCTTACCTCATTTGTTTTATTATATTTTGATGCTAAAGCAGTCCCATTAGCAATAGTTAAATGAGCACCTATAATAGCATATGAACCCATAACTCCTTTATCTACATCTGTAAGATGCATGGATCCTCCTTTACCTTTCATCAAGCCACACTGTCTACCCATTAATTCTCCTAAAACTCCTTCGATTGAGGATCCTCTTGCGAGTGTATGTGCGTGCCCACGGTATGTGCAAAATGTATAATCGCCTTGTTTCAAGGCGACTCCAAAGGCACCTGCAATAGCTTCCTGACCCAGAGCTAAATGGCTAGTACCTTTGATAAGATTTTGAAGAAAAAGATCATATGCTTTTTTTTCGACTAACCTTAATTTCAGCATCATTTCCCATAATTGAAGTCTTTTCTCTTCTCCTATATCATCATTTAATTTATCTACCATTAATATTTATTAGCAATAGGTAGATCTTCAGCAGGGAACAAGGAAATTACTTGGCATCCTTTATCAGTAACAATCAATTCTTCTTCAATTCGCGCAGCAGAATAACCATCTTTTGCAGGACAATAGGTTTCAAGAGCAAAAACCATTCCTTCTTTAATTTCATCAGGTGAGTCCATTGAAACCAATCTACTGATTATTGGTCTTTCATGAATTGCTAAACCTAAACCATGTCCAAACTGTAATGCGAATGCTGACATTTCATTTGCAAAACCAAATTCCTCAGCCTTCGGCCATACTGATGCAATTTTATCTGTAGATACTCCAGGTTTTACAAGTTCAATGGCTTTGTCTAGCCACTCTCGACACTGCTTATAGGCATCATTTTGAGAGTCTGATGCTCTTCCAATATTGAAGGTTCTATAATAACAGGTCCTGTAGCCCATATAAGATTGAAGTATGTCAAAGAAAGCTTGATCACCAGGTCTAAAAATTCTATCTGTAAAATTATGTGGATGCGGATTACATCTTTCACCTGAAATAGCATTTATTGCCTCGACATCATCTGAACCAAGTTCGTATAAAAGCTTATTTGCATTAGCAACTATTTGAGCTTCACTAACGCCTGGCTTCATAGTCTCATAAATTTGGTGATAAGTTGCATCAACCATCGATGCAGCCTGGTTTAATAACATTAGCTCATCTCTTGATTTTATTTCCCTGGCTTCGAGAAGAATTTGCTGTCCATCAATTATCTCTAGACCCTCTGCTTGAAGAGCAAACATCATTGCTGGTTCAACAAGATCCACACCTACGGGTTCATTTGCCACTCCCTTCTCATTTAACATTGATTTTATTTCTTTTGCGGCATTTTTCATTAATCCTGCATCAGGATGAACTGTGCCCCTTAAGCCTACCATCCCTGCCTTCCAATTTTCTTTTGGAAGCCAAGGCGAAAATAATTGGTGATGTTTAGCCGCTGAACCGAAATCCCACAGCACAGGATCATGGTCTTGAGCTAATAAGGAATATCTACATATTTTGTCTCTTGACCACTCTCCAATAACTGTGCTTGTGAGATATCGGATGTTGTTGTTATCAAAACAAAGGAGTGAACCGGCTTTTGAATTTTTTAGAGCCTCTCTGGCTCTTCCTAGTCGATATTTGTGAAGTCTAGGAAAATTAATTCTCTCTTCATAATCTACATTTGTCCTTCCATGAGAAGGTACTCTTCTATGCCAATCGTAATTTGGATTAATATCTTCGGGTTTTATGATTGAAGGTTCACTCATTTATTGAATTACCATCCCTCCATCAATCATAAGTATTTGTCCTGTCATGTAATCAGACTCACTAGACGCTAAAAATGATGCTGTGCCCACTACGTCTTCAGGATAGGAATACCTCTTCATCAAAATCATATTCTCTGCAATTGAGTCCATTGACTCTCCGGGTTTGTCAAATTTTCCAATTGCAACTAAATCTTTATCTAATTGCTCCCATAGCTCTGTTCTAACTACGCCAGGGCCATATCCATTAACGGTAATGCCATGCTCAACTAAACTTTTTGCACCACCTTTTATTAGAGCAGCTATGGCATGTTTGCTCATTCCATAAACCACAACATCATCAAAAGTTTCTCTGGATAAAATAGAAGCTACATGAATAATTTTGTAAGGTTCTTTTTTTTTACCTTGTTTAATCATTTGTCGGGCTTGTTCTTGCATACCTAAAAGAGCACCTCGAACATTTATATCCATAATAAAATCATAATTTTCCTCAGTAATATCCATGAAGAAGAGTGGTTTGTTTACTCCAGCATTATTTATAGAAACATTTAGACTACCAAAATTTTCAACTGTTGCTTTTACAGCAGCTACGTGATCTTCACGATTTCGCACGTCTACTTTACATGAAATAGCCTCACCTCCAGCTGACCTAATTCTCTCCTCAACCTCTTTACAACCGTCAAGGTTGACATCTGTTAGACAAATTTTGGCTCCTTGGGCAGCAAAGTGCTCTCCTACCGCAGCGCCCATACCCTGAGCAGCGCCTGTAATAAGGACATTTTTTCCCTTTAGTCTCTCTTTATCCATAAATTCCCTCCACCTATATTATATAATATGTAATTAAATTACTGACTTCAAATATATTCAAAATGAATATTATCTACCTATAGCCGATCTCTTTTTTTCCAGCAAAGATGTTTTTCGTTCATCAATTGTGGCAAGCAGACTTTTCCTAGCTTGCCGCGAGTCAAATACCCTAGACATAGTTTGAAAAACTATAACGATAACCAAAAGCACTGATGTGAATAATTGAACAAAATGAACCTGAAGTGCATAAAATACGAGACCAGTATTCAAAAAATTAACTGTTAAGGCTCCGATAGCTGCTCCTAAAACACCACCCTTTCCTCCTAGTATGCTCACACCTCCAACAAAAGCTGCAACAGTTCCTGCTAAAAGAAGGTATTGTAGTCCTAAACCTTGAGCCGTTCCTGATTTCAAACCAATTACAGTTCCAGCAAAACCGGCACAAAAACCTGACAGCGCGAAGGCTATAATCATTGGGCGTCTTAAAGGTATACCCGCAGTGAGTGCTTCTTTTCTTGCTCCACCAATCGCATATATTTCCCTTCCATATTTTGTGTAACGCATAAAAATTCCTACGCAAATGAATATGAAGATGACCGTTAGACTAGCAGGAGAAAAATACATTAAAACTTTAGTAGTAATAAAATCAGGAACTCTAAAATCTGTTAACATAACTGTTTTTTCTTCAGCAATTAGCAAAGCTACTCCTCTAAGCAGCATTAGAGTCCCAACTGTAATCACAATCGCTCTTATTCTTATGAATGCTATAACAAAACCTTGTGTTACGCCGATTAAAGTTGAAACTGAAAGTCCTATAAGCATCGCTAATGGTGCGCCCAAGGGGTCTGTTAATTTTACAACTATCACAGCGCATAAGGCTGCGTTAGACCCAATTGATAAATCAATTTCTCCAGCAATTATACAAATTGTTAATGCTAAACCTACAAGACCCAAGACTGCAAACCTCTCAAGAATAGCGAAACTAATATTGTGGCTAAAGAAAACTTCAATATTAATTGCAAAGAATACGTAAACACAAAATGATAATAAGATTGCAAAAGAGAGATCTACATCTTTTGTAATCTTTTTTATAAAATTTTCCATTATTCCTGAGCCCTACTCCCTTTAGCAAATAAACCAAAGACAATGATACTAAACACGATCATTAAGCCCACACCAACTATTCTAGGTCCACTATTAAATCCTTGTAAAACCATCATATTATCAACCATAGCAATAAAAATTGCTCCCAAACTAGTCCTTAAAGTAGATCCATAACCACCCATTATTGAATTTCCACCAACCATGACAGTTGCTATAACGAGTATTGTCATATCACCTGATGATCCAAATTCTGCAGAAAAATAATTAGATTGAGCACTATCCATTTGAGCAACAAAAGCTACTGCAACAAATGCACAACAAACAGAACAGATTGTGAAAACAATTATCGCCATGGAAAAATTTTCATGGCCAGTGGCTTTTCCAGCAGCTTTGTTTGCTCCAACTAAATATACTTTCCTTCCAAAATTTGTATGTCTTAAAACTATCTCAGCTGCAATGGCAATTAAAATAAAAGACCATGTGATACTTGGAAGACCCAAAAAAGAACCAGTTCCTAACCATTCTGCATCATGAGGTCTTGTAAAGTTTATTACAAGGTTATCACTCCACCATGCACCAATACCATATAGGATGCCTGCTCCACCTAATGTTACAACAATTGGGTTGCCTCCCATTCCAACAAAATATCCTTGTATTACTCCACTTACGACACCTACTGCTAAAGCTGCTAATAGTGAAACTAAAAAGTTTCCTGCAAGATCCGGTGATCCAAAACCAGTAGCCATACCCATAGCAAACGTAACACCACAAATTGATGCTGTTTCTTTTAATGACAATAAAAAAAAATTTCCTGATAAAGTTACAAATGTAAGTCCTATAGCCATAATGCCATATAGTGCTGCATCTCTGATAATTGCTTTAAAATTGGTTATTGTTAAATAATTTTCTGTGAAAAAAATACCATATATAAACATCACAGCAAAAAGTGACAATAAAATAGCAAGAAGTGTGCGATCCTTATAGAATTGCAAAAACTTTGCAGAAAAAGGTAATTGATTATTTTCGATGATAGCACTCATAGGTTTGTCTCGTTAAATGGATCAGTAATCTCTTTAAGAATAATAGGTGTTTTAATTTTTTCTAATCGGTGTTCATCAATCATCATTCCTCTATAAAATGTAATCACCCTGTCAGGAAGATATGTGATTTCTTGGATATCAGTAGAGGCAAAAATAATTGTGATTCCTCTTGCTGCTAATTCTCTCATTCTTTGATATATCTCTGATTTAGCACCAACATCAACACCTCTTGTCGGCTCATTCACAAGCAATACATCGGGCTTGATTGAAAGCCATTTTCCTAATGCTACTTTTTGTTGATTTCCGCCACTTAAAAGACCTGACTCATCGTGCATTCTTTTGACATCAATTAAGAACTCTTTTGCTAAATTTCTGGAATAATTATCCTCAGAACTGCCAAAGTTAAAACCATATTTTGATATCGCACCAAGTGCTGGGGAGGTTAAATTCTCAAATATTGGACGTCCAAGAAAAAGACCATCTTTTTTTCTATCGGAGGAGCAATATGCAATTTTTTTCTTTATAGCATGACTTGGTGATTTAGGTAAAAAGGTTTCACCGTTCAAAGTGAGTGAACCTGATCTAGATTGAAGTGCACCTGCTATGGAGGCTAATACTTCACCTGCTCCACTACCAAGCTGCCCAGAGAGCCCAAGTATCTCTCCCTTGAAGGCTGAAAAACTAACCGGCTCTAGAACGCCATCAGGCCAAAGTTCTTTTACTTCTAATTTTGGATCATCACTTATATGGTCAGCTTTTGATGGGAACATATTTGCCAATTCTCTTCCAAGCATAATTTCAACTAGTTTATTTACATCAATATCTTTAGTTTCTTGAATACCTTGACTTACTCCGTCTCTTAATATTGTTATTCTTTTTGTAATCTTAAAAATTTCGTCCAGTCTATGACTTACATAAATTATTGATTTACCATTTGCAGCAAGACGCTCAACCATTTCTAAAATTCTTCGACTCTCTGCTTCACCTAACGCAGCTGTAGGCTCATCTAAAATTAAAATTTTTGCTTCTCTAGAAATTAGTCTAGCTACTTCTACCAAATGTTGTTCACCAACAGATAATAAATTTATTCTAGTAGTTGGGTCTACTTCAGTTAATCCAACTTCATCAAGATATGGGCGTGCCATCTTTGCCAATGTATTAAGAGTGGCAAATTTTTTTACTTTAGCTCCAGTAAGAAAAATATTTTCTGCAACTGACATATTAGGAATCAAGCTTAATTCTTGTTGAGCAATAGCAATGCCAGACTCCTCTGCTTGTGAAGGCGTTTCAAATTTTACTTCTTTACCATTGATTTGATAGCTGCCTTTAAAACCAGGGTCAAATCCACTTATAATTTTAACAAGAGTTGATTTCCCAGCTCCATTTTCTCCAACTAGTCCCATAATTTCACCTTCGTTTATCTCAAAATTTGCTTCTTTTAGAGCCTGTATAGCCCCAAAAGTCCTAGAAACTTTTGAAATTTTAAGAATTGGATTTGTGGACATATTAAAGAAGATTGTACACCTTATTTATTTATAAAACACACACAGGGATAGTTCCCTGTGTGTAAAAATTGTTATGAAAAGACTAAAACTTAGTCCCAAGCACCTGAGCAAAGCTCGTTGATGCCATATAACTTACCATCAAAACCTCTAAGTGCTGTGAAGTCCATAGTAGCACCAGTCACTGAAGGGTTAGGTGTAAAGTTAATGTAGTTTGCTAGCTTACCGTTCTCCATGTACTCTTTAACAAGAGCTATAGCTAATTGACCTTCATGAAGAGGTGACTGTAGAGTAGTACCAAATTGCTTTCCATCAGTAATCATCTGCTTATCACCGTTACACACGGTACCAACTGTAATGACAGCATCACTATCTACACTGCCACTTTTGCCAGTACCTGCATACCAGTCAACATTATAACCAGCTTCTTCTAAAGCCTTAATACCACCAGTTAAAATCGCATCGTCCATACCATATACAAAATGAATTCCCTGATCTTTAACTTTAGCTATTAGCTTAGCTGCTCCTTTATAACCGTTAGCCTGTCCAAATCCCTCACCGATGTCACCGATAAGATTTAAGTCAGTTCCAGCGATAGCTTGTTTGAAAGCATTTATTGATAAGCCATATCCACCGTAAGAGTGAGGATATGATAATGCAATTACATTATATCCATCTCCACCTGCAGCTTGTTTCATCTTCATAGCTTTAACCATCATCTCACCTGCGTTATAAGCGCGAAGACTATCATCTGGTCCGGCATATCCAAAGATGAATGCTTTATCTTGCTCATTAGGTAACTGATTGATTTTTAAAACTGGTACTCCAGTTTTAGCAAGCTTTCTTAACGATCCTAAACCTGCAACAGCATCAGGTGGCCACCAAATAAATACATCAGGTAGTGCACCACTTGACAAGTATTGTTCTACTTGTTGGTTTTGCTCTGCCTGGTTATAGTTGTTTTCAAAAACAGTAATATCATAGCCATATTGCTCTGCTGTAGCTTTAATACCTTTAACGAACGCACCAACATAAGCCTCAGATGACGCAGCATTAAAAGACACGATTTCAACTGCCTTAGCTGAACCGAAAGAAAAGCACATTAGAACAGCTAATACCTTTATTAGTTTGTTCATATTGATCCTCCTAAATATCCTTATATGGAAATTATCCATGATTTATTAAGAGATTTAATCTCTAATATATTCAAATTGAATATTTTAATGAATTTATAATATAATACCCACAAATGAATAGAAACGAGATTACTACTCTTTTAAAATTCGTTGATAAAACAAGACTTTTATTTAACAGATCTATTTCAATTAAAACAATTGACGCTGATTGGAATATTTTTTCTTACGTTATTATTAATCATCTAGACAATAAAATTACCACTACTACGAGTATCATCCAGGCATCAGGTTTGCCATTTGCAACTGGTTTGAGAAGAGTAAAAAAACTTATTCAAGAAAAAAAATTAATACAAAGATCAAAAACAAAATCAGGTAAATCGTTTTCTATACATCCAAGTAATAATCTCATTAAAGAATTCACGGATTATTTACTTTCAATCAAAAAAGAGGTGGCCTTGAACTTAGGTTACAGTGATTTTAATGATAATTATTTTTTTGGAACTTCTCTGTCTGCAGGAAATATTATACCTGCACCAAATGTTATAATTAATCAAAATAAAAAATACAAAAAAATTAACTTTCTTGCCAATGATAATCCCACATTTAAAGTGATAGATAAGAATATTGATTTTTTTGAATATATACTTGATTGTGAAATTGAACTTATTATTGAAGGTGATTTGAAAAAACTACTAAATATAATAATTAAAAATTCCTCATCAAATAAAAAGTCTAAATTTGACATAGTTGCTTTTAATATTCCATGGATTGGACAGTTAACTGAATTAAATTGCCTTCTTCCTTTGAATAATTTTGTTAAAGATGTTGGAATAAATTTGAATGACTTTCACTATTCAGGAGTAAGATCAAGTTCTTTTAATAAAAAACTTTATGGGATTCCGATCGAAGCAATTCCTGATCTATTATTTTATAGAACAGATATTTTTCAAAAATATGCTTTGAGTCCACCAAAAACATTTCAGGATTTACTCCATGCCTGTGAGGTATTAAAAGGTGACAAACAGATAGAAAGTCCTATTTCTTGGCCAGCTAAAAAAGGTCAACCACTTGCTACTAGTTTTATTTTAGCAATGGCAAATTATGGAAAACCATATGTAAACCTTAGGTACATTGGGAAAAATATTTATGATTTAGATGTGGAAAAAATACTATTAAAAGCAAATTTTTTATCTGATGCATCTTTTGAAGCAGCTAAAATGTTGAAAAAATTGACTTTATACTCGCCAAATGAATTATCTGCTCATTCCAATGATGAATGTGTTGAATATTATAGTCAGGGTAAATCAGCTATGGCAATGAATTGGAGTAGTAGAGCCCATTTGTTCGAACTAAATGAGGCTTCACCTGCATATAAAAAAACTGGTTATTTACCAAGACCTGCTGGAAATTCCTCTTTTCAAGTATCTCCAATAGGTGGGTTTTCATTAGGCATACCCTCAAATATCTCTCCTGAAAAAATACCTTTTGTTATGAAAAATATTCGTAATTTTGTCTCTCCTGAATTTATAAAATATTATATTGAGCATGGTAGTTTATCATCTCCCGTTTTTAGTGTCGTAAATGATCCAGAAGTGAGAGCTTTAAGTCCAATATTTAATGAAATTGATAAAATGGAAAAGGAGGAAAAAATTATAGAATGGGCAAGATATCCTTTGCCAACCTATTCAAATATTATTGAAGATATTGGTCATAAAATTTATGAGTATATTTTTTTGAATAAGGATTTGGAAACTACACTAAAGAGTTGTCAACAAAGTGCCCAAAAGTATTTAAATTAAACTATTTTATTTCCATTTTTTCTGCAGGCTGAGGAGGTGCAAAAGGATATCCTCCCCACACCGACTGGTCAAAGTTTACAACAGAGCCTGTCATCATACCTGAATCATCAGATGCTAAAAATGTAACTGCTTTAGCTACCTCTTTTGGATCAAGCAACCTTCCAAATGGTTGAGCTTTACCAGCATCTTCTAACCAATTTTCTGAGGCACCATGATATTTTGTTTGTATCTCATGTTCTCCATCTGAAGCCATCCAACCTATATTTAACTGATTAACTCTAATTTTATTTTTTAACAAAGCGAATGCTGTATTCCTTGTTAATGTTGCAAGTGCCCCTTTTGATACGCAATAAGTTGATATGAATGGTTGGCCAGTCATAGCTGCCACAGATCCAATATTAATAATTGAACCCTCTATGTTTTGTTCAATCATAATTTTCACCGTATCTTGTATAAGAAAATAAGGGCCTTTTAAGTTGGTGCCAATCATTTTATCGAAAAGTTCTTCGCTCGTATTAACAATATCTCCCCTATCAGTAATACCGGCAGCGTTTACAAGAACATCCAATCTCCCAAATTCTTGTTTGGCAACTGAAACTGCATTTCTACACTCTTGGACCTCTCCAAGGTCTGTTTTTACAAAAATTACTTTACATCCAGTTTCATCTTGAATATTTTTTGCTACCTCATTTCCTTTATCCTCTTTTCTACCAATTGTGACAATACCTTTAGCTCCGCTATCGGCAAAATTTTTTGCTATTGCTGCTCCTAAACCTTGCGTTCCTCCAGTCACTAGTGCAAACTTTCCCTTAATACTATTCATCTCTATAACCCTCTATTTCATATCCATACATACTCAAGCATTCTACAAGTTCTTTATTTCCAATTTTAGCATATTCAAATGGGTTTGCTTTGGCGGGATCTTGCTCTGCCTCAACAATGAACCATCCCTCGTAGTTATTATTTGATAATGTCTCAACTACTTCCTTAAAATTAATATTTCCATCTCCAGGCACTGTGAAGGCTCCCTCTAATACAAAATCTAAAAAACTTTTTTTTGATCGATCTAAATCATTTACAACCTTTGAGCGAATGTCTTTAGCATGAAAGTGATTTATTCTTTTTGCGTATTTATTTATTACTCTCAAAGAGTTGCCTCCTGCAAAGGTCATATGGCCTGTATCAAATAAGATTTTTACTGCCTCACCTGTGTGGTTCATCAATTTATCAAGCTCATCCTCAGTCTCAATCGCTGTACCCATGTGATGATGAAATGAAATTGGCACACCAAAATCTGCACAAAATTCTGCAAATAATGTTAGTTTCCTTCCATACTCTTTAAAATCTTCACTATGTATTTTTCTTTTTGTGTTTAAAGGAGCATGTCTAATATTTTGGATAGTTCCAGATGTTTCTCCATATGCTAAAACTGCTGCGCCTAGGTCTCTGAAGAGAGTGAGTTGTTGAAGGACTTTATCTTTTTCATTTTCTAGGTCATTATCTAACACAGTTCCTGAATACCACCCTGATGCCAAGTATAGTTGGTGATTTTTTAAAATTGGACCAAGTTTTTCAGGAGTTTTTGGAAATTTTCCACCTGTTTCCACACCAGTAAATCCAGCAAGTTTTGACTCACTAAGGCAGGTATCCAAAGAAGTCTCTCCTCCAAGTTCAGGTAAATCATCATTGGACCATGCTATAGGTGCTATTCCCAATTTTGCTTTCATAAACCCCTCCTATGAAAAGATTATAGATAAATAAACCTTTTAAAGAATACTTAAATTTTATTCAAAATGAATTTTTTTTTATTTCTAAAATTTAAAGAATACTATAATTCTGTGATATGAAAAAAGTTAGTATTGCAGTTATTGGGTGCGGGCGAATTGGCCAAATGCATGCTAAGAATATTCAACTTCATGAACAGACAAATTTAGTATGCATTTATGATCCTAATGAAAAATTTGCAAAAAAAGTATCAAGTGATTTAAACGTACTTGCTGTGGAAAATGTTGACGATATTTTTAACAATAATGATATTGATGCTGTTCTTATATCTTCCCCTACAAATACACATATTGATTTCATAGAGAGATCTGTTGCATCAAAAAAACCTGTTTTGTGTGAGAAACCTATTGACCTCGATATAAAAAAAGTTGATGAGTTTTCAAAAAGACTTGAAGGTAATAAAGTTCCAATTCAATTAGGCTTTAATAGAAGATTTGATCCTGGTCATCAGGCTGCAAAAAAATCTTTTATTAATGGTGAAATTGGTGAGCTTCATCAATGTCTGATTACATCTAGAGATCCAGGTCTGCCAAGTTGGGATTATTTAAAAGTGTCTGGTGGGCAATTTAGAGATATGACAATTCATGATTTTGATTTAGCCCGTTTTATGCTTGGTGAAGAGCCAGTTAAGGTATTTGCAATTTCTAATGCTTTAATAGATCCAAAAATTAAATCTGAATTAAATGATAGTGACACCTTGATGATTATAATGGAAACAGCCTCGGGAAAACAATGTCATATAAACAACTCTAGATCAGCAACTTATGGATATGATCAAAGAGTTGAACTGTTTGGTAGCAAAGGGATGGTTATATCTGAAAATAGAAAGCCACATGAATTGAAAAAATACAATTCAGATTTTGTTGACAAGAGTGAACCCTATTTAAATTTTTTTATTGAGAGATACCAGGAGTCTTATATGAATTCTATTAGCTCATTTGTCGAAACAATTTTGGAAAAAAAGCCTGTATCTGTTGACTTTGAGGACGGAAGAAGAGCTCTTCTCTTAGCCGAAACTGCTTATAAATCTGTCAAAAGTGGGAGGATGGAAAATATTGATTAAATTTATGCATTTATTCATGAATAATAAATAATTGTTATAATTATATTTTTAAATAATTTTGATATCTAACACTCAATGATTGAAAACAAAGTAAAAGCTAAATGGCAAAAAAAAGAAGTGGTTGTTAATAGCTTTTTATCAATACCTAATACTTTTACTGCTGAAATTATGTCTGAGCAAGGTTATGACGCCCTTACCATTGACTATCAACATGGGATGATTGGCTTTAGTGATTTATTTAAAATGTTGCAAAGTATTAGAAATAGTGGTGTCACTCCAATCTGTAGAGTTTCAGGATTAGATCACGCAGTAATATCGAAAGTTATGGATGCAGGTGCTTTGGGTATCATTTGCCCAATGATTAATAATAAAGGGCAAGCACAAAAACTTGTTCAAGATTGTAAATATCCACCTGTAGGTATTAGAAGCTTTGGTCCGACGAGAGCTAACTTTTCCGTTAGTTCAAATTATTTTTATGAGTCAAATGAGGGAACGTTTTGTCTTGCCATGATAGAAACTCAAGAAGCATTTGATAATCTTGATGATATAGCATCCACTCCTGGTCTTGATGGCCTTTATATCGGGACAGCAGATTTAACAATAGGGCTGAACCAAGGAAAGTTAACACCTGGGTTTGATCGAACAGAACCTGAGATGATTGAGTCTAAAAAGAAAATTTTAGATATTGCTCATAAACATGGAAAAGTTGCATGTCTTCATTGTGGGACTCCAGAGTATGCTGCCAAGGCATCCGAATGGGGTTTTGATCTTGTGACAATTACAAATGATGTAAGGTTGTTATCTGGAGCAGCAGCCACACATGTGAGAAAATTCAAAGAGCTTACTAATCAAAACCACGATGAGTCTGATAAAGATAATAATCCTAGCTCTTACTAATAAAAATATTATACAGCTTCAAGCTCTTTGGCCAAATCACCTATTTGAGCACCGCCAGCCATTAAACGCTTAACATCATCTCCACCTAATTCTGATGACTTTCCAGATCCTATTACTTCACCTAAGCTTAAGAATGTAAATCGATCAGCAATAAGTCTTGCGTGGATTTCATTGTGAGTAATTAAAATAATAGCTATATTCCCTAATTGTTGGACTTTTTTAATAGTTTTTAAAACTTCCATTTGTTGTTTTTGCCCAAGTGCAGATGTTGGTTCATCCAAAATTAAAATCTTAGCACCAAAGTATATAGCTCTTGCAATAGCAAGTGTCTGTCTTTGACCACCTGACATAGTTCCAACTGGCTGAGTAGGATCTGAGATATTTATGCCAATTTTTCCCATTTCAGTAATCGTAATTTCATCCATTTTTTTAAAATCTAATATTCCAAAAGGGCCAGGTCCTTTTTTTAATTCATTTCCCAAGAAAAAATTTCGTGTAACAGAGGTCAAGGCATTAAGTGCCAGATCTTGATAGACAGTTCCAATACCTGCACTAGTAGCCTCTCTTGGAGAGCTAAATTTTACTTCACTTCCTCCAACTTTAATAATTCCAGAAGTTGGCTGGTGAACTCCTGATAAGACTTTAATAAGAGTGGACTTTCCAGCACCGTTATCACCTAGTAATGCGTGAACTTCTCCTGGTAGGACATTTAAAGAGACACCATTTAAAGCTGTAAATGTTCCAAACTTTTTTACAAGATCTGTAATTTCTATAAATGGTGAATTATTGTTTTCCATAACTAAATACTACCCATAATTCGTTTTCTAATATTTTCATTAGTCAAAGCAGAAGCTATGATTACTAACCCTAAGAATACTCTATAAAATGATCCGTCTATGCCTGGAATATAAAAGAATGCTTCTTTAGCAACACCAAATATAAATGCGCCTACAACAATACCGAGTATGGTGCCAAAACCTCCTGTTAAAACAACGCCACCAATCACAGCTGCAGCAATTGCCTCTAATTCTTTTAAATTACCTTTAGCCGCATCTGCTGTATTAACTTCAAAAACTTGAGCGGTTGCAAAAATTGTTGCACAAAAAGCAGAAAACATAAATAGAGATACTTTAACCTTATCTGTAGGTACACCATTTGCCTTGGCTGCACTCAGATTTCCACCAGTTGAGTAAATCCAGTTACCTGCTTGAGTTTTGCTCAGTACAATGTAACAAATAATCGCTAAAATTAGCCAAATCATGACGCAGGAATATAAACCAGAGGCAAACTGATTTCCAAAATTATTAGTGTTCCAGTCAACCGGGTAATAAAGCCAATCAAAAACAGGTTCTAAAATATCTCCACCAAAAAAATTTGCAACAGGGCGAGCAGTAATGAGAGAGTCAATGTAAACTCTTGCTATATCAACATCAGTAACTGTTTTTGGTACTACTGGATCGATTTGAAAGTTAGCAATTTTTTCTTGAATCATGCCAACCATATAATCATTTCCACTTTGCTGAGCGTTTGCTAAAGCCTCTTGTAAAGGTTTAGTTCCTTTATCAAGCAAAATTTGTGTCTTGGCTTCGGCTACTCTTTGGTAAGTGTATTCTAATCTATCTGTAATTGTTGCAACTGTATCAGCTGGTATATCTTTGGCTATAGCTACTAGATCAGCTTCCGGTAAAGCTTTTGCTTTTTCTCTTACCATTTCTCCATGACCAGGGACATTTACAATATTTTTTATATCTGGAATCTCTGTGACAGTAGTCGCCCCTTTTGTCTGATCTGGTCTATGATTAAAAGATCTTAGAGAAACTTCTGTTAATCCTCTGAGAAAAAATAAACCCCCAAGTGTAACAATAAATGATGGCAAACCAGACTTCACAACAATAGTTCCTTGTAACCAACCAAAAAATAAAGTGAAGCATAAAGTTATAAAGATAGCTAAAATTGGAGAGACATCAGAGATGTGAAATAACGTGTAAAATTCAATATGAAAACCACCCTCAAAAGATATGTAAGGTATGATGACTGAAAAACCCCATCTTAAAATCATTGCCATGCAGGCACCAGCGAAACCAATCATTGATCCGATTGAAAGATCAAATTCTCCAGCGATTATTAATAAACCTGCTCCTATTGCAATTATACCTAATTGAGAAATAACTCTTAAAAAATTTCTAATACCAAGAGCATTAAAACCCTCACCGGTAAAGGGGTTCCATGACATCTCCCCAGCTGGAATTGAAAAGTAGCCCAACATACCAAATAAAAGGAGCATCACTCCTATTGGACCGACTTCTGGTCTAGATATTAATGCTGTAAACCATGTCTTTTTTTGATGTCTATCTGACTCTTGTCTTTGAGTTGTAGTTGACATGATTAAATGTAAATAAATACTCTCTGTAGTTTATAAAAAAGTGGGCAATAAATTGCCCACTTTGAGATTAAATAAAATTATCTATCAATACCTGCTAATGCAGAAACTGATGATGCGTTTGACTTGTCAACAAATCCAGGTCCTGAAGGAATATTAGCACCTGGTAATAGTCCAGCACCGTTGTTGTATAAGTGAAGAACTACGATAGGCATATAACCTTGTAGACGTTGTTGTTGGTCGATTGTGTATGCAACTTTTCCTGAAGCGATTAAATCCATAACTTCTGGACTTAAGTCAAAACAAGAGTGATGTACTGACATACCTAAATCATCAATAGCTTTTTGAACACCTGAACAAACGTGTGGTCCAACTGATAATACAGCATCGACGTCAGGGTTTGCTTGTAAACCAGCAGCAGCTCTTGTTGGGATTGAAGCAGGGTCATTAGAAGTGTCTACGTTAGTTGTTGGTAGAGCTTCTGCGTAACCGCCACATCTATCTGTAAGAGCAGTGTTGTAAGCTTCCTGAATCATGCAAAGTGCTTTAGTTGCACCTTCTGCTTTAGCTCTTTCACCAGCTTTTTGACCAGCAAGAAATTCAGGCTGACCAACGTGCATTAATGCGCCAAGAGAAGCTGAAGACTCTAAACCTGAGTTCATAGTAATAACTGGAATACCAGCAGCAACAGCATCTTTGATTGCTTGACCTAAAGCTTCTGGATCAGGAAGTGAAACTACCATACCATCAGGCTGAGTAGCAGCGGCAGCTGCAATTGACTTAGCCATGTCACCTAGGTCTCCAGATGGATTGAAAATGTATTCAAAATCTGCACCTACGTGTCTAGCAGCATCTTCACCACCTTTTTGCACAACAGGCCAGAAAGGGTCTTTACCCTCACCGTGTGTAACCATTACAAATCTCTCAGCAAAAGCAGAAAGAGATAGGAATGATACAAGAATTGTAAGAATTATTTTTTTCATAAATTCCTCCTATGTTTATAAACGAATGCATATTAGTCAATTTTTGTGATCAATTCCAAATAAATGTTGAAAAAAATCATGCAAATAAGACATTTGCGACAAAAATATCATCTCAACTGTTCAATTCTTGAACAATGAGTTAATTAAAATTATTGATAGCTAAAATAATTTAAATAATAGAAAATGTATTCATGAAAAAACAAGAGTTTGGCGCAGGTATTTGGCATTTTGCCACCTATCTTGATAGATATGCAACAGATGGTTATGGCGAACCAAGAAGTGTACTCGATGCCATAGAACTTGCTGGACAAGTAAAAGACCTTTCATACGTAGATCTAAATTTCCCATACTTTGGAGGAAGTTACTCGAATGAGCAAATAAAAGATGCTCTCGATAAAGCTAATTTAAAAGTGATTGGTATTACTCCTGAAATTTATACAAAAGAATTCTCAAAGGGAGCTTTCACAAATCCTGATCCGGGTATTAGAAAAAGAGCGCATGAACTAATTACTCAAGCTTGCGAGGCTGTGAGATTTTTTAATGCCAAATATGTTAAGCTTTGGCCTGGACAAGATGGTTGGGACTATCCGTTTCAAGTTGATCATAAATCGTTATGGAAAAATTCGATGGATGGTGTGGGAAATTTAGCAAGTGAAAATACTGATTTAAATTTTGTAATAGAATATAAACCAAGAGAGCCAAGGGTAAAAATGAGCTATGACTCTGTTTCAAGAACTATTCTTGGTATTGAAAAAATAGGTCTTCCTAATATCGGACTTCTTCTTGATTTTGGTCATGCTATTTATGGTGGAGAGTCAGCTGCTGACTCGGCTCAATTAGCTATTGATTATGGTAGGCTATTTGGAATGGATGTTAATGATAACTTTAGATCATGGGACGATGATCTTTTAGCTGGTAGTCTTCACCCCATAGAGCTTTTTGAATTTTTTTATGTTCTAAGAAAAAATAATTGGGAGGGTGTTTGGCAACTGGATCAGTTTCCATTTAGAGAAGATAGTGTGGTAATGGCAAATATGGCTATAGATTTTTTAAAAGCTGTTGATAAAGCCCTAGATGATTTAGACATTGAAGCATTAACAAAAGCTCAAGCAAATCATGATGCTATGGCTGCTTTAAAAATTGCTCAAAAAGCTTTATATAAACATTTATCCCAAGACTAAAACTATTTACTATTCAATAAATAATGGACTTAAATCAACTTAAAATAAAATCTTTAGAATACAGGAAGGCCATATTAGATATTATTTATAAATCTGGCGCTGGTCACACTGGTGGAAGTTTATCATGTATCGACATTTTGAATGTCTTATATAATAAAGTCTTAGATATAAATCCTAAAAACTTTAACGAAAAAGACCGAAACCATTATATCCATAGTAAAGGTCATTCAGTTGAGGCTCTTTACACGGTTCTTTGTGATCAAGGTTTTTTTTCAAGAAAAGATCTTGAAAAACTCAATCATTTTAACTCTCATTTTATTGGACATCCCACTAGAAAAATTTTGGGAATTGAGCATAACACCGGCGCTTTAGGACATGGCCTTTCAGTTGCTGTAGGTTTAGCGCTATCTAAAAAAATAGATCAAAAAACAAATAAAGTTTTTTCTTTATTGGGCGATGGAGAGCTATCAGAGGGTTCGGTGTGGGAAGCTTGTACTACTGCTTCTAAATATCAATTGGATAATTTAATCGTAATTATCGATAGGAATGATTTACAAATTACAGGAAAAACAGAAGAAGTTAACCCAATCGAGCCGATTGATAAAAAATTTGAGGCTTTTGGTTTTGAAACTATTTCAACAAATGGAAATAATATTTCTGAATTATTAAATGTATTTAAAGAAATACCCATTTCAAAAAATAAACCTACTGTCATAATTGCAAAAACTACTAAAGGGTCCGGTGTAAGTTTTATTGAAAATCAAATTAATTGGCACCATAAAGTACCAAGCGAAGATGAATATGGGAGGGCAGTCTCAGAGCTAAATGAGAAACTAAATTCATATGAATAAAATTGGTAAACCTAACCTAGAAATCTTTTCTGAGACATTACTATCTGAGGCAAAAAAAAATAAAGATATTATTGTTGTCACAAGTGACTCAAGAGGTTCGGGTAAATTAGTTCCATTCGGTAAAGAATTACCTGATCAAATTATAGAAGTAGGTATCGCAGAACAGAATTTAGTCGGGGTTTCATCAGGCTTAGCTGCAGGAGGAAAGATTGTATTTGGTGTCTCCCCTGCAAGTTTTTTAACTGCGAGATCTTTAGAACAGATCAAGAATGATGTTGCTTATTCTAATCGCAATGTCTCGTTGATAGGAATTAGTGCAGGGATTAGCTATGGACAGCTAGGATCAACACATCACTCGATACATGATTTTGCTACATTGAGAGCAATAAATAATATGACAATAGTTGCACCTGCAGATAACTTTGAAGCATCACAAGCTATCAAACAATCTATTTCATATGATCATCCCCTTTACATCAGATATGGAAAAAAACCAATGATGGATATTCATCCTCCAGGTACAGAATTTAAAATTGGAAAATCTATTGTGGTAAAAAAAGGAGAGGATTTAACAATTGTAGCAACTGGTGAAACATTGCAACGAGCATACTTGGCTAGTGAAATTTTAAAAGAAAGTAATATTCATTGTTCAATTATCAGCATGCATACAATAAAGCCCTTTGATAAAAAAACATTTTTAGAATTTTCTAAAAACTCTAAAGCAATTTTAACAGTCGAAGAACATAGTATATTTGGAGGACTTGGTGAATGTTGTGCGAGCCTGATTGCTCAAAATAATATAAATGTAAAACTCAAAATACTTGGCATACCTGACGAATATATGATTAATGGATCTCAAGCTGATGTATTAGATCATTATAATATGAGTCCGGAAAAGATAGCTGAAATATCAAAAGACTTACTTAACAAATGAGTTATATAACTATTGACTCAAGTACGTCATCTACGACAGTTATTGTTTTTAACGAACAATTAGAGATTGTAAAAAGATTTCAAAAGGAACACCGGCAAATAATCACTGATGAGGGTTATATTGAACACGATTTAGAAGAAATTTATCAAAACCTATTAGAGTTAGTTAAAAAGGCATCAGAAATTATGTCAAATCCTAAATTCATCAGTCTAACTAACCAAAGAGAAACATTTACACTTTTTAATAAAAAAGATGGAAAACCAATTCATAATGCAGTTGTTTGGCAGTGCACTAGAGGTCAAAAAATTTGTGAAGATATTCTAAACGATAAGTCAAAAAATAAAGAAATTGTTGATAAAACTGGCCTTAAACCAAATACTTTTTTTTCTGGCAGTAAATTAAAATGGGTTTATGAGAACAAATTAGAAGTTAAATCGAAAATCGACAATGGAGATATCTTATTTGGAACAATCGAAACATATCTCATTTATAGACTTACAAACCTAAATTCTTATGTGACTGATACTACAAATGCATCAAGAACCTTATTATTTAATTGTTTAGAAAATTCTTGGGATCAAAATTTATTAAATATTTTTGATGGCAATAATCTGAAACTTCCAAAAATACTCAATAGTTCAAATATTTTTGGAGAGAGTGATTTTAATAAAGCATTTGAAAAGTCAATACCTATAATTGGAGTTGCTGGTGATGCGCAAGCTTCATTTTTTGCAAATTTTTGTTTTGATAAAGGTGATACTAAAATCACGACAGGAACAGGTTTTAACATTCAAACAAATATTGGTAATGAAATGATTATCGATGAAAATTCACTTACCTCCCTGGCTTTCACAAATGATAAAGAGAATATCTATGCATTAGAATGCCTAAATTCATTTGCTGGAGGAACAATTTCATGGCTTAAAAACAATTTAAAATTAATTAATAAGGCTGAAGATAGTGAAGTCTTATCAAAAAAAGTAAAAGATAATAATGGTGTCTATTTAATACCTGCCTTTTCAGGGTTAGGTCCTCCATTTTGGGTATCCGACGCTAGGGCTGCATTCTTTGGAATAAGTGCGTCTACAAATACCAATCATTTAGTCAGAGCTGGACTAGAGTCTGTTGCTTATCAAATGGTCGTGTATTTAGAGTTTATGAAAAAATCGAGAAATCTTAATTTAAAAAACTTATCTGTTGATGGTGGTATGGTAAAAAATAAGTTTTTCCTTCAACTAATTAGTAACCTATTAGAAATTGAGTTAAATATCCCTGAAATGGAGGATATGTCATCTTATGGTGCGTTACTTTTTGGAATGCAATATTATCATAATTTAAAAAATACCAGTGATTTAAAGGATTTTAAGGTGAAAAGCTCTAAAATTATTCCTAATATCGATGACACTATCAGAAATTCTTTTATTTCGTGGAAAGAAATAGTAGATAAACATTTCGTGAAAAATCAAGACTAAAAAATTAAAATTTAACTAGCAAGAAGACATGACAATAGGATATTGTGAATAAGACTATATATAGGAGGAAATAACTATGAGAAAATTATCTCTAGTTCTAGCTTCACTTATGGCTGTCGCTTTTACTTTTGCTGCTATGCCAGCAAAAGCAGGAAGCCATGCTGTTGAAGCTTGCTTAATTACAAAGACAGACATCAATCCTTTCTTTGTTAAAATGAAAGAAGGAGCAGAAGCGAGAGCTAATGAATTAGGTGTCAAATTATCATTCTTTGCGGGTAAAGTTGATGGTGACCATGAGACTCAAGTAAGAGCTATTGAGACTTGTATTGCTTCAGGTGCAAAAGGTATTTTAATTGCTGCATCTGACACAAAAGCTATTGTTACTCCATTAAAAAATGCTCAAGACAATGGTTTACTAGTCATTGCTCTTGACACACCACTAGAGCCAATTACAGCTGCAGACTCTACTTTTGCAACCGATAACTTCAAGGCAGGTGAATTAGGTGGAGCATGGGTTGCTGCAAAGTTAGGAGCAGATGCTGCTAATGCCAAAATTGCAATGTTAGACCTTAACGAGAGTCAACCTTCTGTTGGTGTTCTTAGAGATCAAGGTTTCTTATCTGGATTTGGAATCGATGTAAAAGATGTTTCCAGATGGGGAGATGAAGATGATCCAAGAATTATCTGTAATGAAGTTACAAACGGTAACGAAGAAGGTGGAAGAACTGCAATGGAAAAATGTCTACAAAAAGACTCAGACATAAACGTTGTGTACACTATTAATGAGCCAGCAGCTGTTGGTGCTTATGAGGCATTAAAAGCAGTTGGAAAAGACGATGGTAGCGTTCTTATTGCTTCAGTTGACGGAGGTTGCCCAGGTGTAGCTGACGTTGAAAGAGGAATTATAGGTGCTACATCACAGCAATACCCACTATTAATGGCTTCACTTGGTGTTGAGGCTATTAAAGCTTGGGCTGAAGATGGTTCAAAGCCTGAAAATACTCCAGGTCTTGACTTCTTTAACACTGGTGTGAACTTAGTTACAGATGATGCTGCTAGCGGAGTTCCATCAATTAGTGTCAAAGAAGGTATGGATAGATGTTGGGGTTAATCCAATAATTTTATTATTCAGGGCAGATTATTCTGCCCTGAAGTCATGATATTTTTTAAATGAGTAAAGTTTCTGATGACATTTCTAAAGATCTAAAAGATCAACCTAAATTCACAACTGATATAGGTGAAAAAGATCAAGATCATCACTCTTTTGATTTAGGTGAACAAACTACACTAAAAAAAATTCAACATTTTCTTCACGGTAACCCAACAATAGTTCCTGTTATTATTTTAATATTAAGCGTTATTGCATTTGGTTTCATAGCTGGAGGAAAATTTTTCTCTGCTTTTAATTTATCTCTAATTGTACAACAAGTTACAATTGTCGGTATTCTTGCAGCAGCTCAAACTCTAATAATATTAACTGCTGGAATTGATTTAAGTGTTGCGGCAATGATGGTTTTAGCATCAGTGTTCATGGGTAAGCTTTCTGTTGAAATGGGAGTCCCAACTCTCCCAGCAATAGCAGTAGGGTTTATCTCTGGTATTGCAACAGGTGCTTTCAATGGGTTACTGGTAACCCGCTTAAGATTGCCCCCGTTCATAGTTACTTTAGGAACTTGGAATATATTTTTTGCACTAGTAATTTTCTTTACTGGATCTCAATCTATTAGAAGCTCTGATATTGAAGTAAATGCTCCTCTTCTTCACTTTTGGGGTGAAAGAATTAATCTTGGAGGTTTTGTATTCACTTACGGTGCGTTCCTCATGATTGGTATTTTTGTTTTTCTATGGTTTTTACTCAATAAAACTGCTTGGGGAAGGCATGTTTACGCAATTGGCGATGATAAGGAGGCTGCTGAGCTATCGGGTATTAGAACTGACAGGATGTTAGTTTCAATTTATGCTGTTGCTGGACTTGTTGTTGCGATTGGAGCATGGGTTTCAATAGGTAGAGTTGGTTCAGTATCTCCCACATCTTTTTATGAAGGTAACTTAGACTCCATCACAGCTGTTGTGATAGGTGGAACTTCTCTTTTTGGTGGAAGGGGCACTATCATTGGCTCTTTATTTGGGGCTTTGATTGTGGGAGTATTTAGCTCAGGTCTGTCCATAGCAGGTCTTGATGTATTGTGGCAAAGATTTGCTTTAGGTTGTCTTATTATAGTGGCGGTTGGAATAGATCAATGGATAAGAAAGGTCTCAGCGTAATGCAGCCAGTGCTAGTAGCAAAGAAATTGTCAAAAAAATACGGCAAAGTTGTTGCACTTGATAGTGCTGATTTAGAGCTTTATCCAGGTGAGGTTTTGGGAGTAATTGGAGACAATGGCGCTGGAAAATCTACACTAATTAAGGTGCTTTGTGGTGCTGTTATACCAGATAGCGGTGAAATATTGCTTGATGGCAAAAATGTTACTTTTACATCACCTATAGAAGCAAGAAAATTAGGTATCGAAACTGTTTATCAAAACCTTGCGCTTTCACCTGCTTTATCAATAACTGATAATATGTTTCTAGGTAGAGAAATTAGACAAAAAGGCTTTATGGGAAGTTTTTTAAAATTTTTAGATAAAAAAGCAATGGCAGATGAAGCTAGAAAACGACTGTCTGATCTTGGTCTATTAACCATACAAAATATAAATCAATTAGTTGAAACATTGTCTGGAGGTCAACGACAAGGTGTTGCAGTTGCAAGAGCAACATCATTTGGAACTAAAGTCGTTATTATGGATGAGCCTACTGCAGCTCTAGGTGTTAAAGAAAGTAGAAGAGTTTTAGAGTTAATTGGTGAGGTGAGGTCTAGAGGAATACCCATCATATTAATTTCACATAATATGCCTCATGTTTTTGAAGTAGCTGATAGAATACACATTCATAGACTTGGAACTCGATTATGTGTAATTGACCCTAAGAAACATGAAATGTCTGATGCTGTCGCATATATGACAGGTGCTAAGCAACCACCTCAAAATTAATTTATTAAATTAAATTCAGCAGAAATACTTTTACTAATAACATTTAATCCATTTGGAAGATCATTTTTATAAACTTTATTTTTAATTTGATCATTAGATAGTCCAAAACTCTCCCATCTTTCAATTAATCTTTTTTCTAAAATATCTTTATTACAATCAATCATTATAGTTGTGTCAAAAAAATTATGAATTTTTCTCCATGGTTCTTGATCAAGCAATAAATAATTACCCTCTACTATTATAATTTTTGTATTCTCAGATATTACTAAAGCAGATGATCTTGATAGTTCTAATGATCTATCAAAGATAGGGACAATCACTTCACCCTCGTTTTTCAATCTTAATAAACAATTTAATAAACCCAGTACATCAAATGTTTCTGGTGCCCCTTTTCTCTCAATTAATTTTTTTGTCTCAAGTATATTATTATCAAGGTGGAAACCATCCATTTGAAGAACACTTGATTTATGACTATTTAATATTAGTTCTGACTTTAATTTTTCAGATATTGTGCTTTTCCCAGATGCTGGTGCTCCAGAAATTGCTATAAAATAACGACTTTGATTAATTTTAATAACATTCTCTAATATTTTTTTTACTAATTCTGGGAATTCTATTCTTTGGTTGCTAGACATTTTTTCCTAAATAAAAGCTTTTCCACTTTAAAAATCTGTCTTTTAAGATACCTGTTTGAATTTCATTTTTACCTATAATTTTTTTGACTTTTGGAAGACTAAGGGCTTCACTTGGTTTTAAATTATTGTAACCAAGAAATGCTATTCTAGCAGCTCCAAAAGCAGCCATTGTGTCTGAAGCATCAGTTATTGATAAATCTCTCTCCATCAATGAAGCAAGTATTTGTATCCAGCTGTCATTTTTAGAACCACCTCCTATTACAAAGATGTTATCTAACTTTATACCAGTCTTAACTAAGGATGAATAATTATCATACAAACCAAAAGAAATACCTTCTATTAAACTATAGATTAATGTATTTCGATTAGTGTCTATACCCATTTCGTGAAAACTTGCTCTTACATGAGGATCGTTAATTGGTGTTCTCTCACCAGTGAGATAAGGAAGATAATAAGGATATCTACTTACATCAGAAAAATTATTTAAAACAGAATTTAACTCTTTATTAATCTCATCAATTGATGAATTAAAATTATTTATAAACCAATTAACATTTGAGGTGCAAGAGAGCATCACTGACATGAGGTGCCATGTTTCAGGTAAGCAGTGACAAAAGGAATGTATCGCATCATCATAATTTTTTAAAAAGTTTTTTGTTGAACCAAAAATAACACCAGAAGTGCCTAAAGATAATGAAGCATTTCCCTCTTGGTAAAGCCCTAATCCAACAGCGGCTGCAGCATTATCTCCTGCTCCACCAAAAACTTTGCAAGAGTTACTAAAACCATATTTTTCTGCAATCTCTTTTTTAATTACGCCTGTTTGATCTGTCCCCTCACAAGTTTTAGGCATTTGCGAGATATCCATTGAGCCAATATCTAAAAGTTTATTAGACCAAGTTCTATTTTTTATATCTAACCAATAAGTGCCTGCTGCGTCTGACAAATCACTAAAAAACTCTCCTGTTAAATAAAATCTTAAATAGTCTTTCGGCAATAAAACCTTTGCAATTGAATTAAAATTTTCACTTTCGTGTTCTTTCATCCATAAGATTTTTGGTGATGTAAAACCAGGCATTGCTATATTTCCAGCTATATCCATAACAGTTTCGTCAGCCATAATTTGACTGCACTGCCTAAAACTACGTGTATCATTCCATAGTATACAAGGCCTTATGACCTTATGATTTTTATCAATACAAGTTGCACCATGCATATGTCCGGAAAAAGATACAGCTTTGATCTGCGATAAATCAAATTTTAAAACTATTTGTTTGATACACTGATCTAATGCTTTTATCCAAAATGATGGATCTTGTTCTGACCAACCATTTTGAGGAGTGGACAATGGTATATCTTCACTATTGACACTAAACAAGATTTCTTGTTTTTCTCCAAGTAGCAAACACTTCATCGAAGAAGTACCAAGATCAATACCTAAATACATTTTTATATTATATATAGAATAAAACTATTTTCTATTTATAGAATTGAGTATAATCAGATTATGAAGAAGTCTTTAGATCAAAAAATTCTTAGAATAAAAAAAAATAAATATTCGCCAAGAGACTTCATTATAGCAGATGCTAAAGATGGTGATTTAGCAATGGGTGTCACAACACCTGGATCAAAAAGAAATGAAAATGGAAAAATACTAAAAGAATATAAAAACCTGGTAGATTACAAAAATGCGATGATATCAATGACTAAATCTGATTTAGTAGATATTATGCTGATGTCTGCATCAGTTGGTGAAGATCTCGTAAAAAGAAATTTATTTAAAAATTCAACTATTACACCTGCAATTAGAATGAATGATACGACTGATATCTGGCTTATGAGAAATGGAAATTATAGAAAAACTAACCCTAGACCTTTTCGGTCTGCTCAAATGGACAAAGTAAGTAAGTTAGTTAACCTAGGTTTATTTTCTGTAACGTTTTCTAATAATGTTGACTATGACCTTGCAATGTTAAATGCCTATAAAGAGTTTAGAATTGAAGCTTCTAAATATAAATTCAAACATTTTTTAGAAGTATTCAATTCCCCAATTGATCTAAATATGAACATAAGACAAATGGGTGATTACGTTAACGATTGCATTATAAAAGCAATAGCTGGGCAGACTAAAGATGAGAGACCTCTTTTTTTGAAAATAGCTTACAATGGTCCAAAAGCAATGGAGGAGCTAGCCAGCTTCGATCCTGAAAATCTTATTGTTGGCATTCTTGGGGGTAGCAAAGGCACAACAAGAGATTGTTTTGAATTAATAAAAAAAGCCAGTCAATATGGTGCAAAAGTAGCTTTGTTTGGTAGAAAAATAAACTTAGCTGAAGATCCCATCTTATTAGTAAAAATTATGAGAGAAGTTGTTGAAAATAACATTAAACCTATAGATGCTGTTAAATTTTACCATTCTGAATTAAAGAAAAATAAACTCATACCTGACAGGAAGCTTTTAAAAGACGTTGAGATCACTGAAAAAGTTTTAAAATTATAATTTAGATATATTAGGTAAATTTCCAGAGGAAGCATTAACTTTCATCATAGATGTCCCAGCTGCATGAGCCTTTTTGAGAGTTTTTTTTATGTCCCAATTTTCATGTATTCCAAATATAAACGCTGCACAAAAAGCATCTCCAGCTCCAACCGAATTTATTACTCTGCTTTTTGGTAAAACCTTTGATTTAGTATAAATTTTTTTTGATCTATCAAAATAGAGCGACTCAGTTGGACTATGAATAACAACTCCTCTAATAATGCCCTTTTTGAAAACTTTACTAATTAACTCAGTTAAGATTTTTTGATTAAGTTTTTTATTGAAGTCGTAAATTTTTTTATTAAATAGTATCTCTGCTTCAATTTCATTCAAAAGCAAATAATCGGTAAATGGCAATGAGCTTTCAATAATATTTTTGTATTTAGGGTGCTTATTTGAAACTAAATCTAAAACTGTTATCACATTTTTACTTTTAGCTTTTTTTAAAACTTTTGATAAACGAGTTTTTTTGTCAACATCAAATTTGTCCAATTTACCTAGTAGTGTAATATATCCGACATAAAGAACTTTAGGTGCAGTTTTTAATTGGTTTATTTTAAAATGTTTTTTGTCAAGTAAACTGTTTGCCCCTGGATAATATAAAAAAGTTCTTTCTTTTTGTTTTTCAAACATACAAACGGTATGAGAAGTAGAAATTTGCTTTGATACAATCAAATATTTAGTCTCTATTTTATTTTCTCTACAATGTTTCTTTATAATTGATGCATCTGTATCAAGTCCAATTGATCCCATTGCGTACATTGGATGTTTAAATCCTAAAGAATTTAAATCTGTTAAAACATTTGATGGACCTCCACCTACGCATTGAAAAGTATTCGAAATTGGCTCTAATTTACCTCTCTCAGGTAAATTATCTATTTTGTAAGTGGTATCTACACACCACATTCCAAGGCCAATTATACCTCTTTGCATTATATTTCATTCCAGAGAGGATGAATCGCAACTTCATCTTCTTCAATTTCAGTAAACCTTCCTACACTTTCTAAAAAATAGTTATCTTTATTATCATCGTTGACTTGAGAAACCTCTCCTGCCATAACCATTCCTGAACCCTCAGCTGAGTAAAATTTATGATATATGTTTCTTTCAACAGTGACGCTCTGACCTCTTTTTAAAATTAAGGGTTCTCTTGGTGCTACGGAAACTATTTCACCATCAACAAGAACATCAATTTTAGAGTTTAATTCAATTTGATTTGAGTCGACTTCTAAAAATTCAATTACTAATTCCCCGCCTCCCCGATTAATTATATCCTCTAGTTTTACCTTATGGCTATGAAAAGGAATTTCTTGACCTTCTCTCATAAACAATAACTTTTCAGCATAGGGTTTGTCATCGTTATTACCCTGTATTCCATTCCTTATACAAAACAAGGTGATACCTTTTTTTTCAAATTCGCCTTTACCAAAATCAGTAACATCCCAGCCCATTTGATGATTTTTTAAATAATTTTTTAAGTTAGGATTATTGTTGTACTCTTCTTTAGACCAATAGCCCCATTTAGGTAGAACCCACGAATATCTATCGATCATGTCTTTAGCTTCAGATATTGCGGCATTTATTTCAGATCTTTTCATTTAAACTTAGATTATCAAAAAAATAAATAATTGATATAATCAAGTAATGAAGACAATAATTGTTGATCCTTTTCCAAGACAAATGAATCTTATTTTCTCTAAAGATAAGCTTGTTTATTTAAAAAAAAATTTCAAACTTATTAACGCACCAATAAAAAATAAAAAAAAATTTTATCAAAACAATATATCAAAAGCAGATTTTATAATTGGACAACCTGATCTTCCGAATTCAATTTTAAAAAAGGCAGCAAAACTTAAAGCTATATTCAATGTTGAGAGCAACTTCATGGACAATATGGATTATGAATATTGTTTTAGAAATAGTATCTATATTCTATCCACTGCTCCTGTTTTTGCTCAAACAGTTGCTGAAATAGCAGTTGGTTTTACTTTATCTCTCAAAAGGGAAATTCATCAATCACATATTGATTTTATTAATAATAAAGAAAAATATGGATTGGAAAGTAATATGAATTCTAGTTTATTGCAGAATAACACTGTCAGTTTTATTGGTTTTGGAGATCTGGCCAAAAAGTTAAAACCCTTGTTAGAGCCTTTCACAAATAATTTTCTTGCATACGACCCTTGGCTTCCAAGAAAGTTGCTTGAAGATAATAATTGTAAAATTAATTCTCTTAATGAAATATTTAAAAAATCAGATGTGATATATGTTCTAAGTTCGATCACGACAAAAAACAAACATATGATTGATAAAAAGCTACTGAATCTGATGAAACAAAATTCTTGTTTACTAATTCTAAGTAGGGCTAATGTAGTGAATTTTAAAGACCTGCTAAAAATTTCAAAAAAAAGAAAAATAAAAGTTGCAACAGATGTATTTCCCGAAGAACCAGTAAAAAAAGATGATCCCATACGTAAATCAAAAAATATTCTTTTCTCAGCACATAGAGCGGGAGCTCTAGAGTCTGTATTTTATGAAATGGGCGAAATAGTGTTTGAAGATTTAAAACTTATAAATAAAGGTCTCCCTCCAAAGCTTTGCAGGAAAGCAGAGCTAGAGACTGTCAGAAAGCTAAGATCCAAACCAGTGAAGATTAATTAATTAAGTTGAATTCAAGGAATTAATTTAGTTCTATATACCATGCTTATTAATATTGATCCTATTCTCGGTCCAGAGGTTTTGCACACTCTAAGAGCAATGGGACATGGAGATAAATTAATTTTATGTGACTCAAATTTTCCTGCCTATTCGATGAACTCCAGAGTTCATCGTATTGATGGTGTAAATGCTTCAAGAGCCGCCGAGGCTATACTCTCCGTATTTCCTCTAGATAGCTTTGTTGACTCTCCTATTCAAAGGATGGAAATTGATGGAAATCCAGATCAGTTAAATGAAGTTCACCAAGAAATAATTGACATAACTAAGAAAATCTCAGGAGAAAATTGGAAAATTTCATCTATTGAGAGGTTTAAATTTTATGATGAAGCCAAGAAAGCATTTGCCATAATCACAACAAACGAAACTAGACCATTTGGATGCTTTATCTTAACTAAAGGAGTTGTCAAACCTGATGGTACTGTTTGGGTACTAGATAAGTGAGTATTTGTGTATTTGGGATATTCGTTGCAGATCTATGTTTTTTTGCAAATGATATTCCAATTCCAGGTCAAACAATATTAGGAAAAAAATATATTATCGGACCAGGTGGTAAGGGATCTAACCAAGCAATTGCAGCAGCAAGAGCTGGGGGTAATGTATCTTTTATAAGCAAAGTAGGTAAAGATAACTATGCCGATCTTGCAATTTCTTTATATGAGAGAGATAAAATAAATTATGATGGTTTGGTTATCTCTGAAAATGAATCAACTGGTGCTGCAGGTATTTTGATTAATGAAAAAACTGGGCAAAATGCAATAAATGTTGTTCCAGGAGCTGCTGGTACAATTGATGAAAAGTTAATCGACTCAAAGTTAAATATAATAGAGTCTTCTCATGTTTTCTTAACTCAGTTAGAGACACCAAAAGAGGTAACACTCTATGCTATAAAAAAAGCAAAGAATTTTAATTGTACAACAATTCTAAATCCAGCACCCGCCAGTGAAATAACCGATGATAACTTTCAATATTTTGATTTTTTTACCCCCAATGAAACGGAAGCGAGTTTTTATTACGGTCAATCAATTAAAAATGAGGAAGACTGTAAAAAAGCAGGAAATTTTTTTTTAGATAAAGGGATAAAGAATATAATTATTACACTTGGAGAAAATGGTTGTTATTTTAAAAACAATAAAGAGGAGTTTATAGTACCTGCTTCTAATTTAAAAAAACCAGTAGTTGACACAACAGGTGCGGGAGATGCATTTAATGGGGCTTTAAGTGTGGCAATCTCTCAAAATAAAAACTACAAAGAAGCTATTGAGTTTGCTAATCTTGTGGCAGGTGTTTCTGTTACAATGGAGGGAGCAGCAAATTCAATGCCATACAAAGAGGAATTACTTTAAAAATGCCATATATTTCAGACAAAAATCGCTATCAAAAAATGCATTATAGAAACTGTGGTGATAGTGGTTTAAAACTACCTGTCTTGTCAATAGGGTTATGGCATAACTTTGGTGGCAATGGAATGGCTTCAGAGTCTAAAAAAATTCTTTTTGAGTCTTTTGATGCAGGAATTACTCATTTTGATTTAGCAAATAATTATGGACCACCTTATGGCAGTGCTGAGTCTAATTTTGGAAAAGTCATGAAAAGTGATCTTGGAAAATACCGTGATGAGTTAATTATATCGTCTAAAGCAGGTTACGATATGTGGGATGGACCCTATGGTGAATGGGGTTCAAAAAAACATGTAATTGCTAGTTGCGATCAAAGTTTAAAGAGGATGAAACTGGATTATGTAGATATATTTTATTCTCATCGTTTTGATCCAAATACACCTCTTGAGGAAACAGCTGACGCTTTAGAAAGTATCTATAAAGCTGGTAAGGCCCTGTATATTGGTGTCTCTTCTTACTCCTCCAACAAGACAAATAAAATGATTTCAATTTTAAAGAGCAAAGGAATCAAATTATTAATTCATCAACCTTCTTATTCATTAATCAATAGATGGATTGAAAAAGATTTAACAAGAACTCTAATAAAAAAAGGGGTTGGTTGTATCGCCTTTTCTCCACTAGCCCAAGGTTTTTTGTCTAATAAATATTTGAAAGGAATTCCCAAAGTTTCAAGGGTTAATGAAAATAGCTCTTTCAGCAAAGATTTAATAACGAAAAAAAATACTAAAATTATTAATGAACTCAATAAAATTGCAAAAAGAAGAAATCAATCTCTATCCCAAATGGCTATAGCATGGGTATTAAATAATCGTGCAATAACTTCTGCTTTAATTGGAGCTAGAACCGTAAAACAGCTTAAAGAAAACTTAGCTGCACTTGATAATTTAAAATTTTCAAAAAAAGAAATAAAAGAAATAAATAAAGCTGCAAAAGAGGGTGATATAAATATATGGGCTCCTTCTAGTGCCCATTGATTAATTCAACTTTTTTATTATCTCACTAATAAATTAAATTTTAATCCACTTTTTTTTCTTAATAGACATAAAAATTGCATCTAATACTTTCATATTTTTTTTTGCATCTAATAATCCATAATCTATTTTAGTTTTATAAATTAATTCATTAGAAAATTTTGTAACTTGATGTTCATATTGATCAGTCGCTGGAAATACTTTTATTGTGTTGTCTTTTCGATAGATTGATTTTCCATTGTAGATAACAAATGTAGTTGGTTTATTCGCAATTGCATTGAAAGGATTTTCAATAACAACTGTTTTTTTTGTGCCAAGAATTACTACTTGTTGTGAATATGTGCTTTGTGTAGCAACTGTAAAGGTTGAGAAAATATCTCCAAAATCTAACAATGCAGATGATAAAATATCTGTTTTAAATTTTTTATCATTTTTAGAAGTTGCAATAACTCTTTTTGGTTCTTTATCTAATAGAAATCTTGATATGACAGTCGGATAACATCCAATGTCATAGATGGCCCCTCCACCAAATTTTTTGATATTTCTGATATTTTTTGGATTTTTATTATTGTATGAAAACACTGTTGATATACTTGATATTGATCCGATCTTACCTGATTTTATATATTCTTTAACCCATCGCCATTGAGGATGATGCCTGACCATAAATGCTTCTTTAACTATAACTTTATTTTGTGAGGCAATTTTTATTAATGGATCTATATCTTTTGATTTTAAAGATAATGGTTTCTCTAATAGGAGATTTTTTTTATTTTTACAGGCCTCAATACTTGATTTTATATGTAAGTGGTTAGGAAGAGGATTATAAATTACATCTACATCTTTATCTTCATATAACTCTTTATAAGAACCATAGCTTTTTGGTATTTTAAATTTTTTTGTAAGAGCCGTTGCTCTGGATAAATTTCTACTAGCGAGCGCTATAACCTGACTATTTTTAGATTTTTTTATTGCAGGTATTACGTGCTCCCAACCAATTTTAGCAGTGCTTAATATGCCCCAATTAATAATTCTTTTTTTCATAAAAAAATTTAAACTTATTTGACTACAATCCATACATATATTTAAAAGATTTCATACATATATTTTATAACTTATGGTATCTATTTAAAAATGAGTGATTTTAAAATAGGCATTGATTACGGTGGTACCAAAATTGAGGGTATTTTAATAGACTCAAATGGTAAAGAAATTCTGAGAAAAAGATCTACTTATGAAAAAAATTACGAAAGTGGTTTAAATACCGTAAAAACTTTAGTTTCAGAATTTGATAAATTTACAGATCAACAAAATTCTGTAGGGGTTTGCATACCAGGATTTTCTTCATATGAAACTGGCTTAGTAAATAACGCTAATTGTATATGGATTAATGACAAACCATTTCATAAAGACTTAGAAAAAAGTTTAAACAGAGAAATTCGTATCATGAATGATGCTAACTGTTTTGCATTATCTGAAGCTATCGATGGCTCCGGGGCAAATTATAAATCAGTTTGGGGTGTAATTATTGGATCTGGTTTTGGCGGATCATTTGTTTATGAAAAGAGAGTAATTGAGGGCGTTAACCAAATTGCAGGAGATTGGGGACATCAACCATTACCCTATCCTACTGAGGAGGAAATTAATTCTAATGTCCAATGTAATGTAGGGAATTGCAAAAGACCCTTATGTGCTGAGCAATTTATATCAGGAATAGGTTTTACAAAATTATTTAACGAGAAATATGGCACCAGTTTAAGAACAAGAGAAATAGTCGCTTTGGAAGCAAATGGAGATGAAAGAGCAAAAAAAGAATTTGAATTATATGAAGATCGTTTTGCCAGATTAATATCTGTAATGATAGGTATCGTTGACCCTGAAGTAATAGTTTTTGGTGGAGGTATGTCAAACGTTGGTAGACTTTATGACAATATACCTAAATTACTTCCTAAATACACATTTAGTGATAAGATAAGAAATAAGATCTTACGGAATACTCACGGTGACTCCAGCGGTGTTAGAGGGGCAGCGTGGTTGTGGGACTCAGATAAATTTTAAATGAAAAAAATTGGAATTCTTACTAGTGGTGGAGACTGTGGTGGTTTAAACGCGGCAGTTAGATCGATATTTTTTAGAGCTAAAAATACATATCAGATGGAAGTTATGGGTATTCGTGATGGCACTGTTGGTTTAATGCAAAGACCAGTTGCTTATGTTCCATTAGACTATCAAACTTTTAGCGGTTCTCTTCTAAGACAAGGTGGGACATTTTTGGGAACAACAAGTAAAGGTAATCCTTTTAAATTTCCCATGCCAGATGGTAAATACAAAGATAGATCCCAAGACATTATTGATGGTTACAAAGAATTAGGTCTTGATGGGCTTATTGTTATAGGCGGAGATGGAAGCATGTCAATATTAACTGAAATTGCAAAAAGAGGTGACTTAAATATTGTAGCCATACCTAAAACAATTGACAATGATGTGGGAGCAACTGAAAGCTCCATAGGGTTTAATACAGCTGTAAACGTTGCTACCCAAGCACTAGATAACTTACAAACAACTGCTGCAAGTCATCAAAGAACGATGATTTTAGAAGTAATGGGGAGAGACGCAGGACACATAGCTATTAACGCAGGCATTGCAGGTGGAGCAGATGTAATCCTAATTCCTGAATTAAATTACTCTATCAAAGGAATTGTCAATAAACTCACTGAAATGAAAAATAGAGGAATAGTTCATTCGCTGATTGTAGTAGCAGAGGCAGTAAAAACAGAAAATGGAAAAAGTTATACTGTTGAATATGCTGATGGTCAAAAAAGATTAGGCGGAATAGGTAATTATCTTTCAGAGGAAATAATGAAAAGCACTGATATAGAGTGTAGGGTTACTTCTTTGGGGCATGTTCAACGAGGTGCACCTCCTACTCCACGTGATAGAATTTTAGCTAGTGCTTTTGGAGTTTATGCTGTTGATTTAATAGCAAAAGGAAAATATGGAAGAATGGTTGCCTGGAGAGATAGGAAAGTTGTTGATGTTCCAATTAGTGAAGGAATTTCTACTTATAAAGTTGTAGATAGATCCGATCCTCTAATTGAAACTGCTTTAGCACTTGGGGTATATGTTGGTGATATAAAGTGAATGTTTATACCAATAGAAAAAATTTCAAATCTTCAAGAATTTAAAAAAGATATTTTTAGTGGAAAAGTTTTTGTATTTCAAAAATCAAAAACTTCAAATGATTTAATAACTCAAATTAAAAATAAAATACAAAATATTTATGATGGTGAAATAGAAAAAATACACTATTTAAAAAATTCTGAGGATATAAGTAAGGATATTGTATCAAAATTAAAAAACCATGAAGATTTCAGAAAAATATTTTCTAACTTTTTAGATGAAATTGGATTTAATAAAGGTGGAACTTTCTGGGATCGATTTGTGGTAAGAGTAGCACCAGCAGAAAATAACTTACCTTATAGAGAAGCATCTAGAATAAATATTCATCGTGATACTTGGGGCACAAATTTGTATCAACAAATTAATTGGTGGGCACCAGTAAGCAACATAGAGGAAAAAAATACTATGATTTTTTATCCAGATTATTTTGATGTTCCTGTTAAAAACACTACTTCGACTTGGGATTTAAACATTTATTTAGCCAATAGAAAAAAAGGGGATTTTTCTTATCCCTCTGCCCCGCAATTAAAGCAGGATTTACCAAGCAATACTAAAATGGTACCTGTAACTATTAAACCAGGAGAAATTTTATGTTTTTCAGGTGCCCACTTACATAGTTCATCAAAAGAAAAGTCTGAAAATACAAGGATAAGCTTTGAAATTAGAACAATATGTGAAAACGACATAAATAGTTCAGCTCAAGCCCCTAATGTAGACTGTGATTTGCAGTGGAAGTTCCCAAAAATTTTTAAAAAAATTAACGACAATTCGCCCCTGAAAATAACTAGCTGATTATTTTATTTTTTGCTAATTTGCTGATGTGAAAAAAAAATATTCAATATTTAGCCTCGCAAAGAACGCACTATCTGGCCATAAAGATTGGCAAAAAATGTGGAGAAGTCCTGAACCAAGAGAGTTTTATGATGTCATAATAATTGGTGGTGGGGGCCATGGACTTGGAACTGCTTATTATTTAGCAAAAGAACATGGATTAAAAAATATTGCTGTAATTGAAAAAGGATGGCTTGGTGGAGGTAACACAGGAAGAAATACCACTATTATAAGATCAAATTATTTATGGGATGATAGTGCTCATTTGTACGAACACTCTTTGAAGTTATGGGAAAACCTATCAAGTGAACTCAATTACAATGTGATGTTTAGTCAAAGAGGAGTTATGAATTTAGCCCATAACGAACATGATATTAAAGAGATTAAAAGAAGAGTGAGTGCAAATAATTTAAATGGCATTGACTCATTTTGGTTATCTAAAGAAGAAATTCAAAAAAAGGTTCCTATCATGAACACTGACAATCTTCGATATCCAGTACTTGGTGCGTCTTACCAACCTCGTGGTGGTGTAGCAAGACACGATGCAATAGCATGGGGTTTTGCAATGCGTGCTGATGAGATGGGAGTTGATATAATTCAAAATTGTGAGGCACATCAAATAAGGACTAAAAATGGAACAATAGAAGGTGTAGAAACTTCCAAGGGTTTTTTAAGGGCAAATAAAGTTGGAGTTGTTGCTTCAGGTCATACTGGTGTTTTAGCAGAGAGTGCGGGTATCAGATTACCTTTACAGAGTAAACCACTTCAGGCACTTGTTTCTGAGCCAATCAAACCTATTATTGATACAGTGGTAATGTCATCTGCAGTTCATGCTTATGTCAGTCAATCTGATAAAGGTGAATTAGTTATTGGAGCAGGAACCGATAGTTATAATTCTTTCACTCAAAGAGGTGGTTTTAATATTATTGAAGATACTATAAGAGCTATGGTCGAGCTTTATCCAGTATTTGGCAAAATGAAAATGCTTCGTCAATGGGGCGGTATTGTTGATATCTGCCCAGATGCTAGTCCTATTATTAGTAAATGTGACATTGATGGTTTATTTTTTAATTGCGGCTGGGGCACAGGTGGTTTTAAAGCTACTCCTGGAAGTGCAAATGTTTTCGCACATACCATTGCAAAAAATGAACCTCATCAAATTAATAGTGCTTTTAATCTTGATAGATTTGCAAGTGGAAGATTAGTCGACGAACACGGTGCTGCAGCCGTAGCACATTAATAAATATGCTCATAATTAATTGCCCTTATTGCGGCCCACGAGATCAATCGGAATTTTCAAATGGAGGAGAGGCGCATGTAAAAAGACCCGATGGATCAAAAGAAATTGGTGATCGTGAGTGGGGAGAATATGTCTTTATAAGAGCAAATCCAAAAGGTTTGTTTTATGAGCGCTGGGTTCACACACATGGTTGTCGAAAATGGTTTAATTGTGTTAGAGATACATCTACTGATGAAATTTTGGTGACCTACAAGCTCGATGAAAAAAAACCAAATTTAAATAATTTCAAAAGTGTTGTTAAAACACCATCTGGGGAACCAGAAGTTGGTTCAGGTAATTTTACGGTTGAGAAATGAAATCTATAAATTTAAAAGAAAATCAATTTATTCAGTTTCATCAAAAAATTAGCTTCAAGTTTGATGGGGTCAAATATTTTGGCTACAAAGGTGATACTATAGCCTCAGCTCTATTAAGAAATAATATTAACCTTGTCGGTAGAAGTTTTAAGTACCATAGGCCAAGAGGAATTTATACATGTGGTATAGAAGAACCAAACGCTCTAGTCCAAATAATTAGTGAATATTCCGAACCAAACACAAGAGCAACTATAAAAAAAATTTATGAAGGTATGGAAATTGAAAGTCAAAACAGATGGCCTTCTCTTGAAAACGATTTTGGAAGTATCAATAACTTATTTTCTCCAATTTTTACTGCTGGTTTTTACTATAAAACATTCATGGGGCCGCATAAGAAATTTTGGAAAAATTTGTATGAACCCCTTATTAGAAGGGCCGCTGGATTGGGTAAACCTCCCAAAGATTTCAAAGGCATAAGCAATCATATCCATCACAACGTCGATGTTACAATTATAGGGGGAGGATTAAATGGACTTCTTGCAGCTAAATCTTTCATCAACTCAAATTATGATGTGCTATTAATTGAATTTGAAGAGCAACTTGGCGGCATTATCAATAATTCAAACAAAATTTCATTAATAGATAATAAAGAGCCTAAAGATTGGTTAAAAGAAACTATACAAGAAATAGAAGAATCCAAGAATGTAAAGATTTTAAAGAACACACTTGTTACAACTTATAATTATATAAATCATCTTATAGCCATTGAAGATAGATTTGTTGGCTATAAACCGATAGAAGGAAAAGTTAATAGCACTTTACATAAGATACGCACAGGTCACACAATATTATGTAATGGACACATTGAGAGATTTTTATCTTTTCAAAATAATGATCTCCCAGGCATAATGTTAAGTTCTTCCTTTGAAAAATATATGTGCCGATATGGACTAGCACCTTCTAAAGAACCTGTTATTTTCAGTAATAATTCGAATTCAAACAGCTTAGTTTATAGTCTTATAAAAGCTGGTTTAAAACCAAAAGCATATGTCGACTCACGATCCGGGGAAGAAATTGAGCCAAATTTGTTTGACTTGATAAGAAAAAATGATGTTCCTCTCTATACAAATTCACAAATAAAAGGGGCATTTGGAAACAAAAAAATTGAAAAAATTCTTGTTGAGGATAGTTCTGGTGCTTTAAATGAAATTAAATGTGACTGCTTATGTTTGTCAGGTGGAATAAATCCAGATGTTCACTTGTTTACTCAATCAAAAGGTTTATTAGATTGGGATGAGAAAGATTTAACTTACAAACCATCAAAACCTTTTCAACCTACCATAACTCTTGGTTCTGCTTCAGGACAATTTAATTTTGATAATTTAAATTCTGATGTAAATGAAAAATTGAAAACTTTTAAAGTCAAAAAATTAGACGTAAAGCTCGAATTAAATACAAACACTAAGTATAACATTGAAAAATTGTGGGAAGTCTCTCCGCAAAAGAAATCATTATGGGCTAAATCATTTATTGACTTACAAAATGATGTAACAACTAAAGATATCCGTCAAGCAATAACAGAGGGCTTTGATAGAATTGAACATTTAAAAAGATATACAACAAATAGTATGGGAACCGATCAAGGTAAAATAAGTAGTATTAACGCACTGGGAATAGTTTCTGATCTTCTGGATAAAAAAGTAAATGAAGTTGGCACAACTATTTATCGACCACCCTATGCTCCTTTAAGTTTTTCTGCAATAGCCGGCAGAAATTGCTATGAGTTTTATGACCCAGAGAGAAAATCACCAATACATAGTTGGCACTTAAAAAATGGTGCAATTTTTGAGGATGTCGGGCAATGGAAAAGGCCATGGTATTTTCAAATTAATAAAGATGAGTCTATGCATGATGCTGTTCAACGAGAGAGCATAAATGTAAGAGAAAACGCAGGTATTTTAGATGGTAGCACATTAGGAAAAATTGAGATCAAAGGTGAGGATGCGTTGGAATTTATGAATTTAATTTACACAAACAGTTTTACTAAGATGAAACAAGGTTCTGCAAGGTATGCTCTTATGTTGGGGGAAGATGGAATGGTAAAAGATGACGGGATAATTTGTAAAATTTCTGATCAGCATTTTATTGCCACTACAACTACTGGAGGTGCTGCTACTGTTTTAGGTTGCATGGAAGAATATGCTCAAACAGAGTGGCCAAATTTAAAAGTTTTTATGAACTCGATTACAGAGCAATATGCAACTTTCAACATTAGTGGACCAAAAACCAGAGAAATTATGAAAAAAGCCTTTCCAAATATCAATTTTAGCAATGAGGAGTTTCCTTTTATGACTTTCCAATTTCATGAATTTAATGGTATTCCAATACGAATTCTTAGAGCAAGCTTTACCGGGGAATTGGGTTACGAAATATATATTCCGTCAAATAGTGCCCCTAAAATTTGGGATAACATTCAAAGTGTTGGAAAAGAATTTGGTCTTGCTCCCTACGGCACAGAGGCAATGCATCTTCTAAGAGCAGAAAAAGGTTACATTATTGTTGGCCAAGACACAGATGGTTCTATAACGCCTATAGATTTGGGACTTAGCTGGATGATTGGTAAATCAAAAAAAGATTTTTTAGGTAAAAGATCACTTACTCGGTCTGATACTATAAGAGAAGATAGAAAACAACTTGTTGGTATAATTCCCTCGAATAAAGCTGATAAACTAGAGGAAGGACAACATATCATTCTTGATAAAGAAATTAAATCTCCTGTCCCAATGCTTGGTCATATTACATCCTGTTATTATAGTTCTACTTTAGGTCATGATTTTGCATTAGCTGTTATAAAAAATGGCCACTCAATGATTGGAACAAAAGCTTACGCTTCTACATCAAGTATGAGTACAACTGGTGTGGATATAGTAAAACCCGTTTTTTATGATGAAGATAATAAAAGGTTAGTTTCATGACTGAAGTAATCCGATCTGATGGTATTGAAATAAAAAAAAAAGTTATTCAACAAATTCTGTTAAGAGGATCTGGTGACTCAAAATTTAATAATCACATAAACAAATCTTTAAAACTTTTACCACCATCAGATAATTTAAGGATAATTTCAAATGATAATTATACTTTAGCAAAAATGTCTTTTGATCAATGGAATTTAATATTTGAGAAAGAAATTGAAATTAAAAAGCTCAACAAAATATTAGATGATTTAAATAAATCACCCTTAATATTAGCTACAAATATTTCTGACTCACAAGTATTTTTTGAAATTCAAGGTAAAAATAGTTTTGACATATTAAATAAATTAACCCATTTTGACTTTAGAGAAAAATCCTTTAAAAAATCCACTGCCGCGCAAACATTATTAGCTAGAGTAGACTGTTCTATTTTTAATCTTGATCTTAAATTATTACTTAGTTGTAATCGATCATTTGCTGACTATCTTGAGGATCGTCTTATTGACGCGGTTAACTTTTAAGTTTTTTTTCATATTGACATCAAATTTTGGAACTGATTAGGTATTTTTAAGGGAATAAATGGCAAGAAAATCAAGAATAATAATCGTTGGTAGTGGTATTGTTGGAGCGAGCACTGCCTATCATTTAGCTCAATTGGGTTGGAAAGATATGGTTATACTTGATCAAGGGCCATTGTTTGAAACTGGAGGCTCTACCAGTCATGCACCAGGAGGTGTTTTTCAAACTAATCCTTCACGAATGATGTGTAAATTTGCACAGTACACAGTTGACTTACTTAGATCCTTATCATTTGAGGGAAAACCTTGTTTTCATACTGTTGGAGGAATTGAAGTATCAAAGACAAAAGAGAGACATCAAGACCTTTATCGAAAACTTGGTATAGCTCACAGTTATGGATTAACTGATGCAAAAATAATTACTCCAGATGAAGTTTTAAAAATGAGCCCCTATATTGACCCAGAAAAAATTCACGGGGGATATTATGTTCCAACTGATGGTTTAGCAGCACCTGTAAGAGCAGTACGAGCAATGGCAAAATATGTCACTGATTTAAAAGCAGGGGAATTCTTTGGTGATACAGCAGTTAATGGATTTAAAATTCAGAATAATCAAATTCGTGGAGTTCAAACATCTAAGGGAGATTATGAAGCCGATATTGTACTTGTCTCAACTGGTATCTGGGCTCCAAAAATGGGAAGGCTTGCAAACATATCATTACCTCTAGTTCCCTGCGAACATCAAATGGTGTGGTTAGAACCATTTGAAGAATTGAAAGAATTTAAAGCTGATCATAAAGAAGCTTTGGTTGAACACGCATTGATGCGTCACCAAGATTATAGTCTCTATTTCAGACAATGGAATGATACTTATGTTATTGGGAATTATCGACATGAACCAAGAATTTTAGAGTCAGAAGAATTAAAGAAACCTGAAGATGCTGAAGAAATGCCCTCTTTGGTGGACTTTAGACCTGATGATTTTGAAGGTGCACATAAAGAGTCGAATTGGTTGTTCCCAAGATTTTCAGAAAAAAAACTTACAAAAAAAATTAATGGAATTTTTTCATTTACAACAGATGGTAACCCTTTGATGGGCGAGACAAGTGTAAAAGGTTTGTGGACCGCTAATGCTGTATGGATAACACATGCTGGTGGTGTTGGAAAAGCTATGGCAGAGTGGATAGTGAATGGTGAACCTGAACTTGATGTTCGTCAAGGAGATATCAATCGTTTTCATCAACATCATCATGTCAGGAAATATCTAAGGTCAAGAGGTAAGCAGAATTATAAAGAGGTATATGATATTATTCACCCACTTCAACAAATGGAGCAGCCAAGACCATTAAGAAGAAGTCCATTTTATGCAAGGTTAGAAGGACAAAAAGCACATTTCTTTGAGACTATGGGCTGGGAAAGACCTCAATGGTATGAGTCAAATGCTGAATTAATGAAAGGTAAAAACTTTCCAAATAGGACAGGCTGGGCTGCAAAATATTGGTCACCAATTCAAGCAGCTGAACATCTTGTAACAAGACAAACGGGTGCCCTTTTTGATATTACAGGATTTGTGAAAATTGAAGTAAGTGGAAAAGGTGCTCTAAAATTATTACAGAAAGTTTGCACAAATAATATTGATGTTGCCGTAGGTAAAGTTGTTTATAGCGTAATTTCTAATATGTATGGTGGTATAAAGAGTGATCTTACAATTAGTAGACTTGAGGAAAATAAATTTTGGGTCCTGGCAGGAGCTGGGAATGGAATGATTGATATTAGTTGGCTTCGAGCAAATGCTCCTGATGACGGAAGTGTTCAGATCATAGATTGGACATCCGCTTTTGCGGGTATCGGCTTATGGGGGCCAAATTCAAGATCTGTTCTTGAAAAACTGTGTGATGATGATGATGTATCTAACGAAGGTTTTCCATTTTTCCATATTAAAAAGATTTCAATCAGTAACATTCCCTGTGTTGCTGTAAGAATATCTTACATAGGTGAATTAGGTTGGGAAATATATACACCTACTGAGTATGGGCTATCATTATGGGATGAACTTCGAGAAACCTCAAGAGAGTTCAACATGATTTGCTCAGGTGCTGGTGCTTTTGAGTCACTCAGATTGGAGAAAGGCTATAGATCACTGGGTACAGATATTCATACTAATTACAACCCTTATGAGTCAGGCTTAGGCTTTACGGTAAAGCTTAAAAAAAATGATGAGTTTATCGGTAAGAATGCACTTCAAAAAATAAAAGAAAAACCAATTGAAAAGAGACTTACTTGTATGATTATTGACGACCCTGAAGGAATGGCCTTGGGCACAGAACCGATTTATTCAAATGGTAAGGCTGTAGGGTACGTTACAAGTACAAATTATGGCTATTTTGTTGATAAACACATTGTTTATGGATATTTACCAACAGAATTGTCAGAAAAAGGAAATAAGTTAGAGGTCGAGTACTTTGGCAAAAGGTATCCATTAACAGTTACAGAGGAACCTTTGCTCGACCCAGAAAATAATAGATTAAAGTCTTAACTATTATATTTTAAAAATATGATCAAAGAAAATATTGTTTCTTTAGTTGATGGCTTTACCGTAGAGCTTAACCCAAAAGTAAGACACAAACTAACGTCGATACCTTTAGATAAAAAAAATAATGTCTACATAACATATCTACCTGATGCTACAGAAAACGACATTTTAGAAACTGTTGATTTTGTATCTAAACAAGAATTAACTCCTATTACTCATTTGCCTGCAAGGACAATGAAAGATTTAGATCATGTTTCAGACTTCCTAAAAGAACTTAGAAATAGAACGGATAGCAAAAAAATTCTTGTTATAGGTGGTGGAGGTAATCAAAATGGATCAGTATCATCTTCTCTGGAAATACTAGAGTGTGGTTTATTAAAAGATAATGATTTTGAAGAGATAGGAATAGCTGGACACCCAGAGGGCTCACCTGATATTGATCAAAATACTGTGAACGAATTTTTGAACAAAAAATATAAATTATCAAAAGATAAGGATTTAAATTTAGAACTTGTTACTCAATTTTTTTTTAATGCCGAACCATTTATTAAATGGTGTAAATTTTTAGATAATTCAAATATAAAATTACCCGTCAGAGTAGGCTTTCCAGGCCCGGCATCTTTTAAAACACTTCTTAATTTTGGCATAATGAGTGGTGTTGGAAATTCATTAAGTTTTTTGAAAAAGAACTCATCTAAAGTAACTGACCTTTTAACAAAAACTTCAAACGATGAAATGTTTATTGAATTAGCAAACTTCTCTAAAGAACAAAGTTCATTTAAAAATTTTCACTGCTTTCCTTTTGGTGGCTTCGAGAAGACCTGTCATTGGTTAAATGCTCTTCAAAATGGTGATTTTACAATGGAAAATGACAAAATAGTCCTCCACAACAAAATCTTTTAAGTTCTAATTTTTCGATTGCATAGACCCTAAAAAGAAATTAATTTTCAAAAATTGCTACTGCATTTTTTATAGGAGGATATATGAAGCTAAAGCAACCAAGTTCAGTGGACCAATCTGACAGAAAAGTCCCATTTAATTTAAGGCAATCAGGACCAACACCTCAACAAATGCTTATATCTACTAGAGTTAGAAAAAATCCTTATTGGCATTTATCAGTCGAAGCAGGATGTTGGAGATGCACCGTATACAATAGAATGTATCATCCTAGAGGTTATGTAAAACCAGAGGATGGTGGTGCAATGGTTGAATATGATGCATTAGTTAATCACGTAACAATGTGGAATGTAGCAGTTGAAAGACAAATTCGTGTAAAAGGACCAGATGCGTTAAAATTTACAAATTTTGTTATCACAAGAGATGCAACAAGAATTGAAGTAATGAAAGGAAAATATGTAATCCTTTGTAATGACAAAGGAGGGGTGTTAAATGATCCTATATTACTCAGAATTGCAGAGGATGAATTTTGGTTTTCACTTTCTGACTCCGATATTATGTTTTTTCTTCAAGGCGTAAATCACGATAAAAAATTTAATGTAGAAATTGATGAAATAGATGTATCTCCTGTTCAAATTCAAGGACCAAAGTCAATTGATCTTATGGCAGATTTAGTTGGAGATGCTGTTAGAGACATTCCTTACTATGGATTAATGGCAGCAAAAGTTGGAGGGAGAGATTGTATTATTTCCCAAACAGGTTTTACTGGGGAAAAGGGATATGAAATCTACCTCAGAGATGCAACTTTATATGCGGATGATATGTGGAATGCTGTTTTAGAGGCTGGAAAGAAACACAATCTAAAAGTAATAGCACCTGCACACCATAGAAGAATAGCTGCAGGAATTTTATCATGGGGTCAAGATCTTGACTCCGAAACTTATCCATTTCAATGTAACCTTGGCTACCAGGTTCCAAGAAAAAAACAAGGGGATTACATTGGTAAGCAAGCATTAGAGGCTATGAGAGCAAAAATCGAAGCAGGAGAAAAACCGTACAGTAACCAACTTGTTGGATTTAGATTAGGGGGTAAGCCAATTGATGAATATGCACCTGATTTTTGGCTCATATCTGAAGATGGATCAACACCAATAGGTTATCTAACATCTCCTTGGTATTCTCCAGAATTGGAAACTAATATAGCAATGGGATATGTTCCTTATGAAAAAAAGGATATTGGTAATAAGTTTAAATTTCATCTCCCTGATCAATATTGTGATACACCTGGAACACCAGTTGATGGAGAGATAGTTGAAATTCCGTTTAGACCATCTGTTAATCCAAATGCACGTGAAATTGCAAAGGATGACGGAAGAGACTCAGCCTACTAAACTATATATATCAAGCCCAGTTTATGTACCTGGGCTTTTTATATTTGAATTTTAAAATCTAGCTGTAATAATCTAATTATGAATGTATCAAACATAATAAATAGTAAAAAGCTCTACAATCTATATGACCAAATTTTTGATTACTTTAACTTAGCTATTTACGATTTAGAGTCTAAAATTGATACAAGCTTTGACTATAAAAACATTAAGCATAAATTAGAGACCTTTGCCGATAAACATTTTAAATGTGCCCTTAATGAATTCAATAGAGAAATATCCTTGTTAAAAGATCAAATTCCTGATGATTTCTCAAAAATTGAAGAATTAAGTAACGAAATAAGAACATACTTCAACTCATTTTTAGAAAAAAAACTTTTTGATTATAAAAAAATTAATGATTTAAAAGATAATCTTAAAAAGAGTATTGATAAAATTTATTCTTAAAAAGAATTAAAATTTAAATTATGAATTTGGAAATCATTATATTTGGAGGTCTTATAATTGTTATCATTCTTTTATTAATAACTATAAAAAAAATTAATGAAAAACATAAAAATAATCAAGATGTAGATCTTGATAAAATAAGTCAAAATTTAGAAAATTTATTTAATAAAACATTGGAGCAATCTGGTTACGTCAATTCAAAAATAGATGAAATTGGCCACTTAACAAAAAAAATGACTAATGCCATGACAGCCAATATAGCTGATATGGGGAATATGGGAGAGGCAATACTAGAAAATATTCTACAAGATTGTGGAATGACTAAAGATAGAGATTACAAAACACAATATACTGACAAAAATGATGAGGGACAAAGCTTTAGACCAGATGTCGTTATTTTTCTTCCAGATAAAAGAAATATAATAATTGACTCCAAAGTTCCTATGAAAGATTGGTATGAATTTCAAAATACTGATGATATTAAAATAAAAGAAAATTCGATTAGAAATTTTATAACTGCATTAAAAAATCACATTAACTCAATTAGCAAAAAAGATTATACAAATCTTTTAAAAATTAATTCTCCGGACTACGTTTTCATATTCATGCCACATGAACATGCACTAATTACTGCACAAAGATACGATCAAAATATTGCTAATTATGCTCAGCAAAAACATGTAATTATAGTGGGACCATCAACATTAATAATGTGTATGAAATTAGTTGAAAGCATTTGGCGCCTAGAAAAACAAAATAAAAACTCTAAAGAGATTGCAGATATAGCTGGGAATATGTTTGACCAAATAGCTAAAACAATAAATTTGTTAGAAAAAACTGAATCATCTATCACTAAATCTCTGGAAAATATAAGTACTACTAAAAATTATATTAAAGAAGGTAGAGGTAGTTTATACAGTAGAGCTAATCAAATGAAAGAGCTGGGTGCAAAGACAAAAATTGAAATTGATATAAAAGAATGAAAATTCTTGTTTACAGTTTTAATGATAAATTAGGTGACGGTTTACAAAAAATATCATTTCTTCAAAAGTTAAAAAAAATATACCCCTCTTCTTCTATTACTTACACTACGACAAACACAACAACACTTAAAAAAATACTCAACCCTCTTTTAACAAATATCATAGATGAGTTTATCGAGGAAAATAATATAAGATCATCTTTTTTTGATTTATTTAAAACAAATAAAAGATTTAAGAATACTCATTTTGACTTAATTATTGATCTTCAAAAAGTTGTTTTGAGAACATTGAATTTAAAAAAAATTAGCCACAAAGTATTTTTTAGTGCGTCAGCAAATTTTTTGTTTTCAGACGTAAAAAATAACCAAAATTTAAAATTTAAAGGGATATATATTGAGAGATTTTATTATAATATATTGAGTCTGATCAATAATGAGTATTTTGAAGATATAGAAAATATTAATGTGCCATATATAGAGGCACCTAAAATAATTAATCAGAAAAATAAGAAAATAATTGGCATAGCACCAGGTGCAGGAAATCCCATAAGGGAATGGGGATTTAAAAATTATTTAGAAGTGGCAAAAAAATTAAGGCAAGATGATTATCGTGTCGTATTTTTCTTAGGGCCAAACGAAAAACATTATTTAGATTTATGTAAAACAAATAATTTTGATTGCCCAGAATGGAATGAGAAATCTATGATCTCGAAAAGTATTCTATTTATTATGAATTTAGCAAAACAAGTCGATTGCTTATTATGTAATGACGGTGGAACCTCATGGATCTTTGAATTTGCTGGTATAAAGACATTCAAAATTTTTGGAGTTACCAATGAAAAAAAATTTGCAAGACCAAATTATTGTAAAACATTACAAGTAAAAGATTATGGCTATAACTCTTTACAATCTTTCCCCACTGACCTATACATAGAAGAGTTAAACATTTATTTGAAAACTATATGATTAAGAAAAATATTCTTATAACTGGCGGTGCGGGATTTATAGGTTCAAATCTAGTTAAATTTATATTAAAGAAAAATATTGCAAGAAAAATTATTGTTTTAGATAACTATTCATCTGGTTCAAAATTAAATCATATTTCTAATAATAAAATTACCTATATCAGAGGAGATACAAAAAATATTCTTAATAATAAAAAAATTAAAAAATCTAAAATTGATTTAATATTTCACTTAGCAGAATTTTCAAGAATTGTTCAAAGCTTTCAGTATTTTGAAAAATGTTGGGAGTCAAATATGCAAGGAACAAAAAAGGTAATAGAATTAGCGTTGATTAAAAGAGCTAAATTTATTTATTCTGCTTCATCGAGTAAATTTGGTCCGAAGACTAATGAATATCTATCACCTTACGCATGGACTAAAGCAAAAAATGTAGAATTAATAAAATGTTACAAAGAATGGTATGGTTTAGACTATGTGATTGCATATTTTTATAATGTCTACGGACCCAATCAAATTAAAAAACACTATATGTCTGCAGTTATAGGAATTTTTGAGGATCAATTTATAAATAATAAACCTTTAACAGTGGTCTCTCCTGGAAACCAAAAAAGGGATTTTACACATGTATACGATATTGTAGAGGGGTTTATTAAAGCTGGTTTTTTAAAAAAAAATCAGGAGTATCAGTTGGCATCTGGAAAGTTGTACACGATAATGCAAGTTGCTAAGATGTTTAAAACTAAGATAAAATTAATACCTCAAAGACCAGGTGAAAGATTTTCTTCAAAAAGAGACAACTTATCTAAATCTAAAAAAGAATTAAATTTTCAAGCCAAATATGATTTAAAAAAATACATTCAGGATTTTATAAAAGAGCATAATAATTAGTTAAATTACTCTCTCATTTCTGATATCAGCATATGACTGTACTAAATGATGTCTTACACGACACCCTTTCATAGAAAAAATACCCTTATTATCAAAATATACTCCTGATTGAATAATATTATCACAATCATAGTTTTCAAAATAACTTCTGACTACTTTAGTAAATTGACCAGTGGCAGTTAAACTTAATACTGCAGTTTTAGGTTTAAAAAATATTTTATTTTCATAAAATTTGTAGTCATTTACAATATTTTCGATCATCATTTTTGGTATTAAATGATTTTTTTTAAATCCTAATCCCCAGGTCAAAAAATTATTATGTGGAAATTTTAATAATGGAAATATTTTCTCACTTGGTGGAATAATACATTCAACTGGTTCATTAGATAAAAATGCCTCCGTATCCTTTTCATGAAGAGACTTTATGGAAACTCTACACCCTTTACTAATATCAAAATAATACCCACCCCTTTCATACAAAATACAATGTCTAAATATATCAGACTTCATTACTCCAAATTTAACTTTTTTATATACATGATGAATTTCATGAGAGGACCAGTATTTTTCCATGTATTCATCTCTTGCTGTTTTATCAAATAGGATGAAACTTAAGTCTTTATTGACATCTCTAAATTTTAAAATTTCCTGATAATGTGTTTTTCCAAAAAATTTATTTTCCCAAGTTTGATAAACACATGGCGGTATAAGTTGATTATGTGTTTCATTTGAGATTTGATCTTTCAACTCTTTTAAAGGATATTCTGTTATTCTTTTTATGTAATAATCGAAAAATTTTTCTATCTTTTTTAAACTATTCATAACGTTGGCGGAGAGAGTGGGATTCGAACCCACGATAGAGTTGCCCCTATACACGCGTTCCAGGCGTGCGCCTTAAACCACTCGGCCATCTCTCCATGATTATTCATTATCACCTATCTTTAGTGCCTCAAAAAAAGCAGTCTGCGGAATTTCGACATTACCAAATTGTTTCATTCTTTTCTTTCCCTTTTTTTGTTTTTCCAAAAGTTTTTTCTTTCTACTCACATCTCCACCATAAAGTTTAGCAGTCACATCTTTTCTAAAAGCTTTAATAGTTTCTCTGGCTATAATTTTTCCATAAATTGCAGCCTGAATTGGTATTTGAAAGTTTTGTCTTGGGATTAAATCTTTTAGCTTATTACAAATCCTTCTACCAATTGTTTCAGCTCTTGTTTTATGAACTATATTTGAAAATGCATCAACAGTTTCTGAATTAACAAGAATATTTAGTTTTACTAGATCTCCTTCAAAATAATCATAGACCTGATAATCAAAACTAGCATAACCTTTTGAATAAGATTTTAATTTATCATAAAAATCTATAACGATTTCATTCAAAGGTAATTCCATTTCTAAGATAGCTCTGTTGTTTTGTATATTTAAGTTTTTTTGTTTACCTCTTTTTTCAATACAAAGTGTTATTACAGTACCCAAATAATCCTGTGGCACTATTATAGTAGATTTAACCCATGGTTCTAAAATTTTATCTATTTCAGCTGGATCAGGCAGTTCAGAGGGATTTCTAATTACAATTTCGTTTTTATTTCTGTCAATTACTTTGTATACAACTCCTGGAGCAGTAGTAATTAAATCTAAATCAAATTCTCTTCTAAGTCTTTCTGTTGTAACCTCTAGGTGGAGCAAACCTAAAAAACCACACCTAAAACCATAACCTAAAGCAGCACTAGTTTCATTTTCATATGTAAAACTTGAGTCATTTAAAGCAAGTTTTTCAAAACTCTCTTTAAGTCTCTCATAATCTGATGTATCAACAGGATATATCCCACAAAACACGACTGGTAATGAGGGCTTGAAACCTGGAAGTGGTTTTATTTTTTGATCATTTAATTCTGCTATTGTGTCACCGACCTTACAGTCAGCAACTGACTTTATACTAGCATTAATAAAACCTATTTCTCCTGGACCTAATTCATCACAATAATTTATTTCAGGTGTGAAATATCCAATTCTATCGATATTGTATTGTTGATTATTAGATAAAAACTTAACCTTCATACCCTTTTTCATAACACCATCAAGAACTCTAACCAGAACCGTTACTCCTAAATAATTATCGTACCAACTGTCCACTAAGAGAGCCTTGAGATTTTTTTCATTTGTATTTGGAGAGGGTAGTTTTTCTACAATCTGGTCTAATAAATCTTCAACTCCTAGTCCAGTTTTTGCAGAAACGAGACGAGCTTCTGAAGTATCTATTCCTATTGTTTGTTCAATGTCTTCTTTTACTCTTTCTGGCTCAGATGCAGGTAAATCTGCTTTGTTGAGAACTGGAAGTATCTCATGATTTACATCTATTGCCTGATAAGCATTTGCGAGAGTTTGTGCCTCAACACCCTGTGTGCTGTCAACAACTAAAACTGAGCCTTCACAAGCTGATAGTGATCTTGAAACTTCATAGGAAAAATCAACGTGTCCAGGTGTATCAAGTATATTAAGTTGATATTCATCACCTTTTTTATTTTTATAGTTTAATCGGACTGTTTGAGCTTTTATAGTGATCCCCCTTTCTCTTTCAATCTCCATTGAATCCAAGACTTGGTCTTTTTTAGTCCTGTCATCCATCCCTCCGCAAATTTCAATTATTCTGTCCGCTAGAGTGGATTTACCATGATCAATATGAGCTATTATCGAAAAATTTCTAATTTTAGAAATTTCCATTAGCTTCTAATTTTTGCTTTAAATTTATTTGATACTTTTTCTAAAATATTTTTATGTAATTGTTCTAAATCTTTTTCTTCAAGAGTTTTTTCTTTAGATTGAATAGTAATCCTAAATGTTACACTTTTACTGTCATCACCTAAGTCTTTTGCTACATATAAATCAAAAAATTCTACATTTTTAATTAAGTTTTTATCTAAACCTTTGACGTATCTCTGAACTTCATAGAGATTTTGCTCCTTTTCGAATAAAAAAGAAAAGTCTTTTTCACTGAACTGAAATTGGGAATCTAAGATATTTATATTATTAGCTCTACTAATTGAATCAATTGGAAGGTTTTCAAAAAATAATTCAATTGCATAACAATTTTTAAGTTTAGAAAATTCCTCCATAATTAATGGATGAACTTTTCCATATCTAGCTATTAATTTTTTTCCCATAAATAGTTCAGCAGACTGACCTGGGTGATAAGTATTTGAAGTTGATCTTGATATGTTAAATTGTTTTATGTCAAAATTTAGTGAACTTATTAATATTGAGGTTAATTCTGTTAAAGAGTAAAAATTAAATTCTTCAGATTTGTAAATAGAGTTTGTATTTTCTTCAGTTGAAATAAGCAATGATAGAATATTTTCTTGGGATTGAGATGAATTATAAATAGGACCTATTTCAAATAATTGAATATTTTTAAAACCTTTTTTAAAATTTAATTCTGCACTTTCTAAATGGTTAAATATCATAGAATTTCTCATATAAGATTGATCATCACTGATTGCATTTGAAATTTTTAAGGATTTATCTCCTTTAAGGATTTCTTGAGCTCTAATTGAGTGAAAAGAAAAAGTTATAACTTCAGAAATTCCATTAGATATAAGGGTTTTTTTAAGTTTTTTTATTGATTTAAATTTCTTATTTGATGATGAATTATCAATTTTATCAATCTCATCGATTGATGCAGAGGGCACACTTTGTTTAATATTTTCATATCCATAAATTCTTATAATTTCTTCAACTATATCGATTTTGTTTTTAACATCATTCCTCCATGATGGAACTAAGACTTCACATTCCTTTTCATTGCTTTTGTTAATTTGAAATTTAAGATCTTTTAATATTTTGATTTGTTTTTGTGGGTCAAGTTCTAAACCAATAGTCTTATTAAAGTAATCAAAATTATAATTTATTTTATGCTCAAAATTTTCTAATTTTCCAGCTTCAATATTTTTACTTACTAAGCCCCCACATATTTTATTTATTAAATATGATGCATATTCTAAACCTTCAATGACCATATTTTTATCTAATCCTCTTTCAAAACGATACCTAGCATCTGAATTTATTCCAAGAGATCTTCCAGTTTGCGCTACGCTATTCGGATTAAAAAGAGCAACCTCAAGAAATACATTTTTAGTATCATCTGTGCATCCGCTGAGGTCTCCTCCTATAATTCCTGCTATGGCAAGTGCATTATTTCCATCAGCTATTACGGTTGTATTTTTATCTAATGAGTATTCTTTGTTATCTAAAGCAAGAATTCTTTCGTTCGCATTTGCAAGCCTCATATCTAGTTTTTTTCCAATTTTATCTGCATCAAAAACGTGTAAAGGTCTGCCTAAATCAATAGTGATATAATTTGTTATATCTACTAAAGCGTTTATAGGTCTTAGTCCAAGGCTGATAAGTTTTTTTTGTAACCATTCTGGAGATTTAGAATTATTTACATTTTTAAAATATCTACTTACTACATATTCACAACTATTATCATCATTGTTAATATTCCAAATGATTGGGCTTGCGAATTCTAACTGATTTATTTTTTTAAAATTTAAAGGCTTTAGTTTACCAACACCTTTAGCTGAGAGATCTCTAGCAACGCCTCTAACACCAAGGCAATCTCCTCTATTAGGTGTAATACCTATCTCGAAAATAGGATCATTTAATTTCAAAGCTTCAACTGCTGAGGTGCCATTTTCAAAATCATCAAGTAACTCAATAATACCCTCATGATCATCACTTAAGTTAAGTTCCCTCTCAGACAAAAGCATACCCTCAGATATTTCACCTCTAATTTTTCCTTTTTTTAAATTTATCTGTGTTCCTGGAATATACATGCCATCTTTGGCAAATATTCCTTTTAATCCCTTCTTTACATTATTTGCTCCACAGATTACCTGATAGGTATTGGTTCCATCGTCAACTTTACAGATATTTAATCTATCTGCATTAGGATGTTTTCTAAAATCTTTTATGGTTGCAACTACAAACTTTGAGTATTCTGAATAGTCAGTCAAGCTCTCAAGTTCAAGACCTAAATTTGTAAGAGCTTCACCAATTTCATTTGCATTTTTATCTGTCTCTAAATGATCACACAACCAACTATAACTAAACTTCACTAAAATTCTCCTATGGTAAAGCCATTGCTAGCTATCCAATTTAAGTTTCCACTAAAAAATGATCTAATATCTGTAAGCCCATACTTTAACATTGTGATTCTGTCTAAGCCCACTCCAAATGCAAAACCTTGATAGGTATTCGTATCCACATTGCAGTTCTCTAAAACTATTGGGTTCACCATTCCACATCCAAGAATCTCAAGCCAACGATCACCTTGACCTAATTGGATCTTGTTATTAACTATTTCATAAGCAATATCCATTTCAGCAGAAGGTTCAGTAAAAGGAAAGTAACTAGGTCGAAATCTTACTTTTAAATTCTGTACATTAAAAAATTGTTTACAGAATTCAATTAGAGTGCCCTTCAAATCTCCCATATTTGCATTTTCATTAATAAACAAACCCTCAACTTGATGAAACATTGGAGAATGTGTTGAGTCGGAGTCACACCTATATGTTCTTCCAGGAGCAATTATTTTGACTGGGGGTTTTTGATTTAATAACGTTCTAATTTGAACTGGGCTAGTGTGTGTTCGTAAAACGTAGGGCTTACCTTCTTTATCCTTGTCATCTATATAAAAAGTATCCTGCATTTCACGTGCAGGATGATTTTCAGGAATATTTAACGCTGAAAAATTGAAAAAATCTGTCTCTATATCAGGGCCTTCGGCAACAGAGTAACCCATTGATCCAAAAATATTGATAACCTCATCAAATGTTTTTGATATTGGATGAGCCTTCGATGCTATAGAATTTGGTGGAGGGAAACTTATATCTAAATATTCGTTTTTTAATTTAGAGTTTATTTCTTCAATTTTTAAATCGTTAAATTTATTTTTAATAAGATTATCAACTTCAATTCTTAGTAAATTTAATTTTGAACCTGAAGATTTTTTTTCTTCTAAAGAAAGATCCTTAAGACTTTTCAATAACTCAGTTATTTTCCCCTTTTTTCCTAAGTAAGCTACTTTAACGTTTTGTAATTCTTGTTGGCTAGAGCTTTGCTCTATTTCTTTCGTAACTTCATTTAGGACTTTTTTAATGTCCATTTTTAATCTAGTTGGCTAAATTAGCCTTGGCTTTCTCAACAATTGATTTAAAAGCAGCGGGTTCATGAAATGCAATTTCAGAGAGAATTTTTCTATTGATTTCAATGTTTGCTTTTTTTAATCCATCAATAAATTTTGCATAAGTGAGACCATGCTCTCTAACTCCGGCATTAATTCTTTGGATCCATAATCCTCTAAAATCTCTTTTCTTATTTCTTCTATCACGATAAGCGTATTGGAGAGCTTTATCCATACTTTGTGTTGCTACTCTATAAACATTTTTTCTTCTACCTCGATGACCTTTTGTAAATTCAAAAACTTTTTTATGTTTGGCTCTTGCTGTAACACCTCTTTTAACTCTTGGCATAATATCTCTCCTTTACCTATTTAGAATATGGCATCATTGACTCAATTATTATTGATGCAGATTTTGATAAGACCCTTGTACCTTTAGAATTTCTGATAAAAGAGTTTGTTCTTTTAGACATGCCATGGCGTTTACCAACGTTTCCGACAACTAGTTTTCCTGATGAGGATTTTTTAAAGCGTTTTTTGACGCTACTTTTTGTTTTTAGTTTGGGCATTTCATCTCCTTTTGAGTAAGTTAATAAGATCTTAAGGCATACCCTTTAAAAGCCTTTTCGATCAGTTGATGTCAGTTAAATATCATAAAATTTATTTGGGTGCAACTACGAGAAAAGCTTGTCTTCCCTCGATTTTAGGTTCCATTTCAACTCTGATAAGATCTCCCAAATCTGTTTTAACCCTTTTGAGCATATCAATACCTAAATTAGAATGCTCCATTTCTCTACCCTTAAATCTCAAGCTGAATTTCACTCTGTTTCCCTCTTTTAAAAATTTCTGAGCATTTCTGATTTTAACTTGGTAGTCGTGCTCTCCTGTACCCGGTCTAATTTTAAGCTCTTTGGTTTCAATTACTTTTTGTTTCTTTTTTGCTTCATTTTTTTTCTTCTGTTCTTGATACTTAAATTTTCCATAGTCTACTATTTTACAAACTGGAGGATTATTATTTGGAGCTATCTCTACTAAATCCATACCTCTACCTTTAGCAATGTCTATAGCTTCATTTTTTTTCATAACTCCTAATTGCTCCCCATCATCAAGAATAACCCTAACATCCGCCGCAGAAATAAAATTATTTATCTTATGGAGATCTTTTTTGCCACGAAAGTTATTATTTCTTTGGTAAGGTTTATTCAAAATATTTTGTGTGATGGAAAAGAAAGGAGGTTTGCAATTATAAATGTCCTAGTGATTGCTTTAATAAAATCATCTAAGGATTATTAGCAAAGATAGATCAATTGTAAATATAAATTATTTTAATATTTGTTCTATTTTATTGATAATAATGTTCACACTAATATTTTTTACGTTAGATGCCGTGATTTTATGTAAATTATTCCCTAGAGGGTAACATGATCGAGAAATTTCGTTATCATTTGCTAACCAAATTACGTTTTTATTTGTTAAACCTGCAATATGGGCTGGTCCTGTGTCATTTGTAATGACTAACTCAGAAGAATTACATAATTGATAGAAATCCTCAATCTTTGATTCATTAATTTTATTTTTAGACTCTGGACACAATCTAATTATTTCATTAATTGTATCTAAATCCAAATCAGAGCCGGTTAGATAAACTTCATAGTTTCTACCAACTAAATACTTTGCTACTTGGGCATATTTATCCGAAGGCCATTTTTTATATTCTCCAGATTTAGATGTCCCTGGTATAAAAATTACTTTATTTGATGGTTTTGTATTACCTTTAAGCATCCAATTTAAATCAGGTTGTGAGTAATTATTTATTTTCAGATATTTTAATTGTTCTTGATGGTTTTTAGTGATGTGTTGAATACCAAGTTTTTTTTGCTTATATTTGAAACTTGAAAATTTTCTTGCAGATAAGATTTTACATTTAGTAAACATCTTAATAAAAAAATTATAAATTTCTGTTCTATTTGAATTTTGTAAATCAATTAATAAATCTATTTTTTTTTCTTTAACTTTTTTCAAAATATTTTTTATTGAAGGGAAAATTGATATCCTATTATCAACTAAAATTTCATTAACATAAGGTAAGTTTTTAAAAATTTGTTTATAGTTAGACTGAGTAAGTAAATATATGTTCGAGTTTGGATAATTTTCTCTTAAAGTTTTAATAGCTCCAAATGATAAGACTAAATCACCAAGTGAACCATGTTTAATTACTAGAATATTCATGAATTTATTAAATTTTTATAAATGTCCAAAGTTTTTCTGCACATAAGATCAGATGAGTAATTTTTTTCTACATAAGATCTTCCTTTTTTTGATATTTCTTTATAATTTTTTAAAGCATATTTAAAAGTTTTTTGGAATGATTTAAAAGAATTAACATCAAATAACAAATTTTTATTAAATTTAAGAAGTTGCTCTTTAGTACCACCTTGATTAGGCGCTATAACAACTTTAGATACGGATAATGCCTCAGAAACAGTTCTACCAAACCCTTCGGGTCTCTTAGAGATATTTACAACCAAGTATGCCCCTTGATACAGTTTTTTTACATCTAATGTAGGTTTATGAATTATAATTTTTTTTGATATATTTAATTTATTAATTAGTAATTGTATTTTTTTTTCTTCTTTACTTTTATTTAAAGATACAATGTGAATATTGAATGTGTCTTTGTGCTTTTGCTGCAATAATGAGAAGTAATTTAGTAATAATTCGTGCCCTTTCCAACTTGAAATCCTCGAGGGTATGAAAATACTTTTACTCACAAGTTTTTTTCTCGATGGTGAAAAGTAATTTGTATCTACACCTCTTGGAATAACATGTAGTTTAGTTTTATCATTAAATTTATGCTCATATGTTTTTTTGACAAAATTTGAGTTAAAAATAATAGCATCACCTTTCAATAAAAAACTGTTATACCAATCTTTTAAAAATGACTTAGACTCATATTTGTTGTGAACACTTGTAACAACTTTTATATTTAAATTTTTAATGTATTTAATAAGAAAAAAAGCTGGTGCTCTTGAAGAGATATGTACTAAGTTTATTCTTTTTTGTTTAATTAATTGCTTTATTTGGATTTTGATTTTGCTTTGATCTAAAAAATTTTTAAATTTGCAATTATCTAATTTTATTATTTTTAAACCTTTAGTATTAAAATTTTTATTGCTATTTTCACATAAAATATAGTTATTAATTTTTTTTTTATTGAGATATTTTGCAATATCTCTCACACCAGTCTCAATACCTCCAATGCCCATGGATGGAATTATTTGTAAACAAGTTATTTTTTTTGTATTTTTAATATGTGTCAAAACTAAGCTTTTATAAAAAAGATGATGTTAAAATATCTTATAGATATTACAAAAGAAGTAAAAAAACTCTGATCTTTTTACATGGCCTATTATCAGATATGAGTGGTAAAAAGTCTAATTTTTTAAATAATTATTGCAAAATAAATAAAATATCATATTTGTGTTTTGACTTTCAAGGGCATGGTAGATCTAGTGGTGAATTTACTAACTTTGGTATTAGTGATTGGTATAATGATTTAAACGATATTATAAAATACCTAAAAATAAAAAATTTCATTCTAGTTGGCAGCAGTATGGGTGGATGGGTTGCAATAATATATGCTTTGATACACCCAAAAAAAGTTACAAAACTTATAGGCATTGCCCCTGCGCCAGATTTTACTACAAAGTTAATTTGGAAAAATTTTAATAATCATCAAAAAAATAAAATTAAAAATAATAAGATTGTTAAACAAAAGGTTAGTTCTGATTTTGCTTATTATTACTCTCCAGCACTTTTTGAAAGAAGTAAAAAATATCTAATTAAAAAAATTAAGGGTAATTTTTTAGGAGAAACTATTTTCCTTCATGGGGGCCAAGATAAAGCTGTTCCATATGGATATAATGACAGTTTCAATTTTAGTAAAAAATTTAAAAACTTTAAGAATATTTTAATTAAGCATGCAGATCATAGTCTGTCTGATAAAGAGAGTTTAATAACACTATCTAAATTTATTTAAGCTATTTTTGATTTTTTTGTAACTGGAAATTCTAGTTTATCAATAACTTCATCAGGAACGACGTGAGCAAATTTTTTGATCTCAGAGTCATAATTTTCAATAATAAACTCAGCTCTTTTTGATTTAGTCTCTTTATAGAAATCATTTAAAAGATCTAGGAGGTAGTTTTTCCATTCTTTGTTATCTACTTCATAAAGTCCAATGGTTTCCATGTTCATCAAATCAGAAATATTCTTTTGTTCAGAGTAAATAAATGCAGATCCACCGGTCATTCCAGCACCAAAGTTATCGCCAACATCGCCTAAAATAATTACAGACCCACCTGTCATATACTCACAGCCATTAGCACCACATCCCTCTACAATTGCTAATGCGCCGGAATTTCTGACACAAAATCTGTCACCTGCTTGACCAGAAGCATATAACCTTCCATCAGTCGCTCCATAGAGGGTGACATTTCCAATAATTACATTTTCATGACTAGGTTGAGTAAATGAATTTCTTGGCTGAACGATAATCTTTCCTCCAGAGAGACCTTTGCCTACATAATCATTAGCATCTCCAAATACTTTTAAAGTAAGACCCTTGACGGCAAATGCTCCCAAGGACTGACCAGCAGAGCCTCTTAGCTTTAGAGTAACATGGTCCTCAGATAAGGTATTCATTCCATATTTTCTTGTGATGATGGATGAAATTTTAGTTCCTATTGTTCTTAACGTATTTTGTATATTATATGTTAGTTCAATTTTTTGACCTGAGTTAATAAAGTCTTTTCCATCTTTTTCAAACTGATCGTCGAGTGTTTTTGGTACTTCATTTCGTTTTTTTGGTGAATGGTAATCATAAATTTTGCCATCATCAATCTTTGTTAATATTGGATTTAAGTCGAGATTATCTAAATCACTGGATCCATAATGAATTTGAGATAGTAATTCAGTTTTACCAATAATATCCTTTAAAGACTTGTAACCTAAAGAAGCGAGAATTTCTCTGACTTCTTCGGCAATAAATGAAAACAAATTTACAACTTTTTCAGGAGTACCACCAAATTTTTCACGAAGTTTTTCATCTTGAGTACATACACCAACTGGACATGTATTTGAGTGACATTGTCTAACCATAATACATCCCATTGCTACCAACGATGCTGTACCAATTCCATATTCCTCAGCTCCTAATATTGCAGCAATAACAATATCTTTTCCTGTTTTAATACCTCCATCTGTTCTCAAAAGAACTTTGTCTCTTAAACCATTCAAAGCTAAAATTTGGTGAACCTCACTTATTCCCAACTCCCATGGAAGGCCAACATACTTAATACTTGACTGAGGGCTTGCCCCTGTTCCACCAGAGTGTCCTGAAACTAAAATTACATCAGCTTTTGCTTTTGCAACACCAGCAGCAACAGTTCCAATTCCTGATTGAGCAACTAGTTTTACACAAACTTTTGCAATTGGATTTATTTGTTTTAAATCGTAAATAAGTTGAGCAAGATCCTCTATAGAATAAATATCATGATGTGGAGGGGGACTAATAAGCGTTACACCTTTTGTGCTATGTCTTAATTTAGCAATTAAATCAGTGACCTTAAACCCAGGTAATTGTCCACCTTCTCCGGGCTTAGCACCTTGGGCAATTTTAATTTCTAATTCTGAACAGTTATTCAAATATTCTGCGGTCACACCAAATCTTCCGCTTGCAACTTGTTTAATTGCTGAACTTGGATTATCGCCATTTTTTAATTTGGAATATCTTCTTGAGTCCTCTCCTCCTTCTCCGCTATCTGACTTTGAACCTATTCTATTCATTGCTATAGCTAAAGTTTCATGTGCCTCAGGGCTAAGAGCACCAAGTGAAATTCCTGGAGATACAAAACTTTTTCTTATTTCAGAAATACTTTCTACATTATCCAAATTTAGAGAATTAGTACTTTCATTAAATTGAAGTAAATCCCTTATTTGAATGGGTTTGGAGCTATAAATTCTTGAAGTGTATTTTTTATATAGATTATATGAGTCTCTGGTTACAGCCTCTTGAAGCATATGTATTGAAACACCCTCATAAGCGTGTGCTTCACTATTAGCTCTAAATCTATATTCACCGCCTATATCTAAAATTACATTATTAGATTTAAATGACAGCTCATGCTGTCTTCTTACTCTATTTTCTAAACCATCTAATCCAATACCAGAAATTCTAGAGGACATACCTGGAAAAAAACTCTCTACCATGCTTCTGCTTAAGCCAATAATTTCAAAATTTCTTCCACCACGATATGAACTGATTACTGAAATTCCCATTTTACTGATAATTTTTCTTAGTCCTTTCTCTATAGATTTTTTAAAGTTTTTAATTAGTTGAGGATAATCAGTATTCTGATAAATGTTTTTTTTATACCTATTTGAAATGAGTTTTTCCACTAATGAAGCATTAACAGTAGTAGCACCAACACCAATAAGTACTGCAAAGTAGTGTACATCAAGACACTCTTTTGAAGAGACGTTTAAAGAAGTAAAAGTCCTTAAATTATTTTTAATTAAATAACTATGCACAGCACTAGTTGCAAGTATCATTGGTAAAGCAATTCTGTCTTTATTAATATTATTATCAGTAATAATTAGATGTTGAGAACCAGACCTGACTGCCTGTTCAGCCTCAGAACATATTCTTTGGATTTCATTTAAGAAGTTAGTTTCATCATTTAATTTGTAAGTACAGTCAATCTCTGTTGTATGTTTTGATAAATGACTTTTTAATGTTTGCAATTCATTATCTAATAATAATGGACTCTCTAAAAGTACCAAATTACATTGTTCAGAGTCTTCTTCTACAATATTTCCAAGGTTTCCAAGCCTAGTTTTTAAACTCATTACAACTTGTTCCCTAAGGCTATCAATTGGAGGGTTTGTTACTTGAGCAAAATTTTGTTTAAAGAAACTATGAAGACCTCGGTATCTTTCAGTGAGTACACTTAATGGTGCGTCGTCTCCCATTGATCCAATAGCCTCTTGTCCTGTTTTAACCATAGGATCTAAAATTAAATCAAGAGTTTCTAATGTTAAATTAAATGATTTTGCAATTTGAAAAACATTTTCTTCATCATCTGGTGATGGTTCATATATTTTGTCATTAGATAAGATGTTATCTAACATTATAGTTTTTTGATTCCAATCTGAGTAATTATTACGTTTACTAAGTAACTCTTTTAATTCAAAGCTCTCATAAAACTTATTCTCTTTATAATTCACTGCTATAAGTTCACCAGGCCCAACTCTGCCTTTTTTTGTAATATTTTTCTCGTCTATATTAATCATTCCAACTTCAGACCCTGAAATTAGTAGATCGTCATCCGTTAATATGTATCGAAGAGGCCTTAACCCATTTCTGTCCATACCAGAAATTATCCAATCTCCAAAATTTCCGCAGACAGCTGCTGGTCCGTCCCATGGTTCAATGACAGCGTTACAATAAGCATACATGGCCTTTAATTGATTAGATAAATCAGACCGATTAGACCAAGACTCAGGTATTATCATTGATTTTGCCATCGGCATGTCTCTATCAGTTTGAACAAAGAGTTCAAAAGCAGCATCAAGCGATGCAGAGTCAGAGGCATCTGGGTCAAGTATCGGTTTTAAATCATTAATTCTCTCTTTAAAAAAGGGGTGTGTAATTCTTGGTTCATGTGCACTCATCCAATTTATATTTCCCTTTAAGGTATTAATTTCACCGTTATGAGCTAAAACTCGAAATGGTTGTGCCAAAGACCATGTAGGAAATGTGTTGGTAGAATATCTTTGATGATAAATGGCAAATTTAGATTTAAATTCATTATCAAGCAAATCTGGATAAAACTCAGATAGCTGTTCAGCTAAAAACATACCTTTGTAAACAATTGTTTGTGTTGATAGAGAGCAGACATAAAAATCATTAATACTCTGTGCTTTAATTTTGTTCTCTATCCTTTTTCTTGTTAAATAAAGTTTCTTTTCGATATCAGGTGTTGTTTCTTTAGGTGAGAAAATTATTTGTTCAATTTCTGGTTTAGTGTAGTTAGCTTTTTCACCGATGATCTCTGTATTAACAGGAACCTGCCTCCATCCAAATAGATTCATTCCAGATTTTATTATTTCATATTCAACAATAGCTCTGCATTTTTCTTGGGCTCCAAAATCTCTTTTTGGCAAAAATATCATACCCACACCCAACACAGAGTCTTTGGTTGTTCTGTGACCCATTTTTAAAACTTGTTTGCTGAAGAAAGAATTTGAAACCTCCAACATAATACCAGCGCCATCTCCAGTTTTGCCATCGGCATCAACCGCACCTCTATGAAATACTGCTTTAAGTGCCTCAATTCCTTTTTCAACTATGTCTCTTCTTGACTCACCTTTTATTGAGGCAACTAAACCTACACCACAATTATCATGTTCATATTTTTCATTATAGACATAGTTATCTTTAAGTTTTTGTCTATTTATTTTGAAAATTTCTAATGAATTGTCTTTCATGATGCTTTTTTAATTTTCGAACTCTGTAAAAAATTATGAATTGATTTTGCAACTTCTCGGCCATCATGTATTGCCCATACAACCAGAGAAGCGCCCCTAACAATATCCCCTGCAGCAAAAATCTTTGGGTTGCTAGTTTGAAACTTTTTAAAATCTACTTTAACTGTTTTCCAGCTGGTTAATTCAATATTTGTTTTGAAATTATGGTTCAAATCTTCAGGCTCAAATCCCAGAGCTTGGATAATTAAGTCACTTTTTATTTGTTTTTCAACACCAGTATCAATTGGTTTTCTTCTTCCACTTTCGTCTACCTCACCTAATGTGGCAACTTTGTATGTCATACTTGTAGCAGTAAAATTATCGCTGATAATTTTGGAAGGAACAGATAACCAATTAAATTTTATGCCTTCTTGCTCTGCATTTAAAACTTCTCTTGCTGATCCAGGCATATTTTCTTTGTTTCTTCTGTAAAGACAAGTAACCACTTTTGCTTGCTGTCTAATGGCTGTTCTAACACAATCCATAGCAGTGTCGCCTCCACCAATAACAACTACATGTTTATCTTTTGCAGTGAGATATTTATTTTTTGAGGGAGAGTCACCCAAACCAGTTCTGTTACTCTCAATTAAAAAATCCAAAGCAGGAATGCTATTTTTAACTGATGAGGTATCAACATCTAATTGTCTTGCTTTGTATACACCAGTTGCAATTAATATAGCATCATAATCTTTCTCTAAATCTTGAAAGGAAATATTTTTTCCGACTTCCATATTTAAGTTAAATTTAACTCCACTTTCTGAAAGCCACTCTGTTCTTCTCTCAACAATTTTTTTGTCTAATTTAAAATTAGGTATACCATAAATCATCAAACCTCCAGCTCGGTCATTTTTTTCAAAAACATCTACTTGATATCCATTTTGAATTAAATAGGCTGATGCAGCCATTCCTGCAGGGCCCGATCCTATTACTGCAACTTTCTGCTTGTATATGTTTTGTGATGATAGCTTTTTTACCCATCCTTTATCCCATGCTATTTCTGTTAAATATTTTTCTAAGTTGCCAATTGTAATGGCTCCAAAGCCTGCTTGTTCGACAACACAATTTCCCTCACACAAACGATCTTGCGGACAAACTCTTCCACATACCTCTGGAAATGCATTTGTAGAAGCAGATACTTGATAAGCTTCCTCTAATCGGCCTTCTGCAATATAACGTAACCAATCTGGTATATTATTGTTTAAAGGACAATGTATTTGACAATATGGAATTCCACATTGAGAACACCTAGAGGATTGTTCAACAGAGTCGTTTTTATCAAACTGACTATAAATCTCCTGAAAATCCTTTATTCTTTTTTCAGGATCAGTTTTTGATGGATTCTTAGATTTTTTTTTGTGAAACTCTAACATGATAATAAAATATTACTTTATTCTCCTACAAATAAATTGGATTGTATTTTTACAGAGATTTTTTAGCTTAGTAAACTCATAAATGATAATAAATTATGACTAATGATAGTATTTTTTACTTTTTTTATAGTTTAATTCAGGGAATTACAGAATTTATCCCCATTAGTTCAAGCGGACACCTTAATATTCTTGAAATAATTTACAAAAACATAGAATCTAGAAATTATTTATATGAAACATCAGCCCACTTTGCCTCATTATTGGCTTTATTAATCTATTTATTTGCTAATAAACATTTTTCAAAATCAAATATTCAAGCTTACTCTATGATTTTAATTTATGCCACCATACCAGCTGTTTTTCTTGGCATGATAATTAAGTTTTATAATGTGAGTTTTATTAGTTTAAAGTTAATAGGATATACTTCAATTGCTGGAGCAGTATTGATCTATATTGCAGATAAGTCGAAAAAAATAAAATTAAATATTAAAAACAAAAATACCAAATTTATGCTAGCTGGTATTTTCCAGTGTTTAGCTTTTTTACCGGGTTTTAGTAGAGCAGGAAGTTGCATTATTGCTTTTAGACTTTTTGGTGAAGATAGAAAAAATTCTTCTATTTATAGTTTATATATGGGTATACCCATAATTTTTTTATCTTTCTTTTCAAATTTAAAAGATTTTCAAATTTTTACAATTGATAGGAATTTAATAATTATTTTTATTACAACATTTTTAGCAGCCTACTTCACAATATTTTTATTTATTAAAGTGATTAATAGAATTGGGTTTACGCCTTTTGTAATTTACAGAATTTTAATAGGTATAGCCCTACTAGTGTATATTAATTAAACTTTGTCTATAAACTTTTTAAGATATTCTGACGTAATAATTTTCATATTTGATAAGTCTTGGTTCAATATTTCAGTAATTAATTTTTGACTTCCATCCGAAATGCTATCATGAGAGAGGGTGACGTACTGGTCATAAGTAAATAAAGGTTTCGGTAATTTCTCTAATAACTTACCTTGAAGGATTGCCAGAAAAGAAGGTATATAAAAAAATCTTTCCTTTTTTTTCATTGACAAAAATATATGACTCAAGATTTCTTTAAATGTGAATATATCATTACCAACCGCTGCCAAATTAGAATTTTTGTATTTATCAAAATTATTTAATAAATTAAAAATTAATAGAGACAAATCATTAACATATATTGGTTGAAATCTTGTTGTCCCATTTTTAATTAGTGGAAGAAATGGTAGAAGTTTTGCCATCTTTCCGAATAAATTAAAGAAATTATCTTCTTCTCCATAAACAGTACTTGGTCTTATAACAATGTAGTTATTATTATTATTTTCGATAAATCTCTCTCCCATTTTTTTACTTATTAAATAATTTGATTTAGTTTGAAAAGTTGAACCTAAACTTGATATATGTATAAATGGTTTTTTATATAATTCACAATAGCTAGCAATTTTTTTTGGAAGTAAATAATGAACAAGTTCAAATGATAAATTATTTTTTTCATACAGAATTCCGACTAAATTAATAACAAAATCAGATTTTTTGATATAATTTTTTATTTCGTCTAAATTATGAATATCAAAATTGACTACATCTATTTGACCGATATCTCCTGAGAGGATGTTTCTTTTAACTCTTCGAGCGTTTCTTACTGGACATATCAATTTGTCACCGTTTTGTAATAGTCTTTTAGTAATACTTCTTCCTATAAAGCCTGTGGAACCAAAAACTAATACATTTTTGTTTTTCATTGTAATATCTATCTTATATAAATATATGTTCAACAATGTCAAATTATCAATTATTTCATAATGACCTACCAAGCAAAATTCTTAAATCTTTTAAAGGGGATATATCTATTGACACTGAGACATTGGGGTTAAATATCAAAAGAGATAGATTATGCCTTATTCAGTTAAGAAACGAAATTAATAAAAAAGTTTATTTAATAAAATTTGAAGAGGACTTATCTCCTAAATTATCAAAAAATATCAAATTGCTACTTGAGAATAAAAATCTTACCAAAATTTTTCATTTTGGAAGATTTGATATGGGGGTACTAAAAGAAAATTTAAGAATTAATGTAAAAAATATTTTTTGTACTAAGGTTGCATCAAAATTAACTCGTACATACTCCTCAGAGCACGGTCTTAAGGATCTAGTTTCTGAGATATTAAATATACAATTGGATAAAACAGAGCAGTCATCTGATTGGAGTAGAAAAAAACTAACAAAAAAACAAATTGAATATGCTATGAATGATGTTTTGTATTTATCAGAAATTAAAAAATCTCTTAATGAAAAATTAATTGTTCAAAATAGATTAAAGTTGTTCAAATCAATTATGAAATTTATGGAAATAAGAGTGGATTTGGACTTACAGGGTTGGGAAGGTGTAGATATATTTGCACACAAATAATCTATGAATAAATCTAAAATTATAAAAATAGGACAAGATGTATTAAAATTGGAGTCTCAAGCCCTTGATAGGCTTTCACAAAGTTTGAATAAGAATTTTGTCAAAGCTGTTGAATTAATATCTCAACTAAATGGAAAATTAATTATTACTGGAGTTGGGAAAAGTGGGAATATCTCTGCGAAAATAGCTGCGTCTTTTACTTCGACTGGTATACCTGCAATTTATTTAAATCCTGTGGATGCAAGTCATGGGGATATGGGTATTGTTGAAAATAAAGATGTCCTAATTGTATTATCTAATTCAGGAGAAACACACGAGCTAGCAGATTTGATAAACTTTAGTAAAAAGAAAAAGATTAAAATAATTTCAATTACATCAAAAAATAAAAGTCTTTTAACAAAAAATTCAGATATTAATTTAATTTTACCTAATCATAAAGAAGCTGATAAGTTGCAAACAATACCTACAACATCTACGACAATGTCCCTAGCTCTTGGAGATGCACTTTGTTGCTCTGTGTTAAGTTTAAGAGAGTTTGATAAAAAATCATTTAGAGAACTTCATCCTGGAGGGAAAATAGGGAAAAAATTAAAAACAATTAGTGAAATTATGGACACTGATATTCCTACAATAAGCCATAACTCTTCGATAGTCGATGCTGTATTAATTATGACAGAAAAAAAATATGGTTGTGTTGTTGTTCTTGGTAAAGACAAAAAAATAAAAGGCATAATAACAGATGGGGATCTCAGAAGATCTATCTCTTCAATAGATATTAAAGAAAAAGCAACTAAAATTATGAAAAGTAAACCAATAGTAGCAACTGGTGACCTATTAATATCATCTGCTATAGTTCTCATGAACAAACATTCAATCACAAGTCTGATAATTGTCAGAAATAATAAACCAGTTGGCATTGTCAATATAAAAAAATGTCTAGATAATGATTAATATATTAACTAAAAAATTATTTGTTATTTTAATTATATTTTTATTTGGGATTCAAATATCAATTTACTTATATAATCAAAAACCATCTTATGAAAATTTTAGTGAAAAAAGTATAACAGTTGAAAATTTTTCTAGCATAGTTCTCAGTAATTCTGGTATTACTAAAATCGGCTCGGAAAAATTAAATAAAGTTGACGAAAACAATATTTTTTTATTTGGAAAATCCTATTTAGAAAATAAAGAATATAAAATCTATGGTAAAAATATTTATATAAATCTTAAAGAAGAAATATCAAACAGTGATGAAAATGTAAAAGTCATTAATTCAATGGGTGTATTAAATGCAAAAGGTTTTAGAAATCTTGATTATGATGGTAAAATAATTTTTGAAGGTGAGGTGGAGTTTGTTATTGATTAATAAATGTTTAATCTTTTTTATAATCCTATTTATATTTTCTAAATTAAATGCTGAAAGTTATGTTAAAGCAGATGACAGTCTTATATGGGACTCTGAAAATAAAAACTACGTTGCAAAAGGAAATGTTGAATTTAAAAATGAAAGGTTTATAGCCTTTTCTGATAAAATGATTGCAAAGTATATTGAGGAAAATAATGAAGAAATTTTTACAATAATTGAACTTTTTGAAAATGTAAAAATTGAATTTGAAGATGAAATATTCACAGGAAATTACGCTATATATACCCGCAAAGATAATATAATAAAACTCACAGGAGATGTATCTATTAAGTCCCCAAGCAGATTACTTACAGGTTATGAGTTGATCGCTGATATTGATAATAACAAAAGGATACTTAATTCAGATGACAAAGAGACTCTCGTGGAAGTTTTATTAGAAAATAATGCAAACAATTAAATTAATTGATGTAAGTAAGAGCTTTAAATCAAAAAAAGCTTTAAATAAAATTAGTATTGAATTTAGCAATAACAGAATAAATGGCTTACTTGGGCCAAATGGTAGTGGCAAGACAACTCTGTTTAACATAGTAGCTGGCTTTTTATCTCCAGATGTTGGCAAAGTTTTATTAGATAACGAAACTTTGAATGAAAAGAGTCTTAGTTTAAGATCTAAATTAGGTATCTCATATTTACCTCAAGAAGCATCAATTTTTAGAGATTTAACTGTTTATGATAATATTTTTTCAATTGCAGAGCTATTTCACAACAAAAATGACTCAATAAGAATAACAGGAAATTTAATTAAACAATTTTCGTTACAAGATTTTCAAAAAACAAAAGGAAAATTGCTCTCTGGGGGTGAAAGAAGAAGAACAGAAATTGCTAGAGCTTTAGCCAGTAAGCCAAAGTTTATTTTACTTGATGAACCTTTTGCTGGAATAGATCCAATTGCAATTGAAGAGGTTAAATTAACTATTTCTTTATTAAAAAAAATGAATATTGGTATAATAATTACTGACCACAACGTAAAAGAAGCATTAAGTATAGTTGAATATGGTTATATAATTTATAACGGAGAAATTATTAAATCTGGAAGTCCAAAAGATATTATCTCTGATAAATTTGTTAAAAAAATCTATTTAGGTAAAAGTTATAGTTAGCTTAATGCCTATTAATAACCACAATATCATAAGAGGTAATTATCAACCCCCAGGAGATAAATCAATAAGCCATAGAATATTAATACTATCAGGACAAGCGATTGGTAAATCTGAAATATTTAATTTATTGGAAGGTGAAGACGTTATTAATACATTAAAAGCAATGAAACTATTAGGTGTTCAAATAAAGAAAAAAAATAATAAATACCATGTTTATGGTGTGCCGAGTGGTGGGTTAATTGAACCGAGAAGAAAGATAGATTTTGGTAACTCTGGTACAGGAATTAGACTAATCTCAGGATTAATTTCATCAAATAATATCAAAGTAAATTTAATTGGTGATTCATCATTGAGTAAACGACCTATGAAAAGGGTTACTGAACACCTATCAAAAATCGGTGCTAAGATAAAATTAAAAAATGATTTATATCCACCAATTGAAATAAAAGGTACTGGAGCTGCAATACCACTAACATTCGATATCATTATTCCATCAGCACAAATCAAAAGTGCGATTATGCTCTCTGCTTTAAATACAAATGGATCTGTAAAAATTAAAGAGTTGAATTCAACAAGAGACCATACAGAAAATATGCTCAAATCAATGGGGTACAATATAAAAGTAAGAGAAAATAAATCTCACAGGTTTATAGAGATGAAAAATAATAAAGAGCTCAAAAGTATTAATTATAATGTACCAGGTGACCCATCATCAGCAGCTTTTTTAATTACAGCTGCTTGCTTGAGACCAGGTTCAAGATTAATTGTTAAAAATATGCTTTTTAATAAAACCAGAGTAGGTTTTATTAAAACATTAAAAAAAATGGGAGGGAATATTAAAATAATTAAAAAAAGAAAAATTCATAATGAATTGATTGCTGATCTCAAAATTGAACAAAATAAAGTTTTAAAATCAATTAAATTGAATTCTATAGATATTCCCTTACAAATTGATGAAATACCAATCTTGTCCATTGCCGCATCATTTGCACAAGGCACAAGTGTATTTAAAGGATTAAAAGAATTAACAGTTAAAGAAAGCAATAGGCTTTTACTTATTCATAAGAATTTGAAAAGAATTGGGGTCAAATCCATAATTAAAAAGTATGATTTATATATACTCGGAAATAATGATTTAAAAAAAGGTGGTGCTGTTATTAAACATGATAATGATCATAGAATTTTAATGTCTTTTTTTATTTCAAATATGATTTGTAAAAAAAATAATTTATTTAAAGATAAATCATGTGTAAAAACAAGCTATCCAACGTTTTTCAAACATATTACAAAATTTAGTCATTAATTTTCTTGAAAAACATTAATAAAACTTTAAAAAAACCTAACTATTTTTGAAAGGTAAACAATGAAATATGATATCTAATGACGAGTATAGCAAATTGTTAGACCAACAATTTGAATCTAAAAACAAGATTACTGCAAATAAAATTATTTCTGGAACAATATTAAAAATAAACGATCAACATATTACTGTTGATGTTGGTTATAAAAGTGAAGGTCAAATACCCAAAGAAGAGTTTCTTAACACTGGTTCATCTGATGACTTAAAAACAGGTCAGATAATTGAGGTTTTTGTTGAAAAATTAGAAGATAGAGAAGGTAACATTAAAGTTTCTCATGAAAAAGCAATTAAAATGAAGTCGTGGGAAAAACTTCAAGAATTATATGATAACAAACAGAGGGTAAAAGGTTTTATTGTTGGTAAAGCTAAAGCCGGTCTTTATGTAAAAATTATGGGAACTAATGCTTTCTTGCCCCTTAGTCAAATTGATGTTCGACCAGTGCGAGATGTAAGTCACTTAATTAAAACAGAAGAAACATTTGAAATCCTCAAAATGGATTATTCAAAAGGAAATATTGTTGTATCAAGAAAAGCAATTCTTGAAGAGAAACAAAAAAAGATAAAAAATGAAATTTTAGAGAAATCTCAAAGTAATTCCGTTGTATCGGGCAAAGTAAAAACTTTTACTGACTATGGTGCTTTTGTCGATCTTGGAGGAATAGATGGATTAGTTCATTTAAGTGATATTTCTTGGAGTAGGATTAGTCATCCCTCAGACGTGCTAGAAGTTGGAAAAAAATATGAATTCAAAATACTCAAAGTCTCAGATGACTCAGACAAAATTAGTTTAGGATATAAACAATTAAAAGATGATCCCTGGGAAAAAATTGAAGAGAAAATTACTTTAAATGAAATCTATGATGGAAAGATCACTCATATAACTGATTATGGGGCATTCGTTCAACTTACAGAAAAAGATTTAGAAGGCTTAGTGCATTCAAATGATATAAGCTGGACGAAAAAGAATATACATCCAAATAAAATATTAGAGGTAGGATTTAATATTAGAGTTAAAGTTTTAGAAATAGATAAAGAAAAGAAAAGGATAAGCCTCGGTATTAAGCAAACTGAGCCTAATCCATGGGAAAATATTCTTAATGAATATAAAAAAGATCAAATTATTGATACCGAAATAAAAAATATTACAGAATTTGGAATATTCGCAAAGCTTAATGAAAATATTGACGGATTAATTCATAAAAACGATTTATCATGGACAGACTCTAATGGCGATAGAACTTTAAAAAAATACCAGAAAGGTCAAAATATTCAGGTTAAAATTTTAGAAATTGATCCAGAAAAAGAAAAAATAAGCTTTGGAATAAAACAACTATCTACAGACCCATTTAATGAATTTTTCAAAGACAAATCTAAAGGAGATGTTGTATCAGCAACTATTACTAAAATTAACAATAATGGGATTGATGTAGAAGTAGCTAGCTTTATTGAGACTACAATACGAAGAAAAGAGCTTTCTAAAAATAAAGAAGAGCAGAATATTTCTAGATACAATGAAGGTCAAAAAATAGACGCTAAAATTACTTCCATTGATCTAACAAATAGAAAGTTTGCTCTTTCAATAAGACAACTTGAGATTGATGAGGAGCAAAGTTTGTTGGAAAAATACGGTTCTAAATCCTCAGGTTCAGTTTTAGGTGATATTCTAGGTAAGGCTTTGGATGAGGATAAGGACTCCAAAGAAGAATAAGTCTGATATTTTAAAGACTTATTTGCAATCAGAAACTGATTTAACATCTAAAATAAACAAAGACATATTTAATAGGTTCTTTAATATTTTAGAAAAAAATATTTCTAATCACATTTCTGTGGAGCTAAGAAATTTTGGCACATTTAAGTCTAAATTTATGGAACCTAGATATGGCTCTGATCCCAGAAATAAGAAAAAAATTTATATTCCCTCTAAATGGAAGGTTTTATTCAAAGCTAGTAGAATTGTAAATAAAAAGTTAAATGAAAAAACTTAAATCTTTTATAGCCCTAGACCTAAAATCAAATGTTCAAAATATTAGTATTGTTAAAAAACTATTCCCCCACGTTTATGGTTTTAAAGTAGGGTATAGATCTTTTTATAATAATCGTTCAAACGAGCTAATTTCGGAAATTAAAAAGTCGAAATGTAAATTATTCCTTGATTTAAAACTTCATGATATACCGAACACAGTTAGTAGTGCAATAGACACTTTATCGAAGATAAATCCTGATTTTCTCACCTTGCATATATCAGGAGGTAACGAGATGATGAAAGCTGCAGTAAAATCCATTAAAAAAAATAAACTTAAAACTAAAATACTAGGAGTAACTTTATTGACGAGCCTAGATGGAAAAGATAGTAATAAAATATATAAAGAGAGAAATACAAAAAAACTTGTAAAAAAATTTGCTGAAATTGCAAATAACGTAAGTATTTATGGGCTAATTTGTTCAGGTAATGACCTGAAAGTTTTAGGAAAATATAATAAATTAATAAAAATAACACCTGGTGTGAAAATGTTTGCTAGAAATGATGATCAAAAAAGAGTTACTTTTGCTCATAATGCTTTACAAGATGGTGCAAGCTTTGTTGTAATAGGTAGAGAATTAATAGAGAGTAAAAGACCTTTAGATTTATTAAAAAAGTATGGCGAACAACATAAAAATAAAAATTTGTGGACAAAATAATCCAGCTATAATTAATCACTGTCTTGATTTAAATATTTCTTATCAAGGATTAATTTTTTACCAAAAGAGCCCAAGGTTAATAGATATGGATACACTAGCTCTTATTAACCAATATTTTAAATCACACAAAGATAAATTTGTGGGTGTTTTTGTGAATCCATCAATTAATGAAATTAAAAATAAATTAGAAGTTTTTGATTTTGATACTATTCAACTTCATGGTAATGAAGATCAAAACTTTATAAGTGAGGTTAAAAGTAATTTTGAGAAAAAGATATACAAATCCATATCCCCAGAAGATTTTAAAACAACTGAGTTAATTGATGTAGATAAGTTCCTCATCGAAGCGAAACCCTCTTTAAATCAGATGCCTGGAGGAAACAACAAAACTTGGGATTGGTCTGATTTTAAAAATATTAAAAATCTTCCTTATATTTTATCAGGTGGTCTAAATGTCACTAATATCAAAAAGGCAATTAGCTTAACAGGTGCGGATTTTGTTGATATAAACTCTGGTGTAGAGGAGCAACCAGGTGAAAAAAACCTTACTTTGATAGATGGTATTATTTCATCAATTTATAATTAATGAAAACATATAAACAACCGAACACTGTTGGAAGATTTGGTGAGTTTGGTGGAATGTATGTTTCAGAAACATTAATGCCCTTATTATTAAAATTAGATAAATCGTACAAAAAAATCCAAAAGGATAAAAAATTTAAAAAAGAGTTAAACGAACTTTTTAAAAACTATGTGGGGAGGCCCTCCTCTTTGCACTACGCTAAAAATTTATCTAAATATATTAATGGTCCAAAAGTATATTTTAAAAGAGATGAGCTAAATCATACAGGGGCCCATAAAATCAATAATTGCCTTGGACAGATACTCCTCGCAAAAAAAATGGGCAAAAGAAGAATTATTGCAGAAACTGGTGCTGGACAACATGGTGTTGCAACAGCTACTGTTTGTGCTCTTTTTGGTCTTCCGTGTTATATTTACATGGGGTCTAAAGATATTGAAAGACAAAAACCTAATGTTTTTAGAATGAAGCTTCTAGGTGCCACCATTATTCCTGTTGAGTCTGGTAGTAAATCTTTAAAAGATGCGATGAATGAAGCTTTGAGAGATTGGATTAAAAACGTTAGAGATACTTTTTATATTATCGGTTCTACCGCAGGCCCTCATCCCTATCCAAAAATGGTAAGAGATTTTCAATCTGTAATTGGAAAAGAGGCGAGAGAACAAATATTAAAAGTAGAGAAAAAACTACCAGATTATTTGATAGCTTGTGTTGGAGGTGGATCAAATGCCATGGGTTTATTTTATCCATTTTTGAATGATAAAAAGGTAAAGATCATTGGTGTTGAGGCAGCTGGTAGAGGTGCTAAAACAGAAGAGACAGCTGCTACAATGACCTCTGGAACTCCGGGTATTTTACATGGTAGTTATAGTTATGTCTTACAAGACAATGATGGACAAATAAAAGAAGCTCATTCAATTTCTGCCGGTCTCGATTATCCTGGCGTAGGCCCTGAACATTCCTACTTAAAAGATATTAAAAGAGTTGAGTACTTTGGTATTACTGACAAAGAAGCTCTTGAAGCATTTCAAACATGTTCAAAACTAGAGGGAATTATTCCTGCATTAGAGCCTTCTCATGCCCTAGCCTACTTAATTAAAGCATTTAAAAATAAGCATAAAAACAAAGTCGTAATTTTAAATATGTGTGGACGAGGTGATAAAGATTTATTTACTGCAGCTAAAGCAATAGGATTTGATGCAGATGAATAATCTAGACTCTCTTCCTAAGAAAAAAATACTCTCATTATTTATGACATGTGGGTTTCCAACACTGAATCAAAGTAAAAAAATTTTTAATGAAATTTTGTCTCATCAACCTGATATTATTGAATTTGGACTTCCTTTTTCTGATCCAATGGCAGACGGGCCTATTATCCAAGAGGCAAACAAACTTGCACTTAGATCAAAATTATCGACACAACAATCACTTAATTTAATCAAAGAATTGAGTAAATCTAAAAATAATACTTCATTTGTCATAATGTGTTATTTAAATACAGTACGTAAATTTGGATTAAATAAATTCATCAAAAATATTAAAAGTATCGTCGATGGCATAATAATTGTTGATTTACCTTTTGAAGAAGAAGGCGAAATCAAAAAGTCATTATCTGAAAATAATATACATTTGATCAAGTTAATCTCCCCTATGACAGATAAGAAAAGATCTCAGAAACTTTTAGAAGGCTCAAAAGGGTTTATTTATTATATATCAGCAACAGGAATTACAGGTTCAAATAAATTAGATTACTTAGATATAAATAAAAATGTTCATTCAATTAAAAAAATGTCTTCTGTTCCCGTTTTAGTTGGATTTGGTATAAAGTCTAAAAAAGATGTGATTAACATATCAAGGAAAACTAAAGCAGATGGTGTTATAATTGGCTCAGCTCTTATTCAAAAATACTTTGACCTAAAAATGGATTTTAATAAATATCTTAAAAACCTAAAAAAATTTATCATGGAGGTTAAGATTTAAAAATGAATTGGCTAACTGATTTTGTTAAACCTAAACTTAGCTCATTAGTTACAAGAAAAGATTCACCTTCAGATCTTTGGACTAACTGTAATAAATGTAATCTAATGTTATATAAATCTGAACATAAAGATAATTTATTTGTTTGTTCGCATTGTGATAATCACATGAACATGGATGTAGAAAATAGATTAAATAGCTTATTTGATGAAAAAACATACGAAATGATTAATGTCCCATTTGAAAATAATGATCCCCTTAAATTTAAGGATCTTAAAAAGTACTCAGATCGAATGAAAGCAGCACAAAAAAAAACTGACCAAAAAGACGCCGCAATTGTAGCAAAAGGCAATATAGGAAATATAGAAGTAGTTGTTTTCATTTTGGATTTTAATTTTATGGGCGGTTCTATGGGTCAGTTTGTAGGTGAAGCTTTTAAGATTGCCTGTGAAAAGTCAGTTGAACTTAAATGTCCGTTTATATCCGTTTCATCCTCCGGAGGTGCAAGGATGCAAGAGGGCATTGTCAGTTTAATGCAGTTGCCAAAAACAGTTGCAGCTGTGAATGTGTTAGATCAACATAAAATTCCTTACATTAGTGTACTCACTCATCCTACTACAGGAGGTGTAAGTGCTTCGTTTGCTATGTTGGGAGATATTATTATTGCTGAAAAAGGAAGCATGATTGGTTTTGCTGGAAAAAGAGTTATCGAAGAGACAATTAAAGAACAATTACCTGAGGATTTTCAAACTGCTGAATACCTTCTAGATCATGGAATGATTGATATGGTTGTGCATCGAAAAGAATTAAGCCAAACACTTTCAAAAGTCTTATCATTTGTAAAAAAATAAATCCTTGAAAGATCCTATTTTTCAAAGGCTACTAAATCTTCATCCCAAGTTTTCAGATTTATCTTTAGGAAGAATAAAAAAACTTTTAAAAAAAATAGATTTTGATGAAAATCGGCTTCCAAAAGTAATTCATATAGCTGGCACAAATGGTAAAGGCTCTACAGCAGCTATTTTAAAGTCAATTTTCAACCACCATGGTTATTCAACACATGTATACTCCACTCCTCACCTAATAAATTTTAATGAAAGGATTCAATTAAGATCTAAAGACATCTCTAATCAAAAATTATTAAAATATTTGAAGTTTTGCGAAAATAAAAATCAAGGAAATTTAATAACATTTTTCGAAATTACAACTGCAGCAGCGTTAAAAGCATTTCAAGATCACAAAGCAGACTATTTAATTTTAGAAGTTGGACTTGGAGGAAGATTTGATGCTACAAATATCTTAAAAAATCCAAAGTATGCAGCTATAACTCCTATATCTTTAGATCATCAGGATTATTTAGGGAATTCTTTAAATCAAATTGCTTTTGAAAAATTAGGAATATTAAATTCAAAAAGTACGATTTTTATTAATCGACAGAAAACGAATGTTATGAAATTTATTAAGTCACAATTAAATAAAAGAAAATTGACTGCAAACCTATTTAATACGCATTGGAAAATAAAATCTAATTTTTATTTATCGAATGATATAAAAGTTTGTTTATCAAAATTAAGTTTACAAGGATCACATCAATTAATTAATGCTGGATTAGCAATACATTTAGCGAGGAATATATTGAAAGAAAAATTTGTAATAGAAAAAACAGAAAAAGCGTTGATGAATTGTGAATGGCCTGGGAGATTACAACAAATTAAGAGTGGGCATTTAAATAAAAAAATAATGAAATATAAAAATATTTATTTAGATGGATTTCACAATATCGATGGAATGAAAGCATTAATTAAGTCATTACCAAAAAATAGGAAAATGCTCGTATGCTCTTTTTTAAATAATAAAAAATATACTCATATGCTCTCTAGCTTATCAAATCACTTTAATAAAATAATTGTTGTTAAAATGAACGAGGAAAACTCCATTACTGAAGATCTATTACCAAAATATCTGAAGCTCTATTTTGCAAATTCCTTAACAGATTCATTTAAAATAATTAATAAACTTTCATCAAACCAGACCTCAATTTATTTTGGAGGATCATTATATTTTATTGGTGAAGTGATAAAATTAAGTCGTTTAAAAAATTAGATTTTCTCCCTATATAGTTCAAATAGCAAAAATACCCCCATTTACTAAGATATTGATTGATCTAAATTTTCTCAGGAAAGTAATATTCAATAACTAACCTTAATCCTCCAGAACCATTCTTGTGGTTTTCTTCAAGAATGGTTCTACTCAATCTTCTTTTTGTTTTTCAAATAAAGTAGTAAAGCTAATACTTCGTATGCAATTTTCCATAGTTGTCTAAATAATGGTAGCTTCAATAATAAAGACAGGTATCTCCATCTTGGAATTGTATCCCATAAAACTAAAAAAGACTCTGATCCAGAAAAAATTTTTCCATCATGATATACATGCATTCTTCTAAATAAATCTTTTTTGGAGAGATGATTTATATGCTCATCTTTATTTTTTGAAATATCAACATAGTTTATATTAAAGGTTTTCTTTTTATAGTGACTTATCTCTGCATTACAAATATTACATGAACCATTAAAGTATACTTTCATTTTGATTACGCGGGTGGTGGTATTGAGCCATCTTTAAATAGATCATATCCCTTTAAGACAGCAGGTCTAAGTGATATTTGATTATACCAACGCAATAGATTGATGTATTTATTCAGACCTATATCGTGAATTGGATGTCTAGCGATCCAAGGAAATGTTGCTATATCTGCAATTGAATATTCATTTGCCAAATATTCATTTATAGATAAATGATCATCTAAATTTTTGTATATCGTTTCTGCAATTTTAAAATATCTATCTTCACCAAAATCACTTTTACCAGGATTATAATGATGAAATTGATGATGCTGACCTAACATAGGGCCTATATAACCCATTTGAGCCATCAACCACTGGGTTGTTAAACTTTGATTTGAGCCATAAAATTCTCCTGATAAATTTGCCAAGTAAATTAAGATAGCACCAGACTCAAATATGGTCTTATTATCATGTCTTAAAACAGGAATTTTTGAAAATGGAGAAATTTTTTTAAACTCCTCGTTGAATTGTTCACCCTTATTTAAATTAATTAAAGTCAAATCATAACTCTCATTAATCTCCTCTAACATTATTGAAATTTTTCTTGCATTTGGAGTTGAGTCTGCAAATAACTCAAACATTCAAATTAAACTCATAATATATTTATGAACAAAATATCCTATTACGAGTAAAGTCAAACCAATCAAGTAAATTAACCAAAAATTCATATTGAGATTTTTTGCAAAGAAAAAAGGTAAGAAAAATAAATATGAAACAGGTACTCCAATAAGAATGCTTTTTGCAAATATTACAGTATTTTCAGTATTTTTATGCTCTAAGAAAGAGAAGGCTATGGCTATTATACTTGCTATTGGAAGAGCAATAATAAATCCAGATAGCTCAGGTTTTTTACCGGAAAGCCAACTTGCAAATGCAATTACAAGAGCAGCTAATAAAACTTTTAAAGCAAAAATCATAATTATCTATTTTATACTAATTAATAATAATTAAAGATTATTTTCAGGTATTAAGAAAGTTGTTGATGCCCAATCACTATGCCAGATTGGCTCATTTTTTTCTGGGTCTGCTTTTAATGGATAAATCACAACTGAGTCTAAAAGATATTCCCTTCCTGGTTCAATATCAAAAGTGAATTTTCCTTTATCATCCGTTATGGTATTTACAATTGATAACTTTGTATTTTTATATTTCGAAAAAATTGTAACAAGATTTTTTTTTAGTGGTTTTTTTTTGTAATATAAAGTTCCACTCATTTGCTTTGAATTCAATTCTTTGTAAGGATTTTGGTCTAAAACAAATTCAAATAGAAGTCCTGTTTTTTTATCCTTCCCCTCACTGCCATTTAGTGTAATAAGAGATTTTGCATAACGACGATAACTCTCAATAAAATTACTTTTGGGAAATCCTTTCTCAAAATGAGTATCGATTAGTTGCTGGTAACCTTTTTCATTAACAAAATCCTCGAATTTTTGAAACTTTTTATAATCAACATATTTATCTTTAGTTTCATGATAAATAATTAATAAATTGTCTAAATTAGTCGTTATATTAATTGCAGGCACATCACCTAGTATGCCCTTTATTTTTTCTTTTTTATTTTTGGAACCAGATAAAATTTTAAATGTTTTAAAATCTTGTGGATTATACATTAAAACCATACCTTGAAATTCTTGTCCTACCCTCAAGTGAGCATTTATTAAGTCATCATTAAGTTGATATTGCGTAGGCTCAATCCAAAATTCATGAGCGTTTGCTCTAATAGAATAAGCAATAAGGAGCAAAAAAATATAAAGAATTTTTAGATGAATTTTGGTAAACATGACCGAATGATTAAGTACTTATTTTTTCTAATTTTAATATTGAGCTCTCCTCTGCATTCACACGAAATTAAACCCGCGGTGATGGATATTACCATTATTGAAGGAAATGCATCAATCGAATTTAAATTAAATGCAGAAACTGTTCTTTCTGAAATTGATGCCTCTTTATATCAGGATACCAACGACTCACCTCAATCTCAAAAATATGATGCGTTACGGGCCCTTTCCACTGAAGAAGTAGAGAAAATGGTCATAGAAAATGAAAACAAATTTACGGATAAGATTAAAATCAATATCGGAGATGAAAGTATTCCGCTTTCTTTAAGAAATGTAGATACTTTTCAAGAAATAAACGATGAATTTCCCAGAGATACAACTTTAAACATAGGTTTTGAAATAAAAGATGAGTCTTTTACCATTCAATTTGAAAAAGAATTGGGTCCCGTGGTAATTAGACATTTTGAGGATTTATCAAAAGAGTCTGTTTTATTTACAACTTATTTACAACCTGCTGAAAGATCATCACTCATATCTCAACAGACACGGTCTTCAGCTTTAAGTACAACAATTGAATATTTAGTTTTAGGGATAGAGCATATTGTTCCTAAGGGACTTGACCATATCTTATTCATAATAGGTATCTTTTTTTACGCCATCAAATTTAAACCTTTATTACTTCAAGTCACAATGTTTACAGTTGCGCATTCAATCACACTTATTCTAGCTAGTTTTAATTTAATTTTTATACCTGCTACTATTGTTGAACCGTTAATAGCATTGTCTATAAGCTATGTTGCAATTGAGAATATATTTAAAAGACGTTCAACTTTACTTCGGTATTTAATAATTTTTATTTTTGGATTAATTCATGGTTTAGGTTTTGCGTTTGTGCTGGGAGATATTGGGTTAAATACTAGTCAACTTGTTTTAAGTTTAATCTCATTTAACATTGGTGTAGAAATAGCACAGATAGCAATTATTATCTTAGCATCAATTATCTTTATAATACCTTCACGTCAAAGTTGGTATAGAGCATTTTTGCAAATTCCTATTTCGATTATAATTTCAATGATTGGTTTATATTGGTTTATTGAAAGAGTATTCTTTTAAAAATTTATTTTAATAGTGCCAAGAACTGATAGAGATTTATCTGTTATCACCATTTCTCCTGAACTTGGATAATAATCAAGAAAACCACCAACAATTACATAATGGGTTACAAAAATTAAATTACCTTGACTGTCGTCCCAATTTTTTATGAATTGATGTAATTCAGACATTTGTTTTGAATGGTTATTTTGATAATCAGCTGAAAATGTTGAATTTAAGGCACTTAAACTCTCAAAATTCCCAAATGCCAGACGAGCGGTTTCTTCGCAGCGACACCATTGGCTGGAATAAACAAAGTCTATTGGAATAGAATATTTAGAAAATAATATACCCATTCGTTTAGATTGATTAATTCCTTGTTCATTTAAATTTCTTTGTGTTGAACAATCGTATAATTCAAAATTATTGGGATCACCGCCTCCGGGAGCATATGCGTGACGAATAAAAACTACCTTACCGCCCTCTTTTAATAATTCCCAACTTGTTGTTTCATTAGATAAGGAACTAAATGTAAAAAATATAGAAATTAAGAAAAAGAAATTAACAATTTTCATTGTTGAGAGAGGTATTGATGATATGCCTGCTTTTTTACGTCATTCCAATATTGATCTGCCTCTTCAGCTGTATATTTTCCATAAAGTTGCATCCAAAGATCAGTTGTCACTAAGGACAAAGCTTCCTCTTTTTCTTTCCACTCATCATAGAACCAAGGATCTAAAGAGGGCTCAACTCCTTTTTGTGAAAAATAATTGACCTCTTCATGAATTCCCCCTATGTCTATAATCATTGTTTTAGGAGAAAACTCTACATCCTCGAAAAAACGTATACGTGCTATATCTTCTTCTCTTAATCCTTTAACCACTATACCCTCAACGCCAGAATAATTTTCACCGAAGATTATTACAGGGAAGTTTTCATTAATGACTAAACGCAATTCACTTTTTGGTGCAAAAGCTGGGGTTATCTTTAAGTGATCAGTTTTACTTCCTATAACCTTCTCTAATATTGCAATAGAGCGAAGAGTGCCGTAAAAAAAATAATTATTCATTTTAGTCTTAGAAAAATTCTGGTAGAGCTGCTTTTTTTATCTTCATTTCATGAAGGAGTATGCAAATTTGTTCAGAAATTTCAACACTATTTGGCGTATCACTATGAACACACACTGAATGAATGTTTGTTTTGAGAGTATTCCCATAACGTGAAATAATCCCTTCTTGTATAAGCATGGCTTTTACATGCTCCTTGGCGCTTCTAGGATCTGTTATCAAAGAGTCATTAATGGAACGAGGTGTTAAAGTAGCATCATCCTCATATGTGCGATCTGCAAAAACTTCAAGGGCAGTGGGTATGTTGCAATTCATACCGATTTTAGCAAGTTCACTTAAAGCTGGTGCAAGTAATATCATTGATGGGTAATTTTTTTTTAAAACATCTACTATTTCACTAGAAAGGTCTTGGTCAACGCATGCCATATTACTCAAAGCTCCATGAAGCTTAACATGTGTTAATGGAAAATTAATATTAGAGGCAAGATTATGCATAAACATTAACTGGTCTTTGACAATTTCTTGGATTAATTTTTTGTTCCAATTAATTTTTGTGCGCCCAAAATTATCTCTATCTAAAAAAGAAATATGCGCACCAACTGAAACACTTTTTGTTTTACAGTAATTTAGTGCTTTAAAAACAACGTCTTCTGACCCCCCATGATATAAACAGGAAAGATTAGCAGAGCTAATTTTATTTATTAACTGCGCATCAACAGTATCAAAAAAACTAAGATCTTTTTCTGCGATATCAGAATTTAAATTAATTTTATTCAAATGCACCAAAGTTACATTATGATATTACCGTGTATTTCAAAGGAATAAATTCTTATGGGGATCGAGGTTTAGTCTTAGATTTTGGGAATGAAACCTCAAAATCTATATCACAGGAGGTAAATGAGACATTTTTAAATATTTCAAACCTTAATCTTCAATCACTAAACATTATTCCTTCATTCAATAAAATAGTTGTAATTTTTGAAAATTCAAAAATTAGAGATCAAAACAAAGACAAAATTATTATGAAAATGAAAGATACAAACTCTCAAACTAACAAAAAAGTCACTAAAACATGGAAAATACCGGCATGTTATAATGAAGATTTTGCTTTAGATATAAAGATCATCCAAAAAATACACCAGATTACAAAAGAAGAGGTTATCAATCTTCACTCATCAGTTCGTTACTATACATATTATATAGGCTTCATGCCGGGATTTCCATATTTAGGGGATGTTCCCTCCCAATTAATCACACCACGGTTAGCTACTCCAAGGGTAAAAATTCCTGCTAGATCCATTGGCATTGCAAAAAACCATACCTGTATATATCCAAAAGTTTCACCTGGAGGTTGGAATATAATTGGACAAATACCATTTGATATTTTTGATTTACAAAGTTCTTACCCTTCCCTTTTTCTTCCAGGTGATAGAGTAAAATTTTACTCCGTATCACTTTCAGAGTTTGAAAAAATTAGAAAATATAATTTTTCATTAAATGAATTGATCAAGGAATACTCGTCATGAACTCAATCATAATCACTCGTGCAGGGACTCATTCAACGATTCAAGACTTTGGAAGATTTCAATATCAGCACTTAGGAGTTTCACCAAGTGGAGCAATGGACCAAAGAATTATTACAGAGCTACAAAAAATTATACCCAATCATCAAAATCAATTTCTAGAATTTGCTTATGTGGGGCCTTCAATAAAAGTAAAAGAAGGATCTGTTAAGATTTGTGTTGGTGGTAATTGTAATATGAGTATTCAGAAAAATAACAACAGCCAGCTTGAGTGCCAGCCCTATAAAAGTATTAATTTATTTGAGGGCGATGAATTGATTATTCACAATACAATAGACTCAGTATATGGATACATAGCTTTTGAGCATGGACTTGGGTTAGAGCCTTGTCTTAATAGCTACTCTACTGACACAAAAGCAGGAATAGGTTCGATTAATCGACCTTTAAATGATGAAGATATATTTCACATTAGCAAAGATGTAAGCTCTTGGGATCTTATCTCTATACCAAAACCTGATTTAGAAAAGGTAACCAACTTCAAAGTATATCCCGGTCCTCAACTTCAATATTTCTCAGACAATACTCTACAATCTTTTATTAGTAGTGTTTTTACAATAACTAATCAAAGTGATCGAATGGGTATCAGACTCAAAGGTGAGAGTCTCATTAGTTCTAAGTCTCATGATATTTTGTCTGAAGGAATATTACCAGGTTCTATTCAAGTGCCAAGTGATGGGCAACCCATTGTATTAATGCGGGACATTCCTTGTACTGGCGGGTATCCAAAAATTGCTATTTTAAGTGAAGTGGATATTTCAAGAATCTCTCAGCTCCCCCCTGAAACCAAAATCACCTTCGATTTACAAACAATCTATTAGCACAGATTTTATGTATAATTAAAAGTGAAAATCTCAAGTGTTCAAGATCTAATACCAATATCGAAAAATTCGAATAGCTCCATATTATCAAGACATGATGCACTGGAAAAATTCAATTCTTTTAATCCTGCTCTCTATGCAAAAACAAGAAACTTTTTGAATGGACAAATTTCAAGATTATCAGCCCATATAAAATATGGAATCATCACTAACAAAGAGCTCTATCAATATATTCGAGAAAAATATAATTTTGTTGAGAGTGAAAAGTTTATTCAAGAATTAGCATGGAGAGATTTTTGGAGAAGCTATGCCTACCATCATCCTGATCAACTATGGACAGATGTAGAAGAATATAAAACTGGATTTGAAGCTCAAGAATATCAAGATAACTTGCCTGAGGATATTATGTCAGCAACAACACCAACACAGATTATTAATATTTTCATCGAGCAACTCACTAGCACTGGGTACCTTCATAACCATGCACGTATGTATTTGGCTTCTTATATTATTCACTTTAGAAGAGTGAAGTGGCAAGCTGGAGCGAAGTTTTTTTTGAGTCATTTACTGGATGGAGATATTGCAAGTAATAACTTCTCTTGGCAGTGGATCGCGAGTACCTTTGCAGGAAAACCTTATATATTTAATTTAGAAAATGTTCACAAATATTGTCACAAAAGCATAGATATTATACCTGAGAAGAATAGAGAAATAGATGGCAGCTATGAAGAAATTAGCTCTAGGCTCTTTCCCAATTTATGAACTTAATTTATTTATATGACGAGTTTATGAGAGTGCCAGCCGGTATTGAGGGTAATCCTGTTTACATCTTTGATGATACTTTAACTGAAGGCTATGAGCTTAGTGACAAAATCATTGAAAATAGATACTTTTTAGCCAAAGAGGCAGGGGCTGAAATCTATAGAGGTAATACATATGAGATATTGCAAGAAATTCATAACCAAAACACCATATCCAAAATTATAACAAAATCTACTTTTAGACCTATTTATCAAAATTTATTTCAAAAATTAGGTGAAAAATATGATTTAGAGCAGTTACCCGATTACTTCTTATTGCAGGAGAATTATCTTCATCCAGCAAAAAGATTTTTTCAGTATTGGAACAAAATTAAGAAAAATTTAAAATATTAGTCATGGCTGAGAAATGCAAATATTGCGAGGGAGAGTTATCAGTCATGGACAGTGTGTATATTGAATCTGAAATTCGAACAGCACCTAAGAAAGTTCAAAATTTAATTAAAAGTCATCATAATCTTGTCTGTTACATGTGTTATAAAAAACTAAAAGCTATTAAAGTGATAAATACTGAAGATAAAAATAAAAAATTAAATTAAAGATTTTTCACTGTTTCTCTTAACTCGTACTTTTGAATTTTACCAGTTGATGTTTTTGGTAGGACCTGAAATACAAAAGTTTTAGGCATTTTAAAACCAGCTAAGTGCTCTCTACAAAATTTCTTTAACTCATCTTCTTCTACTGTTTGACCTTCAATTAACTCTATAAAAGCACAGGGTGTCTCACCCCATTTTTCATCAGGTCTAGCAACAACTGCTGCTAATGATACTGCAGGGTGCTTTGTAATAATATTTTCAATCTCTACAGATGATATATTTTCACCACCACTAATAATGATATCTTTTGATCGATCTTTAACTTGAATATACCCACTAGGGTGCATTACTGCTAAGTCGCCCGAATGAAACCATCCACTTTTCATTGACTCTTGAGTAGCTTCTTCATTTTTGTAGTACCCCATCATGACAGTATTTCCTCGGATCATAATCTCCCCCATAGTTTCTCCATCGGATGGGACAGGTTCAAGTGTTTCTGGGTTCATCACCGATACCATTTCTGTGTGTGGGTAGCGAACTCCTTGATAGGCTTTTAGCTCAGATCGCTTTTCATCTGCTAGATTATCCCAGTCCTTATTCCATGCACAATGAACAACATGACCGTAAGTTTCAGTCAGTCCATATACATGCATAACCTCAAAGCCTAAAGACTCCATTTTCTGAAGAATTGAACTAGGAGGCGGTGCACCAGCAGTCATAACATAAACCTTATTTTTCAGTGCTTTTTGATCATCTGCAGGGGCATTTGCTATCATATTTAACACGATAGGAGCACCTCCAAAATGAGTCACCTCATATTCATCGATTAATTCGAAAATTTCTTTAACAACTATATTTCGTATAAATATTACACGGGCATGAAGCATCGCCAAAGTCCATGGATACCCCCAGCCATTACAGTGAAACATTGGCACTGTATATAAATAGGTGAGCCGGTTAGGCATATTCCATGCAGTGATACTTCCCATTGACATTAAATAAGACCCTCTGTGATGGTACACAACACCTTTTGGGTTTCCTGTCGTTCCGGATGTATAATTAAGCGAAATAGCCTGCCACTCATCATCAGGTCTTATCCATTCAAACCCCACATCACCTGTTTGTAGGAAACTTTCATACTCTAATTTTCCGATTGATGGAATATCTCCTAAACCTGCTTGTTTGTCATCAATATCAATAACGATGATCTCTCGATTGACTTGAGCAATAGCATCAATTGCTACATTGTGAAATTGTCGATCCACTATAAAAACTTTACAGTCACTATGATCTAGTATGTAGGCGACTGTTCTGGTGTCTAAACGAGTATTAATTGTGTTAACAACACCTCCTGTCATGGGAACAGAATAATGCGCTTCAAATAATTCAGGTGTGTTTGCTGCCATAATAGAAACAACATCACCTTTACCAATTCCAACCTTTGTTAAGGCACTGGCAAATCGAGTACATCGATCGTAAACCTGTCTCCAAGAGTATTTTCTCTCTTTATATACTATGGCTTCATAGTCAGGGTATACGTCTTTTATTCGATCAAGGAAACTGATGGGAGTCAAAGGAACAAAGTTTGCATCATTTTTATGCATTCCCTGTTCAAAATTATTCATTAGTTTTTTAGTCTTCTCCCCGTAGACAACATTGCATGGATCCTATCCCTCGTCTTATTGGATTGTATTAAATTTATCAAAGACTGTCGCTCTAAATTATAAAGATCAGCTTCCGACAATTCTTTTGATTTAGTTGTATCACCCCCGCTAAGTACGGTTGCTAAATGAAGACCAATATCAACATCATAGCCAAAAATGATCTTTTTTTGCTCTAAATCCAATAAAACTTGGTGCATTTTCTCTTTTACCTCAGGTCCGCTTAGTGTGAACTTTGGCTTTTCAGGAGCTGAATATCCATTCTTTAATAATGATACTTGATTAAAGGCCTCCACAAGAAGATTATCTCTATTCAATACAAAAATATCATCATCTAGAAAAAATTTATGCTTTTTGGCTTGCAATGGGGAATGAGCCATTAGGCCATATCCTATAATATCAAATACTTGAAGAGCTGCTTGATCATGGTCATTGACATATTTTTTGTCTTGCACCCATCTCCATAATAATTCTTTACACCCACCACCGCCTGGAACAAGGCCGACACCTGTTTCTACTAAACCTAAAGTGCTATTCATGTGAGCAACCATCTTAGAAGTTTGACATGCTACTTCAAAACCACCACCAATAGCTAATCCAGCTACGGCACTAACTGTTGGTTTCGATGCATATTTCATTTTCATACATGCAGATTGAAAATCAGAGAGATATTTATCGATACCTTTCCAATCTTTCACGTCAGCTAAACCAATCATGGTATTTAAATCAGCACCTGCAGAAAAATTCATAGCCTCATTATAAACTACAAGCCCTTGATAATTATCTTGCTCAAGACGATCTACTGACTCCTCTAAAATTTTCATGGCATCTGCGTTCAGAGCATTAGCCTTGGTGTGAAATTCACAACATAGTATCTTCTGTTCTCGTGGCTCATCATTAAATTGCCAAATGGTGGCAGCAAAATTTCGAGATAATGGATTTGCATATTTTTTGTGGTCACCTAATCGGCGAACTCCCACTCCTCTAGAAATAAACTTCATTCCTGATTCATGATTATAAGCTCGTGAAGAAGTAGAGTCATAAGGCTCTTGTTTTAATCTAAACATGGTTGTAAGTAATTCTGGTACATCTATTTTTTCGTCTTGAAGTCGCTGGACAAATTTAGTGAGTCCGTACTCATTTAATAATTCAAATGGCCCCTCGTTCCAGTTAAATCCCATACGAAGTGCATCATCTATATCTGTTACCTTTGATGAAACCTCGGGAATGCAAAAGGCGCTATAATTAATAATTTTAGCTAATACTGCAAAAGCATATCGACCATACTCACTATCATCATCAAGTAGTGCTTTGATGCCCTCTTTCTCAACTATTCTAGCGATTTCCAAATCTACTTTATCAAAATCATAATAACTCATGTCTGAAGTATTCATGGCTTTGACATGTTCATCACCCTCAACAATTGTTGTTTGATAAAAACCACCAGGGCCCTTATTTCCATTAAAACCTTTTTCTAGTAATTTCTCGACCAGAGGATGAGGTTTCACCACATCCATAAAAGGATCATTTTCTTGTAATTCTTTTTTAAAGCTTGCAAGCACATCTTTCATCAAATCAATTCCAATGAGATCATAGAGTCCAAAAACACCTGTTTTAGGAATTCCTAATGGTCGGCCAAATAATGCATCTGCAATTTCTACTGGAAGGCCTCGCTCTAATGCTTCATACATCGCAACCTGCATTGCATACACACCAATTCGATTACCAATAAAACCAGGGGTATCATTACAATTGACAATTCCTTTACCTAAATCATTTTTACAAAAATCACGAAGTCCGTCCATCTTATCTTTATTCATGGTTGGTGTTTCAACGATCTCTAATAATCTCATAAATCGGACAGGATTAAAAAAGTGAGTAATACAAAAATCTGCTTTCATGCTATCGGACATCTCTTGTGTCAGAATTGAAAGAGGAATAGTCGAAGTATTAGATGAAATAATAGAGTTGGGGCTGCGAACTTTATCAATTTGGGAGTAAAGTTTGTGTTTGATATCAATACGCTCAACAACAGCTTCGATAACCCAATCAGCATCTTTGATTTCATCAAAATCATCATCGAGGTTGCCAGGTTTGATATGATCAATTCTAGATCTTTCAACTAATAGAGGTGGATCTGACTTTTTGATTATATCAATCGCATTTTCAGATATTTGGTTGGGTTTATCTTTACCTTTGAGATCAAGCAAAACTACTTTGCGGTTAGAATTAGCCAAATGAGCAGCAATACCTGAGCCCATCGTACCAGCACCAATTACAACGATTTTATTAAAGTTACTCATAATAATAAGACAGGGATAATAGCAAAAAAGTCTATATAGTTAAGATCTTTTAAAAGAGCATATTAAGACTCTAAATCGGTAATATTTTCAATACAAGAAACAACCATTAAGCTTTCAATATAACGTTTTTTACTACAATCGTAACAAATCGTAATTATTTCATCGTTGATTTTATTGATATATTTCTTTGAGACTTCCTTATAGTCACCACATTCAGAACACTTATTATAAGGAATTTCATTATTTTCAAATAACTCCTCTTTACCATTCCACCAGCCCATTAACGATAAATATCATAAATATGGATCAGTCTTTGATAGAAGTTACGCATAAATAAAAAAAGTTGTTAATAAATTATTTGGTTAATTCATTAATTAAAATATTGAGATCACTTATAAAAGTCTTTTGATCGATAGAGGAATCAAGATACATGGTGCAATGATGATTGATGAAGTGATCTGAGAGAAATTTCATTACATTTTCCTCGCCACTCCAAGATCGACTAAAGTCCTCTGAGGCTTGAAAAAAAGACTTCAATGACTCCTCACTACAATTATTCCAAAACGCAGGACAATAATTTATTCCATCTCCCTTAAAGAGATTGATGTATGCATCTAATACCAAGATTTCAAAATTAGGATAATTGACTTTTTTATATTTACTAATATCTACACCGTCCAAATCTATTAAAAACTGCTTTGATTTGGAGTCATAATACAAGTCATAGTTTAAGTTTTCTGCACCTTCAAAATTATCATCAAAAAATTTAATTATTCTTTCTTGAACTTCAATCTCTTCGATAGGGTCCAAGGACCAGTAGACTTCCTCTAAGTAGCCAACACAGTAATCTTGATCAAGTGAAATAGACAGTAACTTTGATGGAATTAAAAAAGCAACTATGAGAATTAAAGGTTTTAAATTCACTATAAATACCTATCAATCAAAAAAGCTGGATTATGCGGTGTCTCACCGTTCACTAGCCCAGTAATTACTTTTCCAGTTATTGGACCTAAAGTCCAACCTAAGTGATTATGTCCAAAACCGTAATAAAGATTTTCAAGACTTGGGGATTTACTAATTATTGGCAAACAGTCTGGAAGAGTTGGTCTATAGCCTAACCATGAATTTTGATATTCTTGAAGTTTTGGAATTAATTGTTTGGCATAATGATGAATATAATTAAGCCTTGATTTATTTACCTTTTTTGTTGTACCAGCTAGTTCCACTGTTCCTGCACCTCTAATTCCATATTCAAGAGGAGTTAAGTACATACCTGAGTCGACCAGACAGGTTGGACGGGTTAAATATTCTTGAGTTCCAAGAAACTCTAAATGGTAACCTCTTTCTGTTTCAAGAGGTATACTTTTATTTTCTAGTTGATTAACTAAATCTTTTGAAAAAGCTCCTCCACAAACAATCAAACAGTCATAATTTTTATTATTGATACTGAATTTTCCAAAACTATGATTTACTGATACTACCTTTTCCTTTAAAAATTTTCCCGTTTTTTCAGTAAACTTTAAAAATAACTTATTTAAAATCTTATCTGGGTTTAAAGTATGATGTGCGCGAGGAAAATACCAACCTCCTTTAATGTTGCTACTTAAATTTGGCTCGAGATCTAAGATCTCATCTTTGGAAAGACTAACTTGCTCAACATTATTTTTTTTTCTTATTTCTATTTGGTCATAAGTTGGTTTTTCTTTTTCATTAATCCAAACATATAAAACTCCTTTATGTGTCACTAAATCCGTAGCCCCAATTTCACGAAGCAATGTCTCATAAGACTGCAAAGCATTCTTTAAAAGGCTTGTCATATGCTCTGCTGTATAGTTCATTGATTTTGAATTACAATTTTGAAGAAATTTAAAGATCCAAGGAAGCATTTTAGGTAAATAAGACCATTTTATAGATAGGGGAGAGTTGTTAGAAAAAGTATATCGAAATAAATTTTTCCAAATATCAGGCTGATTTAGTGTAGGAACACCGTAATCTGCAATCACACTTGCATGCCCTCTCGAAGTTCCTGAGCCAGGATCATTCTGATCAAATATTGTAACCTGATGGCCTGATGACTGTAAATAATAAGAAGTGCTTAGACCAACAATTCCAGCGCCAATTACTGCAATTTGTTTTTTATCTCTCAATTATTACTTTTTCGGTAATCCCATGGAAATTGAAATTTCATAGACCACATTCCAAGCCTATTTGATTTAGCATACTCCTCATCTAAAATATATTTATCTGAATATTTTCTATAAGCAAACGCAAAGCCCTCTCTAACTAAATAACTACTTAATGACTCTCCATTGACAAAGCACTCACCTAAAACTCTTCCATAAAAGTCTTTTCCCTCATCTGTACAACTAATTTTATTATTTGTAACTTTTGTTAGTAAAATATCTTTTGATATTTTTCCACAAGCAACCTTCCCTTCACTTGCAACACACGTCTGATTAATTTCAGGAGCATCTATTCCATTAAAACGTATTTTAACATTACCTAATTTAATTGTGTCTCCATCAACTACGGTGACATGAGAAGCAAATAGGTTATTTACGAGTAAAAACAGTGAAGAAACTAGGTAAATAATAGAAAATTTTAGTGACACGCAATATTGTACTTTTTTAAACGCCAATAATTATAGGGCCAAGGAGTAATAAAACCAACAAAAAGCATTATAGGAACGACCCACCAAGTAAGCATTGCCCCTCCCGTTAAAATTACATCTGTAACATTCATAGCTATTTCCATTGATATCATAGATATAAAACTCATTCCAAGAGCAGTGCTAATTGCCTGTCTTAGAGGAAAATTTTGTCTTAAAAGAATTATTGTTTCAAGAATAATGCTAGTAATCAGTCCATTAATAATTGCTAAAATCATTATATTTAAGGTAGGCCAAGCAATTTCATTCACTTGAAAATAGAATATTGTACCAAGATCTCCTATAGCACATCCAATTAAACACCACTTAGTATTATGAGCACTTTTTTTCCAGGTGTGTTTACATTTCCAATTAAAGTTGGTGAGAGTTGAAACAAACATTTTTTTATTTACTATATACTGGTATATAGTATATTGCTAATATGTCAAATATAATTAAAATAAATAAAAATCCAGATCATATTAAAAATATTCATCGTATTAATCGAATTCATGGTCAGCTTAAAGGCGTTGAAAAAATGATTGTTGAAAAACGTTATTGTCTAGAAATTTTACAACAAACAAGAGCCATAACTTCGGCAATAAAATCTCTAGAAAATAACATACTCAATAAGCACATTGACCACTGTGTTGTAGATGCTATGAAAAAAAACGACAAACAAAAAAAACAAAAAATAGAAGAATTACAAGATTTACTTAGAAAATTTAATAATTAAAAACATTGTCATTTCTCTTAAAAAGAATTTTATTATTTGTTATTGGTTTCGCAGCTATAATAATTTCTCTTCTGTATTTTTTAAACCCTATTAAAAAAGAAAATGGCAATATTGAAATAACTAATATCGAAATTGATGAAAAATTAATTAGTCAAATTAACTTAGGTAAATCTCTATATGTAACTCATTGTGCGTCATGTCATGGGGACAACTTACAAGGCCAACCCAACTGGAGTACTAAAAAAGATAAAGATGGTCATAATCTCTCCCCACCCTTGAATGGCACAGGTCATACATGGCATCACAGTCAAGAGCAACTCTTTAGCATAATTAGGTATGGGTTTAAAATTTATAATGAAAACTACGATGGTAAAATGCAAGGTAATGAGAAATTAAATGACGATGACATATGGTCTATTTTAGCTTACATGAAATCTGTTTGGCCTGAGTCAATTCAAAAAAAATACGACACTATAAGTAAACATTAATTTTAAACATAGCTGAGTATATAAAACCCCATAGAAAGTGGATCGAATATGAATAAAGGTTGATAATATTGACCTTTTGATATCAGCTAATTGCATATTATTTAGGCTTTTAATGTGTTTGAAAACATATTCATTTTGTTAAATTCATTCTCACATATTTTTATAGGAGGAGGATTTCTATGAAATTAATTAAGACAATTACAGCTTTGATAGCTATTTCTCTATTTGGAGCAAGCTATGCAAATGCTGGTTCTCACGCATATACAGGCCCTGACCTGTCGGGAGAAAAATTAACAATCTTTGGTCCTTGGTTGGCACCACAAGATGATGATTTCAGGGATGTCATATCAATTTTTGAAGCAGCAACAGGAGCGTCCGTTGAGTATGGTGGTTCTGATGAATTTGAATCAATTATTAATATTGACTGTCAAGCAGGTAGTCCAGCTGACATAGCTGTATTCCCTCAGCCAGGATTAGCAGCAAACATTGCAGCTACTGGTTGTTTGTCTCCATTAGGTGATGACGTCAAACAAATGGTTCTTGACAATTATGCTGCAGGACAATCTTGGGTTGATCTTACAACATATAAAGATCCAACTGGTTTTGATAAGTTCTATGGTGTTTTTTACAGAGTCAACGTAAAAAGCTTAGTTTGGTATTCACCAGATAACTTTGAAGACAACGGATATGAAACACCTTCCACAATGGAAGAATTATTAGCATTAGCTGATCAAATGGTTAGTGACGGGAATACTCCGTTCTGTATCGGACTAGGTTCTGGTGGAGCAACTGGATGGCCAGCTACAGACTGGATGGAAGATATTATGTTAAGAACTCATTCACCTAATACTTATGATCAGTGGGTATCTAACGATATGAAATTTAATGATCAAAGAGTGATTGATGCGATGGAATTTTTTGGTTCAATTGCATTAAACGACTCTTATGTTAATGGTGGAACTAAAGCTGTTGCTACTACAGACTTTAGAGACTCTCCAAATGGTCTTTTCACATCACCTGCTGAGTGTATGATGCATAGACAAGCAAGCTTTATTCCTGCATTCTTCCCTGAGGGAGCTGAGGCTGGTGTTGACTATGACTTCTTTTACTTTCCACCTTTTGAGTCTCAAGACTTAGGAAAGCCTGTTTTAGGTGCTGGTACTTTAATGGCCCCAACTAATGACAGAAAAGTAACCACTGAATTCATGAAATTCTTGCTTCACACAGAAGCCAACGAAAGATTCATGGAAAAAGGTGGTTTTTTAACACCTCATAAGTATGTGGATACAAGCAAATATTCTAGCGATACGTTCAGAGGTCTGCATGAGATCCTAATGAATGCAACAACATTCAGGTTTGACGGTTCAGACTTGATGCCTGGTTGGGTTGGTGCTGGATCTTTCTGGACTGGAATGGTTGATTATACCAATGGTAAATCAGCTCAGGATGTTGCTGACGAAATCCAAGCTAGCTGGGAAGCTGGTCAATAAAAAAATAGTTAATTTCTAAACTAAGGGCGAATAGTATATTATTTGCCCTTAGCATATTTCTAATACAATGAGTATTTTCTCCCTTGCAATTACTGTTCTTATTGGAGTTCTTTTTTTTGTGCTATTTTTTCACTTATCAAATTTTTTACTAGATTATTTTAGAGTAAAATCATCAAAAAATTTTTCTTTTGAAAATTCTTTAAGGGTTATCATTTTTATAGCACCTGCTTTTATAGTGTTATTTGTTTTTATTATTTATCCTGTATTTGAAACTATAAGATTGAGTTTTTACGATAAAGTAGGTGAAAACTTTGTGGGACTTTTCAATTATACCTGGGCTATTAATGATCCTGATTTTAAAAGAAGTATCATTAATAATTTAGGCTGGTTAATTGTCGTTCCAACTTTAAGTACTTTTTTTGGGTTAGTGATCGCGAATTTAGCAGATAGAATTTGGTGGGGATCAATTGCAAAGTCAATAATTTTTATGCCTATGGCAATCTCATTTGTCGGAGCAGGTGTGATATGGAAATTTATGTATGACTACAGAGGGCCTGGTGATCAACAAATTGGACTTTTAAATGCTATAGCTGTTGCTTTGGGTTTTGAACCACAAGCATGGTTAACAATACCTGTGTGGAATAATCTTTTTTTAATGGCAATTATGATCTGGATACAAACTGGTCTAGCCCTAGTCATTTTTAGTGCAGCTCTTAGAAGTATTCCTAATGAAACACTAGATGCCGCTAGGATAGATGGTGCAAGTGAATTGAAAATTTTCTGGTCAATTATCATTCCATATCTAGAGCAAACAATCTTGGTAATTTGGACAATAATTACAATTCTAGTTTTGAAAGTTTTCGACATTATTTATGCAATGACCAATGGACAGTGGCAAACAGAAGTTTTAGCAAATTTAATGTACGATTGGATGTTCAGAGGGGGTGGCGACTCAGGTAGAGGAAGTGTACTTGCTTTTTGTATCTTAATTGGAGTTATTCCAATATTAGCATGGAACCTGTACAGACATAAACAAGAGCAAAAAGTATGAAAAAACTAACCTTTACCTCAGTATTCTCACAACTTTTGTTATTATTATTCGTAATTGCATGGATTGTTCCAACATTTGGGCTGTTTATCAGCTCTCTAAGAGATAAAGATGTTTTAGCTATAAGTGGGTGGTGGACGTCGTTTACCACTACTGAGGTCAATGAAATATATCGTACAAAAGGTAAAGAGGATCAAATCAAAGAGGGAGATTACTATTTTATAAAAAGTAATTTATTTGATGAAAATCAAGTTAAAGAAATTTATCGGTTTGGAATCACCTCAAAGAACATCGATGAATATGAGGTTGGTGAGACCGCATTATTTAAAGATGAAACAGAAATAACAGTTTTTGAAAATGGTGATTATATTTGGAAATCAAAAGAAGAATTTAAAAAGAAAAAAGGCAAAAGAATTTTTGTATCAGCTAAGAGCCCTCCAAGTTTTACACTTGATAATTATAAAGAGGTGCTTCTTAAAGAGGGATTAGGGCAGGCATTTTTAAATACATTTGCAGTGGCGCTTCCTGCAACTTTAATTCCTTTAATTATTTGTTCTTATTTTGCGTATGCACTTACGTGGATGAAATTTTACGGTAGAGATCTTTTACTAGCTACTATAATAGCCTCTCTTGTTGTTCCGTTGCAGATGTGCTTAATACCTGTACTAACAATATACAATGACTTTGGGGCATTATTCGGTGTCTCTGCTAAATCTTATCCCGGTATTTGGATGGCACATACGGGATTTGGTCTTGCATCAACTACTTTTTTATTATGGAATTTTCTAAAAACACTACCTAGCGAAATGATCGAGGCAGCTAGAGTTGATGGAGCGACACATTACGATACTTTTATAAAAATAGTAGTACCATTATCAATACCCTCTTTTGCATCGATTTTTATCTTACAATTTTTATGGGTATGGAATGATTTGCTTGTTGGTTTAGTTTTTTTAGACAAACATCCAAGTGAAATTATTTTAACAGCAAAGTTAAAAGAGCTTCTTGGATCGAGAGGAGAAAATTGGGAAATTTTAACAACAGGTGCCTTTGTATCAATGACGGTCCCTTTATTTATTTTCTTTTCTCTTCAAAGATATTTTATTAGAGGACTTGTAGCAGGATCAGTAAAAGGCTAATGATAATAGGTAAATAAATTATGGGAAAAAGAATTGTAATAATAGGAGCAGGAAGCACTAACTTTGGTTTGAAGATAATTGGAGACTTTTATAAGTCTCAAATCCTTAAGGGATCTACTATCGTTCTCCACGATATAAGGCCCGAGGCAGTTGAAAAAACAAGGAAAATTGCTGAAAATTATAAAGAAAAACTTCAGGTAGACTTTCAAATTGAAGCTACCACTTCAAGAAAAGAAGCTCTCAAAGGTGCTGATTTTTGTTTAATCTCTATTGAAGTTGGAAATAGATTTGAACTCTGGGAACAAGATTGGGGGGTACCAGTTGAATATGGTTTTAAACAAATTTATGGAGAAAACGGAGGGCCCGGAGGTCTATTTCATGCTTTAAGAATAATACCGGTGATCATAGAAATTTGTGAGGATATAGAAAAGATTTGCCCGAACGCCGTTGTATTTAATTACTCGAACCCCATGCAAAGAATATGTCATGCTCTTACCACAAAATTTCCAAATCTAAATATAATTGGCTTATGCCATGAAATTCATTCTATGGAAAGACAATTGCCAACGTTGCTCGATACCAACCTCGACAATATAGAATTTAAAGCAGGAGGGCTAAATCATTTTAGTATCCTATTGGATGTCAAATATAAAGACTCCAAAAAAGATGGATATCCTATTATTCGAGATAAATTTAATAGCTACTACTCTAACTTAATTAATGATCATGAGGGTTTTGAGTCAGACCCTGGCGCTGAAAGAGGAGTCTTCTTTGAGTTATTTAAAAAATATTCTTACCTTCCCATTACAACAGACAGTCATGTCGGAGAATACATGCAATGGGCTTTCAGCGTGGCTGATCACGAAGGAATTTCAGATTTTTATAAAAAATATAAAAATAGATGTTTAAATTTTTATGAAGATGACTTTTTGTATGGAAGGTTTTTTGATAATAGCAAACCAAAACTAGATGAGAGAGTTGTGCCAATTATTGAAAGTATTATTGAGGATGACAATAGACTTGAACATGCAGTAAATATCCCAAATAATAATTTTATTGAATATTTACCAAATGATATTGTAGTAGAAGTGCCAGCTGTTATTAACAAAAAAGGCGCGAATGGAAAAAAACTAGATAATTATCCTAAAACATTTGGCGCTCTTTTAAATTCGCAAACAGGAGTCATACAATTAACAACAGAGGCAATTTTAAATAAATCAAAACACGGTGCGTATTTAGCTCTTTTGTCAGATCCTATTGTTGATGATGCAATTAAGGCTGAGAAACTCTTAAATACTATGATTAATAAACAATCAAAATTTTTAGGATATTTAAACTGATGGCAGATATAGAACTCAGCTCAATTAATAAATTCTTTGGAAAAACCCATGTAATAAAGGATTTTTCACTCAATATTAAAAGTCAATCATTTACAACACTTGTTGGGCCCTCTGGGTGTGGAAAGTCGACATTATTACGGATGATAGCTGGGTTAGAAGAAACTAATTCGGGAAAAATATCAATTGGTGGAGAAGAAGTAAATAACCTCCCTCCTAAAGAAAGAAATATTGCCATGGTTTTTCAATCTTATGCTCTTTATCCCCATATGACTGTTTTTGATAATATGGCATTTGGACTGAAATTAGAGAAAAGGCCTAAAGATGAAGTTAAAGATAGAGTACATGAGGCTGCAAAAATTTTACAAATTGAAGATTATCTTCTAAGAAAGCCTAAACAGCTATCAGGAGGTCAAAGACAAAGAGTTGCTATTGGTAGAGCAATAACTAGAAAACCTAAAGTCTTTTTATTTGATGAACCTTTATCTAATTTAGATGCCGCTTTAAGAGTTCAAATGAGAATTGAATTAGCAAAATTACATGACCACTTGGATGCAACCATGGTTTATGTGACTCATGACCAAACTGAGGCAATGACTTTATCTGATGAGATTGTTGTGTTAGATCAAGGTGAGATTTCTCAACAAGGTAAGCCTATAGAATTATATAATAACCCAAAAAATTTATTTGTTGCAGGTTTCATTGGTTCTCCAAAGATGAATTTTGTAAATGCTAAAATTTCATCAATAGATCAAAATAAAGTTGAAATTAATATTTTAGGTTCAAAGATTACAATTTCAAAAACAATTAAATCAAATGAAAATACTGATATTATTTTTGGAATTAGACCTGAGGATATAATTATTACTGATAGCTCAGATTATGACTTCCAAGGTAAAGCGTTCGTTGTGGAAAAATTAGGCTCCAATACTTTTATTTATTTAGATAATGAAGGTGATCCAATAGTAGTTGAAGCATCAGGAGATAGTTTAATTAAAGTTGGTGATGATGTTAAAATTAAATTTGATTTAAACAAAACAAATTTGTTCAATTCTAGTAATAAAATAAGAATTGATTAACTTATCTATTCTTCAAGACTTTCCAAAAGATTTTAAATTTGGAGTTGCTACTTCCTCTTATCAGATTGAAGGAACGATGTACGGTAATTGTGGTAGATCAATTTGGGACGATTTTGCTGAGAGAAAATTAAATGGCATTGATGGAAAACTTGCTTGTAAACATATCGAATATTTCAAAGAGGATATTAAGCTTATTAAAGAAGCAGGTTTTAAGACCTATCGTTTCTCATTTGCTTGGCCTAGATTATTTCCAGACAACAATAAAGATGTCAATTTAAAGGGTGTGGATTTTTACAAGCAATTATTAGAAGAAATAAATAATTCTGGTTTAGAGGCTTTCCCAACAATTTATCATTGGGATCTTCCCATAAGATTTCAAAAAATTAAAGGTTGGGAAGATCAAGAAGCCTGTAAGCATTTTGGCGATTTATCTTTTTTCATATCAAAAACATTTGGAGATCAATTTAAAAAAATTTCAACCATTAATGAACCATGGTGTGTTTCTTGGTTAAGTCATTATTTAGGAGAGCATGCACCAGGTATTAAAAATATCCGATCAGCTGCAAAAACTATGCATAATATTTTATTTGCGCACTCGCAATCTGTTGAAGCATTAAGGTCATGTAATGATCATCAGATCGGAATAGTTTTAAATAATCAATTTGGTCAACCTATAGATAGTAATGAAGAAAATATTCAAGCAACAAAACTGTTTGATGAAATTCATAATAGATGGTTTTCCGATGCTATCTTTAAAGGTAAATATCCAGAATTAGCTTTATCCATCCTAGAAAAATACCTCCCAGAGAATTATAAAACACAATTAGAATTAATATCTTCACCAATTGACTGGATAGGATTGAATTATTACACCCGGTCTTTAATCAAATACAAAAAATCAGATAATGGTGTCAATTATGAATGTAATAGTGGGACGCTAAAAAAAACAGATATGGGGTGGGAATTTTATCCTGAGGGATTGAGCTACTTTATTAAAAGAATTAATAAAGAATACGACAATAATATTCCAATCTATATTACAGAAAATGGGATGGCTAATAATGACAAATTATCTATAGGAAATAGTATTAAAGATCATGATAGAATAGAATTTTTCAATATACACTTAAAAGAGGTGTTAGATTGCGTGAATGAAAAATTACCAGTCAAAGGGTATTTTGCTTGGTCTTTACTTGATAACTATGAGTGGGCCTTTGGTTACTCAAAAAGATTTGGTTTAGTTTTTACTGATTTCCAAAACTTTAAGAGAATACCCAAAAATTCTTATTATGAATTTCAAAAATACTTGAAATAAGTGTCTACCTTATACTTCTTCCACCATCTACTGGTATAGTTAAACCCGTCATAAAAGATGCACTCTCACTTGCTAAAAAATATATTACATTGGCCACTTCTTTTGGTTTGCCAACCCTTCCTATGGGATGGTTTTCTCTCATTCTTTTTTGATACTCTTTCAGTGATAAATCTTTTTTAAAGGAAGCCAACATTGGTGTTTCAATAGCCCCTGGAGCAACAGCGTTTACTCTGATTTTATTTTTTGTTAAATCCAGAGCAAGTGACGCTGTAAAAGATATTATCGCACTTTTAGAAGTTGCGTATGCCAACATATTTTTTGCTCCTCTAATACTGTTTATTGATGCAACATTTATAATTGAAGAATTTTTAGCTTTTTTAAGAAAAGGTAAAATATACTTACAAGCAAGAAAGGTGCCTGTTACGTTATTATTGAGATGGTATGACCAATCACTCATAGACGTGGTCTCTAAATTTCCACTCAATCTGACACCTGCGCTATTCACTAAGACATCAATTTTTTTAAATTTTTTTTTAATATACAGAGCTAGATTTTCCCAATCCTTATTCTTAGTAATATCAATGCGATGATATTCAATATCTTTAGTATTTTTGTTATTATTATTTTTAAGGTAAGTACAAATAACTTTGTATCCGTTATCTAAAAAAATTTTAGATGTACTTTTTCCTATACCTGACTCAGCGCCTGTTATTAAGACAACTCTTTTTTTAGATGTCAAAAATTAAACACCCTTACGCTGTTTGCTTTTTCCAGACTCAAAATCCTCAAGGGCACTTTTATTATTATCAGTTATTGGATCTTGTAATGTGGGGCTTTCCCAAAATGCAGTCCCCTCTAACCATTCATAACCATGAGTTTTAATTGTAATAACATAAGTTTTATCTGAGTCTTTGGCTCTTTTATAGGCTGCCTCTAACTCTGAGGTTGAGCTTACAGTCTCTGCATTAGCTCCCATACTTTTAGCGTGATTTTCAAAATCTACAAATTTAAGGTTGGTAGCTCTAGCAGCACGAAGATTACAAATGTATTCTTTTCCTCCTTTAGCTAATTGAAGGCGATTAATGACCATATGCCCTCCATTATCACATACTATAATAATGAGCTTTTGATCATAGATAACTGAACTATATATATCTGTATTGTTTAATAAGTAAGAACCATCACCAACAAATACCACTACGTCTTGATCGGGTTTAGCCATTTTAATTCCTAGTGCGCCTGAAATTTCATATCCCATACAACTAAAGCCCCACTCAGTTTCAAAGGTATTAAGTTGCTTTGGTTTCCAAACTTGTACAACTTCTCCAACAAGTCCCCCTGCTGCTGTTACTACAATATCACTTGGATCTGAATTTCTATAAACTGCACCTACCGCGTGAGCATAGGAGGGTTCCTCTTGATTGGTGGGTCCGCTTTGTTTTTCAACATAAGCATCCCATTCATTCTTTTCCCTAATTGCTCTTTTATACCAGTCGTCAGGAGCTTTCCAATCACCAAGAGCTTCAGATATTTTCTGAAGACCTACTTTAGCATCGCTTATAACAGGGGTTGCTAAATGTTTTGTGGTGTCGTATCGAGCTGTATTTACGGAAACTAATTTGAAATTAGGATTTTCAAAATTTGCCCATGAGCCTGTTGTAAAATCTGCAAGCTTTGTACCAATGGCTAAAGCTAAGTCGGTATCTTTAGATAAACTATTTGATGAGCCTTCTCCTAACGCACCAACCGCACTAATATAATACGGATCATCTTTAGTCATACAACCAATACCCATTACCGTTGAAGTGACAGGAATGTTATGTTTTTTTGCAAATTTTGAGAGTTCTTGCTCTGCTTCAGAGTAGAGAACACCTCCTCCTGAAATAATAATAGGTTGTTTTGAGTTTTTTATTTTTTCGACCGCTTGATTGATCTGACTTGGATCTGGATGAACTCTTCTTATCTCGTGTACTTTTTCTTCGAAAAATACTTCAGGGTAATCAAATGACTCTCCTTGAACATCTTGTGACATTGCAATAGTTGCTGGTCCACAGTCAGAGGGGTCAAGCATAACTTGGATAGCCTGAGGAAGAGAAGCAAGAATTTGTTCTGGTCTTGTAATTCTATCGAAATACTTTGAAACAGGTTTAAAAGCATCATTTGCAGTTTCAATAGGTGAGTTGAAATTTTCAACTTGTTGCAAAACAGGATCAGGAAATCGACTAGCAAAAGTATCTCCTGGTAATAACAATATTGGAAGTCGATTGCTAAGAGCTACTGCTGCAGCTGTAACCATGTTTGTTGCCCCAGGGCCTACTGATGAGGTGGCAATAAAGATTTGTTTTCTTCTCATGGCTCTAGCATATCCAATACCAGTCAAAGCCATACTTTGTTCATGATGACCTCTAAAACCAGGAAGGTCAGACTGGAACTCTTCCATTGCTTGGCCTAAACAAGCAACATTACCATGCCCATAAATAGCAAATGCTCCTGGGAATAGTGGAGCTTTCTTACCATCAATGATAGTTTTTTGCGCAATTAAATATTTAAACAGTGCGTGAGCACAAGACAATTTGATGGTTTTCATTATTCCTCCAAAAAACTTAACCGTTAAAGATATTACACGATAGAAAGATAATTTGAATGAAAAACCTTTTAAAATTCTCACTTTTTTGACATAACTTTGAATCAAGAGAAAATATGAAAGTTGCTGTACTAGGTAAAGTTGACCAAAAAGGCTTATCGTTTTTGAAAGAAAACGAATTCAAAGTCATTGAAATTGAGAGTTTTGAAATACAAAACTTAAAAGAACAATTAAAAGATGTTGATGGAATTCTATTAAGAACTACAAAACTTGATAAAGAAATTTTAGAACATTGTGACAATTTAAAAATCATATCAAGACATGGAGTTGGTTACGATAACGTTGATCTTGATTTTCTCAATGATAATAAAATTGCGCTTTGCATTACATCTACTTCTAATGCTGTTAGTGTTGCTGAACATGTATTATCATTTTTCATTTATTTAACAAAAAAATTATCTCTATCAGATAGTTTGGTTAAAGAAGGTAATTTTGAAAAAAAATCTGAATTACCCAATTTTTTTGAATTGTATAAAAAGAAAGTACTTATTATTGGTTTTGGTAGAATAGGAAAAGAAGTTGCTAAGAGATGTCTCGGATTTGATATGGAAGTATATGTATATGATCCTTTTTTAGATAATGAAATAATAATAAGAAATCAATGTATACCGATTGAGAAAAACCAAGGTTTAGCTATAGCTGATTTTATTACTATCCATTTACCATTAAATGGAGATACTAAGAACTTTATCTCCCAAACAGAATTAAATCTGATGAGGAAAAACTCTATTCTTGTTAACACATCGAGAGGTGGAATCGTTAACGAAAATGACTTATGCATAGCTTTAGATTCAAAAAAAATTCAAGGTGCAGGAATGGATGTGTTTGTATCAGAGCCGCCTGAGTCCAATCATCCATTTTTTAAGTTAGATAATATTTTGCTGACACCGCACAACGCTGCATTAACATTAGAATGTAGGGAAAGAATGTCCTTAGAAGCTTCACAAAATATCGTTTTTTTCTTAAATAACATGAGTGAATTAAATGTCGAAAATTTAGTGAATAAAAAATATTTATAAAAATCAAAAATCAGCTAAAAGTTGCTTTAAACCTTGAGTTCCTGTTTTAATTTTATAGAGATTACCGTCAGCACTGTCGTTAATTGGATCTGCTCTTAAAGAGGTCACATAAAGACATGATAAATCAGAATTTCCAAATGTTACACAAGTAGGTGTGCTAGTAGGGAGATCAATTTTTTCAATGATTTTGCCATTTTTTGTATCAATACATATAATACATTTTCCCCTAACCCTTGCTGACCAATAGTTGTCATCAATATCCAAAGTGGCACCATCTGGTTCTCCAACATCTTTAAAAATCATATTTGACTCTAATTCATTTAGTTTTTTAAAATCTTGATTGTAGCTAAATTTTTGTATCCGACCAGTTGGGGTGTCTGCAAAATACATAATATTATCCTTTTGAGAGAAGGCTAGTCCATTAGAGACAGTAATATTTGATAAGAGATGAGTTAAGGACAAGTCTGGAGCAAGTCTGTAAAGATTTGCAATAGGTTTTCTACTTAATTTATCTGGATCTTCATTATAAGTCCCAAATACAATTCCACCATATGGATCTACTTTTGCATCATTTATTCGTGTCTTTTTAATACTAACTTCAACGTCACATATTTTTTCAAAAGACGAAAAATTTTGATTAGAAATTGCAATAAACTTTGGAAATCCAATTATAAATCCATCTTTTTTTCTTGGTAAAATAAAACCAGCTCTATCTGGTAAATTAAATTTAAAACTTTGATTACTCTCATCAAGTTTCCAGATTGTTTTACTTTCGATATCTGTCCAAATTAAGCAATTTTCTTTCGAGTCCCAAAAACAACTTTCTCCAATATGGTTTTTACAGTCTAGAGCTATTGAAACCTTATTTATATTCATCTCAAAATAATCTTTATTTAGAACATAGAGAATAGTCAGGGTTTAAGAACAAATAAATTTGAGTCCCTTTCATCTGCGATAACATATATAATGCCTTGTTGATCTATCTCTAAATCTCTTACTCTTCCAATTTTATCTTTAAAAATTATCTCCTCTTTAACAAATTTATTATCTTTTCTGTGTAAAACAGAAAGGTATTGATATTTTAGTGAAGATACTAAGAGTGAATTTTCCCACTCTGGAAAGGCATCTCCATGATAAAACTTAATACCACTAACTGCTATTGATGGCACCCAAATAAAATCAGGTTTTATAAATCCAGGCTCCCACGCATTACCGTCACCTATTTTAGTCCCTGAGTAATTGGTTCCACCCCAACCTATTTTTTTCCAACCATAATTTGATCCACTTACAACTTTTCCTATGAAGTCGCCTCCTTTAGGTCCATGATTAGATATATAAATTGAATTTGTTTGAGGATCCAATGTCATCCCTTGAGGATTTCTAACACCAATTTGGTATAACTCAGGTGACCAGTTATTGCCTGAAATGAAAGGATTATCATCTGGTAATTCCCCATTTTTGTGAATTCTGATTATGGCACCAATAGAGTTTGAAAAGTCTTGGGCAATCATACCCTTGCCTCTTTCCCCTATACTAGCATAAAGATAATCATCAAGAATTTCTATTCGTGAACCAAAATGCTTACCATTACTGAAGTATGGTAATGCTTCATAAATAAGTTGTTCATTTATGAGGATATTGTTTTTAAGCTCAGCGCGATAAATGGCAGTAGTGTATTTACCATTTTTTTTAATAGAACCAGTGACCCATATAATATTTTTATCACTTACTATATCTAGAAGTCCTCCTTGTCCATGTTGAACAAAGGGAATTTTATGATCAATTTTTATTTTTGTATAATCATTTGTGTTAACAAGATAAATTTCACCTGATTTTTGCGTGATCAATAACTGATTTTCCGTCCAGCTCATACCCCAAGGATTGTTTAAAGATACTGGTGTTTTCTCTAAGGTTATAGAATACGTGTGTGCACTAAAAAATAATAGACAAAATGTAAATAAAAAAGTTTTTTTAAATGAGTTTATTATCTTCATATATGCAGCAATGTTCTGCTGGTAATTTTAGAATAACTTTTTCTGACGGTATGTCTAATTCTCTTTTAACTTTTGCTTTTATTTTAAATGAATCAAAAGACGCTGTAATAAGTTTATAATTTCCAAAATCTTCGACTTCGATTACGTCCGCTTCTAATGAATTATCACTATGTTCATTTTCAACTGTAATATACTCAGAACGAATTCCTAGTTTTAGATTTTCCGATTTAGAATTGTTAATATTAGTTTGAACTTTGAATGAATTAACACCTATACTAATTTCATTTTTAGAACTTGCAGAACATTCATATAAATTCATTGCAGGTGAACCAATAAAATAACCAACAAATGTTGTTTGAGGCCTCTCAAAAAGGTCCTTTGGTGATCCTGCCTGCACAACTTCACCTTGATCCATAACTATAATATTATCTGCAAATGTCATAGCCTCATTCTGATCATGAGTTACATATATCAATGTTGTCTTATACTTATCATTTATTTCTTTTAATTTTCTTCTGAGACGAAATTTTAAATCAGGATCAATAACTGTCAGTGGTTCATCCATTAATATAGCAGCTACATCCTCCCGAACTAAACCTCTTCCAAGAGAAATCAATTGCTTTTGATCTGCTGTTAATCCTTTTGCTCGATTGTTCAAATAATCTTGCAAATTCAGTATTTCTGCGACCTCTTTGACTTTCCTTTCTATTTGATCCTCAGGAAACTGTCGGCATTTTAAGGGAAAAGCAAGATTTTCGAATACTGTCATTGTTCCATAAATTACAGGAAATTGAAACACTTGGGCGATGTTTCTTTCTTCAGTAATCATTGAGGTTACATCTCTTTCATCGAAAAATACTTTTCCATGAGATGGGTTCACTAAACCACTCATAATATTTAACATTGTTGTCTTTCCACAACCTGAAGGACCAAGTAGTGCATAACGTCCACCATCTGCCCAAGAAAGAGACATTTCTTTCAAAGCAAATATTGGGTTGCTTGCATTGGGCTCGTATGTGTGTGCAATGTTTTCTAAAATTATTTTAGCCATTATTGTTGATAGGGAGAGTGTCGGAGATCCCCTGACTCCTCAAACAAATAAATTTTTGATTTATCAAAATTAATTTTTACAACCTCATTTGTGTTATATGTTTTTACTTCTTCAATTGTGGCAACACATTTTAAATTTTTATTACGTAAGTGAAGAAAAGTCTCTGACCCTGATATTTCAGAAATTTCTACATCAAAAGCAAAACCTTGATCATCAAGATATATATCTGTGGCTCTAATGCCTACTAAATACTTTCCGTTAGGTACAGACTTGAGTTCATCAGGGATTTGGATTTGAACGCTATCATTCATAATCAAAGAATTATCTTGTATAAGACATTTATTGATATTCATTGCAGGGTCATTAGTAATTTCAGCAACTTTAGCAGTTGCAGGATTTTCAAATACATCTTTAGCTGTACCTGTCTGAAGTATTTTACCTTCATCAATTACAATAATATCGCCGTTGAGTTGCATCGCCTCTAAAGGATCTGTGCTAGCATAAATTAAAATTGAGTTTGACTCGTCAGATACATTAAAAAGTTTTTTAAATTCCTCTCGAAGGCCTTCTCTCAATTTGTAATCAAGGTTAACGAGAGGTTCGTCTAATAAAAGTATTTTAGCTTTTTTTGCTAAAGACCTTGCGAGAGCTACTCTTTGTTGTTGTCCACCAGATAGTTCTTGAATTTTTCTTGACTCAAAACCGATTAAACCAACTTTTTCCATTGCTTCTTGAACTTCTTTTTCAATTAGATTTTCATCCATTTTCCTTTGTTTTAGTGGGAAAGCGACGTTATCTCTGACATTTAAATGCGGATAATTTATAAATTGTTGATACACCATAGCTACATTTCTTTTCCAAACAGGAATTGATAAAAAATCTGTATCTTCAAAATTTATAGATCCCGAGTCAGGTGTTTGAAGACCAGCAATAGTTTTCAAAAGTGTGGTTTTACCTGATAAAGTTCTACCTAATATCGTGTACATTTTTCCTGAGTCAAATCTCAAACTAATATCATTTAAATGATATTCCTCTGATGGTTTAAAAGAAATATGATTGAGCATTAAAGACATTATTTTAAAGCCCCAGATAAATTGCCCTTTGATAAATAACGCTCTACAATAAACGCCACGATTATTAACGGTGCAACAGATACAAGTGCAGCTGCAGATAAGCTCCACCAAGGTGTAATTGAAGAATTTAATGCTACAATTTTGACTGGCAACAACTGTACTTTTGTAAAGGTTAATATAAAAGCAAAGAAAAAATCAATCCAACCAAATATAATACAAAACAAACCTGCTACTAACATACCCGGAACTGAATTAGGGAGAACGACTTTAAAAAAAGCTTGAAATGGATTGCATCCATCAATTAAAGCTGTTTCATCAATTTCTCTGGGAACACGATTAAAAAAATCAACCATAATCCAAACAGCAATTGGCATTAATAAAACAATATAAACTAGAATTAAACCAGCGAGACTATCTAGAAGCCCTAAGGAGCTTAAAAAAATAAAAAAAGGAATTGACAATACAACAGGTGGCATAATTCTTTGGGATATAAAAAAGAACGTAATATCATTATTTTTAACAATTCCAGCTTTGAAGGTGTAACGAGATAAAGCATATGCAGCTAATGTGCCTAAAACAATGCTGATCAAACTTGCTGTTAGTGTAACAAAAATACTATTGAAATATGGTCCGATAATATTTATTCCACCTTGGGAACCGGGCTTAAATAAAACACTCCATCCATCTAAAGTTGGTTCAAACTGCAACCAAGGGATATATGTCGCTCCACCTGTCACTGAATTAAAATCCTTAAAAGAGGTTGATATGGCCCAAAGAAAAGGCGCTATAACAAAGCAAGCCCATAGTACAACAAAGAAATATTTCAAAAATGTATATAATTTAGGCATTTTATTCTCTCATCAAAACCTTCGTTAAGACTTTTACAATAATTGTCAAACTTATGATCATGATAATAAGGTACGTAAATGAGGCGGTTGCGGCGTATCCCATTTGGAATTCGCGAAGCCCTTTTATGAAAATGAAAAAGCTAGATGTTTCCGTGGACGTGCCCGGACCACCGCTTGTCAAAACAAAAACTGTATCCATAATTTTAGAAGCTTCAATAAGTCTTATTATTATTGCACCAATAGATATGGGTGCCATCAAGGGAAAAGTGACATATATAAATTTTTTAAATGGGGAGGCACCATCAACAGCTGCTGCTAAAAAAGGCTCTTTAGGTAAACTTAAAAGTCCAGCCAACATTAATAGGAACATAAACGATGTCCACTGCCAAACTTCTACTACAATAATGGAAACTTTTGCTAAACCAGGACTAGATAACCATGGAGGCTGTACTCCAAAAATACTCAGAAAATCATTTAAAGGCCCTAGTGACTCATGAAAAAAAGTTCTCCAAATAACAGTCATAATTACTGGAGTTGTCATCATAGGAATGAGAAACAAAACTCTAAAAAATCTTTTAAACTTAATGTCCTTCCAGACCATGTGGGCCAAAGCAAACCCAATTATATATTGAAGAAAAACCGTAGTTATTGCTAAAAAACTTAATCTAAAAAATGACTGCCAAAAACGAGGGTCATCAGTAAATAATCGAATATAATTTTTAAGACCAATAAAATCTAATCCAGGATTAAAACTATTCCATCCTGATAAACTTAACCTTACAGTAAAAATTATTGGAAAAATTAGTATACCAATTAAAACTATTAAACCGGGAAGTAAAAATACATATTTATGTTTAAAGTTCATTCAGTAATAAATATTTTATAAAATTAATCTTTGGGGTGATCGCTCAGTATTATGAGCGATCACTAAGTTAAATCAAATTAATAATTTATAATTCGTTATCTTCCATTTTGACACCAACAGCGTATGCATCTCTAACGTTATCAGCACCAACTCTATCGAGAATTGATACCCACTCAGCATAAACTTCGTCAAGTGCCTCTTGAGGAGATAATTGTCCTGCTAAAGCTTTTGCCGTTCCAGTTGCTAATGCACTGTTGAACTCAAAAGTACCAGGAACTCTTAATGGAAATACTCTGTTAGTACTTTTTTCCATATCAGCAAGTGTGTCGACATATGATTGAGCAATGTCTGAATCCCAACCAATTTGTGTCCAAACATCAGCTTTAAAGTCCTCTTCCATAAATGGGTTCACACCAAATCGACCAATTCCTATATCTGCTTGGTGATTAGCTCCATTTGCAAAGAAGCAAAGATAATCAAAAGCGACATCTTTATTTTCTGACTTTCCTGCAACACCAACTGCCCATCCCCATACGAAGAAAGGAGCTTGATTGTATCTTGCTTCCCAGGCACCCATCCCTCTGTTCCAAACTTTTTCGGCACCAGGAAGTTGTGCGGCACCAACTTGGTTTGCAATTGGACTATCTGGTTGCATTGCTGCTACAAAAGCATCGTCCCATGAGAAACTAAATAAGGTCTGGCCTCCACCAAAAGAGTTAATTTCATCTCCTAGACCAAAGTTAATTCCTCCAGGTGGTACATAGTTAACTGCATCAACCCAATCTGTGAGAGCTTCAACAAATCCAGGGTTATTAATTAATGGTTCCATGGTTTCTAAATCAAAGAAGAAACCTCCTGGGGTACTCTCATTTTTGGCGTAAGCAACTGAACGAGAATAGAAAGCAGCATACATAAGGTCATCTTTTTTCATAACCTCAGCAGAACCATATTCTAGCTCTCCGTCACCATCCCAGTCCCAACCATTAAAGTAAGAAGCCATTTCTCCGTACTCTTTCCAAGTTGTTGGAACTTTTAATTCCTTACCTGTATCAGCTTTATACTTAGCTTGCATCTCAGGATTATCGATGACGTCTTTTCTATATTTTAAATAGTGCCTGTCACCATCAACCGGATACTGATACATAACACCGTCCCATGAAGCGATAGCCTTATGTGAGGCTGATACACCATCCATTTGGTCCACATATTCTTGTGGCACAGGCGCTAAATATCTTTTCCAGTCATTGATAAAGTTTGAAAAACCAAAGACGATATCATATGGGGCCTGACCAGCTTGGAAAGGAACCATTGCCTTTGAGTAAAGGTCACCAGCAGGAGTATGTGTTACTTCTACTTTAGCACCTGTTAATTTTTCAAACTGCTCAGCGTGAAGAGCGGTTGGCTCTCCCATAACAGGGATAGCGTGTGTATTTATAGTAAGTGTTCTTCCACTATAGTCTTTTTGAGACATAGACTCATAAGAACACATTCCAGGAATATCTCCTGTAGCAGCGATGTGTGGAAATTGATCTCCCCACTTGTCTGCATGTGCAACTTGGCTGCCTATCAAGAGGACAGACGCCAAGGCGCTTATCAAAGTTTTAAGTTTCATATATTTCCCTCCCTTAATACTTCGTTTTTGCTCAGAACTTAATCTGATAACAAACTTTCTATGGTACTAAAACTGCTCTTCCTTTTACAAGACCGTTATTAAGATCATGCAGAGCTTTATTGGCTTCACTAAGCTTGTACTCCTGCATGGATAACCTTACTAGGTCTTTATTCGCTAATTCCATTAGCTCATAAAGTTCGGACCATGTACCAATTAAATTTCCTATGATATTTCTCTCAGAAATAATCATATCAACGGATTTAATTTTAATATCTTCTCCGTAACCAACTATATAATAAGACCCAGTGTTTTTAGTCATACTAAGACCCATTGAAGTTGAACCTTTTTCTCCCACCATATCGATGACTGCCTCAGCACCAAGACCTTTGGTTAATTCCATAACTCTCTCTACTTCATTGCCATCAATTAAAACACCATGATCTCCACCAAGAGGCATAGCATGCTTAAGTGCAGTTTCAGATTTTTCTACAATAATTATATTTGCAGCACACATTGCTTTTAAACATTGGATAGCTATGTGACCCAAACCACCTGCACCTATTACAACACAGTTCTCACCTGGTAAAAGATGTCTTGTTGCTTTTTTTGCAACACGATATGCGGTCAAACCCGCATCAGAAAATGGTGCGACATCCTTAGGGGTTAGTGTGTTAGGAATCTTGATAAGATTTCTTACACTTGTTTTTAATAATTCAGAGTATCCACCTTCTTTAACATTTAATCCTGGAAAAATTCCGTTCTCAGCGTGAGTATCTAAACCTTTTCTACAACTTAAACAAGTGCCATTGGTTCCAGAGATAATTGGATGGAGAATAACTGAGTCACCTTTTTTAAATCCCTCTACATCACTTCCAACTTCCTCAATCCATCCAGCATTTTCGTGACCCATTACACATGGTAAAAGTTTATCATCAGGGTCCTGGATATGTCTCCACTCACCTTCGATGACATGTAAATCTGTTCTGCAGACACCTGCTGCTCCAATCTTAACAATGACGTCAGATGCCTTTTCAAGTTTTGGGTTTGGAACTTCCTCTTCCTTTACCCAAACGTCCTGTTTCATCTCAGGGTCATAGCTATGTAATACTTGTGCTTTCATCAATTCCTCCCAAAATTACATTCATTTAACTATAAAAAGTCCACAGATCCAATGTTCAAAATTGATGCATACTCTATTTTGAAAGAAAAAAAACAAAAAATTGTTCATTTTTTGAACAATCTTAGAAGTTGTAATAATTTTATGAAATTGCTAATTTTCAAAAATGCAATCTTACAGACAGTTAATTGAAAGAACTCGTCTTTTGGAAAAGGATAGAAACATATCCTTAGATTTTAAAGACAAAAAAATTGTTGATAGTTGGATTAGATGTTTTGAAAATGGTTTAAGTCCTGAGAGAAATTCTATTGAAAGTGTAATAAGTGCATCAAGATTAAATGAACTCCAAGATGAGTATAACGATATAAGAGGTTTTATTTTACCAGAATTAGAACTTCTTCATTCTCAAATTGCTGGAACAAACTTTATGGTTGCTTTTGCGAACAACGAGGGAGTTGTTCTCGACACACTCTATGATAATGAATTTTATAATAGTAAAGCAAGAAAGGTTGTAATACCTGGCTCAGTTTGGAAAGAAGAGTATAGAGGAACGAATGGATTAGGATTAACACTTAAAACAAATTCTGCATCAATAGTTGCTGGAGGTGAACATTTTTTTAATGAACATTGTCACCTTTCCTGTTTTGCAAGTCCAATTTTTGATCATAACCAAAATATTGTTGGAATAATAGACGCTTCAACTGATACATCATCAAGACAAGATCATACTTTGGCTCTTGTTAAACTATCTGCAAAATCTGTAGAACAGAAATTATTTTTGAATTCATTTCAGCACACAAACATTTACTCTTTTCACCCAAGAAGCGAATACCTTAATACGAACAGTATAGGTTTGATTGCTGTTAATGATGATGGAGAAATAGAAGGAGTAAATTCTAACGCAAGAGTTATGCTAAGTGGTATTTTTAAAGATACAACTAATGATTTTTTTAATATCTTTACTACTCCATATCATAAAATTGCTTATGATTTAAATTTAGATAAAGTTTTAAAAGTAAAAGATTGGTTGGGCTCAAGTCTTTTTATAAAGCTATTTCAAAGACAAGTATCAAATTATAATAGGGTAAATAATAATTTAAAACAGCCATATAAGCCTTGTGTTAATTGCGAAGGATCTGCAATTAAAGAAAAGCAGTGTATCCTTATTCAAAAAACATATAAGCAAACTGGCGAAAAAGTTAGTAGTGTTTCAAGAACTTTAAATATCTCGAGAACGACTGTTTATAAGCATTTATCTTAGTTATTTTACGCCAAGTTTTTTTTGTAAGTCACTAGAAGAGGTAGTGTATCTAAACACGTATTTCTTATCACTATGGCAATATTCAAACATTTTTTTTGCTGCAAGAGCTGCTTCATGAAAGCCACTTAAAATTAACTTTAATTTACCAGGGTAAATACAAATATCTCCAACAGCAAAAACTCTTGGAACAGAAGTTTCAAAATTCTCAGTATTCACTGATATTAAATTTTTTTCTAAATTTAAGCCCCAATCTGCTATAGGACCTAATTCTATTTTTAATCCAAAAAACGGAAAAATGGCGTCAATATCACTTATTGTTGTCTCATCATCAAGTGTCACTGTGACTTTACCGTTATCTTTTTTTTCAACCTTTTTTAAACTTCCCATGTTGAAGTTTACATCGCCTTTATCAACTAAAGACATAACTTTATTTACAGAGTCTTGAACTCCTTTAAATTCTTTTCTTCTGTGGACCAAAGAAACTTTTTTGGCTATTCCTTGAAATCCCATAACATAATCAAGCGCAGAGTCACCACCGCCGATTATTAAAATATTCTTATCTTCAAAATCAGATCTTTTTTTAACGGAGTAAAAAATATTTTTATTTTCTAGCTCCTGAGAGCCCTCTGCAGGAAGTTTTCTTGGAACAAAACTACCAGCCCCCGCTGCAATCACAAGAGACTTGCATTTAATGGATGTGCCCTTATCGGTTTCAACTAAGATATCATTATCATTTAAAGATATTTTAGAGGTTAATTGATTGAGATGATAAGAAGGGTTGAAAGGCTCAGCTTGTTTTATTAAATCATCGGTTAGTTCTTGGCCAGTAATAGCAGGCCTACTTGGAATATCATATAAATTTTTATCAGGATATAATTCTGCACACTGCCCTCCTATTTTATCAAGGTTGTCGATTAAATGAGCCTTCATATCTAAAAGACCCAATTCAAAAACTTGAAACAAACCGCATGGACCAGCGCCGATAATTACAACGTCTGTTTCGTGGCTTCCGCCTGATTTAATAATACTGGTCATGTCTTATTATTATAATAAATGTTACTTGAGTTAGATTATTTGTTTCTTTTGTAAATATCAAAAACCATTATCAATATTACTAAAACTGCGCCAAATATACCCAATAAAAGCGAGGTTTTTAAAGTCATATTTATAATCTAACCGGTTAACTCTATTATGGTAATCAATGCATTTCTAGTTTAAAAAAAACTAGGAGAAATAAGGTGGGGGCAAAAAAGTCAGATTTTTTTGATTCAAGAGATAAATATTTATCATTCGTGAATTCTACCAACGAAAAAAGCAGAATAGCTTTTCAATTAGCGAAGTATTTAAAAAATTCTAAAATTACTAAAGATGCATTTAGAATTTTTGATGCTGGGACAGGAGATGGCTCAGTTATCTGCACATTGCTATCGGCTGTTCATGACAAATTTCCTGAAGATCCAATTATAGTTGTTGGAAAAGAAATTAGTATCGATGATATTAACAGTCTTCTAAATTATCTTGGTTATAGATTTTTTGAACATAAGAATTTAGTTTTCTGTATAACGAATGCATCCTACAGAGAAATTAATGATAATCGTTTCACAGATTGTAAGTTAATAAAAAAAGAATTAGTTGGAAATTCAAGTTTTAGTTTCAATCAGCAACTCATGAATATGGGTGAGATTATAAGAAAAAATTGGGACATAAAAGAGGATACTTCTTCAACCATATTGAAACCAAAGCAAAAGACACTGATGGTTATTTATAGAAAGGATCAAAAAATTGCGTTAAAGCATTTGATACCAAGTAAGTTAGAGAGTATTCCAAAGTTTTACGACTATATAATTGCATCTCAAGCTTTCAGGCTAAGATCTCCTTACGACAGAACACTTAAGCTAGTACTTATTCCATTATTAAAAATGTTAGATGTAAAAGGTCAGCTATTTTTTATTTATTCATCCGGAAATGATTTTTCAAAAAAGCTTCTCAAATTATTCTTTCCAAAGATTAATCCCTATCAATTTAGTGATCCCAAAAAGTTTATAGAAAGCCTGAATAAAAAAATACCTCATTTTAGAAAAAAATTTAAAGTATCCGCATCTTCATTTTTATTTTCATTTATAAACCTATCATTATCCTCTAAGAAAAAATTTTCACCGATGAACTCTCTTGGATTATGGAATGCTATCACCTATGTTGGTCAAATATCCGAAAATGAACAAAAAAGTATTAAAATAAGTATTAATTTCCTTGATAAAATTAGTAATAGTGCAAAAAAACTCAAATTGCAATTTAGTGATTATCTTTTAAGATTTGAAAAGAATAATTTTAAAAGTCATTTAGATGAGTAATTTTACAAGTAAATTTGCAGACCGTAAAATTGGCCCAAAGTTTTTCGAAACAATTAACCAAAATTTTGAAAATCAAGTTTATAAACCTAGGCTCTACGAAGAAAAAATAGACTTCGACCGTTTACGTATGTACCGACTCAATAGAGTTTTAGAGCAACTACGATTAAATAATGTTGGTGCTTGCATATTATTTGATCCGATCAATATAAGGTATGCAACCGACAGTAGAAATATGAGTTTATTTACAATGCATGAACTCGTGCGATTCGTATTTATTTCTGCAGAGGGAAAAGTAATACTATTTGATTATCCAAAGAGCGAGCATCTCTCAGAACATTTATGCACGATTGATGATATTCGAGCAGTTGATAGTTGGGATTTTTTTTCAGCAAATAATTTTGTTGATAAAAATGCGAAAAAATGGGCTGGCACTGTTCAAGATTTAATGAGAGAGCATTCACCTGATAATAATTGCCTTGCAATAGATGTTTCCGATCCAGTTGGAATACAAATGTTACTTAAACAGTTTAATGTTAAACTAGTGAACGCCCAAAAGTATATTGAGCTTGCAAGATCTATTAAATCTGATGATGAGTTAATTTGCATGAAAGCTTCTATTGAGACTGCTGAAAAAGGAATGTGGCTAATGAGAGACAAACTTCAAGCAGGTATGACAGAAGAAGAACTTTGGTCATATATGCATAAAGTCAATATTGAAAATGGTGGGGAATGGTTTGAGACTCGTCTTTTAGTATCTGGACCACGAACAAATCCTTGGCTTCAAGAATGCAGTAACAGAGTCATTGAGTCTGGAGATTTAGTTGCTTTTGACACAGATATGGTTGGACCGTACGGTTACTGTGCTGATATCTCTCGAACCTTTGTTGAGGGCAATCGTCTAAATGATGAACAAAAAAGGCTCTACTCAATGTCTTTAGAGCATATTAATCATAACAAATCTCTGATTAAAGCTGGTTTAAATTTTAGAGAATTTGCAGAAAAATCCTGGAAATTGCCTGATAATTGCTACGATAATCATTATCCATGCATTATTCATGGTGTCGGTCTTTGTGATGAATGGCCACTTGTTGCTTACCCAAATAGAGATTTTAGCAACGCGGATTACTCAGCCAATTTTGAGGAAAATATGACTATCTGTGTAGAGAGTTATGTTGGTGAAGTTGGCGGCAAAGAAGGAATTAAACTTGAGGATCAGTTCGTTGTAACCAAAGATGGCTTGAAGCAACTAAGTTCATTTCCTTATGAGATAGATATCTAAACTGATTGGATATTTTTATTTAGCTGCAGCGGTCTTCTTCGGGATACTTTCAAATAATTTTGCAAAAATATCGAATGGATACGAGAAATTCATACCAACCTCACTAAGTGCTATTTCCATAGTAATCGCGGTCTTTTTTATTTCTAAGGTAATGAAGTTTTTACCAATGGGAATTGCCTATGCCTCTTATGCTGGTTTAGTGATTTTTGGAACGTTCATATTAAGTATAATTAAGTTTGGTCAGAGTCCAAACTTATTTGGAATTCTTGGTTGTGGGCTGATTATACTTGGTATTGTTATGGTAAACGCTCTGGGTAAATAATTACTTCATTCCAGTCATAGTAATACCTTCAACAAATCTTTTTTGAGCAACTATGAAAGCCACAATAAGTGGAATTGTAACAGTAACAATCGACGCCATCATAGGTCCAAATTCATCACTATCTATACCACCTCTAAATTCTCTAATACCAAGTGGTGGTGTAAATAAATCACGATTACCTGTGATAACAATCCTAGGCCAAAAATAATCATTCCAATGAGCAACAACTGAGAAAATTGCAAAAGCGAGTAACGCTGGTATAGCTACAGGAAGCATGACTTTCCAAACAATAGAATATTCTCCCATACCATCCATCCTTGCAGCATCAATTAGTTCATCTGGTACTGTCATAAAGAATTGCCGCATTAGAAAAATTCCAAACACAGATATCGTCCACGGTATTATTAAGGCTGCATAGGTATCCACCAGTCCAGCTTTTGCTAACATGACATACAACGGTAAAGCGATTGCATGCACAGGTATTAATAAACAGAACAGAACCATCGAAAAGACAAATTCCCTGCCTTTAAACCTGAGCTTGGCTAGTGCATAAGAACATGGAAGTGCAATCAATACTTGTATTAAAAAAATTGAAACAGTCACAATCAAACCGTTCATTAAATACCTTGGAATTGGGGCTTTTTTGAATGCAAACCAGAAATTGTATTTATAAGGTCGCATTGTGCATACCTCTTCAGTATATCCGTGCTTAGTACAAACTGGGAATGTTTGAATCTCCTGTGCTCCGACTAAACCTCCAGATATTGACTGAATTTCTTGTTGAGATTTAAGTGACATTGAAACCATCATGTAGAATGGGATCAACACAATTAATGCTCCAATGATGAGCAGCCCATGCTTCCATGACTCTCCAATATAATGTCTAGCTAACATTTTAGTAATGTACCCTTTTCTCAATCACATATCTTTGGAAGAATGTTAGCAAGATTATAAAGATTATAAACACAACAGTAATCGCTGCACCAATACTTGTAATATTTTGTTGAATTGCTTTTTCAAAAATTGCGTACATCATTACATACGTTGTTTTGGCAGGACCGCCTTTTGTAAGAATTTCAATTGTGTCAAATACTTGAAATGACCTTATTGTCGTTATGGTAACCACAAAAAGAGTTGTAGGACCTAACATTGGCCAAGTTACAAGTTTAAATTGTTCCCAAGTTGACTGAGCACCATCCATTTCTGCAGCATGATACAATTCTCTTGGTATGCTTGTTAAACCAGCTAAGTATAACACCATATTAAATCCAAAGGCTTGCCATACTCCAATAAAACAAATGGTCCAAATCGCAGTTTTTTTATCTTTGAGCCAATACGGAAAATCCATATTGTTAGCACAAGCAACACTGTACCAACTGTCCTCGGAACTAACCCACGGTAGCCAATGAAAACCCAAAATAAATTCTCTAATACCTCCGCATCCATTGGCAAGAAAAGAATTTATTATTCCAAGAGTTGGATGAAGAGTAAATTCCCAAGCAATAGCCATTGCCAATAAAGTAGCCATCACCGGAAGAAAGAAAATTGTTTTATAAATATCAGCTCCAAATCGAAGAGAGTTGAGCATAATGGCTGCAACTAAACCTAATACCACTGAAACAGGGACAACGATTAACACGTAAGTTGCCGTTGATATAATCATTTTTATATAAGTTTTTCTGGAGAACATTTTTTCATAATTCTCCGTACCTACCCATTCGAAACTAGAATTACCAAGATTGTAATTAGTAAATGAGATACCTCCGGCTAAAAAAATTGGAAGTATTAATATGACAATCATTAGTATGATTGCAGGCCAAACAAACCAAATATGTGCTTTAGAGTGGTGCATATTTATCGGATACGCTCACCGGATGTTTCAAAAAGCATAGCCTCTGCATGAGAAGGACTTATTCTAACTGTTTCCCCATTTGAAATTAGTCGAGCTGGTGAGCCTCTGACTATGATCTTAGAGTCAGATTGATCAACTTGAACATGGTAAAATATATCCGAACCAAGGTTTTCTCTGTATGAAACTGTAGCCTCAAATGCAGGTTTGTTTGAGTCTTTTGTAATTTCTAAATGTTCTGGTCTCACAGCAACTAAAGCTTTTTGACTATTAGTATTAAATTTTCTTTCAAGCTTAATACCCATAAATTCAACAGAACCATCAGAGCTAATCTGAGCAGCAAATGTGTTAATCTTTGGGCTGCCGACAAATTCTGCAACCCTTAAAGATGATGGATTATTATAAACCTCACTTGGTGTATCAAGTTGCAAAAGTTCACCATCAATCATTACAGCCATTCGAGTTGACATTGTAAGTGCTTCAGCTTGATCATGCGTCACATAAATGAAAGTGGTCTTTAAAGAATTATGAAGCTCAGATAGTTCAGATCTCATATGAACTCTTAATGCAGCATCAAGATTTGATAAAGGTTCATCCATTAAGAATGCAACTGGTTCTCTTACCATCGCCCTTCCTAATGCCGCTCTTTGTCTTTGACCACCTGATAGTTGACCTGGCTTTCTATCAAGTAGTTCTGTTATTTTTAAAGTTTCAGATGTTTTAAAAACAAGGTCATCAATTGATTTCTTTTTTTCTTTTCTACTAGGTACAAAATTACCAACAAGAGGCAACCTCTCTACAAAACTATAGTCTCTTAATTTCAAAGGTGTTTCTAGATTTTTTCTGACAGTCAGGTGCGGGTAAAGAGCGTAAGATTGGAAAACCATTGCTAAGTCTCTCTTGCTAGCTCTGGTGCTGTTAACATTCTTATCATCAATAATTACATCGCCACTATTTTGTTGCTCTAATCCAGCAATAATTTTTAACAAAGTGGATTTGCCACAACCGGACGGACCGACTAATGTTAAAAATTCACCATCTTGGATATCAAGGCTTAGTTGTTTAAGCACCTCAGTTGAGCCAAATGACTTATTGATGTTCTTTAAAGAAATTGTCCCCATCTATTTTTATTCCTCAAAACTAAAATAGTTCTGATTAAGACATTTTAAAAGTAAATTTGTAATATTTATGTTAAAACTTGATGAACAAATTTTAAAATAATCAAAAATTTGTTCTTTGTAGAGAGCAGTTATAATTATGAGTGATAAAATTGACATTAATAAAAGACATTATAATAAGTCACTTACTTCAACTGTAGTAGTTATATGCCTCGATGGTAGTCAAAAAGAGTATATTGATATCGCCTCTTCAAAAGGATTGACACCAAATCTTGATAAAATATTGGAAAATGGCCAATATCTGATGGCTAACAGTGCTATTCCTAGTTTTACAAACCCTAACAACATTTCGATAGTCACTGGGCAGCCTAGTGATGTTCATGGAATAAGTGGTAATTTCTTTTATACCCCATCAACCGGTGAAGAAGTGATGATGAATGATCCACAATATTTAAGAGCTCCAACTATTTTTGAGAAATATTATAATGAAGGTTATAAAATAGCAGTAATCACTGCTAAGGATAAATTAAGAACTCTTTTAGGTAATGGTTTAAAATTTAATGAAGGAAGAGCAATCTGTTTTTCATCAGAAAAATCAGATCAGGCCACTCTCAGTGAAAATGGTATAGAAAATATTAATGACTGGATTGGAATGAAAGTACCTGAAGTATATTCTCAGGATCTATCAGAATTTGTTATGGCTGCTGGGGTAAAATTACTTGAGGAATTTAATCCTGACATTATGTATTTATCTACCACTGACTTTATTCAACACAAATATGCACCTGGAGATAAAGAAGCAAATGATTTTTATCAGATGTTTGATAAGTATGTCAGTAAAATTTGTAGTAATGGGAATTCGGTTGTTATCACTGCAGATCATGGAATGAAGTCTAAAGCAAATATTAATGGAGAACCTAATGCCATCTTCCTTCAAGATTATTTAGATGACCAAATGGGTAAAGATGAGGCTAAAGTAATACTTCCAATTACTGACCCTTATGTAGTTCATCATGGTTCACTGGGATCGTTTGCCACAATATATGTAAAAGATAAATCAAAAATTGATGAAACAATCAGCAAAATATCATCAATTAAAGAAATTGAAGTAGTTGTTAAACAAGACGAAGCATGCAGAGAATATAGGCTACCTTCAGATAGAATAGGTGATATCGTATGCATGTCATCTGAAGATATGACAATTGGTACCTCAAAAGCTAATCATGATCTTTCAAAATTAAAGGAACCCCTTAGATCTCATGGAGGTCATCATGAAAGAGAAGTTCCTTTTATTTCTAATAAAAAACTAAACATTGCCAAAGATCAAAGTTTAAATAACTATGATGCATTTTTTTATGCTATTAATGGAGCTTAATCATGGCTGATAAAATTATTAATGAGGGTATGAGGATTGGTGGAAAAACTGTTCACACCGATAACAAGATTGATGTTATCTATCCCTTCACAGGTAAAGTTATAGGCACAGTACCAGCTGGCACAGCAGAACATGCTCAAAAAGCCTTTGATATTGCTGCAAATTATAAACCTAATTTATCTAGATATGATCGTCAAAAAATACTTCAAAAGACTGCTGAAACACTTGTTGAGAGAAAAGAACAAATCTCTGATCTAATTTCACTTGAGTCTGGGCTATCGAAACAAGATACGCTTTATGAAGTTGGTAGAGCCTTTGATGTATTTTCTCTTACTGCTCAGCTTTGTATCCAGGATGACGGAGAAATTTACTCTTGTGATTTAACACCTCATGGAAAACAAAGAAAAATATTTACAATTAGAGAACCACTTAACACTATATCTGCAATCACTCCATTTAATCATCCTTTAAATATGGTTGCTCACAAAATAGCTCCATCAATAGCAACTAACAACTGTACTGTTTGTAAACAAACTGAATTGACCCCTTTAACAGCTATGCTACTAGCAGATATTTTATATGAATGTGGCCTTCCTCCAGAAATGTTTTCAATTTTAACAGGATGGCCTGAAGACATTGGGAATGAAGTAATTAAAAATAAGAATATAGATTTAATTACTTTTACAGGAAGCGTTGGTGTTGGAAAACTGATAGCTGAAAATGCAGGTTACAAAAGAACTGTTTTAGAGTTAGGTGGAAACGACCCTTTAATAGTTTTGAGTGACTTAGATGATGATGATTTAAATAAAGCAGCTGATCTAGCAATCATGGGAGCAACAAAAAACTCTGGTCAAAGATGCACTGCTGTAAAAAGAATATTAGTTCAAGAATCAGTTGCTGATAAATTTGTCGAGCTTGCTTTGGAAAAAGCAAAAGCAATAAAATTTGGTGATCCCATGGATATTAATAATCAGTTGGGCACAGTAATTAATAAAGAGGCAGCAAGTATGTTTAATGACAAAGTAAATAAAGCTGAACAGGATGGTGCAAAAATTCTTTATAACCCTGGGGTCCAAGAAGCTCTTGTGCCGCCAATTTTTATAGACAACGTTAATTATAAATCAGAACTTGTTGTTGAAGAAACCTTTGGTCCAATTGTGCCTGTCATTAGAGTTCCCAATGATGATGAAAAAGTAATGGAAATTTCAAATTCAACGGCCTTTGGTTTGTCATCAGGTGTTTGTAGTAACGATTTTAGAAGAATTAAAAAATACATAAGCGGTCTTAATGTGGGCACAGTTAATATTTGGGAAGTGCCCGGTTACAGAATTGAGATGTCACCTTTTGGCGGAATAAAAGACTCAGGATTAGGCTATAAAGAGGGTGTAATAGAGGCTATGAAAAGTTACACAAATGTAAAGACCTTCTCATTACCTTGGTAATTAATAGCTTTTAGGAATTATTCACAGATTTTTTCTCACACATACTGATTATTTCTATTTTGCTTTAAAAATTTAACTTATTCTTAACATTAAGGATTTAATAATTAATTATTATTATTTCAAGGAGGGACTATGAAAAAAGTAATCTTAGGATTTTTTGCATCAGTTTTCGCATACAACGCTAATGCGGTAGAAATTGAATTTGCATATCCTTATTCAGGTTTGTTCGATGTGACATACCAGGCAATTATGCCAGAGTTTGAAAAAGCTCATCCTGACATTAAAGTTAAGTTCAGAGCAACTTATGAAAACTATGAAGATGCTACTGCTACTATACTAAGAGAGTCAACATCAGGAAACTTACCTGATATCACCATGCAAGGTCTTAATAGACAAGCACCTTTAGTAGACAAAGGTATCGCTTTATCTTTAGAGCCTTTCATTGCTAATGAGCCAGATTTTGCAAAAGACGGTTATCATGAAGCTATGTTGAGCTTATCTACCTTTGGAGGAGAGGTTTATGGCTTGCCATTTTCAGTATCAACTCCAGTTGGTTACTACAACATGGATCTTTTAGCAAGTGCTGGTGTTAGCAGCATTCCATCAAATTGGGATGAAGTCATTGACGCTTGTAATAAATTAGAAGCTGCAGGACACGGTACACTTTACTTTGGATGGAATATTACAGGTAACTGGTTCCATCAAGCTCTAATGCATAGCCAAAATGTTCCAATGGTTAAAGATGGAGCTGTTAATATGGGAGGAGATGCTGGTCTAAAAACTTTAGAACAAATGAAAGATATCATGGGTGGCTGTAATATGCCTAACTATTCTATTGCTGACGGACAAGCTGCGTTTAATGCAGGTACTATTGGTATGATGTTTTGGAGTACTAGTAGTTTAGGCTCTGTTGAAGCTGCAAAAGCTGACTTTGAACTAAAGACTGCGCCTTTCCCAGGAATACCTGGTGTTAATGGTGGAACTCCAGCTAGACTACCTGCCGGTGGTAACGCAGCGATGTTAGTTACTACTTCAGATGATCCTGAAAGAGTACAAGCGGCATGGACATTTTTAAAGTTTATCACATCAGGTGTAGGAGCAGCTGCTGTTGCAGAAACAACAGGTTACGTTCCTCCTAACAAAGCTGCAAATGACCTGTTAGGTGATTTTTATGATGCAAACCCCAACAAGTTAACTGCTGTTAATCAGCTGCCTTTGTTAGCTGATTGGTTCGCATATCCTGGAGAAAACGGTCTTGCTGTGACTCAGGTAATCTATGACTATACTGAGACCATTGCTACAGGTGACGCCGACGACATGGGCGATCTTCAGGAAGAAATGATGGAGGAAATTGAAGACTTAATGTAGGTCTTTTCAATTCCGTTTATCATTAGATTTTTAAACAGCAGCTAGTATACTGGCTGCTGTTTTTTTTTTTAATGATCATCAAAACTACAACCATTGGAGCTTATCCAAAACCTAATTACACACCTATAAGAGATTGGTTTCTCCAAGATAAATCTGACGAAGAAAAAAAACAATCCAAGGGATTGTTATCAAATTGGGATCCCAAAAGTGAAGACCATAAAGTATATGAAGAGAAAGATGAGGAAAAAGAAAAACTATTCTTAAAAGCTATTGAAGAAGTAATTCTTGATCAGACAAGTAGCGGAATAGATATCCCCACAGATGGTGAAGTAAGGCGAGAAAACTATATTTTTTATCAATTGAGATTTTTTAATGGGGTAAGCTTTGAACACTTAACGACTAAATCAGTCAGGAAAGGAGCTTTTGAAGCAACACTCCCAACAATTACAAGTAAAGTTTCAAATAAATCATTACGATTAGTAGATGATTGGAAATCTGCACAGCAGTTTACTAATAACCCAGTGAAAATAACTATACCTGGTCCTATGACAATAACTGACTCCATTGCTGATGACTATTATAATGATCCCAAAAAAATGGGTTATGATCTAGCTTTATGTATTAGTAATGAAGTTAAGGCTCTATCCGAAGCTGGTTGTCAATACATTCAAATTGATGAACCAGTGTTCGCCAGAAAACCAGAAGAAACACACGATTATGGTATGGAAAATTTAGAAAGAGCAATGCATGGAATACTAAAAGAAACTCAAAAAGCTTGTCATATTTGCTGCGGTTATCCTAACTCGCTTGACTCAGAACACTACAAAAAAGCAGATCTAGATGCATATGATAAAATTGCTGACTTAGTTGAAGACTCTAGTATAGACGAAGTTTCTTTGGAAGACTCTCACCGACCTTTAGATTTAAAATTATTAGAAAAATTTAAAAAAACCAAAGTTATTATGGGTTTGATTGATGTAGCTAAAAGTCGTATGGAAAGTGTCGAGGAAATTCAAAAAAGGATCAGAGAAGTTCTTGAGCATATTGATGAGGAAAGATTAATTGCTGCTCCTGATTGTGGTCTAGGGTTTTTTGATAGAAATCAAGCAAAACAAAAAATGCAAATTCTCTCAAAAGCTGTTAAAAATCTCTAAATCTTATGTGGGAATATTATAATCCGGTAAATGTTATTTTTGGTTCGGAAAAATTTAGTGAAATTGAACATATAATAAGTAATCGAAAGTACATTCTTGTTACCCATCCTGATGATAACTTTGATACGTACAGAGAGTTTTTTAACAATTTATCAAATAAGCCTCTAGAAATCTTTGATGATGTTCAACCAAATCCAGACTATCAAGATTTAATTTCTGTAGGGGAAAAATTTTCAAAAATAGAAAGTCAAATTGATACAGTTGTTGCTCTTGGAGGCGGCTCTGTCATGGATACGGCCAAATTACTTGCAGCTTTTAAAGGTGAAAATAAATATTTAAATGATTTTGTAAGAAATAAAAAATCAGCTTACGTTCAAGATCCAAAAAAAATTATAGCTATACCTACTACTTCGGGCACATCGAGTGAACTTACGTGTTGGGCTACAGTCTGGGATAAAGAATATAAAAGTAAATTTTCATTAGCAGATAAATCTTTATATCCTGAAATATCAGTTATTGACCCTAAGTTAATGATCAACAAGCCAAAAAATCTGACTATTTCTACTGGTCTTGATGCATTGTCCCACTCCTTAGAAAGCATTTGGAATGTAAACTCAAATCCGATTTCAACATTTCATGGAATTGCAGGTGCTCAAACAGTGATCGATACACTTCCAAAACTTGTAAATGATTTAAATAACATAGAGTTGAGAACTTTAATGGCTAAAGCTTGTGTTCATGCAGGTCTAGCTTTTTCAAATACTAAAACTGCGATAGCACATAATATTTCATACCCGATAACAATTAATTTTAATGTTCCACATGGAATAGCTTGTTCTTTTACTTTGCCGACAATAATGAGGAGTCTGATTGGCCAAGATGAAAAAACAGAAAAATCCCTAGAAAAAATTTATAATGTCGATCTCATTGAGAGTTCAAAAAGACTATCTGAGACATTGAGAATTCTTGAAGCACCATTAAATTTAAATGAAATTGGAATACCAAAAATTGAATGGGATAAATATGTTGAGGATGCTTTTCAAGGTGAAAGGGGAAAAAATTTCATTGGAAATAAAATCTCATTTGATAAAGCGTGTTCTGAGATGAATTTCTTCTAAAGTTTACTGTTAATCCAACTTCTTAAGTCCGCTTCTGAGCCTAAGCCAATCTTTGCATCAGCCATTGATCCATCTTTAAAGAGTATCATTGTGGGTATACTCCTAATACTAAAGTTTGCTGGTGCTTGAGGATTTTCATCTATATTAATTTTTTTTATAGATATCTTATCGCCCATTTCAGAAGCTAAATTATCCAAAATAGGAGCAATAGCCTTACATGGACCACACCACTCAGCCCAAAAATCAACCAAAACAGGCTTATCTTTTGATCCTTCAAGAACTTTTTGATTAAATTCATCGTCATTTATTTGTTCAACTGTCATATATTTAATATGGTTATTATTATTTGTATTTCAAATACTCATCTTTAGTCCCAACATGAGCATTGATTTTAGTAGTCTCATATCCATAGATTTTTTCATTTAACGAACAATCTTTCCAAAAGTCTTGAATGTTAAAAATTTCAGGGTAAGGATGCAAAGAGTTTTTTCTAATAATATGACAACCTTGAAATGAAGTATTGCATATTTTTGATGGAAAGTTAATAAGCCCTTCATTATTTACTTCAAGATCAAAATTATTATTTTTAGAATTTATAAGAAGGACACTATCAAAACTTTTATTTTCATCAAAAAATTTAATTGATTTTTCTAATTCATTTTCAAAGGACTGGTCCCATAAATTATCTGTATTTAGAATTACTGTATCGTTTGTTTGTATGTTTTTTATACCACCTCCTGTTCCTAAGATAGTTTCTTCATAAGAAATTGTAATATCAGGGTAATTTTCAGAGATAAATCTTTCTAACATATTATGTTTATAGTGGGTATTGATATAAATTTTATCAAATGACATGTTTTTAATGAGATCGATTGCATAGCTAATAAGTGTTTTATTTTTTATTTTTAATAAGGGTTTAGGGATATCTTTGGTTAAGTTATCCATTCGCATTCCATAACCTGCAGCTAATATTAGAGCGTCCATTTAACTTGTTTTGTTATATATCTCCATAAATATTTCTCTTAAATCCCAAAGTCTTAAATATTCGACATGTTTAAATATTTGAGCCCATGTATTTTTTCTAAAGACTTTAAGATATTTTGGTTTTCCAGCATTATATAATTGCACCCAATTACCAAGAATTCTCAGATTACGTAAAAGACTAATCATATGAATGTCTGACCTAAGTTGCTTGAGATTAAGTTTCATTCTTCTTGCATAAAGCTTCAATAATTTATCTTCGACTTTGGTAGAATAAGATCTCCTAGCATCAAAAATCAATGAAGAAATATCTAATAATGGATGGTTGTAGTGAGTATCTTGATGATCAATAACATAAACTTTTTGATTGTAATAAATTAAATTATCTAAAAAAAAATCACCGTGAGTTAAAGTTGGTTTAAATTTTCTATATTTTTCAGTACTTTTTTTCAGAGATACTTTCACAAGTTTATTGAGATAAAAACCAATTTGGATCTTGTGATCATAGTGGTCAATAAAAGTCTCAATACCGTTCAATGCATCCTTTAGTAAATTATTTTGTGATTTTACTTGAACGCCTGAAGACTTTTTCTTGGGTTTTTGAAGATTTGTAAGAGCTCTCACAGCCAATGGAAGTATTTTTTTAATTTGTGGTTTTTGGAAATATTTTGATGCATTTGCAATAGGGAAATAATCCATGATTACAAACTTATATAAATTACTTTGGTCAATTATTTTTGGTGTATTAACATTTTGAGAGATTAAAATATCAGTTGCTTTAATATATTTTTGATAATCGCTAGGTTTATTTAAAAAAGAGAGGACAAGTAATGATTGATTTGCTGTTTTACATAATTTGAAAATTTTTTCTGATGCATCAGACTTGAAATTTAAAAAGCCCCCTATTTTAAAATTTTTATTTTGAAGGTGGTTTTTTATTTTGATTAGATTTATTTTATTTTGTGAAGCCATTTTTTATTACTTGATTTTATCTCTATATTTCTTTTCTCACCAGTAACCGAAATATTAATAGATAAAGCTATATGATTATATCTTTTAATAAGATTTTCTAATGGCCACTCAATAAGAACACAATTATCATTAAAATACTCATCCAAATCTAGTTTGTTATTTTGAACTTGATAAAAATCAAAGTGAATAATATTAAACTTATTAAAATTGTAAATATGTTCTCTTTGATACGTGGGGCTCCCTTGGAAGGAAAAAGTTTTTTTTTCTGACTTGCTAATTTCACTTAAGATATATCTGATTAGAGTTGTCTTACCAGAACCGGCCTCTCCTTCAAAAAAAATAATCTGGTTTTTAGAAATAGACCTAGATATTTTTCTAGCTAAAGGTTTTAACTCAATTTCATTTGAGACTGCAAATCTCAAACTCAATTAAGCTAGCGATTTGAAATCGGACACTAAATCTAGAGCTTCCCATGAAAAAGCTCCTGAAGAGCTGTCATGTGTTCTACCAAAGTGACCGTAAGCTGCTGTTTGTTCGTAAATTGGCTTGTTTAACTGTAATTTCTCTCTGATTCCTCTTGGAGAAAGATTCATAATGTCAGGTATCGCAGACTCAATTTTTGCTTCATCTATTTTATTAGTGCCTTGAGTATTCACATATATTGACAACGGTTTGGCTACACCGATTGCATAAGACAACTGGATAGTACACTGATCACATAAACCGGCAGCAACAATATTTTTTGCTAAGTATCGTGAAGCATAAGCGGCAGAGCGGTCGACTTTTGTAGGATCTTTTCCAGAGAAAGCCCCTCCACCGTGAGGTGCTGCACCACCATAGGTGTCGACAATAATTTTTCTTCCTGTTAATCCCGTATCACCATCTGGTCCTCCAATTACAAAATTACCTGTTGGATTTACGTAGTATTCTTTATCATCTAAATTTTTTAATAACTCTTCAGGGATAGATTCTTTTAATGCTGGATTTACTATTTCTTTAACATCAGCAGGAGATAATCCATCAGCATGTTGTGTTGATATCACAACAGATGTAACTGCACTTGGTTTACCATCAACGTATTTAAGAGTTACTTGGCTTTTTGAGTCAGGCTCTAATCCTTTTAAGCTACCGTCTTTTCTACCCTTAGCCATTATCTCTAAGATTTTATGAGAATAAAAAATTGGTGCCGGCATCAGTTCAGGTGTTTCCGTACAAGCGTATCCAAACATAATTCCTTGGTCACCTGCCCCCTCGTCTTTGTCAGATGATGAGTCTACACCCATTGCAATATCTGCAGATTGTCCGTGAAGTAAATATTGGATATCTGCGGTTTGCCAATGAAAACCATCTTGCTCATAGCCGATGTCTTTTATGCACTCCCTTACTTTTGAAATAATTTCATCTTTGTCTTCTTGGACTGGTCCTCTTACTTCACCAGATAAAACAACTTTGTTGGTTGTTGTTAATGTTTCGCAAGCGACTCTAGCAAATGGGTCTTTGGAGATAAAATGATCGACAACTGCATCAGAAATCCTATCAGAAACTTTATCTGGGTGTCCCTCAGACACTGACTCAGATGTAAAAATATAATTTTTTCTCATTTTAGTACCTATATGTATCTTTCTTAAATGGACCTTGTTGCTCAACTCCTAAATAATCGCTTTGTTCCTTGGACATTTCAGTCAATTTAGCACCAACTTTTTGTAAATGAAACATTGCAACCATTTCATCTAGTTTTTTAGGAAGGACATAGACTTTATTTTCATAGTTTTTGTAATTCTCCCAGATTTCGATTTGAGCTAAAACCTGATTTGAGAATGATGCACTCATCACAAAACTAGGATGGCCAGTGGCATTACCTAGGTTCACTAACCTTCCCTTTGAAAGAATTATTAGCTTCTTACCATCCGGAAATGTTACTTGGTCAACTTGAGGTTTTATCTCTTCCCATTTATAGTTTTGCAAATCATCTATTTGAATTTCATTATCAAAGTGTCCGATATTACAGACAATTGCTCGGTCTTTCATTTCTCTCATATGGTCTTGGGTAATGATATCTTTGTTGCCTGTTGCAGTTACAAATATATCAGCATACTTACATGCATCATCCATAGTGACAACCTCATAGCCTTCCATTGCTGCTTGAAGTGCACAAATAGGATCAACTTCTGTTACTTGAACTCTAGCCCCGGCCCCTCTTAATGAAGCTGCGCTACCTTTTCCAACATCTCCAAACCCAGCAACAACTGCAACTTTACCAGCCATCATTACATCAGTTCCTCTTCGAATACCGTCTACTAAACTCTCCTTACAACCATATAAATTATCAAATTTACTTTTTGTTACCGAGTCATTCACATTTATAGCTGGAACTTGAAGAGTTCCTTTAGATGCCATTTGCTCTAAACGAAGAACGCCTGTGGTAGTTTCTTCAGATAGTCCTCTAACATTTTTTAATAGCTCAGGGTACTTCTCGTGCATTCGAAGTGTTAAGTCTCCGCCATCGTCTAGTATCATATTAGGCTCCCACCCATCTGCCTCAATTGTTTGATCAATACACCACCAAAATTCCTCTTCATTCATACCCTTCCAGGCAAAAACAGGTGTACCGCTTTGGGCAATCGCAGCAGCTGCATGATCTTGAGTAGAGTAAATGTTACAAGAACTCCATCTACATTTGGCGCCAAGTGCTACAAGTGTTTCAATTAAAACAGCAGTTTGGATGGTCATGTGAAGGCAACCCATAATATTGGCTCCAGCCAACGGTTTTGAATCTCCATATTGTTCACGAATAGCCATTAATCCTGGCATTTCAGTTTCTGCTATTTCAATTTCTTGTCTCCCGAATTCATGTTGGGAAATATCTTTTACTTTGTAATCCACTTAACCCTCCTTTTAGATAGACTATTTAAAATAAAATATGATTTATTCTTCATTATCAAGCTCTTTTTATCCTTGGTCCCAGCTGCTGAATAACTTCTTCAGCCTTTCTATTACCATTTTTAAGCGCTTCATCGACAGGTTTTCCAGATAAGTAAAAATCTAAAAATCCTGCAGCAAAATTATCTCCAGCACCTGTTGTGTCCAAAACATTTTCTATTTTTTGAGCAGATTGATGTTTTACATCGTCTTCAAAAAAATAATATGCACCCTCAGCACCAGAGGTCATAACAATTTTTTTTCCAAAATTTTTAAAAAAAGAACTCACATCTGCCATTGAATCAGATTGTGTAAACATCTTTGCTTCATCAAAATTACAAAAAACTAAATCTACATTATCAGTTATAAAATTTTTTAATTCATCTCTGTGTCGATCAACACAAAAAGGGTCTGACAATGAAAGAGATATTTCTATGTTTTTTGATTTTGCAATATCTGAAAATTTTTTGAGTGTTTTTTTTGTTAGTTCATGATCCCAAAGATATGACTCCATGTACACATGATCAATTGAATTGAGTATATCCTCATTAACTTCGTCTGGATTTAATTGTGAACCTATTCCTATGTGTGTAGCCATTGTTCTTTCACCATCGGGTGAAACTAAAATATTACAGCAGCCAGTTGGAAGATCTGTTTTATTGGAGACACCTTTAAACGAGATATTTTCTTTTTGTAAATCTTGAACAAAAGCATTTCCATACTCATCATCATTGACCTTGCCGTAAAAACTTGCCTCATGAGAGCCAAAGTTTAATTCATGGATAGTATTACATACTGACCCACCCGAAGTAATTAATGGATTATCGAAATTTGACCTAATTTCCTTAATTTGAGACTCCTCAATCAATGTCATAGAGCCTTTAGTTAATTTCAGATTATTGATGACACTGTCCTCTACCTGGCATATGACATCAACCAAAGCAGTCCCTACCCCTAGAATTTTTTTCACCACATGAAAGTAAGGGATTTTAAACAGAGATCTATTAAAAAATCCTGAATTTCTTATGAAAGTTGAACATAAATGTGAATTGTTTTTGATGTGCAAAATGCGAATCAGGTCAGAATTAGGGCTATTAAAAATGGACCTAAATAATATTTTTTAAGAGATATTCGTAGTTTTGGAAAATTTGATAAAAACCTGTGAATATTTTCAAATTACTTGTTAATTGAATCTTTAATTTCCAATTGAATTTATTGGCTTTTCAGAATTTAATACAAAATAAATTGACTAAGATTGTCTATAGATTGTATAGTCACTAGGCAATAAACACTACATCTAGTGATTATTCAAAAAAGTACACTTAAACTTGGTAGGAAGAATGGAAACAAATAACGCAGAATCACTTGAAAATTCAACAAAAAACACAGTTATAAATAAGCAAAACGAAGAAATAAACTTGCTAAGTCTCAGTGTTGTAAGGCGTGATGGATCTATAACACCTTTTAAATCTGACAAAATTGCAAATGCTATAAGAAAAGCATTTTTGGCACAAACTGATCTTCGTGATAGCAAACAAATTGACAAAAATGTTTCAGTGTTAACTGAAACAGTCACCGCGGCTCTAACTAGACGTATTGCAAACGGTGATATGATTCATATCGAGGATATCCAAGACCAAGTGGAATTGGCCCTCATGAGAGGTGAGCATCATAAAGTAGCTCGCGCTTATGTACTCTATAGAGAACAAAGAGCTAACCAACGTTATAAGACTGCTCAGCTGAATGAACAAATTGGTGCCAAAGTATCCACAATGGCTGTTACCAAAAGAGACGGTAACAAAGAGGATATCTCTTTAGAAAAAATTACAAATCGTATCTCAATTTTGTCAAACGGTTTAGAGATAGATCCTATTACAATTGCTCAAAAGGCAATTCAAGGTCTTTACGATGGTATCACAACAAATGAAATTGATACTTACCTAGCAGAAACAGCTGCTGCTCTGACAGTAGAACATCCCGATTACTCATATCTAGCTGGGAGGATTAAAGCTAATGCTCTACATAAAGAAACACCAGGTTTTATAATTGCAACAAAAAATCTTTATGAGGATGGTTTATTGCGCGATGAATACTATGAAAAAGTAAAAGCTAACGCTGAAGAGATTGAAAAAATTATTGACTACGATCGTGATTATTACTTTGATTATTTTGCATTGACTACTTTGTTCAGAGCTTATCTTTTACAATCAAACAATAAAACAGCAGAAAGACCTCAGGATTTATGGATGAGAGTCGCTTTATGTGTGTCCGGAGATAAGTTTGATTTTTATCAGGTTAAGAAAACTTATGACAGCCTATCTCAGGGTTTCTACACACACGCAACCCCCACTCTATTTAATAGTGGTTTGAAGATGCAACAATTGTCGTCCTGTTTTCTAATTGGAATGGAAGATGACTCTATCGAAGGAATTTTTAATACTGTAAAAGACTGCGCTTTAATTTCAAAAACCGCTGGTGGCATTGGTCTTCATGCTCATAACATTAGAGGTGGCGGTAGCCGTATTAAGTCAACCAATGGCAAGTCTAATGGATTGATACCTTTCCTTAAAATTTTTAATGAAACAGCAAGGTCTGTTGATCAGGGTGGAGGTAAAAGAAAGGGTTCTTTTGCTGTCTATTTGGAGCCATGGCACGCAGATATTGAGGCTTTTTTAGAGCTTAGAAAAAATACTGGAGCTGAAGAATTTAGAGCCAGAGACTTATTCTATGCCTTATGGATCCCTGATTTATTTATGGAAAGAGTCGAAGAAGATGCCGATTGGACTCTAATGAGTGAACACGAATGCCCTGGTTTATCGGATACATATGGCAAGGAATTTGTTGATCTTTATACAAAATATGAAAATGAAATGCCTGACTTAAAAAGAATAAAGGCAAGAGCTTTAATGTCTAAAATAATCGAAGCCCAAATTGAAACTGGTCAGCCATACATGCTTTACAAAGATGCAGTTAATAATAAGTCTAACCAAAAAAATATTGGTGTTATCAAATCTTCTAATCTCTGTGCAGAGATAGTGGAGTATTCTGAAAAAGATGAAACTGCTGTTTGTAACCTTGCATCAATTGCATTACCAAAATTTGTAACTGATGAAAGTAAATTTGATTATCAAAACTTATATCAAGTTGCAAAACTGGCGACTAAGAATTTAGATCAAGTTATTGATATAAATTTCTATCCTACTAATAAAACTGAAAACTCAAATAGTCGTCACCGTCCTATTGGTCTTGGTATACAGGGTTTAGCAGATGTTTATTTTAAAATGAATATTGCTTATGACTCTGTTCAAGCACAAATAATTAATAAACAAATTTTTGAGACAATTTATTTTGGAGCTTTAGAAGCATCAATGGAACTTGCTACTGATAAGGGGCCTTACTCTACTTTTAAAGGTTCCCCTTTATCTGAAGGGAAATTCCAATTTGATCTTTGGGGTGTTAAACCGTCAAGTATGTGGGACTGGAAGGGATTAATGGAGAAAATCCAAAAGCATGGTGTTCGAAACTCTTTGACCACTGCATGTATGCCTACAGCCTCCACTGGTATTATCCTAGGAAATACTGAAACGTTCCAAGTACAAACATCAAACATTTATAAAAGACAAACTCTCTCAGGTGAATTTTTATTAGTAAATCGTCACCTTGTTAAAGAACTTATGAAGAGAAATCTATGGAGCAAAGAATTACGTGATCAAATTATTTTGGAAAATGGCTCTGTACAAAATATTGAAGGATTTCCTGAAGACTTAAAAGATGTTTATAAAACTGTTTGGGAAACATCTCAAAAAACAGTTATAGATATGGCAGCTGATAGAGCGCCATTTATTGACCAAACCCAATCCATGAACTTATGGTTGGCAACACCTACTTTTGGAAAAGTAAACTCCATGCACATGTATGCATGGAAAAAAGGCTTAAAAACAGGCATGTATTACCTGCGAAGCCGATCAGCCGTAGACGCAGTTAAAGTAACAGTGTCTTCTGAAAAAAAAGCAAAAGAGTCTTATGTCAAAGAGGCGCAATCTAATGAACCAGAAGATTGTGTAACATGTAGTGCGTAAGATTTTTAATCAATTTAATTTAAGGAGCAAGTCATGATATCTAAAGGATGCAAATCAATTTTCCCTATTCAACACCAAGAAATTTTCGATCGTTACAAGCAACACGTTCAAGCATTTTGGACGCCTGAGGAGGTGTCTCTTCAAGATGATTTAAGAGATCTAAAAACTCTAGGAGAAGGAGAAATACATTTTATTAAACATGTGCTTGCATTTTTTGCAAATTCAGAGGCAATGATAAATGAAAATCTAGCATCCAGATTTTATAATGAGATTTTAATTCCTGAGTCTCGATTGTTTATCACCATGCAAATGCTAAATGAGTCTATTCACGCAGAAATGTATGGTTTACAAATTGAAGCTTATGTAGAGGACCCATCAGAAAAAGACAAACTATTTTCTGCTATTCAAAACGTTCCATGTATTAATAAAAAAGCACAGTGGGTTTCAAAATGGCTGAATGGAAATCAAAATTTATTAACACGCTTAATTGCCTTTGGTTTAGTTGAAGGATTATTTTTTGCTGGATCCTTTTGTGCCATTTATTACTTCAGAAAAAGAGGTTTGCTTCCAGGCTTAGCCTTATCAAATGACTGGATAGCTAGAGATGAAGGAATGCACTTTAGTTTCTCAGCTTTGATGTTTAAAACATTAAGTGAAAAGTTTAATAAAGGAACTTTGTCAGATGAAGATATTAAATCAATGGATTTAATACCTGGTCCTGTTGCACAGTCTGAGTTCGAAGAAATAGTCAGAGAAGCAGTGGAGTTTGAAAAAGAGTTTGTTACTGACGCACTTCCTGTTGATCTCATTGGTATGAACAAGGAAATGATGTGTATGTATATTGAAGCTGTTTCAGATCGAATTGCTGATCTTTTTGGATTTGAAAGGGTATTTAATACTGAAAACCCATTTGATTTCATGAGAGCTCTTGATGTTCAAAATGTGACTAATTTCTTCGAGAAAAGGGTATCTGAATACCAGCGTCCAACAGATCGTTCTTTGTCTTTTGACGAGTCTTTCTAAGTGGAAGTCAAAATATATAGTAAAGACAACTGTATTTTTTGCACTAAAGCCAAGGCAGTCTTATCTTCACATAACCCCCAAGTATTAATGCTTGATGAGGATTACAGCCGTGATCAGTTTTTTGAAATATTTCCAACTGCCAAAACATTTCCCCAAATCATAATTAACGGTGAAAAAATTGGTGGCTACCATGAGCTAGAACGTTGGATGGCGTTTAATAAACCTGACGATGATTTTTAGTTTTAATTAGTGAGCTAATCCCCAGTTCAAGCCACCACCGAAGTCGACTTTTATAGGAGTTTTAAAAGATTTGTATTTTTGATGTGATGTTTCCATCAACTTAGTTATTTGTGGAATAATATCTTTTTCTTTTTTATGAATTTCAAATAAAAGCTCATCATGGACTTGTGATGTCATTTTAGATTTACATTTATTTTTCTCTAAATAGCTATGAATATCCAACATTGCAATTTTAATTAACTCAGATGCTGTGCCTTGAATAGGTGCATTGATAGCTTGTCTTTCTGCAAAAGATCGGAGCATAAAATTTTTAGCATTGATGTCTTTAATGTGAGACTTTCTTCCAAAAAGGTTTTCAACGTAGCCTAGTTTTTTTGCTTTATCGGTAGTTGATTTCATAAAATCACTAATGTTTGGAAATTTTTGAAAATAGTTATCTATGAAAAGCTTTGCTTCAGCATTGCTAACACCTAACTGTTTAGCTAAACCATATTGGCTAATTCCATAGATTATTCCAAAATTAATAATCTTGGCCATTCTTCGATCATTAGCATTAATTGTTTTTTTGTTAAAAACTAATTGGCCTGTGCTTTGATGAATATCTTGATCCTCTTGAAAAGCCTTTAATAAATTAGGGTCTTCGCACGCTTCACAAAGCACACGAAGTTCGATTTGAGAGTAATCAAAGCTATATAATTCATGATCTTTTTCTGCAATAAATGCTGTTCTAATTTTCTTTCCAATCTCAGTTCTAATGGGGATATTTTGTAAATTAGGTTCAGATGAACTTAATCTACCCGTAATAGTTGCTGCAATATTAAATGTACTGTGAACTCGGTCGTTATTGTCAGCATGTTCAGCTAAAGAAGATGTATAGGTCGACACGAGTTTGGAGTATTGACGCCATTGTAGAATATACGAGGCAATCTCTACTCCTTCAGACTCTAATTGTTCTAAGACTTTGACATTAGTTTGAAAGTCTCCTGCTTTTGTTTTTTTTGTTACCTTCACGTCAAGTTTCTTGAAGATTTCGGTAAGTTGTTTTGGTGAACCAATATTGAATTCCTCACCTGCGATTTTGAAAATTTTCTGTTCAATTTTTTCAATTTCTTTATTTAGATCTTTTTCCAGTTTTGTTAAAAATTTTAGATCAATCTTACAACCGTTGCTTTCAACTTGTTGAAGAACTAAGCTTAATTTTTTATCGATATCAAAATATATCCAACTATCGGGGGCATCTAAGATTTGATAGTGTAATGTTTCATATAATTTATAAGTGGCATAAGCATCATGAGCAGCGTAATTTGTTGCAGACTGTAAAGGCACTTCAGAAAAATCTTTATAATTTCTTTTGGACTCATTTTTTATGACATCTTTAAATTTTTCTTTTTCTTCACCAAAATAATAATAATACAAATCCTCAAGATTATGTTTTGTTAAACCGTTATTGACAAAAAAAGACATTAATAAGGTATCTTGAAAAGAAATAGTATTTACGTTAAAGCGTTTTAAAATTACACTATCGTATTTAGCATTATGAAAAATCTTTAAAATTGAAGGATCTTCACATAATAAATTCAGCTCTTTTAATATTTTTTTTTGATCTGTCTCAGATATTTCATTTTCAGGTGATTTAAAAGGTAGGTAACAAGCTTGCTGTGCGTTAGATAATGAAATGCCAATGATATTTGCTTTATTTACGTCTAAACTATCTGTCTCTAAATCTATCGCTAAGGTTTTTTCAGATTGAAGAGACTTTAGATATTCGATTATATCTTTTGTCTTAATAAGTGATTTAAATTCTAAGTTTTTTTTAGCTGCATGCGGTTTTGTTTCATGAGCGCTGTCCCTAATTAATGATTTAAATTCATATTTTTTGAAAAAGTCATTAAGCTTTGGTGAGTCGTCAAAATCTTTTAACTTTTCGATTGTAATAGGTAGTTCAAGATCATTTTTTAGAATTACTAGTTGGTGGCTTATTTTTGCTTTTTCCTCATGATCATGAATAAGATTTTTAATTCTTTCATTTGATATTTTCTCTTTATTTGCCAAAAGGCCCTCAAAAGAACCAAATTCATTAATTAATTTAGAAGCTGTTTTTGGTCCAATACCAGGAACACCAGGAATATTATCAACACTATCACCTATTAGAGCTTGCACATCTGTAATCCTGTCAGGGCCAACACCAAATTTTTCCATTACCTTTGCTTCATCAATTTCAATATTTTTCATTGGATCCATGATGCGATTATTAGCTGATAACAATTGAAAAAGGTCTTTGTCTGAACTAAATACTGTGGTTGGTATTTTATTGTCTTCACCATATTTAACGTAACTTGCTATAACATCATCGGCCTCAAAGTCTTTTTTTTCAATAACATCTAAACCAAACGCATCAATAGCTTCACGAATAATACTAAATTGAGGTATTAAATCTTCTGGAGCCTCACCACGGTTTGCTTTGTATTCAGGAAATAAAGTATTTCGAAAAGTATTCCTTCCTGCATCAAGAATGATTAGTATTTTGTCATTTGGATGCTCCTCAATAAGTCTAAGCATCATATTGCAAAACCCATAAACTGCATTTGTGGGGATGCCCTTAGAATTATTCATTGGGGGTAAGGCGTAATAAGCTCGGAAAATATATCCGGAACCATCAACAAGTATTAGTCTTGGCTTAGACATTTCAGCAGAATAACAAAGATTGTGGTGAGTTTCTATTCTTTAGGGGCGTGCTTGTTTAAAATTCTTTGAAGAGTTCTTCTGTGCATTTTTAGTCTTCTAGCAGTTTCAGAAACATTACGGTTACACTGTGTAAAAACTCTTTGTATATGTTCCCATCTAATTCTATCAGCAGACATAGGGTTCTCAGGTGGTGGGGGCAAGGATGTAGCAGTAGCAGACATTAATGATTTTTCGATATCATCTATGTTTGCAGGTTTAGTTAAGTAATCATCGGCACCCAATTTAACGGAAGATACAGCCGTAGCTATGTTGCCATAACTTGTCAACATTACCGTTCTACATTCTGGATTTTGCTCCTTTATCACCTTAATAACATCGAGCCCTGAACCATCTCCTAAACGAAGATCTACTATGGCATAATTAAAATTATTTCCAGCTAAAACATCTAAAGCCTCTTTTTTTGAAGCTGCTGCTGTTACTGTGAAATCTTTACGTTGAAATGAGGTGGTCAAACGCTCACGAAAGGGTTTATCATCTTCAATAATAAAAAGTGTTTTATCTTTTACTAATGTATTTTGCTCTAAATCCGCCATGTTAAAGTTACTTCTGCTCCATCATTACTTTGTACTAATATTTCACCATTTAGATTTTCAATCATTTGTTTTGTTATGAATAGGCCTAGACCCATATTTACACCTTTTTCAGGTCTGCTAGAATAGAATGGTTTTCCAAAATTAGCTATAAACTTCTTATCAAAACCGGGGCCATCATCTCTGATTTTAATGGAATAAGAATTTTTCGATGTCTCTGAGATTACTAATATTTGTCTATAAGCAAAACTTATGGCATTTTTTATAATATTATTCATCGCTATGTTTAGTTCGGGTGTGATTTTAATGTTAATATTTTTAGAATTTTCATCAGATCTGTAATCTAATTTCACAGCACGATAGTTATTTGAAAATTGATCACATAAAGATTGTACATAAGCATCTAGTGACATATTTGTAATTTCAGAAGAGAGTTCTTTTGACTCTGGATTTGTTGAGAGCTCTTTTAGTATTTCCTTACACCGATCTAACTCTAATAATAAAGTTTTAATATCTTTCCCATATTCATGTTTCAATTTTTGATCTTTTTTTAAATCATCTACTATCAAGTTTATAGTATTTAATGGTGTGCCTAATTCATGAACAGCTGCAGCCGCTAAACCTCCAACTTTTAAAAGCTCTTTTTCATTTTGAAGTTGTTTACTAGCTAACTCATATGCCTTTTGGGTACTTTTGTAATTTAATGAAAAGTAATAAAGATAAAAAACTAAAAAAATACTACTTATGAATAAAGAAATCATAATAGCTAAGCTGTATGTAAAATTAATATTAGGATGCACAGACAAAGGAAGATTAATATAAAAGTTAAATATCAAAGCAAAACAAACTAATGCTAAACTTAAGATAATTATTATTCTTTCTATCGTGAGATATGATGCTGCAATAGCAATAGGAGCTAAGATAATAAATATAAAAGGATTAGTGTGTCCACCATTTAAAGCAATCAAACTTGAAATTTGAACAATATCAAAACATAAAAATAAGAAGACTTGTTTTTCAGAAATAATTTTATCTCCTTTATTTAAATAAAATCCTAAGAGAATACTAGCCATTAAGATAAAAGCTATTATCCAAGAGCTCATTGCTACTGTCTTAGAAATTTCGAAAAAATACTGTGTTATAAATAAAGTGGCGGCCTGACCTCCAAAAGCAATTGCACGTATAATTAAAAAATCTGAAGAATTAACAAAAAGAAAGTTTTTTTGATTATTCAACTAAATATCTAAATTTGCTACTTTGACTGAGTTATCTTGAATGAAGTTTTTTCTATCAGTCACGTCATCACCCATCAGCATGATCAACTGTCTTTCAGCATTGATTTGGTCTTCGAGCTTAACTTGAAGCAACTTTCTATTAGTTCGATCCAATGTTGTTTCCCACAATTGATTAGGGTTCATTTCACCTAAACCTTTATAACGGCTAATTGATTGGCCTTTTTTACTCATTTCAAAAAGAGTAGTAAAAAATTCAACAAGTCCATTACAATTAAAGTTTTCTTTTGAAGAAAGTTTAGAAATACCAAAATAAGTATCTGTGGATTTTGCAAAACCCATTTTATTATAAAGAGATAAGCTGTCTGAAGAAATAAACTCTCTTAGATGTAACAATTTATCTAGAGCGACCTTTATTATTTTATTATAACCCTCTTTTTCTTGTAAAAAAATTAATTCATTACTGATCATACTTTGAAATGTAAATTTAATATTTTCTGATTTATAAACTTGATTTAAATTAGATAAGAAAATTTTAAATTGTGACTTCTCTATCTTATTTGGATGAAAATCCTGAAAAAATAAACCTGTATTTATGATTTGATCAAAAAACTTTGTATCTAAATATGTGAGATCTAAATTTTGATAAGCAGAATTTGCACGAGAAGCTAAATCTATTAATTCGTTTAACTGTTCCTCTTCTAACTGAATTTTTTTCTTTTTATTGTAAATGTTGAAATCGAGGTCATCCTTGTTATTTAACAATAAAAACTTCGTTAACTCTCGATCATCTAATAAATAATTCTCAGCATTTCCTTTTTTTACTTTATATAGGGGTGGCTGTGCAATATATAAACGACCTGTAGTTATAATATCTCTCATGAATTGATAGAAAAATGTGAGTAGTAGCGTTCTTATGTGACTTCCATCTACATCAGCGTCTGTCATGATAACAATTTTATGATATCGCATTGATTCAGGATTGAAATAATCAGAAGGATTGTATTCTTTATCTTTTGGTGGATTACCATATCCAGCACCGATGGCTGTTATAAGTGCAGAGATTTCATTATTTTCTAGAATTTTATGAGGATTTGCCTTAATTACATTTAATATTTTACCTCTTAATGGAAGTATAGCCTGAGTGACCCTATCACGGCCTTGCTTGGCTGAGCCTCCAGCTGAGTCACCCTCAACTATAAATAATTCTGAATTTGATGGATCTTTTTCTTGGCAATCAGCTAATTTTCCCGGAAGCGATGATGTCTCCAATACATTTTTTCTTCTTGTAAGTTCTCTAGCTTTTCTTGCTGCCTCTCTGGCACTTGCTGCCTCGATAATTTTTGAAACTAACTTTTTTGCCTCACCAGGAGTTTGCTCTAACCAAGCGCTTAATTGTTCAGATATTATTTTCTCAACAACTGGTCTTACCTCAGACGAAACTAGTTTATCTTTGGTTTGGGATGAAAACTTAGGGTCTGGAACCTTTACAGAGAGTACGCATGTCATGCCCTCTCTAGCATCATCTCCTGAAATGGTGATATTGCCTTTTTTAGCAACTGCAACTGTATTTGAGTATCCAACTAATGAGCGTGTCAGTGCTGATCGAAAACCCTGTAAATGTGTTCCTCCATCTCCTTGAGGTATGTTATTAGTAAAGCAAAGCATATTTTCGTTATATCCATCATTCCATTGTAAAGCGCCTTCAACTTTAATCCCGTTTGACTCACCATTAAAAGGTATAATTTTATTTAAAGTGGATTTTCTCGAATTAAGGAATTGCACATATGCTGTTAGACCTCCTTGATAAAAGAATTCAATAGGTTCTACTTTTGATGTGCGCATATCAGATAATGTTATGCGTACGTTAGAGTTTAGAAAAGCTAACTGGCGAACTCTATTTTCTAGTGTTTTAAGTATAAGAGTTGTATTGGAAAAAATTTTTTTTGAAGGCCAAAATTGGACAGTTGTACCAGTTCTCTCCGTCTTTTTCATTGAACCAATCTCTTTTAATTTTTTTGTTGTAACACCATCTTTAAATTCCATTGTATGAATTTTGCCATTTCTGCGAATTGTTAAAGATAGTCTTTCTGATAAGGCATTAACCACAGAAACACCAACTCCATGAAGGCCTCCTGAAATTTTATAACTATTTTGGTCAAACTTACCACCTGCATGAAGTTGGGTCATGATTACCTCAGCTGCTGGGACTTTTTCAGTTTTGTGCTGGTCAACCGGGATACCTCTGCCATTGTCTGATATTGTAGCTGACCCATCTTTATTAATTATTAGTTGAATACTGTCACAGTAACCCCCTAAAGCCTCGTCAATAGAGTTATCAAGCACCTCGTAGACCATGTGATGCAAACCTGTGCCATCATCGGTATCACCAATGTACATACCTGGTCTTTTTCTAACAGCCTCTAAGCCTTTTAAAACTTTTATCGAGGAAGCTGTATATTGATCTGTCATTAAAATATTTCTTTAATATCTAAGTTATCTAAATTCCCTTGAAGTGTGAAGTTATCAGTGGATGAGAAGAAAGTCTGAAATTTATTTTCTGCACAGTATTGAATAACTTTTTCAATATTTATTATATCAAAGTTATCGAATATTTCATCAATTAAAAAAATAGTAATCTTGTTACGATTTAAAAATTTCGCACAACTTAGAAGAAGGCTTAGTATTAACATTTTAGATTGAGCAGAAGATAGTTGAGAAATATTTTTGTGATTGTGTGTAATTTCAAATACTGATTTTTTTGGATCATGTTGTGATTGAAGTTTATGATCATTTGGCCATTGATTCTCATCAGAGAGGTCTTTTTGGAATTTTTCTAAAAATTTATCAGTTTGTATGAGTCCAAGACTTGGCTTAATTTCAAAGTCAAAAAAAAGTTTATTGCTAACTGATACAAAATTTTGGTACTCAGAAAGAAATTTTTTTTTAATTTCAATAATAGCTCTTCCTATGTCAAACAATTGTTTATCCAGTGAAATTAGCCATGAAATATCTTGAGAAGATTGCAATATTCTTCTTTTTTCTCTTCTTAAAATTGTATATTTGCTTAGAAAGCCAAATAGCTTTGGGTCAAAATAGCATATAATTCGATTGATAGTGTTTCTTTGATACTGGATATCCTTAATAAAATAAACTTTATCTGTTTCTGTTAGCCAAAATAATTGAAAAATATCTAAAAGTTTTTGTTGTTGTATTTTTTTATCATTTAAAAAATATTGTTTAGTCCATCTTTCATCTTTATTGCTCAGCATAACAGTTAAATGGTTTTCTAAATCCTCATGAATAAAATCAAAGGTAATAGAAGTTTTTAATTCTACCTGTTTTTGGAAAATAAAATTTTGTATCACATCTTTTCTAAAACCTGTGCCAGGACATAAAAAACTTATAGACTCTAATAAGTTTGTTTTACCAACAGCATTCTTTCCTTTAAACAAGGTATGTTCAAAGTTAAAAATTTCTTTTTTGTTGATAAAATTTCTATAATTCGATAGCTGTATACCCTTTAATGGTGGGGGCAATTAAACTCTCATAGGCATTAAAATAAATAAACTTGTTGTATCTTTAGGGTCCTTTACTATTACTGGTGATGATTGATTTAGTAGCTCTAAAATCAAAGTATCTCCTTCAACAACATCTTGTAAATCCAATATATATTTTGAATTAAAAAGTATTTCAAGACCATCGGCAGCATAATTTGCTGCAACCTCTTCATCGCCTTTGTTACTGTCGGTGCTTGTGGCCATTATCTTAATACTATTATTTTCAAATTGTAACTTAACTGTTGGTGTTTTATCTTGATTAACAGTTGAAACCCTATCAATTGCATTAAAAAAAGGCTCTGCCTCAACTTGTAATAATTTGTCATTTGATACAGGTATAACTTTTTCATAATCTGGAAATGTTCCATCTATTAGTTTGCTTATTATTATAAAATTATCTGCCTCTAAACTCACTTGGGTATCGGTACATATTATTTTTACCTTACCTTCAAAATCACCTAAAATACGGTCTAATTGAAGTATAAATTTTCTTGGGAGTATAATTCCAGATATATTTATGACATTTGTTAAATCTAGCTCTGTTTTAGCAAGTCTATGGCCGTCAGTAGCAACACACCTCAAAGTTGACTTTGGTCCGTTAGTAACAGTATGGAAGTATATACCATTTAGGTAGTATCTCGTCTCTTCAGCAGATATAGCAAATTTAGTTTTATTAAAAAGCCTTTTAATCTGAGAGATTGTTAGTTCGAATGAGTTTGTTTGTTCTAAAGGAACAAATTTTGGGAATTCATCTGCAGTTAATGCATTTAACTCAAAGACTGAGTTTTCAGAATTTATTATTAATCTATTTCCCTCTAATTTACATTTTACAATAGAGTTTTTTTTTGTCTTGCGAATTATATCAGTTAAAATTCTTGAATTTACAGTTGCTTCGCCATTTTTTGAAGAGTCAGTTGATACAAATTCTCTGATGGAAATATCCATATCTGTCGATCTAATTTCTATTTGGTTATTATCACATTTTATATAAATGTTAGAAAGAATTGGAATTGTTGACCTACTGTCAACAATTGAACTAACGTGAGTTAAGACTCTTAAAAAAGCCTCTCGACTTACTCTAAAATCCATTTAAGAAGTTTGCAATATTCTAGTCAAAAGTTCAATATCTTCTGCAAGATTAGGATCATTTACCATAATTTCTTCGATAGTTTTAATAGCATGAATAACAGTGGTATGATCTCTGCCACCAAATTTTCTACCAATTTCAGGTAAAGATCTTGTGGTGATTGACTTAGCTAAATACATTGCAACTTGTCTTGGACGCGCAACAGACCTTGATCTTCTCGGTGAATGCATATCTGAAAGTTTGATATTGTAATGCTCAACAACTTTCTTTTGAATTTCATCAATTGTAATTTTTCTTGAATTAGTCCTGAGTAAATCTTTTAAAACATCTTTTACGAGGTCAACAGATATTTCTGAGTCCTGAATTGAAGCGTGAACTGCTAATCTATTCAAGGCGCCTTCCATTTCTCTGACATTATTTGTGATCTTATTCGCTAAAAATTCCATTACTTCTTGTTTTAAATTAAGTGATTTTTGTTCAGCTTTAGCCTGCAGAATACCTAATCGTAATTCATAAGTTAAGGGATGTATATCCGCTACTAATCCCCAGCCTAATCTGGACTTTAATCTGTCCTCTAATCCATCAAGATCAGCGGGGGATTTATCAGCTGAAATAATAATTTGTCTTTTTTTGTCAATTAAAGTATTAAAAGTATGAAAGAATTCTTCCTGTGTATTATCTTTACCTATAATAAATTGTACATCATCAATCATTAGCACATCTACTGATCTAAATTGTTCTTTAAAACTCATAATATTTTTAAATCTTAAAGCCTTAATAAACTGATACATAAATTTCTCAGCTGTTAAATAAACAACATTTTTTTTAGGATTTCTTTTTTTAATATTCCATGCAACTGCATGCATTAAATGTGTTTTTCCCAATCCAACACCGCCATACAAAAATAATGGGTTAAAACTTACAACTTCCGATTGTGCTACACGTTGAGCTGCTGCGTATGCTAACTCGTTGGGTTTACCAACAATAAAATTATCAAAAGTAAATTTTGGATCTAATGGTGCAGAAATATCATCATAATATGTGTCTTCATCATCATCTTTATCTTCATAAATGACTTCTGTGCCAGGAATGATTCGATTATTATTCTCTTTAACAAGTATAGCTAGTTTATCAATGCTATGACCTTGGTCCATATAAGCTTTTTTAATAACAGAAGCATAATTTTTTATGATCCAGTCACGTAAAAACCTAGTTGGAACTGAGAGAGTAAGAGAAGTGTCAATTAAAGATTCAAAATAAATCGGTTTAATCCAGTTTTGGAAGGTATCTTTATCAAGTGATTTTTTTAATTCCGATGTGATCTTAGACCAAGACACATCTATGCCACCTTGATGCTGTTCGTCTTCCACTAACTTAATTCCTTCCTCTAAAAGATGTGCTATTTAAGCATGAAAAGTTAAAAAAGAGGAATAAAAAAAAATGTTTTTTTTAAAAAAATAACTTGAAAAAAAAAATTATTTTGAAATTGCGGTTATATCTTTTTGTAATTTTGAGATAGTTCTAGATGCCTTATTGAGATGCATAATTTTCTTTTTAGTTGATTTATGCAATACAGACATAACTACTTTTAGTTTCGCCATTGATTCCTCTACCTTTTTATCTTTAATGAGTTTATCAATTGCCTTTAGCTGAGTTGAAACATTTGATTTAACAGCTTTGTTGACTATTTTTTTTCTATCAGACTGTCGAAGTCTTTTTTTTGCTGATTTATGTTGTGGCATATAAAAATATTATTAACAGGTTGTTCGTCTAAAAGCGTTAGTAACTTATACACATTTTTTTATTTTTGTAAAGCAGGTGAAAAAAAAGTTGAACGCCCATTTTGAATGATTTTTTTTATCTTGTAGGTCTTTTTTTTGTATATTACATGTCTCTTTTGATAAACCTTAAATAAACTCTGAAAACTTCCGAGGGTTCCATCTGGGGACTTATAATCATTTATTGAAGAGCCACCATTTTTTAAAGATAGTTTCATTACAAATTTACAAGAGCTGAATAACTTAGATATTTCTGCTTTTTTAAGAGTGTTCGTTAGTCTTTGAGGATTTAACTTTGAATGAAAAAGAGCTTCATTGGCGTATATGTTTCCAATGCCCACTATTAAACTTTGATCAAGTAAAGCTTGTTTCAAAGAGATTTTTTTCTTTAAAAATTTGTTATACATCTCATTTAAATTAATCTTGTTAATTAATAAATCGGTTCCATAATTATTAAAAAAAAATTCAACTTCTTTTGAGTCTTTTAGCCTAAAAAACATACCAAACCTTCGAGGATCATTATAAACAATTTTAAATTTGTTAAATTGTAGAATAACGTGATCGTGTTTTTCTTTTATATAATTCTCGTTTAAATAAAACTTTAATCGACCACTCATTCCCAGATGAATAATTACATAATTATCATTTTCTAATCCTATGATTATGTATTTTGCAAAACGTTTAACAGACATGATTTTTTTCTGAGATATTTGCTCGAGATCTTTGAAGTTTAAATTTTTCCTTAGTTTTTTTTGTGACTTTTTAATAGAAATAATTTTTTTTCCTTTAACTTTTGACTTTAAATATCTTATTGTTGTTTCTACTTCAGGTAGTTCAGGCATGATAACTAAAAATAATTCAAATAATTATAATATTACAGATATTTTTGAAAATGTATCTCATGCAAAATATGACTTAATGAACGATATTATGAGTCTTGGAGTACATAGACTTTGGAAAAAATATTTTGTTGAACTTGTATTATCAAAACATACTGGCAATGAGAAAATTTTAGACATTGCAAGTGGTAGTGGGGATATTTTTAATTTGCTTCCTATTTCAAAAAATCTTTATGCTTTAGATCCTGTTTCCGAAATGCATAATATATCCAGAAAAAAAAATAGTTCTAAAAAAATTAATTACGAAGTTGGTTATGCAGAAAATTTGCCTTATAAAAAAAATTTTTTTCGAACTATAACATGTACTTATGGTGTAAGAAATTTTAATAATCGAAAAAATGGTTTTTCTGAGATTTATAGATGTCTTAAAAAAAATGGTTATTTTTTTATTATGGAATTTGGTATTCCAAAAAGAGATTTATTAATAAGTCCATACAAAAACTTTTTAAAATATATTTTACCTTTTACCGGTAGCATCATCTCCAATGATAGACATAGTTATAAATACTTAGCTGACAGTATTATTTCTTTTCCTAATCAAAATAATCTTCTTAAAGAACTGATAAATACAGGTTTTTCTCATATTAAAACTATTGATTTCATTTCTGGAGCTAACAGCATATATATAGTGCAGAAAAAATGAAAATTTTAATAATAATAACGGGGAGTGTTGGCTGTTATAAATCTTTAGATCTAATTCGTGAGTGCCAAAAAAAAACCATTGAATATGAAGTTATTGCAACAAAAAACACTTATGAGTTTATTTCTAAACTACTACTTGAAACAATTTCCAATAAGCCAGTGTATTCAGAGCTCTTTGATTTGGATATGGAAAAAAAAATTGGTCACATAAAATTAGCACGAGATAATACTCATATTATTGTTTATCCTGCGACAGCCAATATAATTTCAAAATTTGCAAAAGGTTTTTGTGATGACCTAGCTCTAACATGTATGATTGCTGCAAACAAACCTATATTTTTTGCACCTGCAATGAATAAAGAAATGTGGGCTAATCAAATTATTCAAGACAATGTGGACTATTTAAAGAAAATTGGCCATCATTTTATTGGCCCAGATGATGGATCTTTAGCTTGTGGTGAGTATGGTAGTGGTCGATTAGTTGATCCTAGTGAAATAATTAGTCAACTTAAGTAATTGAAACACGCATTAATAACTATTGGGTGCACTCGAGAGTATATAGATCCAGTAAGATATATATCAAATGAGTCATCAGGTCGGCAAGGCATAGCTTTAATAAAAAGCCTATTAAAATTTAATTATAAAGTTATTTGTTTACACGGATATCTTCAAACAAAAAAAATAGTTTCAAAAAATGTTAAGTTTATCTTCACTCCTACAGCAGATGAAATGTTAAAAGAAGCAAAAAAATATAAGTCTATCGACTTAGGAATTTTTAATGCTGCGGTTAGTGATTATAAAGCTAAAACATATAATAAACTGAAAATTAAGAAAAAAAATGGATTGTCTTTAAAATTAACCAATAACCCTGATATTTTAAGATCAATGTCATTTGGTAAATATAAACCTAAAGTTACAGTCGGATTTGCTTATGAAACAAATGATGTATTTCAAAATGCAAAAAAAAAATTGCTTTCCAAAAATTGTGATTATCTAGTTTTGAACTTTCCAACAAAGGAAGATAGAATTTTTAATTCAAAATACAATAATGGTATTTTAATTGGAAGATCAGGTGACTTTTTAAATTTAGGAAATGTAAGTAAAACAATTTTTGCAAATAAAATTGTTAAATACATTAGCAATAGAAATAATTAGGATGGTTTATATAAAAGTAAAAAAGATAAATGATAACGTTATTCTTCCAACTTATGAGACATCATCTAGTGCAGGAATGGATATAAGGGCATTTTTACCAAATGGAAAAGTTAGCATATTACCAAAAGAAACAAAACTTATTGGAACTGGATTATTTTTTGAAATTCCAAATGGATTTGAAGTTCAAATAAGACCTCGAAGTGGACTAGCTGTGAAAAAATTTATTACTGTTCTTAACAGTCCAGGAACAGTAGATGCGGACTATCGAGGGGAAGTAAAAGTGATTTTAATAAATCATGGATTAGAAATGTTTGAAATTGAAGATAAAATGAGAATTGCACAAATGGTTGTGTCAAAATATGAAAAGGTTAATTTTAAACTAGTAAGTGATTTAAGTGAAAGCGAGAGAGGTAGTGGTGGTTTTGGATCAACAGGAACAAAGTGAAAAACTGATTGAAGAGTTTGGAAGACAAATTTTAGTTCCTGGGATTAATGAAGAGGGGCAACAAAATATCTCTAAGAAAAAAATTTGTATCATCGGCTTAGGTGCTCTGGGAACTGTTGCATCACAATATCTTGTTCGAGCTGGGGTTGGTGAGATTCACCTTGTCGATTATGATATTATAGAGAAGTCAAATTTACATCGTCAAATTAATTATGATAAAGATGATGTTGGTAAATCTAAATCAAACACTTCAAAACATAAACTTAAAAATATAAATGACTCAACAATAATAAAAGAGCATTCTTTAAATTTTGAGTCTTTCATAAAAAAAAATCCAAATAATAATTTTGATTTAATATTTGATTGCACGGATAATCATCAGAATAAAATTTTTTCTTCAAAATATTCTAAAGCTAATAAAATCTCATTTGTATCAATATCAATTAACTCTTCAGAGGGAATATACTTTGCACAAAACAATGAAGAAAATAATCCATCATGTTTTGAGTGTCTATTTCCTAAAGCTGATCAGAATCACCGTTGTCTTAACAGCGCAATGATAGGTCCAGTTGCAGGATTTGTTACTAGTTTTGCTTGTATGAAAATTATATTTGCCCTTGCAAAAATTAAAACTCAACTGAAAAGTGAAATCAATTTGATAGACCTTTTGACTTCGGACATAAACAAACTACAATTAACAAATAAAGATTGTCCTCATTAATATGAATACATTTACACCTCAATCTAGTTATAGTTACGAAGAAATAATTGAATGTGGTAAAGGAAATTTATTTGGAAAGGGAAATGCTCAACTACCAGCACCTCCTATGCTTATGTTTGATCGCATCACTAATGTCAATAAAGATGGTGGGGTACATGGGAAAGGAGAAATAACTGCTGAACTGGATATAAATGCAGATTTATGGTTCTTTAAATGTCATTTCTTGGGTGATCCAATTATGCCCGGATGTTTGGGTCTTGACGCTTTATGGCAAATGTTGGGTTTTTATCTAGGTTGGCTTGGGTATCCTGGGAAAGGTCGTGCTTTGGGTGTTGGGGAAATAAAATTTGTTGAAGAAATTAAACCGGACAAAGAATTAATAAAATATAAAGTTAGTTTAAAAAAATCTTTAAATAAAAAAGGGTTATCAATTGGGTATGGAGATGGGCAGATAATTCACAAAGAAAAAATAATTTACCATGCCAATGATTTAAGAGTGGGTTTATTCAATGAGTGATAAAAGAGTTGTCGTTACTGGATACGGTATTGTTTCTTGTATAGGTGATAATAAAAAAGAAGTTTTACAGAGCTTAAGAGGTGTGAAATCTGGGATTAGTCATTGCAAGGAATATGAAGAACTTGGAATGAGAAGTCATGTACATGGAAAACCTAAAATAAATATTGAAGAAAATGTAGATCGAAAAATTTTGCGTTTTATGGGGGAAGGCGCAGCTTACAATTATATTGCAATGAAAGAGGCAATTGAACATTCAGGTCTTGATGAGGGGCTTATATCTAATGTTAATACTGGGTTAGTGATGGGATCAGGTGGACCTTCAACGTATCAATTGCAACAAGCATTTGATATAGCAAGAGAAAAAGGCGTTAAAAAAATTGGACCTTATATGGTAACTAGAACAATGGCATCAGGAAATTCTGCTACTTTAGCAACTCCTTTTAAAATTAAAGGTGTAAATTACTCCATTAGTTCAGCTTGTTCGACAAGTTTGCACTGCATTGGCAATGCTTATGATCTTATAAGACATGGGCAACAAGAAATTGTATTTGCAGGTGGTGGTGAGGAAACCCATTGGACAATGTCAATTTTATTTGATGCTATGGGTGCTTTATCAAGTAAATATAATGAAACACCTGAGGTTGCTTCTCGAGCTTACGACTCTTCAAGAGATGGTTTTGTCATTGGGGGAGGTGCAGGTGTTTTAGTAGTTGAGAGCCTTGATAGCGCAAAAGCAAGAGGGGCCAATATTGTTGCTGAAATTCAAGGTTTCGGTCAGACTTCAGATGGATATGACATGGTTCAACCCTCTGGAGAGGGTGCAGTAAGGTGTATGCAGATGGCAACACAGGGTAGACCTGTTGATTATATCAACGCTCATGGAACATCAACACCTGTCGGAGACATGATTGAATTACAAGGTATAAAAGAGGTTTTTGGAGATAAGGTTCCTCCAACCAGTTCTACTAAATCACTAACGGGTCATTCACTCGGAGCAACTGGTGTACAAGAAGCCGTTTACTCTCTTTTAATGATGGAAAATGATTTTATGGTTGAGTCAGCCAATATTACAAACTTAGATGAAAAGGCTGAAGGAATGAACATTCTCTTAGAGAATAAAAATGATATCAAAATTAATTCTATACTATCGAATAGTTTTGGTTTTGGTGGAACAAATGCATCTATCTATCTGACTAGCTTTAATGAGTAAAATTTTAGAGGGCAAAAAAGGATTGGTTGTAGGTATAGCCAATGATCATTCGATTGCATGGGGCATTGCAAAGTCCTTGAGTGATGAAGGCGCAAGTATGTATTTGACATATCAAAATGATTCAATAAAAAAAAGAGTTGAGCCCCTATCCGAGAAAATTAACTGCTTAGGAATTATGCCTTGTGACGTATCTGAAACATCTTCACTTGAAAATGTTTGTAATGGCGTTAAAGGAAATATTGACTTTTTTGTTCACGCGGTTGCCTATTCAGATAAAAATGAACTATCAGGTAAATATTTAAATACCACTAGAGAAAATTTTCTTAAAACACTACATATTTCTGCATACTCATTGACTGAAATGGTGAGGATGCTTTCGCCAAGAATGAATGATGGTGCATCTATCATGGCTCTTACTTATTATGGGTCCACAAGATATATGCAAAGTTATAATGTAATGGGTGTTGCAAAGGCTGCATTGGAAACATCTATAAAGTATCTTGCTGTTGATATGGGTGACAGAGGAATTAGAGTTAATGCAATTTCAGCTGGGCCCATGAGAACTTTAGCAGGTGCCGTTATAAACAAATCAAGAAAAATTTATAATTATACAATTGAAAATTCTCCTATTAAAAAGCCATTAACATTAGAAGATATTGGTAAGTCATCTGTTTACTTAATGAGTGATCTGTCTAAAGGTGTAACAGGTGAAATACTTTACGTCGATAACGGATATAACAACGTAGGAATGAGTGTTCAAGAGCTATAGTTTAAGATCAGGGGCAAAAGCCCCTTGATTTTTGATAATTATTTAAATTAGAGAGGTAACTAGACTAAACTTCTTTCATGCTAAGCTTTACTTTACCCGCACGATCAACATCAAGTACTTTGACTTGAACTTCTTGACCCTCAGATAAAACATCAGAGACATTCTCGACTCTTTTTTGTGAAATTTGTGAGACATGAAGTAATCCATCTCTGGCACCCATAAAGTTTACAAAGGCTCCAAACTCAACAATTTTAACAACTTTACCAGTATAAACTTTGCCAACTTCTGGCTCCGCAACAATGTCTTCAACCATTTGCTTAGCTTTGTTAATTGACTCTTCATTACTGGAAGCAATTTTTACAATTCCATCATCGTTGACTTCTAGCTTTGCCCCAGAGACTTCGACTATGTTTTTAATTACCTTACCACCTGAGCCAATAACATCTTTAATTTTAGCTTTATCAATAGTGATAGAGATTACTTGAGGAGCATGCTTAGAAAATTTTGTTCTAGCTTCTGGTAAGGCGTCCGACATAACACCAATAATATGTTTTCTTCCACCTGATGCTTGATTTAAAGCAATTTCCATAATCTCTTTAGTAATACTGGTAATCTTAATATCCATTTGAAGAGAAGTAATACCATCCATAGTACCAGCAACTTTGAAATCCATATCACCTAAGTGATCTTCATCACCTAAGATATCGCTAAGCACTACAAAGTCCTCGCCCTCTTTGATTAGACCCATCGCTATACCACCAATATGTTTTTTAATTGGCACACCCGCTGCCATCAAAGCAAGGGATGAGCCACATACTGTAGCCATAGAACTAGAACCATTGGATTCAGTTATCTCAGATACTAATCTTAGTGTGTATGGGAAATCCTCTTTTTTTGGTAACATTGGATGAACTGCACGCCATGCTAGTTTTCCATGACCAATTTCTCTTCTACCAGTTGCTCCTACTCTTCCTACTTCTCCTACAGAGTAAGGAGGAAAATTATAATGCAACATAAAATGTTGTTTATGCATAGGGTCAAGAGAGTCAATCATTTGCTCATCATCGCCCGTTCCTAATGTGGTAACAACTAATGCTTGAGTTTCTCCACGAGTAAAGAGACTTGAACCATGGGCTCGAGGAAGAATGTCTAATTCACATGTAATTTGTCTTACTTCATCTAATTTTCTTCCATCAATACGGCTTTTATTTTTGATGATATCGCCTCGAACTACGTCTTTTTCTATATCTTTAATGATTGTTGTAGCGGCTAAAATCTGATCATCTTCAATATTATCAACAATAGAAGATCTGATCTCTGTCAGTTTTTGACTTCGCTCTTGCTTATCAACTAAACCGTATGCTTCACGAATAGGATCTGAAATTTTACTTTCAATGTCTTTTTGTAAACCTTCATAAAAATCAGGTAGGCTTGGGACTTCAAAAGTCTTAATTTCTGTTTTGCTTGCAAAGTTTTGAACTTCTTTAATAAATGTCTGATAAAAATCATGTCCGAACATTACCGCATCAAGCATGGTGTTCTCAGAGAGTTCTTGGGCTTCAGACTCAACCATTAGGACACCCTCTTCTGTTCCAGCTACAACAAGATCTAGTTCAGAGTTTTCCATATCCTGAATAGATGGATTTGCAACTAGCTTTCCATCTATATATCCAACTCTAGCGGAACCCAAAATACCTGCCACAGGAAGACCTGAAATCGCTAATGCTGCACCAGTTGCATACATAGCAATAATATCAGGATCAACAACGCTATCGTAAGATAAGACAGTTAATGTTACTTGAGTTTCATTTTTAAAGTTTTTGTGAAATAGAGGCCTAATAGGTCTATCAATTAAACGACTTGTTAATGTTTCTCTTTCAGTCGGTCTAGCCTCTCTTTTAAAGAAACCCCCCGGTATTTTACCTGAGGCATAATATTTTTCCTGATAGTTAACTGTTAATGGGAAAAAATCAATATCAGGTTTTTGTGTTTTTGCTGCACAAATATTAGCCATAACCATTGTTTCACCACAGGTTACAACCACAGATGCATCTGCTTGTTTTGCTATTCGGTTTGTTTCTAGTGTAATTTGTTGGTTGCCCAACTCAAATTTATGTTCTATTTTCATCTTCCTCTTTCTTTATAGCTAATTAAAAATTATTTTTTTCTTAGCTTTAGTTTATCTGCTACTTCTGTGTACTTTCCTACATTCCTCTTCTTTAAATACGCCATCAATCTATTTCTTTTACCAACCATCATCAGCAGACCTCTTCGAGAATGAAAATCTTTCTTATGGATTTTGATATGTTCTGTTAACAGATTAATTTTTTTTGTGAGAAAAAAAATTTGGGACTCTGGCGAACCAGTGTCATTATCAGCACGAGCTATATCGTTAATTTGTATTTCCGACATCAATACTCCTTTCAAAGTAAACATCATCTGACCAGGATGTCGCCCAGTTCAAATGGTAATCAAATTTGTATGTAAATCATTTATACTTGAGAAATCAAGGATTTTTTCATAAGGAGTAGCTTGATTTATATCAAAAGTCCCTATTTTCAATCTTTTAATCATACTTGCATAAGCTATATCACCTAGGGAATTTGCAAATTCTTCTGCGAATGCCCTCACATAAAACCCTGAATAGCAATTCAACTCAACTCTCATTTTTGAGCTATTAGAAGATAGAATTTTTAAACTTTGAACTGATACTTTTTTATAACGATCTTCTATAGTTTTATTATCTCTAGCGAGTTCATAAAAATTTTTACCATTTAATTTATGCGCAGAAAAGTCTGGTATTTTTTGTTGATATGTTCCTATGAACTTTTTTAAATGTGAAACTCTTTCATTTATATTATGCGAGGACGACTGCATTTTAAAGAATCTACCCTCTGAGTCTAAAGTATTTGTTGAAGCACCAAATCGTATCTCAACCTCATAACTTTTTTTTTCTTGATGTATATTTGGTATTTTCTTCGTAGCTTTATTAATACCTACTAATAATAAACCAGAAGCTAAAGGGTCCAGAGTTCCAGCAAAGCCAATTTTTTTAAACGAATAACGAAATTTTAATTTTCTAATAACTCCAAATGACTCTATACCCTGTGGTTTATTTATTAATAACCATCCATCACTGTGAAAGTTTTCTTTTACCAAGATCTATAATTTATCTAGAAGTGATTGTACTTTTAAAGACTCTTGAAAAGATTCATCAAAAATTAAAGATATTTTTGGAGTATATTTACTTGTAAGAGTTCTTGCGATTAAACTTTGTATTTCTCTTAGATAAAGTTTATTAAATTCTTTAAAATCCTCCTCTGAAATATTATGAATAAGATAAATTTTTGCAAATCTTAAATCTTTACTTACTTTTACTTCAGTAATTTCGAAACGAACAGTTGGAAATTTTAAAAGATAATCTTTTTGGGTTACGAGATATTCAGAGATAAGTCTTTTAATTGAAAGCTCAACTTTTTTGGTTCGAAAACTTGGCTTATTGTCCACACTATAATTCTTTTTGAACTTCCTTAGTTACATAAAATTCAATTTCATCTTTTTCCAAAATATCTGAATAATCTTTGAATGAAATACCACACTCATAGTTTTCTCTAACCTCTTTGACATCATCTTTAAAACGTTTAAGGGTTCCAACTTCTCCTTCGTGTATGATTTTACCTTCTCTAACAAGCCTGATTTTAGCAGAATTTTGGACTATACCGTCAGTAACAAAGCAGCCTGCAATTGTACCAAACTTTGAGGATTTGAAAGTATCACGAACCTCAGCATGACCAATAATTTCCTCTTTAGTGTCTGGAGTGAGAAGACCAGAAAGCATTTTTTTCATATCATCAATTAATTCATAAATAATTGAATAATATCGTATATCTACTTTATCGCGTTTTGCGATTGTTCGGGCTTGTGGAATAGCTCTGATATTAAAACCAATTACTAGCCCTTGTGCAGAACTCGCTAAACTCACATCACTTTCATTAATTGCACCGATAGCGTTATGGACGACATTTATTTTAACTTCTTCATTACCGACTTTTTCTAGTGAGGAAACTATTGCTTCAAGAGAACCTTGAACATCTGCTTTGACAATGATTGGAAGTTTTTTCATATCACCCTTTGATACATTAGCCATCATTTCCTCTAGTGATGATTTTTTAACTGCTTCTGTATTTTCTAATTTTTTTTGTTCTTTTACTTTTTCTGTAATATCTTTTGCAATATCCTCATTTGGCATAACATAAACTGTATCGCCTGCTTGCGGCACTGAGTCAAAACCCAATACTTCAATTGGCATGCCTGGGCTAGCTGATTTAATCCTACTACCGTTTTCATCAAGTAAAGCCCTAACTCTTCCATAAGATGAACCACAAGTAAAATGATCGCCTTCTTTAAAAGTTCCATTTTTTACTATCACTGTTGCAACAGGTCCTTTTCCTATTTCTATTTTAGACTCAACTACAATTGCTTCAGCGAGTTTGTTATGTTCAACATTAAGATCTAAAATTTCTACTTGTAATAAAATGTTATCTAATAATTTTTCTAGATTTGTTTTTTTTATTGCAGATATTTCGGTTTCTAGTACATCTCCACTGTAGCTCTCTACAACTACCTCGTGAGTTAACAAATCATTTCTAACAATGCTTGGGTCAACATCTGGTAAGTCCATTTTGTTAATTGCAAGAACAATAGGAACTTTTGCTGCTTTAGCATGCGAAATTGCTTCAATTGTTTGAGGTTTAACACTATCGTTTGCAGCAACCACTAATACTACAAGATCTGTTAAATTGGCTCCCCTTGAACGAATATTTGAGAAAGCTGCGTGACCAGGTGTATCCAAAAATGTAATAGGATTGTTTTTATGCTGAATTTGATACGCACCAATATGTTGAGTAATTCCACCAGACTCTTTTGAAGTTACATTTGTATTTCTTAGTGCATCCAACAAGGATGTTTTGCCATGATCAACGTGTCCCATTACAGTGACAATTGGGGGCCTGGGTAAAATTTTAGATATTTTTGTTTTTTGGTGATTTGCAATTTCATCTTTTAAACTGATCGCTTCTTCTCTTTTCGGTGTATGTCCTAATTCTGTAACTATAAGTTCAGCTGTGTCTCCATCTATATATTGATTAGCCGTAGCCATAATTCCACTTTTCATGAGAGCTTTTACAACATCACCTGTTTTTTCAGACATTCTACTTGCTAATTCCTGCACAGAAATTTTTACAGGTATATCAACTTCACGAACTATTTTCTGAGAGCTAGTTAAATTTGGTTTAAATTTTGTTCTTTGTTTTTCTCTGTTTCTTTTAGTCTTTGCAAGACTAGGCATTTTTTCGTAATCTGGTTCTTCATCTAAAAGATTATTAACTGAAATAGAGGAAAGTTTTTTTTGAAATGCTGTTGTATTAAGAGTCAGTTTTTTTCTGGGAGGTGCGGATGTTGTAGATGTAGGCGTGGAAGGTTTAGCCGAAGGTGTATTTGTGTTCTTTGTCTCTTTTGTCATTTAAAAATTAGCTATTAAGATAAATCTCCCTAGCATCCATAATAATTTTTTCTGCAGCAGATTTTTCAACTCTTTTTTGTAATATGCCATCTCTGCCCACTAATTCATCAGTTGCTAAATCTGCAAGATCTTGACGAGAAAAGATATTGTTTTCAATCAATGTAGCTAAAATTTTATTATCAAATTCCGAAATTCCTTTGACATAATCATCTAGTTTTGAAGATTGAATTAATTTCTCAAGTTCTGCCTTCTCGTTTTCCATATACTGCGTCGCACGAGCATATATCTCAGCAGCAAGCTCATTATCAAATCCTTCAATTTTTTCTATGTCTTGGATTGAAGCGTTAGCGATTTTTTCAATACTTGTGTATCCCTCGACCGCTAATAATTGTGCAATCATATCTTCGAGATCAAGTTTTTCAGCGAAAAGAGAAGTGATTTTTTTAAATTCCTCTTGTCTTCTTTCTGCGTCTTCTTTTTCAGTTAGTATATCAATTTCAAGATTAGTAAGTATTGAAGCTAATTTTACATTTTGACCTCTTCTACCAATAGCAATACTTAACTGATCTTCAGGTAAGACTATCTCTACTCTGTTTGAGTCTTCAAATTCATTAACCTTTGCTACTTGTGCGGGCGCAATGGCATTTTGAACATACATCGACCTTAGCTCTGACCAATTTACGATATCAATTTTTTCACCTTGTAATTCATTAACAATAGCCTGAACTCTGGAACCTCTCATACCCACACATGCCCCAACTGGATCGATAGACTTATCGTTCGCACGAACTGTAATCTTTCCTCTACTACCAGGATCTCTTGCAACAGATAAAATTTCTATTTGACCCTCATATATTTCAGGTACTTCCTGTTCAAATAATTTTGCCATAAATTGAGGGTGAGTTCTTGAAAGAAAAATTTGGTGTCCTTTGGCTTCTTCTTTTATATCGAAGAAATATGCTCTAATACGATCACCATTTTTAAAATTCTCTCTTGGAATGAGTTCATCTTTTCTTAAAAATCCCTCAGCTTTACCAAGGTCAACAATAATATTTCCAAACTCAATTCTTTTTACAATACCCGACAAGACTTCTCCGACACGATCTTTAAAGTCATTAAACTGTCTTCTTTTTTCAGCTTCTCTAACTCTGGAGTAAATAACTTGCCTTGCCATGTTGGCTGTAACTCTTCCGAAGTTTACGGATGGTAAAGGAATTGTTATTTGTTTTCCAATTTCAGTATCAGCGTCATATTTTTTGGCATGATCTAATAAAATTTGATTTGCCTGCAAAACAGGATCAATTTTTTCAACCACATCTTTAATATGAGATAAACTTATATTTCCTGTGAGACGGTCAATAGATGCTTTAATGTTATTGTCCATTCCATATTTTGATTTTCCAATAATTTCAAAAGACTCCTCAAGAGCCTCCATTACTATATCCATTTCGATGCCCTTCTCTTGTGAGACGACTTCAGCAACTTTTAATATTTCTGTGTTATTTAGCATTATCTTTTCTAGTTAAAAAAAAAGGCGGGATAACCCACCTCCTCATCGTTGGTTAATAATTTTTAAGAACGCTAAAATAGAATAATTTATGATTTTTGTCTAAGGCTTTTTTCTCAAATTTGGTGTGCAAAGCGTTGGAATCACTATATTTCCAACAATTAGGGCTAATATCTGGCATGGTGTATTTGAACTTTTTCATCAAGGCTAAAGCTTCAATAAAATAGTCACCATGATCAGTTGCAAAACGAACAAATCCATTTTTTTTTAGTTTTTTAGTGAGATCTTTTACAAGGAGTTGGTTAACAGTTCTTCTTTTTTTATGCTTATTTTTAGGCCACGGATCTGGAAAGAATATTCTTATTTCCTGAAGATAATTGTTTGGTATGAATGGTAAAAGATCTTGAATATTTAAATGAAAGACTTGAAGATTTTTCAAATTATCATCAACAGAGTTTCTGATAGCTCTTAAAACTCCATCAGCAAAAATATCACAACCAATAAGGTTTATTTTTGAATATAGTTTTGCATCTTCACTAATTTTTTCTCCATCACCAATTCCAATTTCTAAAATTCTTGGTGTTTTGATTTTATTAAATAATCTTTTGTTTGGTTCTTTAAGAAATTTCGAGTATTGCTCGAGTCTTACAAATGACTTTCCTTTTTTTCTACCAAAGTATTTATTTTTTGATTCGAACATATAAAAAACTAAGTAGAAATATTAAAAAAATCAAAAGACTTACTGAAAATAAAGTTGATGAACAATTTGATTTATATTTATTAATTGGATGTTGATAATAAAGATAACCTTTTTTGTTTGTTGGAATAGTCTCAATAATTTTACCCGAATAATCAACAACAGATGTAATGCCTGAAGGAGTTGATCTTATGAGAGGTTTTTGGAATTCAACACTTCTTAAAAGGGAATTAGCCAGGTGTTGATGTGGCCCGTACCATTTACCAAACCAAGAGTCATTTGAAATTTGTATCACCATATCTGCATTACAAACCTCAGTATTAATTGATTTGTAATTAAAAATAGACTCAAAACAAATCATTGGAACAGCGTTTATATTTTTAGGTAATTTTAAGATTTTTTGATTAATTCCAGGAGTATAGTTCATTCCTAAATTTAAAAACTTGCTTACAAAAGGTTTTACAAAGGGAATGTATTCTCCAAATAAAACCAACTTTTGTTTATCATAAAAATCAATAATCTTTCCATGATGATCGATGATATATAGACGATTAAATAATTGGTTTTCCTCGATAGCACTCGACCCAACTATTATTTTTTGATCCTCATTAATTAAAGAGGATAATCTACTAAGAAGTCCGTCCCTGTTATTCAAATCAATTGGCAATGAGCCTTCAGGCCAAATAATTAAATCTGCTTTTGGAGTATTTGTAAGAGCTTCTAGGGTTAATTTTTCATATATTTCAAGGTTTCTTAGAACGTCAAATTCTACTAATGACTCATAAAGATTAGGTTGAATTAAAAGAATGTTTAGAGTTTCATTGTTTGTTTTTCTCTCAGTGTTATTTTCAAAAAAACCAAATGCATAAATTAAAACAAGCACTAATGACAAACTAAAAGTTACAACTTTATTTTTGTAATAGAGAAAATAAATAATTAAACCAATAATCAGATGCACAACTAATCCCAGACCGTAAACTCCTAAAAATGGTAGTGATTTTAAGATCCAAATATTTTTGTAATATATGATCGCACTAGGATTCCAAGGGAAGCCTCCGAAAATAAATTCCTTTAGTATTTCTACTATAGATAAACCTAGTGGTAATAAGAAAATCTGTAGTAATTTTTTTTTAAATGTAACTAGGATTAGAATTGTTGCTGAATAATGTAAGAATGCAATAAATAAAGAGAGTACACCAACTAAAATAATACCTAAGAGTAAATATCCAAAACCTCCTGAATAAAAAGACTGTGTAATCCAACTTAATGTAATTATTTGAGTAAATAAGAAAAAATAAAATATATATTTTTTCGAAAAATTATCATTAGTTAGAATATTATAAAAAATGATTGAAAATGATATGTAATAGAAAATAGATAATCCGAATGGAGGAAGAGAAAATACATAAACAATAGAAAAAATAATTATTAAGCTTATTGGCCTAGAGAGATAGGGCAGTAGATTATTGAGATTTGACACCACTAACCACAACTTCAAGAATTTTTCTTGTTGATACCTTGTGAATGGTGAAAGATAATTTTTTATTTATTGTAAATTTTTCTTTTTTCTTTGGTATACGACCAGCTATATTAAATATGATACCGCCTATAGTTCCTACATCCTCTTTTAAATCATCTGGGATACTGACATCAAATTCTCTTTCAAAATCATCAACAAGCATTGCGGCATCCATAATTATATTATTGTTTTTTTGTCGAAACATCGGTGCTTCATCCTTATCGTGTTCGTCTTCAATCTCACCTACTATTTCTTCCACTAAGTCTTCAATGGTAACCAAACCAGTAACACTATTAAATTCATCCATAACAATTGCTAAGTGAATGTTTTGTTTTTTCATTTTTTGAAGAAGATTAAAAACAGGTGTAGCGGAGGGAATATAAATGACCTCTCTCAACAAACTCTTAATATTAAATGACTTATTGTTGATTTTCTTGAATAAATCCTTGATGTGAACCATTCCCAAGCAATGTTCTAAATCCTTTTTTACGACTGGCATTCTTGAGTGAGCTTCTTTATTGATAATTTTAATGATGTTTTCTTTATCGATATTTTGATCAATAAAAATTATTTCACCTCTTGGAACCATTACATCATCAACTGTTTTTTTGTGTACCTTTAAAAGATTATTAAAGATTTTCTTTTCTTCATTCTTGGCAATACCTGAACTATCTGAAGTCGCTGAGATAAGATCAATAATATCTTTTTTAAAATTCTCGTCTTGAATCAGTTCTTTGACTAACTTTATCGCTAAATTTTTTTTAATTTTCATGTACTTTTTTTAAACCTAATAGTTTCATCAGTGTGTTTTCTAAAAATCTCATATTACTTCTCGATTGTTTATCGTAATGATGATAACCAAATAAATGATGTAATCCATGACTCACTAGCATAAAGAAATTTTGTTCATTAATTTTTTTATTGCGATTTAAAATATAACTATCTGCAATAGCAATATCACCAGAAAAGTCTCCGTCAGGAAAAGATAACACATCCGTTATTTTATTTTTATTTTTAAATTTTTTATTCATGCTTTTGATTTCTTCATTAGAAACTATTTTTATTGTCAGTTGTGTTTGATGATCAGCTTGATGGATTGTTTGAAAATATTCTGACAACTTTTTTAACTTTTCTTTGGAGGATTTTAGAAATTGCTCTAAATTCTTGTCTCCAATTATCTCAATCACAAATTTTTTATTACTAATCCTCAAAATTACTTATCGTAAGCATTAATTATTTTTTCTACTAGTGTGTGTCTGCATACATCGCTACTATTTAAATGAACAAACCCAATGTCTTTAACTTTTTCTAATTTTTCCATTGCATCCTGCATTCCACTTTTTGCATTATCGGGTAAATCTTTTTGACTTAAATCTCCCGTGATAACCATTTTTGAGTTTTGTCCTAACCTAGTTAAGAACATTTTCATCTGTGTCGATAGGGTGTTTTGTGCTTCATCTAAAATTATAAAAGATTTATTTAAAGTTCTTCCTCTCATAAAGGCAAGAGGAGCTATTTCTATTAGATTATTTACAATTTTTCGGTCAATTTCCTCACCTGGCATCATCTCATACAAGGCATCGTAAAGTGGTCGTAAATAGGGATCAATTTTCTCTTTCATATCTCCAGGTAAAAAACCTAATCGTTCACCCGCTTCAACTGCTGGTCTTGATAATATTAATCGATTAATTTTTCCTTCTACAAAAAGACTAACTGCATATGCAACAGCTAAGTAAGTTTTTCCTGTTCCCGCTGGACCAACAGCAAAAACGACATCTTTTGATCTCATTTCTTTTAAAAAGAGCTCTTGGTTTTTAGTCTTGGGATAAATTGTTTTTAATTTTGTATTGATTTGAAATTTCTGATCTTGTTCGATTTGTTCTTTGATATATGTAGGTTTTGCTAAATCAATATTGTTTTCTATTTCTTCTGCAGAAATATCATTGTTCTTTAATTTTTGGTATAAGCCTTGAATAATAAAGTAGGCTTTTTCAACTGGATCTCTATTGCCTTTTATAGATAGAAGGTTGCCTCTTGTGTATAGCTTTACTTTAAATTTATTCTCTAAGACCTTTAAATTTTTATCGTGGTAACCAAATAGGCTTGATAGAAATTGATTATCCTCAAACTCGAGTTGTTTTTGATGGGAAGAAATATTTACAGGACTCAACTAAATTTTTTCTCCCAATAATGAGTGTGTTAAAACCTCTTTGATTTGCACAGGAATTATTTGACCTATTATTTCTTTTTCTCCCTGCAGAGCTACACTTTGATTAAATTGTGACTTGCCTTTGATTTGTCCCGAGTGTTTACCAGCACCATCAATTAATACTTGCACTGTCTTTTTTACAAACTGGTTGTTGTATTCAATTTGTTGTTCATTGAGTAAATCTTGTGTGATCTTTAATCGCTCATTGAGAATTGCTTCATCTATTTCTTCACGATCAGCCGCAGGTGTACCTGGTCTTGGGCTATACTTAAAAGAATAAGAATTCATGTATTTAACTCTTTCAATTAGATCGATTGTGTCTTCAAAATCTTTGTCTGATTCTCCAGGAAAACCAATAATAAAGTCCGAGGAAAGTGCTATATCGGGTTTTACTTTTCTAACCTTTTCGATGATTTCAAAATAATAATCCCTTGTATGTTTTCTATTCATTAATTTTAAAACTTTGTCAGAACCTGATTGAACAGGAAGATGAAGATAGGGCATAAGTTTAGAGTTTTCGCCATGAAGGGAAATTAGGTCATCAGTCATATTCACAGGGTGACTTGTAGAATAGGTAATTCTTTCAACTCCATCTATTAAACTAATACTGTTAATAAGAGATGCTAGATTATTTGATTGACCTTGAGTGTCTAAACCGTGATAGGCATTAACATTTTGACCTAGAAGTGTGAATTCCACCACACCCTGATCAATTAAAGATTTAACCTCATCAGAAATTTCCTTAACTGTTCTTGAGTATTCTGATCCTCTTGTATAAGGAACAACACAGAAATGACAAAACTTATCACAGCCTTCTTGGATAGTCACAAATGCAGATTTATTCGATGTATTCGTTTTAATATGATTGAGCGTGTCAAATTTTTCATTCACATCAAATTCAGTGATAGAGGTTTTTGGTAAGTTATTTTTATCTAAAAATTTATTAAGGGACTGGATAGACTGTGGACCAATGACCAAATCAACATAGGGCGCTCTTTTTTGAATTAACTCCCCCTCTGCTTGCGCTACACACCCTGCAACGATAACTTTTTGGTTATCTTTTCCTTTTTTATGAATTTTTCCTAAATCTGAAAATGTTTTTTCTGTTGCCTTTTCACGGATATGGCAAGTATTTAAAACTACATAGTCTGCATTTTGAAAGTCATCTGTTTGATTAATATTATGAGATAAGAAAATATCTTTCATTTTATCAGAGTCATAAACATTCATCTGACAACCAAATGTTCTAATATAAAATGTCTTATTTGATGGCATTAAGGGATTTGGCAAACAAAATTGCGTCTTGCGTATGCGGAGCGTTTATAGACTTACTCCGATAATAGTTTTTTCTTTCATTATAGGCTTTATAGCCTAATTTTTCATAAAGTTTAATAGCAAATTTATTAATAGCACTCGCTTCCAGAAAGATTTTAAATGATTTTCCAGTACTTTTGAGTTGTTTTTCAAGCTCTTCTAAAATCATTCTTCCCAACCCTTGGTTTCTAAATTCAGGCAAAACAGCAATATGTAAAATTTCAAATTCACTGACCTTTTGATCTTGATATAAAAAATGTCCTATCAAAGCACCTTTGACGTTAGTTTGATCTAGAAGATAAATATTAAAACTTGTTTCTTTATTGAGGTGAAGCTCAATATCTTTTTCACTCCAATTAATCTCTAGTTGGTCTTTATGATTGATAATCCAATTTTTAGAATCAGATAGAGTATGTGTAAAGTTCAAGCCACAATATTATCATAAAAAACCTTGGAACACTCATACCAGTTAAATTTTTTTGTATATTCTTGACATTTTTTTCGATCGATAGTCAAACAATTCAAAACATTATCTTTTAAGTTATCACCAATAAAACCGTTGACCCCATTAACAATAATATCTTTAGGACCTGTTACATCATAAGCAGCGACTGGTGTGCCGGTTGCATTTGCCTCAGTTACCACATTTCCAAAGGTATCAGTCTTGCTAGGGAAAACCATTACATCTGAACTAGCATAGTAATTCACTAAATTCTGGCCAAACTGGTAACCAACAAATTTTATATCTGTATATTTTTTTTTTAGTTTATTTAACTGTGGTCCATCGCCAACGACAACTTTAGTACCTTCTAAATCTAAATCTAAAAAAGCTTGAATATTTTTTTCAGTAGCCACTCGACCGATATAAGAAAATATTGGTCCCGGGCCTAAGTCTAATTTTTGATAGTTGCCAAATTTTTGATGATCGACACCTCTTGACCAAACAACGGTATTTTTAAAATTCATATTTATTAATTCGGCCTGCATGGATGGGGTAGGAACAAGAACTTTTTTCGCTTTATTGTGAAAATGCTTTATGAAGAAGTAAAAGAAACTTGCGGGTATTTTTATACGTTGTTGAATATACTCAGGGAAACGAGTATGAAATGAAGTTGTAAAAATAATTTTTTCTGAAAGACATATTTTTCTGGCCAAAAAACCTAGGGGCCCCTCTGTAGCAATGTGAATATGATCAGGATTGATCTGATCCATCATATTTTTCAATGTTTTTTTGCGAGTAATCACAACTTTAATCTCATTATACGAAGGAAGGCCAAAGCGAACTTTAAATAACTCAGGGTGTATTACCTCTACCTGCATACCCATTTTTTCCAATTCCGGTATGGTATTCAGATAAGAACGGACGACGCCGTTTACCTGAGGTTTCCATGCATCTGTTACTAATAATAATTTCAAGCTACAGATACCTTATTAAGAGTTTGTTTTTCTAAAGACTGGATTTTTTTTTCATTCCAAAAGACTAACTCCAAGTTGCCTTTAAAGTCCTCAACCATTGCACTACAGCTATCTACCCAATCTCCTAGATTATGATATGTCTTGTCACCAATTTTTTTTATTTGGGGATGGTGAATATGACCACAAACAATTCCATCACAATTATTTTTTTTTATTCTCTCAAGACATGCATTTTCAAAATTTTCAATATATCGTTGAGCATCTTTTACTCGTGTTTTTAAATATCCTGATAAAGACCAATACGAAAGACCAAGTTTTCTTCGACAGAAATTTAAAATATTATTAAACCAAACAGAGTAGTCATAAAGGACGGCACCTATCTTTGCTAACCATTTTGAATTTAGAACTATTCCATCAAATTCATGCCCATGCATTAAGAGAAGTCTTTTATTGTTCGCTGTTGTATGAATTCTATTTTTTCGAACTTTAATGTTTGCAAATGAAAAACCACAATAATCTGAAAAAACTTCATCATGGTTTCCAGGTATATAATAGACTTTGGTACCTGAGCGTGCTTTTCGTAAAACTTTTTGTATGAAAGTATTAAAATCAGGATTCCAAAACCAATTTTTTTTTAGACGCCATCCGTCTATAATATCTCCAAGTAAATAAAGATGATCACAATCATTATATTTTAAAAAGTGTAAGAGCTCCTTTACTTTTGAAGCACGTATGCCAATATGAATGTCTGAAATAAATATGGATCGATGTTTTTTGATTTGCATAGAATCTAAAAATAGATATATCTACGATTGATAGTATTGAGGATTGTTAAAGTTTTATTAAATGGACTCTTCACAAAAGCTTTATATTAGAAAAAATTCTAAAATTCATGCATCTGGTCTTTTTGCAAAAGCTGATATCAGTGCTGGCACTAGAATCATTGAATATCGCGGGTTAAAGATAACTAAAGCTCAATCCGACAAGATTGCTGATGTTCACATAGAGGCAAACAAAAGGGCTAAAACAGTCGGGTCTGTTTACATTTTTACACTGAATCAAAAATACGACATCAATGGAAAAGTAACATGGAATTTAGCAAAATATATTAATCATTCCTGCGACCCTAATTGTGAAACTGATATCATCAAAGGAAAAATATGGATTAGCGCAATTAAAGATATTAAGAAAGGCGAGGAGCTGTCCTACGACTATGGATATGACATGTTTTGTTTCGAGGATCACCCGTGTCGATGTGGGTCTCAAAACTGTATTGGATATATTGTTCGAAGCAATCTTAGATGGAGAGTTAAAAAAAGGTTAATTGAAAATAAAAAGTCAAGATTTAACAAAAACTTCACATAAGTAGTTAAACTTCAGATATGGATTTTAAAAATAAAAATATAGTAGATGCTTTTTGGTGTTCAATTGAAGGCCTAAAAATTCTCCTTCAAGAAAAAGCAGCAAGAAGAGAGCTATTATTGCTTCCCTTGTCTGCTCTATACATCGTAATTTTTCAACCGGCTCTTTTGTTCATACTTTGGCTGATAATTTTACCTTTGCTCATACTTAGTATTGAGGCTCTAAACACTGCAATAGAATATACCTGTGATAAAATTACTATGGATAAGTCAAACAAAATAAAGAAAGCTAAAGATTTGGGCTCTGCTGCAATTTTTTTATCTCTAACAGCCTATGGAATAGTTTTATTCTTAGGTTTATTTAATTAATTTGGGAAGATTGACATGATTTTTCTACAAGTAGAGGAGGTCTATGTTTCAATCACAGGGGAAATGCCAATCTTCCACCTAATAAAATAATCATTTATATTAAATTAAAGTTAAATTTAGATTAAATTTCCAATTTCTTTTATTTGATCGATATTTAATAAGTTGTTTTGCTTATAATTTTGAACTAGTGCAAGACATCTTTTTTTAAGAACATTGAATACTTTTAAAAATTCTATCTCAACTTCCTCTTCAGTGCCTTTAAATTTTGCAGGATCAGCTACACCCCAATGTGCCTTTAATGTATTTTTGAGATACAGGGGGCAAGTTTCTCCAGCTGCATTATCACACACAGTAATAACCAAATCAAAATTAATATCTGAAAAATCATTCCATGATTGACTTTTAAAATTGTCTAGGAAAATTTTATTTTTTTCTAATGTTTTGATACTTAATGGATGCACATATCCTGCAGGGTGGCTTCCTGCACTATAAGCATTAAAAAAGTCTTTACCATAATGGTTTAAAAGCCCCTCTGTTATAATTGATCGACAAGAGTTACCTGTACAAAGTACAAGAATTTTAATCATTTTAATTTTCTGAATCGATAGAGTAGCCAGCGGATCTAACTGTTCGAATGAAATCTTTTTCTCCTGGTAAATTCAGCTCTTTTCTGAGTCTTCTTATGTGAACATCAACTGTTCTAGGTTCAACGTAAGCGTCATTTAACCAAACATTATCCAATAGTTGCTGCCTAGAATAGACTCTACCTTTATTTTCAATAAAAAATTTTAAAAGATTAAATTCAGTCGGTCCTAAATTTAATTTTCTCTCACCCCTTGATACCCTTCTGTTGGTAAGATTAATGTTAATATCATGAAACTTGAGTGAGTCGTTCTCTTCTCTTGCTTTTGTTCTTTTAAGTAATGATTTAATTCTAGCAAGGATCTCACTTGGAAGAAAAGGTTTGGTTACATAATCCTCCACACCTAATTCAAAACCTCTAATTTTATCATCCTCTTGACCTTTAGCTGTTAACATTATAATTGGAATTTTTTTTAGATTATCTTTTCTTTTAATTCTCTTTAAAACTTCAATGCCCGATATATTTGGTAGCATCCAATCTAATAAAATTAAATCAGGCAGCCAATGTTCGATCTCTTGGATTGCAGATTCTCCGTCGTATGAAAATTTTATTTGGTAGTTTTGTTGTTCTAAATGAAATCCAATTAATTCTGAGATTGGTTTTTCATCCTCTACAACTAAAATCTTGTCTGTCATTCAAAATCAGATTTTTTTAAATCAATATAATGACCTGTAATGTTAAAAATGACCTCTTCAGCTATGTTAGTAGCATGATCACCTATTCTTTCTAAGGACTTTGCAATTAAAATTGGCTTAGTGCCTTCATCAACAACACTTGTTTCTTTATTGTGCATTCTTTCTATTAAATCAGATAATAAAGATTTGTACTGCCTGTCAATTTCTGCATCTTGATTCCATGAGATCCTTGCCTGTACCTCATCTTTTTTAAAAAAACTCTCAAGTGTTTGATTAACCATTTTTTGGACACCTTTACCTAAATTATGCATTTGGTCCGTTAAATCCTCGTCAAATGAAGAAGAAATTGAAATAGCTCTTTTTGCTAAATTTCTAGAGTGATCTCCCATTCTCTCAAGCTCTTTTGAAACTTTGAGGGCAGTGAAAACTAGTCTTAAATCACTGGCAACGGGTCTATGTAAAGTCATAATTTCGAAACTTAAATCCCTAACATCTCTTTCCACTTCATCAACTTGTTCATCAAGATTCTGTGTTGTCTGTGCATCAGATGAGTCTTTAGATTTAATAACATTTACTGCAATTTCAATTTGTTTCTCAACAATATTACTCATTTTAATTAAATTATCTGTAAGATGATTTAACTTTTGTTCAAAGTTTTTATCTGTGTGTGCTGTTTCCATTTTAACCAAACCTTCCAGTTATGTAGTCATTTGTTTGTTCTTTATCAGGTTTTGTAAATATCTTACCAGTTTCTCCATATTCGACAAGGTTACCTAAATGAAAAAACGCAGTTTTAGATGATACTCGTGATGCTTGAGACATAGAATGAGTTACTATAATAATTGTGTAATTTTCTTTCAATTCGTTAATTAAATCTTCTATTTTTGCGGTTGCTATTGGATCTAATGCAGAACAAGGTTCGTCCATCAAAATGATTTCCGGTCTTATAGCAATCGCTCTTGCAATGCACAATCTTTGCTGTTGTCCTCCTGATAAACCGGTAGCAATATCATCCATTCTATCTTTTACCTCTTCATAAAGACCCGCTCTGTGAAGTGAGTCTTTTACTATTTCATCTAATTCATTTTGAGAAGAAGCAATACCATGAATTTTTGGTCCGTAGGCAACATTTTCATAAATAGTTTTTGGAAAAGGATTGGGTTTTTGAAAAACCATTCCAACTTTTTCGCGAAGAGTTTCTACCTGTATATCAGGGCTATATATATCAACATTGCCATTCAACAAAAACTTACCTTTAACATTACAAATATCTATTACATCATTCATACGGTTTAAACATCGCAAAAATGTCGACTTACCACAACCTGAGGGTCCTATAAGAGAAGTTACTTCATTTTTTGGAAAATTAAGAGCAACGTTATTGATTGCCATTTTTTTTCCATAGTGGACATATACCTCACTTGTTTGCAAAGCATAATTGCTGTTTTGATCTACCATTTCACCTCCAATTTTCTTCTTACCAACACTGCCACAGTATTCATTATAATCAAAAAAGATAAAAGTAGCATTATTCCTGCAGATGTTTTTTCGAGGAAACCTCTTTCAGCGCTCTCAGACCATAGATATATTTGTGAAGGAAGACCAGTGGCAGGGTCGAATGCCCCTCCCGGTATTTCCATCACAAAAGCAACCATACCTACCAATAATAAAGGGGCTGTCTCACCCAAAGCTTGTGCCATTCCAATAATTGTTCCAGTAAGAGTACCTGGCAAAGATAAAGGGATTACATGATGAAATACAGTTTGCATTTTAGTAGCCCCCACAGCAAGTGCTCCCTCTCTAATTGAAGGGGGGACGCCTCTGAGCGATGCCCTAGATGCTATAATAATTGTTGGTAAAGTCATAAAACCTAAAACTAATCCTCCAACTAAAGGGACTTGATATGGCATCCCAAAAACTCCAATTAGCATACCTAAGCCTAAAAGTCCGTAAACAATAGAGGGAACCGCCGCAAGGTTATTTATATTTACTTCAATAATGTCAGTTATTTTTCCTGGTTTAACAAATTCCTCTAAGTACACAGAAGCCAAAAGTCCGATTGGAAAAGCAAAACTAAAACAGATCAATAAAGCATAAAAAGACCCCATAAGTGCTCCAAGTATTCCGGCTGTTTCTGGATCTCTTGAGTCTCCATTTGTGAAAAACCAAAAATTGAATGTCTTAGACATTTTACCTTTGGAGTCTAAAGAGTCTAAGATAGAAAGTTGATAATCATTTATTTTTCGTTGTGCTTCGGGAACATTTCTTGGATAGTTTCCTTTGACAATTTGGTCAAGATCTGATGAGGCAGATATATCTAAATTGACAGTTTTTCCAATTACATTTGGATTGTTTGCAATATAATCTCTCAGCTGATAATCAAATTTTCTTGTGTACATTTCTCTGACTTTAATAAAATTTTCTTCATCTAATCCAGGATGGTTTTGGTTAATCACTTGATCAGCAAGATCAACATAAGATGCTTTCATTATTTCTTTTTTGGAGGAGTTACTAGAAACCTCTATAAAATTTGGGTCAAAATAAACATCAGCATTAATAGTTGTTCTAACAAAAGCACCACTGCCGGTAGAAAAAATTTTATACATTAAAATAAGCACGAAGAACAAAGAGAGAGTCATCGCAAACATTCCATAAAATTTGAAACGTTTCTCTGCTGCAAGTCTCTTTTCTAAACTACTCATATTTTTCTCTGTACTTTTTTACTATTGTTATAGCAGCAATATTAAGAATTAATGTCATTACAAATAAAGTTAGGCCTAAAGCAAAAGCAACTAAGGTTTTTGGATTATCAAACTCGACATCTCCTATCAAACTTGTAACAATCTGTGTTGTTATTGTAGTCGCTGGCTCCAAGGGATTAAAAGTAAGATTTGCTCTTAGGCTGGCGGCCATAACGACAATCATTGTCTCACCTATTGCCCTAGATATAGCTAATAAAAATGAGCCCATTATTCCAGCTAGAGCTGCTGGTAAAATTACTTTTTTAATAGTTTCTGATTTAGTTGCTCCAATTGCATAAGAACCCTCTCTTAAAGATTGAGGAACTGCTTTTATGACATCGTCACTAAGAGAGGAAACAAAAGGTATGATCATAACACCCATCGCTAAACCTGCAGCTAGAGCACTTTCAGCGGACACCGGTAATCCAACGCCTTCACCGACATCTTTTATGAAAGGTGCCAGTGATAAAGCAGCAAAAAATCCATAAACAACTGTGGGTATGCCAGCAAGAATTTCAATTATTGGTTTAGCTATATCTCTTACTTTTGATGACGCATACTCTGCTAAATAAATTGCTGTTAGCAGTCCTAAAGGAACAGCGACTAACATGGCAACAGATGCAATTAAAAGCGTTCCGGTAAGCAAAGGTACAAAACCAAAAGCCTCTTTTAAAGCCTCTTGATCGAAGCCTTCTGATGCATTGATAACAAAAGCTCTATTGGGATTCCATGCCGTATTAAAGAAAAAGTCCATAAAATTTACGTACCGAAAAAAATTAATGGCCTCGAAAACAAGAGAAAAGAAGATTCCAAAAGTAATGAATATTGCAATATAAGAACTGCCCTTGATAACATATGAAATTATTTTCTCAACAATTGGCTGTGCATTTAGTTTTCCTGATATTGATTTCGTAGCCAAAAATCCTAAAAGCACAGGTAGAATAATAAATAGAGTTAAATTCGACCATCCGTAGATCTTGTCAAAATTTGCTAAATTTTTTGCTGCAATTATCTCACTCTCACTGGCCATTTTTAAAATTGATTTATCGCCTACGGTCAAATCAATTTCTGATAAATTAACAATTATAGATAGGTTGCTAATCTTATTCATAATTAAACCGAATTTTCCAGAGCTCCATGTAGCGACATCTGGAAATAACACAGGGGACATTACAAACATCTCTTGAAAGTTTGATTTAAAAATAAGTAAAAAGAACCAAATAATTATTGCTGGAAAAAAAACTAAAAGGACAACGTAATATCCATAATAATCTGGAAGAGAGGAAAGATTTTCATTTTTTTTAAATTTTAGGCTTAATGCTCTTTTTTTACCATAGAAGTAAAAAGAGTAAGAAAGTATAAAAACAAAAACAAGTGATAAATAAAGCATACTGTCCTATTCCTCTATAAACTGATTTTGTCTTAGGGGCAAGAAATCTTACCCCTAAAAATAAGATAATTAATTAATGCTTACTTACAAAGTCCGCTTGAAAAAGCGTAACCAGCATCTTTTAATGGATGTTTTTTTTCAGCACATGCTGCAATATCAAATCCCATTGCATCTAAGCTGTCAGTAACGTTTCTTACTCTATTGATAAGGTCTGGTACCATAGGTGCAGCACCAATTTTTGTTAGGTAACCGTTATCACCAATTGCTTCATCACTTACCATCATTTGTGCAAACTCCTGAATGCCAGGTACAACCCCGATGTGATCTGCTTTTAAGTATATGAAAAGAGGTCTTGCCATTGGATACTCATAAGTTGCAATGGATTCAGCAGATGGTACTACTCCCTCAACAGTAGATGGTTGTAATTTATCTCCGTTGTCTTTTAGATAAGAATAACCAAAGTAACCAAAACGTTCTGGATCCTCAACTAGTTTTTGAACAATAAGAGTGTCATTCTCACCCATCTCGATGATTTTTCCATCTTCTCTGTAATCAGTACATCCATCGTCACTGCCAGTTACTGCTTCTAATGTACATCCAGCTTCCATTACTTTACCATCAAATGCATCTCTTGTTCCTGAGGTTGGAGGAGCTACTAATACTTCAATTTTATATGCAGGAAGGCTTGGGTTAATTTCGTTCCAAGTTTGATATGGATTTTCGACCACTTCACCATCAACAACAACTTTTGCAGCCATAGCTGTAAAGATTTCTTCTCTTGTTAGAGAAAAAGGTTCTGCTTCGTTGGAGTGAGAAAAAGTAATACCGTCATTAGCCCACATCACTTCAATTACGTTTGTTACACCGGCTTCAAGACATAATTTAGCTTCTTTAGCTTTCATTGGTCGTGACGCTCCAGTAATATCTGGAAATTCAACTCCCACACCAGCACAAAATGCTTTCATTCCACCACCAGTTCCAATTGGATTGTAAGTGGGGGTTTTAAAACCTGACTCGCCGAGTCTTTGTGCGTTTACTGTTCCATATGGGTATACTGTTGATGAGCCAACAATATTAATTTGATCTCTTGCAAAAGTTTCAGCAGAGAAAAGTACGCTTACTGCTAGAGCAAGAAAAGTTAACATAGATTTTTTCATAGTTAAGTTCCTTTATGTTGTTTAAATTGAGCTAAAAATATCCATTAGAAGTAAATCTTATGTTACAAATATGTTAAAGTTTTATTAAGCATGCTTTGGAATTGTGATTAAAAACTCTGAGCCTTTTCCAACTTCACTTTTTATGTCAATAAAACCCATGTTTTTATTCAAAATATGTTTCACAATTGAAAGGCCTAATCCAGTACCACCAACCTCTTTGGATCGAGCACTGTCCACTCTGTAAAATCTCTCGGTAAGCCTTGAGATGTGCTCTTCTGCAATGCCTATGCCATTATCCTTGAAGGAAATTTCGACATATTCAGTCATATTGCTAGTATTCATTTTTTCACGAGCTTTAATTAAAATTTTAGCACCATCTTTTGAATATTTAACAGCGTTGTTAACGATATTGACAACCACTTGAATAAATTCTTCATGAGGACATCCAACTAAAAGAGATTGGTCTAAATTAATATCAACATTTATTTTTTTCTTTAAAATTTTTGACTCCAATGAGTTTATTCCAATTTTAACGGTATTTAATAAATTACAAAATTGGTCATTCTCATTAGTTTTTTTATTCTCGATGGAACTTAAACTTAATAGATCATCAATCAAAGAGTTCATTCGATTTGACTGATCTTGAATAATTGAAATAAATTTTTTTTTATTTTTTTCATCGTCAACAGTTAAAAGTGTTTCTAAATATCCTATTATTGAAGAGAGTGGAGTTTTTAATTCGTGACTTACATTAGCTACGAAGTCAGTTCTTACCATCTCAAGATTTTTAATTGCAGTAATGTCTTTAAAAGCAACGCAAAAAAAATCGTTAATTGGAAATCCTGTAACGTCGTAATATCGGTCATTTGGTATTAATCTGTTCCACTCAAAATTTTTTTTTGATTTAGTTTTAAGTGCGTTACTTAGATTTTCAGACAAAGATAAGTCTCTTAAACCTATTTTAAGGTTATCTGCATTTTCTAAATTAAATGTCTCTTTGAAAATATTATTAACGAATATGATATTATAATCGTAATCTATAATAACTATTGAGAGGTCTAAGGAGTTAAGAATGTCTTGATACTCCAAACTTTGTTTGTCACCAACTTCGATGCGTCTTTCTTTGTCTAAAAGAGTCTCTTCTAAAATATTTCGGACTTTTGTAAATAACATATTGTCAGATTTTCTTAGGTCAAAAGTTTTTTTTTCAAGATAGCTCTCAAAGAAATAATAAGAAATGAAATAAACTAAACTCTGAGAAATAATTGATATTAAAAAAATATTAATTGAAGTACTAAAAAACAAAAATAAGTTTAATGAGAGAACAGCAATAGAAAATACAAATAACATTTTATTGTTTTTCTATTTTTTTATAGACCTTTTTGGCAGCAGTGCCTCTCCCTGAGAGACTAGGGTTGGTCATAAAATATTTATGTGAGTCTATTTTTAGTTTAGAGTTTATTTTTTGATAATTTCCATCTGAGTCGAGTATCCAAGTATTTTGATTATCGTTAATGGCAGTGTACATAATTTGATATAAAATTTGTTCGTGAACAGTTTTGTTATCGATAGGAACTAATGTTTCCACGCGCCTGTCAAAATTTCTAGTCATCCAGTCAGCAGATGAAATATAAATTTTTGCTTTTTTACTGGGTAGTTTATTGCCTTTTCCGAAACAAACTACACGTGAATGCTCTAAAAATCTTCCTACAATACTTTTAACTTCTATGTTTTCTGACATTCCTTTAACACCAGGAACTAAGCAGCAGATACCTCTAATTAAACAAGTAATTTTCACTCCTGCTTTAGATGCTTCGTAAAGTTTGTTAATTATTTCTTGATCAACTAAATTATTCATCTTGATCCATATGTTAGCTGGCTTTTTAATTTTTGATAAACCTATTTCGTAGTCAATATGTTCGTATAGTTTTTGTCTTAAGTTATATGGAGAGAAAGATATTCGTTTAAAATCTTTTGCCATGTTGTAACTACTCATATAATGAAATAATTTTATAGCATCAGATGCTAGATCTTTATTACAAGTAAAAAATGATAGATCTGTATAAACCTTTGCTGTTTGAGGATGATAGTTACCAGTACCATAGTGAACGTAATGGACTAAATTTTTTTTTTCTCTTCTAGTAACTAAGGAAACTTTTGCATGAATTTTTAGATTTAAAAAACCATACACTACTTGAACTCCAGCTTTTTCCAAATTTGATGCCCACTGTAGATTTTTTTCTTCATCAAACCTTGCTTTTAACTCAACAACTGCTGTTACAGATTTACCAGCATCAGCAGCACGAATGAGTGCATCAATGATTGGCGATTGATCGCTAGTACGATACAAAGTTTGCTTAATTGCCACAACGTTTTTGTCGTTTGATGCTTGATCTAAAAAACTAACAACAACATTAAAAGACTCAAAAGGGTGGTGTACAACTAAATCCTTTTTTTTGATTGCTGCAAAACAATCACCGCCAAAATCATTTATTCGCTGTGGGAAACGAGGTTTAAATTTTTTATAATTTAAATTCTTGTTTTTTATATTTCCAAAGACTTCTGATAATTGGTCGAACCCCAGTAGATCTTCGTATTCAAAAATTTCATTTTCAGATACATTCAACTCGTTAATGATGAATGATTTAAAATTATTATTAAGACTTTTTTGAACATCTAATCTGATTACCTGTCCTCTTTTTCTTTCCCTGACAAGTTTTTTAAACTCTCTGATAAGATCGTCTGCCTCCTCCAAAACCTCTAAATCACTGTCCCTTATTACGCGAAATAGATTTGTATCAATAACATCAAAATCATGGAATACATCCCCAACATAATTGTTAATTATTGACTCTACGGGATAAAAATAAATACCCTGTTTATCAATAATTTTAAGAAAGCGTTGTTTTAAATCTGATACTCTCATAACTGAGATAAATTCTTTTTTTGATTTTTTATTTTTAATTTTAGCGATAAGACACAAACTTAAATTTGGTATAAAGGGCAAAGGGTGTGTGCTATCAACTGTAATTGGTGTCAGAATCGAAATAATTTCATTCAAATAATAATTTTTTATGTGGGACAAATGTTTTTTTAAAAACTTATCTCTTAAAATATAGATTTTATTTTTTTTTAATTCTTTTTCAATTTGACCATACGATTCATTTTGCCTTTTAATCAAACCTCTTGTTAATGAGTCAACAATTTTAATTTGATCATCAATCTTCATTCCATCAAAACTTTTTTTATTAGGAGTGAGTTTTAACTGTTCAATTAATCCAGCCACTCTTACTGAAAAAAATTCATCTAAGTTTGATGCAGCAATACTTATAAAATTTAGTCGTTCTAAAATTGGGACGTTTTTATCATAGGATAATTCATTTACTCTCTCATTAAATTTTAGCCAGGATATTTCTCTATTAAAATACTTATTCATTCTTGTAATTATAACTTTTAAGTCTTTTTACTAATTGTAGTTCTTTAATTTCACCAGTATTTTTTTTTATCTCACTCCAGGAATTAATATATAGATTAATCTCGCAAAATGCACATGTTGGAAATTTTATTATTTTATCTTTTGCAATATAGTTAATTAAATCAATCAAAGCTGGATTATGACCTACTATCATTAAATTTTTGTTAATTTTAATTTTTTTTATCCATTTAATTAAATCGTTAAAGTTGAAAGTATATAGTTCACTTTCAAAATTAACTTTAATTGAGTCTTTAAATATTTTTTTGCAAGTCTCTTGTGTTCTTTTTGAATTCGATGAAAAAATTGAGATATCTTTAAAATTTAGTTTTTTAAAAATATGCGTTGCCATTACTTTGCAACTAAAAATCCCCCTCTCAGATAATGGTCTTTCATGATCGTCTAATTCTAAATTTTTCCAAGAGGATTTAGCGTGACGTAATAAAAATAGTTTTTTTTCAATCATCTGTTAAATATATGCAATATAATATGCTTAATAAAAAAGATTCTATTGCAGTAATAGATATAGGGTCAAATTCAGTAAGATTGTGTGTATTTAGGGGCAATATGAGAAGCCCTGATGTGCTCTATAATAAAAAATTTTTTTGTGGGTTAGGTGAATACCTTCCAAAAACAAAATTGATCAGCAAAGAGGCTGAAAAAAAATGTATCAACTCAATAATTTTTTTTAACTCAATAATTGAAGAAATAAAACCTAACCACTCTGTCGCTTTGTGTACTGCAGCAATTCGAAATGCTTCTAACAAAAAACAAATTACAAATAAGATACAAAAAGTTTTTAAGGGAAAAGTTTTAACTTTATCTGGAAGACAAGAGGCCTCCTATGCCACACTAGGCGTTCGTTCTGCAATACCTAGGGCCAATGGGACCATTATTGATATGGGAGGTGGCAGTCTTGAATTAGCACAAATAACACCACATAAAATTAAAAATATATCTTCTTTTCCTTTGGGTATATTAAACTTCACTAAAGAACATAAAGAGCATAAAAAAATTAACAAAGAAATAAATTCAAAACATAAAAATCAAAAAATCTTCTATTTAATTGGTGGAGCATTTAGGACAATTGCAAGATGTTATATTTATTTTAATAAATTGCCCTTTAATGAAATACACAACTTGAGTATCTCTCGGAAAAATTTTTATGAATTAAAATCAGAATTACAAAAAATTGGGATTGACGACCTACAAAAAATTCCGAAAATTTCTGTCGACAGAATAAAACATATTCATATTGCAATAGAAGTATTGGACAAGGTGTTAAAATTATCAAACTGCGAGCAGTTTATTTATCCAAGATACGGGATTAGAGAGGGTTTCATTTACGAAAATCTTCCCAAAAAGCAAAGGCTTTTAGATCCAACTGAAATTTCTTTAGAATTAATAGCTAAAAGTAGATGTCGTTTTTTAATATTTAATAAAAAGACTTTTGCTTGGATTAAAAATGTTTATTTAAAATTTATAAATTTAAAAATGTCCCCTAACCAACTGAGAGTAATAAAACTCTCATGCATTATTTCAGATTTGGGATGGGAGCAAACAGCCAAAATTAGAGCTTCTTATGCATTCAACCTAATATTAAATAGTCCTCTAGTAGGAATAGAACAATCAGAAAAAGTATTTATTGCATATTTAGTGTATTTAAGGCACACGAAAAATATCTTAGACCAAAGGGTTATTGAAAAAGAATTAAGTACCTATTTATCTTATTTATCAAGTGACGAAAAAAAGTTAGCTTATCAGATTGGGTGTGTATTAAATTTTTTATACTCTATAACTAAGGGTTCCTCTTTTTTATTAAAACAGCTTGATCTTAAATCTTTAACATTGGCAGAGCAAAAAAAGGTTTCGTCTATTCAAAAAGTACCAAAATCAGGCAAAACTGAACAGCTTTATAACCTAATTAGAAAATTTTAATATTAGATTAATATTTTTTTAATTAAAATTACATAATCAATAAATCTAATATTCTTTGGTATTTGGAGAAAAAATAATGAAATTATTATTATCAATGCTTTTAAGCTTTGTTTTTTTCAATGTAAATGCATTGGAACTTAATAAAATCTCAGGCTATTCAACTTTTTCATGGGACGAAGGTGGATCAGAAATTTTAGCTTACGACTCTCAAAGAAACAGAATATTTGTAACAAACAATCTAACAAAATCTATAGATGTTTTAGATATTACAAGATTACCATATACAGAAAAATTAATTTCAATCAAACCAAGAGCAGGTGTTGGTGGAATAAACAGTGTTGCTGTTTCAGAACAAGCAGGTTTGCTTGCTTTAGCAATCGAGGCAGAAGACAAACAAGACAATGGTGCTGTTTTGTTCTATAATCTTAATACATTAAAATTGGCTTTTGGGTACTCAGTAGGTGCGCTGCCTGATAATGTTGTATTTACTCCGGATGGGAAATATGCATTGGTCGCCAATGAGGGTGAGCCAAATGATGACTACACTGTTGATCCCAAAGGATCTGTTTCAATTATTGATTTAAACAAATGGTTTGTTGGCCCTAGTGAAGATAAAATCAGAAATATAAACTTTTATTACAATGGGGCTCCAGAGGGTGGCAGAATTGTAAAACCTGGATCATCTTTTTTGTATGATGCTGAACCAGAGTTTATAGCAGTTAGCGGTGACTCTAAAAGAGCTTATGTAGCTCTTCAAGAAAATAACGTTATTGCAAAGATAGATATTAGTTTGGGCATAGTTACTGATTACTTTGGTTTAGGCTATAAAGATTGGTCTCAGTCCGCTCTTGATGCTTCGAATAAGGATAACAGAGTTAATATACAGCCTTGGCCGGTTAAAGGAATGTATCAACCAGACACCATGGTAGTTGTCAGTAAAGAGATTAATGGTGAAATGTATGATTATGTTTTAATGGCTAATGAGGGAGATGCAAAAGATTACGATGGATTCTCAGAAGAGGTAAGGGTCGCTGATTTAACTTTAGACCCTTCAGTCTTTCCTAATGCCTCAGAGCTACAAAAAAAATCAAATCTCGGTAGGTTAAAAACAACTACTACTATGGGAGATGCTGATGGTGACGGTTTTTATGAAGAAATCTATACCTACGGCGGAAGATCTTTTTCAATTTTAGACGGTAATACCGGACAAATTATTTATGATAGCGGTAATGATATTGCTGTTAGAACAGCGTTTTCAGGTTTTTTTAACTGGAATGAGGATGCGGGATCTTTTGATGACAGAAGTGACGATAAAGGTGCAGAGCCAGAGGCTCTTACAGTTGGAGAAATTGATGGAAGAACAATAGCTTTTGTAGGTCTTGAAAGACAGGGCGGTATCATGATGTACGATATTACTGGTATGGTAAAACCAAAATTTCTTGGATATTTTAATGGTAGAAACTTTTTTGGAGATGGTACAAAACAAACTGGTGGTGACATATCTCCTGAATCATTAGTTTTTATACCTGCCGACAAGACACCTCCACTTTATCATGTCAGAAAAGGAACTCCTTTATTGATTGGAGCCTATGAACTTTCGGGTTCAACTGCTATTTACGAAGTTATAATTGATTAGTAATATTTATTTTACCCTCTCTAAATTAATAGGGAGGGTTAGATTAAATAGCTTTTTCTAAACTTGTCATTAATAAGTGCAATAGCTTTTTTTCCATCCTCAAGTGAAATCTTATCTGGCGGACCCCAAGCAGTTTTATTGACATCAACAATGTAAATTTTTTTCGTATCCCTATCTCTTAAAATGTCTAACTCCCCAAAATCTAGTTTAAATTTTTTACAAAATTCATTTATTAAACTAATCTCTTCATTTTCAAATAAAGAACAAATTGAGACTATTTTTGAATAAACAGTTTTAGATTTAAAGCGATATTCTTTTTGAGCAAATTTCACGTAAGCTAATACAATTTCATCTTTAACCCATACGACCCTATAATCGATAGCAAATTCGTTATAAATATTATTAATTAATTTTTGGTAAACCTTATTTTTATAAATTTTAAATCCTAACGAAGAACTATTTATAATCTTCCCGTCATGTTTTGCATTTTGCTCTGATTTTTCTAAAATTGAACCATGAAAGTTTTTTGGATCTAAGCTCAGAGAATAACCAAAAATCTCTAAGAAAACTTTATCAACATTAGATTTACTGATGTCAGTGCAATTTTTATTTATTACTATTTTTTTTGGATTTCCAGAGACTTGGTAGTTACTATTAGTTTTGTCATAAAAATATAATTCTATGTCAGCTAGTTCTGGGGAGGACGTAAACCTAACTGGCAAGCCCCATCTAACTTTAGCTAAAGTATAAAGTGGATTCAAAGGCCTTCTAGGGTAACAGATTATTTTTTTTTTATTTGATGAGGTAGATTCATATAAGCTAATCAAAAAATAAACATCTCTCAGCCCTCGAAGAATAGTACTAATTACGTCTGAAACAGTTATTGATGACATAAATTGATTCTTGAGACCATTACATATATACAATGTTAAAGTTTTATTAATGAAAGATATCTCTCAAATAAAAAAGAAGTATCAATCAAATAAGGTTAAATTATTTCAAAAATTAGCATCAACTAATGATGGCTTCTATTTTAATAAAAATCATACAGATCTTGTGGATACAGTTGTAAAAGAAATAGTTAAAGGAATTTATAATATTTATCCAATAGAAGATTTCTCTTTAATCGCTGTAGGTGGGTACGGCAGACATGACTTGTCACCAAAAAGTGATGTTGACTTACTATTTATTTATAAAAAATCTAATAAAAATATAAGAGATTTTATTACTCAATTAAATAATACACTGTGGGATATTGGATTAGAAGTTGGAATATCTTTCTTAACAATTAAACAGGCATTAATCGACTCTAAGAAAGATATAAAAACAATTACAAAATTTGTTGAGAGTCGATTTATCATTGGTGATGAAATTCAATACGGTGAGTTTGTTCGGTCCATTAAGATTTTAATTGGAAAACAAAATCCCCTAAAGCTCAGCGAATTAAAGCTTATAGAGTTGGTTGAAAGACATGACTATCGAATAGGAATTAAAAGTAATTTAGAGCCGAATATCAAAGAGGGTATTGGGGGTCTTAGAGATATTCATACCATACTGTGGGTATCGATCTTTATGTTTAACATTTATAAATTAGAAGACTTAACGTCTGTTAATATCTATACCAAAGAGGAAATTAAAGAATTAAAGAATGCTTGGAAATTTCTCTTAACCATTCGAGCATTTATTCATTTATTTAACGAAAGCAAAGGTGATGTTCTATCTATCGAAAATCAATTAAAAGTTTCAAAAAAACTCTCTTACAAAGATAAAAAGAAGGAAAAAGGAGTGGAGATTTTTATGAAAGATTTGTTTGTGAATGTTGCAAAGATTAATTCTCTCTTAAGAGCCTTTTATTCAAAGCTTCCAGAGGATTTAATAATCAAAACAATTTATAAAAGAAAACCCACTAAAACTAAATCATTAGAAAAAGAATTTATAATTGAAAAAGGTTTTCTGAATTTAAAAAATAATACCGCTAAAAACCTTCAACTAAAATGGGCAAACGTCTTTGAAAAATCCTTGGAACATAATTTACTCATTCATCCTCGCTTTTTAAAGACCGTCGAGGAAAAAAGAAAAGTTTTAAAAAAAACCACAGATAAACAGCACCTCCAATCATTTTTAAATATTGTTGTCTCCAAAAAAAATCCTATACAAGCCCTTCATGATTTTAATGATACCCAGCTATTTAGCGAAATATTTCCTGAGTTTGGCAGAGTTTGGGGACAAGTGCAGTTTGATATTTATCATCACTACACCACCGACGAACACTTATTATTAACACTGCACAACCTAAATGAGCTAAGACAAAAATCCTTTTATAATGAAATATATAGCAGGCTATCCTCAAGAGAAGCCCTTCACATCGCTTTACTATTTCATGACATTGGAAAGAAGGGGCCAAAAAATCATTCTGTTTATGGAACAGAGTTGACCAAAAAGGTCCTAAAAAGACTTCCTGTATCAGAAGAAGTAAAAGAATTGACATTGTGGTTAGTTGAAAATCATTTAGCAATGAGCGATACAGCTTTTAAAAATGACACTCAAAGTCCTGAGGCAATTGCTAAATTTACTTCTATTGCAAACACAGAAGAAAAAATAAACTCATTGTTTCTTTTTACCTTATGTGACATTGCCTCTGTCGGACCAAACGTTCTAAACGAATGGAGAATAAGCCTGCTTAGAAGTTTATTTTATAATGCAAGAGATTTTCTGCAAAGAGGTCTAGATACAAAAACTTATTCTACTTCTGTTCAAGAATCTTTAAAGAAATCAGTATTACAAAAATCTGATGTTAATTTAAAAAAGTTTATAAAAAATTCGATAAATGAATTTCCAAATCAATTCTGGGAAGCCTTTTCATCAAGAATGATCGTCGATATCTTTAAAATTTACCAAAGAAATAAAAAAGCAAAGGTTATTAACTCTGTAAATTTTCTTAATTATGAAAATAAAGAATATAGTGCTGTTGTTGTCACAAGTAAAAATAGACCAGGAATTTTAAAAGATATTGTTTCGGGGTTTACACACTCTCAATCGAATATTCTTAGTTCTAGAATAATATCTTTAAATAACAATCAAGTAATTGATGTGTTTTGGGTAACCAATTTTTTGAATAAAGGTGTTTTAGATTTAAACGAACAGAAAAGAGCAGCTAAACATGTAATGAGTGCTCTTGATCAAAAAGATTTTAAACCCTTACGGTCATTTACCAAAGGTTTACAAAAACTTACTGTAAATCCTCAAATTACAATTGATAACGATATGAGTAAGCAAGTCACTACTTTTCAAATATTATCTGGCGATAGGCCTGGATTATTAATGGATATTTTAGGAGTATTTCATGACAAAAAAATAAGTGTCCAATCAGCAAAAATTTCCACATACGGTGAAAAGGTTTTCGATATTTTTCAATTAACAAATAGTAATAACCAAAAAATCAAAGATGAAAAATTACTCAAATCAATTGAAAAGGATTTGATGTCTATTTTTTAGGTTTTTTATGTTTATCGATTTAAGTCCCTCGATATTACTAGATAATTCTGATATCAATTTTAATAGTATTTAAATATGAGCAGTTTCCAAAAAAGAGTTTTTTCTGGTGTTCAACCAACAGGAACCCTGCATTTAGGTAACTATCTTGGTGCGATAAAAAACTTTGTAGAGCTTCAAAAAGAATTTGAATGTATTTATTGTGTTGTAGATCAACACGCCATTACTGTTGAGCAAAATCCAGCTGAGCTTCGCTCAAACACGCTAGAGGTATTAGCATCATTTATCGCAGCAGGAGTGGACTATAAAAAACAAATTATATTTCAACAATCAAGTGTAGCAGAACACTCTCAGCTTGCTTGGGTATTTAATTGTGTCAGTCGAATTGGTTGGCTTAATAGAATGACACAATTTAAAGATAAAGCTGGAAAGAATAAAGAAAATGTAAGTGTTGGTTTAATGGTTTATCCTAACTTAATGGCTGCAGATATTCTTGCTTACCTTGCAACACATGTTCCCGTAGGTGATGATCAAAAACAACATTTAGAACTGTCAAGAGACATTGCACAAAAATTTAATAATGATTTTAAAGTAGACTTCTTTCCACTGCCAGAACCACTTATTTATGGAAATGCGACAAGAGTAATGAGCCTTCGAGATGGAACTAAAAAGATGTCAAAATCTGATGCATCTGAATTTTCTAGAATTTTATTAACTGATAGTGATGATGATATAAGTTCTAAAATAAAAAAAGCAAAGTCTGACTCAGACCTTATTCCTGATGACAAAGATCAGTTACAAAATAAACCTGAATGCTTAAATTTAATCAATATTTTGTCTGCTTGTTCAAATGAAAGTATTGAAAAAACTCTGGTAAGTTATGCTGGCAAAGAATACTCAAAATTAAAAAATGACCTTGCAGACAAATTAATTCAAGTCATAGGACCAATTAGAACCGAGATATTAAATCTTCTCAATAATAAAGACGAATTAAATAAAGTCCTAGATATGGGCAGCGAAAAAGCATCCACAATTGCAGGCCCAATTCTCAAAGAAGTCTATAAGATAGTCGGTTTTAGATAGACACTTTGGCTTGAAATTTCCAATTTTATAGACATATTATTAGCAATGTTCGTACAAACTGAACCAACGCCAAACCCTGCAACCTTAAAGTTTTTGCCAGGTAAAGAGGTCATGAAAGACGGAACTATGTTCTATCAAAACCAAGAGTCTGCCTCAAATTCACCTTTGGCAATGAACTTGTTTAATATTAAAGGTGTTGAGGGTGTTTTTTTTGGGTCTGACTTTATCACTATAACCAAAGGCAAAGATAATGATTGGACGCTTATGAAACCTGCAATTTTGGGTTGTATCATTGAGCACTTTACAATGAACAAACCTATTATCTCAGAGCAATCTGCATCAACTGGACATACAATTGATGAGAACGATAGTGATGTTGTAAAAAAGATCAAAGAACTTCTAGATAGTAAAGTAAGACCAGCTGTTGCTATGGACGGTGGAGATATCATATTTGACAAATATAATGAGGGAGTTGTATTTCTACAAATGCAAGGGGCCTGTCAGGGATGTCCGAGTTCAACGGCAACTTTAAAAATGGGAATTGAAAATATGCTAAAGCATTATATTCCTGAAGTCCGTGAAGTACGACCCGTTGAAGTCTAGTCTTTTACTTTTTTTTTTTGGATTTTTATTAAATTCATCTCTTAACGCAGGAGAATTTCATAATTGGGTTGATTTAAATAAATATTATAAAAAAAATAATTTTATTCCTGAAATTTTAACGCAAGAAAATATTGGTCATCTTCCTATAATATCAGAATTACCTGATGATTTTTCAGAAATACAAGATGTTCCAACAAAGAAAAAACTATTTTACCTCGTAACACTACCATTGATTTACAATACGAATACTTCAATCATGCAAGAACGAAGAATGGTAATCAATATAGAAAAAAAATTTGCTAGGAAAGAATTAAACAAAAACGAAACTGACGAAATTATTAGATTATCAAAAAAGTATAAATTAGATTATAGCGAAATTAACACAAAACTTTTTAGAAAACTCAAACAACGTATTAATATTATTCCAGTGTCACTAGCTCTTGGACAAGCAATTATTGAAAGTGGTTGGGGACAGTCTAGATTTGCAACTGAGGGTAATGCTCTTTATGGTCAGTGGACTACAAGTGAAGATAAAGGAATCATTCCTCAAGACAGGGATGAGGATAAAACTCACGCAGTTTTAAAATTTAAAAATTTATCAGAAAGTGTTGAAGCCTATATGTTTAATATTAATACCCATCAAGCTTATTATAATTTTCGTGTCATTAGACGAATAGATGAGCGCATAAAATACACAGACCCTATTAGTATGAAAGTGAAATATTTAGCAGCCTATGCTGAAATCGGCGATAAATATGTCGATAAATTAGAGCTGATCATTGCTTCAAATAATCTTCAAGAATTTGATCGATTTAAATTTAATTAACTAAGTATTGATAGCCAAACCAGAAAATACCATTATTAACTTTTGTACAATTAAACCTAAGTCTACCTTTTACAGGTAAACGATTAAGTTCAACTAATAATTTATTATTAAGATTTGTAATTGTTGGATTAAATGATCCTTGAAAATCACTAATAAAACAATTTATGTTGGAAGAGTCCTCGTTGAAATCTAAAGCATATCTACTGATAGGCTCACTTTGATAAGGGTTGCCAGGTTCAATAAGCACATTATTAAAAGGTAAAACACTTGATGCATCTTTTATTCGATTAATAGATCCATAATTCTCATTTAGGGGGAATCTTGGAATAAAATATTTTTGATTAATTGAAAAGGCACCTGAATGTTGTCCAAATGCTGCATCAAAATACTGAGAAACTACTTTTTGAGCTATGGTGCTATTTTCACCAAAAGGATAAGCAAATAAATTTGGAGTGATACCTAAATTTTCAAAAATAAGATCCTGAGATTTTTCTATTTCATTTACAATTTCAATTTCACTAAGACTAGATAAACTTGAATGAGAGTGTGTGTGATTTTGAATATCTACACCACGACTTAGTACACTTTTAAGCTGAGTCCAATTCATATAATTTTGTCCACCAACGTTTTCTGTATTTAAAAAAAGAGTGACTGGTATCTCATACTTTTCAAAAATAGGTAATCCCACCTCAAAAAATGATAAATAAGCATCATCTACAGTTATTGAAATAGTTTTTTTTTGTAATTTATCTTCAAACAAAAGATCTCTAGCTAAAATAAAATTAAATCCTTGATCCTTTAAATACTCTAGATGACTTACTAATTGCTCTTCGCGTATATTTGTTGAGGGATACTTATTTTCACCAAATCGATGATACATTAGAATATTATTTGGAATTGTATCATTCACACTTGTTGCATAGGATGTACTAATTGGAAAAGTAAAATTTGACACAAAAATGATCAGTAAAGTAAAAAATTTTGAAATCGGCATCGATAGCTCTTTATCATACTGTTCAATTACTTTATTTAAAAATGAAAAAATCATTTGGGATAAAACTGTAAAAAGTGAGTATGGACATGAAAAAATATTATCGGAATTACTACAAAACTTAGTAACTAAAACAAAAATAAAGGCTGATCATATCAAAAAATTGCATCTAAATTATGGACCAGCACGCTTTACAGCAATAAGAAATTGTCACTCACTTATGAAAGGCTTTTTTATAGATCATAGAGTAGAAATTGTGGGTTATTCTATTTTTGAGCATTTCTTTTTAGGTATTAACAAAAAACTTACTAAAAATGTCTTGTGTGTGATTGACACAAATAGAAAAGATTTAGCTATTCAAAAGATTGATACATCAGGCAAGTTAATTGGAAAGACAAAAACTTTAAAAATTGACTCAAACCTTGTGGATATATTGAGTCAAAACTATTTTTTAATAGGAAACGGATTAGAAAAACTAAAAAAAATTTCTGAATTTGCCTTTATTAAAAATAAAATTATTTCGCCAACAAAATTGAAATCAAATTATTTTATTAAAAAGCATTATAAGAAAAAATCTAATTATAAATTCCCAAAAATAATTTATCCCTACTCTCCGATTTAAAAATTAAAAATTTAAAAAAGAATATTTTTTTTCCATATACTTTTGATGATAATCCTCTGCGGGACAGTAATTCTTAACGGGTTCTATAATCGTAGTAATTTTTTGATTAAATTGGCTTTCGTTCAATTTGTCTGTGATCTGCTTTGCTATTTCACATTGAGTTTCATCATAATAGCCTATCAATGATCGGTATTGAGATCCTCGATCTGGGCCTTGTTGATTTAAAGTTGTTGGATCATGAATTTGATAAAAAAACTCCACAAGGTTAGTGTATGAAATAAGATTTTCATCAAATTTTAAGAAAACGACTTCAGCATGATTTGTATTACCTTTGCAAACTTCTTCGTAAGAAGTTTTATCAGTTAAGCCTTGAGAGTAGCCTACTTGGGTTTCAATCACACCTTTGATCTCAGAAAATTTTTTTTCAGGCCCCCAAAAACATCCTGCACCAAATAATGCTTTAGACATAATCTTTTCCTTTTAGTTGTGTCTTTTGGGCACTTCTTTGGTGAATTCTCTTTCTCCAAATTTCATAGCTTTTTTGTTTAATATTTTTTTTCATAATTTTTTTAACATCACCCTCATCAATTTCATAAATTTTTTTGATTTGACTAAAATCTGTTTGATCGTCCCAAGCCATTTGAATTATTTCACTAATCTGAGATTGATTAAATTTCATACTTAATGATACAAATCGGGGATATTTTCAGATCTATAACAATTTGAAGCATAGCCTTGTTCTTGGGTAACAAACTTAAACAGTTTTCCTGCATGCGGTTGTCTTTCTGCTTCAATGTCGTTGAGACCAACAGATGCAGTTGTAATAAAAAGCTCATTGAGATATTTCCCACCAAAAGTGCAACTTGTTACTTTTGAAACAGGAAGTTGTAAAATTAATTTAAGTGAACCTTTTTTATCAAAACAACAAACCTTGCCACTTCCCCACATTGCTACCCATAAGTTACCATTTTTATCAACTGTCATTCCATCTGGGTTTCCATCGATTTTGTTCATGGAAAGAAAAACTTTTTTATTTATTCCATTGCCTGACAAATTATTGATAGAAAAAATATAAATAATTCTTTTTATAGAGTCAGTTACATAACCTACATTTCTCTCGTAGTCAAAAACTGGTCCATTTGAAATAATATAAGAGTTATCTGAGTATATTGGTTTTAAATTAGAGTCATGACATATAACTTTTCCAGTCTGAGACTTTTGTTGAATATCCATTGTTGATATCCAAATTTGTCCATTTAAATCTATGTCTGCATCATTAATCCTGTTATTTGGACTATCAAAATTGATCTTTGTTAGAAGCTGTTTTTTAGATAATGAGGGATGAATTGAATAAAGAGAGTCGTATGAACTCATGATATAATTTTTATTATCTTGTAAAAGAATATTGGTGACACCGTCTTGTACTGAATATTGACGTTCTTCGTTATTATCTTGATCAGTTTCAATTATTTTATTTTCATAAATATCCACCCATAACAGCTTATCGTGCCTCCAATCCCAAATTGGTCTTTGACCTAGAACACTTTTATATGATTGATGGCAAACAGACGGTTGCTCATATTTAATTCTCACAAAGATGATTATAAACTAAATATTTAGATGAAAAAAGTATGTTGGAGATTTGTTTTGATTGTCTTATCGTGTTTTTAATATAGAAATTGCATGAGCTATTTGTGTTCTTATTGATTTAAGAGTTTGATGAATTTAGTTAAATTATCTAAATATTTTATTTTTATTTCTTTTCTGATTATAGCAACAAGCTGTGAAACAACTGATGTAGAAGAGAAAGTAATAAAACCAGAGCCTGTACCTAAAATTATATATACCCCTGAAGTAGAGGAAACTGTTGAGGAAAGTGATGAAATTGTTGAGCATTTCAAAGGTGTAGAACTATTTTTAAATAAATCGCTAAATGATTTAATTTTAAAATATGGAAAAGTTGATTTTTCAAAAATTGAGAGTGTTTATGAATTCCACAGATATAACACTGATAATTGTAGAATCTTTATACAAAATAGATCTGTAGATAAAACAATAATAAACATTACGATTTACAACTATAAAAAGAATTTGTTTATCGAAACATACTCAAAAGATTTGTGTACTGATATTTAAAATAGATAATTGTTTAATAACAAATAATATAATTCTTAATTATGAAATTTAAGTATGGGATATTTATTTTATTTTTCTCAATAAATTGTTTTGCTCATCATCCAGGAAATCAGATAGATGCTGATAAGCCTTACCCTTCAATTAATTTAACAGTCATCAAAGATAAAATTGATGGTTACAATATTTTTATAGATTTAAAAAATTTTAATCTAAACCCTTCAGAAATTGGAGGTGAAAATATTTCAAACTCTGGATATTTACAGCTTTTTATAAATGATATAAGAATCACAAGAATTTATTCTGACTGGGTACACGTACCTCAACGTTTTTTTAATCTGAAAGAAAACTTTATCAAAATTACAATTCATTCCTATCTCCATGATCAGTTTACTATTAAGGGGAAACCAATAGAACACATAGTAAAAGTTATCGATAATTAAATTTAATTTAAAGAATTTAAAAAAACTTACTCTATGTACAAAAGTTAAATGAATTTCGGATTTTCTAAAAATAAATAGTTACTCAAGCTTTATAAGGAAGTGAAGAGTGATGCAAAACTATTTTTAATATATCGTTTTCAGTTTTTTTATATCCCCAGCTCTTATCAACTTTGACAGAGGTTCCTTCTTTGTTTATCAAAGTTACCCAACCCATCCACATTGCTACATTTTGATCAATAAACACGGATGATGTTTCTGATTTGACTTCGAGCCAATCTTTAATTCCAAAACCACTGTCTGTTGGGTACTTTGGATTATTTCCAACAAAGTATGAAAGTGCTCCCTCTTTGTCTAATCGAAATGTTTGATTACCACCACTAAGAGTTGGTTTAAATAATACTGATCCTAACTCAAAACCGTAAAGATTATCTAACATTTCGTTTGCAACTAAAGTAGCTTGATCAATACCTTTTTTTTCATAAGCCTGTGAAATTGCAATCATGCTCTCTCCCCAAGCAGTACGAGCATTCGTTAAATCATTTTCATTTATTGTCATTGGCTATGTGTTATTTTATATTTATAAAAATGATTATTCATTTAATACGATTAACGATAAAATTAACAAGACTCGACATATATAGCAAGGGTTCCCTCTTTTTATTAAAGAAATTTTGCATTGCTTTGTAATTTCTATTTTGAATCAGTTTTAAATACTTAATACATTCAGTACGATTAAGCTTATATGCAATATTTGCTTTTTGTGAGTCTTTTTTAATTTTCTTTCCAACTTTTTTCTCATTGCCCCATCTATCAAGCATATCATCAGTAACTTGAAAAATTTTTCCAATTGTATCTCCAATTTTTTTTAGCTCTCTTTTTTTATTTAAATTTAATTTTTTTACAGTTAAAAGAAGATTGAAACATAAACTGAATAATGCACCTGTTTTTAAAAGATGCATTGTCTCTATATCCTTTATTATTGAATTTTTTTTCATGTAAATATCCATGGATTGTCCAGCAATCAAACCCTCCAAACCGTTAGCTTTTGAAAGCATCTGTATTGATTTGATTTTCTGGTTATCAGAGAGATTTTTTGACTCAGCTAGCGTTTTTACTGATAAGACTTGAAACATATCTCCAGCTAAGACAGCAGTTGCCTCATCAAATTTTTTATGCACAGTTAATTTACCCCTTCTATAGTCATCGTTATCCATAGACGGTAAATCATCGTGGATTAGTGAGTGCAGGTGAACACATTCTATCGAAAGGGCAAAGTCATCTAATATTTTCGGCTTAATATCTAGATATAAACCCATTCGACAAAGCAAGAACGGTCTAATCCTCTTGCCACCAGTTTTGGCAAAATAAATCATTGCCTTCTTAATTCGTTTATCGGGTGACTTTAATTCTTGTATGTGTCTAATAAGCTTTTTATCAAAATTCAGAGAAAATGATTTAATTTGCTTTTTCTCAAAGTTTTCACTTATTTTCATTTAATTACAAGTTATCCAAGTAATGAGAGGTGTGATTATCGAAAATGAATATAATTACACCTATAAATACAAGGTAAACAAAGAAATTAATGATTTTCTTAGTTTTTTTGTTATTTATGTAGCTTTTATTGAATTTCAGTATTATCCATAGCAATAGTGTGGATAAAAAGAATAAAAACCCATTAAACAGTACACTATCTTGAAAAATAGCCATTTTTTTACCCACTATACTCCCAAAATATATTAATAAAAGTCATATTAGGTATTTTTTTTTTGCAATTTATACCTATAATCCCCTGAAATTAACAAATCCTTACATTTAGGATTCTGTTATAAGTTTTAGAACTTAAGAAAAGGAGTACTCAATGATTAAGTTTTTAAAATCTATGGCTATCCCAACAGCTGCTCTAGTAGCACTGCCAGGAATAGCTTCTGCAAGCGTTGGCTTAGCGCCAGACGACTTTGTTGGGATATCTTTTTGGGTTATCTCAATGTGTATGGTTGCCGCTACTGCATTCTTTTTCCTAGAAACTAACAACGTATCAGGTAAGTGGAAGACATCTCTTGCACTTGGTGGTCTTGTTTGTCTAGTTGCCGCAGTACACTACTTCTATATGAGAGAAGTATGGGTAACAACAGGTGATACACCTACTGTTTATAGATATGTTGACTGGTTAATCACTGTTCCATTACAGATGATTGAATTCTACATTATCCTTGCTGCAGTTGCTGCAGTGTCAGCTGGTATTTTCTGGAGACTGTTAATCGGTACTTTAGTGATGCTTGTTGCTGGTTATGCTGGTGAAGCTGGTTTCATCAACGCATGGGCAGGATTCATTGTAGGTCTAGCTGGTTGGGCATACATTTTATATGAAATTTTTGCTGGTGAAGCTGGTAAAGCTGCTGCTGACAAATGTCCTGCAGCTGTTCAAACAGCTTTCAACACAATGAGATGGATCGTTACAGTTGGTTGGGCAATTTATCCATTAGGATATTTCTTCGGTTACTTAACTGGAGGAGCTGATGCTGTAACTCTAAACGTTATCTATAACGTTGCTGACGTTGTGAATAAGATTGCTTTTGTCGCAGTTATTTGGGCTGCTGCTGTAGCATCTTCAGGCAAAAAAGCTTAATAAAGCTTTATAACCTATTTAAACCAGGCAAGGCTAACTTGCCTGGTTTTTTTTTGTCTAAATTTCATATACTTTAACTATCTTGAGTAAGAAAGTTGTAGTTATTGGTGGGGGTTTTGGAGGACTAGCTGCTGCCTTAAGGTGCAGAAAACTTGGTTTTGATGTCACCCTGCTTGAAAGACTTAACATGCTTGGCGGAAGAGCAAGAGTTTTCGAGAAAGACGGTTATAGACACGATGCTGGACCAACTGTTATAACAGCACCCTTTTTATTTGAAGAACTTTTTGAATTATTTGGTGAAAACTTAAAAGATCACTTAAATTTTAAATCCTTAGACCCTTGGTACAGATTTTACTTTCACAATGGAAAAACTTTTGATTATCGACCATCTATCGAAGATACAAATAATGAAATAAGAAAATTTGATGAAAATGATGTTGATGGGTATGACAAATTATTAAAAACATCAAAAGATATTTTTGAGATAGGTTTCGAAAAGTTATCGGATAAGCCATTTATTTCCTTTTGGGAAATGGCAAAGCAAATACCATCGTTAATAAAACTCAAAAGTTATTTAACAGTCAGTCAATTAGTAAATAGCAAATTAAAAAATAAGTATCTGCGGAAGGCATTTTCGATACATCCTTTATTAGTTGGGGGCAATCCGTTCACTACAACATCTATATATGCATTAATACACTATCTTGAAAGAAAGTGGGGGGTGTACTTTTGCATGGGAGGCACAGGTAAAATTGTGAGAGAGTTAGAAAATTTAATGTTAAGACAGGGTATTACTGTTAATAAAGAAACAGATGTAGAGCAAATTTCCATTATAAATGGTAAAGCGGAAAACGTGGTGCTTAATAACGGAAAAAAAATACCTGCGGATCTTGTGATTTGTAATGCAGATCCCCCTACAGTTTACAGTGAAATGTTACCATTAGAATACTCCAGAGATAGTCTTCTCAAACCTAAGAAATTTACACATTACTCTATGGGCCTTTATGTTCTTTTTTTTGGATCGAAGAAAAAATTTTCTGACGTCGCTCACCACACTATTTGGATGTCTGAAAGATATAAGGAACTGCTTCACGATATTTTTGAGAAAAAGATTTTGACAGAGGATTTTTCACTTTATCTTCATCGTCCAACAGCAACAGATGATACTTTTGCACCAGAGGGATGTGATAGTTTTTATGTTTTATGCCCTGTTCCTAATCTTCAAGGAGATGTTCAATGGAATTCAGAGGGTCCAAAACTTAAGGATAGAATAGTTGAAGCACTGGATAAAACTATTATGCCAGGACTAAAAGAAAACATTGAGGCAGAATTCTGGATGACTCCTGAGGATTTTAAAAATGATTATAGATCAAAATACGGAGCTGGATTTTCTGTGGCACCAATTTTTTCTCAATCGGCATGGTTTCGCTATCACAACAAAGATAAGAAAATACCAAATTTATATTTTTCAGCTGCGGGATCACACCCAGGTGCCGGAATACCTGGCGTATTGTGCTCTGCTAAGGTAATAGAGAAGCTTATAATTAAGGATTTCAAAGTTAGTCATTAAGGTGACATCATTTAAAACAAATACCTATAGCATTAAATCGGAAGGTAAAAGTTTTTATTGGGCAAGTTTTTTTTTACCCAAAAAAAATAGAATTGCAGCTTCAAGGCTCTATAGCATATGTCGATATCTAGATGATGTGGCAGATAATTCGAAGTTAGATACCTCTTCTCAAATAAAAAATATATTTAATCAAATAAAAGAAAATGAGAGCTCTGAGATAAATATCTTTTTTAAAAAAAATAATATTAACATTGGTATTTTAAAAGATCTAATAGATGGTTTGATCAGCGATCAGCAGAACGTCAGAGTTACAGATGAAAAAGAATTAATAGATTACTCATACAAGGTTGCTGGAACAGTGGGTTTGATGATGTTACCAATAATTAATACCAAAGATGCTGAAGCAAGAAAGCATGCTATTGATTTAGGAATTGCTATGCAACTAACAAATATTGCAAGGGATGTTTACGAGGACGCAAAAATGAATAGGTTATATCTACCAAAAGAATGGTTAGGACAAGTCTCAATAAGTGACCTAATAGATAATAAGTTAGATGATCAAAAAAAAAAATTGATTGAATTATCTATTAAAAATTTAATAGAACTCTCTGATAAATTCTATGCAAACGGTTTTTCTGGTATGAAATTTATTCCTCTTAGAACCAGACTAGCAATATTTTTTGCAGCAAAAATTTACAAAGGGATTGGGGAAAAGATTAAAAGCGGTGGTTATGTTTACAAGCTTGAAAGAATTTATTTAAACAAATTAGAAAAGTTATGGATTACAATAATTTCTATACCTGAATTTTTATTTTTAAAAAATATTTTTAAATCCTACAAATCGATTAGGGGCTCATTTAAAAATGAAAATATATGATGTAGCATTTTTGGGCATGGGTGCCAGTGCCCTTGCTACTGCAAAATTAAAGTATAAGGGAACAAGTGTTAGTTTAATTGGCATTGATAAAAATTATCATAGCAAAAGAAATAATTTTTTTGCATTTTGGCTGACAGATTGGATGAAAGATTTTGATAGTCTTGCACAAAAAAAATGGTTTTGCTGGAACTTTTACTTAACAAATAATCATATAAAACATGAAACTAAGGATTTACCCTATTGCACTATAAGATACCAAGATTGGAAAAATTATTGCTTAAAAGGCTTAGAAAACTTATCAATTAAAGAGTTCAATGTTCAAAGTATTACGAATTTAAAAAAATACTATGAAATCAAGCTAGAGAATGGTGAGGAAATTTTTGCTAAGAAAATTTATGATTCTCGTACGCCGAAATTGGAAAATGAAAAAGTAAAACAGCATTTTTTTGGATACCTTATAGAAACTAAACAAATGATAAATGGTAATAGTGTGACCTTAATGGATTTTCGTGTTGAACAAAAAATGGGATTACATTTTATGTATTGTTTACCAATAGATGAAAATAGAATGTTAGTTGAGTCAACAGTTTTTTCTTCAGAAATCCAAGAGGATGAATGGTATCAAAAACAGATATTAGAATACATTGAGACAAAATTAAATTTATCTGAATATAAAATAGTTGATGAAGAAAAAGGGGCGTTACCAATGTATGATATTGAAAACAAATCAAGTGAAAATTATATTCATATCGGTTCAAGAGGTGGTGCCACCAAAATATCAACCGGGTATGCTTTTTCCTTTTTTCTAAAAAACATAATGTTAAATTTTGAAAATATTAATAAAGCTCATCACTCATATTTTGATAAATGGATGGATAAGGTATTTGTGAATTATCTGAAAAATAATAGTGGAACAGAGAAGGTTTTTATTAATATGGCTTACTCTTTAAATGGCAATGAATTTGCATCATTTATGATGGGTGTAGCTGATTTTCCGACAAAATTAAAGGTCATTATGTCAATGCCAAAAATTAAATTTATAAAAAGTGCATTAAGCACCATTCGTAATTAAATGTATGAATTAAGCTTTATATCTTTACTTGCTCTTTGCATGGTTTCATTTATTGGTGTGCCGCATGGTTCATTTGACGGAGCTGTAGCTGCACTGTTAGGTTATAAGACAAGAAAAGATTTTTTTATATTTGTATTCTTATATTTAATTATTTCTGCAGCAGTAATTATATTTTGGATTTACTTTTCCGTAATCGCTTTAATTTTATTCATTTTAATGAGTATCGTTCATTTTGGATTATGTGACTGGTCCTATCTAGGTTTGAAGAAATATAAATGGTCTGTTTCTTTAACGCATGGTTTAAATATTGTATTTGGGATTATTTTTTTTCACACTAACGAAACATTTGAGATATTTACTTTTTTATCAAATCTATCTTTTAATCAATTTCAAGAATATCTATATATTGTTTACATTTGTTACTTTTTTCTTTTGATTAGATATGCATATTTGGCAATTAAATTTACAAGATTAAGATGGGGGATATTAGAAATGTCTATTATTTTATTGGTAATATTTTTAACAGAACCGCTCGTGGCATTTTCTATCTATTTTTGTTTCATTCATACTTTTAAACATGTCAAATCAATATTAAAAGATACATCAAAATATTTATCAAATAACAAATTTATAACTATAACTACCATCTCTTTTACAATCTTAACATGGGTCGGCGGCAGCTTAGCAATTATCTACCTTCATAAGAGTTTTTCTTTTGATGAGTCTTTTATAAAGACACTGTTTATTGGATTAGCGGCATTAACTCTTCCCCATATGACTTTAGTAGATATCTTTTATAGAAGAAAATTTAATTGAGAAAATTAGGTATTTTAAATGTGATGTTTTCATCCTCTTTAAAATTTAAAACTTCGATTGCATAAACTTTTTTTATCTGATCAATGAATAAATTTAATTGTTCTTCAGGAGCAGATGCACTAGCTGTCAAACCTATTGTATTAAATTCTGATAAATTTGAATAATCAAAGTCGTTTATATTTTCAACTAGTTCACTATGTTTACAACCAAATCTTTTAGCAGTTTCGACTAACCTAATTGAATTGGAACTATTGTGGGCACCAATCACATAAAAAGCATCAACATTTTTAGACATTTCTTGTACAGATAATTGTCTATTTGAAGTTGCATAGCAAATATCGGATTTTTTAGGAGCTAGAATTGAAGGAAATTTTTTTTCTAAAGCATCAACAATACTTTGTGTATCAAAAACTGATAAGGTTGTTTGTGTTATATAGGCAAGTTTTTGATTTGATGGGAAATATAATTTTTCAACATCCTCAATATTTTGAACTAAAGTTAAATTGCTAATATCCTTGAGCTGTCCAGCTGTCCCGTCAACTTCAGGGTGATGTTCATGACCGATCATAATTATTTTATATTCGTTTTTTTCTAATTGAATTATTTCTTTATGAATCTTACTGACTAATGGGCAGATGGCATCATAAAATAATAGATTATAATCTTTGGCTTTGTTAATTACTCTTTGTGCAACACCATGCGCAGAAAAAATTACAGGTTGTTTTGTATTTTTAGGAATTTCTTCTAGCGAATCTACAAATACAACGCCTTTTTCTCTCAAATTACTGACAACAAATTTATTATGAACAATCTCATGACGTACATAAACTGGAGCTCCATATTTCAAAAGGCTTTTTTCGACCATTTCAACAGCTCTCTCAACCCCAGCACAAAAACCTCTGTGTTTGGCAGTTATAATCTTTTTAACCACGGTAAATTGTTATCATATTATTAAGAGAAAAATTATTTTATAATTAATAAAAGTTGCTGAGCCTCAATATTTTCACCAGCTTTTACGCACAGTCTCTCAACTATTCCAGGTTGGTCTGCGTAAATAACTGTTTCCATTTTCATGGCCTCAATAGTGCATAATTTAGCACCCTTTGGCACTTTTATTCCTTCAGTAACAGCAACGTCTACAAGTAAACCAGGTATTGGGGCCGCAACATGATCTTTGTTGCTAGGATCAGCAATTTCTTTAGCTAAATCGTCAACTGCAATGGAATTATCTTTGATGTCAACTGATCTGGCCTGGCCATTCAATTCAAAATATACTGTCCTGTAACCTTTTTCGTTTGGCTCACTTAAAGTGAAATATCTTATTATAAGAGTTTTACCAGGTTCTATAGAGACATATATCTCTTCCCCTGTATTCATCCCAAAGAAATAGTTTGATGTTGGGATAACACTAGTATTACCAAATTTCTTTTTGTGTTTTATATACTCATCAAAAACCTCGGGAAAAAATATTTGTGAAATTGTATCTTTCTCTGAAATAGTCTCGCTATACTTCTTTTCCAATTCCTTCGTTCTATTTTTAATTTTTAATGAGGGTAACTTTGATCCAAATCTATAATTAATAGGTTTTTTTCCTTTTAAAATTTTCTTTTGGAGTGCTTTTGGAAAACCTTTATATGGTTGACCTAATCGGCCACTAAAGAATTCGATGACTGATGCAGGAAAGCCAACATCCTTTTTAGGGTCTAAAACATCTTGAATTTGAATATTATTTGCCAACATGTAAATTGCCATATCACCAACAACCTTAGATATAGGTGTAACTTTAATTACATCACCAAATATTTTGTTCACTTCGGCATACATTGATGCAAGTTCTGGCCATCTCTCGTCTGTAATACCCATTGACCTTGCTTGCTCTCTTAAATTAGTGTACTGGCCTCCTGGCATCTGATGTAAATATACCTCTGACATACTAGTGCGAGTTTTACTTTCGAAAGGTTGGTATTGTTTTCTAACACCTTCCCAATAATTTGCAGCAGTCCTGACAACTGCAGAAGAAATTTTTGGATCTCTTTTATTGCCATCAAGAGACTCTAAAACTGCACCAAAACTAGGTTGCGATGTGAAGCCAGACCAAGAGTCAATTGCTACATCAACAATATCTACCCCTGCTTCTGAGGCATTAAGCAATGTTGCAACACCATTTCCACTTGTATCGTGAGTATGGAAATGAATTGGAATTTTTATGCTTTTTTTTAATTCTTTGAATAAAATTTTTGCTGCCTTGGGTTTACACAAACCTGCCATATCTTTGATTGCAAGAAAGTGAACTCCCATTTTCTCAAGCTTTTGCGCCATTTTTAAGTAGTAATCAAGTGTATATTTTTTCTCTGCTGGAGACGATAAATCGCCGGAGTAACAAATAGAAGCTTCACAGATTTTTCCAGATTTTAATACTTCGTCAATAGAGACTCTCATATTTTCAATCCAGTTTAGTGCATCAAATATTCTAAAAACGTCAATCCCAGACTGAGCGGAGAGTTGTATAAACCTTCTTAAAACATTATCAGGATAGTTTGTATATCCAAGAGCATTCGATCCTCTGAATAACATTTGTAATAGGGCTGAGGGCATTTGTTCACGTAACTTTTCTAGACGTTCCCAAGGGTCCTCTTTTAAGAATCTTAATGCAACATCAAAAGTTGCACCACCCCAACACTCAACTGAGAATAGATTTTTAAGTCTTTCTTCATATAAGTCAGTTATGCCTAACATATCTTGTGTTCTCATTCGAGTTGCAATCAAAGATTGATGAGCATCTCTAAAGGTAGTGTCTGTAATCAATAATTGTTTTTCTTTTAACACAGTCTCAGCAACAGCAGATGGACCATTAGTATCTAAAATTTGTTTATATGTTTTATCGACAGTCTCTTGTGCTTTTTTTGATCTAGATATTCCATAGTCTGAGAGTTTTGCTGGTGTTGTCTCTCTTAATTTTGGTCTATTAGCGACTTCCGGGTTACCATTAACAATAACTTCGGCTAAGAAGTTTAATGTTTTGGTTGCCCTATCTTTTCGACCAGAGAATTGAAATAAACTTTTTTCACTATCTATAAATTTTGTATGGTATTTAAAAACATCGAAACCTTTGTGGTTAATTAACTTTAATAAAAAAGGTATATTTGTTTTTACACCTCTGACGCGAAATTCACTCAATGCTCTATTCATTCTTCTCTTTGCTTCAATAGGGGTTTGGCCTTTTGCAGTTACTTTAACTAAAAGAGAGTCATAATAAGGAGTAATAACCGTACCAGTAGATGCAGTTCCAGCATCTAGTCTTATTCCCAAGCCACTTGCAGATCTATAAACATTAATTTTACCGTAATCTGGGGCAAAATCATTAGCGGCATCTTCTGTTGTAACCCTTGATTGGATAGCATGACCTTTCATATGAATGTCTTTTTGAGTTGGCACACCACATATATCATCTCCAATTTTAGCACCAGCCGCTAAGAGGAACTGAGCTTTTACAATATCAATACCAGTAATTTCTTCTGTTACAGTGTGTTCAACTTGAACTCTTGGATTAACTTCAATGAAGAAAAAATCTCTAGATTTAGCATCCATTAAAAACTCTACAGTTCCCGCACATGAATAATTAACTTGTTTTCCTATTCTAACACCTGCGTTACAAATCTCATTTCTCTCTTTGTCAGATAGGTAGGCAGCAGGAGCTCTTTCTACTACCTTTTGATGTCGTCTTTGAAGAGAACAATCTCTTTCAAAAAGGTGAACTATATTGCCATGCTTATCGCCAATTATCTGAACTTCAACATGAAAAGCTTTTTCGATTAACTTTTCAAAAAATACATCATCTTTTCCAAAGGCACTTTTAGCTTCTCTCCTAGCGGTGTTGATTTGATTTTCTAATTCTGTTTCTTTTCTGATCACTCGCATTCCACGACCGCCGCCACCCCAAGATGCTTTGAGCATAATTGGATATCCAATTTTTTTTGCAAGATCTTTACATTTTTTTAAATCTTTTGGTAAGGGTCCTGTGGAAGGTATGGTTGGTACTTTAGCATTGCCTGCAGTTTTTTTAGCTTCTACTTTATTTCCAAGTGATCGCATAATCTTTGGAGAGGGTCCAACAAAAATAATATTATGTTTTGCACATTCATCAGCAAATTCTGGGTTTTCAGATAAGAAGCCGTATCCTGGATGGATGGCATCACAACCTGAATTAACAGCAATTTGTACGATACCTTTGTAATCTAGGTAAGCCTGAATAGGACCTAATCCTGATCCAACAAGATAGCTTTCGTCTGTTTTGAAGCGATGCAATGCAAAACGATCCTCGTACGAGTAAATGGATACAGTCCTAAAGCCCAATTCAGTTGCTGCACGAGATATTCTAATTGCAATTTCACTTCTGTTAGCAATTAATATTTTCTTAATTTGTTTCATAATGCTAAATAAGTTTATTTTTATACATTATTCTGTTTTTTTTCATAGACAATCTATAGAAAATTAGGGTTTTTTTACTTTTATAGCCTTTCTTCTGTTTGGATAACAGTCTGTGCAAATTTTGCATTCAACACCAAAGCAGCTTCTAGCTTTGCAATATTCTCTTCCATAAAAAATCATTTGTAAATGAAGTCTGTTCCAAGTTGACTCAGGAAATAATTTTTTAATATCTAATTCAGTTTGAACTACATTTTTACCATTTGTCAGACCCCACCTTTGTGCTAGACGATGAATATGTGTATCTACAGGGAATGCAGGGTGACCAAAACCTTGGGACATTACTACACTCGCTGTTTTATGACCAACTCCTGGTAAATTTTCTAAATCTTCAAAAGTCTCTGGGACCCTACCATTGTATTTTTTAATTAATATTTTTGAGAGTTTAGAAATAGCTTTTGATTTTTTAGGTGCAAGTCCACATGGTTTAATGATTTTATAAATTTTATTAACAGACACCTTTGCCATATCATGAGGATTATTTGCCGTATTAAATAGTAAAGGTGTAATCTTATTCACACGTTCGTCTGTGCATTGAGCACTTAATAAAACCGCTATTAAAAGCTCATATACATTTTTATGTTTAAGAGGGATTGGGATATTTGGATAAAATTTGTTTAAATTATCCAATACAACCTTTGCTCTTTCTTGTTTTTTCATATTATTATTGGTGTGCTATTAAATCTATTATAAATATAAATATAATTTTATAAACTTATAGAAATGACAAGAAAGCTTCATATCAAACCAAATAGGAGTCTTACAAATCTTCAAATTCTATTTTTTTTATTCATTACAGGTTTCTTGATCATTTTTATTGGTGGAAGATTTTTATTAGTCGGTGCTTGGCCGATAATCATATTTGGTATTGTTGAATTTTCTATTTTGGTCGTATGTACTTATTTTTTTGTAAAGAGTTTAAAAAAAACAGAAAAAATTTCATTAGAATCAAAATCTATGCAATTAGAGCGGCTTGATGGAGATGAGGTTATTGAACAAAATAGTTATAATTTAAATTGGTTGAAGATAAAGAATGAAAAAAATTCATTAAGCGTAAATTACGCTGGAAAGAAAAAATTCTTCGCTAGTTTTTTGAGTGAGGATAGAAGGAAAAAATTAAAAAGAATTATTGAGAAGTACAGCTCCTCGTCTAGCTAATCATATCTTTAAAGGTATAAAAGCCTTTTTCCTTTGTTGATAACCATACTGCTGCTTGAATAGCGCCATCAGAAAAAATTTTTCTGTTGTGGGCCTTGTGTGTTAATTCTACAGACTCATTGTCACCGTGAAATATGACCGTATGTTCACCTGGGATATTTCCACCTCTAATAGAAGAGAAACCAATTTCATTTTCTTTTCTTTGGCCTTCTTGATCATGACGTTTAAAATTAAAATTTGATTTGGATAGTCCAAGCTCTGCTACAATCTCTTCTCCGAGCTTTAAAGCTGTTCCACTAGGTGCATCCTTTTTGTGTCGGTGGTGTGTTTCAATTATTTCTATATCGAATTCTTTTAAGTGTTTTGCGGCTTTTCTTGCTATTTCAAAAAATGTATTAACTCCATAACTCATATTCGGTGCGTAAAATACTTTTGTTGAATTACTTGTTTGTTTTAAAAGGTTAAAGTGGCTCTCATCTAATCCGGTCGTTCCAATAACTAAACCGGTATTATTAGAAACAGCAGCTTCCGTAAAATTAAATAAGGCCTTAGGTGTTGTGAAATCTATAACTATATCTGCTTTTTCAAATGACTCTTCCCTAGTAGTAAAAACATTTTCTTGAATTTGATTTTTATTAATAAAGCTAGGGTCAATATCTTTAACATCAAATACTCCAACGAGCTCAACGTTATTATTCGATAGAGCAGAATTTATGAGATTATTTCCCATTCTTCCTAATGCCCCTGCGATAGCTATTTTTGTTCTAGACATGATTAAGACTTGTTATACATAAATTAGTAGATATGGAATAGCAAAATTATTAAATTTTATGCTAAAATTAACTTATGATTAGACTTGCATTAATTCTTTTTATTTTATTACTAGCTAGTTTATTAATATTTAATAAGAAATTTAGGGAGGCTTTTACAATATCAGTAATACCCCTAGTCTTATTAGTTGTAGGACTTATTGGGTATATGATTTACTATATGTTCAGTACTAACTATTTTTCTTAGAGTTTTTAAAATTATGATTTATGTACCTTGCTCGGTTTTAAAACCTAAATTAATCCAATCAATTAAACCTTTGTCCATTTCATAAATACTTCCCTGATACCCTTCAGAAACTAGATAATCTGCAACCTTTTTAGATGTAATGCCTGCGGTACAGTGAATAATAATATCCTTATTATCGGGGTTTATGGAGTTGATTTTTTCAACAGTTATTTCTTTAAAAGGAATATTGTGTGAGTTCTCAATTCGAATCATATTGTGTTCTTTTGGATATCTAACATCAATTACAATTGCACCCTCTTGAATTCTTTTAAATGATTCTTCGGTATCTATAGGTGTGTAGTTCATTGTATTACTCTGAGCAAATAATAAATTAGTTAGCAGAAAAAAAAATAGAAAAAATTTTTTTAAAAAATTCACTCTTATTAATCTCTAAAACGAGAGTGGCAACTCTTACAGCTTCCAAATAGATTTTGGTGAAATTGTTGAACACTTTCAATATCACCTTCTAATGAGGATAATTTTGCAAGTGCTGCATTGTCTTCTGTCTCTTTTGCAATTTGATTAAACAATTCTCTATTGTCAATTATGTCAGTACTAGCTTTTGACTTACCTCCAAATGAATCATCAGGAAATAAAGTAGGGTAAACTCTCATTATATTTTCGATTTCTTCATAAATTCCTGCCAAGTCATCGTTAATCACATCGTCTTTAATTAAATTGTTTGCAGCTCTCATTAGTTTATTGAAGTCTCTCATGGACTCTTGCCGATCAAGCACAGGGTTAGAATAAGCTAAAAATGGGAATAAAAATATTAAGGCAAGTAAACTTTTAATCATGATATGTGTTTTTAGCATATCAGTAAATTATGTATGGAACATTAAAAAAATTTTGAAGAAATATCGTTAAATACAATTTTTCCTGAATCTAGAACTATTACGTAATCTGCAAATTTTTTTACAAGACTCATATTGTGGAGAGATAAAAGAATAGTTTTATTTTTAACTTTAGACAAAGAAGCAAAAAAAATCTTTTCACTTTCTAAGTCAAGGTTCTGATTAGGTTCGTCTAAAATGATTAAATCTTGTTCATAGCTCATTAATCTAGAGATGAATACTTTCTGTTTTTCTCCTTCTGATAAATTTTGAAATTTACGTTTTTTTAATTTATTTAATTTAAATAAATTAAAGTAGAACTTATTTACCTTGGATTTCTTTAATTTGCTTAATAGCAGAAAATTATCCTCTAAACTTTTATTTAAAGAAATAGGTTTTTGAAAAAGCATCGGTATAGGTTCAGAATATTCAGAGTTAATTGTACCTTTATTAGGAATAATAATTTTATTTATAATTTTTATAAGAGAGCTTTTACCAGAACCATTTTTTCCAGTAATAACTGTAATTTTGTTTTGTATGATATTTAGATTAATATTCGAGAGAATATTTTTTCCATCAATCGTATATGAAATATTATTTACTTTGATCATTATTATTATTTAAAAAATTAAGGGATATTGATATTAAAAGTGTGAGGGAAATTAATATCGTTCCTAAAACTATACCTAATGAAACATTCCCTTTAGAGGTTTCTAAAGCAATTGTAGCTGTCATGTTTCTTGTGAAATGATCAATTGAGCCTCCTACAATTGCAGCTGCACCATACTCGCTAATAGCCCTGCCAAAACCTAGTAAAAAGACAGTGATGTAAATATTTGTTTTATTTGAAAAGAGTATGAAAATTATATCTTTTTTGGACGCTCCATAAGACATTAATTCATCTCTATAAATTGGATAATCCTCTTCAATGTTTTTAATAATTAAAGTTATCATAATTGGGAAGATAATTACGATCTGAGCAATGATCATTGCTAAAGGTGAATATAGAATTTCCATCCAACCTAAGGGGCCAGATCTACTTATAAGTATATAGACTAATAGCCCTGCACATACGGGAGGGATAGAGGTAAGAGAGCTTAAGAAAATTACAATTGGTTTTTTTAATTGGAATTGATAAATAGCAATTAAATAGCCAAAGATCATTGATAAAAAAAATGCAATTAAAGTTGAGAAAATACTTACATAAATTGTAATAAAAACTGCGGATTGTATTTTTTCAAAAGTTAGCATTTAGATAGTATTAATTGGTATGAAACAACTTTTCACCGTTATATGTAAACCTATTAATAACATCTTTGCCCTCACCTGTAATCAACCATTCAATGAACTTCTGAGATTTTTTATACTCAACATGAGGGAATTTTTCTGGATTGACCGCAATAATTCCATAAGGATTATGTAATTCATCACCACCCTCAAAAAGAATTTTTAAATTATTTTTATTTTTAAAAGATAGCCAGGTGCCTTTGTCACTTATGGTATAGGCATCAATTTCAGAGGCAATATTTAATGTATTGGCCATGCTTGTCCCAGTTTTTATATATCTATCAGAGTCAAATTTTTTTATATTTGCCAAACTCCATAATTCTTGTTCTTTTTTATGAGTTCCAGAATTATCATCTCTTGAAATAAATTTGTATTCTGAGTTATATATTTTTTTTAATGCGGATAAAATATCTTCCTCTTTTGATATTTTCAGTGGGTCAGATTTTGGACCAATTAAAATAAACTTATTGTACATAATTTCATATCTTTGAACACCGTAGCCCTCGTCAATAAATTCTAATTCATCTTTTTTTGAATGAACAAATAATAAATCTCCATCGCCCCTTTTTGCGTTTGCAATAGCATTACCGGTTCCAACTGCAATAGGTCTTACACTAATTCCAGTTTTATTTTTAAATTCTGATGCTAAGAGATCAAGTAAACCCGTATTAGCAATGCTAGTAGTAGATTGAATGACTATAAAATCTTTAGAATAAACACTGATGGAAAAAAATAAAAATAACGATAAAAATAAATTTTTTAATTTCATTTATTAACAACAATATTAACATACATAATTGAAGATAATGAAGTTAGCAAACAGCGCAGATAATTATGGTTTAATTAGCAAGTTATTTCATTGGATTATGGCTGCTCTTATAATTGTAACATACATATTAGGTAAAAATTTAGAGAATAATTTTGAGTATTATTATGAAATATTGATGATACACAACACACTAGGTCTTTCAATTCTTGTCCTAGCAATATTTAGATTAAGTTGGAAATTTATCAATATTAGGCCCAAGCCCATCTTAAAAAATAAAATATTAATTTATGTTGCTAAAACTAACTATTTTTTATTTTACTCAATATTTTTTTTACAACCAATATCTGGATACATCCTTACAAACTTACAAGGTGACACAGTAATGTTTTTAAATTTTGAATTAATCAATTTATTGGATCACAACAGTGATTTAAGGTACTTGTTCAAAAGTTTCCATGAATATTCTAGTAATGTTTTATTAGTTTTATTTTTTATACATTCAGGAGCTGCACTTATGCACCATTTTGTATTAAAAGATAGAACTTTAAAAAGAATGACTTTTGGTAGTGATTAAAATTTTAAAGCCACTCGGGTACGGGAAGTTTTTTTGATAACAGATATTCTTTGTTATACAACTTACTAAAATACTTGTTAGCATCATCACAAAGAATTGTAACAATGTTTTTACCTGGTCCCATTTCTTTAGCCATTTCGATAGCCCCTGCTACATTTACTCCAGAACTGGAGCCAAGAAATAAGCCTTCTGTTTTGACCATTTTATATAAAAGTTTAAACGCATCATAATCAGTAATATGGTATGAGAAATCAATAAGGGAAGGTTCAACATTTTTTGTCACTCTATACTGGCCTATTCCCTCCGTTTCTGATGGCTCGCCTTTAACTTCCAATTTAGAATATTTAAAATAATTATACATTTGAGCACCTTGTGGATCTGTACAAGCTATTTTTATATTTGAATTTAATTCTTTGAGTCCAATAGATGTGCCTGCTAATGTTCCACCCGACCCAATTGCACAAGTAAATCCGTCAACTTTTCCATCAAGCTGATTGAATATTTCTTTAGCTGTGGTTTTTGAGTGAAATTTGTAATTTGCTGTATTGTCAAATTGGTTTGCCCACATAACTGAAGTCTCTCCTTTTGATTGTAGATCTTCAACTAACTTCTTTGATACATGCTGATAATTACCTGGATCAGAATAGGGTTTAGTTGGTACAACTTTTAGCTTTGCCCCCATATTCCTTAAAATACTTTGCTTCTCCTCTGATGCACCGTCAGGCATTACAATTATAGTTTTGTATCCTCTAGCATTATTTATCATTGTTAAAGCAATACCTGTGTTTCCAAAGGTACCCTCAACTACAGTGCCGCCTGGTTCAATTAAATTATTCTCTTCAGCATCAAGGATTATACCCAATGCCGTTCTATCTTTGATAGAACCAGCTGGATTCATAAATTCTGCTTTACCATAAATATTACAACCCGTAATTTCAGATGGATATTTGAGTTTAATAAGTGGCGTATTGCCAATAAAATCAACTATGTCTCTCATTTTAAATCTTTGATAGGGCTTGGTCTAAATCTGAGATCAAATCATCTACATCTTCAATACCCACAGATATTCTTAGTAATGTTTCTGATATGCCTAATTTTTCTCTAATTGATGGATCTATAGAAGCATGGGTCATGATGGCTGGATGCTCGATCAAACTTTCGACTCCTCCTAGGCTTTCCGCGAGTGTAAATAAATTTAAATTTTTTAGAAAAGTTTTTACCCCATTAATATCTGAGTCAATTACAAAAGACATCATTCCACCAAAACCATCCATTTGTTTTTCTGCAATTTCCTTGTGCCTTTTATCATTACCTGGAAAAAAAACTTTTTCTATCTTAGGATGATTGGATAAATAATTAGACACAGCAATAGCATTTTCATTATGTTGCTTCATTCTTACAGAAAGTGTTTTAATGCTTCTTGTTAATAAATAACAATCAAAGGGAGAGGGGACAGCCCCAACTGCATTTTGAATAAAAGAAATTTTTTCAGCGTATTCCTTATTCTCTTTAATAACAATAGACCCACCAACAATATCTGAGTGGCCTCCTAAATATTTTGTTGAAGAACTCACTACCATATCTGCACCTAATTCAAGTGGTCTCTGATTATATGGAGAGGCAAATGTGTTATCACATATCACAGGTAATTTAAATTCACTTGCAATATTAACAGTATTTTTAATATCAATAATTTTCATTAAAGGATTTGATGGTGTTTCAATCCATATAAATTTTGTGTTTTCTTTTATTTCATCATTCCAGTTTATATTTTTATCAAAGTCAATGTAAGTTACGTCAATATTTGATTTAACTTTATCAAATAACCTACGAGTACCCCCATATACATCATCAGAACAAACTATATGGTAGTTTGTGCCAAATAGGTCACAAACTGTATTAATTGCTGACATGCCCGATGCAAATGCAAAAGCTTTATCTCCAGACTCAATTTGTGCTAGTAATTTTTCTAGTACATCTCTAGAAGGATTTTTGGTTCTAGCATATTCATACTCAAAATTTCCGGGTTCCATTTGTTTGAAGGTTGATGAAAGATGTATCGGTGGCATAACGGCTCCCGTTTCTTTATCTGGGCCATGCCCAGAATGAATTACTTTTGTGTTAAATTTTTTTTTCACAGCTCAATTTATAACTAATTAATTTTTAAATAACATCTATAACGATATTTTTCTTATTTGATAGGCTTTTTAAATTATAAGAAATCTGTTTCATATCAACCAAAATTCGAATATTATACCTGTCCCCTAGCCGCTTGGGTTGAGACATTGTCGAGGAGGAAGGTGGCAAGGGGCAATAAATTTCATTGTTTCGTTAATCTATTTTCTTAACCAATTAGTTAATTTAAGTTTCCTTTGACATCATTTGATTTAGATTTTCAATTTTCATATCAACAGACAAATCATTTGGCATTAACTTTTTCATTTCTTGATAAACCTTAAGTGCTCCATCATAATTTTTGTAGCTTATAAGAATTCTACTCAAACCATCTAATGCACCAAAATGTCTTGGTTCAAGATACAATGTAGCTTTAATATCTCTCATAGAGTTTTCATAGTCTCCCATCATAAAATAAAAAGTTGCCCTTTTGTTGTAGGCCTCCGCGTAATTTGGCTCTAACTCAATAGCAAGAGTTAAAGCTGATATCGCAGATTGGTAATTTTTAGATTTAAAAAAATCTGAAATATTATCCATTACTATTTTTACATCTGGATTTTCAATTTTCATCCATTCTCCCCATATTTTTGATATAATTAGACTTTGTTCTTTTGAGTCCTTTACCTTAGAGAGCTGACTGAATAATTCATCAAGTTTTGGGCTATTTTGATCTGCGTAACTATAGGATATGTTCAAAAACAAGGCGAATATAATTAAAATGATTTTCATCTATATTGTTTAATTACGCATATAAATAGTATGCAGTTTAAAAAATTAATTTACACAAGTTTATGCCTTTTACTTTTTAACACTATATCGATTGCAGAAACTATTGATAAAAATGAGTTTAGTGAAACGCAAGCAGTGATTGAAAGTCAACTAAAAGCCTTCATTAACAAAGATGCTGAAGGAGCTTTCTTTCATGCCTCACCTTATATCAAGATGAGGTTTAATAATCCTCAAGATTTTATGAGTATGGTTAAAAACTATTATGAGCCTGTTTATAACCCTAAAAATTACTATTTTATGGAATCAAAATTTTTTGAAGGAGCTATATATCATCAACTACAAATCGTCTCGCAAGATAATGTTTCTTATTTAGCAATGTACTCACTCATTAAAGACAAGGGAGAGTGGAAAATTTCAGGTTGCTCTATTTACCCAATGGAAAAGCAATCAATTTAGCTTTTTTAATTTAGAATAAACAAGATATCCAGAAATTATTATTAAAATAGCACCGCATAATTCTATAATTGAGGGGTAGTGATTGAAAACAACAATACTAATTACTATTCCAAAAATGATCTGTGAATAATGTGTGATGCTAAAAAATGAAGCCTCTATTCTTCTAAGAGAATAGATTAAGATCATCATGGCCACACCATCAATAAGCCCTGCACCTACCATTATTAAAAAATCGTACAAAGCGATATCTTTGTAATGGTTGATTGAAAATACTGTGAAAATTATGCCAGTAATTCCCATACTATAAAAAGTCAAAGCCATAGTTCTTTCAGATTTCCCATAAACTCGCACTGTAAAATCTAGACACGCTAATGAAATTACTCCTAATATAAGAAATATTACTCCCAAAGCATTAAAACCTGCTTTTAAACTAAAACCTGAGACCATAAAAACAGCAATCATAGCTAGTATTAAAGAAATTATTTTGGATAGGTAAATCGACTCCTTTAAAATTACTATTCCCATAATTGAGAGTAACACAGGAGCTGACAAAATTATTGGATAAGCAATAGATAAAGGTAATAAAATGATACCTTTTACAACAAAATAATAGGTCAAAGTCATTAAAATACCTCTTATAAAATGAAGTTTATAATTGCTTGTTTTTATTTCTTCTAAGCTCTTTCTGTACAGTAAATAAAAGAGCACTGGGATTATTGCAGAGAAACTCGCTATGGAAAATATAACTGTGTCTTTATATAAATCTCCAATTAACTTTATAATAGTGTCTGCAATTGAAAATAAGAAAAAGGCAACAGTGCCTAGTATGTAAATTACGTGTTTTTTACTCTCTAATTGAGACATTGAATTTACTTCTATATCTCATTACTAAGATTAATACGAACAATTTAATGGTTAGCGGTATAAAAAAATAAAAAATCATAATATTTGGAATATTTGGGTGAATTGTAAAATTTATTGATTGTAAGTAACCATATCCCGTTAGTGCTATACCAGCAGCAATTCCTATAGCAGCTTTTCTTATAATTGAGAAAAATGAGGTAAAAAACTGTGATAAACGATTTTCATTATTTACATCTAATATGTCAGCTAACTCAATCTGGGGTATTATAAGATCAATTCCAATTCCAATTCCTGTAATAAGTATGACAAATATATATATTTGCCAATAGTCACTGCTAGTGAAAATAACAAATAAAAAACCAAAAATAGTTATACTGGTTCCAATCTGTAATAAAAACATATTTGAAAATTTTTTTCCAAAAAAATACCAAAATGGCGTGGAAATTAATGTTATAAGAAAATACAAAATTAATAAATGACCTGCATAATCACTAAGACCCAGATATTCAGATACAAATATAATAAATAAATTTGCAGTAAAATTATTAGCAAGTAAATTAAAAAATGTAATGTAAGAAAAAGGTAAGATTTTTTTATTTTTTTTAATGAAAGTTTTTAATTTTATCCAAGAAATTTCATTTGACTTGTAATTCAGTTCATCATCATAGAAAAAATAAAAAATTAATCCCCCTATAATTGCAAGAGAAATAAAAATAAAACCACTTGTTTTAATAACGTCTGGGTTTAATAGCTCAACATTATTTAAATTTGAAATAGTCGTTGGAATAATAAGAGCTGCAAGAACTCCTAAAATTGCAAATACTTCTTTGACTGCTGCCAAACGAAATCTTTTTTTTAAAATTTTTTTTTGATCGATAACTATAGAGTCGTAAGGAATGATTGCAATTGAGTAACTTATCAATGCTAAGTTATAAAAAAAAATAAAATTATAAATATTAGAAGATTGGAAAACGTAAAGGCCAAATAAGGAGAAAATAAATATTATTATTCCTAAAAGAATTTGATTTTTTCTTGATCGACCTGAAATAATTCTTTTTTCTGTTAAATAACCAATTAAAAAGTCTGAGAAGACATCAAAAAATCTAGATATCAGTATTACTAGACCGATAACACTTAAAGAGATACCAATTGATAAATTGTAAAATGTGGGCAAAAAAATAAATAATAATAAAAAACTCCCAGCAAGGTAAAATGACTGAAAACTATAGGATAAAATCGATTTTAAACTCATTTTTGGATATTTAATACTTGAACAACTTTGACTATATCAAAATATTTATTAGTGTTCAGTTAGCATTCATGCGGGGGCTGATTCGGTATCTCACTTTCCTCCTCTATATGTCGAGTCAGCCGTTCCTCTACCCTCTATATCTAGTATTTTTCTCTTAATTTTATCACCCCACATATATCTTCCAAAATCTCCATTTTTTTTTACTACTCTGTGACAAGGAACCAATAATCCAACAGGATTTTTACCAACCGCTGAAGCAATGGCTCTTACTGCATCTGGTCTCTTTATTTTTTTAGCAAGCTCGCTGTAGGAAATTGTTTGACCATAAGGAATTTTCGTAATTTCTGTCCAAACTTTTTTTTGTAGTGTAGTTCCATCGAGGAATTTTATTTTTATATTTTTTTGTTTAGAAATTTTACCTTTCAATAAATTGTTTATTAATATTTTTGCTTTCTTTAATTTTAAACCTTTAGTTGGGTTATATAAATTAAGTATGTTTTTAATTCTTTTATCGTTATCTTTTATAAGAAAGTGAACTCCCTCTGAACTATCTAGGACAAAAAGTTTAATTATTGGTGTTTCGATAAAATCAAAACAATAATTCATTAATTAAACATTTTTTTTACTTTATCAAAAAACCCTTCCGTCATTTTAGAGTTTTTCTTAGTAAGGGTTTCATTAAATTGATTTAAAAGTTTCTCTTGATCTGAAGATAAGTTTACTGGTGTTTCAGCATGTACTTTAACAATCATATCGCCTCTTGTGTTTGTTCTCAGAATACTCATTCCCTTGCCTTTGATTCTGAGTTTATGACCTGACTGCATTCCTTTTGGTATGGAAACATTAACCATTTTTTTTTCTATAGTAGGAACTTCTATGTTTCCGCCCAAAGTTGCTGTAGTAAAAGGTATAGCAACATCACAAATAATGTTATCTCGTTCTCTCTGGAAAAGTTTGTGGTTATTTATATTTATAAAAACGTAAAGGTCTCCATAGGAGCCGCCTCTTTCTCCAGCCTCTCCTTCTCCGCTCATTCTAATCCTGTTACCTGTTTCAACTCCAGCAGGTATTTTGATCTGAATTTTTTTATTTTGTTTAATTCGTCCAGTGTTACTGCATTTTGAGCATCGACCCTTCATTTCTTGCCCAGTTCCACCACATCTACCACAGGTCCTCTCCATAGAAAAAAACCCGCTCTGAGTCCTAACTTTTCCGTAACCTTGGCAAGTAGAACAACTTTTATAACTATGCTGTTCAGGGCAATTAATCATTTTGGGTATTGTTACCTCTAGTGATTTTCCAGTAAAAGCCTCTTCTAGGTCAATAGTAACATCGTAGCGCAAATCATCCCCTCTACTTTCGCGCTGACCGCCCTCACCAAATGCACCAAAAATATCTTCAAAAATATCTGAAAAACCGCCAAAGCCTTGTTGGCCAAATCCACCAGCTCCACCACCGCCTTGTTCAAAAGCAGCATGGCCAAATTGATCATAAGTTTGTCTTTTTTTTGGATCTTTTAAAATTTCATATGCTTGACTCACATCCTTAAATTTTTGTTCAGCAGCAGAGTCACCCTGGTTTCGATCAGGATGATATTTCATTGCTAATTTTCGGTAAGCACTTTTTATTTCAGAGTCACTAGCTTCACGGGATATACCAAGAGTGTCATAAAAATCCTCAGCCATAATATTTTAAACCAAGCTAAGAGTTACTGTCCGCTTGCTTTTTTATCGTCGTCTACTTCTTCGTAGTCTGCGTCTATAACATCATCATCGCTTTTAGATTCACTAGTGTTATCTTCTTGCTTAGGTTGTTCTGCGCCAGGAGCCTCAGATGATTGTTGATCTTTGTACATAGCTTCGCCCATTTTCATAGATGATTGAGTTAGGTCTTGTGTTTTTTGTTTTATGGTCTCAATCTCATTTTTTTCGAGCGCTTCTTTTAAATCTTTTAAGTCTGCTTCTATTTTAGACTTATCTTCGGGACTAATTTTATCGCCATGCTCTTTTATATTTTTTTCCACTTGGAAGACAAGACTATCGGCTTGATTCTTAACATCAACCTCTTCTCTTTTCTTCTTATCTGTTTCAGCATTAGCTTCAGCATCTTTAACCATTTTGTCAATCTCTTCATCTGATAGACCACCAGATGCTTGGATTTTAATTTGTTGCTCTTTTCCTGTAGATTTATCTTTTGCAGATACATTGACAATACCATTAGCATCAATATCGAAAGTTACCTCGATTTGTGGTGTTCCTCTTGGAGCAGGAGGTATGCCAACTAAATCGAATTGACCTAAAAGCTTGTTATCAGCAGCCATTTCTCTTTCTCCCTGAAAGACCCTGATAGTAACGGCATTTTGATTGTCCTCTGCTGTTGAGAATACTTGGCTTTTTTTTGTAGGAACAGTCGTATTTCTTTCAATTAACTTTGTAAATACTCCGCCAAGTGTTTCAATACCCAAAGAAAGCGGGGTTACATCTAAAAGTAAGACATCTTTTACATCACCTTGTAAAACACCTGCCTGGATAGCAGCTCCCATAGCCACAACTTCATCGGGGTTAACGCCTTTGCTAGGATCTTTCCCAAAAAAGTTTTTAACAATTTCTGTTACTTTAGGCATTCTTGTCATTCCACCGACTAAAATGACATCGTTTATGTCACTTGCTGAAAGACCAGCGTCACTTAGAGCTTTTTTACAGGGTTCAATTGTGTTTTGAAGCAAGTCGTCAACCAACTCTTCAAGCTTAGCTCTGGTAAGTTTTACATTTAAGTGTTTAGGCCCAGATTGATCAGCTGTAATAAAAGGTAAATTTACATCTGTTTGAGTTGAACTTGACAGTTCTATTTTTGCCTTTTCAGCAGCCTCTTTTAAACGTTGTAATGCTAATTTGTCATTTTTTAAATCTATGCCTTGCTCTTTTTTAAATTCGCTAGCTAAAAAATCAATAATTCTTAAATCAAAGTCTTCGCCACCCAAGTGTGTATCACCATTTGTAGACTTAACTTCAAATACACCATCTCCCACTTCTAAAATTGACACATCAAATGTACCACCACCTAAATCGTAGACAACTACAGTACCTGATTGTTTTTTATCTAGTCCATATGCTAATGAAGCAGCAGTTGGTTCATTAATAATTCTTAAAACTTCTAAGCCAGCAATTTTTCCGGCATCTTTAGTTGCTTGCCTTTGTGCATCATTGAAATAAGCAGGAACAGTTATCACTGCTTGTGTAATAGTTTCTCCTGTATAAGACTCAGCTGTCTCTTTCATTTTTTGAAGAATAAAAGCAGAGATTTGACTAGGGCTATATTTTTCACCCTGAGCTTCAACCCATGCATCACCGTTATTACCTTTAATAATTTTAAATGGAGATAAGCCTACATCCTTTTGCACAGTTTCATCTTCAAAACTTCTACCAATAAATCTTTTTACGGCATAAAGTGTATTTTCAGGGTTTGTAACCGCTTGTCTTTTTGCAGATTGACCAATTAGTTTTTCGCTTTCAGTAAAAGCTACAACAGAAGGTGTTGTTCTCGCACCTTCAGAATTCTCTATTACCTTTGGGTTCTTTCCATCCATTATTGCCACACAAGAGTTTGTGGTACCTAAATCAATTCCAATTACTTTAGCCATTTTGTTTTTCCTACTTTAAAAATTAAATAATCTTATATTTATATGGGTTGATACTTACTTAATTCAAGAGCATTAAAACTATTGAATTTTCTTACTTTTCGGATTTCTCTTCTTCTTTGATGGCTTTATCGTCTTGATTATCTTGAGATTTTTTTGATACCCCTACCATTGCTGGTCTTAGTAATCTATCATGCAATGTGTAGCCTGGTATTAGTTCTTGAACAATAGTTCCGGGCTCGCAGTCATTTTTTTCAATTTCCATCATGGCTTGGTGTAAATTATGGTCAAATTTTTGGTTTATACTTTCAATTTTTTTTATGCCAATTTTTTCGAAAGTGGCCATAGTGGATTGTGCAATTAGATCTAAACCATCAACAACAGACTTTATGCTTTCATTAGATCTCACTTCTTCTGAAATACTAGATTTTGCTCTCTCTATATTGTCACCGATATTAATTATTTCTTTTGCAAAATTAGCTATACCGTATTTCAAAGCATCTGATTGATCTTTTTCTGCCCTTTTTCTAAAGTTTTCTAATTCAGCAACAGCTCTTAACCTTTGATCTTTTAAACTCTCAATTTCCTCTTTGAGTTTTTGGATTTCATCATCATTTGTATCTGAATTTTCATCTACATCAGTCTCATTGGCTTCTTGATTTTCTGTAACATCTTTTTCTTGGTGTTGGGCTTGATCTTCGTATTTCTTATCTTCTTCCATAATAATTCCTTTATTTTTTTGATATTGTTTCAGACATATAACTCACAATAGGAACAATTCGCTGATAATCAATTCTTTTCGGACCTATTACACCAATAGCACCAGTGAGTCCATTTTTAGTTTTATAATTTGATAAAATCATAGATAAATTTGTATTTTTAAAAAAATTTGTATTACTTCCAATAAATATTTGCACTCCTTTTGATTTTTTCAAGGCATTAATCATTTTGTTTGCCATTTTACCTGTTTCAATGTCACTCAAAAGCTCATTTATGCTGTCTAAATCTGTTTCTAAATTATTCTTAATTAAATTTGGCAGGCCTCTAACAAAAAAAGTTTCTGTATTTTGAGACTTTTCAATTTTTATTCCTTTCAGCAATAGTTTTTTTGAGGTGTTGGTTATTTGATTTCTTGCTGATTTTATAAAAATTTTTATATTATTTTGAATTTCTGTAGGTGACATAGATTTTGAAAACTTATTTATAAAGTTGCCAATACTATTTAAATCTTCTATTTGAATATTTTCATCAATTTCTACTATTCTATTTGATGTATACCCATCTTCGTGCTCGATAATGAATATTACTTTATGATTATCGATTTTGTGAAAGTCAATTTTTCTAATTTTTGCTATTTTTTCATTATTAATAACAAGACTAGCTTGTTTCGATAGGCTATTTAGAGTGTTAGTAATTATTTCTTGTTCATTTAAAAGATTATTCATTTTAGATGACTTCTCAATAATCTCTTTTTCACTTTTACTAATTGATCCTGGCTCTAAAAGTGCATGAGTATAAAATTGTAAACCTAAATCAGTTGGTATACTGCCTGCAGAGAAATGTCCTTTTTGTATGAGTCCGTGAAAATTTATTTCGTTTAAAACATTTCTTATTGTTGCTGGTGAAAGTTTATAAGAAATTTTTGAACTAAGTGCTTTGGAGCCCATAGGCTCACCTGTTTTCAAGTAACTTTCTACAAGTGACTTGAATATAAGCTTTGATCGTGCACCAATATCTGTAATTTTTTTATTCATTAATCTTAATTAATCTTATAATTTAAAATAATAAAACATAAATGTCTGGATATACAAGAAATGATAGAGAGCTCTCTAAAATTAGAAATTTAGAAATAATTCCAGGATTTCAACCAAATAATCAATCATCATGTTTAGTTAAGTTAGGAAATACTCATGTCTGTTGCTCAGCTATTATTGAAGATAGAGTTCCTGGATTTTTAAGAAATTCTGGGAAAGGTTGGTTAACTGCGGAATATGGAATGTTACCTTCTTCTACATCTGAAAGAATGGACAGAGAGGCAGCCAAAGGTAGGCAGTCTGGAAGAACACAAGAAATTCAGAGACTTATTGGAAGAAGTTTAAGGTGTGCTGTTAATTTAGATATACTTGGCGAAAAAACTATCAAGATTGATTGTGATGTGATTAGTGCTGATGGAGGAACAAGGACAGCATCTATCATTGGCGGATATGTTAGTCTTGTTCGATCAATTAATGAGTTCAAAAATAAATTTAATTTATCAAAGGCAATTATAGTAAATCAAGTTGCTGCAATATCGGTTGGTGTTGTAAAAGGAACATCATGCATAGATTTAAATTACATTGAAGACTCGAGTGCTGAGGTAGATTGCAATGTGGTAATGGCAAATGATGGCCAATTTATTGAGTTTCAATCTACTGGTGAAGAGGCTAAATTTAGCAAGAAAACTATTATGAGTTTTATAGAACTAGTTGAGGGATCGATGCCAGAAATTTTCAATATTCAAAACTTGGCAATTGAAAAATAATTTATTACTTGGCACTAATAATACTGGAAAATTAAAAGAATTTATTTTTTATATAAAGCACTTCAATCTATTTAGTGAATATGAAGTTTTAAATCTAAATAAATTTAAAAATATTGGTGAACCAACTGAAAATGGTAAAACTTTTGAAGAAAATTGTGAAATTAAATCGAAATATTTTTTAGATAAAACAAATACACTCGTACTATGTGATGATAGTGGGTTTGTTGTAAATAAATTAATTAACTATCCAGGAATAAAAACAGCAAGAGAGGCAAAAAAATTAGGAGGGGAACAAAAGGTTATAGATTTTATTTTTAGCAAATTTGAAAACTTAAGTTATATTGATGCTACTTTTTTTTGTTCTATTTGCGTTTTAGGAAAAAACCAAAGATATAAGGTATCAGGGTCCATACCGGGCTTAATTATAAAAGATAAGAGAGGCAATAATGGTTTTGGTTATGATCCGTATTTTATTCCTACAGATAATAATATGACATTCGCTGAAATGAATAAGAAACAAAAATTATTAAATTCTCACAGGTATGAAGCTTTTAAAAAATTATCTAATCAAATATTACAGGATAATTAATCATCATATTTTCTAATGGCAATTTTCCAAAACCCTCTAAATCAATAGCGCTTGGTAAGAAATTATTTTTTAGAATTTGGTTAGCAATAGTAAGTGATATTTTTACTGAGGTCCTGAAGAAGAATTCCCGATGCGGTTCATCCATAGTACCCAAATCGATATTTTGCAAGAAAGTCCGATTAATAGGCTTATAATAATTTTCTAAATTCTTTCTTTGCTCTAAAAAATTGTCAATTAGGTATGTTCTCTCAAGGGGATAAGTTCCGTCCTCTGTTGCTAAATAACCCACTAAATCTTTATAGCTAAAAGTATCATCAATAATAATTATATTGTCATAGGTGTTTAAATCCCCCATCAACTTCACTGATAGTTCTAAATCTACTGCACTGTCTCCAAATGGAGATGCTTTAATATATTTTAATGGGTAGGAGTCTTTAAAATATTTAAATAATTTTAATCCATATTCGTTTTGTTTATATAATACACCAAGTGAGTTGGATGAATTGATATAATCCCCAAGTATTTCAACATGTTGGTAAGGGCTACTAAATACGAAAACGATTTCATTATCTGCATATTTATTCATTACAGAGAAGTCATTTGATAAAGAAATTGTGAATGTATTTTCACCAAGTTTATTTGGCAAGTCAAACAAATCTTTTGAATTAATTGGGCCTATAATAAGAGAATTGTTTATTAAGTTCTGTATTTCATCATTTGAATAGATAAATTCTATTTTTTTGATATCAGGAAAGTTATCGATTTCTTCTACAAAAACATCGTAAAACAAGGATGTTAGAATTTCATCCTCTGATAAATAAATAATTATTTTATCGATATTATTAAAATCAATTATTTTATCTCCGGGTTTCGATGGCTTCTTTATTTTCTGGACTTTCTCAATTTCCTCTTCTTTCTCTTCAACAATTTCTATCTCTTCAACTTTTTCTGGTGCTTTTTCAATTGGTTTTTTTTTCTCGATTATTGTTGGGGCACAACTAAAAAATGATATTAATGTTAGTAATATAGTTATATTTTTAAATAAACTCATATGAACCCGGGTCTCTATTTAGTTTCAACTCCCATAGGAAATTTAGATGATATCACATTAAGGGCTATAAATGTTTTAAAAAATTCTAATCTAATCTTATGTGAGAACACCACTAATAGTAAAAAGCTTTTAAAAAGATATGGTATCAAAACTTCTTTGTCTAAATACACTGATCACGACTTTTACAAAAAGAAAGATTATATACATAAATTATTAAAATCTGATCAAGTGATATCATTAATATCAGACTCTGGTTCTCCTCTTATATCCGATCCAGGAAACCAATTAATAAATTTTTTGTTTAAAAAGCAGGTAAAAATATATTCAATACCTGGTGCTAGTGCCTTAATCTCAGCAATTCAATTAAGTGGTTTTTTAAATAAAAAAAGTTTTACCTTTATTGGTTTTCTTCCCAAAAAAAAAGAACATAAAGAGAAAACTCTTTTAAAAAATAAAGTTAATAATTTAATAATTTACTCAACTAAACAACAGTTACAGAAAGACGTCTATGCAATTGCCTCTATATCTGAGAAATTTGAAATTGTGATACTTAAAGAGCTGACAAAAATATATGAGAAGAGAATTTATATAGATTGCGAAAATTACGAACATTTCAATTACTCTGGAGTTAAAGGTGAGTTAGTGTTAGCGGTGAACATTGAAAAAGAGACTGAAAAGATTGATGACATCAATATTAATGAGATTAAAGCAATTATTAATGAGTTGGGTGTAAAAAAGGCTTATCAACAGCTTAAAAGTAAGTATAAAATATCAAGGAATGATTTTTACAAATTATCAATTGATCTAAAGAATGACTAAGCATTTAATAATTATACTTTCATTATTTTTTATTGGTTGTGGACCGTCTCTTGTATCTACAGGTGCCAAAACTGTAATAAAAGAAAACGAAGACGAAAAAACATTTAGTGAAAGTTGGGATGATGCCACTATTAAGCTTGGGATAAAAGAAAAATATTTTTCTTACGATGCAACTTTATTTACAAGGATCGATGTTGAAGTTGAACTAGGTAAAGTTCTTTTAACAGGAGTGGTTCCCTACGGCGACATGCGCTTAGAGGCAGTGAGGCTAGCCTGGCAACAAGATGGTGTAAATGAAGTGTTAAATGAAATTTCAATTGATACCGGATACGGACTTGATGATATAGCCAAAGACAAATTTATAAGTACACAGCTTTTTACAAAGATTTTTACAGACTCAAATATAAAAAAATTTAAATACGACTTTGAAGTACAAAAACAAATTGTATATCTTTTTGGTGTTTCTAGTGATCAAAAAGAAATAAATATGGTTATTGAACACGCTAAAGACATAAAGGGTGTCTTAGACATAATTAATTACATTCAAGCTAGATAGCCTAAACATCCGCCAATAAATGTAAATGAAAATGAAATACCTCTTGACCACCGTCTTTGCCTTTATGTGTTTTAATTTGAAAACCTTTATCTCTTAAACCTAAAATATCTATAATTTCATCGACAGAATTCCAAAAATTAGTTTGATATAAGCTTTCTGCATTTTGTAAGAAATCAGAAATATCAATTAGAGGTTTCTTAGGTATAATTAGGATGTGTGTCTTTGCTTTTGGGCTAATATCTTTGAATGAAAGCACATGCTCGTTTTCAAAAACCTTATCACAAGGAATTTCGCCTTTTAAAATTTTTGCAAAAATATTTTCTTTATCATAACTCATAATCTAACAGGGACACCTTTACTACTAAGATATTTTTTTACAGTCTTTATTTTGTATTTTCTAGAGTGAAATACGCTTGCAGCTAACAAACCAGTGGATTTTGTCAAATGGCCTAAATAAAAATGCTCAAGACTTCCAACACCGCCGCTAGCAACTACAGGGATACTCACATTACTGGTTACTTTTTTTAGCATATTGCTATCGAAACCATTTTGAACACCATCTGTATCCATTGAAGTCATTAATATTTCTCCAGCGCCAAGAGATTGTACTTGTTTTGCCCATGTAATAAGTTCATTTTTGGTAATTTCTCTTCCACCTTTGATGACAACTTTCATTTTATTTTTATGTCTTTTTCCATCAATTGCTACGACTATGCATTGAGAGCCATGTCTCAATGAAGCTTGTCTTATTAATTTTGGATTTTTTACTGCTGCGGAATTAATTGATACTTTATCTGCTCCTGCATTAAGCAAATCTGTTATATCGCTTAAATCTGAAACTCCTCCACCCACAGTTAAAGGGATATTTATAACCTTAGCTATTGATTCAACAGTTTTAATAAATGTTTTTCTATTTTGATATGAAGCATTTATATCAAGCATACAAAGCTCATCAGCCCCTGATAAAGAGTAATATTTTGCCATTTCTACTGCGTTACCCATCACTCTAATATTTTTAAAATTAACACCCTTAACAACTTTATTTTTAATAATATCAAGGCATGGAATTATTCTTGTCTTAAGCATTAAACTGGACCAAACTATTTATAGATATTTTATTTTCGTATATAGCTTTACCTACAACAACATTATTGAAACCGTTTGATCTACTCAATTCAATATCGTTAAGGTCCTTAACTCCTCCTCCGATAGTAATATGCTTGTCAGTTAATTTCTTTATAGAATTAAACGTTTCCATATTTAAGCCAGAGAGCATTCCATCATTAGCAACATCTGTGATAAAGTAGGAGTGAATGGGCCGTTTGTTATATTTATCTATAATATGCTTTAAAGATTGATTGGTTGTTTCTTGCCAGCCATGAGAAGCAATTTGATTATCTTTTATGTCCAAAGCAATGGATAGTTTTTCAATTAAAGAGTCGTCAAAATTTAAAACGTCATCAATATTCTTTATTGCAAAGGTTCCAATTACAATTGTATTAAAACCTTCATTAATTTTATCAATAATAGCATCTTTACTTCTTATACCACCAGCAACTTCAATATTAATATCAATTTTTCTTCTAATCTGACTCAAAACCTGATTATTATTACCTTTGCCTAAAGTAGCATCTAGGTCAACAACATGAATAGTATTGAAACCTGCATCTTGATATGTTTTAGCCATATCAAGAGGAGAATACTGATAGATTGTTTTATCATCAGCGATACCTTTTGTTAGTCTCACACATTTTCCATCTATTATGTCAATTGCTGGGAATATATTCATGATTTCAAAATATAATTTTTTATCAAATTTAGTCCGTGTTTGTGGCTTTTTTCAGGATGAAATTGCACTCCATAAATATTACCTTTCTTTACAATAGAAGGGAATTTTTGACCGTAAAGAGTGAAAGCTAAGACATCTGATTTTTTAATGTTTTGGAAAATGTAACTATGAACAAAATAAAAATCCTTCTTGTCAAAACTATTTGTAATAATAATGTCATCTTTGTTTAAATTTATAGTATTCCAGCCCATATGAGGAATTATAAGTTTTTTATTTCTAAATTTTTTAATATCTCCACTGATAATTCCTAATCCTCTTGTGGTCTTATCTTCATAGCCCCAATCAGATAGAATTTGCATACCGACGCATATACCTAAGTATGAAGAGTTATTTTCTAAGTATTTTTTTAATGGTTGAATGATTTTAAATTTTTTCAAATTTGACATAAGAGTGGCATAAGCGCCCTGTCCGGGCAAAATGATTTTATCAAACGAAGTATAATTGAAATGACTTTTAATGATCTTTAATTGATATGGCCTTCCTTTGATAATATCTTTGATTGCTTTATTGATCGATCCAATATTTCCAGATTGCCCGTCAATAAGTCCTATGACTTTTTTTTTCAAAGTTTCCCTTTAGAGCTCGGAATATTTGTTTTTCTTGGATCAATAGATATTGCTTTTTTCAGGGATAGTGCAAATGATTTAAAACAGCTTTCAATAATATGGTGATTATTTTTTCCATATAATGTTTCGATATGACAATTCATTCTTGACTCAGTAACTATAGATTTAAAAAATTCTGGAAATAACTCTTGGTCCATTTCGCCGACTTTTTCTAAAGATGTTTTTACATTCCAAATAAAATACGGGCGGTTACACAAATCTAAAACTGATCTTGTTAATGTTTCGTCAAAAGAAACATAAGAGTATGCAAATCGTGTTATGCCTTTTTTATCACCAAGTGCGTTTTTTATACCCTCACCTAAAGCAATGCCAACATCTTCAACAGTATGATGCATATCAACTTTTAGGTCGCCATCACATTTTAACTCTATATCAATCAAACTGTGGGTACTTATTTGTTGAAGCATATGATCAAAAAAAGCAATCCCAGTGTCAATTTTATTTACTCCAGAACCATCAAGGTTAAGTTTTAATGATATTTTTGTTTCTTTTGTGTCTCTATTAAATGTAAATTCACGCATTTGTAATTAGCTATTTAGTACCTATATTTATAGGAATAATGGATAAAAATAAAACAATAATACGCTCGACAACTGTTGTTTGCGTTCGTGATAATGAGAGTGTTGTTATAGCATCTGACGGACAAGTAACTTTGGGAACATCTGTAATTAAGTCAAACGCCAATAAGATTAGAACATTTCATAATGATCAAATTATTGTTGGGTTTGCTGGATCAACCGCTGATGCACTGACTCTTTTTGATAGACTAGAGAAAAAGTGCGAGGAATTTTCATATAACCTAAAAAGAGCTTGTGTCGAATTAGCTAAAGATTGGAGAACCGATAGGTATCTTAGAAGATTGGAGTCAATGATTATTGCAGCTGATAAAAGTGAAACATATCTTATTAGTGGAACAGGAGACGTTCTGGAGCCTCAAGAAGGTATAGTTGCAATTGGATCAGGTGGCAACTTTGCCCTGAGCGCAGCAAGGGCTCTAAAAAGAAAATCTAATTTGTCTGCAAAAGAAATTGCAGCAGAGTCACTTAAAGTTGCAGCAGAGCTTTGTATTTATACAAATGATACTCTAAACATCTCAGAGATTAAAATTTAATGGATAGCCAATCTCTTACACCAAAAGTTATCAAAGAAGAACTTGATCGCTATGTGATTGGTCAAGATGATGCAAAAAAAGCAGTCGCCATAGCCCTTCGGAATAGGTGGAGAAGGTTAAATGTAAAAGATGAGACTCTCAGAGATGATATCATTCCAAAAAATATATTAATGATTGGGCCAACAGGTTGCGGTAAAACTGAGATTGCAAGAAAATTAGCAAAACTTACACAGTCACCGTTTATAAAAGTAGAGGCAACTAAATTTACAGAAATTGGATACGTTGGAAGAGATGTCGAACAAATAATTAGGGATTTAATTGAAGTTGCAATTAATTTAGAAAAGAAAAAGATAAGAGACCGTTTTATAGATGAAGCCAAAACAAACGCAGAAGAAATTGTTTTAAAAGCACTGCTTGGTGACAATCCTAGTGAAGAAACTAAGGAAAAATTTCGGCTAATGCTAAGAGATAATCAACTTAATGATAAAGAGATCGAAATAGCGTTAGATCAAAAATCTAATCCTTTTCAATCATTGGACATACCAGGAATGCCTGGTGCTCAAATGGGAATGATTAATATGAATGATATATTTGGTAAAGGTTTAAAAAATAAAAAGAAAACAAAACTTAAAATAGGTGAAGCTTATGAGCCGCTTATTCAAGAAGAAATTGAGAAGATCGCTGAAAAACAAAATGTTGTTCAAAATGCAATTAAAAGTGTCCAGGAAAGTGGAATAGTTTTCATAGATGAAATTGACAAAATTGCACCCAATAGTGAGAGACGAGGTGGGGATGTTTCAAGAGAAGGAGTGCAAAGAGATTTACTCCCACTTATTGAGGGTACAGTTGTAAGTACAAAATATGGAACAATTGAAACAAATCATATTTTATTTATTGCATCTGGTGCTTTTCATCAATCCAAACCAAGTGATTTACTCCCGGAACTTCAAGGAAGATTACCTGTAAGAGTAAGGTTAAATGCGCTAAAAAAAGATGATTTTATTAGAATTTTAAAAGAAACTGATAATAGCTTAACCAAACAATATAAGTCATTATTTGCAACAGAAAATATTGAATTAAAGTTTGAAGATGAGGCTTTAGAAGAGATAGCAACTCTCACTGAACAAATAAATACTGAGGTTGAAAATATTGGTGCACGACGATTACAAACAATGTTTGAAAAAATTCTTGAAAGAATTAGTTTTGATGCAAACCTAAGTGATCAAAAAACTGAAGTAGTAAATAAAGCATGGGTTACAGATGCTGTTAAATCAGAAATCAAACCTACCGACGAAAAGAAATTTATTCTTTAGATTTTAGCTTAATATAAAAAGCACCCAAACCACCATGTTGTATTTTACAAGGCGAATATGATTTTATCATAAATTGAAATTTTTCTGTATCTAACCAAAAGGGAAATTGTCTTCTTATTTTTCCGGTAAAAAATTCCTCACCATTAGTCTTATTGCCAAGCCCTGTTACTACAATATGAAATAAGTTTTTCTTCATGTAATTTATTGAAAAATATTCGATTAATTTTTGGTGTGCTTGGTCAACGGTTAGTCCATGTAAATCGATTTTACTAAAATGATGATTTTTAAATTGTTTATGAAGATTGGCATCTAAAAGAACTGGTTTAACAGGAATTTTTTTAGCTTTTATATTTCTATTATCTATATTCTCAATTTTTTTTTTGGTCCCCCTAGAACTTTTGATTGAAATACTAATTTT
>CACBDV010000002.1 GCA_902538085.1 uncultured Alphaproteobacteria bacterium
ATTTTAGTTAAGCCAGGATGAGTATTCATTTCTAAAAAATATACTTTCCCATTTTTATTACTCATTAAGAAGTCTAACCTAGCAATTCCTTTGCAATTACAAACACGAAATATTTTTTTTGATATTTTTGTAAGAAAATCATACTGGGATTTAGGGATTCGAGCTGGAAGAAAATGTAAACTTTTGTTTTTTGTGTATTTCGCAACATAATCATAATGTTTGTTCTCAAATTCAATCTCTGTGACACCGAGTGCCTCAATTTTTTTGTTATTTTCTATAACTGTTACAGTTAGTTCTTTTCCATTAATAATTTCTTCGATTAAATTCTCATGATTATTAATCTGCATTTTGATTTCATTTTTATTATTTAAAAATTTGATACCTTTAGAAGAACCGCCCCAATTAGGCTTTAATATAACTGGGTATTTAATTTTTTTATTATTTACAATCTCTCTAGGAGATAAAATATTTAATTCTTTTTTAAGAAAGTTTTTTAATAAGCGTTTATTAAAACATAATGCAGATGAAATTGAATCTGAATGTGTAATATGGATGTTATTTTTTTTTGCAAATGAGTTTAATCCACCATCCTCTCCAAATTCACCATGAAGAGAATTAAATATAATATCAGGCTTATATAATAAAATTTTATCGAAATTATTTTTTTTTAAGTCAAAAAGATTGACATTAAAATTATTCTTTTTTAAACAATTAAACACATTCAAACCTGACCTAAGAGATATTTCTCTTTCATCCGACCATCCACCTGCTACAACAAGAATTTTATTAAATTTAATATTTTTATCTAACAATCTATAATTCTTAACTCTTTTTCAAGAATAACTTTATGTTTATCCTTTACTCTTTTTTGAATTTTAGAAATAAATAAATCTATACTATTTGCACTAATATTAGGCTCATTTTCAAAAAAATTAGAGTGTATTTTAGATAGTTTTATTGGACCATTATAAAAGCTCTCATCTACAGAGGACTTTATTAATTTCCAAGCACTTTGATTTTTTGGATTTTTAAAAATACTTCCACAACAATTTACTTTTTGAGGTTGTGTTTGGTTTCTGATAACTTCGTATTCTTGCATTAATCTCTTGATATCCTTCTGATCTGCATGAGAAACTTTAAATTTTCCATATAAAATTATTGTATTATGTTTTTGAAAACCTTTTCGATAATAAAATTGTAATTCACTAATATTTTTTTCATAGACCTTATTATCATTTATATCAAAGTAAATTACGCTTATTAATTTATCTTTAATTTCTTGATTAAAACATCCAGCATTCATGAATATATTTCCTCCAATTGAACCAGGTATAGTGTATAAGAACTCATAACCAGAGATACTATTTTGATAGCAAAACTTTGATAAATAATTATCTAAAACAGCTGCTCCAACGAGTAAGTGATCATGATTTATTTGAATATTAGTAAAATCTCCTAAAAGCTTTATAGCAATTCCTTTGTAGCCATCGTCTTTTATTAATGTATTAGAGAGATTACCTATGACTAATAATGATTTTAATTTAACATCATTTATGCTGAATAAATTAATTAAATCGACTTCATTATGAATTTTATAAAGTTGGCTAATTTCTCCTCCAGATTTTAACCACGAATATTTTGCTGATGAATAGTTTGTAACTAAGTTTTTATTTTCTTGATTCATAAAATAAACGAATTTGATTTGAAATATCTCCTGCTCCAGCAGAAATAATAATACTCTCTCTTTGATATGATACAAATTGATCTAGTAACATAAACAAATCTTTATAATTGCCAATATATTTAGTTTTTTGACTATTTAGTGCATTCAAATCATTAACTAAGTTTTTTGAATTCCTCATACCTTTTTTAAAACTTTCACCAGCTTCATATGTTTTTAATATAATTAAGTTATTTATATTCTTTAGTACACTTAAATACTCATTATATAAATCATTTAACCTTGAGTATCTGTGAGGCTCAATAACTAAAAATATATTTTTTGTTTTATATAAATTTAGGATATTAATTAACTTTGCTATTTCAGTAGGATGATGTGCATAATCATCAATAAGTAAAGTTTTTTTTAATTTACCAAGAATATTCAATCTTCTTTTGGTACCTTTGAACTTAAGTATATGTTTTTTTTTTATTTCATATCCTAAATCATCTATAACAGAGACAGCTGCTATAAGATTTTGAACATTGTGCTCACCCAATAAATTGGTTGATATACTTTTCGTCAATATTCTTTGTCCTTTGAAAATACTAAATAAAGATTTCTTATTAGTTAATTTTATTAATTTATAGCTATAATTTGCTTTTCTATTTGAACCAAAAGTCTTTATATTTTTTGAATATTTTTTTAATGAAGATAAAAAGTGATCGTCATTGTTAACAAAAACTTTAATATTTTTTTGACTCTGTTTTAAAATATATTTTTTAATTATGTTTTTAAATCTAGAATATGATTTGTAAAAATCTATGTGTTCTCTATCAACGTTTAAAAATAATAAGTATCTAGGGCTTAATTTAAATACTGTTCCATCACTTTCATCTGCCTCTACAACAACATAATTACTGTTAGTAAGATATATATTTTGACCAAAATTTTGCATAATACCTCCAGAAATAATAGTTGGATTTAAGCCAGCACAAACTAGCAAGTGTCCTAAAATTGAGGTAGTTGATGTTTTCCCATGTGAGCCTGTTACAACAATTGTAAATTTATCCTCACAGATAAGCTCAAGAAGTTTTGATCTATTATAGCAAGGTATTTTATTTTTTTTTGCCTCTTTAATTTCTGGATTATTTTTAATTGCTGAAGAATAAAATATGATATCTCTGTCTTTAATATTGGAAATTTTGTGTCCAATATAAACTGGGATATTATGTTTCTCTAAATTAACAGTATTAGAATTATGTGTTATATCACTACCTGATATATCTATATTATTTTTTTTCAAATAAATAGCTAAAGCACTCATACCAATACCGTTAATACCTATGATATGTACTTTGCTTGATGATAATTTTGAGAATTTCATTTAGTGGTATAACAAATAATCTTTTCAATGGAATAGGGGTTTATAAGTCGATTGAAATAAAATCGACTTGTTAAGTTTTTTTTATTTGGTATATAAAATTTATTTTGGCTCATATTATGGGAAAGAAAATAATTTAAGTTGTGTTTTTGATGTTGATCCCTCGATATTAAATGAGGAATAAAAAAAACGTTATTAGTATAATATAGAATTTCATTTAAGGAACCAGAACCAGATCTTGAAATAATAAAATCATATTCTCTGGGGTTAAAATTATTTTTAAAAGTGAAAAATTTGTATCTAATGTCTCCAGAGAGATCATTATAAATTTTTTTATAAATCTCAAAGTAGGTGTAGGGTATTTGTATAAAAAATTTAATCTTATCAAGATTATTTGTGTTGATGTTCTCAATTTCTTTTAACATTTTTTTATTTAAATCCAATGATCCTGCACTTCCACCAATTAATAAAATATTAATAAAATTATCATCCAGTTTTTCTCTGGGCATATTTTTATCAGTGAAAAAATTTCCTACAAATATTTCTTTGTTACGCATATTGATTTTTGGAAAAGAAATAAAAATATTTTTAGCAATTAAATAATTTATTTTATTAGCTAAACCATAAATTATATTTTGCTCATGGATGTAGATCTTATTGAAAGATAATAGGAAAATATTAAATAATTTAGCAATAAATAAAATGGGAGTTGTTATAAATCCACCAAATCCTATTAATATTATTTTTCGATTAAATAAAAAAATCAAAAATGTTTTTAAAAAAATTTTTATGACAAAAGAAAACTTATTTTTAGAATTCAAAATTAGTTTATTAATTTTAACACTTTTGATTTTATCTAAATAATTTTTTCCTATTTTGTTTGTAATAAAAAGAATTTTATTTGGATCTTTTATTTTGCTTAGATTATTTAAATACTTTATAGCAGGTAATATATGACCTCCAGAAGATCCAGCTATCACAATATATTTAATTTTTTTCAAAAATTATTTCTTTCAAAATTTTATTCGACTCAATATCTATAATTTGAAAAATAATTTTGTTGTCATCAACTAATTTTTGTTGATATAGATTTTCATTGATCAAATAAATATTACTCAAATCTATATTTTTATTTACACTTTTTGATGAATTATTATGATTACTCATTTTATAGAAAACACCGAAAATAATTGTTATTATACCTATAACTATAAGTATACCTTGAATAATAACTAAGCTAATTAAGAGTTTTTTTTTTAACATATATCCAATGAATAGATCATATAATTATAAAAATTTTAGAATTAAAATATTATACGAGGATGATGATATAGCAATATTAAATAAACCCTCTGGGCTTCTTACACATAAAAAAAATGAATTAGACAAAAGTCCTAGTTTACAGGAAAGTTTCAAAGATCAATTTACTATAAATGATGATGAATATTTAAAAGAAGGTATCGTTCATCGCCTAGACAAAGATACAAGTGGTATAATAATTATTACCAAAAACCTTGAGTCCAAAAATAAATTTAGAAAAATGTTTAAAAACAGAAATATAAAAAAAAATTATCTTGCCTTTACTTATGGTGTATTAAATAAAAATAATTTTGAAATTAATAATAATATATCTAGAAATAAAGTACGAAGAACAAAATTTAATGTATCCAATAATCTTGGTAAAAATGCAGTTACTATAGTCTCAAATGTAAAAACATTTCATGGTTCTATAAGCCTTTTAAATTGTGAAATAATAACAGGTAGAACTCATCAAATCAGAGTACACCTTTTGAGTTTAGGTCTACCTATTATTGGTGATAAAGATTATAAATTAAACAAGGATCAACAATTTCGTTTGACTAATTTGACTGAAAGTCTGAGAAATTTTATTTCATCATTCCCTCGACAAGCCCTGCACTCCTATAAAATAGAATTTAATCACCCTATTTTAAAAAAACATATTAAAATTACTTGTGATTTACCTGATGACATGAAAGATTTAAACACAAATTTGCAATGAGTATAGATAATAAAAATTTACTGCCCGTAATTACCTCTGAAAATGATATTTATCCATATTTAAAAAAGATAAATCAGTTTCCTATCTTGTCAGATAAAGAAGAAAAAAAACTTGCTATTGATTGGCTTAAAAATGGTGACACCAAAGCTGCACAAAAACTTGTGACTAGCCATTTACGATTAGTCGCAAAAATAGCAATGGGGTACAAAGGATATGGCTTACCATTATTTGATCTAATTTCTGAGGGTAACTTAGGTCTTATTCAAGCTATTAGAAAATTTGATCCTGAAAAAGGGTTTAGGTTAGCAACTTATGCTATATGGTGGATTAGAGCCTCTATTCAAGAATATGTCTTACATAGTTGGTCATTAGTTAAAATTGGAACAACTGCAGCTCAAAAAAAACTATTTTTTAATCTTCGAAGACTAAGAAACCAGCTTAAAAAATATGAGGAAGGTTACTTGACTAATGACCAAATTAAATCCATCTCTGACGATCTTGGAGTAACCGAAGAAGAGGTAAAACAAATGGAAGGAAGAGTTTTTAATCAGGATTTTTCATTAAACACACCTTTTAATGATGAAAATGAATCAGAATGGATAGACCAAGTAGAAGATGAAACAATTGATACTGTTTCAAAAGTTGAACAAAGTGATGAATTAAAAAAAAGAAAAGCGTTATATAAGCAAGCTGTAACAAAACTTGAACCAAGAGAAATAGAAATTTTAACTGCAAGAAGGTTAGATGAAGAGCCTAAAACGTTAGAGGACCTTAGCCAGAAATATTCAATAAGTAGAGAAAGGGTTAGGCAAATAGAGAATAAAGCAATTAAAAAACTTCAAGAAGAAATCAAAATTATTACAGATCAGAAACTATTAACTAAATCTTAAATTACCTAATAATTGTTTGATTTCTTTCAGGCCCTAATGAAATAATTTTAATTGGAATACTTAAGTACCCTTCAATATATGAAATAAATTTTTTAAGATTTTCAGGTAAGTTCTCAAAATTACTCAAATCTTTAATTTCACCCCAACTTGAAAATAACTCAAAGTCATTATCGTCTAAAGACAATGACTCCAAAATGTTACTATCACTAAAATTTACCTCCTCATATTTTTTTGAATTATAGCTTTTGCAAACTTTGATTTCTGAGAGATTATTTAATACATCAGCTTTAGTTATACAAAGTTCATTAACACGATTTACTTCACAGCTATACTTTAAAGAAACTAAATCAAGCCAACCACATCTTCTTTTTCTTTTTGTAACTGTACCGATTTCAACACCTTTCTCAGCAATATAATCCCCAACTTCATCAAATAATTCAGACGGGAATGGCCCATTACCAACTCTAGTAGCATAGGCTTTAAATATACCAACAGTTTTATAATCAACCTGCATTGCTGAACCGATAACAATATTTGATGAAACAGTGTTTGATGAAGTTACAAAGGGGTAAGAGCCATGATCTAAATCAAGAAGTGCTCCTTGAGCACCTTCAAATAATATTTTTTTATTTTTAAATTCTTTTTTGATAAAAGAATTATCAACAATTAATTCTTTAACTGAATTATAAAACTTCAATAAGTCCTGAACTGTTTTATCAATATTAATTTTACTTTCATCAAAACTTTCAAGAATAGGGTCATAAAACTTCTTAATTGTAACTAATTTTTCTTCAATTATATTTTTAGATTTTAAATCGTAAAGTTTAATACTCTTTCTTCCAACTTTATCTTGGTATGCAGGTCCAATGCCTTTAGAGGTAGTTCCAATTTTTTTTTTATTTTTTAAAATTAATTCGTTAATTTTATCCAGTTGCTTATGGTATTCTAAAATAAGAGATATATTTGAAGATAAAAATATCTTAGGACTCTCAATCTTTTTAGTAATTTGATTATACTCATTATAAAAATGATTAGGATCAAGTACAACGCCTTGACCTAAATAACAAACTTTTCCTCGAATTATGCCGGATGGAATAAGATTTAATTTATAAGTAGTATCTTCAACAATAACAGTATGACCAGCGTTATTTCCACCTTGGTATCTTACTACCAAGTCAAATTCTTCTGAGAGATAATCAACAATCTTACCCTTGCCTTCATCACCCCATTGAAGTCCTATAACAGCTGTGTTCATTTAATTAATTCAGCGATGTAATCAACATTGCATGAGAAACCAAAACCCTCAATTTTTTTTGCATTTTTTTTATATTTGTAACCACCACCTTGGGCCAATATTTTTTTTGTGGAATTTGAATAAACATAAAAAAATATATCCTGATGATAGTCTTGAGAAAAAAAGTCTTTTTCTAAATTTAATTCAAAAGGTGCATCAATTTTTTTTTTAAAAATATTGACAAATTCAGAAATATTATTTTTGTGGCTAATACTATCGAAAAGGTAACCTTTATTTTTTGATATTTTTGGATCTGTAAAAACATAAGTGTAATTTTTTTTAATAATTTTTTTAAGATACTTATCTAAGATCTGCAAAACTTCTTTAAAAGAATCATTTTTAGATAAATTAATAATTTCAACACCATGTTGTCTAAATTGCTTAATATTATCTGTATTCATGTTATCTCTTTTAAATACATCTCCCATGTAATAAAGGAAGTGTTTAGATTTTGAGTCGTGAGTCAAAATTGTATTAATAACCTGACCTGTTATATCTGAACGAAGAGTTGCGTCAGATAATGATTTTAAAGATTTATCTTCAATCACAGATGTAAAAATTCTTGAAAATTTCTTGCTCGCACTAACAGTTTTAGTGAATGAGTTATCCAAACTTTCATATTTTTTTGCTGTTAGTGAGTATTTTGTGTCAAAAGAATTAACAAGCATCTGAAATTACTTTTATTATTTGTTTTTTCAATTTATTAAGAGTAATTACTTTTATATTTCTTTTATGATATTGCAAGTTCACTCTTAATAATGGCTCTGTTCCCGAAGGACGAATATTGTAATAAATATCTAATTTTTTTAATAGATTATTTAGTTTCTTATAAATACTCTCTTGATTTAAGTAAAATCTTTCGCGATCTATTCTTTGATTTATGTTCAATTCTTCAAGTAAATCGATACCATTTCTTAATACTGATAACCTTTTCTTTTCTTTAAGAATTATTGTGAGTAATCTAATAGCAGTTGCCATACCATCGCCAATTAAAATGTCATCTTTAAATATAAAATGTCCAGATGGCTCGCCTCCAAAAAAGTATTTATTATCTAGAATTTCTTTTAAAATATTTTTATCACCGACTTTTACTCGTTTTAATTTAATACCTAATTTTTTTAAGGCTATATCAAGACCATGATTTGCAATTTCGTTAGTAACTAAGATAGAACCTTTTTTTATTATTTTTTTATGTAAATAATATTTGGCAAAAATAAAAATTATTTCCTCTCCATTTAATGCATTACCTTTTTCATCAATAATAATAACTCTATCGCCATCTCCATCTAAACAAATTCCGATATCACATCTTTTTTTTTTAACTAACATTGATGCTTTATTAGGAAATAAAGAACCACAATTTTGATTAATATTTGTACCAGAAGGATTATTACCAATGGTATGTAAGTCTAAACCTAATTCAAACAAAACTTCTGGTGCTACCTTATAAGATGCTCCATTTGCACAATCTAAAGTTACTTTTAGTTGACTATAATTAAGATTTCTATCAGCACTATGTTTAAGTGCTTCGGAATATCTTCCTAATGCATTTTTAAGTCTTATAGCTTTACCATAATTTGACTGTTTTATTTTAAAGTTATCAAAGTCGTAATTAAAAAATAAATCCTCAATTTTATTTTCCTCTTCTGGAGAAATTTTTAAACCTTGACCAGAAAAAAATTTTAGTCCGTTATCTTTGTATGGATTATGAGAAGCCGTAATCATTACTGAAAAATCTGCTCTTAATGACTTACCTAAAACTGTCAGAGCAGGTGTGGGCAAAGGCCCTACCAAAATTACCTCTATTCCCATAGATAAAAAACCTGATGTTAATGCCGGTTCAAATATATATCCTGATAATCGTGTGTCTTTATTGATAACTACTCTTGAGATTGAATTTTTCTTTCTGAGAACAATTGAGGAGGCTTTGGCTAGTTTGAGAACATTTTCGGGTGTTAGTGGGTACTTACCTACTTCACCTCTGATCCCGTCAGTACCAAATAGCCTCATAAGTGATATTTAATATTGGACTTATCGTTAATTTGGAAGAGGAAAATTTTGATCTTTTGTAAAAGATGGTAAAGGGCCTTTATTCGAAGTTTCTTTTTTGCTATTTGTGTTGTCATCTGAACTATCAGAAGATAAATCGTCATCTCTTTTAGGTTTGACACCTTTGATTAGGTTTTTAATTTCCTCACCAGTAAGAGTTTCATACTCTAACAAACCTTTTGCTATTATGTGAAGGTCCTTAATATTATCAGTAATTATCTTTCTAGCTTTTGATTCTGCATCCTCAACGAGGCGTATCACCTCTTGGTCTATAATTCTTGCAGTTTCCTCGGATATATTTTTTGATTGTGTTACAGAATGACCCAAAAACACCTCTTCCTGATTACCAGTATATCTAACTCTTCCAAGCTTATCACTGTAACCCATTTGAGTTACCATTGCTCTTGCTAAATTTGTTACCTGTTGAATATCACCAGCAGCTCCGGAACCTATTTTTTCTGGGCCAAATATCAACTCTTCAGCTATGCGAGCAGCTACGGTGACTACTAATTTGTCTAAATATTCATCTTTACGATGAATTACTTTATCTTGCTCAGGTACACTCATAACAAAACCCAGAGCCCTTCCTGTTGGAATAATAGAGGATTTGTATATAGGATCAGCGTGCTTACAATGTAGATTTGCTAAAGCATGTCCGGCTTCATGATAAGCTATAACTTCTTTTTCACTATCAGATATTATTTTTGATTTATTCTGAGTTCCAAGCATTACCTTATCTTTTGCATCTTCAAAATCATCCATAGTAACGATTTTTTTATTCTTTCTTGCGGCTATGAGTGCAGCCTCATTAACAATATTTGCCAAATCTGCACCAGAAAAGCCAGGGGTTGACCTTGCAATTGCAATAGTCTTTACAGATTTGTCCATCTTAATCTTTCTTGTATGTACCTTTAAAATCTTATCTCTCCCAATAATATCAGGCGCGGGAACAACAACTTGTCTGTCGAATCTGCCTGGTCTAAGTAAGGCAGGATCAAGTACATCAGGTCTGTTAGTTGCTGCTACAATAATTACCCCCTCATTAGCTTCAAAACCATCCATTTCAACAAGAAGCTGATTGAGAGTTTGTTCTCTCTCATCATTACCACCACCTAATCCAGCACCTCTGTGCCTTCCAACAGCATCTATCTCATCAATAAATATAATACAAGGTGCATTCTTCTTTCCTTGTTCGAACATATCTCTAACTCTACTAGCTCCAACACCTACAAACATTTCTACAAAATCTGATCCAGAAATTGAGAAGAATGGCACCCCAGCTTCCCCAGCTATTGCTCGAGCAAGAAGTGTCTTTCCGGTACCGGGTGGTCCAACCAAAAGAGCACCTTTTGGTATTTTAGCACCAAGTCTTTGAAACTTTTGTGGGTCTTTTAAAAAAGAGACAACTTCCTCTAATTCTTGTTTAGCCTCATCGATGCCTGCAACATCGTTAAAAGTAACTCTTTGTTTATTTTCATTCAGTAACTTTGCTTTTGATCTTCCAAAACCAAGTGCTCCTCCACCCTTACCTGATTGCATTTGACGCATAAAAAATATCCAAACACCGATTAAAAGTAGCATTGGAAACCAAGATACAAATATACTTAGTAAAGGGTGCATACCAGTTTGTTCAGGTTTTGCGTTAATTGTTACCTGATTATCGTTAAGAGTTTCTATTAAATTAGGGTCCCTAGGTGCGTATGTTGAAAAGTCAACTCCATCCATAGTTTGACCAAAAATATTGTTTCCCTGAATTTCTACGGATTTAATTTCACCGTTCTGAGCTTTATCTAATAATGTTGAATATGTGTATGTAACTGAGGAGTAATCTCTTTGAGAGTTTTTAAATACATTGAACAAACCAAGCAAAATTAGGCTTATTATTATCCAAACAAAGATATTTTTTGAAAAATTTTTCATATTATTAATATAGTTAGTGTTACTTACGTTTAAAGTGCTAAGTAAGATTTATACATGTTTTTTTATTAAAGACACCAATTTTACCTGAAAATACTGACATTTCTTTTTTACTAATATGATGAGTATTAAGTATTTTTATAAAATTCTTTATGTTTTCATCTCTAATTTGTTTTTTTAATGAATGACGATATTCATAATAAAATGACTGCACTACAAAAAATTTAAGATTTTCACTCAGATAGTGAAACTTATTAGTGTCAATTTCAAAAATATTATTTCTTTTTCTATTGAAAAACTTTTTTTGAAGCTGATGTAAATGAAATATTTTAGAGTATTCTAATCTTTCTTTATTAATTTGATTATAGAGTTTTTTTGAATATAAAAAATTTCTTATTTTGTTTCTCGTATAATTCAATTCTAAGTTAGTTCTATCGTCAAACCATGTAAGTCTATTATGTATGGCATAATTTTTAATTTGTTTTTTTGTGTATTTCTTTAATGGTCGATGTAATTTGAGACTTTTGTATTTATCTAAAAAAATATTTGATAATCCAGTTGCACCAGATTGTTGGGTTTTTCTCAAGAAATAGGTTTCATTTAAGTCATCGAGATGGTGGCCTAAAAAAATGTGTTTTATATCTCTTTTTTTTGAAAATTTATATAAGAAATCAAATCTACTAGACCTTGATTTTTCTTGAAAACCTTTTGATTTATCTTTTAAAAATAATTTCTTAATGAAAAGATTTTTATCTGCAAAATTATAAACTTTAATAAATTGTTTAATTTCATATTTTCCTTCAGATCTTATTTGGTGATCAAAAATTAAATAATATATTTTTTTTTTATTAAAATATTTTGATCTAATTATTGCATCATATAGAACAGTACTATCCAAACCACAAGAAATTGAAATCAATATTTTGTCAGTAGCTTTAATATTATTTTGAAGATAATTCTTTACACCATTTGAAAGTGATAATTCTTCAGTCAATAATTAAACCACAATCTTTTTCGGATTGGAGAGATTTAGCAGACTCAATTACTTTTTTGCTTTCTAAATAATCATTTGAAAAAATTAGATCTTCCATAATTAAACATCCATTCTCTTGATCTCCAATACTAAAGAGAGACTTTCCAAGCCAAAAGTAATTTTCAGACCTAAATTTAGAGAATGATGAGAAATCTCTGTGTCTTATTCCAAAATATTTTACAGCTTCTATTATTTTATTCTCCATAAAATAAGTCCTGCCAAGGAGATAATAAGTTTCAGCTAGATATTCATCTTGATCTGTATTTGAATTAATTATCAAAAGTAAACTTTCAATTGCAGACTTGTTATCAAAACTTGCAAAGCTTGTTTTTGCATTTTTTAACTCTAATTCAACGTCAACTATTGGCTTATTAAGCTCTATTTCTCTCTCTTCTATCAGTATTTCTAAATCATTAAGCATTGAGGTGTTCACTTCTGAGATAGATTTTATCTCTATTTCATCTAATTCCTCTTTTTCAAGATCTAATGAAGAAATTGCATCATCAGACTCCTCATTTGGTATTTCTATATTTTTCATTTCATCTCCTTCAAGATCAGACAGACTGATTTGTCCTAATAATTGCTCATCCTCTGAGTTCTCTACAATATTTGAGGTGCTTTCTTCTATGTTTAATTGATTAGATGAACTAATAATTTTTTTTTTGTCAGAGTCAGATGAAGTGTATAAAGAGTAAAGATTTTTTACATCATCTTTGATATCTGAAATTTGTTTTTCTAATGAAATAATACTTTTTGAAATCTCATCAGCTAATATTTTTAATTCTTCTAAATCATTTTTTGCATCTGAGTTAGAATTATTAACTAGCGATGACTCATTTTTATAAACAAACTTTTGAAGATCAATTATGTCATTTTTAATTCTGTCTAATTCTACAGATACTTGGTTGTGATTTTCAGAATAAGATTGGTTACTAAAAAGAATTAGGAAAAAAATAACCAAAATTTTGTTTATTTTTTTCATGAAGTTTCAGGTGCTCTTTTAAAAAGAGCACCTTAATGAAATTTTGATTAATTACTTACTAAGGTTACGCCGCGTCTATTTTGACTGTAAGCAGTTTCATCGGACCCAATAACCTCTGGTCTTTCTTTACCCCAACTTACATATTCCATTCTATTAGTATCAATGCCGGCCTGAGCTAGATAAGAATAGACAGAAAATGCTCTTTTATCGCCTAGAGCTAAGTTGTACTCACGAGTACCTCTTTCATCTGCATGACCTTCAACAGTTATGTTAGTGTCAGGGTATTGCATTAACCAAGCTGCCTGTGCGTCAAGTGTTGCTTGAGCATCAACAGTCAGTTCTGAACTATCAAATTCAAAGAACACTCTATCGCCTACGTTAACTATCAAATCTTCTTGAGTACCAGCTGTGATCTCACCACCAGATGATGAACTAGCACTAGCTGAAGCTGCATCAACATCTCCACCTTGATCTGTCTTTGTAGCAGCACATGAAGCAAGGAAAAAGCCCGCAACCATAAGCATAAACAATTTTTTTAACATTATAATAAATCTCCGAATAAATATATTCTTACTATAGTTTAGGTAAATAAACACTGAATTTTCTGGAAATCAAGACAATTCTTATTTATTTATTCACTGAATTTTGTTGATTTACAATAAATTGTTATAATAAAGGCGACCAAGCCGGGTCACTTCCATCCCTTGGAGTCGGAATGATTCTTTCATTGTAACCAGTAATATCAATAAAATGTATTGTTACCTCCCCTCCAGTGCCATCAAGATTTGACCTTTTTTGTCTGTGAAATATTAAATATCTGCCATTTGGGGACCATGCTGGTGACTCTAGGGCAAAATCCCTTACTATAACTCTTTCATTATTTCCATTTAGGTCCATAACACCTATATGGAAGTTGCCCTGGGTCAACTTTGTAAATGCTATCAAATCGCCTCTTGGAGACCAAACTGGATTTCCATACACACCTCTACCTTTTGAAATTCTTTTAATGTTATCTCCATTCTTATCCATAATGAATAATTGGGGACTTCCACCACGATCAGAATTAAAAACAATTTTTTCACCATCAGGAGAAAAAGAGGGTGAAGTGTCAATTCCAGAATCGTTTGTTAATCTTGAGCGAGAACGAGTGTTTAAATCCATTAAATATATTTCTGAATTTGCCGCATTGTTGGGATCTGAAAAAGACATTACTACACTTTGGCTATCTGGTGAAAACCTCGGTGCAAAAGTCATTCCGGGAAAATCTCCAACAATTTCTCTTTCACCTGTTTTAAGATTGTAAATATAAACTCTTGGAAGATTATTTTTGTATTCCATATATGTTATTAATTGTTTATTTGGTGCAAAGCGAGGAGTTAATACCATATTTTTTCCATCTGTTAAAAATTGATGACTATCTATATGTCCATCTTGATCCATGATTGCTAGTCTTTTTACTCTTTGATCAAGCGGGCCAATTTCGGAAACATAAACAATTCTTGTATCGAAGTAACCTGTCTCACCAGTAATCCTTTCATAAACAATATCGCTTACTGTATGACCCACTCTTCTTATTAAATTTTCATCAGGTATTGTTAGTTGTAATTTCTCTATCTCTTTTGCATTAAAAACATCATAAAGCCTCATTCTTAGTCTTATACCTTTATCGATTTTACTGACATCTGCACTTAATAAAAACTGTGCCTTGATTAATTTCCAGTCTTCAAATCTTGGAACTTTTTCAACTAAATTGTCTGATTGGATGTAAAGGTCCTCATTCACAGTATAAAAAAGTCCAGAATTAGTAAGATTATTTGAAATAATTTGTCTAAGTGTGTTTCCGTATCTAGCTGTGTCTGAGTCAGCTCCAAAGATTTGAGTTATAGCTATAGGAGTGGGCTCAACTTTACCTTGTGCAATGGTTACCTCTAATGCAGCGTTTGCATTAAATGAAAAAAACAAAATTATTAGGATTTTTTTAATCATAAGAATATTTCTAGCCGATTACTCAACTATTATCTTAAATTTTTATTAATCAAACATCCAGCTGAAATCAAAAGTAAAGTTAATTTCTTTCCACTGTTCATATTTATCAGCAGGTAATAAAAGAGGGCTACAATCTGGATTATTTACTGCTCTCATTGCAGCTTCAGCAGCAGTTCTAAATGATGGATCATTTAATTTTTCTTTATTCACTACTTTAGAACTTTTTACAGTTCTGTCAGGGTTAACTTCAATGTATATGACAGGTTTTATTTCTTTTAAATTTGCGACACCAACATTAAGATTTAAACAGCCATGTAATTGTTGCCTTAACAAATCAATTTCTGAAATAGTCATCGTTGGTCCAACTTTTTCTGTGAAAACCTCCTCTTGTTTGACTTCAGATGCTTCTTGCTCTTTTTTAAATTCTTTATCTTGATTTTCTAAATCTTTTAGAACAGTACTAACATTAAAAGTTTTCTTTACAGGCTTTTTCTTGACAACAATCTCGATATCTTTTTTGGGTTCAGGTATTTCTTTAAGTTCAGGTTTTTGTTTTAGTTTGATCTCAAAATCATTTTCTATAGGTGGCGGTGTCTCCTCTTCTGGTTTTTTTAATTTCAGGTTTTACTTTCTCATCAATAATAAATTCGTTTGTTTTTTCTGAAGAATTATCAACTAATACTTCTTCATTAGTATCCTGAATTATTGGATCAATTGGCTCTTGAGATGTTATTTCTTTTAATTCTGGTTCAATAGCCTTAGTTTCATTTTGCTTTGTTGTCTCTTCTTGAAATGTTGGAACAATTTCATTTAACTCTTCAACAAATTCAGGTGCAGCTGTCTCTTCCTCAATAATGAACATTTCAACCGGTAAAATCATTGGAATATCACTTATTTTTTTTTCAAAAGTAAAATTTATCATTGGTATCAAAATTAATAGGTGTAATAGAAAAGAAAATATTTGGAAATAAAAATCACTTTTTTTATAACTGAAATTTTCAATGAATAAGATTAAATTTCTGAAAGGGTTAAATAGTGAAATAGTAGACACTTAACTTGGTTTTTTCGTCACAAGAGCAATTTTTAAAAAACCAGATGTATTCAGAGCGCCAAGAACCTTCATTACTTCTCCATAATTTATTGTAGTATCAGCTCTTAAAAAAATTCTTATGTCAGTATTTGAGCCTGCAATAGTTTTAACTTTTAATATTAACTCATCAAAAGGTATTAATTCTTCACCTAAGTAAATTTCATTATTTTTATTAATTGAGATTTCAAGTGGTTCCTTTTGTGCATCTAAAGAATTAGCCTCAACTTTTGGCAAATTAACTGGAACACCCACAGTTAAGAGTGGAGCTGTGACCATAAACACAATAAGTAAAACCAACATAACATCAACCATCGGTGTGACATTTATATTAGAAACAGGTCGATGTTTTTTTCTCATATAATTATTTAACTTGGCGTGAAATTATATTAACTAAGTCCTTCCCAAAACTCTCAGCCTCTGACAAATAGTTATCAATTTTAGAAGTTATGAGGTTGTAGTAGGCGGTTGAGGGGATAGCAACGAAAAGACCCAAAGCTGTTACAAATAAAGCCTCTGCTATACCAGGTGCAACTACAGCGAGATTAGTATTTTGAGCAATAGCTATCGCTTGAAAACTATTCATGATTCCCCAAACTGTTCCAAATAATCCTATAAAAGGTGCTACAGATCCAGACGAAGCCAAAAAAGAGAGTCCTTTGTTTAAATTTGTGTCTTCAACAGCAATACTTAAATCAAGAGAGGTATAAAGTCTTTGAATGAAAGCTGAGTCTATCTTATTTTTTTGAATTCGAGATTTTTCATATTCATTCATTATATTTCTGAATATATTTGAGAAACTTTCTTGATCAAATTCATCAATTTGTTGGTAAAGCTCATCTAAAGACACACCAGACCAAAAGTGGTTTTCAAATTTTTTTGATATTTTCTTAAGTTTATTTATTAACAATATTTTTTGAATGATTGTCTTCCAAGATTGAATTGAAAAAATCACCAACAATATAATTACAAATTTTACAACCCAGTCAGATTTTAGAAACATTCCCATCATTGAGAAATCTACCGAACCTTCAAGAGATGCTAAGTTAACTACTTCTTCCATAAATTACTCTTCATCAATTATCTTTTTATTTTTAAGCTCTTTGGAAACATTCTCAAAATCATCTGAATGTACCATTATCCAAAAACCAGGTCTATTTTTTTCACATAATGCAATGACTGGGGTCTTTTTTTCCTTTTCTGCTAAAGATTTTGTGTCATCCCATAATTTAATAGCAGTGTGTTTAGCTCTTAATTTACACTCAATGAATAATTTATCGTGTATTACATCAGAATGAGTAACTTTTGAATTGATCCCACTAAGGGCATTTCTCATACCTCCAAAAAACTTTGCTACAAGTCTTTCCCTATTTTTCCAAGCTTTATCAGGCATTATGAGCCTCTAGTAGTTCACTATCAAAATCAAGATTTGAAAAACAATTTTGAACATCATCATTATCTTCTAACTCTTCATTTAATCTAATTAGCTTGTCAAGCTCTTCCTTTTTTTCAATCTTAACGATTAAATTCGGCTTCCAAATAATATTTGCACTTTCAATTTCAAATTTTTTATCAACTAGTATTTTCTCAAAAGATGGTAATGCTTCAAAAGAAGAGTAAAGGTATGTTACGTGATCCTCTGTATTATAATCCTCTAAACCATGATCTAGTAAATCCTCCAGTACACTATCATCTATTTCTTTTTTTATTTGTATCTCTCCTACTTTATTAAAATTAAAGCTTACACTCCCTGTCTCTCCCAAATTCCCCCCATTTTTTGAAAAAATAGATCTAATTTCTGAAGCTGTTCTATTTTTATTATCTGTTAAGGCCTCAACAATAAAAGCTGTTCCAAATGGGCCATAGCCCTCATAACGAACTTCTACATAATCAGAAGCGTCAGTATTATTTTTATTGATAGCTCTGTCTACATTATCCTTAGGCATATTTACACTTCGAGCATTTGTTATAGCAAGTCTCAATCTTGGATTGGACTCTGGGTCAGTTCCTCCAATCTTCACAGCAATTTGAATTTCTCTTCCTATTTTTGCAAATTGTTTTGCTCTTTTTTTATCCTGAGCGCCTTTACGATATTGAATATTTTTAAATTTTGAATGTCCTGCCATGAGCTAAGATAATAAATTACTATCCAAAACGCCACCTATTTGAATAGATTGAATTGAATTCGTGTCTCCCTCTTTTGTAGTTATGACTGCTCCAGAAATAGTGGCCAATCCATCAGAGGGTTCTAATCTATGTGAGTTCGATCCGGTTCTCATTCTTTTGATAGCGCTTTCTTTTTTCATACCAATAACAGAATTATAATCTCCTGTCATGCCAATATCAGTTTGAAAACAAGTGCCTTTTTCTAATACCCTAGCGTCTGAGGTTGGAATATGAACATGAGTCCCATATATAGCTGTAAATTTTCCATCATAATTTTGAGCTATACCATTTTTTTCAGATGTTACCTCAGCATGTACCTCTAAAAATGAATAATCTATTTCATGGTCATTAATTATAGATAAAAGTTGTGTATCAATAGAATTAAAAGGATTACTTAAGGGAAGGTCAATGAATGTTTGACCATGAACTTGGCTTACCAATATTCTTTTTCCATTTTTATGAGTAAAAATTTTAAACCCCCTACCAGGGGATCCAACTTCGAAATTTAATGGTCTAATGATATTATGATCTGGGTTTTTATCCATGTATTCTATGATCTCTTTTTGTTTCCAAGCATGATTTCCTAAAGTGATAGCATCAGCACCCCAACTTATGAGCTCTTCGTAAATTTTTCCTGTAAGTCCATAACCACCAGCTGAATTTTCAGCATTAATTATTGTAAAGCTAATTTTAAATTGATCTTGAATCTTTTTTAAATTTTCTTTTAGAGCTGTTCTACCTGATCTACCAACAACATCTCCTATCACTAAGAAATTCATAAAGAATAGATTTTTTGTTCTGAACAAATGTAATCTACTTTTTGGTCAAAACTCTCCTGAAAATTGTAGTTAGTTTTTTGAATTTCAAAAGCAGCTAAAATAGTTTTTAAATTTCTTTTTTTTCTCAATTCATCAATAGTTCTATCAAAAAAACCACCTCCATAGCCTACTCTAAAACCTTGTTCATTAAATGCAGAGCATGATGATATAATTATATCAGGATCTAATGTCTTTTCACCCTTGGGTTCCATTATACCGCCAAAACCTTTTTCTAAATTAGGACTATGAGGGTTGTATTCAAAGTACTTTAAAGAGGATCCTTTTGAAGTTACTTTGGGAAGTAAACATTTGATATTTTTATTTATTAAATCATTAGAAATTCTCAATACATCAACCTCATTTTTATATGGATAAAATAAGCCAACAGAACTTTTTGGATTAATTTTTTCAATTAAATCTAATATTTTTGAATTTATTTTATTAGAAAAAATATTTAAATCCGAAGTGCTTAGTTGCATTCTTAGTTCCAAGTGATGTTTTCGAATTTGTTTTTTATTCAATGATTATATTATCATTTAGTTTTTTGAAAATTTGCTCAATGTCAGATTTTAGATGATTATTTTCATTCTGTAATTCTTGAATACGACTCTCATAAAATAATTTCTTATTTAAGGAATCTTGTAATATTTTTTCTTTTTTCAAAACATCTTCCATTGATTTAAGATAGGCAATAAGTGTAGATGTTAAAAAAGGCACATTCTCTTTCTTCTCATCATCTATGAGCTTACTAATTGAGGAAGCGATCTCTTTTACTGTTTCAACATTATCATTGGAGCATTGTATTTTTAGTGGTCTTCCACCGATTGTTAGAGTTAAATTAACCATCTATATCTATTGAACCCAATAATTCTTCAATTTTATTCGTTGCTTGATCAATAAGTTGAGATTTTTCAGATAACTCAAGTTTGTTATTTTCTAATTCGCTTACTAATTCTGACTCTCTTCTTTCTAAATATTCTATCTTGGCTTTTAATTCTTGTTTCTCATTTATTAATTCTTGATTATTAGTTTTATAACTCTGAAGTTTTGATGCAATTTGCTCGATTTTTTGAAGTATTTGTTGTTGAAATTCGTTCATACATTAATTATTAGTTATTAAGAAAAGTTATTCCATTGAAAAATTATACTAAATTAGCAAACTGTATCAGATTTTTATCAATTGATGCGGTAGAAAAAGCAAAATCTGGTCATCCTGGTATGCCGATGGGAATGGCTGACATTGCCACAGTGCTCTTTCACGATTTTCTTATTCATAATCCAAAAGATCCAAACTGGTTACTCAGAGATCGATTCGTTTTATCTAATGGGCATGGTTCAATGTTGCTCTACTCACTTTTATACCTCACCGGTTATAAAAAAATGACAATTTCTCAAATTAAAAATTTCAGACAATTGGGCTACATTACAGCGGGACATCCTGAATATGAACCAAATGCAGGTATAGAAATAACGACTGGCCCTCTTGGACAAGGAATTTCGAATGCAGTAGGAATGGCCATAGCACTTAAAAAGCTTTCAAAAGAGAAAAAATTGTCTAAAGCACCAAAGGTATATGTTTTTTGCGGTGATGGCTGTTTAATGGAGGGGATAAGCCAAGAGGCAATAAGTCTAGCTGGGCACTTAAAACTTAATAATTTGATACTAATATACGATAACAACAACATCAGTATCGATGGATCTACAGACCTAGCTTTTAGTGATAACACAAACCTAAGATTTAAATCAGTAAATTGGGAGGTACATAGCGGAAAAGGTCATGATCATAAAAATATTTATAAACTTTTAAAAAAAGCACAAGTATCAAAAGTCCCTTGTTTGCTAAATTTTAAAACAACAATTGGATTTGGTTCTCCAAATAAATCTGCTAAAGCATCTTCACATGGCTCACCCTTAGGTTCAGAGGAAGTGAAATTAACGAGAAGTAAATTATCTTGGAATGAAAAACCTTTTCAAATTTCAGATAACCTTTTAAAAATTTGGAGAAATTCATACTCAAAAAATTTACATATATACGAAAAAACTAAATCAATATCTCACACAACTTTATCAAATAAAGACATAGATAAGTTATTTAATAAAATAGAAATAGATTTAAAAGATTTTAAGCCTGATCAGGCTACTAGAAAATCCTCTGAGGCAATATTACACTATTTCAAAAAAGATCATCCGATACTCGGAGGCTCTGCAGACTTAACAGGCTCCAATAATACTAAAGGTAAAGAAATGTCTGTAATGAATAGCATGAACATAACGGGACAATATATCCATTATGGTGTAAGAGAGCATGGTATGGCTGCCATAATGAATGGTATTGCTGCTACCAAAATTTACAAAACATATTCAGGAACTTTTTTGAGCTTTGCTGATTATATGAAGCCAAGTCTTCGTTTAGCTGCACTAATGAAAATTAATCCTATACAAGTTTTCACACACGACTCTATTGGGTTAGGTGAAGATGGCCCTACTCATCAACCTATTGAACAAATTAATATGTTAAGACTCATACCGAATAGTTATGTTTTTAGACCCTGCGATCTTAAAGAAACAATTATATGTTGGAGAGAGGCTTTAAAAATTAAAGATGCCCCTTCATTTATCTGTCTTTCAAGGCAAAATCTGCCACAAATTTCAACTAAAAAATTAAACTCAAAAAAATTTAAAGGTGCTTACGTTATTTATGGTCCAAAAATTAATAATGATATTACTATTATAGCTACTGGCTCAGAAGTGTCTTTAGCTGTCAACGTTGCTTTAAGAATAAGAGGTGATGGTATTATTGCAAAAGTTATTTCAATGCCATCAACTTCTGTTTTTGAAAAACAATCAAAAACTTTTAAAAATAATTTATTAAAATCAAAATCTAGTGAAACTTTTGTGATTGAGGCTGGATCAACAATGTATTGGAATAAGTACACAAAATATGAAAATATATTTGGATTAGATAATTTTGGTGCTAGTGCACCCGGGAATGAAGTTTTTAAAAAATTTGGTTTAACAACAAAAACTATATCTAGTAAAATAATAAGGAAAATTAAAACAAAATGAAAAAAAAAGTAGCGATTAATGGTTTTGGTAGAATAGGTAGGCTTGTTTATCGAGCATTTTTGGAAAGATTAAATGAATTTAGTAATCAATATGAGATAAGTTATATAAACGACTTGGCTGATATTGACTCAAATATTCACTTACTTAAATATGATAGTATTCATGGTCCTCTAAAAAAAGAAATTAATAAAATCTCCAATGAACAATTTTCAATAGGGGAAAATACTGTAACTGTTACATCTGAGAAAAACCCTATTGATTTGAAATGGAAAGATAAGAAAGTCGACATTATTTTAGAGTGCACAGGTGTTTTTGCATCTAAAGAAAAGGCAATGTCACATATCGAAAGCGGAGCAAGTAAAGTTATAGTTTCTGCTCCATGTTCTGGTGCTGATATAACGGTTGTGCAAGGAGTTAACAACGAAAATATTAATATTGATCATCAAATAATCTCTAATGCCTCGTGTACAACTAATTGTCTGGCTCCTGTAGCTTTTGTAATTGATAAAGAGTTCGGAATTGAAAATGGATATATGACAACTATTCACTCTTTTACAGGAGATCAAAATACAGTAGACACGTTTCATAAAGATCTTAGAAGAGCAAGAGCAGCGTCAACTAACATTATACCAACAAGCACAGGAGCAGCAAAAGCTGTCGGTCTCGTCCTTCCTCATTTAAATGGAAAATTAGATGGCACAGCTATAAGAGTTCCAACGCCAAATGTATCTCTAGTAGATTTTAAATTTAACACGAAAAAAAATATAACAATTGAAAATTTAAATAATAAATTCCAAGAATATGCAAATGGCTCTCTTAAAGGTATTTTAGGTGTGGATACAGACCCTAAAGTATCAAGTGATTATAATCATGACGCAAGGAGTTCTATTTTAGATTTAAGTGAAACAACAACGGTATCAGATAATTTTGGTAGAGTATTGACTTGGTATGATAACGAGTGGGGATTTTCAAATAGAATGCTTGAGACAACGGCTCAAGTGTGTAATTTATAGGAGCTATTATGAAAGTAACAAATACTACAAGAAAAATTATATCAAACTACACTCACGAAAATATTGGAGTGAGATCAAATCTCATGAAAATTTTGGGACATGGAAAGTTAGGCGGAACTGGAAGAATGATAATTTTACCTGTCGATCAGGGTTTTGAACACGGGCCCGATAGAAGTTTTGCTGTAAATTCCCCAGCTTACGATCCAAACTATCATCACCAACTTGCAATAGATGCTGGTTTATCAGCTTATGCTGCTCCTCTTGGTTTACTGCAAATGAGTTCTGGAAATTTTAATGGTCAAATTCCAACTATATTGAAAATTAATAGCTCTAATACTCTTGCAACATCTCTTGATCAAGCTGTTACTGGGAGTGTAAATGATGCTTTAAAATTAGGATGTACTGCGATAGGTTTTACAATTTATCCTGGGTCTGATCATAATTTTGAATTAATGGAAGAATTTAAAAGACTTAGTTTTGAGGCTAAAGAAAAAGGTCTTGCTGTGGTTTTATGGGCTTATGCGAGAGGTTCAAAAATTAGCAAAAAAGGTGAAACAGCAATGAACATAATTTCATATGCAGCACACATGTCTGCTCTATTGGGGGCAAATATTATTAAAGTAAAACTTCCTAGTGATTTTTTAGAAGAAGACCCAACTAAAAAAGCATTTGAAGATAATAATATACCTATAAGCACTTTAAAAGATCGTGTAGCTCATATAAAAAAAGTTGCATTTGATGGAAAACGCTTAGTAGTGTTTTCGGGTGGGGATGCAAAAGATGATCAAGCTTTAATGGATGAGGTGCTTGCAATTCATCAGGGAGATGGAAACGGCTCAATCATTGGAAGAAATTGTTTTCAAAGATCCAGAGTAGATGCCTTGGCTTTATTAGAGCGAATGATTCAAACTTATAAATCTAAATGAAAATTAATGCTAACGACTTAAAGATAGGAAATATCATTCAACATAATAATTCGCTCTGGAAAGTCGCTAAATTATCCCATACACAACCTGGAAAAGGTGGGGCATATATTCAAGCTGAGTTGAAAAATATTTCAAACCAGTCAAAATTAAATGAGAGATTTAGAAGTTCAGAGTCTCTTGAAAAAATTCGTGCTGAAGAGATAGATCATCAATTTTTATTTCGTAGTGGAGAGGATTTTACTTTTATGAATAACCAAACCTATGAGCAAATAGTTATGAATATTAGTCAAGTGAATGAAAATACAGCAAAATTTCTTGAAGATGGAATGGAAGTTTCTATTGAGTTTTATGATGAAAAACCAATGAATGTTAATCCTCCTGAAAGTCTTACTGTACAAATAGCCGAAACAGAGGCAGTTGTTAAAGGACAAACAGCATCTTCATCTTATAAACCAGCATTGTTAACTAACGGTGTAAGAGTTACTGTTCCACCTCATATTGAAACCGGTGACAAAATTAGAATAAACACGTCTGAATTAACTTACATAGAAAAAGCAAAATAATTTTTTCTATGGCTATTGTCCCACCAGTAATTGTTGTTATGGAAAAGGCATGTAGGAATGCTGCTAAATCTTTAATAAGAGATTTTGGAGAGCTTGAAAAACTTCAAATTTCTAAAAAAGATAAAAATGATTTTGTATCCTCTGCAGATATTAGAGCATCTGAAACTATCAGTTATACTTTGGGAAAAGATAGACCTGATTTTCTTCAAATTGACGAGGAGACTTTTAGTGCTGAAGATTTAGATAAGCTTAAAGGTGATACTCCTGTGTTTATCTCAGACCCACTTGACGGAACAAAAAATTTCATACATGGAAATGGTTACTTTGCAGTAACCATTGGATTGATGCAAAAAGGAGAAATTATTGCTGGTGTTACATATAACCCAATTTTGAATGAATTATTTTGGGCTCATAAGGGTTCTGGATCTTGGATTAACAACCAAAGGCTCAGGGTTTCCCAAAGAGATAAGTTAGATGGATGTATGTTTACATCTGGTGTGCAAATCAAGCATGAAGATATTCTTGAAAAAGGAATTGCTCAAATAGGATCGCTTCAAAGAAAAACAAGTGTCAGAATACTTGGTTCTTCAGCTCTTGATTTAGCGAATGTGGCATCAGGAAAATTTGATGGATTTTGGTCATTAAGGTTAAATCTTTGGGATATCGTAGCAGGTATTATTTTAGTAAATGAGGCTGGTGGGATATGCCTAAATGAAAAAGGAAATGTTTTTGATCCCTTAAATGATGAAAGTTTAATAGCCTCTAGTGCAGCCATTAGCGGCGAATTACTGAAAAGCCTATAAATATTTACTTGATTTTTTAACCTTTGATCTCTATTTTCTCATAACCATGAAACAAAAAATACATCCTGATTACCATGAAATTACTGTAGAACGTACTGACGGATCAACATATAAGACGAGATCTACTTGGGGTAAAGATGGCGATACTATGAAGCTTGAAATTGACCCACTATCTCATCCAGCTTGGAATCAAGGATCTGGAAAAATGGTTGACTCAGGTGGAAGAGTTGCACGTTTTAAAAATAAATATAAGTCATTTAATATTTAATATTTTAACTAGACCATGTCTGACAATAAACCTTTAATGCCCTTAGCTACGGCCGTATGGTTGGTAGACAATACTGCTTTAAGTTTTTCCCAAATATCTCAATTCTGTCAATTACACGAGCTAGAAGTTCAAAGTATTGCAGATGGTGAGGACGCTTATCGTATGCAAGGATTAAACCCTATAGCTAGTGGTCAATTAACTATGGATGAGATTAAACGTTGTGAGGAAGATCATTCACTTGAACTTCAATTGCAAAATAAAAAATCTGAGTCCATTCAATCGAGCGTTAAAACAAAAAAATACTTACCATTATCAGTAAGACAAGAAAGACCTAAGGCTATAGCTTGGCTAATTCGTGAGTATGGACAAATACTAACAGATACACAAATAGCTAAACTTACAAGTTCTACTAAGCCTACTGTTGCTAATATAAGAGCTGGTAATCAATCTCAGCCAATTACAGAATTTAGAAACCCCACTGATCTTGGTTTATGTACTTATGAAGAGCTCGAAGCACTAGTTGAAAAAGGTCAGCGAAAAGCAGAACGAGATAGAAAAGCAAAAGAAAAGGCAGAAAAATTACAGTCTACTACTGCTTAGTGAAGAATAAATAAACATCTCCTAATCTTATACCAAATTTTTTCATAGATGCTTTGTTGAATACATTTTTTTCATCTTGCATGATCATCCAATCATCAAATTTAACATTCATTATTCCATCACCATACTTGAGTTTTAATGTGTAATGCCAATTTAAAGCATTACCTGAACTTTCACCTAAAGCTACACCTATAATATCATCAGAAATTCCTTCGTAAGTATTTTCGCCAGTTTTTTTTATTTCCCATCTTCTGAATTCTTCCTCTCCATCATCATAGAGGAAGGTCTCATTGAGAATAAAATTATCTTCCTGTTGGATACCTTCCATCTCAACAGTAAATTGTCGTCTTACCTTTCCAAGTCTATCAATAAAAAGACCACTGGCTGTTGTTTTTCCTAAAAAATACTCTTCTATTTTAAATATTGGTTTTTTGTTGGCAAAGTCTTCAAGTTTCATGTTATTGCACCCACTGACAAATATTAATAAAATACTCGCTATTAATACATTTCTCATTTACACAATCAGTACGCTCATTAATGAAAGTAGATCTTTTACAGATTTAATTTACTTATTGATAAAATCTATTTGATATACATCAATAGTTTTTGCCTTAAAACCTCCTGAACAATATGATAAGTAAAAATTCCACATTCTTTTGAAGTCTTCAGAGTAACCTAAATTTTTTATTATATCCCATTTATTGTTAAAATTTTTTCTCCACATCTCAAGTGTTTGATAATAACTATCCGCCATTTGATTTTTAATTTGGAAGTCGAATTTTTTCTGATTAGCTATTTTTTCTAAAGCTTTTACTGATGGTAACATTCCACCAGGAAAAATATATTTTTGAATAAAATCAATTTTTCGAGTATACCTATCAAAGAAATCTTCAAAGATTACAATAGTTTGCATTGAAAAGACTCCTGATGGTTTTAACAAGTCTTTAATTTTTTCAAAATAAGTTTGCCAGTATTGTATTCCAACAGCCTCAAACATTTCAATGGAGTAGATTCTAGAATATTCTCCTTGATGTTCTCTATAATCTTTATATATGACATTTAGCTTATTTTCTAAATGATGTTCTCTAATTTTTGTTTTTACAAATTCGTATTGCTCTTTTGAGATAGTTAAAGTATCGATTTTGATATCAGGAAATTTTGAAATTAAATAAAAAGCAAAACTTCCCCATCCAGACCCAATTTCTAAAACATGATCACCTGGTTTAGGCTCATTACCCTCAATAAGACTTTCAAATTTATTTTTTTGTGCCTCAGATAACGTTTCCAAGCCTGTTTTAAAAAAACCTGAGGAATAAGTTAAAGTATCATCCAGCCACTCCAAATAGAAGTCATTACCGAGATCATAGTGAGCATGAATATTTTTTTTACTCTGAAATAATGAGTTTTTAGTTTTATTAATATATTTTTTTGATAAAAATCTGTAAAACTTAGATCCACTCATTTCGTTACCAAAAGCTCTTTCATTTAGTGCACCAAATTCTAAAAATTTACTTAAATCGTCTGCTTCAAATTTCTTTTTTATATAAGCTTCACCAAGCCCAACTGAACCACGAAAATACAAATCCCATATCATAGAGATACGACTAATTGTTAAATGCACTGAGGGACCCTCTAATTCACCGTAAAACTCATAAGATTTACCCTTAACATTTAAAGTCAAAGATCCATATCTGATTTTAGAACAAACTTTTTTTATATATCTATCAATAAACAAGATTTTACCTAATTTTTACTAATCTAAGTATAGATTATCTTTTATTCTATTGGAATATTTAAAGAATTTACTTTTTTTTAAAAAAAGCTTGATTGCCTGATAGTGAATAAGAGTGATTGTTTTTACACTCCCAAAAATATTTAAAATTAAAAACAAAATAAAATTATAAAAAGTTATTTCTTTTAAATTTAAATCTATAGAGGCATAAAATATTTGCTCCTTTTTAAGGTTAAATTGATTAATATTACAAAAAAAATGGTTTTTTCTTTTATTTTTTGAAGAAATCTTATAAATGCAGTCCATTTCAATAAATGGTGACACATACATATTTTTTTTAAACTCTTTATCTTTAAATTTGTTCAAAGTTAAATAATGAACTTGGTCTCCAAATGTATTTTTCACTTCATATATGATCGACTTAACTTTATTTTTACTATCAAGATATAAATAAAAGCTAATAGGGTTAAAAGAATAACCAACAATTGATGGGATACATATAAATTGAATACTATTAAAAACAATATTGTGTTTTTCAGCAACATTTTTTGCAAAATCATATAAACTCTTTTTTTTATTTCTAAATCCGTGCTGTCTATAAAAAATTGAAAAAAAGTTAAATCTATTTAGAGATATAAATGGATGGATGTTTATTGTGTTACTTAGATTTATACTTAAGTAAGGTGCATTATATTGAAAAAAATTATCAGTATCCCTAGTTCTTTTATGAATTATTTTACCTATTCCAAAACAATGAGAAGAAATTAATTCCATTGCACTCTTGATGTATCCGCATTTTTAAACTCCTTTAAATCTATATTTAACCTTTTACAAACTTTTATAGCAGATTGAATACCGTCTTCATGAAAACCATAGCCAAGATAACTACCAACATAATAAGAATTCTCATAGCCTTGAATTTGTGAAATATTTTTTTGAGCACTTAGAGTTTTAGGTGAGAATATTGGATGTTCGTAAATTGTTTGATAGTGATTCTGATTTTGATCCTGATTTAGAGAGACAAAGAAATTGTCATTAGTTTCTAGTGGTTGCAATTTATTCATCCAATAACTTAGAGTACATTTATTATTTAAATTCGTATGAAAATTCCAACTTGACCAAGCTTTTAAATGAGTTGGCATAAGAGAGTTATTTTGATGCAATTGTGCTAAATTTTTTTGAAAATCAAATTCATTTAAAACCTCATGCTCTTTCTGATGTATTTTATCTAAAAGAGGAAAAAAATGGTTTGGAGGACATGCAAATATTATAATATCAAAAACAGATTTTTTTCCTTCAAAGAAAATTTCAATCTTATCATTTCTTGAAATTTTTTGAATTCTACATGACTTTTTGATTTTAAATTTTGCAGATTTAATTAATAAATTGATATATTGTTTAGAACCATTTCTTATTGTTTTCCATTGTGGTCTATCAGTGAAATTAAACAATTTGTGATTTTGAAAAAAATTAATAATACTTTTTAATGGCTGATTAAGAGAGTCTTGATCGGGAGTTGACCAAATACTTGAAATTAAAGGAACAAGATGGAAATTAATAAATTCATCAGAGTAATTTTTTGTTTTAAGAAAATCTCTAATTGAAATATCTGATGTAATATTTTTTTTTTGATAAACTTTATAAAAAATAATGATGTCTTTTAACATTTTGTAGAATTTTAAATTAAAAAAATTTTTATGATCTGCAAATAATGCACTTAAACTTCCTCCCCCGTACTCGAATTTATTTTCCTCATTAAGAAAACTAAAGGACATATTGCTATTAACAGTTTCGACTTTGAGAAGATCAAAAAATTTTGTTAAATTTGGGTATGTCAGTTCATTGTAGACAATAAAACCTGTATCTATTGGTATAGTATTTCCGTTACTATCTTTGACTTCTCTTGTATTTGCATGCCCACCTAAATAATCATTTTTCTCAAATAGTGTTACATCAAAATATTCTTGTGAAAAATATGCTGTAGATAATCCCGCTATACCAGATCCAATTATAGCTACGCTTTTTTTCAAATTATGATTTCGTTTGTTGATAAGCATCAAGTGCTCTGTTACGAGACTCTTTCAAATCAACGATTGGATTAATATATTTTTTTTCTTTAACCAAACTATCTAATAATTTTTTATCTAAATATGGCTCAAATACTGTTTTTGATGAATTAAATATTTTTAATTGTGGAATATACTTTAAGATAAATTTAGCCTGTGGATCGAACTTTTCTGACTGAAGCACAGGATTAAATACACGAAAATACGGGGAGGCATCTGCGCCACAGCCTGCTATCCACTGCCATCCAGCTGCATTACTAGCTTCATCATAATCTAGTAAACTTTTTTGAAAATACCGCTCACCTAATGTCCAGTTTAATAATAAATTTTTCACAAGAAAACTTCCAACAACCATTCTAAGCCTATTATGCATCCATCCCTCTTCATAAATTTGACTCATTGCAGCGTCTACAAGAGGTATGCCTGTTTTACCCTCAGTCCATAGAGCAAAATCTTTTTTACTACTTCTCCATGGGAATTTTTTAAATTTAGGGTTAATCGGTTTAGTTGATAAATCTTCAGAATAATACAACAATGAATAAGAAAATTCTCGCCAGCCAATTTCTGATAAATAAGTATTTACAGCATTATTAGATTTTTTTGAATTTTGGATTTTTTCAATTATTACCCGTGGGGATATCTCTCCAAATCTTAAGTGAGGAGATATTCTTGATGTTTGATCAAAATCAGGCCTATTTCTATTTACATCATATTTATCTATATGAGAAGAAATGTAAGTTTCAATTTTTTTCAAAGCTGCATCCTCTCCTGGACTCCAATAATTATTAAACTTCTCATACCAACTTCTATTAGATAAAAAATTGATTTTAGTTTTTTCATTGTGTTTAAATGATTTGATTGATGTATTTTTTTGATAAGAAAATTTCTTGTTCAAATAAACTTTAAAAGCAGTTTTCCAATAAGGAGTAAAAACTTTAAAGAACTGACCAGAGTTATTTTGTACTTCCCAAGGCTCATTAAGTAAGTGTGAATTAAAAGTTTCAACATGAATTTTTTTATTTTTAAAAAAACTTTTTATCTCAGTGTCTCTTTTAATAGATTGGTCTGAGTAGAGCCTATTCCAAATTAATGATGAAATTTTGTATTTTTCAATTAGGTGTGAGAGATTTTTTTTCGCTTCACCATCAGTTATAATAAGCTTTACATTAAATTTTTGTTCTAAATTCTTGGAATGCAAATGAAGAGTTTTGTTTAACCACCATTGACCAGCATCTCCAGTGGCTTTCTTTTCAATGTCATCATAAATATAAACAAGTAATGCTGGGGATTTTTGTTTCGATATAAATTCCAGACAAGGATTATCAATAATCCTAAAGTCTCTTCTCAGCCAATATAAAGTTCTATTTTCGATGATAAAATAATAACAAAATTATTTACTATGAGGAGGCATTTTCTTTTCTACGAACCAAACATGCTGTTTCAAAACAGGGTCATACTTTCTCTGGCGAAGTTTGTCAGAAACTTTCAATCCTTTAGTGGGTTTACGTACAATATATTTTGTGCCAGTTTCAGGTTTTTCTTCAGGTATTAACTGTTTAAGTTGGTATGTAGACTTTTTAGCCATTGGCGTAAACTAAACTAATTTTGAATTTGGTCAACATTGATATTTAATGAAATTAAAGAATTTTTTTCCAATGTTCTCGCTTATCTTTCAGAGAACGTCTCTTTTTTTCTGTCATATTATCAAAACAGATGGAACATGAATATCCTTCTTCATATTTAGGAGATTTTCTCTCTCTTGGAGTTAAAGGCATGTTACACCCGTAACAAAGCTTACTCGTACCCTGAGAAAGTTGCTTGTTCAAAGATACTCTGTAGTCAAAAACAAAGCATTCACCCTTCCATGAGTCAGCAGATGTGGTTTCAAAATATTTTAATATTCCTCCTTTAAGTTGATATGTCTCAATACCATATTTTTCCATTAAAGGTCCTGCTTTTTCACATCTAATACCCCCTGTACAATAAATACCAACTTTTTTATTCTGAAATTTTTCTTTGTTATTCTTTATATAATTTTTGAAATCTTTAAATGTTTCAATTTTAGGGTTGATAGCATTTTTATAATGACCAATTTTAAATTCATAATCATTTCTTGTATCAAGGATTTCTACATTTTTATCATTGGCAAATTTATCCCAATCACTTGGTTCAATAAACTTAGATTTTTTAATGTCTGAAATTTTTAATCCAAAATCAGATGTAACTATTTCCTTTTTAAGTTTAATTTTAAACTCGTTAAAAATTCTTTGGCCATTAAAGTCTGATATTTTTATATTTTCTTTAGTGACTCCTAAAGACATTAAATAGTCTATAATTTTTTTTTCTAATTTTGATGAGACTGCTATTGTACCATTTAAACCTTCCTCACTAACAATAATCGAACCTTTAATTTGTTTTAAAAGAAAGTGTAAATTTAACCTCTCTTTTAATAATCTGGGATTGGATACGTTAAAGAAACTATAAAACGCAATGACTCTCATTAGTATGTTTTATAACAAATGTATAGATTGATCAAATAAAGCGTTTAAATTACTTTGATTTTATTAGTAAATTGATTTTCAAATTTAACTAACTGAGGCATAAATTTAAACCAAGCATCTTTCAAAGCTTCTACAAATTTTTCAGTAGACTCTGGATCATGACATGGAGTAGGAGTTATTCTTATTCTCTCGGTTCCTTTTGGGACTGTTGGATAATTAATAGGCTGAACATAAACCTGGTGCTCATTTAAAAGAAAATCACTAATCTCTTTACATAATTTGCTATCTCCAATTAATACTGGGATTATATGTGAACCTGAGTCTAAAAAAGGAATACCTGCGGTTCGTAGTTCTTTTTTAACAAAATCAACATTCTCAAAGAATGAAGATCGAATTTCATCGTTTTTCTTTACTTGTCTAATGCTCTCTAGACTTCCGGCAGCTACTGCTGGGCACATGGATGTTGTGAAAATAAATCCTTTTGAAAAACTTCTAACAAAATCAATTATTGTCTCAGTCGAGGCTATGTAACCTCCAGCTAGACCAAATGCTTTTGCCAATGTTCCATTGATAATATCAATATGCTCAGATAATCCTTTTTGATCTGCTACACCTGCTGCATTAGGACCGTATAAACCTACAGCATGAACTTCATCTAAGTATATTAATGCTCCATTATCCTGAGCAACCTGAATAATGTCTTCTAGTGGTGCAAAATCAGCTTCCATTGAATAGACAGACTCCAAGACGATAATTTTTGGTCGAGAAAAATCTACTCCCTTTAGAATGTCCTTTAGGTGTTTTACATCGTTATGACGATAAATAGCTTTTTCTTTTTTACTTGTACGAATTCCTTCTATAAGTGATGCGTGATTTAGTTCATCACTTAAAACTAAACAATTATCAAAAGCAGATATAATAGACTTTAGTGCAGACTCATTAGCACTATATCCAGAATTAAATGCTAGAGCTCTTTCTTTTTTATGTAAGAGTGCGATTTCTTTTTCGAGTTGAATATGGAAATTAGTAGTGCCTGATATATTCCTTGTTCCTCCGCTTCCCGCTCCTAACTTTTCAGCAGCAGATTGCATTGCAGAAATAACTTCTTTGTTCTGGCTCATGCCTAAGTAATCATTTGAACACCAGACATCAATCTCTTCGGTTTGACCATTACTATGTCTTGTAGCTTTGGGATACTGTCCGGCTTTTCTTTCTATGTTGTTAAATACTCTGTAGTGGCCTTCATCCTTAATTTTATCAATTTCAGATTGAAGAGTGCTTAGATAATTAGATTTCCAATTGTGATTTTTCACAAATATTAATTTATTTTTTACTTATCTAAAAGATACTGCAATAAAGACGCATAAAGCCTCTAATTAGGGGCTTTTTGTCCTATTTATCCTAGGAATTACTTCTTTGCCAATCAGTTCAATAGATTTGATTAAATTTTCATGGGTAATATCAGCTATATCCATTTGAAATTGGAATCTATCAATACCTCCAAGGGCTTGACTATGTCTGATAATCTTTTCAGCGACCTGATCGGGATCACCTAAAACTATAGCTCCTAATGGACCAATTTGATTGTCAAATTGGTCTCTCGTCACAGGACCCCAACCTCTTTCTTTTCCAATTTTTGTGAACATTTTATGATAACCCTCATAATACAAATCTATTGCTTCATCCATACTATTTGCGACATATCCCAGTGAGTGAAGTCCTACGTAAAGTTTTTCTGGGGGGTGTCCTGCTTCTTTACCCGCCTGTCGATAAATATCTACCAAAGGCCTAAAGCGATGAGTATTGCCTCCAATTATGGCAATCATTAGAGGTAAGCCCATTGAACCTGCTCTTGCAAAAGATTGAGGTGTGCCACCAACACCTAACCAAATTGGGACAGGGTTTTGAATAGGCCTTGGATAAATAGGTAAATTATTTATCGAAGGTCTAAATTTACCAGACCAACTAACAAATTCATTTTCTCTAATTTTTAAAAGCAAACCGAGCTTTTCAATAAACAATTCATCATAATCTTTGAAATCCAAACCAAACAATGGAAAGGCCTCAGAAAATGATCCTCTTCCAGCTACCATTTCTGCTCTACCTCCGGATATCAGATCAAGAGTAGACAAGTTTTGAAATACACGAACAGGATCTGCTGCGCTTAAAACAGTTACAGCACTTATTAGCTTAATATTTTTTGTTTGTGCTGCAGCTGCAGCTAATATCATAAATGGTGCTGAGTCTAAAAATTCTTTTCTATGATGCTCTCCTATCCCAAATGAATTTAATCCAACTTCATCTGCAAAAATAATTCTATCAATAACATTATTGATGGCTTTAACACTATCTGAGCCCTCTCTTTTATCTGCAAAACTGTCTATACCGATTTCCAAGGTGTTCTTCTAAAATTTTTCAGTGTTTGTTCTAATTTCAATTTCCCATGACCAAGCTTTTTTATCCTGTAAATAAAAATTTAGGTATTGTTTTGCAATTTCATCAGGGTGTATCATTTGATAATTTCCAACTGGTTCTTTACCTATTCCTCCATCTATAACGAAATGACCTATATGAATATTTTGTGGGTGCAGCTCTCTTGCCAAAGATTGTGCTAAGCCTCTCAAACCAAACTTTCCCATAGCAAAAGACGCAGATTTGGCAAAACCCTTTACACTTGCAGAGGATCCAGTGAAAAAAATATTACCTTTTCCTATTTTTAACATTCTTTTTACTGATTCATGCGCTACTAGAAAAGCCCCATAACTATTTACTTTTATTGATTGAAGCATTTCATCAGGATCGTATTCAATAAAAGGTTTTACAATTCTAAGAGATGGATTATAGATAACAATTTCTGGAGTGCCTATAATTGAGTCAGTCTGCAAAAATAAATCTTGAACACTTTTATTTTCCGTTGAGTCACACTTGAAAACTAAAGCGTCGATCTCTTTTTTTAAACTGTCAAGTTTGTCAATGTTTCTGGAAGCAAGTACAATTTTCATCCCCTTTGAATTAAATGCTCTAGCCAAAGAAGCACTTAAACCTGATCCTGCTCCGACAATTAAAACTGCTTTTTGTGTCATAATTTCAAACGTTATTTAGTTATAACATATTTTGAAATAAGTACATATTGACCAATAAGTCTCGCTTAAATTGTATTAGCGTTGATTATTTGTTATTTGTTAATGTCATCAATGGTTATGAAAAAGATTGTTTTATTATCAAGAAAAAGTTTTCTCGCTAAAATTCAGACTCACATTGCGGAAATAGAAATTAATAAAATACAAAAAAATATAATTGATACACATTACTCATCAAGCGTTGGTGACACAGACATGTCAGCTAAAGCTTGGGAACAACATGGATTTGGAATATTTACAAATTCACTCTCAAAAAAATTAATCTTAAAAGATGTAGATGTGGTAGTTCATTCATTCAAAGATCTTCCTGTTAAAAATCTTAATAAGACTTCTTTTATTTGTCTCAAAAGAGATGATCCAAGAGATGTTATTCTTATTAAAAAGACTTCATTAAATAAAAAAAAATTAGTTATAGGGACATCCTCTCCTAGAAGAAAATATTATTTAAAAAAATTAAGAAAGTTTTTACCCTTTGAAGAATTGAAGCCATTCGACATCAGGGGAAACGTACCATCTAGGCTGGAAAAAATATTAAATTCCTCAAAAGAGGACGGGGTGTTTATGGCTAAAGCTGCTATAGATAGAATTTTTAAATATGGAGAAAAAATTAATAAAAAAGATTATAGAAATTTTAAATTGAAATTTAAAAAGTTTGAGAAGATAATTTTACCAATTTCTGAATTTCCTAGTGCGGCAGCACAAGGATGCATTGCTTTGGAATATAGGAGAGATGATCGAAAAACAGAAAAAATATTGAAAAAAATTAATCATTTACCTTCGTTAGATGATTGTCAAAGAGAGAGAAAATATTTATACAAATGGGGAGGTGGTTGCAATTTAGATGTAGGTGTGACTATTGAAAATATCCTAAATGAAAAAATCTTATTTGCACAAGGGAAAGATAATCAAACAAAAAAATATTTTAAAGAAAAAAAATATCTAAATAATAAAAAAGTTAAAAAAGTTAAAAATATATTTCCTTCAAGCTTATCAAAATATCAAATGTTTCAGAGAAATTTGCATGAATTTAATAAAACAGTAAAAAATAAAAATGTTTTGGCCACAAGATCAGAATTTAAAGAGTTTAAATCTTTGAAAAGTGTATCAAATCTTATAACTTCCGGCGTAAGTTCTTGGAAAAAAATAAGTAAAATGGGCATTCTTGTAAATTCTTCTCTCGATAGTTTTGGTGAAAATTATCGAGAAACTGAAAATTTTTATAAAGATAATCAAAAACCTACTTATAAACTTACATATGAAGGAAATATGCTAAATAAAAAATTCCCTGTTATATCACACTATAGTTTAGTCCCTTTGATTAATGACAATACGATTAATAATTTGTTTGTAGCGGAGAGTTTTTATTGGATGAGCTTCTCTGCATTTAAATTAGCTATACAACTAAGACCAGAAATACTAAATAAGCGTAATTCGTGTGGACCTGGTCAAACGTATCTTCAAATTTCTAAATTTATTCCTAAAAATCAATTAAATGTATATCTTACTTATGATGATTTTAAAAATTTTGAACTTAAATGATTAAAAATTATTTCCCTATTGATCAGTCTAAATCTCTTAAAAAGAAAATTTTAATTCAACCTTTATTTGTGGATCAAAAGGTAAAAAATTCAAAGGAAATTAAAGGATTAGGTGATAATAAGAGTTGGTCATCTTCATCTATAATTAAGGCAATTGAAAAGGATTTAAAAAAAGGTATCAATAATTTTCTACTTTTTATCGTTCCAAATAAAAAACAAAAAAATCCGGAGGATTTTAGCTTTCACTATGAAGTTATAAGAAAAATTAAAAATTATTTTGGAAAAGATATAGTTTTACTTATAGATACTTGCTTATGCTCAATAACTGTTGATGGGCATTGTGGAGTTACTCATAAAAAATCAATTGATCTTAATAAGACACATTACTCTTTAGGATTAGCGGCAAATACATATCTTGAGGCGGGAGCTGATATAATTGCACCAAGTGACATGATGAAAAATACGACTAAATATTTGAGAAAAATATTTGTTCAAAATGGTTTTTCAAATTCTCAAATAATGAGTTACTCAACAAAATTTAAAAGTCACTTCTACGGCCCTTTTAGAGATGTTGCAAAATCATCACCACAGGGATTTGATCGGTCATCATATCAATTACCTGTTGAAGACAAAGCAAAGGCAATTAAAAGCTCAATTAGTAATGCAGCTCAAGGTGCAAATTATTTAATGGTTAAGCCTGGAATGACTTCAATAGATTTAATAAGAGATATAAAAAAGGAGACACTGCTTCCCACGGGTGCGTACCAAGTAAGTGGTGAGTATGCTAGTCTACAAATGCTCAGCAAAGCTAAATTTGGCAATTATGTTGATTTGCTCCTAGAGTCTTTAACGGTACTCAAAAGAGCTCAAGCAGATTTTATTATTACTTATGGAGCTAGAGATATTGCAAAATACCTATAACAAAAATTTTTTTAATGCCTTAAATAAAGTTGAACAAAAAATTCCTCCAATTTGGTTTATGAGACAGGCTGGTCGATATCATCAGCATTACAGAAAATTAAAAGAAAAATATTCTTTTGAACAATTATGTAAAGAGCCTGAGCTTGCTTGTGAGGTAACTCTTGGACCTATTGTTGAATTCGATTTTGATGCTGCAATATTGTTTAGTGATATTCTTTTTCCTTTAGATTATTTAGGTATGAGTTTGAAGTTTAATCCTGGACCAATATTTGAAAAAAATTTAAGTTCAAAAATGATATCCGAATTTAATATTGATGAATTTGAAAGTTTTATAGATTTTCAGAATATATCTCTAAAACATATTAGAAATGAACTATCAAATCATAAATCTTTAATTGGATTTACTGGTGGACCTGTAACCTTATACCATTTTGCAACGAGGAATAATCCTGTATCACAAACACTATTTCAACAAACCCTGCCCGTTTTAGAAATGTTAATACAAAAAAATATACAAATTCAGTTACGAAATGACATTGATTTGTTAATGATATTTGATACTGAAGCTAATAAACTAAATGATAAAGATTTTGATGAATTTGTTATTCCCTTTTTAGTTAAAATTTCAAATAGTTATCCAAATAAAATTGGATATTTCACTAAAGAAATTTCTCAAACTAAATTTAATAAATTACAAAATTTAAAAAATTTAAAACTCACAGTTTTAGGAACTAATTTGGAGGTTTTCACTGAATTACCAAAGACACATTTATCTTTACAGGGGAATTTTTCAAATGATTTATTAGCTATTGAGGACACTAAATCCTTTTCTGATTATATTGATAAATATATTGAGAAATGCTTACAGAGTGAGCCATCTCATAGATCTGGGTGGATTGCTAGCCTCGATCACGGTGTAAAAAAAACTACTCCTGAGGCTAATGTTCATTTATTCATAGAAAAGATAAGAACTAAGTTATCATAAAAATCGTAATGTTTTTCAATGGCTTCATTTAAAGGTAATAAACTCTACGTTCATGGCTCTGGTCTTAAGACGGGTATTTTGATCACAAATTTAGGAACTCCAGATGAACCAACTAAGTCATCTTTAAAGACTTATCTAAAACAATTTCTATCAGATGAACGTGTCATAGAAACACCAAAAGCTATTTGGTGGCCTATTCTCAATGGAATAGTTTTAAATACTCGACCAGCGAAGTCAGCTAAAAATTACAAATCTGTTTGGACAGAGGAAGGTTCACCTCTTCTATTCCACACAAAAAACCAATTATCGAAAATAAAAGAATTTATTAATAAGAAATATCAAAATATCGTATTTGATATTGGAATGCGTTATGGGAATCCTAGCATCTCTAAGGGTTTAAATAATCTTAGAAATCAAAATTGTGATCGTATTATTATTTTACCTTTATACCCTCAATATTGTGCGGCTACAACGGGCTCAACGTTTGATGCTGTTGCAGAAGAATTAAAAAGTTGGCGTTGGGTACCATCTCTTCGTTTTATTGGAGGATATTACGAAAATGAACTTTATATTAAAGCTCTAAAAAATAGCATTGAAGAATTTTGGACTAAAAATTCAAAACCAAAAAAAATCATATTTAGCTATCATGGTGTTCCAAAAAAATATTTAGATAAAGGGGATCCGTATCATTGTTTTTGCAGAAAAACTACTAGGCTGGTGGCAGAGACTATGGGCTTACCAGAGGAAAGTTATATGACCACATTTCAATCTAGATTTGGACCAGCAGAATGGCTTCAACCTTACACAGATAAAACTATAGAGAGCTTAGCAAAAAATGGTACAGACCACATTCATGTTATAAGTCCTGCTTTTTCCTCAGATTGTCTCGAGACAATAGAAGAACTTAACGAGGAAAATAGAGAAATATTCATGGAAAATGGTGGAAAGGAATTTGGATATATTCCTTGTCTAAATGATCGAGAAGATCATATACTCCTACTCACTTCGTTGATAGAAAACGAACTACATGGGTGGGCATGAGTGATCAAATAAAAAATCAACAAACTAAAGCAGAAAAGTGGTTTCGAGAACTTCGAAATCAAATGGTTGGATCAATACAAAAGCTTGATGGATCTGAATTTATAGAAAAAGAGTGGCAAAGACCTGGTGGTGGTGGAGGTTTGATGTCCCTACTAAAAGGAGAAATATTTGAAAAAGTAGGAGTAAATATTTCAACAGTGCATGGTAATTTTAGTGAAGAATTTAAAAAATCAATGCCGGGAACCGAAGAGGATCCAAGCTTTTGGGCCAGTGGTATCTCAGTCGTAGCTCACATGAAAAACCCGAAAATTGCTGCAGCTCATTTTAACACTAGGTACATAACTACAAAAGGAAAACAGTGGTTTGGTGGTGGTTGTGATTTAACCCCTGCAATACCTGAAAAATTAGAAACAGATAATTTTCATCAAGGTCTCCAACGAACATGTGATCAACATAATTCAACTTATTATGAAAAATTTAAAAAACAATGTGATGAATACTTTTATTTAGAGCATCGAAAAGAGAGTAGAGGTATAGGAGGGATTTTTTTTGATTATGTCAATACAGACTTTGATAAGGATTTATCATTTATAAAAGATGTTGGGCAATTCTTTGTTAATTTTGTAATTGAAAACTCAAAAAGAAAAAAAGATTTTAACTTTAGTCAAGATGACTTAGATGCTCTTTCAAAAAAAAGATCTCGTTACGTAGAATTTAATTTGCTTTATGATAGAGGGACATTATTTGGATTAAAAACTGGTGGTAATATTGATGCTATATTAATGTCAATGCCCCCTGAGGCTAAATGGTAACAAAATGTATGAGTTATTAAAAATTTTACATATCATATCTTTTGTATCATGGTTTGCTGGGTTATTTTATTTACCAAGACTTTTTGTTTATCATGTAGAAAACATAACCAATCCTGAAATGAATAGTGTATTTCAAAAAATGGAATATAAATTGCTAAAAATTATAATGAACCCAGCAATGATATTGACTTGGGTATTTGGTATAGCCCTTATCCATTATGTAGGTTTTGAATTATGGCTTTTTTTGAAAATTATATTAGTTCTTATTCTCTCTGCATTTCATATGTATTTAGGTAAGATTAGAAAAAGTTTGGAGAGTAATTTTAGAGACTATACCTCAAAATATCTAAGAATTATCAATGAAGTGCCTACAGTTCTTCTCATTTTAATTATAATACTTGTAGTTGTAAGACCTTTTTAATTTTATGGATCTTACCCAAGGGGATATAAAAAAACAATTAATCGGTATGGCTGTTCCAGCAGGAACAGGTCTTTTATTTTATACTTTGTACAATGTAGTAGATACTTTTTATGCAGGTCTCATAAGCACAGAGGCTATTGCAGGCTTATCAATATCTTACCCCTTATATTTTATTTTATTGGCCTTCGCTGTAGGTTTTGGACAAGGCACCACAGCTCTTGTCTCAATAGCTATTGGCAAAAAAAAATTTAATGAGGCAATTAAGATTCATACTCAAGCTTTAGTTATCACTTTATTGATTTCTATAGCCATTGGATTTACAACCTTTCTATTATCTAGACCTGTATTTTTATATTTTGGGGCAGAAGGTATTTTTCTTAACAATGGTCTAAGATACATAAAAGTACTCTCAATTGGTGCTCCAATTTTTATTGTTTCTTTTGTCGTTAATTCTCTTTTATATGCACAAGGAGATACGAAAAAAAATAGAAATGCGTTAATCATAAGCTTTTTTATTAATTTAATATTTAGTCCTTTCTTATCTTTAGGTTATGGTCCTTTTCCTGCATTGGGAACTCTCGGGATAGCTCTTGCAACAGTCATATCTCAACTATTTCATTTTTTCTTTTTAAGCTATTATGCTATTCGCAGTCCTTTGTTTAAGTATTTCAATTACAATTATATTTGGCTAGAAACTAAATTCGTATTAAGAATTCTAAGACAATCTATACCCTCTAGTATGAATATGTTTATGATTGCAGTTGGTTTTTTCATAATGCAAAAGTTTGTTACAAGTTATGGTGCCTCAGCTAGTGCAGCTTATGGTATAGCTTTAAGAATTGAGCAAATTATTTTATTACCTGCCATAGGATTTAGTAGTGCTTTATTAAGTATGGTAGGACAAAATTTTGGTTCGAAGAATTTTGATAGAATTTATGAAGCTTTTTTAATTTCATTAAGGTTATCTATGACAATGATGATTTTTGGAGCAGTAGTGCTTATATTTGCGGGTGAAAGGATTGCTAGTTTTTTTTCAAGAGACAGTGAAGTGATAATTATTGCTGGTAGCTACTTGTTTATGGTAGCTTTTTTGGCTTTTGTATATCAAGTTATTGATAGGTGTGATTCTGTACTTTCCGGTTTAAGAAAACCTTCTGTAAATGTGTTCTACACTTTTATTAGATTGGTATTTCTTCCTCCATTTGTAATTTATTTATTTTCTGAGACACTAGAAAAAGGCCTAATTGGTATTTGGTGGGCTATATTTTTTACAAATTTACTAGGCTCAGTATTTGTTTTTTTTCATATGAAATATTTATTTAAAAAGGAGTCTGGTATCTTAATAAATTAACTAAAATCTTTCAGGTCTTCCAAATGCTTGCTAAGAGCTTTAGTGGATAATTGTATCTCATAGATAAATAACATTATAGCTATTGAAAATATCAATATCCCTAAACCAAAAAAATTTAAGGCTAAGTCATAAATTTTGATATAGCTAAAAAAAATAGATATTAAATTCAGCAAAAAGCTGATCCCAGAGAGGGTTTGAACTGACCTAACTAATGTTAAACGAGTTGTGAGTACTTTTATTTGATCTAAGTGATGTTGAACCACATTGCTAGTTGGTCTATTTGTAATTATTGTGTCATGGATCTTTCTGATTAATGAAGCAAGAGAAGTATATCTATTACCAAACGATATCATCATTAATGGTATAGCTGGAAACAAAAGTGCTGGATAAAGTGTTGTGAAGCTTGGCATACTATTTATGGAGCAGTTTGTTATAACTAGGAGGGAATAACTAAGTATCTATGTCAACACGGAGTTAATCGAAACTTTTAAAAACTGCTCCTAATAAATTTATACATAATATTCAAAAAAAAACTCTTGTTATGATTGCATAACAACTATGCAACTTACAGACAGCTGATGAAATAATTTATAAATAAAAAATTAATAATCAAATTATTTCCAAGAAAATAATAGATAAGGTAAGTATAAGCAAATAAAGAATTATTATTATATTAACTAATTTCCAAACTTGTTTATTTAAAAAATATAATCTTAGTGATTGTGCACCATAGCCTAAAAAATAAAAAAAAACAAATGACGCTAGACTTGCACCTAATCCAAATAAAATCTTATCAGAAATAGTAAGAAAATTTTTTGATAAATTTCCTAAAATAAAAACAGTGTCTGAGTAAACGTGTGGGTTTAAAAAAGTAAAAGCAAGTGTCTGAAGTGCTATTTTTAACTTTGATGTTTGTGTATGTGTTTGTGAAAATACAATATCATGTTTAAATGTTTTTATTTTTGACCATATAAAATTTATAAGAAAGAGGACAAGCCCGATAGATAATAATAAATTGATAAGATCATTGATGAAATTTTTAATAAAGTGAAATATGAAAATTCCGAAAAAAATCAATAAGAAATCACCAATTATGCATATTGAAGTTACTAAAAAAATATTATTTTTTTTTATACCTTGCTCTATAACAAATAAATTTTGTGCACCTATAGCAAGTATTAAACTTAAACCTGTTGAAAAACCAAAAATAAACTCGTTCATGACAATTTTGCACAGTTTATATACTTTACACCTAAAATCTATTTAGTAAGTTTGTGTGATGAAAGTTTTTGTTGGTGGATTATTTTTTGCTTTAATATTTATTTTTGTTGTAACTGATGGTTTTGTAAAAATTAGTCTACCTCTGTAAACCTTCTTCTTTTACCATTACTCCACTCATCACTAAATTTTAAAGTCCCTAAGTGTAATGGTATTTTTTCTTTAACAATTAGATTATTTTCTGAAAATTTAAAAAAAGATTTATGAAGATACCGAAACTCAAGCAAATGATTCATAATTCCAAAATTTATATCCTTAATCACACTAGGATCTACATTCTGGTTTGAAATAAAAACATAATCACTATCTGCAGGAAAATTTAAAATTGAACGAAGCGATAAATTTAAGGGACGATCGAGTAAATCTGATTTTTTAATAATTGCATATTGAAATTGATTTTGTTCAATTTTTTTAATTATTTCATCAACGCTATCATCTAGACGTGAATTGCATTCTAATGTGTTAGAGCCACCATAACTATGAGATATTTTAAGTTCCCTGTCCAATACTTTGCATATACTTTTTGCAAGAATATATTCTGTTCCCAATGTAGAACGAACCATGATTGTTAAAGAAATATCTTGAGAAAGGGAATACAATAAATTTGTTTTAAGGAATAATATTACAATAAAAGAAGATATTACTTTTAAATACATAGATTACTTTTAACATAAAACACTCTAAATTGTTAAAAAGAATAAATGCCAAATTTTTCAACTATTGCATTAATTGCTTGTTTTGCGTACGCCATTGAAAGTATTTTTGGTTTTGGTGGTACGATAATCTTTCTTGGAATTAGTGGATTTTTCTTTGACTTTAATTCTTTGTTAAAGCTTGCAATGATTGTTGGGCTATCCTCCGGTTTAGCTGTTTTAATTCAGTCCTACAAATATGTCTCTTTAAAACATCTGATCAAAATTTTAATTTATACAATTCCTGGTGCATTAATTGGAACATATTTTATCAGTTATTTTGCATCAAATATTTTAATAAAAATATTTGCAATAATTTTAATAATTTATGGATGTTTCAACTTATTCTTTCCTGATATCAGGTTTCCTCAATTCTTGAAAAATTTTTTTGTAATTCTAGGTGGATTTATTCAGGGAATTTATACTATTGGAGGACCATTTGTATTAATGGGGTATAAAGATTATTTCTCCTCAAAACAAGAGTTGCGATCAACTATGGCTGGATATTTTTTTATTATAAACTCTTTGAGAGCAATATTTTTTATGTTTTTAGGAGGAAGCTATTTAGAGATAGTGAAAATATACTATCCAATAGCTCTTTTAGTTATGTTAAGTGTTTGGCTGGGTTATTTTATACATAAACAAATACCGGAAATCCTATTTAAAAAACTTATTATTATTGCTATCACTTTGATAGGAGTATTGATTTTATTTACAAAATGATCGACTGGGAACAATATGGACCTATTTACTCTGTAGCTCCTGGAATAAAAAAAATAAAAAACCTTCCAATTATTGAATATGATGAGCATGAAGAAAGATATTTAAGTTTGAAACAAAAATGCAAAGAAAATATTTTTATTGATGATTATTTTACAAAAGAAATTGATATAGCTGTATGCAAGAAGTTAAATTCTATATTAAAAAAAGAATACCCATCTAAAAACTCTAACTTTAATAACTTTGTAGAACTTGGTTATAATCTTCAAGAGGATATAGCCATTTTTCACAGATGTAACAAACTTATAGCTTTACATGTTTCATTTCCCTCTGTTTGGGTGCCTAAAGAAAAAATTGGTCTTAGTTTTGCTCAAATCCATCAACCTGTACCAGGTATGGAAAATTTTTTAAAAAATGAGGATAAATATGTTCAGATGATGGTTGAAGCAACAAATCCTATTATAAGATATGTTTGGGGAGAGCATTATGGTTATTATTTATGTGAGCATGAACCTTTGCAAGAAAGTGTAAAAGTGATGCACACAGAAAGACAGACTTTTATTGGAATTCCAGAGAGTGATATTGGTATTTTCTTAATTAGAAAGAAAGTGATGTTTTATGATGACACATCAAATGATTTTAAGGAATGGTATAGAAGGCAAGTCAGATCTATGACAGAGGATCAAAAAATTTATAAGATAAAAAGAATCTGAGTCGATACTAGCGATCGAAAAAATTAATATATTTGAAGGTAATCAGATTACTGTTCCTGATTTCCCTCAGCTGGAGCATTTGGATCTGTAAGGCGCTCTAATTCTGCTAACTCTTCTGCTTCTCTTTTTGCTTCTCTTTTAGCCTTTTTAGCGGCAAGTTTTTCTTGGCGCTTACGCTCTTTCTCCATAGCTCTTTCACCAGCTTTTGATTTATAGTCAAAGTGAAGTCCCATAAAAAGATTATATCAGAATTTTTTTGATACTAAAGTTTCACTTCATTGAATATTTATTAATTTAGAACTCTTTTTAAAAGATTAATCCAATTTAAATGTGAAATTTTAATCATTAATTTTTCATTAAAACCCTGTGAAATTAATAGATCGATTAATTTGTGCATACCTAGAACACTATTTAGATCTTTAGGCATCATTGCACCGTCAAAATCTGAGCCAAATCCAACTTTATCATCTCCCAAATAGTCAATAAGGTACTTAAAATGATCAACAATTATTTGTAAATCTGTATCAGAAACCATTTTTCCATCTTTCCTTAAAAAAGCTGGGGCAAAGTTAACTCCAACCATCCCTTGAGTTTCTTTGATTGCATCTAATTGCTTATTTGTAAGGTTTCTAGAGTGTGGGCAAATCTGATGAGCATTGCTATGCGTGGCTACTAGAGGCGAATTTGAATATTTTGCTATATCCCAAAAGCCTTTTTCATTTAAATGAGAGGTGTCAATTAACATATTTAGTGAATTACAATTTTTTATAAGTTCTATTCCTATTTCGGTTAAACCATCTCCAATATCTGGTGAAGTTGGAAAAGCAAAGGGAACGCCCTCTGCAAAAATAGTAGGTCTTGACCAAACTGGCCCAATTGATCTAAGACCAGCTCGAAATAAAGTTTCGAGATTATAAAAATTTTTATCTATACATTCTGCGCCCTCTATATGCATTACTACAGATAATTGATCATCATGTTTAAACGAGGTTTCCAAATCCTTGCCAGATAAACAAATCTTAACTTTATTTTTTGAGTTTCTTTCAATTTTTGAAAGGATAGACAATTGGTTTAAAACAACTGGTAATGCATCGTTTACGTCTACGGGTCTTGGAAGTGGTAATAAATACTCATCTTTCTCCATATCTTTATAGTTGACCAACTTATCAGAATCAGAGATATCTTGTTCTGGGGTAGGAACATATATGGCGCATAAGCCTCCTTTAAAATTAGCTTGGTTCATTCGAGGAAGATCTAAATGTCCCTCATTATCTCCATCGATAAAATCAAGATAGGAGTCAGATTTGTTCTTTAAAAATAGTCTAAATAATACATCATTATGGCCATCAAAAATTTTATAATCCATGTCATAAATTTATCATTTTTTTTGTTACTTAGACTACATGCAAATTAAAAATATTTATTGAATTTCTTTGAAGTCTCCTAAATAGACATCTGCTGTCTATATTTAGCAAAAGTAAAACTTCTTTTTAAAACTATATTTATGTAAGAAAGGAAATAAAATTATGAATAAAATTTTTGGATTTACAGAAAGATCTTTAAAGTTCTGGTTATCTCTTTTTAGTAAAAAAGAAGACAGCATTATAAATTTTTGTAAGGTTGAGTATGGCACAGATTGGCAATGGGCTTACTCCGAGTATCAAAGAAATCAGTCATTTCCAAATAGCTTAAAAGAGGCTGCCTAATGAGCAATCTATTTAAATCTATTAGAAAAATAATTATTAATGGAAAAAATGACCTAAAATCAAAGTCTTACAAAGAAGAGGTATATTTATCTCAAGCTATCGACATGATTGATCTTGAAAGAAGACAAAAAGAGATAGATAGAAGATTTATTAGAAAATTTTAAAAAGCCCATCTGGGGCTTTTTGCCTAGCCTAACACCCAAATTTCAATAGCTACAAATATAAAAAGTCCAGCAAATATTAAATTGACAATATTTTTAGGTCTATTGAAGTAATTTGAAAACTTTTTTATACCAAAAAAGTGGCCGATAATTGAATAATTCATTGCTGAAATAAAAAAACTACCTGATGCAAAAATTAGAGCGATACTAAAATTTAGGTTTTCACTGAATTGTAAAGTTGCTAGAGCAGACCAAAATGCGAAAGCTTTGGGATTGGTATAAGCAACAATTATTGCTTTCTTCATACTGTTTAAAAAATTTCTTTCATTGGATAGTTTTATGAGTTGATTTTCAGAGCTAAAGTATTGGCTGCCAATTTGATATGCTAAATAAATCATATAAAGACTAGCTAAGATCTTTAAAACAATAAAACCCCAACCCATTAAATTTGAAATTAGAAAAGAAATACCTGTTGTAGCAAGTAAGCACCAAGTAAAAGAACCAATAGCAGTACCAACTGCAGCACCCCAAATTTGTTTTTTCTGTCCACTAATTCCAACGGATGCCACAAAAAAAGTATTAGGTCCTGGCAAAAACACAGCAAAATAAAATATTATCCATCCGGATAATAAAGCCATTACAACTTCATTCATCTTATACTTTTTTAATGATTAAGAATTTGACTTAAGAAAAGTTTAGTTCGATCACTTTTTGGGTTATTAAAGAATTCATCTGGCGATGCTTGTTCAACAATTCTTCCCTCATCCATAAAAATCATTTGATCAGCAACAGTTTTTGCAAATCCCATCTCATGAGTAACAACTAACATAGTCATACCCTCTTCAGCTAATTGTATCATCACATCCAAAACCTCTTTAATCATTTCAGGATCAAGAGCCGAGGTAGGCTCATCAAATAACATGATATCTGGGTTCATCGCGAGAGATCTCGCAATAGCCACACGCTGTTGCTGACCACCTGATAATTGCCCAGGAAACTTTTCAGCTTGTTCAGGAATTTTTACCTTTTCCAAGTATGACATGGCGATTTCTTCAGCTTCTTTTTTAGGCATTTTTTTAACCCAAATTGGAGCCAAAGAAATATTATCCAAAACTGATAAGTGAGGAAAAAGATTAAACTGCTGAAAAACCATTCCAACGTTCTTTCTAATTAAATCAATATTTTTGAGGTCATTAGTAAGCTCAGTTCCATGAACTACAATTTTACCTTCTTGATGTGCTTCAAGACGATTAATACAACGGATCATAGTTGATTTACCGGAGCCACTGGGACCACAAATCACAATTTTTTGACCTTTATCAACAGATAAATCAATATCTTTGAGAACGTGAAAGTCATCATACCACTTATTGACTTTTTCTAGCTGGATTACTTGCTCTGTCATTTTAACTATTATCCGTCTTCAATTTCTTTTCTAAATATAAACTATACCTCGACATGCCAAAACAGAATATAAAGAAAACTAGAGAAATAAAAACATAAACCTCGTAATGTAATTTTGCCCAATCAATGTCTGCAACTGCCGCTCTTCCCACACCAAGTAAATCAAATAAACCAATAATTAAAACAAGTGAAGTATCTTTAAAAAGACCTATGCATGTATTAACTATAGGTGGAATTGAAATTTTTAAAGCTTGAGGAAGAATAATTTTTCTAGTGCTTTGCCAATATGTCAATCCTAGAGATTGAGCAGCTTCTAATTGTCCTTTGGGTATGGCTTGTAATCCTCCTCTTATTGCCTCTGCCATGTATGCGGATTGAAATAAGGTAACAGCAACCAAAGCCCTCAATAAATTATCAGGACGGACTCCTTCTGGTAAAAAGAGAGGTAACATTACATTAGCTGTAAATAGCAATGTAATTAAAGGAACACCCCTAATAAATTCAATAAAAATTATACAAATAGTTTTTATTACTGGCATTTTAGATCTTCGACCTAAAGCCAAAATAATGCTTAAGGGAAATGCTAATAGAATGCCCGTTACTCCTAAAAATAAAGTAACAAGAAGTCCTCCCCATTTACTAGTTCCAACAACATCTAAACCAGCCCCACCATATAAAAGGAAATACCCAATGAATGGAAATAAAAAAGTAAAATAAATAAAATACTTTCTGAAAGGTAAATTATCAAAAAATATTCCAACTAAGGCAAAAGGTAATAAGCCATAAACTAAATTAACTCTCCAGGCTTCCTCAACAGGGTAAAATCCATAAATAAACTGATGAAATCTTACTATGATAATTGCCCAGCAAGCCCCATGTTGGCCAGGTTCAATATTTTTTGAACAGAAAGTCCTGTCTGTTATTTTTTCACCTCTAAAATTATTAACAAAATCAGCCTCGAATATTGTCCAATTTAAAAAGAAAGAAGACACTTCATAAATGAAATAAATAGAAAGTATTGTAATTATTCCGTTAATCCATGATGAGAAAAGATTATTTCTACACCATGAGTAGTATTTATTATGTGTAAATGAAATAGAACTACTCATGCGTTACCTTTAAATTGAACAGCTTTATTATAAATATTCATAAATAACGAAATTGTTAAGCTTATAGTTAAATATGTGACCATCACCATTGACATAATTTCAATCGCTTTACCAGTTTGATTTAGAGATATACCACCAAAACCATGAACTAAATCTGCATAACCAATTGCAATTCCTAAAGATGAGTTCTTAGTAAGATTTAAATATTGTGAGGTCAAAGGTGGAATAATCACTCGTAAAGCCTGAGGTATGACAATCAATCTTAAAACTAAGTTGTTTTTTAAACCTAAAGCTTGTGATGCTTCTCTTTGCCCTTTAGAAACAGACATTATACCAGATCTAACTGTTTCAGAAATGAATGCTGCAGTATAAATTGAAAGACCTAATAGCATTCCCATGAATTCAGGTCTAACAACCATGCCTCCTTTGAAGTTAAAACCTTTTAAAATAGGATGATCAAAATCTAATGGCATACCCATGATATAGAAAAAAATTATTGGTGTAAAAATTATTAATGCAGAGTTAACATAAAATATTGGATATTGCTTTCCTGTCTGCTCTTGTTTTTTCTTAAAATATTTTTTTAGAAAAATTGTGAATATTATTGCAATAACAAAACTCCATGCAACTATTGAAAATCCATCTTTAAAAATTGGAGATGGGGAGTATATGCCTCTATTAGTAATATAAAAAGTATCAAAAAGCACAAAAGCCTGTTTAATCTTGGGAAGGTAAAGTAGAATTGTGTAATATAATATAATTTGTAAAAGCACCGGTACATTTCTTGTAAACTCTACATATACGTAAGCAATATTTCTAAATAACCAGTTGCTTGAAAGTCTGATTATGCCAACAAGAAAACCAAGTATAGTGGCAAGAAAACATCCACATATTGAGATCATAAGAGTATTTATTAAACCAACTAAATAGGCCCTAAAGTGTGTACTTTCACTTGTATAAGGAATAAGCCTAATACTAATATCGTATCCAGCAGACATATTTAAAAAACCAAAACCGGTTCCGATGCCTCTTTTTTCTAAATTATAAGCAGTTTGTTGCGTAATAAGATAAATAATTAAAGCGAATATGCCGATTATGAGAGTTTGAACAACTAATGATCTAATTTTTTCATCAAAAATTAGTTTTCTTAAAAAACTATTAGACATATTTAATTTATTATTCTTTGAAATTTTCGGGCTATTATTTTAAATAGCCCGAAAAAAATAGATTTTATCTAAATGGAGGTGCGTAAAGAATACCACCATCTTTATAGAGAGCGTTTAAACCTCTGGCTATATTAATAGGTGTGTTTACACCAATATGCTTTTCAAAACTCTCTGAGTAGTTACCAACTTGTTTGATGATATTGTAAGCCCAATCATCATCTAAGCCTAACCAAGCTCCATAACCAGCACCAGTATCTCCTACTTTTGAAACACCAAGTAATCTTAAAGTTTCTGGATCTTTTGAGTTTTTCATTTCATCAACATTATCTGAAGTAATGCCTTTTTCTTCTGCGATAATCATAGCATTCAATGACCATCTTACGATGTCAGCCCATTCACTATCACCGTGTCTTACTGAAGGGCCAAGAGGCTCTTTAGAAATAATTTCTGGTAATACCATATGAGCAGAAGGGTCTGGATATCCAGCTCTACTTGCATACAAACCAGATGCATCAGTAGTATAGATATCACATCTACCAGCTAAGTAAGCCGCATCAGCTTCAGAGTTTGTTTCAACAGGAATTGGTTCATAAGACATGCCATTAGCTTTGAAATAGTCAGCTAAGTTCATTTCAGTTGTTGTACCAACTTGAATACAAACAGATGCACCGTCTAATTCAGATGCACTTGAAACGCCAAGGTCTTTTCTAACCATGAAGCCTTGTCCATCGTAATAGTTAACACCAACAAATTCTAAACCAAGCTCAACATCTCTTTGTAGAGTCCAAGTTGTGTTTCTTGAAAGCATATCAATTTCACCAGACTGAAGAACAGTGAAACGTACTTTTGAAGTGGTTGGTACGAATTCTACTGCATTAGCATCACCAAAAACAGCAGCTGCAACAGCACGACATACGTCAACGTCAATACCTTCCCAAACACCAGCATCGTTAGGAGCACCAAAGCCCGCAAGACCTGTGTTGGAACCACACATTAGTTTTCCTCTTTCTTTTACTAGATCTAGAGTGCTTCCGTGACTACCAGCGATAGCTGTTGAAACACCTAGTGTTAAAAGAAGAGAAATAAACAACGATTTAATTTTTGTCATCGTTTCCTCCTTATATATATAAGCCTCGGCAGTATAGACCTATCTGGAGTGAAACTAAAATATAAAAATACTATGAATTTCCTGTGTTTTTCGAATAGATTTATTCAAAATTACAGTCTTTTACTTAATCTTGGTTAAACAAGTCTCTAGTAAATATCTTGTCTTGTACATCATTTAGTTCTGAATGCTTTCTATTACAAAGAATTAAATCGGCATCTTTTTTAAATAATTCTATGTCCTGGTAAACTTCTGAATTAAAAAATTGTTTTTCTTTGATTAAGGGTTCGTAAACTATCACCTTTATGCCTTTGGCTTTAATTCTTTTCATTATACCTTGCATGCTTGATTCTCTAATGTTGTCAGAACCTACTTTCATAACTAATTTATAGACTCCAACTATTTTTGGTTTTAATTTTGCGATCTCTGATCCCAAAAAGTCTTTTCTCATTACATTAGATTCAATGATTGCTTCCATTATTTTTTGAGGAACTTTATCGAAGTTTGCAAGTAATTGTTTTGTATCTTTAGGCAAACAATATCCTCCATATCCAAAAGAAGGGTTATTATAAAAGTCACCTATCCTGGGGTCTAAGCTAACAGATTTAATAATTTCTTCAGAGTTTAAGTTTCTTGACATTGCAAATGAGTCTAATTCATTAAAAAATGTCACTCTCATTGCTAAGTAAGCATTAGAAAATAATTTTGATGCTTCTGCTTCTGTAGAATTTGTAAAAATAGTTTTGACATTTTTATTTAAAGATGAGTCAACTAAAAGTTTTGCAAACTCTTTTCCCTTTTTAGAATGAGAGCCAATTATAATTCTAGAAGGATATAGGCTATCTTTTAAAGCTCTCCCCTCACGTAAGAACTCTGGAACAAAAATAATTTCAAGATTTGGATATTTATTTTCTATTTTTTTTACATATCCTACTGGAACAGTTGATCTAATTATGACTGTTGGCTTAGAATTAGAGTTATGAATATTCTCTAAAGTTTTTTCGATAGAGTTAGTATCAAACTGATTAGTGTCAATATCATAATTTGTTGGAGTAGCAATAATTGCAAAATCAAAATCATCTTTATCACTTGGATAGATCTTAGAAGCAGTTAAATTTAATTTCTTAGATGATAGATATTCGGTAACCTCTTTATCCTCAATTGGCGATTTACCTTTTAAAAGACTCTCAGTTTTAGAAAAGTCTAAATCAAAACAAGTTACAATATTATTTTGTGCAAGAAGAACTGCATTTGCAGTACCCACATAACCAAGCCCTACTACTAATATTTTCAATGTTTTTAAACTATTATAAATTTATTATTGAACAATGACTTTTTTATTAAATAAAATTTCTGATGCGACACATAGGCTTAAAAATAATTGGGAAATTCTAATTTTTTTATCTTAAATAGCTTAAAATTTAAAAAGATATTGGTATATTGTATACCAGATTTTTTGGGAAAGGATCCAAATTTAGATGTCAGATATAGAGATAGCAAGAGCTGCTAAAAAAATTCACATAAGAGATGTTGCTGCTAAAGTAAATATTCCTGAGGAAAACCTTATACCATATGGACATGATGCAGCAAAAATAAATTTTGATTTTATTGAAAAAAGTAAATCTAACCCCGATGGAAAATTAATATTAGTTACTGCAATTAATCCAACACCAGCCGGTGAGGGCAAAACAACCACTTCTGTTGGCTTAAATGATGGCCTGAATAAAATTGGAAAAAAATCTATTGTTTGCCTCAGAGAACCTAGCCTTGGTCCTTGTTTTGGTATGAAGGGTGGTGCTGCTGGAGGTGGATATGCTCAAGTTGTGCCTATGGAAGAAATTAATCTTCATTTTACAGGTGACTTTCACGCAATCACTGCAGCTCACAATTTATTATCATCATTAATTGATAATCATATTTATTGGGGCAATGAACTACAAATAGATCAAAGAAGAATTACCTGGGGTAGAGTTGTTGATTTAGGTGATAGGTCTCTAAGAAAAGTAAACGTCAATCTTGGAGGTATTTCAAATGGATTTCCTAGAGAAGATAAATTTGACATAACAGTTGCTAGTGAAATTATGGCAATTTTTTGTTTAGCGAATGATATTAACGATCTTCAAAAAAGAATTGGTGATATTATAATCGCATATAAAAGAGACAAATCTCCAATATACGCACGTGATGTAAAAGCTGATGGCCCAATGACAGTTTTATTAAAAAATGCTTTAATGCCGAATTTAGTTCAAACACTTGAAAATAATCCAGCTATTATTCACGGTGGTCCATTTGCAAACATTGCTCATGGTTGCAATACGGTAATTGCGACTAAAACAGGCTTAAAACTTGCTGATTATGTAGTAACTGAAGCTGGGTTTGGTGCAGACTTAGGTGCTGAAAAATTCTTAGACATTAAATGTCGTAAGGCAGGATTGACACCTAGTGTGGTCGTCATTGTTGCTACTGTGAGAGCATTGAAATCTCATGGAGGCGTTGAAAAAGCAGACCTTAATAATGAAAATGTATCCGCCGTTGAAAAAGGTTTCGAGAATTTACAACGCCATATCGAAAATATCCAATCTTTCGGTCTTCAACCAATTGTGGCTATTAATAGTTTCACTCTTGATACTGAGGCTGAAGGTAAAGTTATTTCAGATAGTTGTGAAAAATTGGGAGTAAAGGCAATTCTTTGCTCGCACTGGGCAAATGGTGGTGATGGCACTTTAGAATTGGCTGAAGAGGTAGTAAAAATTAGTGAGTCAAGTGATCCGTCTAAATTCAAGTATATGTATGAGGATAATGTGTCTTTAGAGGAAAAAATTCGCTCTGTTGCACAAAAAATCTATAGAGCTGATGATATTGTGATTGATAAATCAGTTAGCGATCAGCTTAAAGGATTTGAAGAAAACGGTTATGGAAATCTTCCTATTTGTATCGCTAAAACACAGTACAGTTTTTCTACAAACCCCTCTTTAAGAGGTGCTCCAAATGGTTTTACTGTTCCAGTGAGAGAGGTAAGGCTTTCAGCCGGAGCGGGATTTATAGTTGTTGTAACAGGTCAAATTATGACAATGCCAGGTCTACCTAAAGTGCCTAGCGCTAATTCAATAATGCTAGATGAAAAAGGATTAATTCAAGGTCTTTTTTAATTTATCAATTTAATTCTCTATACCCCATTTATGGGGTATATTAACTTTATGTACTCTAAAACAACTAATGGGGTCACAGTCACTGTAACACCCTATTTTTTAGACGATCAATCATCCCCTCAGGAAAGCCATTTCGTTTGGGCATACCAAGTTAATATCAAAAATTCTGGGAACTCTTCTATCAAATTAAATCATAGAAATTGGTTAATCATTGATGCTAATGGTAAGGTTATAAATGTTCAAGGTGAAGGAGTTGTGGGAGAATTTCCAACAATTGAACCTGGAGAGTCATTTGAGTACACAAGCGGTACTCCATTAAAAACGAACAATGGTATTATGCAGGGCTTCTATTTAGTCTCTCAAGATAATGGTGAAAAGCTAAAAATAGATATACCAGCATTTTCTCTTGATAGCCCATATAATAAAAAAAACGTTCATTAAAAAAACGTCAAAATGTTTAATCTTAAACCTATAGCACTGGTAAGCGGAACAGTTACATGTGCTGTTGGTTTTTTTTTATTTATACCTCTAATTGCTGAAATTATTTATGATAGTGAGTCATGGCAATCATATGCTGTTCCAATATTACTATATTTAATCGTTGGAGGTTCACTAGTAATTACAAATAAAAATGTAGATTTAAAAATATCTCTAAAAGAAGCATTTATAATTACTGTATTGTCTTGGTTATTAATGACTTTTTTATGTGCAGTACCTTTTCTATACACTGAGGTAAATTTAGGTATTGTAGATGCCTTATTTGAGTCTATGAGTGGCGTGACTACAACAGGGGCAACTACCCTTAGCAACTTAGAGTCACTACCCAAAGGAATTTTAATATGGAGGGCATTTTTACAATGGCTTGGTGGCATTGGTATCGTTGTGATAGCTTTGTTTATACTTCCATTTCTAAGAATTGGTGGGATGCAATTATTTCACTTAGAAGGAGATGATCCTTATGATAAATCTCTTCCAAAGATATCATCTGTTATAAAGAAGATATTTGTTATTTATACAACACTCACTGTAGTCCTAATATTTCTTTACTACATATGTGGTATGACGGCATTTGATGCTATTTCTCACAGTTTTACAACAATTTCTACAGGTGGTTTTTCTACTTATGATAGTTCTTTTGCTTTTTTTAATAATGATAAAATTCTTTTCGTAGCAATAATCTTTATGGTATTAGGGAGCTTTCCTTTTCTTGTGCTTGTACAAACTTCGAAAAAAAATTTATTTGCTATTTTTAAAGACCATCAAATAAGAGTTTTTATATTAATTTTATTCATAGCCATTCTACTTATTTTCTATTTTGCAAATAATTATATTGATGGAAATTATCTGAATAAAGTAATAGCAGTATCATTTAATACTATTTCTATAATTTCAGGAACGGGTTATGTAAGTGATAATTTTGAAAATTGGGGCAATTATGCATCTGTTTTATTTCTAATACTAATGTTTATTGGCGGTTGTGCAGGATCAACTACTGGAGGTTTAAAAATTTTCAGATTCCAAATATTATTCAAGTATATAAATTTACACCTCAAAAAGATGCTTAAACCACATTCAATAATTGCAAGTCGATTTAATGGAAGAACAATTAATGAAACTACATACGAATCTGTAATGAGTTTTTTCTTTCTATACGTATTAACTTTTTTTACCTCTGCATTGTTACTATCTTTTAGCGGACTTGATTTTTTAACTTGCATATCAGCAGCTGCATCAACTATATCTAATGTTGGTCCAGGACTTGGGCCAATCATTGGGCCAGATGGAAATTATGGAATTTTAGACAGTTATTCGAAAATGATATTAATAGCAACTATGTTCTTAGGCAGACTAGAGCTACTCACAATCTTAATTCTACTTCTGCCATCATTCTGGAAGGACTAATTACATTGCTGATACTTTTTGATTAATACTTTTTAGGCTATTAGAAATAATATTTTTATTTAAGTTTTCGGTATCTTTTATTGAAAAACTTCCCTCAATATCTCCATATTCTATTGAATTAACCTTATAAACTTTTCTTTTATTTAATAACTTATTAGTCTCCAAAAATTCAATACTTAAATTTATTTCAAATCTGTAATATTCATCTTTCTTGGTTTTATTCACTTCAATAGAGGTCACATTTATACTTAGATTTCCATCAAAGCCATCAATCTTAACATTATTATCAAACCAATCCTTTACTAATTTTTTTGTGGTTTCTACATCTGGACCCTCTTCAATATTTGTGAACTTTAAATCCTTTGATACAGCATTAAATTTAATATTTTCAAAATATATGTTCTCAGATTTAATTAATTGCTCGCTATTCATTTCGCATCCAATTAATAAAATAGATAAAAATAAAATTAAATGCTTAACCATTTAAGAATACCTTTTTGAGATACAAGCCTATTTTTTGCTTGAGTAAGTACAATAGACTTTTTCCCTTTAATAACATCCTCAGTAACTTCAGATCCGATTTTCGCTGGAAGACAATGCATAAATACAGATTTTTCATCTGTCAAAGACATAATTTTGTCATTGACTTGAAATTTACTTAGCATTTTTTCTTTATCCTCTTTATCATTCATTGAGTTAAATACATCAGTCATTATGCAATTAGCTTTTGAAATAATATTTTCATTAATCTCAAAATGAAAATTAATATTATTACTTACATTAAAATTATCTTTATTTTGTGAATATATTTTTCTATCTGTAAATACATCAATTTTGGTGTTCTTTGTGAAACCTATGACCTCTAATAGACTAAACAAAACATTATTCATATCGCCCATCCAAACAATATTCAAATTATCAATACTTCCAAATTTTTCTTTTAATGTATAAATATCTGAAATTGCTTGGCACGGGTGTGATAAATCTGATAGTGCATTAATTATTGGCTTTTTAAAATATTTGTAAGCTAACTCTAATTTTTTATGGTCAGTAGTTCTGAAAACTAAGTAATCTAGATAACATGACATAATTTCAAATGTGTCCTCATAAGACTCAAATCTATTTAAGTTTAATTCCTCAAATCTCACATCTATAAAATTACCATTAAGTTGATTGATACCGACTTGAAATGAAAGTCTAGTTCTTGTGGAGTTTTTTTCAAAAATTAATCCTATATTTTTATTAGTTAGGGTATGTTCAGTTTTATTATCTAAATCTTCAGCAAACTGTAATATCTTTTCAAAGTCTTTTTGATTTAAGTCTGATATGTTCAATAAATTTTTCATGTCAAAGTTGAACCTTATACCTCAATAATGCTTACTAATAAATTTAAATTCAGGATTTAGTTATTTTCATTCTTTTCTATGTATAGTGACTGACTTGGGAAAGCAAAATTTAAGCCAATTTTTTCGACACTATCCTTTATCTTCATTGCTAAATGCTCTTTGATTTCAAGATATTTATCCCAGTCTTTTGTGGATGTAAAACAAATCACTAAAATATCTATCGAACTGTCATTGAATTTCTCGATCCTAACAAACGATTTATAGTTATCATTAACAATAAAATTTTCACTCTCCTTTAGATAAGTAGATATAGTTTCTGTAAGTCTTTTAATTTGATCTAATGTTGAATTATATTCCAGACCTATTGTCCAATTTACTCTTCTATAATTTCTATTAGTATAATTTAATATTGGCGCCTCAGCAAAAATATAATTTGGTATGGTTATTGGGGTTGTGTCAAATTTTCGAATTAATGTTGACCTAAAACCAATATGTTCAACAGTGCCCTCCGTGTGACCAGGAACTTTAATAACATCGCCTATTTGAAATCTTTTTTCTAATAATATCATAATACCTGAAATTAAATTTTTAAATAAATCTTGAGCACCTAAAGCTACTGCTACGCCAAATAAGCCTAAACCAGCAATAACTGGTCCAATTTTTATACCCCAAACTTCAAGAACTGCAACAATACCTAAAAAAATTATTAAATACTTTAAAGATTTTACAATCCACAGAACTAACCCTTTAGATAAAATACTTTCCAATCTATTAAATAAATTTGAAAAAGGTATTAAAGCTTGATGGATTAACCAAAAAACAAAAATAGTTGATAATGTGTTATTTATTTTTTGCAAATACAGACCAAGAGTAGACTCGATATCGAAGTATAAAGTTATAGCAAGGAAAACAATTACAATTGGTAAAAGTTTAAAAGGAGGAACCAGAGCCTCAAACAATTTGTCATCAACTTTGTTACCAGTTTTTGAGACAATCTTTTTTACTTTATTTACAAGAACTCTAGCAACAAGACTTCTTATTAATAATGAAATAATAAGAAATACTATAATAATTGCTAAGTTACCTAGGCTGATGCCAAATACACCGTCACTAAAAACTCTTGATATTTGTATGTAAAAATTTTCGATGAAATTCATAAAATAATATTATACTAGTTTAAAAAAAAAGCCGCATAAAGCGGCTTTTTTTCATATTATTTAAATAAGTGATTACATCATACCGGGCATTCCACCGCCCATTCCACCCATACCGCCCATGTCAGGCATTGCAGGTGCTGAAGATTTGTCCTCAGGTTTATCAGTAATCATCGCCTCTGTTGTAGTTAACAAGGCTGCAACTGAGACAGCATCAATTAACGCAGTTCTAACGACTTTAGTTGGATCGACAATACCCGCTTTAACTAGGTCGCAGAATTTACCAGATTGTGCATCAAATCCATGAGAGTTGTCTTTACTCTCTAGAACTTTACCAGCAATAACAGCACCATCAAACCCTGAGTTCTGTGCTATTTGCTTTAGAGGAGCAGAAAGAGCTTTTCTAACAATATCAACACCATATCTTTGATCGTCATTGTCTACTTTTAAGTTTTTAAGCACACTTGTAGCGTATAAAAGAGCTGTACCACCTCCAGGTAATATACCCTCTTCTACCGCAGCCCTAGTTGCGTGCATGGCATCTTCAACTCTGTCCTTTTTTTCTTTAACTTCAACCTCAGATGCACCACCAACTTTTATAACAGCTACACCCCCAGCAAGTTTTGCAAGTCTTTCTTGAAGCTTTTCTTTATCATAATCAGAAGTTGTTTCTTCAATTTGTTTTCTAATTTGATCACATCTCGCCTCAATATCTTTTTTCTTACCAGCTCCACCAACGATGGTTGAGTTTTCTTTATCTACAACAACTCTTTTGGCTTTACCTAGCATATCCATAGTAACTGACTCAAGTTTAATACCTAGATCTTCACTGATAACTTGGCCACCAGTTAATATAGCGATGTCTTCTAACATGGCTTTTCTTCTATCTCCAAAACCTGGAGCTTTTACAGCAGCTATTTTTAATCCACCCCTTAGTTTGTTTACAACTAAAGTTGCTAATGCTTCGCCCTCAACATCCTCAGAAATAATGAGCAAAGGTTTGGTTGACTGAACAACTGACTCCAATAGTGGTAACATTGGTTGAAGACTGGCTAACTTTTTTTCGTGCAAAAGGATTAGGCAATCTTCCATTTCTGCTTTCATTTTATCCGCATTCGTTACAAAATATGGACTTAAGTAGCCTCTATCAAACATCATACCTTCTACAACATCTAATTCTGTGTCTAGGCTTTTAGCTTCTTCAACTGTAATTACACCCTCTTTTCCAACTTTTTGCATTGCCTCAGAAATCATTCCGCCAACTTCACCATCACCATTTGAGGCAATAGTGCCAACTTGTTGTACTTCTTTATCTGACTTTACAATTTTAGAGTTTTTTTGAAGCTCAGAAATAATAGCATCCGTAGCCGCATCCATACCTCTTTTTAAATCCATTGGATTTAATCCAGCAGCAACTGCTTTCATTCCTTCGGTAGCTAATGCTTGACATAGTACTGTCGATGTTGTTGTTCCATCACCAGCAGAGTCATTTGTTTTATTAGCTACTTCTTTAATCATTTGTGCGCCCATATTTTCAAATTTATCGGCTAGTTCGATTTCTTTTGCAACCGTTACTCCATCTTTTGTTGTTCTCGGTGAACCAAAAGATTTATCAATTACAACATTTCTTCCCTTAGGTCCTAATGTTACTTTGACCGCATCAGCTAGAATATTTATGCCTTTTAGCATTTTTGCTCTAGCGTCTGTACCAAATTGAATTAATTTTGCTGACATTTATAAAATACCTTTCAATTACTTCTCAATAATTCCCATGATGTCTGACTCCTTCATAATTAAGAGTTCTTTACCATCAATTTTTACTTCTGTACCAGACCATTTACCAAACAAAATTCGGTCACCTTTTTTTACATCTAAAGCAACTACTTGTCCGTTTTCATTTCTAGCACCACCACCTACGGATACAACTTTTCCTTCCATTGGCTTTTCTTGAGCAGTATCAGGAATAATGATACCGCCTTTTGTACGATCTTCTTGTTCAACTCTCTCAACCAAGACTCTATCGTGTAAGGGTTTTAAATTCATTTTTGTACCTCTATATCTAAAATTTAATTTTTAGCACTCACTTTTATAGAGTGCTAAGCTATATATGTAAATGGTAAATAAATTTCTGGTTTCAAGTTGAAATAGCAAAAAATCATTAAAAATATTGAAATTTCTCTTTAATTGAATGATTATCCAAGTATGCAAAATAGCACAAATTTAAGCACTATTGTGATCATGTTCATGTTTCCAAATTTTTTTGATAGATCGGCTGATTAATTTTGTTTGAAAATAATCTTATTAAACAACTGGTGCTTATAGGAGGTGGGCATGCAAATGTACAAATTTTAAAGAAATTATGCATGAACAGAATAAATGGATTGCATACAATTTTAATTAGTGAGCATTTTGAAGCTACTTACTCAGGTATGACACCTGGATATATCCATAAAGATTTTAGCAAAGAAGAAATAAGCATTGATCTTCAAAGACTCTGCTTTAATGCAGGTGCAACTTTTATAAAAGATAAAGTAATTAAATTAGAAACTAAACATAAAAAAGTAGTATTAAAAAATTTTCCATCAATTAACTATAATTTATTATCAATTAATACTGGTTCGGTCTCAAATACAAAAGGAATAAAAATAGAAAAATTATCTAAATGTTTTTTTGCAAAACCCATTAGCTCACTAGTAAATAACTTGAGTCAGATTGATCAAATTATAAGTAACAAAAAAAATAGAATTTCAATTATTGGTGGAGGTGTAGCATCTTATGAATTGGCTTTCAGCTTATTAAGAAGATATGAAAATAATTTAGAAATAACTATTTTTGGAAAAAATATTTTAAAGGAAAAAAATCTAAATCAGAAAACAAAAAAAAACCTAAAAAAAATTTCATCCGATTTAGGTATTAAAGAATATTTAGGAGAAGTTGTTTCGATAACTGAAACTCATTTAGTCCTAAATAGTGGTGAAAAATTTGATAGTGATTTAAATTTACTTTCTTCTGGTGCTAATATTGAAACATGGCTCTCAGAGAGTAATCTAGATAAAGATAAAAATGGATTTATAGTTGTAGATAATAATCTTCTGTCTACAAGTGATAAAAATATATTTGTTACAGGTGATGCCTGTACAGTTGAGGATAATTTTAGACCTAAATCAGGTGTGATGGCAGTTCGTCAAGGACAAGTTTTAAAAGAAAATGTGTTCTCAAAATTAACTGGTAAGCCCCTAATAACATTTAAAGCACAAAAAAACTGGTTATATTTAATTGGCACTCATAAAAATAAAGCATTATTGAATTATTTTTTCTTATCTTTTCATGGTCTATGGTGCTGGAAACTAAAAGAGTGGATTGATAGAGGTTTTATTAACAAATTTAAATTTACTTACAATTCAAAGATGTCTTTTAGAAATTTTGAATTAAAAAAGCCAACAGACATTAAGATGTATTGCCAGGGTTGTGGCTCTAAAGTATCAAAAAACACTTTAATTAATTATTTAAATGAGGAAGACTCAAACAATGATTTACCTGACTCGTCAATAATAAATACTAATTCTTCGTCTTTATTACAAAGTATAGATCACATAAAGTTATTTACATCACTCAACCCTTTTGATTTTGGAATTATTAGCTATCTGCATTCTCAAAATGATATTTTGTCAAGTGGGGGTTCTGTAAAAACTATAAGTGTTTCACAAGCCCTACCGTTCTCTGATGGCATTATAGAAAGTTTTTTTATGGAATATTTTATGAGAGGTATTAAATCAGAAGCCATAAAAGATGGTTCAATTATTGCATCAGGACACAGCTATCAATCAAAAGAACCTGGTATTACAATTACAATGAATGGCTCATATGAAAAACAAATTACAAAAAGCCAAGCACAAGAAAGTGAACTAATATACCTTTCAAAACCTTTAGGCACAGGATATCTCTTGGCTGCTTATTTTAATAATTCAGAACTTTTATCAAGTTTTGATTTTCAAAAATTGATGACTTGGATGAAAAAAGGAAATAAAAAAATATCAGAAATATCAAAAAATTTTAATAGCAAAATTACAACAGATATAAGTGGTTTTGGATTAGCATCACATTTATCAGATATTTGTAAATCTTCAGGTTTATCTGCTGAAATAAAACTCAATGAAGAAATACTAATTAATAAAAATATTGAGATTTTAAATAAATTTAAAAGCACAGGTTTTGAAAATAATTATTTATCGTCAGCAAATGAAATCTCAATATCTGATAATAATAAATTACAAAACATACTTTATGATCCTCAAACAAATGGGCCACTTTTGATATCTATTGAGAAAGAAGATCAAATTAAATTTGAAAAAGATTTTCAATCAGTAATTGGTTTTAGTCCTATATTAGTTGGACAGTTTAAAAAGTTCAAAAATAAGTTAATTAATGTAATAGATTAATTGAAGTTTACTTTTTAAATTTTTTTTTGAATAAAATAATCATAATTATTAGAAAAGCAATAAAACTTAGGGGAATTAAGTATTCTGGCTGAACTATTAGAGAAAAATTTAACTCTGTTTTATTTATGAATATTTCTTCTAACCCTTGGCCAATACTCCCGAAGATAAATGACCATGGGGCTAGTCCAAACAATGTAGTAAAAAAAAACTTTTTATTGTTTGCGCCAAGACCTGCTAAAATGAGGTTTTGTATGAAAAAAGGAGTTCCAGGAACAATACGAATTAATATCATTAACTCTAAATCATTTTTATTGAAATAATTTTCTATATTAGAGTATTTATTTAAAAATTTATTTTTAATAAATTCTGAGAAAAAAAATTTTGCTATTATAAAAATTCCAAAGGCACCAAGTGTACCACCAATTAAAGATATAGCACCACCTATCCATGTTCCAAATAAGAAACCATTTATCATTGATAATAAGGAAGCAAATGGGAAATTACATAAAATTAAAAAGCTATATAAAGTTAAAAATGTGAATATTGATAATAAGTAGTTCTGAGATATGAATTTTTGAATAAATTCCAAATTAGAGAAAAAGGTTTCGAGTTGAAAAAAGTCTTTATTTAAAAAATATGTAATCCATAAAATTACAAAAAATATTAACAAAAATAAAATTGATATTTTTTTTGATAGTTTCACTAAATAAGTAGCATTTCTAGTGATGGTAAAATTGAATTTAATTGAAATCCTAAAGATTGAATAGAACCATTAAAGATTAAAATACCTGTTAGTAGTAAAATAATACCAGTGATAAATTGAAAATAACGAATGTATTTATTTAAAAAACTAGTCATGATTAATATTTTACTCATCATTAATCCAACAATTATAAAAGGAACTGCCAAACCAATTGAGTAAAAAGACAATAATATAATTCCGTTAACACTATCCTTGATAGCAACAGCTAATACTGATCCTAAAATTGGTCCAATGCATGGACTCCAGCCAAATGCAAAAGCAACTCCAATTAAAAATGGAAAAAAATGATTATTTTGAAAACCTTGTAAATGGAACTTACGCTCAAAATCTAAAAAAGGAATTTTAATTATTCCAATAAAATATAGTCCCAAAATTACTATTAATAATCCTGATATGAAATTTAATTGTTTTTTAAAATCAAAAAAAATGTCACTTAAAAAATCAATAGAAGCACCCATGATTATAAAGACAAAAGAAAAACCTAGAGTAAATAAAAGAACATGAGGTAATAGCTTTAGTGTGTTCACCGCTGATGAATTTTGTAAATCTGCAAAAGATTTGCCAACAATATATGATATAAATCCTGGAACAATGGGTAGAACACAAGGTGAGAGAAAACTGAGAATACCAGCTAAAAAAGCTATAGTTAGAGGGATATCTTGAACCATGAAATTATTGTAACATTATACTATCCATACAATAACACAGATGTTTGATCGCCAAATTCAAAATTTCACCCAAAAGCCATTAATAATAATAGCTAAACTTTTTTTAAAGTTTTTAAAACCTAATCAAATGACAATATTAGGTTTCATATTAGGTTTTTTTATGTGTATTTTAATTTTTTTTCAATTCTATTTTGCTGCACTAGCACTTTTATTTTTGAACAGATTTTGTGATGGCTTAGATGGAACAATGGCCAGACTAACAACCCCCACTCCTTTGGGTGGATACTTAGATATTGTCAGTGACTTCACAATTTATTCTGGGTTTGTTTTAGCATTTGGGTTTAGTAATAGTAGTTACACAACTTTATCAATGATTTTACTTTTTTTGTACATAGGTACGGGTACAACATTTCTTGCAAAAGCTGCAATTCAAACTCAATTAGATAAAATCTCAGAGACAAATGATGCAATTGAAGGATTACCAAAAAGTTTTCATTACACATCCGGATTAGTTGAAGGTACAGAAACAATAATTTTCATGGTTTTGTGTCTCTTATTTCCAAATTTTTTTATTTTAATATCTATTATTTTTGGGATTTTATGTTTTATAACTTTTATTTCTAGGGTTATTGTTTGTTACGTTGAATTTAATTTATAAAAGTTAAATAAGCTTCCATAAACATTTTTGATATAATCATAGTAATTATAAAAAAAGATAATTTTAACAAAATTCTTATTATTCTTCCAAGTTCAAGACCTGCATAATAAGCTTCAAATATATCAAAGTTATTGAAAAACCTCTTATTTACAAAGTTTTTAAGTAAAAAGAAAAATTTTGCTAATGGTCTTACGACTACGAAATTTCCAATTATAGAAAATACGATAACAATTACTAAACTTACATTCATTGCAAAGGACCAAATAATTAGTGACCCAATCCAGTATCCTAAAAATAGTAACCTCTCCTTTTGCTGAGGGTGAGTATAAATTTGAAAGAAATTCATTTTATTTTAATCCATCTAAAGCCATTTCACTTGCAATATTGGATGCTAAAATCAAGTCTTTTTGGGATTTTTCTAAGATAAATTTTGTACGTGATTTTATTTTTTTTAGAAGGTCATCTACAATTTTGTCATCTGGTTCGAGATCTTCTTTAATACTAATTCTTGAACCTAATATAATTACGCCACCAGCGTTGGCACAATAATCAGGACAATATAATATACCTTTGTTATATAATTCTTCTTCTATATCAATATTATCAAGTTGATTATTTGCAGATCCAGTAATCATTAATATTTTATTATTTGCAAAATTTAAAAACTCCGTATTCAAATCACCTCCTCCTGCACAAGGAGAGTAAATATCAATTTTTTCAAAGGATGTATCTTGGAGTTGACTACAAAATTTATAACCATCTCTCTCAATCAAATCTTTTTTATGCTCTAAGTCAGAAATTTCAATATTTGCACCGTCTTTTTTACACAAAGAAGCAATTCTAGATCCAGTCTTACCATATCCTTTGATAAATATATTTTTATTTACTAATGAGTCTTGTCCGAATTTAAATTCGACACATCCTAACATTGAGTAATAAACACCTAATGCGGTACCTAATCCGGAGTCAGAACCTATAGGGTTACAAACATGATCTGAGTATTCTCTAAATCCTCTTAAGTCCTCATCGACCGTTCCCATATCTCCAGCTGTTATATAAGTACCATTTAGTTTGTTTAAAACTTCTCCAAATAAACTATATGCATCTTTTTTATTTATTTTAGAATGAATAGTAGCCTTCCCACCACCAAATGGAAGTTCAGCCAAAGAATTCTTAAATGTCATTGCTTCAGCTAATTTTAAAACATCTTCTTCTTGCTTATTAAAATCCTGATAATTGAAATATCTACATCCACCCAAGGCAGGGCCTCTTTTAGTATTATGAATAGCAATTACTGAGTAAAAATTAAATTTATCCTCCTCAGCATAAACAACTCTTTCAAATCCGTCTTTTGGTTTATCTTTAATATATAAAGTCATTACTACTTATATGGTCAATTATTTTTTGGTCTCCTTCTAAAAAATCATATTCACGAATATCCTTGATTTCAATCCATTTTAGTTCTTTATGAAAATTATTTAAAACCTTACCACTGAAATTATTGACTAAATAAAAATATATGAATACCTGTTTTTTCAAGTCTTTATAATCAAAATTATAACTGATCAGTTCCTCATAATTTAATATGTTAATTGATAACTCTTCATTTATTTCTCTAATTAAGGCCTCTTCATTAGTCTCATCATTTTTAATTTTACCTCCAGGAAATTCCCATTTTAATGGATGATCCTTAAATTTTGGTCTTTGACATATTAAAAGTTTATCATTTTGAAGTATTAAGCCTGCTACAACTTTTATTTGTTCAATTTTCATATTTTGTTTTAGCAATGTAAATCCCAATCAGGATTAATGTACTTCCAAAAAATTGGATCAATGTTAATTTTTCTTGGAAAAAAAGGTACGCCAATAAGGTTGCAGCAATGGGTTGTATCAAAAGACTCAAAGATGATAAGGATGCAGATAAAAATGCTAGAGAGTAAGCTATAAAAGATTGTCCAATGAATTGGCATACAAAACCTAATAAAAATAATATTGCTATCGCATAAAAAGACTTTGGCACTAAACTTTGTTCAAAAAATATCGCGACTAAAAGTAAAATAATTGCACTTACACATCCTGAAAAAAACATAATCGTACTTGAATTTAAATTTTTTCTTAATTGGCTAATAGTAAGAATATAACAACCATACCAAATTGCAGTTAGAACACCTAAAAGATCTCCCAAAAATTGTGATTTATAAAATTGAAAACTCTCACCTAATAACAAGGTCATACCACTCATCGAAATAAATATGGCAATAAAAAAAAACTTAGAAAATTTTTCTTTAAGAAATATTAAAGAAAATAAAATTACAACAATTGGCGCTAAATTAGATAAAAATGTTGCCTTAGAAACTGTGGTAAGTTTGATAGACAAATGCCAACAAATTAAATCTAATGAAAAAAAGATACCTGAAATAAAAATAATTAAAAATTTATCTTTTAAAACAGGAAAGTTTACTTTTTCAATAATTTTCAGTGACCCAAACATTAAAAAAAAGGGAAGGCTCACGAATATTCTAAAAAAAGCTGTCATTATTGGATCAACCTCTGAAAGTCGAACAAATATAGGAGAAAAAGCAATACTTACTGCGCCAATAATCAGTATAAGAAAAGGATTAATTTTTAAATTAGGCAAAAACTTCTTCAGATTTTTCTTTTTCTATAATTGGAAAATGGATGATTGCAGAAAACAGAGAAATTACTATCGCCATTATCCAGGCTATATCGAGTGAACCATAAATATCTATAACTAAACCACCAATAAAAGAGCCAAGAAATGCTCCTGCTTGATGGGAAACCATTACAATCCCAAATAAGGTCGAAAGGTATCTTGTGCCAAATCTATTTGAAACAATTCCTGAAGTCGGTGGGACAGTTGATAACCATAAAAGACCAATACAACAACTGAAGGCTATAATTGTGAAATTGTTAGTAGGCAAAATTAATAATAAAAAAATTACTATGCTTCTTACAAAATAAATAAACGATAATATATATTTTTTTTTAATAATGCCTGAAACCTTTCCTGAAATTAAAGTACCAATCATATTAAATAACCCAATTAAAGTAAGACCTGTTGCAGCTATAGTAGTTTCTAAACCTTTAATTTTTGCAAAAACTGGAAGATAGTTTGAAATTAAAGCAACATGTAAGCCACAAACAAAAAATCCTAAAATAAGATAGTTATAGCTTTTATCCTTAAAGGCTTTTTTTATGACATCTGATATTTTTCTTTTTGTAAATTCTTTTTTATCTTTTTTTTGTGGCTTAGGTAAAAGGAATATAAGTGAAAGAGGTATGATGAACAAAAAAAACATAGATGTAATTTGAAAAGAAAAACTCCATTTAAAGGTTGTAACTAAAAATTGGTTAATAGGTGTAAATATAAACATCCCTGTAGCAGCAAGAGACATAAGTATACCTGTAACTGTGCTTTGTGTTTTATCATCGTCGAAATATTTTGAGACTCCACCAATTATAACTGGTACAGAAATAACACCAGCTGAAATACCTCCAATTATGCCAATACCAAATAAAAAATGTAAAGGGTGTATCGCTGAAGAAGCGACATAGAAACTAAGAGATACACCAAAGAAGCCAAAACAAAGAGTTTTTACATAACCCTTTTGTTCAGCAAATGCACCTGCAATGGGTGACATAGCTCCCCAAAGCAAATTAAAAAGACCATATGTTAGACCTATAATTGAAGCACTAAAAACTGTGGAACTTAAAAGATCTGGGACATATATCCCTAGAGACATTCTAAATCCATTTCCAACTGACAGTATTAATCCAGCAACTAAAACTAATAGAATTGTTCTCATTTGCTTAAAATATATGAATCATATCAAAAAAATATGTTTATTTTTGAGGTTAAATATCTATTATACGCCGTCATGGGTTATCCTAAAAAACACAGAGGCAGAAGAAAAATCGGTTCACGAAAAAGAAGAGCTAAAAGAAGAGCTAAAAAGAAATAGTATTTTTAATTATTATAAATTAACCCTGATATTTTATGGTTGTTTTAAACAGAAGAAGATTTATATCAATACTTATTGGGGGATGTTTTGTTGGGTATAAACCTTTAGTTGCGATGGAAAAATTAATTCTTTCAGATGAGGAATGGAAATTGAGATTATCAGAAGAGGAGTATTATATTTTGAGACAGCATGGAACTGAACGACCCGGGTTTAGCGTGCTTAACAATGAAAAAAGAAAAGGTACCTACCATTGTGCAGGATGTGAATTGCCACTATTTTCTTCGGATATGAAATATGATAGCGGAACTGGCTGGCCTTCATTTTTTGATTATCTTCCTAATGCTTTGGGGTTTAAAACAGATTTTAAATTGGTTTTTCCACGAAAAGAATATCACTGTGCTAAATGTGGCGGGCATCATGGACACGTCTTCAAAGATGGTCCAGAACCTACAGGTTTAAGATACTGTAATAACGGTATAGCTTTAAACTTTATACCAGATTAATTTTTTTTAATTAGTAAATACGTTAAAGAAATAGCAAGTGCTATCTTTAAAAGTTCACTATAAATAAATGGGTATAAACCTGCTTTTATAGATTTCTCTATTCCTATGAAGCCAGATAAGTGGGCAATACCACAAACAAAAATAATTAACGCTCCTATAAAAATAGATAAAACGATTTTTATTAAATTTTTATTGAAAAGATTTTTTGAGAAATATGCTATTGCAAAAGAAGCTAAAATCATTCCATAAAGAAATCCAAATGTTGGAGACATGACATAACCAAAACCTCCACCAGCAGCAAAGATGGGAAGACCAATGAGTCCGAGAATTACGTATGAAACAGTTGCATAAAAACCAACCATACCCATTGAGGCAGCAATAAAATATACAACAAAGGTTTGTAATGTCATCGGCACAGGATAGAAAGGAATACTAATTTTACTAGAAACTGATAAGAGAATAATTCCCAAAAGAGAAAATACTATTTTTGATAAGTTACTATGTGCGTACTGACTTAAAATTGTTATATTTTTATTTTCCATATTAATTATTTATAATTTTGAAGTGATTTGTGCAATAATTATAATTGCTCTCTAATCAATTCTTTTAACTTCAATAAATCCTTATTAAATAATCTAATACCCTCAGCTAATTTAAAAGATGCCATCTGATTTTCATTTAAATGCCAACGAAATGAGCTCTCATTCACATTAATTCTTTCAATATCTAATGAAGATGAGTTTTCTTTTGATAATTTAAGTTTAATTTCATCGTCGTTTTGGCTTAACTCTTCTAAAAGAGTTGGGCTGATAGTTAATTTATCACATCCAGCTAAATTAATTATTTCATCCTTATTTCTAAATGATGCTGCCATAACAATAGTGTTATAATTAAATTTTTTAAAATAATTAAAAATCTTCTCTACACTCTCAACACCTGGATCATTTGATGAGTCATAATCTTTTTGTGTATTTGATTTAAACCAGTCAAGTATCCTTCCCACAAATGGTGAAATTAAAAATGCTCCTGCTTCAGCACAAGCTATTGCTTGTGTTAAAGAAAAAATGAGTGTGCAATTACAAGATATTCCCTCTGCCTCTAATTTTTTTACTGCTTGTATACCTTCCCATGTGCCTGCAATTTTAATTAATATTCTATTCTTAGGGACGCCTGATTGCTCATAGCTATTGATTATTTGCTTTGCCTTTTCAACAGTAGCTTCAGTATTAAATGATAAATCAGAGTCGACCTCGGTAGAAACATATCCTGGCACGATTTTTGTTAATTCTATCCCAAAAGCAATAGTTAGTTGATCAGCTATGTAATCAACTTGATCATCAGTTTGAGAAAATTTTCTACTTTTTGAATTACTTATTACTTCATCAACTAGTTTTTTGTATTTGTTTGATTGAACAGCTTTAAATATCAAAGATGGATTGGTAGTACAGTCATCTGGGTTAAATTTTTGAATACTGTCAATATCTCCCGTATCTGCAACAACTGATGAAAATTTTTTAAGACTATCTAATTGAGATACCATGAAAATAAATATTCTTTCTTAACGATTATTTAAGCTATATATTAATTGAACTTCTTATGCAAAAAAAAATAATTATTTGTGGATTAGCAGATATCCAAGAGTGTGTTGATAAATTCAGTCCAGATAAAATGCTTACCATCATTAATAAAAATTTTGAGCCTGAAACCCCATCAGGTATGGATAAAAATAGACATTTGAAAATGTTAATTGATGATATTTCTGAGCCAAGAGAGGGATTTATATTACCTGAGAAACATCATACTCAAGAATTATTAGATTTCACAGATGATTGGGATAAAACTAAACCTATTTTAGTCCATTGTCATATGGGTATAAGTCGATCTACTGCAACAAGTTTAGGCATAGCGGCAAAATACTCTCCTGAAAATATTGAGCTTATAATTGAAAACTTAAAAGAAATTGCACCACACGCTAGCCCTAATAAGATTATGATGAGATATTATGATGAAATATTGGGTTTAGATAACAGACTTTATGGGTCAGTTCCATACTTTGACCCTGAGCCGATAGAAGAAAGTAGAATAGTAGAGTTAAATTTTTAGGATAATTAAATGAATCATAGTTGTGAAGTATGTAGAAAAAAGATTGTGGAGCCTTTATATTGGGCTGATCCTAAGTTTTATGATATCCCAAAAAAAGTATTTTTTTGTGATGCCAAATGTTCACTAATTTATTACAAGAAAATTAAAAAATTATTTAAAAATCAATAAATTCAATACATTTAGCTGTGCAAAATTTGCACAGCTAAGTTCTATTATCTGCAATTTGACTTTAGAAAAAAAATTAGTATAAATCACCAATCAAAAACTAGCTCCATCCTTATTCCTATCCTTACTTATTCCTCCGGGGCTAGTTTTATATAATCTCTCAAAATAACAAATTAAACTTAAACTTTATTATAATATTTAATTGATATAATTTTTTAATATGAGTGATCATTATATTTTCTGGGATCTCGAAACAACAGGTCGTAATGATAAATTTAATCAAATAACACAAGTTGGTGCTGTTTTAACTAATAATAAATTTGAAATTAAAGACAAATTAGAAATACATAGTAAGTTAAGAGAGGGAAAATGGTTCGAGCCAGGTGCTTTAATAACAACTGGGGTAGATCCAACTAGTTTAATACAAAATAATTACCCTAATTATTATGAAGCTAGTGCTCAATTGTATGAAACATTTCAACAATGGTCATCCTCATCAGCCATTTTTGTAGGTTTCAATAATATAAATTTTGATGAACCCTTTTTACGACAGGCACTTTATCAAAACTTATTACCTGATATTTATATGACTGTGACTAACAATAATGTGCGTATGGATGTTTTTGATATATTAAGATTAGTTTCAGTTTATAGCCCTGAACATATTAAATTTAATACTGACGATCAAGAGTATCCAATACTTAAATTAGATGAAATTTCAAAACTAAATAATATTTCAATAAACTATGATGCAGGTCCTCATGATGCTGTTTTCGACAGCTTAATCACATTGGAGCTTAATAAGATATTAAATATAAGGTGTCCAAAGATTTGGAACTCTGCATATGAATTTCGACATAGAGACACTCCTAAGAGATTCATGCTAGATAATTTAGTTTTTACAAACACGACCTTTTGGGGAAGAAGACCCACAATCAAAGCTCAAACTTTAATTGGAGGCATTCCATCAAGAAATCATCACTATTTAGTTTATAATTTGCTTTTTGATCCTGTTAAAATCATAGAATTAGAAGATAAAGATTTAATTAAGAAAATGAATGATGGGGCTAAAAGAATTTGTGAAGTTTTTGATGGGTCAAAGTCGAAAACACTTTTAAATGAAAGTTATTCATTCAAAGATAATAAATATGCAGAAATAGGAGTAGATGAGCTAAGAAAAAGAGCAAATTTTATTAAAAAAAATGAGGAGTTTTGCTCTCGTCTTATTAAACTTCATCTTTCAAATCAAAAAGAATGGCCTGAACCATTTAATGTTGAAGATAGAATATTTGAGAGTTTCCCATCACATCAAGATAAGAAATTAATGATTGATTTTCATATCGCGCCTAACGATAAGAAATATGAAATTGCAAAACAATTCAAAGATGACCGATATAAAGAGATAGCTGTGCGAATTTTATATGAAATAGCCCCCCACACTCTGCCTGAAAATGACAAAAGAAATTATGAATTTGAAATAAAAGAGCGTTTTAATGATGATGACAAATCTAAATGGAATTCTAAAAATAAAATTCTTTCTAGTTTAGAGACCGACCTAGATAAAATGATTATAGACGAAGATGAAAAAATTCAATTTAAACAAAAAGTTATAACATTTTTAAATAATGAATCTGCCAAATGGAATTAAGATTAATTTCGAGTTAGATATTCTTTGATATATTGTCCATAATCAGACTTGATTAATTTTTCTGCAATATCATTTAAATTACTTTTTTTTATAAAACCTTGTTCGTAAGATGCTATTTCATAAGAGCCAATTTTAACATCGTTATTTTGTTCATATAATTTTACTTTTTGTGCTGCCTCTAGAAGAGCCTTTGCATTACCAGTATCATGCCAAACAATTGAGTCATCTAAAATTTCTAAAGCAAGTTTTTTTTCAGATAAATATATCTTTATTAAATCAGTTATTTCTAATTCGCCTCTGTTTGATGGTTTGAGTTTTTTTGCAAATTTTGAAGCATCGGAATCAAAAAAATATAAACCAGGAATAATCAAATTACTTTTAGGTTTTGATGGTTTTTCTTCAATACCAACAATATTTTTATTGTTATCTAATTCAATAACACCAAATTTTTCTGGATCTGGAACTGGCAATCCAAATACACTTCCGCCGTTCTCTTGCATCTTAAGAAGAGCAGAATTTGCATAGTCAAAATAATTTTTTCCAAGAAAAACATTATCACTTAATGCTAATACAGATGGGCTGCCGTCTAAAAATTTTTCAGCAATAAAGTAAGCATCTGCTATACCCCTTTGAATTTTTTGAACTTCATATGAAAAATTAAGACCAACCACTGATCCTGTTCCAAATGTTTTTTTGAATATTGAAAGGTCGTCCTCTTGAACAATAAATAATATATCTTTAATTCCTAATCTTACTAAAGTCTCGAGTGGGTAATAAATCATAGGTTTATCGTAAAGAGGTAACAAAGGTTTTGAGGCAGGTATTGTTGCAGGCATTAATCTTGTACCCTTACCAGCAGCAAGAATAATACCTTTAGTTTTCATATCCAGCCAAATGACTTAACTAAAAAAACTATCGGAATAATCATACATATAAATGTAATTAAAATTATATTTAGTTTTGTGCTATCTCTAACAGAGCTTATAAGGTCTCGATGAGAAATAAAATTTATTAATTTATTTTGATCATCTACTACCGGTAGGTGCCTTATATTATTTTCCCCCATAATTTTTATTGCGATTTCTGAGGAGGTTTTTAAGTCCACAGTTATAATTTCAGATGTCATAATATCTGATGCTGTGACCAAATCTGGATCTCTACCGTCTTTGACACATTTTCTAACGATGTCTCTTTCTGAAACAACACCAAGTAATATTTTTTGTTCATTCAGTATAGGAACAGCCCCTATATTATTTATATCCATACTATCTGCAATTTCACTTACTATGGACTCAGGACCAAAAAATATATACTCATCATTAAGCTTAATCTTTTTAATGTCCTTAATACTTGCCATGAGATCATTATATAGGTATAGGAGGATTTAAATAAATTAAGCGTATTGAAGCACTTTTAAGTCTTCAAAAACTTTAATTTTTCAATTATTGTTGCAAAATAAAATGTTTAGATTTTTTAACTCAAAAAAATGGTTTCTATGGGCATGGGCAGGGTCAGCTGCCATATTAGGTAGTCTTTGGGTGCAAGTAGAAATTGATGTCAGGATTAATGAGTGGTTTGGTACTTTCTATGACATGATTCAAAAAGCTCTTGCTGAGCCAAATTCAATTACAATTGAAGAATATTGGGCGGGCTTACTATCCTTTATAACACTTGCAGGCATATATGTGGCTATTGCAGTTTTGGTAAGTTTTTTCACTGCACATTTCTTATTTAGATGGAGAACCGCTATGGTCGAGTGGTATCATAGTGTTTATAACTATGCCCGTACAATCGAAGGTGCTGCTCAAAGAGTTCAAGAGGACACTATTAAGTTTGGCAGAATTATGGAAGGTCTTGGAACAAGCTTAATTGAGTCGGTGATGATTATTGTTCAATTCCTTCCAATCTTATTAGGACTTAGCGCTGGTATTCCAATATTCTTTTTTGGTGATTGGGAGTATGGTTTAGTTGTTGGTGCATTAATTTGGTCAGTTGGTGGAACAGTTTTTTTAATACTCCTTGGAATTATTCTCAGACTTGTTGGTGTAGAATATGATTTACAAAAACAAGAGGCAGCTTATAGAAAAGTTTTAGTTATTGCCGAAGATGACGAAACTATTCGTCCAAAGACAATAGAAGAATTGTTTGATGATGTAAGAAAAATTCATTTTCTCTCATATATTCGGTACTTGTACTTTAATATTGGAAGAATTGCTTATTTGCAGGCTAATGTTTTAAGTGCTTATGTATTTTTAGCTCCTGCAATTGTTGCAGGTATTATTACCCTAGGTGTTATGCAACAAATTATTCGTGCTTTTGGCAGGGTTGAGGGGTCAATGCAGTACTTGTTAAAATCATGGCCAACAATTATTGAGCTTGCAAGTGTTTACAAAAGACTAAGAGAATTTGAGAGAAAGCTTAAGTCTACGACAGATACTGCCAAGGTGTCTGAATAAATATTTTAGACATCACATAGATAGAACTCAAAGTAATTAAAACAATGATAATCCAAACCCATCTATTGTTCTTATCGTAGTTTTCGCCATTTTTATTTGGATCAACCATAATATTTAAATATAATAATTATTTATCAAAATCAAATATGCTTTTTTAAGTATCTTGTTCTGTTGACAACAGCATAATTTTTAAAAAGTTTCTGAGCGAGTAAGTTACTTTTTTCTACACCTTTGATTATCAAATCAAGATTTTTTTCTTTTGCTATTTCTTCAATTTTGTTCATTAATGCTCTAGCAACACCAATTTTTCTAAAATCTTGTAAAACATACAAAACGTCTAACACTATATTCTTCTCGTAATAAGTTTCGTTGATTTTAGCTACGACAATTCCCATGAATTTATCCTCGTTTTTTGCAGCAAACGCAAAATAATCATCTTGAAATATGCATGACCAAAACAAACCAAAGTTTACCTCTTGAAATTGAAAAGAATTTGATGATGCACTTTCATTAATGATTTCTTTCCAACTATTCAGGTGAATTTCTTTAGGTTTTTCAATGGTGAACATCAACTATTAATCTAACAATTAATTTCAATCATTTACATAATTATTCAATAAAAGCTTGATCTTAGGTGGATAAGTCTTATCTGTATATTAATGTTTGAAAAATTAATGAAGTATTTTGAGTCAGTAAAGGCTAGAGATCCTGCTGCAACTTCACTGTTACTAGTGATATTAACCTATCCTGGTGTAAAAGCTGTTTTCTTCCATCGTATAGCAAATTTTATCTGGTCACTAAATTTGAAATTATTAGGAAGAATGATCTCTCAATTATCAAGATTTTTAACTGGTATTGAAATTCATCCTGCTGCAAAAATAGGAAAAAATTTTTTTATTGATCATGGAATGGGAGTTGTTATCGGAGAAACTGCCGAGATTGGAGATAATGTAACTATTTATCATGGTGTCACATTGGGAGGTATCATGCCTGCTGTTAAATCATCAGAACAAGTTGGTGTGAAGCGCCATCCTACTCTTGAAGATGATGTGATTGTTGGCTCTGGGGCACAGATATTAGGACCAATAATTATAAAAAGTTGTGCTCGAATTGGAGCTAATGCTGTTGTAACTAAAGATGTCCCAAAAGGGGGAATAATGGTTGGTATACCTGCAAAAAATATTCAATCTAAATCCAAAAAAACAGATAAGACTTTTGCGCCATATGCCGTTACAAAAAAGTAACTATTTATATATTCAAAATTAATTTGCATGATTATGTTTCAAATGTTTAAATAATTAATTCTTGGAAGGTTGAGTATTTATATAAATAATAAAATATCTTTAAAATTTAAATATGTCTGAAACAAAAATTCAAATTAAAAAGTTATATAAAATTTTTGGTAAAAACCCAAAGTCTGCGTTAGAGCAAGTAAATGATGGTGTCAATAAAGATGAACTTTTAGAAAAGCATAATCATGTTCTAGGTCTAAAAGATATTAATTTGGATATTAAAGAAAAATCAATTCAAGTTGTAATGGGCCTTTCTGGTTCAGGTAAGTCTACATTAATAAGACATATCAATAGATTAATAGAACCTACAGACGGCAGTGTGGTTGTTGATGGTGAAGATGTTTTAAAAATGAATGATGAAAGTTTAAGAAATTTCAGAAGAACAAAAACTGCTATGGTATTCCAGCGTTTTGCTTTGTTGCCTCATAAGACGGTATTAGAAAATACACTGTTTGGTCTTCATATTCAAAATGTTGATGAAAAGGAGGCAAATACCAGAGCACGAAGATGGATTGATCGTGTTGGATTATCTGGATATGAGGAAAAATATCCTCAACATTTATCTGGTGGCATGCAGCAACGTGTTGGACTCGCAAGGGCTCTTACTAACGATGGGGAGATCTTACTTATGGATGAAGCTTTTAGCGCTCTTGACCCTCTAATTAGAAAAGATATGCAAGATATTTTGTTGGAGCTACAAGACGAACTTCATAAAACAGTAGTATTTATTACTCATGACCTAGATGAAGCTTTAAAAATTGGAGATCGTATAGCAATATTAAAAGATGGCATAATGGATCAAGAGGGTATCCCCGCAGATATTTTATTAAGTCCAAAGACACAATATGTAAAAGATTTTGTTGAGGATGTTAATAGAGCTAGGGTTATTAAAGCAAAACACATAATGTCAAAATTAAACGGGCAAGACAGAGATAACGCTATGTTTGTAGATCAAGATGATTTTATTGATAGATTTATTGATAAAGTTATTTCTGATAAGCCAAGTTGCCTGATTGTCAAAAATAAGAGTAATGACGAAATAGGTTATTTGTCTACAAAAAGACTCTCTGAAATACTAAAACGATAGATAAATAAGCAATTTTCGGCTTTTTTGCGTCAAATAGCATCCATTTTCAAGATTTTTTCACTGTTAATGCAATACAGGAATGTTATCTTAGATTTTTATATCAGGGAGGATGTAATGAACTCTATTAAAAAAATACTTCTGAGCTCAGTTCTATTATTTGGAATTAACTCAGTTGCAAAGGCTGATTGTGGGACAATCACAATCGCTGAAATGAACTGGGCATCCGCCGAAATGTTTGCCCACGTTGATAAACTTATCCTTGAAGAGGGATATGGATGTGATGTTGAACTAGTTCCAGGTGATACTATGCCAACAGCTACATCAATGATGGAAAAAGGTGAGCCAGATGTCGCTCCAGAATTATGGATTAATTCCGTTCGTATTGCTTTAGATGCTGCTGTAGATGAAGGAAGACTTCACTACGCCGCTGAAGTTTTGTCTGATACTGGTGAAGAAGGATGGTGGATACCTCAATACTTAGCTGATGCAAACCCAGACATCGTAACTGTTGAAGATGCTCTAGCAAGACCAGAATTATTTCCTCACCCAGAGGGTGATGGGGCAGCACTTTATACTTGTCCATCTGGATGGAACTGTCAAATCAGTACAGGAAACCTTTTCCAAGCATATGATGCTGAGTCAAAAGGATTTAATCTTGTAGATCCAGGCTCTGGTGGAGCATTAGCTGGTTCAATTGCTGAAGCTTACGAAAAAGGTGAAGGTTGGCTAGGTTATTACTGGGCACCAACAGCTATTCTAGGTAAGTATCCAATGAAAAAATTAGACTTTGGAGTACCTCATGACTTTGACGAGTGGAGTACTTGTACCTCTCAAGAAGGTTGTGCAGATCCACAGAAAAATTCATGGGTTGTATCATCAGTCTTTACTGTTGTAACTGATAATTTCATGAACTCTACTGGACCAGGAATGGACTACATTTCAAAAAGAGCACTTCCTAACTCAACTGTTAATGCGCTTTTAGCTTGGAAGGACGACAACCAGGCAACAGGTGAAGACACAGCAATTTATTTCTTACAAAATTACTCAGAGTGGAAAAGCTGGGTAGACTTTGAAACAATGCTTGCTGTTGAGGCTGCAATAGACTAATCATCAATATTATTAAAAGAGGTGGGCTTAAAGCCCGCCTCTAATTATCAATTAAATGGAAGATTTCTTATCAGAGTTTCCGGAACTTAGCAGAGAAACACTTAGATTTATCAAAAAAGGTTTTGATGCATCTTATCGAGCTTTTTCAAGAGAATATGGTGATGCAATAGAAGCAGTATTTGATCCTGTCTTATATTTCCTAGTTTGGTTTGAAAAATTATTACAAAATTCACCTTGGCCAATTGTATTAATATGTTTTTTGGCTGTAATTTATTTTGGTAGTAGAAAAGTATCTGTAACCATTGGCTCATTATTTGCCTTTTTGCTTATAGGAATATTTGGGATGTGGGAAGACACAATGTCTACGGTGAGTATTATTGGAGTTTGCACCATGCTTTCTATTGGAATTGGAATACCTGTTGGTGTACTTATGGCAAAATCAGAACGTGCTCAAAGAATTTGCACACCAATTCTAGACGTCATGCAAACAATGCCAAGCTTCGTATATTTAATACCCGTAGTTATGTTATTGGGTATAGGAAAAATTCCCGGGCTTCTAGCTGTGGTAATATATGCGATACCACCTATTATTAGACTTACAAACTTAGGTATAAGAGAGGTTGATAAAGAAGTTTTGGAAGCTGCTGATGCTTTTGGTGCTAATCCAAGACAAAAATTGTTTCAAGTACAATTACCTTTAGCACTTCCAACAATATTTGCAGGAATTAATCAAACAATCATGATGGCTTTGGCAATGGTTGTGATTGCCTCAATGATTGGAGTTAAGGGACTTGGTCAACCCGTTTTAAAAGCAATTACTAATCAATACTTTGCTATGGGTTTATTTAATGGTTTAGCAATTGTTGCATTGGCTATTATTTTTGACAGAGTTTCCCAATCATTTGGTCATCGTATTCAGCAACATAGAAGTGGTTCAAGAGAATAAATTAGAAATTAAGTTATTACCTATAAAAACTTTAACTTCTATTTTAATTAATCAATATGCTCAATAAAAGTTTAATTGGTGTATTTTTCATAACTTTTATTTACCTACTAGCGATATTTTTAAAGCAACCCCTAGAATATGTCTTTAACCTACCATTATTACCATTAAGTCTTCTATCACTCATTTTGGGAATATTTTTTTTTAATATATTCACCATATCTTCTAATATTGTTGAAGGTCGAGAATTTATTAAGAAAAATATACTTCAATTAGCAATTGTTTTATTAGGTATTAAGATAAGTTTGACTCAGTTATGGAGAGTCAGTATAGAGTCTATATTTGTCATAATAATTACAATATTATCCATTTTTCTGACATATTTTTTTATTAAAAAATTTTGGCCAACTCAAACAGGCATATCAAAATTATTAGCAATCGGTACATCCATTTGTGGTGTCACAGCTATTATGGCTTCCTCAACTATATTAAAATCAAAGGATCAAGAAGTAGCCGTGGCTATACTAATTGTGGTTTTATGGGGAAGTATAGCTGTATTAACATATCCTTTTTTTGTGGAGCTATTTTTTTTGACAGACTTAGCTAAAGGCATTTTTTTAGGCGTTAGTATTCACGATACAAGTCAAGTTTTAGCAGCTGCTATGGTTCATAGTGATTTACATCCAAATCAAAAGACTTTAGAAATCGCTACAATAACAAAAATAATTAGAAATTTATTTCTGTTAGCTTTGATACCGATATTAATTTTTTTTAATAAAAGTTCGAAAAATAATAAAAATAAAAGTCAATCTATCTTTGTTAGAATATTTAATTCAATTCCGCTTTTTGTAGTGGGTTTTATTTTATTTGCAACCTTTCGCTCATTTATGGACTTATACTTTTTTGATAATGAGAAATGGATAGAATTTTTAGTAATACTTGAAAAATTAATTTCAATTCTATTTGGCCTAGCTCTTACAGCCCTTGGAGCCTCTATTGATTTGAGAAAAATCTTTAATCAAGGGTATGCTGCTATATTAATTGGTATGACTTTTAGCTTTGTATCTTTTGTATCAGTAACATTCTTAATATTTATTTTAGGGCTAAATGTCTTATAGAAATAATATCATTGCTTTGTAGCAAGAATACATATTAACTACACTGAATTTTATGACCCACTTAATTGCTAAAAGTGCGAGACTTCGCTCTACCCCTTACACCAAAAGAATTGAGGAATATGGCGTACAATCATACACAGTTTATAATCACATGCTTTTACCTGCATCTTTTAAAGGTATAGAGGAAGATAGTAGGCACCTAAAAAAAAATGTTCAACTTTGGGATGTATCTGGCGAGAGACAAGTTCAAATTCATGGACCTGATGCAGCTAAACTTACACAATTAATTACGTGTAGAGATTTATCTGAGGCAAAAGATTATCTTTGCTATTACGCTCCAATTATTGATGACAAAGGTAAAATTATTAATGATCCACTGATAATGAAAGTTGCTGAAAAAACATGGTGGCTATCAATAGCAGATACAGATGTGCTTCTTTATGCAAAAGGAATTGCAATTGGTATGAACCTTGACGTTGAGATTACTGAACCCAATGTTAACATTCTTGCAGTTCAGGGGCCAAAATCATTTGAGCTTATGTCAAGAGTGTTTAAAGACATAGATAAATTAAAATTTTTCAATTTCAAAAGATTTGATTTTCAAAATCATAAATTTTTAATTGCAAGATCAGGTTGGTCCAAACAGGGTGGATTTGAAATTTATGTAGATCATGATGAAATCGGCTTAGATCTTTATGATACCCTTATGTCTAAAGGTGAAGATTTGGATGTAAGACCCGGTTGTCCAAATTTAATTGAAAGGATAGAGGGTGGTCTATTATCATTTGGAAATGATATGAATATGAATGATACACCACTAGAATGTGGTTTGGGTTCTTTTGTTTCTTTCAATCCTAAGATAGATTATTTAGGAAAAGCTGAGCTAGAAAAACAGTACAAAGAGGGAGTTAAAAGATCTTTAGTTGGTTTAAAACTTAAACTGGATAAAATTGAAATTACAAAAGCGTTACCTTTAAAAATTGGTACTAATATTATAGGTGAACTAAGAGCCGCATGCTTTAGTCCAGATTTTGGATGTTGTCTTGGAATATCGATGGTACAAACCCAATATCAAAGTTTAGAAAAAAAACAAACACTTCTTGTTGATGGCGAAGAGGTTGAGTCTGTAATGACGAACCTGCCCTTCAATAAATAATAATTGCTTTTTTAAACTAAAAGTTTAAATAGTCTCGGGTGTTAAATATCGTTTATAGTTCTTGGGCTCTATTTACAGGTTTTGGATTCATTATGCTTGCACATTCTTTGCAAGGAACCTTGTTAAATATTAATGCCGTATTATTTAATTTTTCCGATTTTGAAATTGGATACGTCTTTACAGGTTATTTTATGGGTTATTTAGTAAGCTCATATATTTGTCCGAAAATTATCAAAAATGTAGGACATATAAGAGTATTTGCAGCATTCGCATCCATTGCTTCCATTACAATTTTATTTCATTGGATTTATGTTCAACCGTATTTTTGGTTTTTTTTAAGATTCCTCACAGGGTTTTCATTGGCAGCAATATATATCGTTTGTGAAAGTTGGCTAAATGATCGTGCTGATAATAGAACAAGGGGGAAGCTCATAGGATTTTACATGGTGATATTATACTTCTCAACTAGTGGGGGTGGTTTGCTAATAAATCTAAAAGAGACTACTGAGGCACACTTATATATTCTAACATCTTTATTAATTTCTTTTGCTTTAGTTCCAATTTTGCTTACTAAAAAATCAGCACCAGAATTTTCTACACCTAAGTTCATATCTTTAAAAGATCTATATAAAAATTCTCCCATGTCTTTTATCGGTTCTTTTGGTATTGGTATGATATATGGAGCATCATTTGGATTAATTGCAGTCTTTGGAGCTAAGTTAGGCTTAAGTATTTTTCAAATTTCTATACTTGTTTTTATAAATACTTTCATTGGAGCTTTATTTCAGTATCCGGTTGGTAAACTATCGGATACATTTGATAGAAGAATAATTTTACTGATATTAAATATCATTGCTTTGGTCTCATCTATTTGTGTAATTATTTTCGGATCTTTTTCATTTAATATTCTTTTATTATTTGTTGGAATACATTCAGCTGTATCTCTTCCTTACTATGCAGTTGTTATTTCTCATCTCAATGATTTTTTAGAAAAGGATGAGGTTGTTTCTGCTAGTTCAACTCTGACATTAGTTAATGCATTAGGTTTAGTTTTAGGGCCAATTATCGTCTCTGGATTTATGTCTTATTTTGATGCCTATGGATTGTTTTATTATTGTGCAATAGTTTATGTTTTTCTGGCACTATTTACCTATCAAAGAGTAAGAGTTGGAAGAACTAGTGAAATTTATGATGAGAATACACCATCTATGATTGTGCCTCGCACCGCTTCCGCAATAGGAATGCAAACTGCTACTGAACAAATGATTAGTAAAATTGATAAAAAAGAGTAATTTTTTATTGATGGATTTCGAAGCCAAGATAGCTGAATTAGGTCTTTTAATAACAAAACCTGCAAAACCTGCAGGGAGTTATAAACCCTGCGTTATTGTTGATAATATTGCATATATATCTGGTCAAGGCCCATTACTTGAGGATGGGTCTTTTGCAAAAGGAAAAGTTGGGGCTGATGTTGATTTAGAGACAGCTCAAAATCACGCTAGGCTATGTGGATTAGCTATCTTATCTGCTTTAAAAAATGAAATAGGATCAATTAATAAAGTAGATCAATTAATAAAACTGACAGGTTTTGTAAATTGTATTGAGAGCTTCACACAGCAGCCTTTAGTAATCAATGGTTGTTCAAATATGATGGAAGATATTTTTGGCGAGACTGGTGTTCATGCTCGAGCTGCAGTAGGAGTTAATTCTTTGCCTCTAGGTTTTACAGTAGAAATTGAGGCAATGTTTAAAATCAAGAGTTAATTTCTTAATTGACAATTAATTAAATTTAGCAAAATATTAATTTATTGATGCTTGGAGTTTGAATTATGGATTTTCATTTTGAAAACAATACTATTAAGATAATTCATCAAAATAAGACATTTCATTTGCATCCCATTTGGTTAAGAGAGAGACTACCGGGTGAAAAATATTTTGATTTAGATACTAATCAAAGATTATATGAGCCATCCTCTATTGACTTAAAGTTGAAAATTGAAAATTGTAAATTAACAAATAACAAACTTGATGTTGAATTTAATGATGGGGCACAAGGTCAATATCGTTTAGATGATCTTTTGATTGAAATGGATGAAGAAAAAAATAAAAGAGGGCCCTTACCAAAAAGAATTTTATGGAATTCTCAACTAGAAGATTTACCTGAAGCTATTTTTGAAGTAGATATGGTTGAACAAGAATCTATGTATAATCTTCTTATAGATTTTTATAAATATGGATTTGTTATTATTAAAAATGTACCAACTGAGAGTAAGTATATTTTAAAATTTGTAAATTCAATCGGCCCAGTTAAGGTCACAAATTTTGGAGAGTTTTTTGATGTAATGTCTAAACCAAATCCAAATGACTTAGCCTATAAACCTATTGCATTACCGCCTCATACTGATAACCCTTACAGAAAACCAGAAGCACCCGGGATACAGTTTTTGCATTGTTTAAAAAATGAAGTGAGTGGTGGTTTTTCTACTCTTGTTGATGGTTTTTCAGTTGCAGAATATATCAAATTAAATGAGCCAGAAGCATTTGAGTCTTTAACAAAAACAAATTTACGTTACCGATTTCAAGATAAAGATATAATTTTAGAAAATTGGGGAGAGTTAATTGAATTAGACAAGGATGGCGACTATAAGCAAGTCAGGTATAGTACTAGAGTTGATTACGTGCCACCTTTAGAAAATGAAAAATTAGAGAGTTTTTACAAAGCGAGAAAATTATTAGGAGATTTATACACTTCATCTGACTTCGAGATAAAATTTAAGCTCTCACCTGGAGATGTCATGATGTTTGATAACCACAGACTTCTCCATGGAAGAACCTCTTATGACTCGAGTGAGGGAGCTAGACATTTACAAGGTTGTTATCTAGAATTTGATTCAACTGATGGAAAATTGAGACATTTACATGAAAAATATCGTCTAAGTGAGACAAATTTATGACTGAGAAAAATGTAAAATTTAAACATATGAAAGATGGAGATAAAGAAGATTATCTATTGCTCCAAAAATATGAGGAAAAGTATGTTTCTTTGACATATGAAAGAATAATCGAAGAACTTACAAGACAAGGAAAAAATACTATGGAGGGTTACAAGATAACAAGATTAGATCATGGTCTACAATCAGCTACTAGAGCTTATAATGATGGAGCTGACATTGATTGGATTGTTGGTGCCTTACTTCATGATATTGGAGATGGGCTTGCCCCTCAAAATCACGATAGGTTTTCTGCTGAAGTTGTAAGACCTTATGTAAGAGACGAAATAACATGGGTGATTGAGCATCATGGAATTTTTCAAATGATCTACTATGCTCATCATTATGGATGGGATAAAAATGCTAGAGATAAATTTAAAGATAATATTTATTTCCAAACTTGCGCAGATTTCTGTGAAAGATGGGATCAAAAATCTTTTGATCCCGAATATAAAAATAAAGATCTAGATTTTTTTAAACCCTTGATTAAAGAGGTATTTAGCAGACCTCCCTATAAAGATGAATACATCAAAAAAAATGAAGTTTTAGGTTTACCAAAAGTTTAAATCTATAAATCCAGATAATTTAAAGTAAGTATATATTGTCATGAGAATTTTCTTGATAACTTTGAGTATTTTACTCACAAGCATAGGGAGCATTATGGCGAAAAACTTATATAACTTTAGTATTCAAGATATTGATGGAAATACAGTTAATCTTGATAAATTTAAAGGTAAACCCATTCTTCTTGTTAATACGGCTAGTAGATGTGGTTTCACAAAACAATACGCTAATCTATCCAATCTTCATCGTGAGTATTTTGAAAAGAATTTAGTAATTATTGGAACTCCTTCTAATAGTTTTCATCAAGAGCTGAGTAATAATGAGGAAGTTAAAGAATTTTGTTTAGTTAATTATGAAACCAAATTTATTATATCAGAAATTATTAGTGTTGTTGGTGAAAATGCCCATCCGATATACAGTTGGATGACATCAGAATATAACGAAACTCCAAAGTGGAATTTTTATAAGTATCTCTTTGATGGGGAAGGTCGTTTAGTTAAAAGTTGGTCCTCTATTACTAAGCCGGACAGCTCTAAAATAACCAAGAAAATTGATACGCTTTTATAAATTCTTATCTAGTTAATAGAACTGTATATTGATATAAATAATATTTGTACAAATTAAATGAGTATTTCTATCTTTTCAAAATTAGCCATTTAATAAAAAATTTACTAATTTTTTTACCGATAATTGCAGCTCATAGCTATAGTAACACTGTAATCTATGATTATATTATATACTTTTTGAATATTTCAGTAACTTCTGTACTTGTATATCTTTTAAATAATATAAATGATTATAAAGATGATTTAATCAATAAAACACTCAGATATAAGATTAATTTGGAAAAAAAAAGTTATTATTATTTTTTTGCAACAGCTATTTTTTTTATTCAGTCAACAATTTTAATTTATATAGATTTTTATATATTCATAATATGTGCATCATATCTCATATTATCTATAACATATAATTTATTTCTAAAATTTATAAGATATATAGATATCTTTACGATAGGTTTATTTCACATGATAAGAATTTATTATGGAGCATATGTTTTCGATGTTGAATTAAGTCAGTATTTTTTGATTTTTTGTTTATCAATTTTTCTAATGATAGGGTCAAATAAAAGATTGATTGAGATTAAACTAAATTATAACAACAGACCTTACACGAAAATCTTTCAAAACAGGATTGAATTTATTCAATTTTTTTTTGCAGTAATAGCTATATTTACTTTTTTTCTTTATATAATAGATCCATCAAAGAATATTTTATTTACTAATCATATATTTCTCTATGTAAATTTAGTTATAGTCGCACTAATGATTATTAATTTTTTATATTTTAATACAAAAAAAGAACAAGACGTAATATCTTTTGTTTATAAAAATAAGACTAATTGTATTTTGACAATTATATTTTTTGTAGCATTCTTTTGGAATTCACTTTTTTTTTTAAAATAAAAAAATAATGGTCATATAAAAATATTCTTTCATGAAATCCTGCAATCTTAATAATTTCTAAATTCAATTTTCTTTCAAATAAACTAAATTTAAAATAATTTGGCTTTTGCTTAGAAATTAATAAGTCATGCATATTGTTCCAAAAAGAGAAAATAATATTTCTTGGATTGATGTCTTTTATTATTATTAAATCCTCAGATTTTGTTGACTCAATTAGCTTACTCAATAATAGTATTTGCTCTTTTTCATTTAAATGATGCAAAAGGTCAATAAGTATGAATGTGTTAAAGGAGCTTAAGTCTTTATTTATAAAATTGATACAATTGTCTTTAATAAAAGTAATTTTTTCTTTGGGATCATTTAATTCGATATTTAAATCTACACCGGTATATGACTCAAAATCTCTAATGTGATTTGACAAAATGCCTTTACCGCAACCTAAGTCAAGTATGGATGCATTTTTAGGTATAAACTTAATAATTGTCTTTATGGGTAATATAAGTGGTCTTAATTTGAAATAAATTTTTTTAGGTATTTCCATTTTTTTTTGTAAAAAATAATTATTGAAATATACAATAAGTTTAATGATACGAGCCAGTAAATCCAATAATATCTCCCATTTTCATCAAAATAAAATAAAGTTAGATACTGAGTAACTAATATTGTTTTTAAATAAAAATTAAGTTTCGGTATAAAAATCATTAACAAAAATAAAAAATTTATAGAAATAATCTTATCTAGATAAAAATTAAAACCTAATGCTGACTTATCATACATTGGATCATCATCCGGATGAAGTTCAGCAAAACTTAACATTTTCTGTCCATAATAGGTAAAGAGTGTAAAAGAATCACCAAAATATAAATTATGAAATAATGGGAATAAATAAATTAATGATATTAAGAAAAGAAAAAACAAAATTTTTATTTCAAAAATATTAATTTTTTCTTTCCACATTTTTATTAAAACAATAAATATCACAGATAACACTAAATTAGGTCTTATAATGACTGATAGGGCAAAAAGGAAATTCATTTTGAGAAAGTTTTTTTTAAAATCAGTAAAAAATATAGAAAGACCGGCAATAAAAAAAATATAACCTAGAGGTTCAGGGTATAATCTATAAGAATGCCTAATAAATTGGTAATAACTAAATCCTAAGTGATGCAGCACTGGGAATAGTAAAAAGGATATAATTGCAAAATATCCAATTTTTTCTCCGAGAAAAATTTTTATATATCTAAAAACTACTTTTGGTATAAAAAATAATATAAATAAATAAAAATAATAAAAATCACCTGAAAAAATTTGACTCAGTAGTAAAAAGTATCTCAAACCGGGGGTAAAATTAAATATATCCTCTGCTCCCCTTACAACCTCGCTATAGTTGAAGTCTAAAAAATTAACAAACATTAGATTAGCAAAATTAATGTATTTATTCCCATCGCCTCCCTCAAATCCAAAGAAGTAAAATGTAAATAAATCAAAAACCTCAAACCAACTATCAAATCGAGAAATGTAAAAAATTATGAATAAACTTATTAATACGGGAATTAATAATTTAATATCTTTTTTTAAATAATGCTTGTTAATATTAAAAACTAAAAATAATAAAAATAAAATTATTATCGTTTCATCAAAATATTTACCGAAACCAGATGAATAAGATTTAACTTCTAAATTGAAACCAGGTAGGTTAAAACCCACAAATTTTTCAATAGGTTTATCAATACAATCTATATTATCATTTACTATTTCTTTTTTTTCTCCACTTTTGAATTCTACAAAAGCTATACCTTTAAAGCACAGGTGATCTAAATGATCAATTTTTTGATACTTTACATAATAAGGGGTATTTAATTTGTTAATTTTATTATAATTAATGTTACTTGACTCGTAATTTATAAAGCCAAACCTTGCATCAGCTAAACCAGAAAATTTTATTGAATTTACTTTCCTAGAAATTTTTTTATTAACAGTAAAAAAAAGTTGGTCTGGGGATATGTAGTTTTTTTCTATTTCATTATCTTGAAAACAGTTCAAAATATTTTCATAGCAATATGGTAATTGCTTGACATAGTAGGGTTTAATGAAAGAAATTTCTTGTAAACCTAAAATGTTTTTATAAATACTTTCACTTAATTTAGATAATTTTAAAGGTGATGATATTTCTTCAATATTTTTTTTTTCATCTAATACAGTGAATGTTAAAATTAAAGTTATTATTATTGTAAATTTTAGGAAATTTAAATAATTCTGTTTTGAATATATCAGTATTGTACTAATTATTATAAATACAATTCCTTTAAAAATTAGATCTGCATCAACAAATCTAAATAGTATAAAAAAAAGGATAATCATTAATATGTTAGGATTGAACGATCTAAGCATTTTTTTGACTTTCTATTAGAATTATATGGAGTTTTTAAAATTAAATTAATAATAATCTGGAGGTCTAATAAAAAAAAAGGGCGCATCATGCGCCCTTTTTTTAATAAATATTTTAAAAAGAATTACTTAAATTCTGGGTAAGCTACTGTTGTTAACTCAGCGCTATCCAAACCAGAAGCTTCGGTCTCTTCAGATACTCTTAAGCCAACAGTGCCTTTTAAGATATAAAAGAAAATACCGCTTAATGGTACAACTAAGACAGCTGCAGCAACAATACCAATTAACTGTACTAAGAAGTCACCGCTACCAAAAATACCAACAGCCAATGTTCCCCAAATACCTGCAACTAAATGTGCTGATATTGCACCGACAACATCATCTATTTTCATTTTGTCGAGCATTGGGATAGCGATAGTACAAAGAATACCACCTATTGCACCAACAATCATAGATAAGAAGTGGTTGCTTAAATCTGGACCTGCTGTAATAGCAACAAGACCTGCAATAGCACCGTTCAATGCAATAGATAGATCAATTTTTTTATACAATAGCTGTGATAAAATAATTGCAGCCACGACACCGCCACATGCAGCGATATTTGTGTTTACAACGACAATTGACATTGCAGAAGCATCAGCGGCACTACCAAGTGCTAGTTGAGATCCACCGTTAAATCCAAACCATCCAAACCAAAGGATGAAGGTTCCTAGACATGCTAAAGGCATGTTCGCACCAGCGATTGGAGAAATCTTTCCATCTGATCCATATTTTCCAGCTCTAGGACCAAGAATTAAACAGCCAGTTAAAGCTGCCCATCCGCCGACTGAATGAACAATAGTAGAACCAGCAAAATCAGAAAAGCCCATTTCTGTGAGCCATCCACCGCCCCAGGTCCAAGAACCATAGATTGGGTAAATAATTCCTGTCATAAATGCTGCAAATATCATAAATGGCCATACTTTAATTCTTTCAGCACATGCACCAGATACTATTGAAATTGCTGTAGCACAGAACACCATTTGGAAGAACCAATCTGATGCTAAAGAGTAGCCACCCTCTTCAGTTGCAGCTGTTAAATCATCAGCAGTATCGTAAAACATACCACCTAATGAACCTATCCAACCTGATACATCTACATACATTAAACTGTAACCGATTAGATAAAACATTATTCCTGCAATTGAGTATAAAGCTATATTTTTTAATAAAATTGCTGATGTGTTTTTTTTACGAACAAATCCAGCTTCTAACATGGCAAAACCTAATGCCATGAACATCACTAAGACTCCACTAAAAACAAATAAAAATGTATTAAATACAAAGGCTGTTTCAGCAGATACTTCCGCACTTGCAACTCCAGAGAAAAGCAAAGTAGGGATTAAGAAAGTTAATATTTTTTTCATTGGATCTCCTTATTTAATTGCCTCAGCGCCTCGTTCTCCTGTACGTATTCGGACAACTTCTTGCACTTCAGTTACAAAAATTTTGCCATCTCCAATTTTTCCCGATTTTACTGCTTCAGAAATTGTTGTGATGACTTTTTCGACGTCTGCAGAATCTACTAAAACCTCCGCTCGAGATTTAGGAAGAAAATGTACCTCATATTCTGCGCCTCGGTACAGTTCGGTATGACCCTTCTGGCGCCCATATCCTTTAGCCTCAACAATAGTTAAACCTTGGATGTCCACACCTGTGAGTGCTTGTCTCAAAGCTTCAACTTTATCGGGCTTGATAATTGCTGTTATTAGTTTCATAAATACCTCTCTTATTTTTGAGTTGAGAAACTTATAAATACTGAATCAAAAAAAAAATAATGCTAAGAAGTTAATGAAACTATGCAACTAGTGAATATCCCAGATTGTCCAATAAAATCAGTCATATTGGTAAAAGAACATCAATAAATATGATTTAAATTATTTAAAGAGTAAGACTAAATCTTAAATCAATAAGCAAGTGTTTGTGACTTAAAGAGGATTCTTCCAATCAACTCTATAAATTGCTTCATTCCTTCTAAGATTAGGCAATGTAAACGGACCATCGTAAGTAGCTTTAATAGCGGGTCCAATTACTTCAATATTATCAGTAATTAACTCACTTTTTAAAACATCATGGTGTTTATAAAAATTTTTATCTGAAGCAAAACCAGAATATCTAATTACTGCAAAATAACCTGGCTCAATTGAAGAAATTTTTACAGAATTATCTGATGGTAAAGGTATTTCATTTGGTTTGTATTTACTTGGTAAATAAAATTGCATAACGTACTCGTTTTCAATTTGAGTAACATTCACTGGTGTGGTCATTGAAATTTTTTCACTTTGTTTATTATTGCCAGAAATATAATTAAAAAGTTTTCGAAATCCATTATTTTGATTAGTGTATTGGGTTTGAACTACTAGACGCTCCTCATAAAATCTAATTTCATACTTATCAGTCTGATGTACTACTTTATAAGGCGATTCATTATAGGCCATCAAGTCTTGTAACACGAGTAATGTAAATAGTAAGTATTTAATCATTTAAAATTTGCGTTTCTTTATCAGAGACTCCCCATAATCTGTTATCTATGGGTATCCATCCTTTAATAGAGGATTTATTGCCCTCAGGTATACTTACTTTGACCATTGTTTCTTTTACCTCTAACAAATTTACAATTTTTGGTGCAAGTATTACTCCTTTTTGAATAGTCATCCAAGACTCAGGGTCATAAGATTTCAATGCATACAACTCAATATCCTCTAGTATTAGCAAGGTTCTTTTTTTAGATAACTGATTGTGAGCAATCCAACCTTGTATTCCATTAAATAATTCAATGCGGTACCAGTCTGTATAAGAACTCCAACTATTTCTAAACTCTTCAATAACCTTTACGGGCATATTTTCCTCTGTAAGGAAAAACTTCTCAGTTTGTTTATTCAAATCTTGATTTTCTGGATAGTGACGTAGCCAAGACTCATCATGAGCAAGAGATTTAAAATATGGAATATGTTTATCAGAATATGCAGTTAATGGGAGTGCTAGAAACAAAAGCACTAACCTGATCATTAATTTTATCTTTGTGAATTTTGCCAATTTGGATGGGTATAAGGTTGTAGATTTGATGGTGCTAAAAGAGGTTTTCCCAAGATATGATCTGAAGCTTTCTCACCCGTCATTATAGATGGAGCATTAAGATTGCCATTACATATCTGAGGAAAAATTGATGAGTCTGCAAGAAATAAATTTGAAAAACCCTTTACTTTGCAATCATTTAGAACGACAGAAGATGGGTCATCTTCTTTTCCAATCTTGCAGGTACCACATGGATGATAAGCACTTTCACAATTATTTTTTATAAATTCGTCGAGACCTTCATCCGAAACAACGTCGTCACCAGGTTGAATTTCATCTCCTTTAAAAGGAACTAGGGCCTCTTGACTTAGTATCTCTCTACTAAGTCTAAGTGATTTTCTAAAGTTTGGAAAATCATCTTCATGAGACATGTAATTAAATTTTATAGTTGGTGAATCAAATGGGTCACTAGATTTTAATTTTACAAAACCTCTAGATTTTGAACGCATTGGCCCTACATGCAATTGAAAACCGTGACCTTCGCTAGGCGCCTTTCCGTCATATCTAATGGCGACTGGAAGAAAATGAAATTGTATATCAGGATATTGTATGTTTTTATCAGAGCGAATGAAACCAAGAGTTTCAAATTGGTTTGTTGCACCTGGTCCGCTTTTAAGAAACATCCATTGCATGCCGATAAGTAATTTAGAAAAAGGATTTAAATATTTATTAAGTGTTACTGGTTGTAAACATTTGACTTGAAAATAAACTTCTAAATGATCTTGTAAGTTTTTACCAACGCCTGGTAAGTTTTTAATAACTTTGATCCCCAAACTATTTAAATCATTGCCTTCTCCAATGCCCGATCTCTGAAGAATTGTTGGACTATTGATAGCGCCAGCTGATAAAATTACACCAATATTTGCACTAAAGGTTTTTTTTTGGCCCTGATGAAATACTTCAACTCCCTTAGCTTTGTCTTCATGAAAAATTATTTTATCGACTAGGACCTTTGTTATAAGTTGTACATTTTTTTTTGCTAATGCTGGTTTTAAGTAAGCTTTTGCGGTTGAAAAACGTGAGCCTTTCCAAACAGTCATATCAGCTGGTCCAAAACCCTCCTGTCGAAAGCCATTGTAGTCATCAGTGTAGGTGTATCCCGCCTGCTCGGTAGCTTTTACAAAAGCATTGTGTAATGGGTTATCTCTTTTGCCATGAGTTATGTTTAGAGGGCCTGATTTTCCTCTAAACTCTGAATTGCCTCCATGGCTTGCTTCCATTCTTTGAAAATATGGAAGGACATCGGGATAATCCCAACCTTTTGCACCACTTTCTGCCCATTGATTATAATCACCAGCATTACCCCTAACATAAATCATTCCGTTAATTGACGAAGACCCTCCTATAACTTTACCTCTAGGGCAAACGAGAGACCTACCATTTAAAGTAGGCTCGGGTTCTGCTTTATAGCCCCAATCGAATTTATTCATATTCATTGGGTATGAGAGTGCTGCAGGCATTTGTATAAAAGGACTATTGTCATTGCCGCCAAATTCTAATACTAGAATTTTTAATTGAGGGTTTTCCCCAAGTCTGTAAGCAATTGTAGATCCTGCTGATCCAGAACCAATTACGATATAATCAGGTTTTTCAAACATAGATTAGTTCAATTTCTTCCTCTACTACCATGTTTTAAATAAACATTTTTTGCAAGTATTTTATGTTCTTGTGATTTGCGAATATCAAAAATTTTTTTTCTAGCATACTGAGCAGTTTCTTTAACATTTATTATTTCTTTTTGAAACTCATTATCGAACAAATTTACGTTCAAACTTTTTTTTGGGGGATTATGAAAAAAAGCAGGTGGGAAATTTTTTACTTCAGGAATTTGTGACTTAATAAATTTACCGAGAGGATCTTGATCCATAGCTTGCTTATAAGGATTATACATTCTAATAGTATTAATACCGGTTGTACCTGATTGCATTTGTATTTGACTGTAATGAATTCCAGGTTCAAAGTCTGTAAACAATGCTGCCAAGCGTGGAGCAAAGTATCTCCAATCAAGCCATAAATTATAAGAAGCAAATGAAGCTAACATTGCTCTCATTCTAAAATTAATCCATCCATGATTTCTTAAATAAATCATACATGCATCGATAAAATGAACTCCGGTCTTACCTTCAATCCAAGCCTCTAATTTCTCTTCATCTTTATCACGTATTTGATCATACACAGGAATAAAGCTTGCATGTTCAATTGATGGCTGATCCTCTAATTTTTGAATAAAATGCGATCTCCAATGTAACCTAGATAAAAATGAATTTATAGATTTAGCAAAATTTTTATTGATATGCTTTATTAGATCTCTTTTTTTTGCGGCCTCTTGAAAAATTGTGCGGTGTGATATTGTACCGTATGTCAAATGAGTTGATAATCTTGAGCAGCTTTTTTCAGCAGTTATTGGGCTAGACATCTCAAATTGGTAATTTTCACCTCTTTTATTTAAAAAAGAATGAAGCAATTTTTCTGCTTCGGCAGATCCACCCTTTTGCCTATATGGACATGGTGTTGAATCATAAAAAAATTTTGGTAATTCATGGTTTGATAATTCTAAATTAACTGATTGTTTTATGATGGGCAAATTAGACTTTTTAATAATTTCGTTTCTAAAATTTTTAGCCCATAGGTTTCTATCATGTTGTCCTCTTTTAACACCTGGGTAAGAGCACTCAATCCAATCAATTTTATTTTGAAAAAAAAATTTTTTTAATTTTTTATCTCTTTGGTAAGTCCATTGAATACCTGTTTCTTGTTCGCTAATTACACTTGAAAAGCTATGTTTATCTTTTAAAAACTTGAATATTTCTAATGCATCACCAAAAAAGATATTTAAATGTAAATTATTTCTGAGTAATTGTCGTTTAAGCTCATTTACACTCTCTAATGTAAATTGCCACTGCCTTAAAGACATATCTTTTTGCTTCCACAGATCAGGTTCAATTATGTAAATTAATATAGATCTTTTATTTTCATCAATAAGAATTTCATTGTCCTTGTATCTTAAATTCTTTTTAAACCAGACGATCCTATTTGACATCTGTTTCTAATCTTTAATTTTGAAGCCTTTTGAAAAAATATAAATAATTGCAGAAATATTTAAAATTAAAAATGTAAATATCATAATCAAACTTGTTGTAATACTCACATCAGCCATTTCATAAAAGCTCCATCTAAAACCACTAACTAAGTAAAGAACTGGATTTACCAAAGAAACGTTTTGCCAAAACTCTGGTAACCAGTTTATTGAATATAGCGATCCACCAAGAAATACGAGTGGAGATAAAATTAGTGTTGGAAATATTGATAGCTCCTCCCAATTTGATGACAACATCCCTATAAGAAAACCAAGTAAGCTAAAAGTTAAAGATGTTAAAACGAGCATTAAAATCATTGTAAAAGGATGCATAATATATATTTCAACAAAAAATAACCCTGTTGCTAATATTAAGCTTCCTAAAATTATTGATTTTGTAGTGGCCGCACCAACAAAACCAATAACAATCTCTGTTGTTGATAGTGGGGCAGCATATATTTCATTTATAGTTCCAAGAAACTTTGGAAAAAAAATACCTGAGGAAGCGTTTGAGACACTTTGTGTAAGTAAAGCTAACATTATCATACCAGGTACTATGAAAGAACCATAAGAAATATCTTCAATCACAGGGATGCGACTTCCTATTGCAGCACCGAAGACAACAAAATAAAGAGAGGATGATATCACAGGAGAAAATATACTTTGAACAGTTGTTCTTCTCATTCGATCCATTTCATGCAAGTAAATTGCCATTATGCCTGTCCAGTTCATACACTCTCCTCCAAAAGTTTTTCAAATATCGTCTCCAACGATGTCTGGGAGGAATTTAAATCTTTTAATTTTAGACCAGCCGACTTTATGTCTTGAAGAAGTGCGGTAATACCAGTCGAAGATCCGTGAGAGTCATATGAATATGTTAGAGAATTATTACTATTCATTTTTAAGTTATAAGACTCTAAAGTAGATGGGATATGACTAAAAGGCTCTTGAAATTCTATAGTTAAATTCTTTTGGCCCATTTTTCGCATTAAATCATTCTTATTATCAGTAATTATGATCTCGCCATTATTGATTACAGATACTCGATCAGAAATAGCCTCAGCTTCTTCGATATAATGAGTAGTAAGAATAATTGTTACTCCATTTTCTTTGAGTTCTTTCACTGCTCTCCACATATCTCTTCGCAAATTAATATCGACACCTGCAGTAGGCTCGTCTAGAAAAAGTATTTTTGGTTCATGGCTCAATGCTTTTGCAATTAATGCTCTTTTCTTCATACCTCCAGAAAGCTCACGAAGCTTACTATCCTTTTTATCCCAAAGGCTGAGATCTTTAAGAATTTTTTCTATGTATGCAGGATCTTTTTTCTTACCATATAGGCCTCTAGTGTAAGAGACATTTTGAAAAACTTTTTCAAAGGCTTCTAAATGTAGTTCTTGAGGCACAAGACCAATCATCGATCGAGTTTTTCGGTAATCTTTAACAACATCATATCCATCAACTGAAATGGTTCCTGATGTAGGTAAGACTATCCCACATATGGCATTAATAAGTGTTGTTTTTCCAGCACCATTTGGACCAAGAAGTGCAAGAATTTCACCTCTTTGAATTTCTAAATTGACTCCTTTAAGGGCTTCTAAACCTCCTTGAAAAGTTTTTTTTAAATTATCAATTTTAATTAAGATATCTGCTGACATAATTAGATTGCGTACAGTATATTATAAGCAAATAACATCAAGATAGTTTATCAGTAATCTTATTTTTTTTACTTTTTTCAATTAAGTAAGTGCTTATTAAAACAGCAATAAGGGCAACAATAATTTTATAAGTTATTTTTTCGTTTAAAAAAAGATATCCAAATATCAAACCAAAAATTGGAATGATGTAAGCAACTTGTGATTGAAAAACTAAGCCGTTATTTTTAAGAATATAAAATCTCATTAACCAAGCTATCGCTGTCGCAACAATACCAAGATACAGAAGAGAAATTGTAGCATTAAGAGAGGGTCTCAATTCTGTTGGATTTTCAAAAATGAACATAATTGGTAATAAAAGAATAACTGCCCAAATTAAAATACTTGATGTAAGTACTTCATTTTTTATATGTTTTAGCTTGAGTGAAAATAGTCCACCTATGGTGTAACAAACTGGACCCAAGATTACCATAAAAGCATAAAAGATATTTGACTGATTGATTAGAATATTATCTGAAAATAAATAAACGATACCAAGAAAGCCTATTAATATTCCAACAAATTTTAAAAGATTAATTTTTTCATTTTGAATAAATAAATGCCCTAAGATTGTTGCTGCAATAGGTGCCGTGGACATCAAGATTGCTGCTAGATTACTTTGAACCTTTAATATGCCGAATGAAATAAAAAAAAAGGGGAGAACTAAATTCACAAATCCTATAGTTGCGTACCATAACCAATTCTCTCCAAATGCTTCAATTGAAATTTTTCTTATCCAACAGTAAACAAGCATTACTATTGCAGCAAAAAAAATTCTACCAAAGGCAAGTGCCATTGGTGTATAGCTTTCTGAGGCAATTTTGATGTTAAAGAACGCACTTCCCCATATACCAGCTAATAAAAATAAAAGTAAAAAATCTTTAAAAGATGCTTTGTGCATTATATGAGAGTAAACTGAACACGTTTATTCATTTTTCCTTTACTCTCATACTTCATAAATTTGAATTCGCCAATTTCATTTGTATTTGCTACGTGAGTTCCCCCACACGGTTGTAAATCAATATCTCCTATTTTAACAAGGCGAATTTTATCATTTGTTCTTGGCGGTTTAACTGACAAGGTTCGCACTAGCTCAGGTTTTTGATCTAGCTCATCATTCGTTATCCACTGATAAGAAATAGAATGAGATTGTTGAATAAATTCATTAATGATTTTATTTAAAGTTTCAAATTCAAATGTTTCTTCACCTAAATCAAAATCAATCCTACTTTTTTCTAAACCAATTGATCCTCCTGTAACATAATAAGGTAATGCTGCACACATTAAGTGCATTGTGGTGTGCATTTTCATTAAGCGATATCGATGATCCCAATCAATATGGCCATTTATTTGCCCAGATAGATTTAGATTTTCTGAGTCAACAACATGGGCAATACCTAACTCATGTTTAACTGTGTTGATAACATTGAATTTTTTATCATTAATTTCAAGTACTCCCTTGTCTCCGGGTTGCCCACCACTTTGAGCATAAAAAGAACTATCTTTAGTAATGATTTTGTCACCCTCGACTAATAAAATTTTTTCTTCAAAACTCTTTGTATAACTATCTTTGAGATAAATCATTTTTTTGCTTCCTCTATCATAAAATCAACACAAGACTCTATACCTCCTTGAGTGTTGCTTTGTTTTTCACATTCCTCATAATATTCATGGTATTCAAATGTCGAAGAAATATATAGGCCTAAACCTATAATGCCAAAGACTGCAATACTATATAATATTTTTTTACCCATCTTAAATTAATCTGTCTTGGAAACCTATCAATTGATTGTTAACAATGATATCTGATTTTTTAATAGGTCTTAGCAGTTCTATACCTTCCAAACTTATACATCTACTTAGTGCAACATAAAGTTGTCCTGGAGCAAAAGAACCTTGACTCATATCTATAATAACTTTTTCAAATGTTTGTCCCTGGCTTTTATGAATTGTAATTGCCCAAGCTAATCTCATTGGATACTGTTTGAAAGATCCTGTTATTTCCTCTTGAACTTCTTGTTGATCATCATCATAGGTATATTGAATACGATCCCATTTTTCTTTTTTAACCTCATATATTTTATTATTGATTTTTACTTTTATTTTTTTTTGAGCGATATCATGAATTATACCAATGGATCCATTAACCCACCTTTTTTCAGGATCATTTTTAATCATAATTACTTGGGCTCCTTTTTTTAATTTTAAGATTTCATCGGTGGGAAATAATTCTTTATAAAATTGACCAGTTGCTTGTCCCCTGTAAGAAAACTCATCCTGATTTAGCTGGCTTAAATATTTTTGATTAATGCTACTCGCTCGAGCATTAGTTGTAGTAAGTATGATTTTACCTTCATCCATCTCAATGTGATCAGTTAAAGAGTCATTTATATTCTCGATCTGCGTGTGAGTAATTGAGCCATCTCTTACAGAGTTAAGCAAATGAATAAAATGGTCATCTTTTTGTCGATAAATATTATGTAGTTCAAGTGTTTTAAATTGTGCGTCTTGGAAAATATTTGAGTGAAAGAAGAAGTGACCTTTAGGATAAATGCGCTGTAGAAGTCCTGACTCATCCATATTCACAACTGGTGGTAGTTGAAATAAATCCCCAAAAACTATTAACTGAACTCCGCCAAATGGTTGTGTAAGTTTTTTTCTGTGAACACGAAGGCTATAATCAATCGCATCAAAAACATCAGCACGAACCATAGATATCTCATCAATAATTAATGTTTCCAAATTTTGAAGAATTTCGATTTGTCTTACTTTTTTTATATGTCGTGTTTGAATAACCTTTGGTGGAAAACCAAAAAATGAGTGAATAGTTTGTCCTTTAACTCGAATTGCAGCAACTCCTGTTGGAGCAAGAACAACTGTATTCTTCTTTGTTATAGATCGAAAGTAGGCTAATAGTGTAGACTTACCACTACCTGCTTTACCAGTAATATAAAAATGATCTTTTGTACTTTCTAGTTGCTCAATGATATTTTCAAATTCTTTACTGAGCTCGAAATCATCAGGTAGTAAACTATTATAATTTCGCTTATAGCTCATCTATAATATTATTTAACATGTGAAAACATTCTTTCACTGTACCTTTTTGAATTTGAATTCTAGAAAGTTTTGGATTGAAATTTAATCGTTCGATATAAATATTTTTTTTAAAATATAATCCGATAAAAACTAAACCTACAGGTTTTAATTTAGTACCTCCGTTTGGACCAGCTACACCTGTTGTTGAAAATGTTAGCTGACTTTTGGAAATCTTGTGTAAATGTAAACACATTTGAGCACATACTTGACGGCTGACTGCACCGTACCTTTTGATAGTACTTGGTTTGACTTTGAGATTTTTAATTTTTGAGTCATTTGAATATGTTATCAAACCAGTTTTATAAATTTTAGATATACCAGACACAGCTGTAAATTCTGCTGCAAGCAAACCACCAGTACATGATTCTGCTGTTGAAACTGATATATTTTTATCGAGTAAATATTTGATTGTTTTCGAAACGACGCTCATAAGCTAGTTATACTTATTATAAGGACGAAGAAATAACAATGGTGCTTATTGGTATAAAAAAAATGCATAATTAATCCCCATAATTCACAATAAATGTGGATAAATTAACAAAATTTGCCTATACATATGCAAATATTGCATATTATTATGAAATCCTATAACCTTATTAAAGGAATCATGGAGGTTTAAATGGCAGATATGTTTACAGGACACTACCCCTTTATAGTTATGATTATTTGGTTCATAGCAGGTTTCATCGGATCAAAAATGTGATTTTGTGATGAGGGCAGTCCACGCTGCCCTCTCCCTACCCTGAAAGATGACATTATTACCCTTGCTGAAGCAATTGTGAGGGAATAATGTATCTTTATTAAAATCAGGAGAGAAAATGAATAAGCCAAATAATTTAGAACCGTTGTGGATGCCTTTCACTCCTAACAAAGTATTTAAGAAAGATCCAAGAATTATAGTCGGTGCTAAAGATATGCATTTTATTAGTGACGATAATCGAGAAATTTTAGATGGCACTGCAGGGCTATGGTGTGTAAACGCTGGTCATGGTAGAAAAAAAATTCAAGAAGCTGTAAATAAGCAAATTGAAAATCTTGATTACTCTCCACCTTTTCAATTTGGACATCCAAAACAATTTGAACTAGCTAATCGTTTAGCAGAGATTTTTCCTGAAGGAATGAATCATGTTTTCTTTTCTAATTCAGGATCTGAAGCAGTAGATAGTGCATTGAAAATTGCGCTAGCTTATCAACGTGCACGCGGACATTCATCTAAAACTAGATTAATAGGTCGCGAAAGAGGTTATCATGGTGTGGGCTTTGGAGGAATAAGCGTAGGTGGTATGGTAAAAAATAGAATGTACTTCGGATCAATGCTAAATGGTGTTGACCATTTACGCCATACCCACAATTTAAAATTAAATGCTTTTTCAAAAGGTGAACCTGAACATGGAGCAGAACTTGCCGATGATTTAGAGCGTCTTGTTCAATTGCATGATGCATCAACTATTGCAGCTGTAATTGTTGAGCCAATTGCTGGATCAACTGGTGCGCTGCCTCCGCCTAAAGGATACTTAAAAAGATTAAGAGAGCTCTGCACAAAACATGACATTTTATTAATTTTTGATGAAGTCGTAACTGCTTTTGGCCGTATGGGAAAAGCAACTGGATCTGAGTTTTTTGGTGTAACACCAGATATTATTTCATGTGCAAAAGGCATTACAAATGCCACAATCCCTATGGGTGCAACCATAGTTCAAGACTTTATTTATGAGTCAATGATGGAAAATGCGGATGCTCCAATAGAATTATTTCATGGATATACTTACTCTGGTCATCCTGTTGCTTGCGCTGCAGCCTTGGCAACACTAGATATTTATCAAGAAGAGGGATTATTTGATAATGCCGCTCATATGGCGCCTATTATTGAGGAAGCCGCTCATAGCCTAAAGGGCACAAAACATATAATCGATATTAGAAATTTAGGAGTGATTGCTGCACTCGAATTAGAGCCTAAAGGTAACGCTGTTGGTGCAAGAGGGTTTGAAGCTATGAAAAAAGCTTGGGATCTTGGCTTAATGGTAAGAGCTAACGGAGATACGCTTGCTTTTTCTCCACCTTTAATAATTAAAGAAAATCAGGTCGATGAAATGTTTACGAAAGTAAAAAAAGCCCTGGAACAATTAGACTAAAAACGTCCCCACTACAACCATACCCTGTTTCAAAAACGCCGCTTGGTTGGTAAAAACCACATAACATTACCCATCTATATAAAAAGACAATTCCAGGAACTAAAATAATCGCATTAATAAGAAAAAGAGCTGTAGAAATAACTACCCTCATTGGTAGCTTTGTATTCATATACTGTTTATAAAAAATACGAATTATCAAACCAGTGGTTACAGCAGATAGCAATAGAAATGGTGCATCAAGGTATGTAACTAAAAATTCATAATACATTTCTTTAAAACTTAGCAATGATACATTAAGACTTTAAAAATGCAAAAATACATATCTGAATTTATAGGCACATTTATTTTACTAGTATCAATTGTTGGATCTGGCATAGCAGGACAGCAATATACGAATGATCAAATGGTAATTTTATTTAGTCATTCTGTTGTAATAGGTTTCACACTAATTTTTATAATTAGAATATTTGCAAATTTTTCTGGAGCTCATTTTAATCCTATTGTTTCAATTATATTTTTCTTACAAAAAGAATTGAGTTCTAGGGATTTATTTCTTTATATACTAATACAAATCATTGCAGCTATACTAGGCACACTTTTTGCTAATTATATTTTTGGATTAAATGTAATTGAGATTTCTTCAAATATAAGAAGTGGGGCAAATATATATATTTCCGAATTTTTTGCTGCAACTGGATTGTTATTGGTCATACTTTTATCGAGAGCAGATGGTAAAAATGTAGTTTCATTTAATGTTGGTATTTATATTACAGCAGCTCTTATATTTACTTCATCTACAAGTTTTGCAAATCCGGCTGTAACAATTGCTAGAATGTTTACTGAGTCATTTACGGGTATCAATCCCTCCACTGTAATATTTTTTATTAGTTGTCAAGTTATTGGAATGTTTGCTGCCTACATTTTGTATAACCAGTTCTTTAAAAGCAAATAATTTCAAGGATTTTTGTAAATTATTAACAGAGACAATTCGTATTGTTGACTTACTTACAGGTTAAATTTTAATGATTTCAATATTAATTAAGTAGGAGAGAAAAATGAGCGAAGCCAAATGTCCCGTTGCTCACGGAGCTAATTCAAATATGGAGAAGTCATCAACTGATTGGTGGCCTAAAAATTTAAATCTAGATATTCTCCATCAACATGATCAAAAAACAAAACCGTTTAATGGTACTTATAATTACAGAGAAGAAGTAAAAAAATTAGATTTTAAAGCATTAGAAGCTGATATGCATAAATTAATGAAAGAAAGTCAGGATTGGTGGCCAGCTGATTGGGGGACATACGCAGGATTAATGGTTAGGCTTGCTTGGCACTCTGCTGGTACTTATAGAACTGCTGATGGGAGAGGTGGCGGTGGAACCGGTGATCATCGATTTGCTCCTTTAAATTCTTGGCCTGATAATACTAACTTAGATAAAGCTAGAAGACTTTTATGGCCGATTAAGAAAAAATATGGAAACAAGATTAGCTGGGCTGATCTTATGATCTTAGCTGGAAACATTGGCTATGAATCAACAGGATTTAAAACATTTGGTTTTTCATATGGGCGTGAGGATATTTGGCACCCAAACAAGGATATATACTGGGGACCAGAAACAGAAGCATTAGCATCTGATAGACACTCAGATAAAGAAGATGCCTCTTCGTTAGAAAGTCCACTTGCTGCAAATCACATGGCCTTAATCTATGTGAACCCAGAGGGATTTGAAGGTAACCCTGACCCATTAAAAACAGCTCAGCATATTAGAGAGACATTTGCAAGAATGGCTATGAACGATGAAGAGACTGTTGCTCTTACTGCAGGAGGTCATACTATTGGTAAAACGCATGGTAATGGTAATGCTGATAATCTTGAAGCAGAACCTGAAGGGGCAGCAATTAACGAACAAGGCCTTGGTTGGATGAATAATACTTCCAGAGGAGTTGGAAGAGATACGGTGACATCTGGAATTGAAGGTGCATGGACTACTGAGCCAACAAAATTTGATAATGGATATTTTGACATGCTCTTTAAATATGAGTGGGAACTTAAAAAAAGCCCTGCAGGAGCTTGGCAATATGAACCTATCAATATTAAAGAAGAAGATAAGCCTGTAGACGTAGAAGATCCATCAATTAGATATAACCCAATCATGACAGATGCTGATATGGCAATGATCAAAGATCCAATTTATTTAGAAATATCCAAAAAGTTTCATAATGATCATGAGTATTTTTGTGATGCTTTTGCAAGAGCTTGGTTCAAACTTACCCATAGAGATATGGGTCCAAGATCTAGATACATAGGACACGACCTTCCAAACGAAGATTTGATCTGGCAAGATCCAGTTCCCGCTGGAACACCTAGTTTTGATGTGGAACAACTCAAAGAAAAAATCAGAAATTCTGAATTAACTGTTCAAGAACTAGTCTCAACTGCATGGGATAGTGCAAGGACATTTAGAGGGTCGGATTTAAGAGGGGGAGCTAATGGAGCGAGAATTAGATTTTCACCACAAAAAAATTGGAAAGGCAATGAGCCTCAAAGATTATCAAAAGTGCTAGATATATTAGAACCTCTTGCAAAAGAAGCAGGCGCTAGCATTGCAGACACAATTGTCTTAGCTGGAAATGTTGGTCTAGAAAAAGCTATTGAAGCTGCGGGTTTTAACGTTCCTGTTCCTTTCAACCCAGGAAGAGGAGATGCTTCTGAGGATATGACTGACTCTGAGTCATTTTCTCAATTAGAACCCATACATGACGGTTTTAGAAATTGGCAAAAAGATAATTATGAAGTAAGAGGAGAAGAATTGTTGCTTGATAGAGCTCATTTACTTGGTCTTACTGCAGTTGAAATGACTGTACTTGTTGGAGGTATGAGGGCTCTGGGTGCTAACTATGGTGAGAATAAGCATGGTGTTTTTACTGACCAGGTAGGTGCTCTTACAACTGACTTTTTTGTTAACTTGCTTGATATGAGTAATAAATGGAAAGCGTCTAATGGACATTATGAGATTATTGATCGAAAAACAAATAATGTTAAATGGACGGCAACCTCAACGGACCTTGTATTTGGATCGAACTCTATACTTAGATCTTATGCAGAAGTGTATGCACAAGATGATAACAAGGAAAAGTTTGTAATTGATTTTGTTAAAGCTTGGAACAAAGTAATGAATGCCGATAGATTTGAATTGAACAATAATTAATTAATGTTCAATTATGGTAATATCCAACTTAAAGTTTGTGGTATTACAGATCAAAAATCTTTAGAAGTAATTCAAAAATACTCTGTAAGTAGGGTGGGCCTTGTAAGTGATTACTTATATGGCCCAAATACACTTAGTACTAAAGAAATTCAAGAACTGACTATTGCATCCTACAATTTAAAATTAAATCCAATTTTATTGATTGGAAATATACAGATACAAGAAGTAATTAGTATCGTAAATGATGTAGCAATAAAAGAGGTTTGCATATCTAATCAATATAAAAATGAAGAAATTGAATTGCTGAATAATAAAACAGATGCAAAAATTTCAATTTCTATAAATTATGAGAATTTTGACTATAATTTCTTTGAAGAGATTTTAAATAATATAAGTAGTTTTTATTATGATTTAAATATTTACAGAAAAGATACTATTGAAAAAAAATCTCTTGTGGAATGTGAAAAACAAATCAATCAATTAAAGATCTTTGCGAAACCTCTCTACCTTGGTGGGGGAATAAATATAGATAACATAAAAGAGGCAATTAAAACAATATCTCCTCATGGAATTGATATTTCAACAGGCTTAAAACAATCTAATAGTGTGGATGAGGAAAAGCTTAAAAAAATCCTTGATAATCTTGGGTTTGACGAGATTTCTTAATAATAAATCGTTCCTCTAAGTTATTTATGAGTCTTTTGTAAGTATATTGGGTTTTTAAATCAATAAAATTAGGATTGAGGTCTAATACTGGCTGTATAACAAAATCTCTTAAATGTGAGGAAGGATGAGGAATTGATATTAAATGATTTTTAACTTTCAAGTTTTCGAATTGAATAAGATCTAAATCAATTCTTCTTGGCCCATTCTCTAGAAGTTTATTTTTTTTTATCAGCTTTTCTACAGCGTTCATTTTTATAAATAGCTCATTAAAAAATAAATTAGTGAGAAATAAAAAGGCAGCATTATGAAAATATTTTTGGGCGGTTAAACCAAAAGGCTTGGTAAAATAAACTCTACTAACCTTTTTAACATGACCAAATTTATTCATTAAATTTAATGCACTGTTAAAATTACTTCTCCAATTGCCTATATTTGATCCGATAGCAATATATGATTTATATCGATACGCTAACTTTTTTTGCATTGTATTTTTTAGCAATCTCAATTTTATTTATTTCTAATTTTTCTATTTGAATTGGAAACTTATCATCTAGTTGTTTTTTAAGATCTGTAATTAATTTTTCCAATGTTTTATATTGAGAGGCTGAAACAAATTTAATTATTTCATTTTTGATATCTGAATAACTTGTAACATTTTCAATATTGTCAAGATCTTGATTATGATCAATGTCTAACTGGCATTTTATACTTATTAATATAGTTTGGGGTTTTAACCTTTCTTCTTCGAACACCCCAATAATTGTGTCGACTTTTAGCTCTTCTATTTCGATAAAAAATTTCATTTATTTAATGCTTTCAAAACTTTTATCATTTGATTTGTCTCTTTGACATCATGAATTCTATATGTGTGAATATTTTGTTTGAGAGCATGCGCCACAGAAGCTAAAGATCCTCCAATCCTTTCATCAGCATTTGATGGATCAATATGATTTATCCAACTTTTTCGTGAGGATCCCAATAATACTTGGATATTTGCACTACTGAATTTCTTCAAAGATTTCATTAATTGTAAATTTTGATTTAGTGTTTTGCCAAATCCTATACCAGGATCAAACCATACCTTTTTGAGATTAATCTTCATTTTATTAAGTATTTTCAATCTTTTTTTAATAAAATAATCAAATTCTCTTACCATATTTACTCTGGAATTAAGTTTTTTTTGCATTTCCTTTGGTGTTCCTCTTTTGTGCATTAAGAAAAGTCCTGCGTTATATTTCTTTATAAGTTTAAATAGCTCTTCTGATCCTCCATTAATATCATTAATGATATGGGCACCTTTTTTCAGTGCATACTCTTGGGACTCAATTTTATACGAGTCCACAGAGACAAGGTATTTCTTATAGTTTAAATATGGTAAGATTTTGGATAAACGATTTATTTCTTCAATATATGTAATTGGCTCGCTATTTGGTCTAGTGCTTTCAGCACCAATATCAATAATTTGTGCACCATCTTTAACCATTGCATTTATATGTTTCAATGCAGTAGATCGTGAAAATGTTTTTCCCCCATCACTAAATGAGTCAGGTGTAAAATTACATATACCTACTAGTAAAGGCTTTTTCAAAGCAAAGGAATGTTGACTAAATTTCATAATAATTCCTTTTTATCATAGTTTCATAATCTTTTTTTAATTTTTGAAAATATTTTGTAGACGCTCTCTTCCATAAAACACTTTGAATTTTTTTTATTGAGGTAATACCTCTACCAGAGCCAATCGATAATATCTCACTGTATTCTTTTAGATCCTCTAATAAAATTTTTCTTTTAATAAATTTCGATTTTGATATTTCTTCAATAAGCTTCAAAGTATTTCCATGATAATACCCTGTTTTGGGAATATAAATTTTATCTCTCTTTACAAAAACTAAATTTGTGACTGCTCCTTCTGTAATTTCATCGTCTCTTAGTAATATAATTTCATTTTCAGAGTAATTTATTTCACTCATGAATTTTAATAATTTTTTGTAAAATAAGTTTTTATTTTTAAAGTCTCTTCTTTTGTATTTTTTTATAAATCCAATGACACTGTCTTTAGTTGTTGTTCTCTTTCTAAACGAAATTGATAATGTTGTTCCATTAGTTGCTATTCTCAATAAGTGATTAAAATTTTTGATTTTCTTTAAATCCGCTCCTACTAAACTTCTGATAATGTTTAAATCTATTTTGGTAGCAAATTTATAATCCCGACATGTTGTGTTAAAAGTTCTCAAATATTTATTTAAACCTATTAACCTTGGTGTTTTTCCAATTACAGGTATGGATGTAAAAACACCTTTTTGACCCCACAGTGGCTTAAATTGTGAGGAGTAATATGAATTATTTTTTATATTGAATGATTTTTCGAATAAATTGTTTGCCATTTGGAGTCAAAAACGAGTCTGGGTGAAATTGTAAACCACAAATATCATATTTATGACTTTCCAAACACATTGCAACATTAGTTTCTTCACATCTCATTGTAATATGCATTGAAGAGGAATTAAATGGCTCTTTTAGTTTTAAAGAATGGTATCTACCTACTTGATATAAAGCATTATTAGGAAATCTTAAACTTTTTGAATTCGTTCTAATATAAGTCTGATAACCATGAAATATTTTTTCTTGCTTAGAAATAGTTCCGCCCTCTCCATTAGCAATAAGTTGAAAACCAAGACAAATACCAATTATTTTTTTCTTTGATTTATAATTATTATAAATATCAAGTGATACTGGGTAATCTGAGGGCTTCCCTGGTCCTGGAGAAAAAATAATGATGTCAGATTTTTTTATAGATTTTTCTTTAATGTCATAAAAATTTTTTACTTCTAAATTACCAAATCCTGACAACAAATGTGCCAGGTTATAAGTAAAGGAGTCTTCGTGGTCAATTAAAAGTAAGTTCATTTTAATAAATCCAATAACGATTTAGCTTTTAAGTAATTTTCATGGTATTCATTTTTTGCAGTACTATCTAAAATCACACCACTAGCAGCAAATACCTCATTATTTTTTTGAAAATTTAAAATAGATCTAATTATTATGTTAAAACTCATATCCTGTTTAGAGCGATAGTAACCAAAAGAACCAGTATAAATTCTTCTTGGTTCTTTCTCCTCTTTATTGAGTAATTTTAAAGTATTAATTTTTGGACAACCTATAACTGAGCCACCGGGCATCATCGCCTTAATCACTGCAGATAACCTTACATTATCAAGAAGTGTTCCTGAAATTTCAGAGACATTGTGGAAAATATATTGGTATTTTTGAACAAATTTTAAATTTTGAATTTTGACAGTGTTTGCCTTAGTTATACGACTTAAATCATTTCTTTCTAAGTCAACAATCATATTATGTTCTTTGTCCTCTTTTTGATTATTTTCAAAAAACTTTCTAGCCTCTTTTGTTGATTTTACCTTATCTCTACTTACTGTTCCTGCTATTGGGGAGGTGATGATTTTTTTTCCTTTTACCTTAAAAAGGTTTTCAGGAGAGCAACTAATGATATTAAAATCATTTGTTCTAACACAAAAAGACTCTGGACTAAGATTTTTCTTCATCAAATTGAAAAATAAATTCACTACATCTAACTCTTTTTTGTTCGAATATTTCTGAGCAATTTTAATTTGATAGGTTTCACCAGCCCTTATATTTTTTTTAAATTTATTAAAGATTTTTTCATATACTTGGACGTTTGGACTTACAGATATTTTATTGCTATTTGAAGAAGTAGTTTTATTTAAAGCTTTAAGGTCTTTTAGTAATTTTGATTTAGATTTGGTTATAATTTTAACTTGTTTATCTAAAATTATTTTAGTTTGTGGTCGAAAAAAAACTCCCTCAGGAAAAGATGAATTATCTTTATTTACTTTTAAATTAATATTCTTACAAAGTAATTCATAACCGAAGAAGCCAATATAACAATCATAGGGTTTATTTGATTTAAATCGCTCTAATTTATTTAAAAACTTATCTAAATTATCTATATTTAAATTAATTTTTTCAGCAAAATCCGTATATATTTCGAAATTATTTTTATCTGAGTTTCTATAAATTATTAATTCTTTATCAGAATTTAATAAAACACTGAGTATTTCAAAATTATTCATAAGCAAATTTTAGTTATAAAGATTATTTATTCAACTGAAGCGATTGCTACAATTTCACATTCATTTATAAAAAATGCACCCTAACCAATGGGGTGCATCGGGCCTATTTGAAGCGACCAACCTTTAAAATATAAAAAATCTACTACTCGTCGTAATTTATTTTATTTAAAATATTAACAACAGCTTTTCGATTTTCAGCTATTTTTAATAAATCAATATTGTCAAACTCAGCACCTCCTGCTAATTCATTAACACCATCTGATAATGGTACTTCGGGTGAAACAGGAAATTCATTATTGTCATTTGCGTATATGCCCTGGGCTTTTTGACTAACTAAGAAATCCAAAAGTTTTTCAGATTTTTCTCTAGAACTTTCTTTAAGTAAAGCTATACCAGAAATATTAACATGAGTTCCTCTATCCTTTTGGTTAGGAAAAACAATTGTTGCTTTCTCGAGCCATATCTTTTGTTCTTCATTATTGAGCATCTTGAAATAATAATAATGGTTGCCGATACTTAGATCACAAACCCCTGCATATATTGCTTTGACTTGGTCTCTGTCGTTACCCTGAGGTTTTCTAGCTAAATTTGCCTTTAAATTAATCAAATAATTCTCTAACCACTCCTCACCATGATGAGCCATCAAAGATGCAAACAATGAAACATTATATGGGTGAAAACCTGATCTTGTACATATTCTTTCTTTATATTTTTCAGATACTAAATCCTCATAAGTAATATCATTAAGACCTAAATCTTTATTTACGTATATAATCCTTGCTCTTTGAGTTAGGCCTATCCAATTATCACTTTGAAGATGAGAGGGCACAGCAGAAGAATTATTAATTTTAATAGAGGCTCCTGCTTCAGCTACATCAATTAATCTTGATATATCTGATGCTAAGAATACGTCAGCTACAGGTTTATCTTTTTCTAAAATAATTTTTTGAACTAAGCCTTTTTTGGAATATATCCATTCAACATCAATACCAGTTTGACTCTCAAATTCACTTAAAAGAGGTTCAATTAACATTGGTTGTCTTTCTGAGTAAATTTTTAATACATCATCCGCATTTGCACCACTAAAACCAATAAAGAAATTAATTACTAAAATCTTTACTAAAAAAGAAATTAAATTTTTCATATCATATTACTAATCTCAAATTGAAAAAATCTAAATACAAAAAAAAATGAATGCTACAAATGAATAAAAAAAAACTATTTCTGAAATGAACTACAGATTAAAAATTTACTTTTTTTTTAAATTTATAACTAGTGAGTATTCTTCAAGAAGTGATAAGCAAGCTGGTATTGGAAGATCTTTGTGAAGCTCTTTGCAATCGTCATAATCATAGATTCGGTTTTCTTCTTGATTATAAACATGTATATGATCGGTAGTATTAGTGTCGTAAAATGATTGTTTATCAACAACGATTTGTTTTAAATATCCTTTATCAACAAGGGTATTTAGATTTTCATAAAGAGTAGTCAGAGAAAAATAACTTCTATTGTCTTTTAGAATTTCATTAATTTGATTAATAGAAAAATGTTTATGATTGCCATCAAAAATTGACTTTAAAAGCACCACTCTCTGTTTGGTCTGTCTCCAGCCACAATTTTCTAAGACCACATCAATATCTTTTTTACAAGCGTTTGATAAGTTCATCAGATTTAAACTATGTTAAATTTCATTATTTATCAATACTTTCAGGATAAAAATTAAAGACAAAATAGCACTATTAGATTGAAATGGGTTTTAAATAACTTTGTTTAGTTAGCTGTATCAAGGCTTACTCATGTTAGTGACATTCACTTTATTTTTTTTTTGAGAGTTCAATTGATACATAACATTTACTCTATCAATAAATGATATTGGATAATATTTTTCCTCGACGATTCTTTTAATTTTAAAATTACAAACTTTATTTTTAATTTTTCTCATAGGCATATAAAATGCCTATAAGAAAGATATGTAAATTAGTTTTTTTTTAACCTTTAAGTTTCTTTAATTATAAAAATTTTTTGAAACTTATTTCAAATTTTATCAGTGACAATCCTTAATTGAATTTGCAATTCCATTAATTAATTCACTATACATTGAAGGTCCAGCATCTATATAAGCTCCCAAAGGATCCATTACACCAGTAGAAATTTTCATATCATTCCCAATAGTTTCAATTATTTTTGGATTATATTGAGGTTCAGAAAAAATACATTTAATACCTTTGTCATTTATAACATCTTGTATATCTGCTATTTGTTTAGCTCCTGGTAAAACATCTGGATTTAACGTCAATGCTCCAGCAGGAATTACTCCAAATCTTTTCTCAAAGTATTGGTAAGCGTCATGAAATACAATATAGCTAATATCTTTTGATAATTCTTTTTCTACACTATTGATTAAATTATCTAGTTCCAATGTTGCCCCTGCAGTATTAACTGAATATTGTCTTTGACCATCTGGATCTATTTTAATTAATTCATCTCGGATAATTTTAACCATTTCTTTGGCATTTTCTGGGTCTAGCCAAATGTGTGGATCAAACTCACCGTGTGCATGCGCATGTGGGTTCTTGTGATCGTCATCGTGACCTTCATGTTCATCTTCATGGCCATCATGATCATCATCGTGATCGTCGTCCTTGTGACCATGATCATCATCATCCTCATGGCCTTCATGTTCATCTTCATGGCCATCATGATCATCAAAAATATTTTTTTCTCTAAATTTTAATTTTTCTATAGATGATAGCTCCATAAATGAAATAACTTGTGCTTTCTCAGCAAGTGAGTCTAAAGGTTTTTCCATAAAAGCCTCTAAATCCTCGCCAATCCAAAAAATAATATCAGCTTCTTCAATCATTTTTGCATGAGATGGTTTAAAAACAAATGTGTGAGGATTATTTGTACCTTCAATAATTAATTGAGGTTCTCCTCTTGTTTCCATAATTCTTGATATCAAAGAATGCAAAGGCTTTATTGTAGTGACTACTTTAATGTCCGTTTTCACATCTGCATGAGAATTAAAACTTAAAAGTAAAAAAGAAAGTCCGAAAAATATTGATCTTTTGAACAAATTCATATTAATTACCACCTCTAATGTTATACTATTACATATGTAATAATATAACACTATTAATAAGTCAAATTAAAAAATGAATAACAGTCTGGTTGAATTAAATAATTGTGGGGTCTTTAGAAATCAAAAATGGTTAGTGAGGGGTGTTTCCTTAAAAGTCTCACAAGGAGAAATTGTAACACTAATCGGACCCAATGGGTCAGGTAAATCAACTACTGCTAAAATGTCTTTAGATATTTTAAAACCTGATGAAGGTACAAACACAATTAAAAAAGATATTAGAATTTCATATGTACCACAAAAAATTTCAATTGATTGGTCTTTACCCTTGAGGTCAATAGATTTTGTTAATTTAGTAACAAAACATAAAACTAGTGAAATCAATGATGCACTTGGAATTACTGGTATCCAACATCTAATTAATGAAGATGTAAGAAATTTATCAGGAGGTGAATTTCAACGATTACTTATGGCCCGTGCCATAGCTAAAGAACCCCATTTTCTTGTATTAGATGAACCTGTTCAAGGGGTAGACTATTCTGGAGAGATTGCTTTATACAAAACAATCCAAGAAATTGTAAAAAAAATTAATTGTGGCATTCTTTTGATATCGCATAACTTACATGTAGTTATGTCTCAAACTGATTATGTTATTTGTCTTAATGGGCATGTTTGCTGTTCTGGTATTCCCAGTTCAGTTATAAAAGATCAAGAATACATTAAGCTATTTGGTAGTAATATTGATCCTACTTTATCGCTGTATAAGCATAATCATGATCATCATCATTTACCTGATGGAAGCATAAAAGAGGCGGATAAAAATAAATAATGTTTGATGATTTTATTATCAGAGCGTTTGTAGCAGGTATTGGTTTAGCATTAATTACAGGCCCACTTGGATGTTTTATTATTTGGAGGAGATTATCTTATTTTGGTGACACAATCGCCCACTCTGCATTGTTGGGTGTTGTTATCGCTTATGCAATGAATTTTAATCTGATCATTGCAGTTTTTGCTGTTTCTTGCTTTATTGCTTTGTCACTACTTTTCTTACAAAAACGAACCAATCTACCTGATGATGCATTACTAGGTCTTTTAGCACATTCAGTTTTAGCAATTGGTTTAGTTTTATTAGGTATACTTTCGTTTATAAGAATTGATCTTATGGGTCTTCTTTTTGGTGATATTTTATCAGTAAACATCACTGATGTTTTGTTTGTTTGGGTTGGTGGAAGCATTGTTTTGATAGTGTTAATACTAATTTGGAGGCCTCTATTTGCTGCAACTGTAAATTTAGAATTAGCTAAAGCAGAAGGTTTAAATGCTGATCTAGCTAATGCTATTTTTACAATTCTAATTGCCAGCGTAATAGCAATTTCAATTAAAATTGTTGGTATATTATTAATTACAGGTCTTCTAATAATACCTGCTGCTGCCTCTAGAAATTTATCATCTACCCCTATACAAATGGCAATAATTTCTTCAGTTATAGGACTTGTTTCAGTTGTACTCGGATTACAAACTTCAATGATTTGGAATTCTCCGACAGGTCCAACTATACTAGCAATAGCCTTAGGTGTCTTTACCTTAAGTCTAATACCTCTGAAAAAATTGCTAATTTCAAAAAAAAAAATAGAATTGTCAAATTAAGATGAGTTCAACACATACACATTCTAAAAAAAATCAAAGTTTGACCAAAAATCAAAGAATTGTTCTTGATCTCTTACAAAACAGTGGTGAGCCTTTAAAGGCATACTTTATATTAGACAGTCTGAAGAAAGAGGGTTTAAACTCACCTCTTCAAGTTTACAGAGCTTTAGATAAATTGGTTGAATTAGGAAAAATTCACAAAATTGAGAGTATTAACTCGTTTATAATTTGTAATAACTCAAACTGTGCGAGCAATACCGCTTTTACCATTTGCGAGAGATGTGGAAAGGTAAAAGAGATTAAAAATAAATATTTAAAGGATAGTGTCAGTGATCTGGTTAAGGATAATCAATTAGAAATCACAAGGTATAACCTTGAATTTTATGTTTTGTGTAAGTCTTGCAAAATAAATTAATCAAAAACTAATCCTCAAATAAATCCCTATTTTATTGCATTTTTGACTATTGACATAAATAAAGACCTATATATATTGACCGACTTATTATGTACGCAGTTCTTAAATCAGTTGGTAAACAATTTAAAGTGTCTCCTGGAGATGTTTTAAAGATTGATAAAATAGAGGGTAACGTTGGTGATACAATATCTTTTAAAGATATCGTTGCAGTTGGAAATGGAGATAAGTTTGAACTTGGTTCTCCAGCTGTAAAAGGTGCTGAAGTATCTGCAAAATTACTGTACCAGACAAGGGACGATAAGATTAGAGTTTTTAGAAAAAACAGAAGAAAACATTTTCAAAGAACTAAAGGTCATCGTCAATATATCTCTATATTAAAGGTCATGGCAATCAAGTCCGCCATTGGAGAAGAAAGCTTTAAAGAGCCAGCTAAGAAAGCTGCGCCAAAAGCAGAAACTCCAAAAAAAGTTGAAAAAAAGGCTGAAACTCCAAAAAAAACTGAAGTAAAAGCTACAGAAACAAAAAAAGTTGAAGCTAAAGCTGAAAAACCTAAAAAGGTCGAGGCTAAAGAAAAAAAGACTGTGAAAAAACAAACAACTGAGGTAAAAAAGTAGAAATATGGCAACAAAAAAAGCAGGTGGAAGTTCCAAAAACGGAAGAGACTCGGCTGGTAGAAGGCTTGGAGTTAAAAAGTTTGGTGGCGAACACGTAATTCCTGGAAATATTATTGTTCGTCAGCGTGGTACAAAATTTTACCCGGGCGAAAATGTTGGGATTGGAAAAGATCATACTCTTTTCTCCTTAGTTGAAGGCAAAGTTCTGTTTAAAAAATCTAGAAACAGACAGTTTGTTTGCGTTAACTAAACCCACTTAAAAAAACTTCAAATTAAACTGTTATGGCATTTATAGATAAAGCAAAAATATATATTAAATCAGGAAATGGTGGACACGGCGCTCTTAGTTTTCGAAGAGAAAAATTTGTAGAGTACGGAGGCCCCAATGGTGGAAATGGTGGAAAAGGTGGTGATGTTATTTTTCGAGGAAATAAAGGAATCAACACTCTTCAAAGATATCGTTTTAACCAACATCATAATGCACAAAATGGTATGGGTGGTGCTGGTCAATTAAAAACTGGCGCAAGCGGTAAAGATCTTATTTTAGACGTCCCTTGTGGAACTGAGATATACACCGAAGACATGAGTATTAAAATTCATGAGATTTTAAAAGATGATGAAACTTATCATTTTTTAAGAGGAGGTCAGGGAGGCAAAGGCAATGCTCACTTTAAAAGTTCTACTAATAGAGCACCTCGTAAGTTCCAACAAGGAGAAAAAGGACAAGAGTCAACTGTCAGATTAAAGCTGAAAATATTAGCTGATGTTGGTTTGGTGGGAATGCCAAATGCAGGTAAATCTTCAATTTTAAATTTTGTAACGAATGCTAAGTCAAAAGTTGCTGATTATGCCTTTACAACACTTCATCCACACATCGGAATGGTTCAAAAAGAAGATCTTGAATTTGTATTAGCAGATATACCTGGACTCATAGAACATGCGAGCGATGGGAAAGGACTAGGTCATGATTTCTTATCACATGTTGAAAGGTGTAAAATTTTAATTCACGTCGTAGATATCACTGAAGAAAAACCTTTTGAAAATTATAAAGTTATTCGACAAGAACTTTTAAATTATGGGGGTAAAATAGAACAAAAAAAAGAAATTATTGCACTAAATAAGATTGAAATTGCTGATCAGAAAAGGGTTGAGGAAATTAAAAAAGAATTTGAGACTTTAAATCAAGAGGTTAAATTGATTTCAGCTGCAACAGGCCATCAATTAGATCAATTAACAAATTTATGTTTAGAATATTTACAAGATGAATAAAAAATTTTTAGAGTTAGCAAAAAAATCAAAAGTTATTGTCATTAAAGTTGGCTCAAATATTTTAGTTAATGAAAAGCATGTGCTGAGGAGAAAATGGCTAAACTCCCTCATTGAAGATGTGAAAGAACTCCAAAAGAGAGGTTCTAAGATAGTAATTGTCTCATCTGGTGCAATCGCTTTAGGTAGGAATATACTCTCAAAAAAAAAGTTGACTAATTTGCATGAAAAACAGGCTGCTGCATCAATAGGTCAAATACAACTCTCGCAACAATGGCAAAAAGCTTTTGCAAAATTAAATATTCAAAGTTCTCAAATTTTAATAACAGCTGAAGATTTAAACGAAAGAAGAAAATATTTGAACATCAGAAATACAATTTACTCCCTCATGGATTTAAATGTTATTCCAATAATTAATGAAAATGATACTACCTCGACAGAAGAAATTCGTTTTGGAGATAATGATAAACTTTCAGCTATGATTGCAAATGCCCTTTCAGCTGAGTTATTAATTTTATTATCTGATGTCAATGGTCTGTATACTGCAAATCCTAAAAAATCATTGCAAGCTAAACTGATTACATCTGTTGAAGAGGTTGATCAACAAATAGAAAAATATATTGATAAAGATTTAAGTGAGTTTGGCTCAGGTGGGATGTTGGCAAAAATCAATGCTGCAAAACTCTGTATTCAATCCGGATCCACCATGATCATATCAAATGGTTTGGTGAATAATCCTTTGAGTAAGATTGATCCTCAATCTTCAACATGGTTTCATCCTTCCAAAAATATTCTGACAAGTCGCCAGCAATGGATTTGGAATAGACCAATACAAAAAGCAATTGTTCATATTGATGAAGGGGCCTCAAAAGCACTCAAGAAAAATTCAAGTCTGTTGGCAATCGGTGTAAAGTCAATCGATGGAAAGTTTTATCGTGGTGATACTGTTTCGATTCATTACAATAGAAAAGAATTAGCTAGGGGTATGATTAATTATGATTTTCAGGAAATGGATAAAATAAAAGGTAAAAAATCATCAGAATTCAGTGAAATTCTTGGTTTTGTCCGAGAGGATGAGATAGTTCATAAAGATAACTTGGTGAGATCGAGATGAGTGACTATTTTCAAGAAATTTTAAACCATTCGAAGAGGGCATCGAGTGCCATGTCCAAACTATCTGCAGAGGATAGAAGTAGAATTTTAATGAATATTAGTGGTTTTCTATTATCTAATAAAAATGAAATTCTAAAAGCTAATCAAGCAGATGTAGAAAGAGCTAAATCTAATAATATTTCTGCACCTATGATTAATAGATTAGTTTTGACCTCAGAAAAAATAGACCAACTATCTCGTGACGTAGAGAAAATAGCTCAAATGCAAGATCCACTTGATCAAACTTTAGAAAGTTGGACCAATGCCACTAATGGGTTGCAATTTACAAAAGTCTCAGTGCCTATTGGTGTGATTGGTATTATTTATGAGTCTCGACCTAATGTCACAATAGACGCTGCATGTCTTTGCCTTAGATCTGGAAATATTTCTATTCTTAGAGGCGGCTCTGAGTGTATCGAAACTAATAAAAAACTTTATGAGTGCATTCAAGATGCTTTAAAAGATTTAAATTTTGATACTCATCTTGTCTGTTTTATTCAAAATACTGATCGTAGTTTTGTTGAAGAGTTGTTAAAAGCTGAAGGAGATGTAGATGTGATTATCCCTCGTGGGGGAAAATCGTTAATTGAAACAATTTCTAAAAATTCAAAAGTTCCTACAATTAAACATTTGGAAGGTTTGTGTCATACTTTTTGGGATGAAGGATATGATAAAGATAAAGCCATTGAGGTCATCGCAAATGCCAAGCTGAGAAGACCTGAGATTTGTGGTGCAACAGAGACTTTACTTATACACTCTAATAATTCAGCAGCAGATATTTCGTCTGTTTTAGATAATTTAAAATCACATGGATGTGAAATTATTGGATGTAGTAGCCTCAAAGATATTTATTCAATCGATAGAGACGCAACAGAAGAAGATTGGTCAACTGAATATCTAGATAAGAAAATTACAGTAAAACTAGTTGATAATGTTGAAGAATGTGTAGAGCATATAAACAAATATTCTAGTGGACATACCGAGAGCTGTTTAAGTAACAATCAACAATCTATAGAGTATTTCTTTCAAAACTGTAAAAGTGCCATTTTAATGAATAATGCTTCCACTCAATTTGCTGATGGTGGAGAATTCGGATTTGGAGCAGAAATAGGTATTTCTACTGACAAGCTTCATGTGAGAGGGCCAGTAGGAGCAAAACACCTAACAACATTTAAATATCAAGTAATAGGCAATCACACCACTAGGCCTTAATGGAATTCCGTAATAATTTTCAAGAATTAAAATCTCAGATCGAATATCTTAGCTCTTTGAACAAAGAGGATGTTACTCATATAATCAAATCTTCAATATATGAGTTAGAAAGTTTAAAATTTTTCAATGAAGAAGAATTAAATGAAATTAATAAAGTGACTCTTATAAGCGAGCCCTTTAATAACCTTTTCTTTAAATATAACAAAGAGCGTTTGATAAACAAAGGTGTGGTTTACATAGAGGAAGAAAATGATTTGCAATTTATTATATCCTTATTTTATTTTTTTAAACAAAGAGTGCCGATTTTATTTCTTACAAGTTCAAAATTACAATTACAATTTATAGATATTCTAAACAAATTCCTCGAGGAAAATGGTGTCTCTAAAAAATTTTTGAGGAAAATAGATGAATAGAAAGATTGGACTGTATGGTGGATTTTTTAATCCCTTACACGAGGGACACGTTCATGTAATAGAAAGTTCAATAAAAAGTTTAAATCTGAAAAAACTATTTATCCTTCCCACTTATCAAAATCCTCTTAAAGCTAATCAAAATTTAAACTCAATAAATTCTCAATTATCAAATATCCGATCAAAAATTAAAGAGCCGTTAGTAAAAGTTTCTGACTTTGAACATCGTTATAAAATGAAATGTACCTATGATGTGTTGCAAAAAATTAAGACTAAATGTGACCTTAGCTCTTTTTATTTAATTATAGGTCTTGATCAGCTTGGTCATTTTCACAAATGGAAAGAATATGAGTGGATTTTAAAAAATATTAGTATTTGCGTTATTTATAGACCGAGATATGATGAATTTATTGAAAATTCAACAGTCCAAAAACAATTCTCCCATTTATTTATGCCTAATTTAAATAGTTTTATTAATTGCTCTACTCCTTGTTTCCATATTCTTGATAATATAGGTGTAGAAATGTCATCTAGTGAGTTACGAAATTCTTAATCACGACAAAGACCCCTCTGTTAAGGCTATAGTCGATAGTCTTGAAGACAATAAGGCTGAAAATATCTCAGTTATTTCTCTCAAAGGAAAGGCAGAATTTGCTGAGTTCATGATCGTTGCATCCGGGAGATCAAATAAGCATGTAGACTCAGTTTCAGATAAGGTTTACAGATACCTTAAGAAAAATAAACTTTATTGCAATAAACCAGAGGGAAAGCCCCTTTGCGACTGGACGGTCATTGATGCTGGACATGTTTTAGTGCATATTTTTAGAAATGAAGTCAGAGAAATATACGATTTGGAAAAACTATGGTCTGAAGACTTTAACACTATCAATACTGCCTCTTAAAAAATCAAATATGCTCAAAATATTTTATATTTTAATTTTAATCTTTTATGCGAATGTCAGTTTTTCTGATACTAAAGAAACCTATAAACAATTAAGTATTTTCAACGAAGTTTATAACCGAGTAAAAAATCAATATGTTGAAGAGGTGACTGATAAAGAGTTAATTGAAAAAGCTTTGAATGGAATGCTACAGGCTCTTGATCCTCATTCAAGTTTTATGAGTGAAGAAATTTATAAAGAAATGCAGATGGACACGTCAGGTTCTTTTGGTGGATTAGGGATCGAAATCACAACAGATAAAGGGTTCATAAAAGTGGTTTCTCCAATTGACGATACCCCTGCCTATAAAGCTGGAATTTTAGCTGGAGATTACATAACGCATTTAGATGGCACATCAGTAGTCGATATGACTTTAAAGGAAGCAATTGATATTATGAAAGGTGAACCAGGGACCACAATAACTTTAACAATTTTTAGATCTTCCGAAGATCCATTCGATGTCGATATTAAAAGAGATATAATTAAAGTTGCATCTGTTAAACATCGTTTGATTAACGATGTAGGATACATAAGAATAATTCAATTTAATGAGCAAACAACAACAGGATTAAAAAAAAGTATAAAAGAACTTGAAGATGGTACTGATGCTCCAATTGGTTATGTTCTGGATTTAAGAAATAATCCAGGGGGATTATTAAATGAGTCTGTATCAGTTACAGATATGTTCCTTGATAAAGGAGAAATAGTTTCAATCAGAGGAAGAGAAAAGAGAGATGTTCAAGTTTACTCTGCTAAAAAAGGAGATCTAATTAATGGAAAACCATTGATTATATTAATCAATGAGGGTTCTGCTTCGGCATCTGAAATTGTTGCTGGTGCATTACAAGATCATGATAGAGCAGTAATTATGGGTATAAAGTCATTTGGAAAAGGTTCTGTGCAAACCATTATACCTATTGACAGCGGTGCAATCAGACTCACCATCGCAAAGTATTACACACCAAGTGGGGATTCAATACAAGCAGTTGGTATTGAGCCGGATGTTGTTGTGCCTAGAGCTGAACTAAATGTGATTGATAGTAACTTTACGTTTAGAGAGTCAGATTATCGAGAAGCTTTAGATAATGAGACAAATGAAGAAAGTGAGGAGGAAGAGTCCACTGATGATATTCTTGAAAGAGATTATCAGCTATCTCGTGCCATTGATGCAGTCAAAACCATAGCTGTATTAAATTAATGAAAATAAACCCCAAAGATTATCGACCAAATGTTGGTATGATGATTATTAATCAAAATAAAGAAATATTTGTTGGAAAAAGAATAGACCACCCTTCAGAATTTTGGCAAATGCCACAAGGTGGGATTGATCCCAAAGAAAAATCTGAAGTGGCAGCTCTTAGAGAAATGGAAGAAGAGGTTGGTATTAAAAAAAATAAAGTTAAATTAATCTCACAGAGCAAAGACTGGTATTACTATTCTTTACCTAAAGACTTATCAAAAACTCTTTGGAAAGGTAAATTCAAAGGTCAGCGTCAAAAATGGTTCTTGTATGAATTTAAAGGCAGTGAGAAAGATATAAATATTGAAACATCTCACCCTGAATTTTCTGATTATAAATGGGTTAAACCAGATTTTTTAGTTCCCAACATAGTGCCTTTTAAAAAAGTAATTTACGAAAAACTATTAAAAGAATTTAAAGACTATTTATAAGGCGGATTATTTACCACTTGTTCAAACGTACCCAAAGCAGTTTCATTACCCTCTAGTTCTTGATAGGTTTTAGATTGTTGGTAGTTAGAGCTATTAACATCAGACAATGGCTCTATTTGATCTACTAAGACCTCACAAACCTTTTCTTTAAGCATAACCAAACCACCTGACACAAAGAAACTCTCATCAACCTTGTTTGAAGACATAATTGCCATTTGACCAGGTCGCAAAGAACTGATGAACGGAGAATGATTAGGCATTGCAGCAAAATCACCCTCTGCTCCTGGCAAAACTGCCATTTCAACTTCTTTTTCAAAAATCACTTTTTGAGGGGATACGACCTTCAAATTAATCATAACTACTTCGTTGCTTCCTCAGCCATTTTTTTAGCCTTTTCTAATGCTTCTTCAATTGTTCCAACCAAATAGAAAGCTGCTTCAGGAATATGATCGTAGTCACCTTTGACCAATCCATCAAAACCTTTGATGGTATCCTCTAAAGAAACAAACTTACCTGGTGAGCCAGTAAACACCTCTGCAACATGGAAAGGTTGACTCAAGAAACGTTGAATTTTTCTAGCTCTTGATACAACGAGCTTATCTTCTTCAGATAATTCATCCATACCTAAGATTGCAATAATATCTTGTAAACTTTTGTAGGTTTGAAGAGTTTTTTGAACATCTCTTGCAACTTGATAATGCTTCTCACCCAGAGTTCTTGGCTCCAAGATTCTAGAAGTGGAGTCTAAAGGATCCACTGCAGGATAAATACCAAGTTCTGCAATTGATCTGTTTAACACAGTAGTTGCGTCTAAGTGAGAAAATGATGTTGCAGGTGCAGGGTCAGTTAAATCATCAGCAGGAACATAAATCGCTTGTACAGATGTTATTGATCCTTTGTTAGTAGTCGTAATTCTTTCCTGAAGTGCGCCCATATCTGTAGCCAAGGTAGGTTGATATCCCACAGCTGATGGAATACGTCCTAGTAAAGCCGAAACCTCTGATCCAGCTTGTGTAAACCGGAAGATGTTGTCAACAAAGAATAAGACATCTTGATTTTCTTCATCTCTAAAATATTCAGCTTGTGTTAAACCTGATAAAGCAACTCTTGCTCTAGCTCCTGGAGGTTCATTCATTTGACCGTAAACTAGAGACACTTTTGAAGTATCGCCCTCAAGATTGATAACACCTGACTCAATCATTTCATGGTAAAGATCGTTCCCTTCACGAGTTCTTTCTCCCACTCCAGCAAAAACAGAGTATCCACCATGGGCTTTAGCTACGTTATTAATTAATTCCATGATTAAAACAGTTTTTCCAACGCCAGCACCACCAAAAAGACCAATTTTTCCACCCTTAGAGTAAGGTGCTAAAAGATCGATAACTTTAATACCTGTAACAAGAACTTCGGTTTCGGTTGATTGATCAACAAAATCAGGAGCTGCTCTGTGAATAGGAAGAGATTTTTTTGATTCAATTGGACCTCGCTCGTCAATAGGTTCACCGATGATGTTCATAATTCGACCTAACGTTTCTGGTCCGACTGGCACAGAAATAGGATCACCATTGTCTTGAACTTCTTGGCCTCTTTGAAGACCCTCCGTTGCGTCCATAGCAATAGTTCGAACAGTATTTTCACCAAGGTGCTGCGCTACTTCTAAAATTAAATCTTGATCACCTACTTTTGTAGATAATGCATTTAAAATTGGGGGTAATTCTCCTTCAAAGGCGACGTCAACTACAGCCCCTAATACCTGTGTGACTTTTCCTGCCTTATTACTTGCCATTTGTTGCTCCTTTCCTAAACAGCTTCTGCTCCAGAAATAATTTCTATAAGTTCTTTTGTGATGAATGCTTGTCTTGTTCGGTTATATGTTAGTGTCAACCGATCAATCATGTCTCCCGCATTTCTTGTTGCGTTGTCCATGGAAGTCATTCTTGCTGCATGCTCAGACGCAGAGCTTTCAAGAACACTTCTATAAATTTGTGTTAAAAAATTTCTTGGAACCAGATACTCTAAAAGTTCATTTTTATCAGGTTCAAATTCAAAAATAGCATTATTGGATTCACTCTCATCTTCACTAGTTTCATCATTACTTAAAGGTATCAACGATTGATATGTAGGCTCTTGTGAAATCGCAGAAACAAACTTATTAAATAGAATAGAAACTTCATCTATTTCATTATTTTCGAATAGTTCCATAATTTTATTTTTTATTTCCTCTGAAACCTGAAGTTGTCTATCATTAGAATTTAAATCTTCAAAACTAGCCACAATATCTAAGTCTGTTTTTTTATAAAAACTGGATGCTTTTTTGCCAACAGTCATAATTTTGACAGACTTACCTTGTCCTTGTTGATCACTAATCCATTTTTTTGCGTTTCTAAAAAGATTTGAGTTGAAACCTCCACATAGACCACGGTCAGAAGAGTTTATTATTAAAAGACTAATTTTTGAATTTTCTCTACCAGTTAAGATTTCTGGTAAGTCAGCGCTATTTTTAGTATTTCCAGCCAAAGATGAAAGAATAAAACTTAAGCTATCTGCGTAGACCCTAGATGACTCAGCTAATTCTTGAGCTCGGCGTAACTTACTCGCAGCTACCATCTTCATCGCAGATGTAATTTTTCGAGTGGATTTAACACTTGAAATTCTATTCTTTAATTCTTTTAAATTTGGCATTAACTATAATTAGCTGTGAATTTTTCTAAATAATCCTCGATTTTTTTATCAGACTCATCGCTGAAATTACCTGTATTATTAATTTCGTCAAAAATATCTGAATGATCGGCACGAAGTCCCTCAAGAAACTTAACTTGAAAATCTGTGATTTTGGATATTTCAATTTTATCCAAGAAACCCCTAACACCTGAGTACAAGCTTAAAACTTGATCAGCCACAGACATCGGGACGTATTGATCTTGTTTTAATAGTTCTGTTAACCTCTCACCTCTTGCAAGTAACTGTTTGGTAGAGGCATCAAGGTCTGATGCAAATTGAGAGAAAGCGGCCATTTCACGATATTGGGCTAATTCTAATTTGATTTTACCAGCAACCTTTTTCATAGCTTTAGTTTGTGCTGCGGAACCCACACGACTCACTGATAAACCAACATTAATTGCTGGTCTAATACCTGAGAAAAACAATTCTGTCTCTAAGAAAATTTGACCATCTGTAATTGAAATCACATTAGTTGGGATAAAAGCAGATACATCACCAGCTTGAGTTTCAATTACGGGAAGTGCTGTTAAACTACCTCCACCATTCTCATCGTTCATTTTAGCTGCTCTTTCTAGAAGACGAGAGTGAAGATAAAAAACATCACCAGGAAACGCTTCACGCCCTGGCGGTCTTCTAAGCAATAAAGACATTTGTCTATACGCAACAGCTTGTTTTGATAAGTCATCATAAACGATTAGACCATGCATTCCATTATCACGGAAAAACTCACCCATAGAGCAACCTGCATAAGGAGCTAAAAATTGGAGTGGTGCTGGATCAGAAGCTGAAGCTGCAACCACAATGGTGTATTCCATGGCTCCATTTTCCTCTAAGGTTTTAACAACCTGGGCAACTGTTGATCTCTTTTGCCCAATAGCTACATAGATACAATATAATTTTTTTGATTCATCATCAGACTGGTTAATTTCCTTTTGGTTAATTATGGTGTCAATAGCAACAGCTGTTTTGCCAGTTTGTCTATCACCAATAATCAATTCACGCTGTCCTCGACCAACAGGGACCAGTGAGTCAAGGGCTTTGAGCCCTGTCTGCATTGGTTCGCTTACACTTTGTCTAGGAATAATACCAGGTGCTTTAACTTCTATTCTACTAGACTCACTACTTTGGATAGGACCTTTACCATCAATAGGATTTCCGAGAGCATCGACAACTCTTCCTAACAAGCCTTTACCAACAGGTACCTCAACAATCTTTTGTGTTCTTTTAACTGTATCGCCTTCTTTAATACCTCTATCATCACCAAAAATAACAATACCAACATTGTCCTCTTCAAGGTTAAGTGCCATTCCTTGGACACCACCAGTAAATTCTACCATTTCACCTGCTTGGACATTGTCCAAACCATAAACTTGAGCAACTCCGTCACCAACTTTTAGGACAGTTCCTACTTCTGAAATATCTGCTTGGCTTTCAAAGTTATTAATCTGATCTCTTATGATAGAAGAGATCTCCGATGCTTTTATTGACATTAAATGTCTCCTTTCACATTGTTGGTAAATTTAGAAACTTGATTAAGAATACTTAGGTCGATCATCTTTGATCCAATCACTACAGTCATTCCTCCTAGTAAAGAATTGTTTACGTGGAACTCTAAATTAATTTTGGAACCATATTGGTTATGTAACAAATCCTGGATACTATTTTTTATTTCATCATTAATAGCATGAGATGTTATTACTTTAGCTTTTTGATATCCCCTTTTTTCAAAAAGAACATCCTGAAAATCAGACAAAACATTTTCAAATAGATTAAGTCTTTTATTTTTTTTTAGTGTATTTACAAGACCAGATAAAATTTTTTCAGATGACAATCCTTGGATTATTTTTAATAGAATACTTGATTTTAATTCATTTTTGGTTAGAGGTGATTTTAAAAGTGAGGATAACTCTTGGCTGTCGGCCATAGTCTCAGATAAACTTTGTGCATCTTTTAGCAAGGCATCTAATTCTTCGTTTTTGACTGAGTCAAACAAGGCAGTAGAATACCTTTTAGATGCGATTTTATTGGTCATTTTGTATAGTTAACCTCAATTTTTTATCACATCACTAGGCCAACCGGCATCATACAAATGACGCATCAAGCGATTGATAGTGGATCAATGTCAATATTTAGAAAACGCCTGTATTTTGGGGCTATTTTTGACATTAAGATATCTATTTTTTTTCTCAAAGCCTTATATGTCCTCTCTTTAAAATAAAAATTCTCATGAAAATGCTTCATTTTATATGGAATCAATGAGGGGACAGGCCCTAAAATATCAAGTTTACTCTTTTTCGATATATCAAGAATTTCTTGGCAAGCCTCTCTTATAGCTGAGACATTAGGGTGGATTAATTGAATTTGAACAATTTTGTAAAATGGAGGTAAGTTGTTCTCTTCTCTTCTTTGAAGTTCTAATTTTATAAATTGATCTCTACTTTGGTTCTTAAGTGAATTGTATATCGAATGCTTAGGATTGTATGTTTGAATTAAGACCTTGCCCCTGTTACCCTCTCTACCAGATCTCCCTGCTACTTGTTGCAAAAGCTGGTATGTTTTTTCCATAGCTCTGAAATCAGGACTATACAGACTTGAGTCTGCATCAATAATATTTACTAATTTTAAATTTGGAAAATGAAAAGACTTCCCTATTATTTGTGAGCCAATCAATAGACTAGTATTTAAATTAAATATATTTTCAATGATTTCTTTTTTATTTTTTTTTGATTTTAATGTGTCACTCGAAAATAATTGATTTGAGTATCCTGGAAAAAGGCGTGTAACTTCCTCTTGAAGTCTTTCTAACCCTATACCAATCGATATAAATTTATCAGATGAACACATCTTACATATTTGGTTAGGCTCAAAATAATTTGAACAATGATGACAAATGAGTCTATCAATTTTTTTGTGATAAACTAAATTTGCCGCACAATTTTGACACTGTATTGGTGCATGACAACTTGCACATATTTTGGATGGAGCATAGCCACGTCTATTGAGAAAAAATAAAACTTGTCCTTTTTGTTTTAGGACCCTATTTGTTTCATCAAATACTTGTTTTGATATCCAGGCCCTAGAGCTAGGTTTTGATTGATTCATATCAACAATTTCAACTGATGGTAATTGAGTTTTATGAAATTGATTGGAAAGATGATGAATATGAAATTTTCGCTGATTAGAATTATGAAGACTCTCTAATGATGGAGATGCGCTTATTAAAAGACATAAAGCCTTTGAACATTTTGCTTTATATATAGCCATATCTCTTGCTTGATATTTTGGGCCCTCTTCTTGTTTATAAGATGAGTCGTGCTCTTCATCGCATATAATTAATTTTAAATTCTTGAAAGGAAGTAAAACTGATGACCTTGCTCCAACTAAAACGCATGGTTCGCCCGATAAAAGAGATCTGATTATTCTAGCTTTTTGAATTTTTGATTGTTTAGAGTGCCAAATAAAGGGCCTACAACCAAAATATTTAAAAAATCTTTTAGACCATTCTTCAGTTAAAGCTATCTCTGGTAAAAGTATTAAAGATTGATTTCCCCTGACTAAATTTGACTCAACAGCTTTTAAATACAACTCTGTTTTACCCGAACCTGTAACACCATCTATAAGGTGAACTTGAAAATCATTATTTTTATTAATTTGAAGTGATTTAAAAATATTTTCTTGATCAGTGTTTAAAGAAATTTTTTGCGCCATGCCATCAAAAATAAAACTATCTGTAGTTTGGGAAATTTTTCTTTCTTCTAATAATTTCAGCCAATCTTTTTTTGATAGATTGTATTGATGAATGAGATTTTTTTGAGTTTCATAAATTTTATTTTCAAAAAGATAATAATTTTTTAATTGTGTATTAGGAAATTGTTGTATTGCCATCTTCAAAACCATACCTAAATCTATGAAGCAATGTATTGACACATACTTGTAAAAATCAATGTTTTCTGTGCAAACAGCAAATTGATAATAATTACTTATTGAAAGTACTTTTTTGAGATCAAATTTTAAATCTTTAATGTTTGTTTGAGATATAATTACTCCTGCTGATTTTCTTTTTCTTAAAGGAATTTCAACGATAGAGCCTACCTCAATAGAATGCGAGTGTTTATAAGTCAGGCTCTCATTTATTTGCCCAATTGGCATAACTTGGTAGTAATAATCCATTTTAAATTTTGATTCTAATTTATAATATAATGTAATGAATTTTATTGAACTGTTAGAACAGTTAAAAATAGATAAATCCTCAATTCAAGACTTTGATAAATGGGCTACTTATTTAAAAGACATAAAAGGCCACTCGGAAAACACATACAGATCATACTGCTTTGATGTATGTGATTTTTTAATTTTCTTTAAATTCTATAATGGAAATTCCGTATCTTTATCAAATTTAAAAGATTTAAATTTGCAGACATTTAGGGCTTGGTTGGCAGATCTAAGTCAGAATAGAAAATATAAAAATATTTATAAAAAACCATTATCGGCAAGGTCAAGGAGAAGAGCGATTAGTTCTATTAAAAATTTTTTTAAGTATTCATCTCTAAATAATGATTTATATAAAGTTGCTTATAGCGAGGTTCAATTATTAAAAAATCCAAAAATTCCAAGATCCCTTCCTAAACCTATAGCAGAGGGAGATATTGAGCTTTTAATTGAAGAGTTAAAAAAAATATCAAAAAAAAGCTGGGTTCAAAAAAGAAATATAGCTTTGCTTTATATTTTGTACGGATGTGGGCTACGAATAAATGAAGCGCTATCTATTACTAAAAGCCATTTAATTGATAAAAGTTCTCTTACAATCTTGGGCAAAGGTAATAAAGAAAGATTAGTGCCAGTTCTTGATATTGTAGCTAACTCATTAGAAAATTATCTAAAAGAAATACCATATGATTTGCCAAGCGATGTTTCGATATTTGTGGGAGATAGAGGTAATCCGCTTAAAGCCTCGGCTTTCCAAAGAGATTTGAAGAATGCCAGAGTTAATTTGGGGCTACCAAAAACAGCAACACCTCACTCATTAAGACATAGTTTTGCAACTCACCTATTAAAAAATGGTGGGGATTTAAGAATAATTCAAGAATTACTAGGACATAGTTCGTTATCTACAACTGAAATATACACTGAAGTAGATGACATAAGTTTAGAAAAAACTTATAAAGAAAAAAACCCTAGTAAGTAAATTTAGATTTTACCTCTAACTATAAAATGAGAATTGATTATATCTTTCTTTGAATATTTTAACCTATTACCTTTTAGGTCTTTTACAGTACCACCTGCTCCCTCTACAACCGCTTGTGCTGCTGCAGTGTCCCATTCAGAAGTAGGTCCCAGCCTAGGATATAAGTCTGCCAAACCCTCTGCTATCATACAAAACTTTAAAGAACTACCGGCTTGAAGAGTATCAAAATTATTAAACTGAGATAAATAAGTTTTAGTCTCATGATTGAGATGACTTCTGCTCGTAACAATCTTTAATTTATCGGATGGTGATTGCACAGAAATAGGTTTGATATTGTCATTTAATAACTTGTATGAACCTTTGTTAAGACCCCCAAAAAATAAAGTCTTATCTTTTGGAATGTAAACAAACCCTTGGGTGGGATAATTGTTGTTAATCAAAGCAATATTAATTGTAAATTCACCATTCTTATTGATAAATTCTTTAGTACCATCCAAAGGATCAACTAACCAGTATTTTGGATCATCAGTATACTTTTGCTCACCCTCCTCTGAAATTATGGGGTAAGCTGAAATAGATGATAATAAATCAAAAATGTGTTCATGTGATGCTAAATCTGCTTCTGTTAATGGACTTTTATCGTCTTTTAATTCAATACTTTGATCATAATTATCATAAATATTAAGAATTTTTTGGGAGCATATCTCAAGATTTTCACTGATTTCATTGAAAAACTCAAATTGTCGTATTATGTTATTATTTGTCATTTTTTTAAAATTTTACTTTTTTTTATATACATTTAGATTATTTTTTGTATTTTTCCAATAATACGACAAATGGTCAATTATAATGAATCATACTTTATTTTTTAAAATTAACCCATCAATAAAATTTCCAGCTTGGGATAGCGATAGTCATTATAAATTCCTTTTTAGTAAAAATTTATTTAAAACAAAAAGATCTTATGAAAGGTGGTTGGAAAAAATATCAATTTTTCCAGACAATTTAAATATAGAAAGCTTTTTAAACATACATGCAGCCCATATAAATAAATTAATTTATGAAGATTCCATAAAAAAATTTGAAAAACAAAGATCACTTATTTTGTTTATCCAATACGTTGAGATAAATAATAATAAATTTTTATTTGCAAATGATAGACGTAATGGAAGACTATGGGTTAAAGTTAAGTCAAATAAAATAAAAGATATTTCTGAGAGTTTAAAATATTTCTCAAAATTAAGAAAAAAAAATATTATTATTTTCCCAGACGCTTATCTTCTTAAAATTTTTCTTGATCAAAAAATTAATGAAAATCAAATTAACAATAAATTCAAACTTTCAATTCATTTTCCTGAGTATTTATTTTATATAAATGATCTCAAAATTCATGATACAAAACTACACAATAAATTTAATTTACCTCCAAATAGTTATCTGTCAGATCTAGAAGCGGAAAGTATTCATATTATCAGAGAAGTAGTTAGCGAAACAAAAAATCCTGTCATGCTTTACTCAATAGGAAAAGATAGTTCAGTGATGTTAAGGCTTGCTCAAAAAGCTTTTTACCCTAGCCTCCCTCCATTTCCTCTACTACATGTTGATACTCGATGGAAGTTCCGAGAAATGTATTTATTTAGAAGTTGGGTAAAAAAAAATAGTGGTATGAAGCTAATAACACATATTAATCCTGATGGTATTAAATCAAATATTAATCCCTTAGATCATGGCTCTGCTCTCCACACTGATATAATGAAAACTCAGAGTCTAAAACAAGCCTTGGACAAGTATAAATACGATGCTGCTTTTGGTGGAGCAAGAAGAGATGAAGAGAAATCAAGAGCTAAAGAAAGGGTTATTTCATTCCGAAACCCCTCTCATCAATGGGATCCCAAAAATCAGCGTCCAGAGCTTTGGTCTCTATATAACTCTAAAGTCAATAAAGGTGAAAGCACAAGGGTTTTTCCATTATCTAATTGGACAGAATTAGATATTTGGCAATATATATACCAAGAACAAATACCAATAGTTCCCTTATATTTTGCAAAAGTTAGACCTGTAGTCGTGAGAGATGGAATGATTATTATGGTCGATGATGATCGATTTAATATTCAATCTAACGAAAAAATTGAATTAAAAAGAATTAGGTTCAGAACACTTGGTTGTTATCCCTTAACTGGTGCTATTGAATCAAATGCAAATTCACTTGAAGACATTGTTCTTGAACTTCTTCAATCCAAAACATCCGAAAGACAAGGAAGAGCTATCGATACAGATTCAAGTAGCTCTATGGAAATCAAAAAAATTGATGGTTATTTTTAAATGTATAAAGCCGGTACAATTAGCAGATACTTAAAAAGTCAAGCCTCCCTTGATCTATTAAGGTTTATCACTTGTGGATCTGTTGATGATGGTAAAAGTACATTAATTGGGAGGATGCTTTATGAATCTCAAATGATATTTGATGATCAAGTTGCTTCATTAAAAAACGACTCAAAAAAATATGGAACACAAGGTGAGAATATAGATTTTGCATTACTGGTCGATGGTTTATCAGCTGAGAGGGAACAAGGTATTACTATAGATGTTGCATATCGATTTTTTTCAAGTAGCAAAAGAAAGTTTATTGTAGCAGATACACCAGGTCACGAGCAATATACTAGAAACATGGCGACTGGGGCCTCAACAGCTGATTTAGCTATCTTGCTTGTTGATGCCCGTAATGGCATACTTACACAAACTAAGAGACATTCTTTTATTGCATCTCTTCTTGGAATTAAAAATATTATCTTGGCAATTAATAAAATGGATTTAGTTAACTATGATAAAAATATTTACGAAAAAATAAGCTCTGAATACAAATTTTTCTCAAAAAAATTAAATTTTGAAAATATTCAAAGTATTCCTATATCAGCACTTAAGGGAGATAATATTCACAAAAAATCTAAATACATGAAATGGTACAATCGTAAAACCCTATTTAACTATTTAGAAACTACTAAAACTAAAATACAAAGCTCAAACAGTTTTGTACTTCCTGTTCAAAGTGTCAATAGACCTAATTTGAATTTTAGAGGATATTCAGGAACCGTCGCTGAGGGAAAAATTAAAAAGGGTGATGAGTTAATTTCTCTTCCGTCAAATCGAAAAGTAAAAGTAAAAGATATTTTTGTAGGTGAAAGATCACTTAAAACTGCAAATTTTAAGCAAAGTGTTACACTTACCATAGACAAAGAGATAGATACCTCTAGGGGCGATATACTCTGCTCAGAAAACTCCACAATTGATATGGCCGACCAATTTAACATGAATGTTATTTGGATGTCAGAGGATAAGGGTTTTACTGGAAGAACTTATTTAGCGAAAATTCATAATATCTCAACCAGTATTAAAATTATGAACATAAAAAAAATATATGATGTAAATACGTTAGAATTTGCTGCTGGAAATGAACTTAAACTCAATGATGTTGCAGAAATTTCTATCTCATTTAATAAAGCTGTTCCCTTTTCGACTTTTAAAGAAAATAAAATTTTGGGATCTTTAATAATTATTGATCCAATTAATAATCAAACTATTGGAATGGGAATGATAAACTTTTCTCTGCGTAGATCACAAAATATTCAACTTCAAAACTTAACCATTAATAAAAATTTAAGAGAGAAGATAAACGGTCATAAAGGTCAAGTGCTGTGGATGACTGGTCTCTCGGGATCAGGAAAATCCACAATAGCTAATGAACTAGAAAAAATATTATACTCTCAAGGTAAAAAAACATACATTCTTGATGGAGACAATATTCGACACGGATTAAATAAAGATTTAGGTTTTACAGACAAAGATAGAGTTGAAAATATAAGGCGAGTTGCAGAGGTGGCAAAACTTATGTGTGACGCTGGACTAATTGTGATCACTGCTTTTATATCACCATTTAGATTAGAAAGAGAAATGGCACGATCACTTTTTGAAAAAAATGATTTTAAAGAAATTTATATTTCTACTCCTTTAAAAGTAGCTGAAAAAAGAGATCCAAAGGGTTTATATAAAAGGGCAAGACAAGGTAAAATACCAAATTTCACAGGGATAGACAGTATCTATGAAAAACCTATCAATCCTGACCTAGAAATTGATACCTCTAAAGTTTCTTTAAGTAAGGCTGTAAAAAAAATATTGAATATTATTAATTAAGTCGAATTTCCAATTGTTGAAATTTAGTCATATCAAAAACTATGTTTTCAAAAACAACATCTTCAAAATTTAAATCAGGGTTTAATGAAAACCCGAATGGTTCTAGAGGTTGACCTTTAAAATCTCTCGAAAATTCTCCATTTCCATCAGTATCTTGAAAGGCAAACAGGCCGATGTTGATATGTGGAAATGCTTTCAAATTAATCTGATTAAATTTGTTTATATCCTGCTCTACAACAATAAAAAGAGGTGCTGAATTTTCCTCGAAATAATATTTCCTATCATACCCCAGAATGTGAATTGGGCTTGAAGCATCAACAAAACCTTTGATTTTTGCTGTGAGATGATCTGAATATGAAGTTTTTATTACAAAAAAAGCCTGAAAAATCAGGAAATAAACGATCAATTTAATACTAGCCAGATAGCTGTGCATAACTTTTAAAAGATTAATGTATTTTCACAAAAGTTGTACAAACAATTTAATTGGATTTAAAACAAAAGAACAAACTATAAAAAAAACTTGAAAAACATGGTTTTTTTTTTAATTAATTTGAAATGTCTTATCATCATTCAACCAATAAACTACATGCATGATGAATAACTGTGGATAAATCTGTTTAAAAGTATTAATTTATCCTTGGTTATGAAAAAAGGATACATAATTGTGAGAGTTTCAATTCACAATAATGAACTATTTCAAAAATATCCTCACTTATCAACTGAAGTGATGAAAAAATATGGGGGTAAATACATAATTAGAGGTGGAAAAACTGATGTTTTAGAGGGGGAGTGGCCTGTAGACAGAACTACTGTTGTAGAATTTGAAAGCTTTGAAAGTGCTAAAAAATGTTATGAGTCTGTTGAATACTCAGAGGCTATGAAAATTAGGCAAAATAGTACAAAAAGTGACCTCATATTAATAGAGGGATTTTAATTCTTTTTAAAAAATTGATCGGCTAATTTAAGTTTGTCTTTTTTCTTTTTCAATAAAATCTCTAAGTTTTTGATTTCTAATTTATGATTGCCAATCATCTCCTCAATTTCTTCAACACTCAAATCATCTAAATCAATTGGTTTTGTTTTTTTTGGCTCTTCTTCATCAAACATTTGTTCTATACCCTCCCTTTGTCCAAATAATTGGAAAAAAACTTTCATCTAACTCATCTGTTTCTAATTTTTTATATTTTTTATAAATTCTCGCAGTACCTCCTATGTTTGTTGGATGAAACTTTGAGTCAGAGGGAACGCAATGAGCAACTATTGCCCTTCTATTGCTATTTGTATTATTGATACCTGAGCCGTGCCAAGTGTACCCATGATGAAAAGCTACACCACCTGCTGGAACTTCAACATATTGAATTTGAATTTCCTTATTTAATTTTGACGTATAATCATTTAACTCTTTTTTATAATCTCTTGGAGAATGAAATTGTCCCTTAGGAGGGCTCAATCCCCAAAGGTGAGATCCCTTTACATATTCTAGTGTCCCTTTTTCTTTATCGACATTATCGATGGGCATCCAACATGTCATCATGGTTTGCGGTACAATCCAATCATCGTATGCAGCATCTTGATGATAAGCTAAAGTTTTACCTCCAGGTGGTTTCCATAAAACATTGTCTTGTAAAAGTCTTGATCCACTCCAGCCCATTAGTTCAGCACAAGCTTTTCCTAAGAATTCATTGCAAACTATTTCTTTTATATAATTATCTGATTTCCAAGCGTTACAAATTTGTCTAGTAACGTCTTTGGGTCCACTTTCAAACTTCCAATTCCACTCGTCAGGTTCAATACCTGTTTCAAAGTTTCCATTAAATAAATTATGAAACCTCTCATGCAATTGCTCAAAATGGGTCGTATCAAGAAAACTCTCAATAATCAAAAAACCATTTTTTTGAAAATCTTTTTTTTGATCCTCATTTAAAGAAATTTCTATCATCATAAAAATTTTATTATCATTTATGGAATATATTTTAGATTATTATTTAAATAAATTGACATTTTTGTTAGATTTCTGATAATCCTACAATGTCAAAAAAACTTATATTAATAATTCTTTCCTCATTTTTTTTAATCACAAGTTGCGCAACTGTGAGCGAAAAAGCTAATGACGCTTACGATACTGTAGCGGGCGCCGTATCTAAAGGGTACAACAAAGTTAAAGATACAGTAACCGGCGGCGACGACAATTAGGTTTAGCGCTTTACAAGGCGTGCCCTTTACTAAGTTCAAATTAATTTAATTTAATGAAATTTATATCTTTGCAACATATTTCAATAGAGGATCCGGGGACGTTTAAAGATTTCCTTATAGAAGATGGTCATAGTATAACAACTATCCAATTGGATGAGGGCGATAGTATTCCAAATAATTTAGATGAATTTGACGCCATGCTTTGTATGGGTGGCCCAATGGATACATTTATGGAGGATCAATATCCATGGTTATTAGCTGAAAAAAAAGCAATAGGTGAATATGTTTTAAACCTTAAGAAACCTTTTTTAGGGTTTTGCTTAGGATGTCAGCTTTTAGGTGAAGTATTGGGAGGAAAGGTAGTTGAGTCTAAACCGCCTGAAATTGGCGTATTGGATATTAACATTGAAGCAGATGCCAAAGCAGATCATATTTTTGATTTTCTTCCAAATAAAATAAAAGCTTTGCAATGGCATTCTTATGAAGTAGTTGGTTTGGAGACTAACTCTAAAGTTAGTGTTATAGGCACCTCACCCTCAACAAAATATCAAATATTTGGTTATGATAAGTACGCCTATGGAATTCAATTTCATTTAGAAATTCGAAAAACTACTGTTGATGATTGGGCTCAAGTTCCTGAATATAAAAATGCTCTCGAAAAATCTCTTGGAGCCGATGCCTTACCTCAAATGAAAGATATGGTAGCTAAAGAAATTGATACTATGGTGATGCAGTGCAACCAAATGTATAAAAACTTCGTTAAAATAATTAATAATTAGTTTTTTATTTACTTAATTTAGATGCACAGAAGAGATTTTATAAAAAAGGTTATACTTTACTCATTATCCTTTGTAATTCTAAAAACAAAAATTATGGCAAACTCGCTTTTTAAACCTTTTAATCTAGTAGATGGGGTCTTTGTCAATAACTACGTTTCACATAAAAGTAGTTTCAAAGATTTTTGGAAATGGAGGAGAGAGTCAAGTAAGCCGGAACCAATTGCATTTCCTATGGTTGAAAATGACCCTGAATACTTAAAATCTAATAAATCTGAAAATACAATTACTTGGATAGGACATTCAACTTTCTTACTACAAATTGATGGTATAAATATATTAACTGACCCCCATTTCACAAAAAGAGCATCACCTCTGAGTTTTATGGGGCCTTCAAGAACTACACCTCCTGGATTAAAAATAGAGGACCTGCCATTTATTGACTTTGTTTTAATTTCTCATAATCACTATGATCATCTTGACTCAAAGACTATTCAACTTTTATTAAGAAAACAAAATGTTAATCAACCAAGATTTTTTGTGCCACTTAAATTAAAAGAAATTATAACAAAGATAGGTGCAAGAAATGTTATGGAACATGAATGGTGGCAAATGACTCAGTTCAAAAACTTAGAAATTCATTCCGTTCCAGTACAACATTGGAGTAAGAGAACATTTAATGATACCAATAAAACACTTTGGTGTGGCTGGGTTGTTAAAGCAAATAATTTTAGGTATTTTTTTGTAGGCGATACTGGATATTCAAAAGATTTTAAGGATATTCAAAAAAAGTTTGGATCGTTTGACTTATCGACAATACCCATAGGTGCATATGCCCCAAGGTGGTTTATGAAAGACTCGCATTGTAATGTTGAAGAAGCAATTCAAATTCACAAAGATGTTAAATCTAAAAAATCTATAGCTATGCATTGGGGAACATTTCAATTAACAGATGAACCAATGGATGAACCTATAAAATTACTGCAAGAACTAACTAAGCAGTTAAAGATAAGCAAAGATGAGTTTTCTTATATGACTCACGGTCAAACAAGAAAAATTTAAGTAAAATAATTATATGCCTGGTAAGAGAGAGTAATTACAATTACTATTAATGCCCATACACTTAAATTACTCAAAAACTGTTTAAAGGAAGAGTTTGTATCCAAAAAACGAGGTCCTACTAAAATCAGTAGACATACTAAATAAATAATAGGCATTATGATTTCTGCTGACATTATTGATCTTTTTTTAGTTTATCTAAACTAATCTCCTCAGAAAATTGTTCATTTAACTTTTCAGCATTATTTCTAGTTTTTATGACATCGTCTTTTTTTTCGTTCTGATTTACAACTACATCAACCAAAATTGCTATCAGAAGATTTAACATAGTAATGGCACAGACAATTATAAAACTAAAAAAATAAATCCATGCCCACCAATAAATATCTTGAAGAGGCAACATTACCTGCTCCCAAGACGATAATGTTAAAACTTGAAATAAAGTGATCATTGAAACCCCCACATCAGACCATCTCTCAGGTATGCTATCTGAAAAAACTATTGCTCCAATAGTTGCATAAATATAGAGAATAATAAAAAGTAACAAACTTACATAAAAGACTCTTTTTAAAGATCCAATCAAAGACTCAATGATTAATTTTAGTTCAGGAATAATAGATATAACTCTCAAAACTCTAAACACTCTTAATAATCTCAAAAGAAGGAAACTGGAGTTATTGGGTATTGGTATTAAAGAGACCAGAACAATAATTGTGTCAAAAATATTCCAACCATTTTTAAAAAAATTTGATTTTTTTGGCTCTCCTATAAAACGAATTGAAATTTCTATTACAAAAAATAAAGATATTAAATAATCTAAATATTTAATTAATAATCTTGTAAAGTCTCCAAGATTATAAGTATTTAAACCAATCGTGAATGCATTAAATATGATTATTAACAATACTGTGTATTGAAATATCTTGCTTTCTCGAATTTTAAAAAAAATTTGTTTCATTTTTCAAAATATTTATAAATATACTTATTAAAAAATATAAATTAAGTTTTTATTAAGAATTAATTCTTTAAGTATATTGATGTCATTTTTAAATTTATTTAAGAAGAAGAAAAATGACGATTTTTCACAATCAGGACAAGATCAATTTGCTCACAATATTTCTGGAATTAATGGTATTTATTTAGAAATTGGTGCTCATCATCCCATAATAAATAGCAATACATACAAGCTGGAGGTAGAATGTGGATGGAGAGGTTTATCTATTGAATTTGATAAATCTTTTCAAAAATCATGGGAAGAATGTACCGAAAGAGCTAATGATGTAATTTGGGATGATGCCTTTAAAGTCGAATTCGAATATGAGTTAAAAAAAAGAAAAATCTCTAAAAAAAAAATTAATTATTTATCTTGTGATATAGAACCTCCAGAAAATACTTTAAAGATACTAAAAAAATTAATCAAACTTGGCTTAAATTTCGATTTCATAAGTTTTGAACACGATAAGTATAATTCTGGAGATAAATTTGAAATATTATCAAATGAGTTTTTAATAAATTCGGGATATAAAGTTGCTGTAAAAGATGTGTATTCAAGATTAAAAAAAAATAAAGTTTATGAAACTTGGTTTGTAAATGCAAAGTTAGATTACACTGAAATTACATACGACCTTTGGAAAAAAAAAAATTATCCTATGAATATTTTCAAAAAAAGAGTATATAAATCAAATTAATGGTTCTGTGGTGAAACGGATATCACACTTGACTACGGATATCCTACGTCTCTTTAATTCATTTATTATCAATACTATTCTTTGAGCTTTAACAACATTTTATCTATGTTGCCCGTAATAAGCCCGTAATGAAAATATAGCTAAAAATTTAGTTTTAAGGAGAGGTTGTAAATTTTATACCCTCTGCACCAATGCCCACTATCAGCGCTTTGAGTGTTATGTCACCTAAATTTTTTCCGTAATGAGCACTTTTACTATCCTCTATATATGCTTTACCAGGTTTGTAAATAGTAACTGTTCCGTCTTCCCAAGTATATGTCATCTCTCCTTCCATAATGTAAATATAAACAGGGTAAGAATGAACATGGTTTGGAGTTACACCACCAGGAGGCACCTCAACTATAAATGACACTATTTCAGCTTTTCCATCAGGATAATATATTTCATTTCCTAATATTGTAGTTGCAGATTTTAGAACAGGGGAAATTTTAGTTTTGAGATGTTCCTCAGAATGTAAAAATCCAAAGCTAAATAGAAAAATTGAAAAAAGAAATATAAACCTAAATTTTTTAGTATAAATATACATATAAACTCTTATAACATCTAAAAAAATATTATTTATTGCAAATGAGTAATATATATATTTAAAAAAAGAAATAATACACTTAACAAGTAATTATTATAATCATTTATTTTATAAATTTTAGAAAAGGAGATTAACAATGCTTGGTGATAAAATTGGAACAATGACATTACAGGAAACTAATAAGCCAATGGACTCTGGTAAATATGGTTTACCTGCTATGGACATTACTGCTGAAGGGAGCGGAACGATGCTAGGTCATGATGTTCAGTCTATGGGCGCATTTACAGCCGAAATGAGACCAGATGGTTCATGGGCAGGAAATGCCTATGCTGGGGTTGTAATGTGTGCAGAAGGTGTCGCCACATATAAAGCTACGGGTGTCGGAAACCAGAGGAAAGATGGAGGCACTTCTTTTAGAGGCGGCGCTATATTCGAAACCACATCTGAAGCGTTATCTGAACTGAATGGTAAATTTTACGCATTTACTTACGAAGCCGATGCAGATGGCAAAGCAGTTTGGGAACTTTACCCCTTTAACTAGAGGTTTGAAGATTTCACACCTCTGCACTACTAAGGGGGGAGGAAACACAACGTTGTTCCCTCCCCCCGACAAACAACCTCTACTGATTAATCCCTTTTGTTCGCTAATGTAAGCCCTTGCTTCCCGCATATATTGAAAAGCTCGGGAATATCTTTGTCCCTTCATGTTCACCTATGCTTGAAATAAGACATAGCGATTGCCCTTTACATCTTTTAACTTTCGTTTAGTTATCCTTCCCATATTCACCTTTCCGAAACATTTGGCCGTATAGAGGCCGTATGAGTTTCGTAGGATTAAGTACAATGATTGATTAATGGTGATATACTTTGATTAAGGTTCTGTGGTGAAACGGATATCACACTTGACTACGGATCAAGAATTCAGGGTTCGAATCCTTGCAGAACCGCCATTTTAAATTTTTAAATTATCAATTAGTCTAATTTTGCCTTTATAAATTGCATAAAAAAGTCTCGACTCAGAAACTTTACCATCGAAACTTAGGTCCTCATTATTTCTAAATTCGAAGTAATCAAATTCTTCAATATCTTGATCAACAATGAAATCTTTAGCTTTTTGGTTTGCAGTATTAATATCAAATGATTTTTCTAAAGATTTTAGAAAATTTTCTACTTTTTGATGAAAACTAACAAAATCTTGTATTTGTTTTTTACTTAATTTTTCATTTCTCGATGAATAAGCAATACCTTCTTCATTTCTTTTTGTAGGTACAGATACTATTTCTAGAAATTTATATTTTTCTTGAATAAATTTTTCAATTATCTTGAGTTGCTGAAAATCTTTTTCACCAAAATAAACCTTGTTACTTTTTACAATTGAAAAAAATTTATTTAGTACAGTGATTACACCATCAAAATGTCCTTTTCTGTATTTATCACAAAGAATATTATTATAATTAGTATTTTTTAAAATAGTTTCATCATTGTTATAAATTTCTTCTACTGATGGTTCAAATAATAGATCTACATCGTTGTCAGAGCAAAAATCGTAGTCAAGGCCCTTATTCCTAGGATAAGAGTTAAAATCTTCTTTACTGTTAAATTGTTTTTCATTTACGAAAATACTTACAATAGTTTTGTGATTATCATTTTTTGATTTTTTTATCAGTTCTCCATGTCCCTTATGAAGGGCGCCCATAGTAGGAACAAAACCAATTGAGTATTTTCGATTTTGATAAGCAGTCAAATAAGACTGTAAATTAGAAATGTCTTTAATTATCAACATAATTTGTTTTTATTTATTGACTTCATATCAATAATTGTTAAATGTAGGAACCAAATTTTTAGGTCTATTAGCAATGAAAAGAACATATCAACCAAGTCAATTAGTTAGAAAAAGAAGGCACGGATTTCGTTCTAGAATGTCAACAGTTGGCGGTCGTAAGGTCATTAATGCAAGAAGAGCTAAAGGTCGATCTAGACTATCTGCTTAATTATTGAGACTTCCTACACTAAAAAAATCTTCCCAATTTTCTCAAATCAGAAACAAAGGGAACTGCTTTAAAAGTTCAAGTTTTAATGGGTATATTCTTCATGACGCAGATTTAGAAACTTTTCTAGTTGGTATTATAGCTAGTAAAAAGCTTGGTAATGCAGTTGAAAGAAATAGGGCTAAAAGAAGGGCTAGAGAGGCAATACGCACATGCAGTCTTATAAATACATTAAATCATGTCAAATTTGTAATAATACTCAAAAAAACAGTTTTGAAAGTACCTTTTATTGATTTAAAACAAGATATTGAAAAATTCTTATCTCATGAAAAATAATATCAAAAAGTTTTGGAAAATATCTTTTATTGCACCGATTAAATTTTACCAATTATTCATATCACCTATGTTACCAAAAACTTGTAGACATCTTCCAACATGCTCTCAATATACAATTGAGGCTATTCAGGAATTTGGTGTTTTAAAAGGAATAACAATGGGAATAGTTAGAATTCTAAAATGTAATCCGTTAGGTTCGTCTGGTTACGACCCAATAAAAAAATAATATGGAAAATCAAAAGAACTTATTCCTAGCTATTATTATTTCAATGGCAATTATTTTTGGTTTTCAGTTACTAGTTCCTCAACCAGAGAGAACGCCAATTACTGAGGAACAAACAAATGATGAAAGTCTTGTTGATCTCAGTATTCAAAAATCCTCATCTTCTGTTTTAGCTGATAGAGGTGATGTGATAAATCAGTCAGGAAGAGTGAACTTTGATAACTCTAAAATTAAAGGCTCTATAAATTTAAATGGAGCAGTAATTGATGATCTTATCCTAGAAGAGTTCAGGGAAACCTTAGATCCAACATCTGACTTAATTGAATTTTTAAATCCTTTAGGATCTGATAATGCCTATTATTTAGATACAGGTTGGGTAAGCTCTGACAGTACAATTGAGTTACCAAAAAGTTCTAGTATATGGATTGCTGATAAAAACACTATTGGTGTTAATGAACCTGTAAAACTGACTTGGACTAGTGATCAGAACATCACTTTTGAAAAGATCATAACTCTAGATGAAAACTATTTATTTAGCGTTGATCAAAGGGTTATAAATAATTCAGGTCTTTCTTTCGACCTTTATCCTTACGGATTATCTAAAAGACAAGGAATTCCAGAGATGCAAAATTTCTTCATTCTTCACGAGGGCCCCTTGTCAATAACTGATGGTGTGCTGGAGGAATATGATTATGACGATTTAAAAGATGATAAAAAAATTAAACATTCTTCTGTTGGAGGGTGGATTGGGATGACAGATAAGTATTGGCAAACTGCGATAATCCCTAACCAAAACGAACCTGTTCAGCAGACATACAGTTACAGCTTTGTTGATAATATAGATAATTTTCAAACTGATATTGTTGGGGAAAGAATAGCTGTTTCAAATAATGCAAGTATCTCACATAATTTTAAAATTTTTGCAGGGCCAAAAATCGTAAATATTATCGATAAGTATATGGAAGAATATGGGTTTGACGGTTTTGATCGTTCAGTTGACTTTGGTTGGTTTTATTTTTTAACAAAACCCATTTTTAATGTTTTAGAATTTATATACGGGTATGTAGGAAACTTTGGTTGGTCAATAATTCTGTTTACAGTTTTGATGAGGATTTGTTTTTTTCCACTTGCTCAACAATCGTTTAAATCAATGGCAAAAATGAAAAAACTTGCTCCTGAGATGCAAAGACTTAAGGAACAATACGGAGATGATAGAGCTGGAATGCAAAAAGAAATGATGGCTTTATATAAAAGAGAAAAGGCAAATCCTATAGCTGGTTGTTTGCCAATACTTCTACAGATCCCAGTATTTTTTGCCTTGTACAAAGTTTTATTTGTGACTATTGAGATGAGACATGCTCCTTTTATAGGATGGGTACATGATCTCTCAGCGCCAGATCCCTTAGGGGCTCTTACTCTTTTTGGTTTTGTGGAATGGAACGTTCCAGGTATTTTGCAAATTCTTAATGTTGGTATTTGGCCAATCTTAATGGGTATTTCGATGTATATTCAATTTAAATTGAACCCAGCTCCGGTAGATAAAATGCAGGCCAAAATTTTTGGTTTATTGCCAATAGTATTTACTTTCATTTTAGGTGGATTCGCAGCAGGGCTAGTTATTTATTGGACAACTAACAATGTTTTATCAATGGCTCAACAATACATCATACAAAGAAAAATTATGAAGAGTTAATGAGCCTTGTCTCAAATTATTTCAAAAAACAAACTAAGTTTTTACTAAGCGCTACACAACCTCGTCAATATCCTAATGTAAGTTTTCCTGAAATAGCTTTCATAGGTAGGTCAAATGTTGGAAAATCTAGTTTAATCAATGCAGTTTTTATGAAAAAACTGGCACATATTTCCAATACCCCCGGTAAAACAAGACAAATTAATTTTTTTAATCACGGTGACTCAATGATGGTTGTTGATCTTCCTGGGTATGGATTTGCAAAAATATCTCAAAAAGAGGCATTTCAAATATCAGATCTTGTCTCTCAATATTTAACATCTCGTGAAAATTTAAAGAAAATATTTGTATTAATTGATAATTCATTGGGGCCAAAAAAAATAGACATAGAGATGATTGACTTGATGAAACAAATAAAACAAAAAATTATTATTTGCTATACGAAAAGTGACAAAAAAATAAAAGAAAAGTCTGCTTTTTTAGACAATTTAAATACTGAATTTGAAAACTACATTGTAAGCTCAAAAACAAACGAAAACATATTTGAAATTCAAAAAAAAATTTTTGAATTTTTATAAATCTTCTTGGCTTTTATATAATAAACATTAGTTTAACACGCTTATGAATAATATAACAAATTGGGTTTTTGACTTAGACAATACACTTTATAAAGCAGAGTGTGGTTTGTTTGATAAAGTACACATACTTATGGGTAAGTTTATTGAGGAAAAATTAAATTTAGCCTCTGGTGATGCACAAGCTCTGAGGTCTAAATATTATCATCAATATGGAACAACACTTAGAGGTCTTATGATTGAACATCAAGTAAATCCTGATGAATATTTGGACTACGTTCATCAAATTAATTATGAAGTAGTTCAACCAAATACATCTCTTGCGGAAATATTAAAAAGCTTAAATGGAAAAAAGTATATTTTTACAAATGCTAACTTTGAACATGTGGAAAAAGTTTTAGAAAAACTAAATATGACTAATATTTTTGATGGATGTTTTGACATTTCTGAAAGTGACTATATGCCAAAACCTCACAAAGAAGTTTACGACTCATTCCAAAATAAATTCAATTTAGACAACAGTTCAACAGCTATGTTTGAGGATCTTCATATTAATTTGAGAGAGCCTCATAAAATGGGTTGGCAGACAGTTTGGGTAACGAATAACCTTGAATACAACCTCAATAAAGATGTGAATCAACAAGAAGATATCCAAAAAATTATTGATGAAAAAGGTTACATATCACATGTTACTGATGATTTGGAAAATTTCTTAAAAAACGTGATATAAAAGTATTATGAGCCATCAAGATATAATTGAGAAATTATGGGATCAAAGAGATCAGATAAATTTTATTGAGGATAATGAGGCAAAAATAAATATAGAAAATGTTCTTAACCTATTGGATGAGGGAAAGCTTCGAGTATGCGAAAAAAAAGAAAATGAATGGCATGTAAATCAATGGCTTAAAAAAGCAATTCTTTTAAGTTTTAGAATTCAAGATATGGAAATAATCACTGGCGGTCCAAGTGTAAAAGATGGAACTACTTCATGGTGGGATAAAGTTCCCTCAAAGTTTCAAGATTGGAAATTAGAAAATTTTCAATCAGCAGGATTTAGAGCTGTTCCTAACTGTATTGTAAGAAGGTCAGCATTTATTGCAAAAAGTGCAGTGCTTATGCCTTGCTTTGTTAATTTGGGCGCATATGTAGATGAAGGAACTATGGTTGATACTTGGGCTACAGTTGGTTCTTGTGCTCAAGTTGGAAAAAACTGTCATATCTCAGGAGGTGCAGGCATAGGAGGAGTCTTAGAGCCTTTGCAGGCAAATCCAGTTATAATAGAAGACAACTGTTTTATTGGTGCGAGGTCAGAAGTCGCCGAGGGTGTAATTGTTGGAGAGGGATCAGTATTATCCATGGGGGTATTTATTGGAGCTTCAACAAAAATTTATAATCGTGAAACAAAAGAAATTTATATGGGAAAAGTTCCTCCATATTCTGTAGTTGTTCCAGGTAGTCTTCCAAGTTCTAAAGGAGATGCATCCTTGTACTGTGTTGTGATTGTGAAAACGGTGGATGAAAAAACTCGTTCAAAAACCTCCGTCAATGAATTACTAAGAGATTAAAATGTTAGACACAATAGAGCTATCAAAAAAATTAATATCTTTTGACTCTGTTACACCAGCAAAACAAGATATTTTTGATTTCTTAATTGAAATATTTGAAGAAAATGGTTTTACAACAAAACAACTAAACTTTGATGGAGATGGGAGTTACGAAGTAATTAATATCATGGCTACGTATGGTCCGATTAATACAAATGGAAAACATTTTAATTTTTTATGTCATGTTGATGTAGTGCCCCCTGGTAACTTAGAGGATTGGGACACACCACCTTTTGAACCAACAATTAAAGATGGGTATCTTTATGGTCGTGGATCAGAGGATATGAAAGGGTGTACGGCAGCTAGCATGGTAAGTGTCTTTAAATTTATCAAGGAAAATAAGGATTTTAATGGCACAATAAGTTTTATCATAACTGGAGATGAAGAAGCAGACTCCGTAAATGGTGTAAAGAAAGTCGTAAAATGGTTGAAAGAAAATAGTATAAGAATAGACGGGTCAATAGCCACTGAGTCATCCTCTGAGAGAGTAATCGGTGATCAGATCAAAGTTGGAAGAAAAGGAGCTGTGGATATTCAAATTGAAATAATTGGAAAGCAAGGGCATGCAGCTTATCCTCAACTAGCTCAAAACCCTCTCCATTGTTTGTCTAAGGTTATCTCTTTTTTTGATGATCAAAAACTTGATGACGGTGCAGAATATTTTGAACCATCTACTCTTCAATTTACTCAGATAAATTTAAATAATAAGGCAAAGAATGTAATACCTGAAAAATTGATTACCGTAGGTGACATGCGCTTTAATGACAACTGGGATCAAGAAAAAATACAAAACTATTTTGACAAACACTTGAATAAAATTTGCTCTGAAAATAATTGTGCTTATAAATTAAAACTAACTTTTAGAGGTATGCCTTTCCAGTCTTTTAATAACCCGTTCACAAAACATTGTATTGAAGCAATCAAAGATGTAACAGGATTAGATGCCAGTCAAGATACTGGGGGTGGAACATCAGATGCTAGGTTTATGCAAGAAGTATGTCCTGTTTTTGAGTTTGGAACAATTAACAAAACTTTACACAAAGTTAATGAATGTGTTTCTGTAGAAGATCTACAAACTACTGAAAAAATATATTTCAAAACATTAGAAAATTTTTTCAAATCATGAAACTAGGAGAACTTATACCAAATATTAATCTGAGATTAGTTTCCTCTGATGGTACGAAAGATTTCAATCTTCATAATGATTTTAACAATAAACGAGTTCTAATTATATGCATACCTGGTGCATTCACCTCTACATGCCATGTACAACATTTACCTCCTTTTATCGATGGAGCAGAAAAAATTATTAAAGAAAAAAAATTAGACATGATTTGTTGTATCACTACAAATGACCCATATGTTTTAGATTTGTGGAGAAAAGACTTAGGAAAAACTGTTATAAAATTTTTATCTGACGGAAATGAAGAATTTATGAAATTATCGAAACTTAAAAGAGAATATGAAAGTAATTTTATGGGTGAAAGACTAATTAGGTCTGTCATACTTTTAGAGGATTTAGAGGTAATAAAAATTATTACTGAAGACCCAGGCGAATTCAAAAAAACAAGCTATGATGAAATTTTAAAAGTTATCTAAATATTCTTCTATCTTCTTTTTTGACTCGAAATTCTTTGCAAATATGTAACTTTTTTTACTATAATTCTTATATTTTTTGAAAATATCAATAATTGCTTTGACAAGTTGTTTGAGATTATTTTCTTTTACAATTATACCATTGTTACCTATTGACTCTGGAGTCCCACCACTATTACTGACTATGCAAGGTAGTCCATAAGAAGCTGCTTCAACATTGGATATTCCAAAGCCCTCAATACTTTCAGGTGTAGTTATAGTTGGCATTATATGAACAGCAGAATTTTTAAAAATTTTTTCACTTGAAAAATCGTGGTGTATGAAATCTACCTGCCTTTGTAGTGAGAATTTAAAAACTAAATCCTTTAATCTTGATAATTCTGGACCATCTCCAAGAATGGCATATTTAAGTATAATATTATATTCATTTCTTAGTATAGACATTGCTTCAAATACTAAATGGTGCCCCTTTCTGTATTCTAGTCTGGCTACAGTACATAAATCATATTTTTTTTTATTATTTTTATTTTTATAAATTTTTTTTATAAAAGCTGGATATATTATTTTATGATTAAATTTCTTTAAATTTTTAAAATTTTTGAATGTTTTATTTTTAGTAAATTGAGAATTATAGATTATTAAATCTGCTTTATTTAAAGAATTTAAAATTCTATGTTTATTTCTTAATTTTAGTATTTCATTTCCGTGAGCTAAACAAATTCTTTTTATATCTGTAGTATTATTAAATAGCTCTAGTGATTTCCAACTATCAAAAAAAATAATATCAATTTTATTTTTGTTTAAAAAATTCTGAGCAAAACTTGATTTAATTCTTTTTCTAAGAAACTTGATTTGATCAAATCTATGAATATCAAACTTACATTTACTATCAAAATCTGAAGAAAACAGTTTAGATCCATCAGAGAGAACTGTTACTTTATTTTGCATGTTAAATGCATGTTGAGCTATATTTGTCATTACAGACTCAATACCGCCTACTTTAGGAGCAAAACATTGTGTGTAAATAAGAATGTTAATAAGATATCTCCTTTAAAATCAAGCCTTTTGAAGGAACCGTTGGTCCTGCTAAGCTTCTATCCTTTGCTTCAATTAATTCACTTATCCAATTAGTATTTTTATTTTTTAATCCAACTTCTAATAAAGATCCAACCATTATTCTAATCTGTTGATAAAGAAAGGACTGTGCCTTAAATACAAAAATAATTTTATAACCTTTAATATCAATCGATGCTTCGTCAATAGTTCTAAGTGGTTTGTTCGCTTGACAACCTTGTGCTCTAAACGAAGAAAAATCATGTTTACCAATAAACAGCTGAATTGCATCTTGCATTACCTCTAAATCTAAAGGTTGACGAATATGTATACTAAAATCATCCTCAATAACTGACGGGGCTAGACTATTAAAAACTTGATAATTATAAATTTTATTTTTAGCAGTAAAACGAGCATTAAATTCATTATTAACACATTCAACTTTAGTAACTCTTATCTTTTCACTCCCAAGGTGAAAATTAATTCCACTTAGAATTTGATATTCATCGAATTTTTTTTCTAATTCAAAATTGGCACATTGTCCAATAGCGTGAACACCAGCATCTGTTCTTCCAGCACCTTGAATAGTTTTTTTTTCACCAGAGAATTTAAATATTGCTTTTTCTATTTCACCTTGCACAGTTTTCTCATTTTTTTGATATTGCCAACCACAATAAGGTAAACCATGATATTCAATTGTGAGTTTTATATTAGTCATTATCCATTATTGCATTTAATTTAAATTGATTATTCCCTAAAACAAATTCTTTAATGTTTAACGGTTTCTTTCCTTCAGCTTGAATTTCTAGAATATCTAGACTGTTATTTTTACATGCTATAGTTAGAGGTAAGTTTATAACCTTGCCCTTTTCATCTTGTAAGTTAGATATTTTAGCTTTTAAAATTTTAAATCTCTGACCCTTATATTTAAACCACATTGCTGGTGATGGGTAAAAAGCTCTTACTTTTTTTTCAATTATACTTGCTGATAATCCCCAATCTACTTGTGTTTCAAATTTATCTATTTTTTTTGCATATGTAGATTGTGAATGATCTTGTTCTTTTAATTGGATTTGACCTAAAAAATATTTTTTTAATGTGTTATATAATAATGAACAAGAGTCATGACTAATTTGATCAATTAATTTTTTACCATCAGTTAATTCATTAATTTCTATATTCTGCTGGGCTAAAATTGGGCCTTCATCAACTTTATCATTCATTTTGATAATACTAATACCTGTCTCTTTATCATTATTTTCAATGGCTCTTTGAACAGGTGCTGCTCCTCTCCATCTTGGTAGAAGCGAGGCATGTATATTTATAAAACCATTTAAAGGGGTGTTTAACCAATTCAGTGGAAGTATTTTTCCATAAGCAAAAAGGATTGCTACATCAGGCTTTAATGATTGAAATTCTTTCAAAGATTTATCATTAAGTATTTTGGGAGTAAAAACAGGCAGAAGTTGACTTTCTGCCCATTGTTGAACTGGTGTATTATATTTTTGCTGTCCTCTAAATTTTTTTTTTGGCTCTTGTGTATAAATCCCCACTATATCATATCCCCCAAGATAGAGGGTCTTTAGAGGAGGAAGAGAAAATTCTGGTGAACCAAAATAAACTACACGTTTTTTTTTCATTTAAATTATTTCTTTTTCTTTTTTATACTTTCTCATCTTTCTTATAATCACATCTCTTTTTAAACGACTTAAATGGTCAACGAATAAAATACCTTTTAAATGATCCAATTCATGTTGTATTATCCTCGACTCAAAACCTGTAAATGTAGAGATTTTTTTTGAGTTGTCTTCATCAAGATACTCTATCTTAATTTTTTCAGGACGGTCTATTTCTGCAAAATGTTCTGGAAAAGATAAACAACCCTCTTCATATGGTACTTTATTTTCATGTAATGATATAATCTTTGGATTTATCATTGTGATAGGTTTTTTTTCTTCATCTCTAGAGCCCGAGTCAAGAACAAATATACAAATATTTAAACCTATCTGTGGAGCAGCTAAACCAACTCCATTTGCAGAATACATAATTTCATACATTTGTTTTATAAGTTCTCTATGATGGTCGTCTACCTGAGGTATAGATACACTCTCTTTTTTTAATATGGGATCGGGAGCATAAATAAGCTTCAACATGGAATTTAATATAGTTTATACAGTTATCAGAGACAATAAATCAAACTTTTAGTGTGTTACTTATGATCAAATTAGCTTAAGTTTTTACGAGACTCTAAAGCTGCCCCTAAGGTATTATCATCTAAATAATGAATTTCGCTTCCTACAGGAACACCGTATGCGAGTTGTGTAATTTTAATATTTTGATTTTCAAGATTATCTTTTATTACTAAAGCTGTAGTTTGTCCCTCAATTGTTGCACTCAATGCTAAAATAATTTCTTGTACTTGATTGTTTATAATTCTTTCTTTGAGTTTATTTAAATTTAAATCCTGTTCTGTAAAATTTTTTGAGGCTGATAAAAGCCCACCAACTACATGATAAAGACCTTTATGATATCCTGATCTTTCAAAAGCCCATACATCAGCCATATCTTCAACAATACATATTGTGGTTTTTGATCTAGTTTCTGAAGAACAAATTTTACATGGAACAATAACATCTAATATTCCACAATTAGTGCACTTTTTTACCACAGATGCTGTTTCCTTTATACTTTCTCCTAAAGGTAACATTAGTTCTTGTTTATTTTTTATCAAATATAAAGCTATTCTTTGCGCAGAGCGTTGACCAATACCAGGTAACCTAGAAATTAAATTAATAAATTTTTGAAGTTCGTCTTGTGACAATTTAAAAAGGCATCTTCATTCCTGGGGGTAATGGTAATCCACCAGTTATTTTTTTCATTTCTTCAGCTGACATTTCCTCGACTTTTTCTTTAGCTTGATTAAGTGCCGCTTTAATTAAATCCTCCAGTACCTCTTTTTCATCGGAAGACAACAGTGATGGATCTATATCAATTGATTGAACAATTTGTTTACCATTCATTATAACTTTAACCATTCCTCCTCCGGACTCAGCCTCAACGGTTTTATTTTCAAGCTCCTTTTGCATTTCTTGCATTTTGGCTTGCATTTCTTGGACTTTTTTCATCATACCGCCCATATTACCCATCATTTCCATCACCTCTTTCTAATTCTTCAATATCTATAATCTTTGCATTAGGAAATTTAGCAAGAACTTTTTTAAATTCATCAGTCTTCATCTCCTGGTCAATTAATTCTTTTTTATATAGAGACTTAATTTTCTCTAAAGTTGTTATTTCTGTTTTAAGTACCATTTCGATTTTGTAGTCATTTTCCAAATTTTTGTATAATTCTTCGCTTCCGTTGAAATTTTTGTCAGACACATTTAGTAGTAATATTTTATTTTTCTCTGAAAAATCAATTATTTCAACATTTTCGATAATAATACCTGCCATAAGAGGTGAGAAATTTTTTCCATAAAATTGAAAAAATTTCTGATGAATATCAATTTTTTCTTTTAAGGAAATTGGTGATACTTGTTCAACTTTGTTTTGAATTACTTGATCAATATTAGGAGAGGATTGAACTATACTCTGATTTATTTCAGACTTTTTTTTTTCTACTAATTCTGTTGATTGATTATCATTTAACAAGAAAGCACACCTAAGCATAACCATTTCTAGGGTTGCATGAGGTTGAGGTGAGATTTTAATTTCATCATAACCTTTCATCAAACTTTGCCAAAAAATATTTAACTTGCCATTATCAAATTGGATAACATATGATGCAAAATTTTTATCTTCTTCAGTTAAAAATTCATCCTCAATTAGTTCTTGATTTATTTTTAATTTGCATGACCAATTTATTATATTCATCATATCTTCAATGATTTTAGAGGTCTCAGAACCTCTTTGATACATATCGTCAAGCATGGAAATTAATTTTGATAAATTATTTTCAAATATATATCTTGATAGTTCATACAAATCACTTTGCCTTGCAAAACCTAACATGTTTACTATTTCTTCAACTTGAATTTCTTTTTGTGATTTAAATATATTAGCTTGATCTAATATACTTAAGGAGTCCCTTACTGAACCATCACTAGCCTTTACAATTAGATTTAATGCCTCAGTAGAAATTTTTATATCCTCTTTTTTAGCAATGCTTTTTAAAAAATCAGACAGTGTCTTCTTCTCGACTCGTCTTAAGTCGAACCTTTGACATCTTGAAAGAATTGTAATAGGTACTTTTGATATCTCAGTCGTTGCAAATATAAATTTTGAGTGAGGGGGTGGTTCTTCCAGGGTTTTAAGAAGAGCATTAAATGCACTTTTAGATAGCATATGCACCTCATCAACTATATAAACTTTATATTTTCCTAGAACAGGATTATATTTTACGTTTTCTATAATCTCTCTTGCATTTTCAACACTTGTATTTGATGCAGCATCAATTTCTATAACATCTGGATGTCTATCTTCAGTGATAGCTTTTGCTTGTTCACAATTGATTAAATCAGGATTATTATTTTTATCAAAAACTGTACAGTTCAACATTTTTGCAACAATTCTTGCTGTGGTTGTTTTGCCTACTCCACGTATACCTGTAAAAATATATGCATTAGGAATTTTATTTTGCTGTATTGATTTTTGAATAGTCTCAACTAAATACTCTTGACCAATTAGATCTTGGAAATTTAAAGGTCTATATTTTAATGCAAGAATATTCGATTGATGTTTCATAACGGGCTCAAAGGAGAATTACACGACCCAACCTCTTATGTTACGGCTGCTTTCTTTCGAACCTGACCGGATTGGCATAAAATGTTGCCCATGTAATTCTCAAATTATCTTATAACAGTATTAAATAGAAATATGAAGTTATTGTCTTACTCTATATGGAGATTTTTCAAAAACTCCTAATTTTCTAACCTTTGAACAATAATGATACATATCGTCAAGGGCAAATTTAGTGTTTTGTTGTTCAGGATGTCCTTCAATTTCACAATAAAATTGTGTAATAACGAAGTCAGCTCCATAATTATAACTTTCAAGTTTAATCATATTAACATTATTAGTCGCAAATCCCCCCATTACTTTAAATAAAGATCCTGGTGTATTTTTAACTGAAAATAAAAAGGATGATATGTATGTTTTAGTTTCATCAAATTCTAAATTTTCATTTTTAGACATTATATAAAATCTTGTAATGTTGTTAACAGAGTTTGCAAAATTATTATCAATAACTTTTAAGCCATAGATTTTTCCCGCCAAACTTGAAGCAATAGCAGCTGTATCTATTATTTTCTCATCATGGATTTTTTTTGCTGAACCTGCTGTATCAGCTCCGATCAAAATATCTAAATTTAATTTCTGAATTTTATCGCTACATTGTGCTAAGGCCTGTTCATGACTGATAATATTTTTGATATTTTCAATTTTACTGTCTGGATGAATTAAAAGCTTGTGTTCAACTTTTTGAAAATGTTCAAAGTTAATATGCAAATTAGATTTTGGTATCAATCGATGAATATCAGCTACTCTGCCTGCAGCAGAGTTCTCAATAGGAATCATTGCATAATCAACATTTCCAATCTCAGCCTCGTTTAAAGCAATCTCAAATGTTTTACAGGGTAACGGTTCTGCCCCAGGAAAGAACTCTTGCACCGCAAGATGACTGTATGCTCCTTCGACTCCTTGAAAAGATATTTTTTTATTCATTTTTTATAAATTAATCGATTTACTCTATCTAAATCTTCTTGTGTATCAACTCCCAAAATCTCTTCTTTAATTATTGTAATTCCAATTTTATCTGTTTCAATAACACGAAGCTGTTCGAGTTTCTCACTGAGCTCTCTTTTAGTAGGTGATAAAGAGATAAAATTTGACAAAAAATCTTTATGATACCCATAGATACCAATGTGATGAAAAATATTCTTATTAACTTTTTGTTTATCATTTAATGTTCTTGAAAAATCTAAAGCGCAATTATTTTCATCAATTAAGACTTTCACTTTAGAACTATCATAAGCTTCATTTAAGTTTACGAATGGACAGGCTAAAGTGCTCATTTGAAATTTTAGAAGTCTCTCTTTTAATACATTAATGTGGTTATCTTTAATAAATGGCATGTCTCCTTGGACATTTATTACGTATTTAAAATTTATTGTATCCTCAAGTTTTTTTAATGCCTCTCCAATACGGTCACTTCCTGATGGATGATTAGGATCTGTCATAACGTGCTTGAGATCCATCTTTGCACAGTAATCTTTTACCTCTTGATCACAAATAGCTAAAATTACATTTTCTGTAAAATCTATTACACGATTATAAACGTGATGCAGCATTGGTAACTCACCAATTTTTGCAAATGGCTTATTTGGAAATCTAGATGCCTTTAATCTTATTGGTATTATAACTAGCGTATCATTCATTAATGCGACAAAAATCCGTTTTTAGTGGTATATTTTTAAACATAGACTTCTCTTTTTAATATGGAAACTAATAAAATTCTAGGTGCAATAATACTTGCCTTACTTCTTGCTGCTGTATTCTCAAAGGTTGCTGATATGGCGATACACCCCGAGTTTCCAGATGAACTTGCATACAAAATTGAAATACCTGAAGGCGGTGTTACAACCTCTGTAAGTGAAGATGTGGATATTTTTGCTGTTTTACCAGACATTACACCTATGCTTGCATCAGCTAGTATGGAAAATGGTGAAAAGATTTTTAAAAAATGTGCATCTTGCCATACTCATGTTAAAGGTGGTGAAAATAAAACTGGTCCAGCGATGTGGGGTATAGTCAATAGAGAAAAAGGATCAGCAGAGGGCTTCGCATATTCCGGAGCACTTGCAGCATTTGGTGGCGATTGGAATGTAGAAGAACTAAACAAATTCTTATTAAAGCCAAAAAAGTATATTACTGGCACGAAAATGAACTACAACGGAATTAAAAAAGACCAAGATAGGGCTGATTTAATAAAGTGGTTAAGTTCTCTTAGCGATTAAAGTTTAATTAATTATTTTTTAGAATAACATAATAATTGATGAGTTCGGTTTCAGTAGATTCGAATAAATTAAAATCCTTAATTGGTGCTTACTATGACAGAAGAATGTTACGTATTCTTTTATTAGGCATCATAAGTGGATTTCCTTGGGTTCTTATTGCTAGCGCTTTGTCTTTGTGGCTAAAAGAAGAAGGGCTTAGCAGAAGTACAATAGGATGGGCTGGGTTAATATTTGGTGTTTATGCATTTAATTTTTTGTGGGCACCAATAATTGATCGAATGAAATTACCTTTTTTAACAAATAAAATAGGGCATCGAAAATCCATAATCCTTTTAATGCAAACTATAATTTTAATTTGCTTAATTATTTGGAGTGTCCTTGAACCAACTCAAAATTTAGCATTAATCATTGGTGTAGGTTTAGCTATTGCAATATCATCTGCTACGCAAGATATAACAATAGACGCCTTAAGAATTGAGCAAATTAAAAAAGAAGAATCGGCTAGTATGGCAGCAGGAGCTGCAATGGCAGTTGTTGGATGGTGGACTGGATTTAAATTAGGTGGTTATGTATGTTTAGAGATTGCAGAAAAGTTAGAAAAATCTGGAATTGATCAATATTGGCAAGTAACTTTTATTTTTTTAATGGGTATAATAGTCTTATGTAATGTAGGATTATCTTTTATTCCGGAGACCAATAAAGAGAGATTTCAAAATATTTTAAATACTGATGCATCTAATACGAATGTCGAAAGTGTTGTAAAGGCAAGTTATCTATTTATAGCAATTGGAGCATTATGTTTTTTAATTGGTCAATTCTTTGAAAAAATATGGTTCACTAATGGGGGTCTTACTTTTGTTGTAATTGGTGCAGTATTTTATATTTTTTCATTTTTTATAAAAAAATTTGGTGCGGAAAATCCTATTTCACAAACATTTTACTACCTAAATAATGTTGTAGCAAATCCACTAAGTAGTTTTTTTAATAATAACGGAGTTAGAATTGGAATTGCTATCTTAGCTTTTGTTTTTTTATTTAAAATTGGCGAAGCTTTTTTGGGGAGGATGAGTTTAGTTTTTTATAAAGAAATTGGTTTTTCTAAGGGGGATATAGCTATCTATTCAAAGGCACTTGGCTGGATTACTACCATTGTTTTTACTCTTATTGGAGGGGCTATTGCAATGAGATCTGGTATAATTAAAACTCTAATTATAGCAGGAATAGCAATGTCAGCTACGAATATACTATTTTCAGTTCTGGCATGGGTAGGGCCATCAAAAGTTCTGTTTGCATTTGCGGTAATCATTGATGACCTCGCGGCAGCTTTTGCAACTGTTGCATTTGTAACATTTATATCACTCCTTGTTGATCGAAGCTTCACTGCTACACAATACGCTTTGCTAGCCTCTGTTGGAACTGCGGGAAGAACATTATTAGCATCCTCTTCCGGTGCTATGGTTGACGGGCTAGGTGGTGATTGGGGATTATTCTTTATGATAACTGCCATCATGGTAATACCATCTCTGATATGTTTGTTGTTAATTAAAAATAAAATTAATTTAGTTAAAAACTAAATATTTAATTATTAATTGAAGAAAACAATCTGTTGTAACCAGCTGTGAAACCTTTTAATGAATAAGTTATAGTGGCCTCTCGGTTATCAAGAAATAAAGTCTTTATAGAAATTTGATTTCCAGCTTTGAAAAAATTCACAAAATTTTCTCCAATTATCTCTGCCACAAAACATGCGCTTTGATTACAGTAAGCATAATTAAGATCAATTGGATCTTTTTCGTCGATTTGTAATTTAATTGGACTTTTCAGATTCACTGCATGGGGAAATGCAATTTGCATTTGTGTTAATTTATCTGGATTTATAGATATAGATAGATAACTTACAACTTCATTGGTGTTGGAGTCAAATACAAGCTCTCTTAAATCACATATTTTTTGATTTTGTTCAGAAACACAAGTATATTGCCAAGCCTCAAAGTTTTCTTGCTCCAAAATATGACTATCTGCAAAAACCGAACTTATAAAAAAAAAGAAAAGAAAAATTAATTTAGATAAAAAAGAAAACATTAATTTAATCTACATCAATCAGAGAAATTGTTAATTTTTTAATTTTATTTGGACAATCTCATTGTTAGATCCTAATCTTATCTTTGGGCCCCATGTCGCTGATCCAGAGCTCACATATAAATAGTTATTCATTCTTTTGTAAAGCCCATAAATTTGAGGAAATTTAAGTCTTACAATAAAATTGAAAGGAAAGATCTGCCCATTATGTGTGTGTCCAGAAAGCATTAAATTAGCTTTAGGTGAAACTTTTTCCCAAATAGAGGGTTTATGAACAATCAACAAATTAAATAAGTCTTTTTGAAAAAGTTTTTCAAAATTAGAAATTTTTGATTTATCACTTATGTTATCTGAGAGTCCAATTAAATTAATTCCATTAATTTTTAAAGATTCATTGTTTAGTGTTTGTATTCCAACACTATCAAGATCATCAAGATGTTTTTTTGAGTTTTTAATATAGTACTCATGGTTGCCAGTAACAAAATAGATAGGTTTGTTAAGTTTTTTAAACTCTTTGAGATCTTCGATTTTAAAAGAACTACTATCAATTAAATCACCACCAATAATTAAAAAAGATGGATCTAGTTCAATGATTTCAGATATAATTTTTTTAAGTGAGGATGGATGATTTGAACCTATATGGACATCACTGATAAAAACAAATTTAAAACTCTTGTCTATCAGTTCTGAATTTAATGAGAAATTTTTTATTTTAGTCTTTTTTGAATTAATATATCCGTAAATGATTGTAGGGATTTGAATGAAAAAGAAAAAAATTGCTAGCTTGTAACTACTTACAATATTAAGATATTCAAAAGCAATCAGAGGTATTATTAAAAAAAAAGATACTGTGCCTATACCAAACCCCTCATAAACAAAAATTTTTATAAATTTATTTGTACTTTTTGATCTAAAATAATAAAGACAAAGAGAAAATACCAATGTAGTGGTTATAAAAACCTCTAATGGTGAAGTTGGATTACCTAGCCAAGTAGATAAAACATGAAATGGAAATATAAAAATTAAATACGAAATGAAGTAAAGAGTGATGATAGATAACATTACCCTAACTTTCATTTTTGCTTTTATCGAAGTAAAAAAGAAGAACACCCGCAATTATAACTATGAGTATTCCAAAATAATTATAAATTGAGGGTAATTGATTAAAAATAATCCAACCTAAAAATACACCATAAATAATTTGGAAATAACTTGTTAAACCAAATACTGTAGAAGGTAGTTTTCTGGAACCATAAATTACAGCGCTAACACCAAGTCCAGCAAATAGCCCGCCCAAAATTGATAAAGACAGATCATTATATGTCATTGTTACGAACTGAAATTTTGTTGTAAAAAAAAAGATTACAACACTTACGGCCATGCTAAAAAAAGCTGCAGAATATGAGGATGTTAAATAATTATATTTACGCGTAATTAAGTGGGTAACTGCAATACAAAAAGCACCAATAAATACATACAAAACTCCTTCAAAAGATACAGTGCTAGAACCAAAGGGCTCTGCTGAAATCAATACTCCAAAAAAACCCATAAGTATAGCCATCACTCTAATAATGTTTATATCATCACTCAAAAAAAAATGAGACATAACTAAAAGCATTAAAGGCGAAGTAAATAAAACGGGATAAACAATTGAAAGAGGTAGAACCAGTACTCCTTTTAAAACAAATAGAAATCCTATCGTATGCACTATTCCTCTTATAATCTGAAAGGTGTAATTTTGATTTTGATAAAATTTAAAGCCGTGATTTTTAAATATGAAATAAGCTAAGGGTATTAAAGAAAACAATGCGTTATAAAATAATAATTGCAAAATAGGATATCTGTCACCTAGAATTTTAATTACAGAGTCCATTGAAACTAGTAACACAAATCCAATTAAAGATACAAAAAAAGGAATTATAAAAACTCTATTAATCATTTAAGAAAAATTAAGATCATTATTTTTTTAGAGAAACACACTTTAATTCATACGACCAGTTTTTGTCGAATTCTTTGTATGATATTGAAAAATCTAAATCCAAATTACTGTTAATTGATAAAATGGAAATATAGTCTTCAGTCTCATAATTAAAAACGAAATTGGGGTAATTTTCGATAAGCTCATACTTTTTCTCATCAAAACTACTATAAATATAAATTTTATCTTTTAAGTTTTCTTCTTTTAATAAATCTAATTGTGTACCAGAAACTTTTTGCTTACAGTCAAAATACTTGAGCGCATTGATACTCTTATCACAAATACAGGCGAGAGAAAATTTATCTAATAAATCTGCATATGTTAAATTTGGCAGTATTATAAAGAAAATAATGATAAAGTTTTTCATATTGGGTACTTATATATCATGATGAATAAACAATTAATTACTATTATCATTTTTTGTGGGATAGGGTTTGCAATCATAAGAATTTTACTAGAGTCATTTTTTCCTGGTGGAATATCACTTTGAATGAAGATAAAAGAAAAAAAATTTGGAATAAAGTTCAGTTAATTGGGGACGAAATTCAATCAGTTTTGAAGCCCTCGCCTTTTCATTCAAGGGGTAGAAATGCATACGCACATATTGCACTCAGCATTAAAGAAAAATATGGATGCAGTTACAAAGATATTCCTGATGATCAATACGAAGAAGTCATTTTATTTTTAGAGCATTTGAGAAAAAATCCTAATTAAATTGTCTTGATTTTTTTCTGATAAACTTTATTTGTAAACTAAAAATTATGCCTAGAACAAAAAGTTTAGCTACATTAATAGAACATTACGGGGAAGAAAGAATATATAACCCTAAATCAAATAAAGTGCCTGCTATTTATAAAATATTAAATAGGCATATCTTCAATAATCGCCTCAAACAACCAAAGATTACAATACGAAGAATGCATGGAGCTCTAGGTCTATTTGAATTTAATCCTTACGCTACAAAATTTTGTTACAAAATAACCATTCATAATAAATTTAAAAATTTTAGAGAATTTGTTGAAATTCTTGGTCATGAGATGGTTCATTACTACCAAAAACTAATTTTAAAACAAAATACTGCCAAACATAATAAGGAATTCTATAGTTTCAAAAATAAATTCAAAAAGTTAGGGCTTAATTTAAAAAGGGTATATAGATAATTTTATCTAAACGAAGACTCTAAATTTCCACCATCTACAGTTATTACACTTGCGGTCGACTTATAAGACAAAGCTAAATGATAAAAAGCATCGGCTACATCTATTGCTTTAACTTCCTGTTTTAATAAGTTACCAGACATATATTGCTTAGTTGTTAAACCTCTTGCCTTAGATCTCTTTGTAATCATATCATTGGTCATTAAGCCACTTCTAATCCTATCAGCATTCACTCCATTAAAACGAATTCCATAATCACTGTACTCTGTTACATATTGTTTCATTAAAAATAATAGAGCAGCTTTTGTAAGACCATAGGCAGCATAATTTTTTCCAGGATTTACAGCTTGTTTAGAAATATTAAACAAAACTACTCCTCTGGTTTTTTGCCTTTTCATTATTTCAACTCCGTGTTTAACGAAATAGTGATGTGCAAAAAGGTTAAGATCAAAACTTTTATCAAATTGTTGCTTTGTGAGTTTTTCCAAAGACTCAACAGTAGCAAACCCTGCATTAGAAATAAGGATATCTACACCGCCATAAATAGCGGATATTTGTTTAAATACATCCCTGACTTTATCTTCATTTGTGATATCACATTTTATATAACTCATCCCTGTTATATCCTGTTTGATATTTTTAGGGTTGATAATATCAATAATGATTACATCTGCTCCCTCTGCTTTAAACTTTAATGCTGTAATATAACCGATACCACCAAGGCCGCCTGTAACAACTGCTACCTGTCCTTTAAGTTTTTGAGATGAATTTTTAATTTTTGCAAGCTCAAGGGGCCAATATTCCATTCTAAAAATTTCTTTTTCAGGTATTGACTTAAAATTTCCAAACTTAGCAGCCTGTAAAATTACTGAGAGAGAATTTAAACCTACATCCATTGCTATTTTGGCATCTTTAAATGTTGGCCCTGTGGAAAAAATTCCAATGCCTTTTACTAAAATTAATCTTGGATAAGGGTCTAACATTGAGGCGCTAGAGTTATATTTATGATTACGTTTAAAATATTTTTTATAATTATCTTTAAAATTTTCAATGGATTGAATAATGTTTTTTTCTAAATTATTAGTTTTTTCTTTTGATAAATCGATAATTAATGGTTTAGATTTAATCCTTATAACATGATCAGGTGTAACTGGTCCTTCATTTGTAAATTTTTTTAAGTTAGGGTGTGAAAATAATTCGTCAAAGAATTTTGGTTTATTAAAATACACAATCTTTCTTTCAAAATCATCACCACGTTTATTGGCTATTTGTTGCCTTATCAGGTTTGAAATTTCTGAAATGCTAATTTTTTTTTCAACGTATTTGCTTACTCTAATAAATTTAGATTTTTTTGTGAGCTCTTTTTCAGCCTTCGTTATATATTTAATCATTCTTTCGTAACTTTCTTTTGCATTATTTGCAAAAGTGAAAATTCCATGATTTAAAAGAATTAATCCTTTTACATTTGGATTTTTATCAAAAACCTCAGAAGCTTTTTTTGCTAATTCAAAACCAGGCATAATGTATGGAACAATACCCATTTCATCACCAAATACATGCTTACAAATTTTTTCTGGATTAGGTTGATCAATAAGTGAGAGAATTGCATTAGAGTGCGAGTGATCAACGAATTTGTGAGGGAGGAACGCGTGTAAAAGAGTTTCTACAGAAGCATTTGGGAAAGAAGTATCAAGCATATATTTACGCTGATAATTAACCATTTGAAAGTCATCTAGCTTAGTTAGTTTTCTCATACCAAGAAGATTTTTCATTTCTAAAGCCGGGAAACCATCCTCCTCAATATTACCCATATCTTTCCCGCTACCTTTTACATAAATAATTTCCTCATTTTCACCAAGAAGTGTATCTAATGACGATTTCACCGATGTATTCCCTCCTCCATGCAGAACAACGGTAGGATCATTTCCCAAAAGTTGTGTTGTATAAATGCGAAGTGCTAAGTCTTTAGAAATACCTCTTTTTGCATATTTTTTGATGTAAGATTTCGCTTCGTTTTCGTTATATTTACTTTTCATTGAATAAGCTAAGTATAAATTAATCTATTCTTTTGGTTGATGAATGATCAAATAAATGTGCTTTTTCAATATTAATTGAAAGAGGAATGACATCACCATTTTTAATTGTGGTACGTCCACCATTTTGAACTACTCTAAATTCGTTATTATCTAACATTGCTATAATATGAGTCTCTGAACCAGTTGTTTCTACTAAAACTACCTCTGCTTTGATATTTGAGCTTGGATCTATGCTCACGTCAGTAGGTCTGATGCCATAAACTACACTTTGATTATTTAATACATTTTTTTTGGAGTGAGGTATATCCTGTGAGTTTAATTTAATACTACTCTTATCTGTTACAACTCCCTCAAGAAGATTAATTGCAGGAGTGCCAATAAAATCGGCAACAAATAAATTATTTGGTTTTTCATAAATTTCATTTGGAGTTGCTATTTGTTCAATAATACCATTGTTCATAATCACTATCTCGTCAGCCATAGTCATAGCCTCAATTTGATCATGAGTTACATAAATAGTGGTAGCATTTTGTTGATTATGTAATTTTCTAATCTCCAATCTCATATGAGCTCTTAGTTTTGCATCAAGATTTGACAATGGCTCATCGAACAAAAACACCTTTGGGTCTCTTACTAATGCTCTACCCATAGCTACCCTTTGCCTTTGTCCACCTGACAGCTCTTTTGGTGTTCTGTTTAAAAAATCTGTTAAATTTAATACAGAAGCAGCCCACTCAACTTTTTCTTTTATCTCTTGGCTAGCTATTTTTCTGATCTGTAAACTGAATGCAATATTATCAAAGACATTCATTTGAGGGTATAAAGCGTAGTTTTGAAAAACCATTGCTATATCTCTATCTCTTGGGTGGATATTATTAATAATGTCTCCACCTATTGAAATTTCCCCACTAGATATAGTTTCTAATCCAGCGGTCATTCTCAATAAAGTAGTCTTTCCACACCCTGAAGGGCCAAGTAAAACAACAAATTTTTGATTACCAATATTTAGATTTATATCTTTTAGTACCTCTACAGAACCAAAGTTTTTTTTAATATTTATATATTCTACTTCAGACATTTATTAATTCATCTAGTTGATTGCTATCCCCGGCTAGATCAAGAATAGTGTATCGATCCCTTATGAACCTAGCATATCTTAGAGCATCTTTATAAAAATTACTATCAAGTTTAGCGTCTTCTGGAGTTCTTAATGCGCCGCACTCTCCCATAGAATTCCAAATAATGTCAAAGTCTAACATTTTCTCTCTTAGGGGTTGGACAAATTCGAGCCAGTTCTTGTGAAAAAAGTTATTTATCATCTCTGCTCTCTTTTCATCGAATATTTTTGTCTTCATTGCATCATAAATTGTGTCTAACATTTGATGACCAAGTTTTTGAATAATTTCTTGCTCAGGTATTTGAGTTGGTTTTATTATTGGTGGAGTATCTTTATTTAGAATAGAATTTTGGATTTTTGAAATACTAATAGTTGCAATTCCTACTTGTTCTCCATGAGAGGTTCCGGGATGGTTGTCTTTTGCAAACATATCTATGTAATGAGAAATTCCATGTTCACCCATACTTCCCACATGAGTTGTCTGTGTAAATGATGTGCCTAATCCCATTATTGCAGAGATACGTGTAAGTAAAGCAAGAGCTTCTATATCTCCTTTTGCAATTAATGAAGCGTTTTCAATCATATCTTTCTCATATAAAGCTAAAAGAGAATACGGTGCTGTTTGATAATCAGTCTTTAAAATTTTATGAGACATCAACCAATCAACTTGTGCAGTTGTTCGACAAATTACATCTGCAAAAGCAGCAGCTGTAAGTCTTTTGGGACACATGCTGAGAACCTCTAAATCAAAGAAGACACCTTGTGCATAATGCGCAACCAATGATTTTTTGATTCCATCAAAAGATATAGAGGCTGTGCCTGTTGTGTAAGCATTCATGGGAGTGGTCGCAAAGACAGAGTATGATTTTTTTTCAAGAAAAGTTGCATACTTTATACTATCGCTGACTGTACCTGACCCAACTGCAATAACTCCATCGTAATCTTTAATTTTTTTTCTTAAAAATTCTACACCTTCTATACTTGAAGATGGGCTCTCCCATATATACTCATCTGCTTTTACTTTACCTTGAAGATTTTTATAAATTCTTGAACCAAGGGCTTTGTATGTAAATTGATCACTTACAATAAGAAGATTTTGGTTTGGATGTAATTGAGAAATCAATAATGACTCTTTGCCGTCTAAGCTTTTATCTATTTCAATTTTTTTAATTGGGATACCGTATTTTTTTTTATCTTCAGGGTTAACCCATTTGCCTGCAATTAGATCTTTTATTACACCATTATAATCACTCATGATTTATATTTTTCAGTAAATTGAACAAGAGATTTATTAATTGATTTATTTGAGTCATAAACATTTTGGTAAATATTAATTAAATCTTGATATTTTGATTTGTTATCTAAGTTAGGTTCAATAAGTCGAGTTTTCCCTGACATATTTTCTGCAGACTCTTTTATGCTGCTATACCAACCTGCGCCATAAGCAGCTATCATACCAGCGCCCAATGAAGATGCTTCTACAGTGTCAGCAATAAGTACATTCTTTCCAGAAGCATCAGCCAACATTTGCACCCATGCAGGACTATTCGCACCTCCTCCTATTGCAAGATATTCTTTTACATTTATGCCTGTTTCTTTTTCGATATTTTGAGTTCTAAAAACGGAGTCTAGGGTCAATCCCTCTAATATCGATCTATAAACATGGTAGGGGGTATGGCTTATACTTAAACCTACTATAATTCCTCTTGCATAAGAGTCCCAATAAGGATCCATTACTCCACCAGTGTATGGTTGTAAAATCAATCCATCACTTCCAATTGGTATTTTATTAATTTGTTCCTCTAGGTTTTTAAAAAAATTTGGATCCTTCCTATCACCATGAATAAATTGGTCAACATACCAGTTGACAAGTAAAGCTCCTGACAATAGAACATTTTCCATTATAAAACCTTCTCCGTGTGCAGCAATTTCTGTTCTCCAATTTTTTGAAATTTTATAATCCTCTGACCAAACCCCGGAAACGACGGCTGTTCCAAGATTAATATATGCTCTATCTGATTTTGTACAATTTGTACCAAGACCAGCAAGTTGCCCATCGCCCCCTGCAGCAAAAATACTTAAACCCTCTTTTAAACCAGTTTGGTGAGATGCATCCTTTGAGACTTTGCCTATGCAAGTTCCTGGTTTGAAAGATTTAGGAAGTCTTGATTCATCAATACTCAAGTGTTCCAATATATCTTTAGACCAACATTTATTAACAACATCAAACATTCCATGAGGATCCGAACTAATCCAACCGGTGTTAAATTCCCCTGATAATCTATGAACTAAGAAAGCTTGAACATCTGCAAAACAGGCAACTTCATCAAATATTTTTTTTTCATTTTTCTTAAGCCAATAAACTCTATAAAGACATGGACATGGATCTTTTGGACGTCCTGTGATTTTGTGAATTTGGCCTTCACCCATTATAGAATTCAACTCTTCTACTTCCTCTATAGATCTTTTGTCCATCCAGACTGTAGCTGGGTAGACTGCTTTCCCTGATTTATCTAATTTTGCTAAAGTTTCACGTTGATTAGATATGGCTAGCCCTTCAACTTTAGTCATATCTATTTTTTTAGCTAAATCATTGGATGATACGCAAAAAGCTTTCCACCAATCCTCGACATCCTGTTCGAATTTTTCAAGACTTGGATTGTTTAAAGGAATATCACATCTGCCCTCGGCGATCGCATTACCTTTATCATCCCATGCAATTGCTTTTGTTGATTGTGTAGAACTGTCGACGCCAATAACTAGACGTGTCATTTAGTAATCTTGTTTTGTAGGAGTCACTACCACTTCTTGCATGATAACATTTTGTGGCATTTCATATGCAAAAAGTATCATTTTTGCAACATAGTCTGGGGATATTCTTCCTCCAATTCTTTCGATATTTTTTTTATAAGCTTCTAAAGTGTTAGGGTCGGTAATTCCATTTAAAACTTCTGCTTCAATATTTCCAGGTGACATTACTATCACTCTAACATTATGCGGTGACAGATAACCTCTAATACTCTCTGATATTGCATGGACAAAAAATTTTGTCCCACAATAGACTGTATGATCTTCATAAATTTTTCTTCCTGCTATTGAACTCATATTAACTATAGTGCCACCCTTTCGGGCTTTCATGTTGCTCATCACAGCATAAATTCCATTCATTACACCTTTCGTGTTAACATCAATCATTTCATCCCATTCAGATGGATCTTGAGTTCCAATTTCTGCAAGTCTGGCCACACCAGCATTGTTAAAAATCATGTCAGTTGGTCCATACTCTTTTTCAGCCTCACGTATAGCAGCTATAAGTTCTTCTCTATCTCGAACATCTACTTTTCTACACATTGAGTTTTCTAATTTAAACGACTCCATTATATCTAATCTTCTTGCTATCAATAAAGTAGGGTACCCTGCCTTTGAAAACGCTTTTGCAGTAGCGGCACCTATACCGCTGCTTGCACCAGTTATAACTGCTAAAGGTTTTTTCATATTTTTACCTAACACATTATAACTAGGGTGGTTAAACCACCCTAGTTAATTTTTTTAATTAAACCCCAACAGTTTTGTTGAAGTTTTTAGCAATAGTGTCTAAACACTCTTTCGCTGAACCATACTCACCGGCCCAGTATCTTCCTAATTCTATAGGTATCATGTTACTAGACATATCTGCCCACTCAGGTAGGTCTGGTTCTGATCCCATGTCATTGAAGATTGCATCTCTAACAACATCAAGGTGGCGGGTTGTACCGTTACCACTTCTGTTATTAGCTTTGATACGCTCATCATCATAGACAGCTGATCTAGTTGGACCAGTACCACCACCAAGTGCAGTGATGTAGACTTGTGTTTCATAGCTAGTTGCCCATTGAGCAAATAACCAAGCTGCATCTTTATTTTTTGAATATTTAGAGACAGCTAGTGAAGATCCACCTTGGTGTGCAACACCTGGAATTTCACCATAACCACAATCATTTGTTGATCTTAAAGGACTTGCTGGAGCTGGGCAGGCTGCTGCCATCATTTTTCCTTGAACAGCAGACTCATCTGAGTCCCACCATGGGAAGAATTCACCCCATGAGATTGTTTGAGCAGAACCACCTTGAAGGATATCCTGTCCTTGACCATCCCATGTCCAACTTGTAACGCCCGAAGGCATGTACTCTTTAAGTTTAGTCCAGTAATCCATACCAGCAAGGCCATTTGCATCATTACCAGCAAAGCTTCCATCAGGATTGGTAATTGAACCACCAAATGCCCATGCGAACATTGTCCAGTCACACTCTAAGCTGTAGTGTCCTGATTTCATCTGACCGTTGGTACCATATATTGGTCTTCCGTCAGGATTTAAATGACCGAGTTTTGCTGCCTGAATTACTTGTGCATTGCTCATGTACTGATCAAATGTTGTTGGAACACTTAGTCCAAGCTCTTTGTAAACATCATCTCTGTACATCATAATAAAGACAGGAATGTCATAAGGAACACCAACCATAGTGCCGTCGTACATGGAAATACCATCCACGAGAGGTCCTAAGAAGTCGTCAAAGTTATAATTAGGCATTGCCAAGTCAGGCTTTGCTGCATAAAGTTCTCGAGGGTCTTCTGCATCACCCCTGAAAGCTGCCATCCAACTCTGATCTAGATAATAAGTATCATAAGTTCCTAATCCTGAGGCAACGTCTAAAGTTAGTTTCTGTAAAACTTGCTCTAGAGGTAGAACCTCGATGTTAACCTTAATCCCTGTAACTTCCTCGAAGAAAGGTTTTAAAGTTGAGTTAATTGCATTGGATGGAGGAGTTGACTCAGTAGCCAAAGAAACTGTTTGGCCTCTGAAAGGAGATGATACATCTCTTAACCAATCCATCATGTCCCCTCTCCATTCAATGTGAGAACCTGCATGAGCTTGAGGTATAAACTTCCTACTCATAGTTCCCATTGTGCCCAAGCAACCAGCGCCTAGTCCAAGCATTCCGGCATTTTTAAGAAAATCTCTTCTCTTCATACTACCGTTAACATACTTGCCTACGACATTTGCAAGGTGCATTTTTCTATACATATCGCGCATATGAATATCCCTCCGATATAAAATTTTTGCATAATCATCCATGCTAATCAAGAAGCTTGGTATAGTTATGCACACATTAATAATTTATTATGTTGACTTCCTCTTATTATCTTTAGGTTGATTTAGAATATTTAATAAGAAAATAAAGGTATTTTAAAATAAACTCTTTTAAATTTAAGTGTATAGTCTCACTATGGCCGCGCAAAAGTCTTATTCTTTGCCAAGTTTTATGAATTCTGACAGTTCTCTGCCTTGGCTTTTGCCATTGATCACTATGCTGATTGTATTTGCAATTATTCCTTTCTTTTACAATATTTACCTAAGCTTTCATGAGTTTGTCCCAGCTAAAAGGGCTCTTCTTTTTGTAGGATGGGATAACTGGATAAGACTATTCACTGATGGAGTATTCTGGGGATCCTTAAAAGTGTCTTTATATTACACATTTATGTGTTTATTAATTCAACTAGTTTTGGGCATGGGAATTGCTCTACTTATTGACTCCGATGATCCTGGATTTGGAATTATAAGATCAATTTTAACTCTCACTTTAGTAATACCTCCAGCAATTGCTGGTATGATTTTCTTAATAATGGAGGATGCTAATTATGGTTTAATACCATGGCTCTTAAAATCAGTTGGGCTTATAGGTCCTGAAGATACAATTTTAGCAGATCCAACACTAGCCCTGTGGGGTGTAATGATTGTTGATATTTGGCAATGGACTCCCTTTATGGTTTTAATCTTAGTTGCTGGTTTAAGATCCCTTCCAAGTGAACCTTTTGAGTCAGCTGTCATAGATGGTGCAAGACCTTTTCAAGTTTTTAGAAGATTAACACTACCAATGCTTCACAAAGTTATTGCAGTAGCAATTTTGATAAGAGGTATAGATCTATGGAGGATGGTAGATTATGTATTTGTTTTAACATCAGGTGGGCCAGGCACAGCCACTTACACTTTAAGTTTATATTCGTGGCAAAGGTTTACTTTTGTTCAATGGGGTTACGGAGCAACGATTAGTTTATTTTCTTTAATTGTAATTTTAATAGTTGGAAATGCATTTATTCATTTCGCAAAAGTAAAATGGTGAGGAATTGAATAAAGTATTTAAACAAGTATTAGGTTGGTTTATTGCTGCGATATTTTTCTTTCCTATATATTTCTGGATTACCGTATCTATTAAAAAGGATAAAGATATTTTTGCTCTACCACCGAAATTATTTGATTTTGAAGTATCATTCGCTGCTTATGAAGAGGTGTTTGGTATTTCTCGCTTTCTCTATGTAGAGGATATGGGTGCTGTCCGACCTGGCGGTGGAGATTTTTATATGATGCCAAATCTTGTGGATAGTATCATTATTGCTTTAGGCTCTACAGGTATAGCAATGCTTATATCTATACTAGCAGCATATTCACTCTCAAGATTACCTATCAGGGGTCAACAGCATTTTATGGGATGGATTTTATCAACAAGAATGATGCCACCAGTTGCAGTAGCAATACCAATGTTTTTTATTTACAAAAACATAGGCTTAATGGATACGCATCTAGGTATCATTATTATTCACGCGTTGATGAATCTCCCACTTGCTGTTTTACTCATGAAAAGCTTTTTTGATGACATTCCAAAGGATATAGATGAAGCTGCTTTACTAGATGGGGCTACGAGATTTTTTGTATTTTGGAGATTAGTAGTGCCTCTTGCCATAGGTGGAATAGCGGCAACTGCTGTGCTTTGTTTTATATTTAGTTGGACAGAATTTATCTTTGTTCTTATGCTTACACAAACGGGACTAAAAACAATTCCTGTGGTTTCCACATCTTTTGTTACTTCTACTGGAACTGCATGGGATAACATGGCAGCATTAGGCACAGCCGCTATTATACCAGCCTTCATTTTTATACTTTTAGTTCAAAGACATTTAGTAAGAGGATTGACTTTAGGTTCAGTAAAACAATAAGGTAGTTTGATTAGAAAAATTCTAGCATTCTCTATTGCTTTAATTTTTATATTTCCAATATTTTTTCTTATTACATCCTCTTTTAAAAATAATATTGATCTTTTTTCAATACCCCCAAAATTATTTCTATTTGATATTGACTTTTCAGCATATGAGAGAGTTTTTGGTTTTTCAAAATTACTAAAATTTGACCCCTCTTACGGTGAGCTATATTTAACATCAAGGATATTAGATAGTTTAATTGTAGGAATTGGTTCATCATCTCTAACATTGATAATTGGAATTTATGCTGGTTACTATATTTCTAGAGCTAATTTCAAATATAAAAATTTTTTAATCATGTCAATTCTTAGTGCGAGGATGATGCCGTTAATATCAATTGCCATTCCACTATATTTTGTTTACGAAAAAATTAATCTTCTTGATACATATGTTGGTTTAATATTAATTCATACATTTATAAATCTACCATTGGCAGTTCTTTTATTAAAAAGTTTTTTTGACGAAGTACCAAAACAAATCGATGAAAATGCTTTTATAGATGGTGCGAGTAAAATTAAAATTCTTCATAAATTAATTATACCGTGTGCAAAAGGTGGGATAGCTGTCACATTTATTTTATCTATAATATTCAGTTGGACAGAATTTATTTGTGCATTAATGATTGGACAAATGAAAATTAAGACAATCCCGATTCAAGCCTCTATAATGAAAACTATACCCAGTTGGGATATGATGGCTGCATTTACAACAATTTCAATAATTCCAGTATTTATTATGATTTTAGCAGTTAGAAAACACTTTGTCAGAGGGTTGACTCTAGGAACTGTTAAAGAATAGACGCTTACTACTTTATGAATTTTAGAGAAATGAAAAAAGATTCATTCTTTATCCTTAACTTGAATAGATTTTAAATTTTATTAAAAAAAATTTTTTATGTAATTATAAATCTTAAAACTAGCTATCTAACTGATTAATTTTATCAACTTTTTTTCCAGATCTCTCAGATTGAAAATTATTTTTCAACCAAATATCTGTATACATAATTGCATTCGGGGTACCTGTAATTAAAGCACCAAAAGTAATGATTTGAGCATTGTTGCTCGCAATAGATCTCTCTGCTGTGTAAGCATCGTTCACACAAACCGCCCTCACACCTGAAAATTTATTAGCGACAATAGCCATTCCAGCACCAGTTCCGCAAACTAGAATTCCCCTTTCAAATTCACTATCTTGTACCTTTTTAGCCAATGTTTTACCAACGTCTGGATAATCTACTTGTGATTCATCTGTGACTCCTACATCAATGACTTCAATACCTTTAGACTCCAAATGTTCTTTGATTTTGTCTTTAAGGTTTCTCCCTAGATGGTCTGCACCAATAACGATTTTTTTGAGCATAGTTAATTATATATTTAAATCATTCCAAGGTATATGCAGTTTTTCGTTTTGACAGATACATCTCACTAAACTATCCAAAATTGGAAGTTTGTTATTTTTTACCAGTTTGTTTAATAAATGATTTAATTCTCTAATGGTTTGTGCTCCTTCGACAGTTTCATCTTTTAATTCCTTAGACATAATATCCTCATATGATCTGTTCTTTGCTAATAAATTACCTAAAAGACCGTTTCTTCCAGTTCCTGAGGTAACATGTAAGTCTCCAATCCCAGATAGCCCAAATACTGTTTCTTGAAGACCGCCTATTAATTTTACAAAATGGCTCATCTCATTAACACAGTGTGAAAATAATGCGGACTCAGGATTAAAGATTTTTTCATCATCGGAGAAATACGTTTGTGAGTAGCCAACAGCAATTGCGTACATGTTCTTAAGAGCTGCACAAAGCTCTGAGCCTAATAAGTCAGTCTGTAAATTTACTACATAGTATTCATTTTTGAATATATTGGATAAACTCTTAGCAACCTCTATATCAGGATTTACAAAACATATATTTGTTAAATTTTTCTTTGCAAGCTCAACTGCTTTACAAGGACCAGTAACCGCGGTTAAGGTGAAATCTTGATTAATTTGTTTTTTAATTTTATTTGGGAAAATATCTAACTCTTCTTTTTCGTTAATATACAGACCCTTAGTAACTATAAGGAAGTGTTTATTCGTAACATTAAAGTTTTTAATGAAGTTAATGAACCAATCGACACCTGATGAACTAATTCCAATAACAATGACATCAGATGTACTAATGTCCTCTTGAGACATTTCATTAAATCTTATTGCTGACGTATTTGTTAATTTAATACCTAGTTTTGGGTGAGAAGAGTTTTTATTAACTGAGTTAATAATATCCTCGTCAAAACTAGTACCAACGAGTTTTGCTTCGTGACCATTTGAAACTGCTGGAACAGTAATTGCTGTTCCCATAACGCCTGCACCTATAGATAATATCTTTGACATTACGAAATAAATTGGCCTCCATTTACCTCTAATATTTGTCCTGTTATATAGCCACTCATTGTCTGTGAGGATAAAAAAATTATAGGCCCTACGCAGTCCTCTGCTGAGCCAAGTCTTTTCATAGGTATTTTTAATCTTGTTGCTTCTAATTTTTCTGGTGAAGAATATTGTTCATGAAACTTTGTGGTAATTGTGCCAGGTGAAATAGCGTTTATTCTTATGTTGTAGGGTGATAATTCTGAAACAAGCGATCTAGTAATTCCTGAAACAAAAGCTTTAGACGCAGCATATACACTTGAACCCGCACTACCTCCTGTTCGCGCACTGATAGTTGATACATTAATAATATTTCCATAATTTTGTTTTTTGAAAATTGTACACGCACTTTTTGTTGCAAAATATGCAGATTTGGCATTAAGATCAAATATTTTTAAAAAATCTTTTTCACTGATTGTTTCTAATTGATATCTTCCTACCATTGTTCCAGCATTATTAACTAAAATATCTAGACCATTTAAATAATTTATAGCATTGTTCATAAAGTTATCTACTTGAGATAAATCTGTAAAATCAGATTTGAATATTTTAAAATTTTGGCTTTGAGATTTAGCTTTTATTCTAGCTTCAAGATCATTAATTGATTGGTTACCATGAAAAATTACATTAGCTCCCAAGTTTAAAAATTCAACGCCTGTCTCAAAACCTATGCCTGTACTTGAACCCGTAACAATAATCTTTTTGTTTTTGAATTCACTAAAATCAAATGTCATTTAAGTCTATCCATTATATAGTCTGGCTTTCCAGTGATTTGAAAATCCGATCTTATATTATCAATTATATCGTTCGTTGGTATGTTTTGCATAAATTCTTCTTTATGAATTCCAGAGGTGATCAGTAATGAGTCTATACCAAAGCTATTGGCGCCTGCAATATCATTAAATAAAGAGTCCCCTATCATCAAAGTTTTTGATTTATTACTATTGGATAGCTCTTGAACATAATGAAAGATTTCAATATTTGGTTTACCAATTATAAATGCCTGCCCTCCCATTTTTTTGTACTTAACTGCAAGATCTCCTGTTGAGGGATGAATATTTTCTCCAGAAACACCGAGAATATCAGGATTTGAGCACACTAAGGGTAACTTCATTTCTATAGCTCTCATATAAATTTCATCAATTAAATCAGTTTTTTTTAGACCAGTGGTAGAGGTTAATAAAAGAAAATTAGCATTTTCTATAGAACTCGTCTTTTCAAATGTTGTGTTTTGCAATAAGGGGTAATCTGTTGCAACCACAAAATATTTATTTCCAATATTTTCAAAGGGGCTCCTTTTAGATTTTAGATATTCTAAGCACACATCTCCTGATGTAATTAAATGAGATTTTAAAATATTTTTTGCACCCATTTTTATCAAACGATCGGTATTATCTGAAGATTTTTTTCCTGAATTACTAATTATATAAATTTTTTTATTTTGTGATTGTAAATTTGAAAAAACTTGTTCTGCTTCATTAAAAATATTTATTCCATCATGAACAACTCCCCATTGATCAAAATAATAAGTATCGTAATATTCTGAAATTTCTTCAAGAGATAATAATTTTTTTACCATTTAAAAAATATTACCCATTGCTAAAAGAGCAGATCCAAAAGAAGCATCATTTGATAAAGGCTTATTTAGTTTAACACCTAGAATTTTTTTTCTAATTTCATTCCATTTTAAATTTTTTCCTCCACCTCCTATTGTGAAAATAGTTTTAGGATATTTACCACCTATCTCTAATATCTTTTCGTAACTCAATTTTTCAACATTAGTTATACCCTCAAGTACAGCCTGAAAAAATTTTATTTCAGAATCAGGACGAGGTTCTAAGATTGGTAGTTTGTTAGGGTCGTTAAAAGGAAATCTCTCACCTTTTTGTGCCAGAGGATAGTAATTTAAATTCAGTAGATTATTTGGATCTATATCTTTTGATAATTCCTCTATTCTATCTGAAAATAGTTCTTTCAGAATTTTTCCTCCAACATTGGAAGCTCCTCCGGCTAACCAATTTTCGCCCAAACGATGACTGTAGATCCCAAATTCCTTATTATAAATTGGCTTATTAGAGATAGCTTTTACTACCAGAGTTGTGCCAATTGAAGAAACTGCTTCTCCTATATTTTTGGCTCCAGTAGCTAAAAATGCTGCTATGCTATCCGTAGTGCCTGCTATAACCTTGGTTTTGTTATTAAATCCTAAATCAATAAGTTCAAAGTTTCTTAATTCACCTATAGACTGTCCTGGTATTTTTATATTTGGTAAGCTACTCATTTCAATAGGTAACTGATCAAACCATTTTGGCCAAGATCTTTCGACACAATCATAACCTAGTTTAAGAGCATTATTTTCGTCTGAATAGGTATAATCATTAATTAGTTTACAAGCTATCCAATCTGCTTGATGAAGTATTCTATATTTTTCTTTTTTAAGTTTATTAATTAATGATAACGCCCTTACTAATGCATTAGTAGAGGTGGATACAATTGGATGGTTATCAGATATACTCTCAACTAACTTAGACTCTTTTACAGCTGAAGCATCATTGTACATTAATGCATCATCTAAAGGGATACCAAGATGGTCGGTTATAAGTACTGTACCTGATGTTCCATCGATTGATAATCTTTCAATTTTATTTAATTCTATTTTAGTTTTTAAAAATGTAAGATTTTTAATTAACGCACTCCACCATAAGCTTGGATTTTGATAAACTAATGATCCCTTACTAATTGGGCTGTCAATAGAAACTGAAAAATTAATTAATTCTTTTTTATTCTTATCAATAATAGAAGATCTGACACCAGTCGTTCCAAAGTCAATCCCCAGAAAAAGTGACATTAGTTTATAGATTGGCGATATATCTCAATATCCCAATTCAATAATTCACTCTCTTGATGACTTGATAGAAATTTAAAAGACTTTGATAAATCAATTCTTAGCAGAACTTCCAAAAAACAGTCGATCATTTCTTTTGCAGCTGAAATAGCTAGAGTGTTTTCAAAAAGACCTTTGTTTTTTATAATTAAATAGGGTGGAAGATTAATATTCTTTCTTTTTAGATTTTGAATAAATTCATTTGCTTCTTTCACCTCTGAAAATGTAGGTATGCCAGGGCCTAAGAAAATTACATGATCTGGATAAAATGATTTAGAGAAAAGTGAGAATAATTTTTCATTTTGTGTTGAGAATAATTTATATTTATCGGTATTTTTATGAATATAACCACCGATATTTGTAATTTTCTCTAAATAATCGAGGCCTAATTTTTCATTTCTAATTAAATCTAATTTTTCATGAATTTTTAAAAGCAATTTATAGGTATCCTCAATATCATCACCTGCAACTATCAATCCATGATTTTCGAGAACCAATATGTTAGTTGAGGGTAAAATTAGTTTTTTTATTTCCATTGTTAAAGTAAAACCAGGTCGACAGTATGGAACAAAAATGAAGTCTTCATCGAGGTATTTTCTTAAATCAGACTCACTACTTTGTGAAATTGCATTTGCAATTGTTGTAGTAGAATGAACATGTAAAACATATTTACGGTTAATTAATGCATGAAATGAAGTTTCAGATGAAGGATGTAAATTATTTTTAGATATTATGTCATCTATAAAATTATCTTCTTTTCCATTATTTATTTTTTCAGAAATAGAATTTAAATCAACTTCAACAAAAATATCTTTATCTAAAGAATTGATTAACCAAGTTCCAGATGCTTTAATTAGCATTCTCCCATCAGACTTAATTGAAGTATTCCCACCTGCGGCTTGAACTAAATGACTATTTGAGCCAAGTTTAAAAGAAATATCTTTAAAAGATTTTAATTCTTCCTGAGGAAATGAAGAATTAGTATTTACCATACATTTTAATAGCCTCAATTATTTTTTTCATATGTTTCTTTTCGACCAATTGAGGCTTACCATTTATTTTTGCAATAGTAATTTGCTTACATAAAATTTCAAATTCTTCAGTTAAAAACATTGCTTCGTCTAAATTTTTACCACACGTAATTGTACCATGATTTGCTAATAAACATGCTTTCCTTCCTTTAAGAGCTTTTAAGGCTGCGTCTGATAATTCTTGTGATCCTGGTAATGCAAAAGTAGAACATTTAATTGTGTCACCACCTAAAAAAGCAATCATATAGTGATAGGCTTTTATATCCTTTCCTAGTATCGACATTCCTGTACCATAAGCAGGATGATTGTGTACAACTGCATCAAATTCTTTTCTTCCTTTTAATATGTCAAAGTGAAATCTCCACTCACTTGAAGGCTTCCATATTCCATGAGATTTGGTTTTAGAGTCTACAAAAACTATATCTTTAGCTCTCATGCCTTCATAGGAAATGCCAGATGGTGTTATAAGCATCCCATCTTTCCATCTTACGCTAATGTTGCCCGCTTTACCTTGATTTAAGCCTTTTTTTTCCATTAAAAGGCAAGCTTCTATTATCTGTTTTCTTATTTTTATTTCATTTTTTGTCATTTAACAGATCCTATTCACGAGTTTTTTTCCATCAATATAGTTTCGAACATCTTTTGCTATAACTTCAGCTGCGTAATATGCTGTTTTTACAGAAGCGCCAGCTATATGAGGTGTAATAGTAACATTATTTAAATTTTTAAAAATATGATTTTCTGGTAAAGGTTCCTCGTAAAAAGTATCTAAGGCAGCACCCTTGAGCTTTCCATTAGATAGTGCATCATGAAGTGCTTTATAATCTAACAATGGTCCCCTAGCAGTGTTAATTAAATAACTATTTTTTTTCATGAGGGAAATTTCTTTCTTCCCTATAAGATTAACTGTTTCTTTTGTGACTCTTGCATGAATAGATACTACATCTGAAATCTCTAATAAGTTTTCTAAAGATACTTTTTTTATACCGTCCGCGATATCTTCATTGTTTAATTCTACATATGGATCAGAAAAAACAATTTTACATCCAAATGGAACTAATAAATTTTTTACTAATTTTCCTATATGACTATATCCAATGAGGCCTATAGTTAACTCACTTAATTCTCTACCAGTTTTATCTAGGCGATATAAATCTCCTCTCCATTCTCCCTGCATTAATGTGGTGTGTCCTAAAGTGATTAATCTTGTTTGTGCTAATATTTTTGCAACTGTAAACTCTGCTACAGCAGAAGCATTTCTTCCAGGAGCATTTGCAACAATAATTGATTTTTTTTGGCAAGCATCTATATCAATGTTAACCGGCCCACCTCTTGAAACACCAATGTATTTTAGATTTTTAACATTATCTAAAATTGACTCACTAACTGGTGCAAGATCAGTTACTAATATTTCACTATCTTCAATAAAATTTATTACGTCTTCTTCATTTCCGAGATATTCTTTAATTTTACTAAAATTTCCCTCTCCATAATCATTATGAAAAGGCGTGTCAGGCCAGTTAACATCTTTTAATTTAAAATTATGATCATTTCCAATTTGATTTATAAGTGCTGATTTAAATATCCCAGATGTAACAAAACTGTCTCCGTAAATACTAATTTTCATTTATTTTGTTTTGAAAATTATAATTTGAATTCCAAAATTCACTCATATTTTCATATCCCTTCTTATACACAGAAAATGCTTTTTCATAAATAATTGATAATTTTTCATCAAATTTTTCAACATTTTTTAGATATTGGTTTACCCATTTGTCATTAAGATCCTCGTATGACTTGGCCTCGTTTAAAGCAATCATTCCTACCATACATGCACCAGCAGCACCTTGTTCACTGTTTTCAATAACCTGAGTATCTAATTGATTAACCGAACCAACAATTTTTCTTACTAGAGAACTATTACTTGCGCCACCAGTTAACCTAAGAAGTTCGAGCTCAGCTCCAAACTCCGAATAACAATCTTTGCACGCATAAGCTAATGACTCATACAAAGCCCTTACTAAGTCATAAACTTTGGTAGTTGTATTAAGACCTAAAAATTGCGCTCTAGCCTTAACATTTACAAATGGCCCTCTTTCTCCATTAGGGGAGATAAATGGATGATAAAATATTTTTGCAGGATCAGCCAACGATGCATTTTTTTCAAATAGCTCAAGAATATTTTTTTTTTCAAGGTCACTTCCATTAATATCTTTAAAAAAAGAATTAAAAATTTCTATTAGCCAATCGGTGTTTAATGATGCAACCATATTTGAAACCATTTTTGCATTTGCAGGAGAGCCTGCTAAAGAACAAGTGTATCCAAGTTGTTTCTTAAAATTAGGTTTCTTATTTTCAAAATCTGTAAAAATATGAATTCCAGCTGTACCTAGAATTGTACAACCTATTTTTTTTTTCTTATCAACGAAACCACTTCCTATACCTGAGCATACAACATCTACAGGTGCCAGCACTATTGGCAATCCTTCATTTAAAGATATTATTTTTGCTGATTGACTAGAGAGTTTTCCAACATAATCGGTGCTATCAACAGGTTCAGGTAATTTTTCTTTCATTTGCTTAAAATTGAAAATTTCAAATACTTCATTCTTGTATTTTCTTTCAATTGGTGACCCCCATGTCATAAAAGACTCACTAATATCTGTAACTAGTTCACCAGTAAGCTTATAAAATATCCAATCTTTACATCTGATAACTTTGTCAATTTTATTAAATCTCTCAGGTTCGTTTTTAAAGATATGAAACATTTGACCACTTTGCATAGAGGGGTTCAGACCCGTATGAGTGATTTCAGTAATTTTAGGGCCTATTTCAGAGTTTCTCCAGTTATCAATAATATCTCCCGATCTGCCATCTAGCCAAAGTGCTGCGTCTCCGACAGGAGCGCCTTCTTTATCTATTGGCCAGGATCCATCACCTTGACCAGTTATACAAATAGCTTCTAATTTTTCAGACAAACGATCAATCTTGTTATTCAACAATTTAAATGCTTCAATGACTTTATTCCAAGTTTCTTCAAGATTTTGCTCTGCCTTACCACCTTCTCTATAATAAACCTTATTTTCGACTGATGCAGAGTCGATGTACTTTCCATATTTATCAAAAGCTACAAATTTAATTAATGATGTGCCCGCATCTAATCCTACAATTATTTCTTTGGACATTATAATCCGTTAAGAATTACTTCCTCAGTTTCAAGATTAAAAATATTTATGGACTCTAGGGGAAAATTTAATTTTACATCAGAGCTTGGTTCAAAATTCCTGTCTGCAACTCCAATGATAGAAGAGCCATTAATTTCAATACCAATATGAACTTGGTCACCTAACCAATGATATGAAGAACTGCTTGCCTTGCCATCAAAGTTAGAATCTTTTTGATTGAAGAAAATTTTATGAGGTCTAATGCCTAATGTAATTAATTGATCGTTTGCTAATTTGTTTAAATTTTCTTTTTGTATACTTTCATTACTAAAATTAATTGAGAATGTTTTTTCATTTTTTTCATTTAATATTTCAAATTTTAATGTGTTATTAGATTTGTTAATTTTTGCTCTTAAAATATTCATTGGTGGTTCTCCAATAAAAGAAGCTACAAATACATTTGATGGTTTTGCACTTATTTCATATGGTGATGCTAATTGTTTTAAATCGCCATTTTCCATGACTGCAATTTTATCAGCTAAAGCAACAGCTTCGGTTTGATCATGTGTAACAAAAATAACTGTCTTGTTATTATGTTGAATATAGTCTTTTACTCTAGCTCTTAGAACAGCTCTTAGTTGTGGCTCAAGTTGAGACATTGGCTCATCTAGTAATAATGCGTCAGAGTCTCTGACAAGTGCCCTAGCTAGACTAACTCTTTGTTGTTGACCTCCAGAGATAGATGGCGGATATCTTTCCAAAATATCAGTGATTTCAAGCAATTCTGCTACTTCCATTACTTTTGATTCAACTTTATCTTTTGATATCTTTTCTCTCATTAAGCTAAAAGCGATATTATCCTTAACTGTTAATGGGGGGTAAAGAGCATATCCCTCAAATGCCATAGCCACATTTCTATCAGCAGGTTTTAAGTCATTTACAATTCTTTCACCTATTTTGATCTGACCAGAAGTTGCAGTTTCAAATCCAGCAATCATTCTTAATGTTGTTGTTTTTCCACAGCCTGATGATCCGAGCAGAGCTAGAATTTCTCCATCCTCTAATAATAAATTAAAGTCATTTACGGCTTTGACATCTTTTCCAATTTTTGAGACAAAAATTTTATTTAATTTTTCTAATGTTACTTTTGCCAACTACTCTAAATTCCTTTTTGTTTCTATGTCAAAAAAATGTGATTTTTCCTCTATAAAAGAAATATACATTTTTTTGTTTTCATCAATTAAATGTGACTCCTCTTCTGTCGTTGAACATAAAAGCTCCAAGCCATTTTTCAATCTGACTAAAAATACTATCCTCAAATTTAAAGGGGTCTTTGTTCTGAACTCCACTTCTATAGAATTTTCTGAGTGATCGTTCGATAAGACTATATCTTCTGGACGTATGCCAACAATACATTTACCATCCTGGATTTTAGTATTTCTCTTTAAATTAAAAATTTCACCATTTACATCGACTTCGACAAAACCATCTTGCTTTTTAATAGTTGCATCAAAATTGTTAATTGTAGGGTCTCCAAAAAGCTTTGCGGTAGTTAATGAAGAAGGGTTTTGATATATATTTTTTGGAGAGTCAATATCATTAAATTTACCGTCATATAAAACTGCTATTCTATCCCCCAAAGCCATAGCTTCTCTGAAGTCTTGAGTAATGTAAATTACAGTCGTATTAAATTCTTTTAAAACCTTTGGCAGTTCAAGTCTCATTTCAAATCTAATTTTAGCATCAACATTCCTTAGCGGATCGTCTAACAAAACTACAGATGGCTTGTCCACCAAACTTCTTGCAAGCGATGTTCTCTGTTTTTGACCATTAGATAATTCTTTTGGAAATTGATTAAGGACATGCCCTATTTTTAAAAGATTGGCGATTTCATTGACTTTTTCATGAATTTCATTTTCTGGCATATTTTTGTTTTTTGCCCTTAATGGGCTAGCAATATTTTCGTATGCCTTCATATGGGGGTATAAAGCAAAATTTTGAAATGCCATGGATACATCTCTTTCTTCAGGGTGAAGTTCATTAATGATTTGATTATCCATTTTTATTTCACCACTGTCTGCCATCATAATTCCAGATAAAAGTCTTAATAAGACAGTTTTGCCTGATCCAGACGGGCCAAAAACTACAAAAAATTCTCCTTTTTCAATCTTAGCATTTAAATTAGAAATTATTTTATCGTCTTTAAAACTTTTGGATAAATTATCTAAATCTAAATAAGACATCCTTATCCTTTAATGGCGCCTAGACTTAATCCTTGTACAAGATATTTTTGAATAAATAATGCTAAAATTAAAGTCGGTAAAACTGAAACAACAATACCACACGCAATTAAACCATAAGGTATCGCGCTGGCAGTAATAAATGCTAACGCTCCAACAGTGACTGGTTGAATCTGACTTGAGCCAAGTATAAGCGCAAATACAAAATTATTCCAAGCATATATGAAACATAATAAGGATGCGGCTGCTATTCCAGGTTTAGCTAATGGTATTGAAATTTTCCAAAAAGATTGAAACCAAGAGTGACCGTCTAATCTATAAGCGTATTCGATATCTGGGCTTATGTCCTCAAAGTAGCCTCTAACTATCCATAATAAAAGAGGAAGTGTTATTAATTGATATACCCATATTAAAGCAAAGTAGCTGTCGTATAATCCTATTTCTGAAAAATATAGATTTAGTGGGAGAATAATTAGTAACGCTGGAGCAAATCTAAAACTTAGAAGTGTGAAAGCTATGTCTTCGCCTCCCTTAAACTTATATCTAGCAAAAGCATATGCAGCCGGAACCCCTAGAAGTAATGTTACTGAAACCGAACCAACTGAGAGTATTGCACTATTAATTAAATTTTGTTTGAAATAAACATACATTGTAGCAAACCCCTCAATTGCAATTTCACCCTCCCATAGACCTATATAATTTTTAAAAGTGGGTTCATAAAATAAAACTGGCACTTTTCTTAAAATTTCATCATTAGTCATAAAAGACATGTTAAAAATCCAGGCTATTGGGAATAGAAAAAACATAATTATAGCCACGTAAGCGAAAAATTTAAGAATGCTCCATACATTAATACTCATTGAAGCAGCTCCCCTTTAGTTTTAATTTTTAGCTTATGCCATTGTTGGACAAAAACATGACATAAGAAATAACAAATCGCCCATAAAACAACCATCATCGCAGCAGCTTTTCCAATATTAGTGTATTGGAAAGTTTGAAGGTATGCTGAAACTTGAAAAACCATACTACTTTCACCTGGCCCACCTTGAGAAAGAGCATAAATAATGTCAAATTGTTGTATGCTCTCTAATAATCTAAATAGTGAGGCAGTAAGGATAAAGGGAAACAACATCGGAAGGGTAATCCTAAAAAATTTATAATACTCTGGTACACCGTCAAGTTCGGCAGCTTCAAAAGGTTGCCTTGGAAGTGATCTTAAACCCGCTAAAAGTAAAATCATTATAAATGGTGTAAATACCCATACATCTACCATGATCAAAGTAAATAAAACTGTATCTGGGTGACTAGCCCAGGTGAAATCCTCTAATCCCAAAAATGATAAAATATAATTAACAACACCAAAATTAGGATTAATTAAAAGTCTCCAAATTAAAGATGCAAGAGCTGGTGCTATCATTAGTGGTAGAACTAATAAAACACCCAAAACATTATTAAGCCAAGTACGTTTAGCTAAAAGTAAAGCTATTCCAAGTCCAAGTAAAAGTTCAATAATTATTGTAAAAAATGTATAGGTGAGTGAGACTCTTATTGTGTTCCAAAAAGAAGGATCCGTAAATATATTTACATAATTATCAAACCAAATAAAACCCTTCATATGAGGCATTTTCAAATTGTATCTTTGAAGTGAATAGTAAACTGCAGTAAAAAAAGGAATTAATATACCAACACATACAAGCAAAGCAGGTAAAGTAAGTACATAGGGAAAAAGTTTACGGTTAATTTTCATCTTAAAGATCTACACCGCTTTATCGAGATAAAACGGTGTAGAAAACAAGGAGGTTGTTAAGCTAGACCAACATCTTTCATCATTCTGTCAATCTTAGATGCTAATTTATCAAGTGTTTCATCAACATTTGATCCTGTTTGCATCTCTTGAAGTGCTGCAGCCCATTCTGTTGTTGTTTCAAAGAATAAAGGCTGAGCTGTGAAGTGGATTTTTGATCCATCTATTGAGCTGTTATATTGCTCCATGTAACCAGGAGATGTTCCACGAATTTTATCGTCAAAATCACCTGAGGCCCAAACAGACTCTCTCACAGGGTTCACTTGGTTATGTTTAACACCACCAGCCATTGCATTTTCTGGTCCATTACACCATTGCATCCAGTACCAAGCAGCATCCTTCTTTTTAGAGAAGTTGCTCATAGCTAGAGACCAGATCCAAACGTTAGGTGTTGGAGCACTTGCACTTGGATTAGGTGTGAAACCATGGAAACCAAAGTTTCCAGCTTCTTTATTTTCTGGATTTCCGTTGAAGAAGTAGCCTAAAATATCAGCATCGAAAATCATAGCTGAAGCTCCAGCTCCAATATCATTTCCTACTTCATACCATGTGTAACCAGACCAGTTTGCAGGTCCAGATGATGATATCATTTTTACCCATTGTTTATGGAAGTCTTTAGACGCTTGAGAGTTCATAGCAGCTTTTAATTTTCCACCATTATTCTCAAAATCTACCAGTCCATAGTTAGCATATGCTGACATAAATCCTGGGTGGATTGTTGCCCAACTTCTACTTCCTCTGGTTCCGATACCATAAGACCATTCATTTGATCCAGCATTTTTTGTGAAATATTCTGCTTGATCTGTCATTTCAACAAGATCTCCTGGAGGCTTCATACCCGCCTTTTCAAAATATCTCATGTTATAAGTAACACTGTTTAACTCAAAACCCCAAGGCATACACCACTGTTTGGATCCTGCTGCACCTGGCACATCACCAGCCACACCACTCCAAGAGCAAGCATCTCTTAAATTACCTACTACATCATTCCAGTTGTAACTTGGATTTGTTTTATTTGAGTCCTGAATAAAGTCATTTAAATCTGCACACCATCCTGCAGGACCATAAGTCCAAGTCATGTAAGCACCTGTCATAAATGCATCGTACTCTGATGACTTTGATGATAAAGCAGCTGTTACTTTGTCAAAATAAACATCTTCTGCAAAAATGTCATATTCAACATTCATGCCTGTTAGAGCTTTGAAGTTGTCAAGTTCCGCAATCATGGAATCCATGTACGGATGTTTATTCATTAAAAGTTTTATTGTAGTGCCACTGTGTTTCTTCCAATCAAAATCTTGGGCAGCTAAAGCACTAGTTACTTGCATTCCCATTAACTTGGTTAATGCAGCAAATCCAATACCATATTTTCCAGCTTTGATTAGGAGATCACGTCTAGACATTTTTCCCTTAAGGAAAGTATCAATAGCACTCTTCATCTTCGAATGAGACATATTATATTCCTCCTATTATTTATAAGATTAGCATTAAACATATTAAAGACAACGAGATTTATGTTATTTTAATAGTGATGTTCAAAAAAAAGGTCATAATTTTCAGCGTAAATGAGTAAGTATTTGGGATTTATCAACAATCTTCTTTCAGGAGATTATGTCAGTCCTTTTTCCAAAAAAAATATATCTCTACCTATAGATGAGATAGTCATAGAGAGATCTATTGAAAATATAAAATTCAAATTTACCAAAAACTTATTAAATAAAAAAAACTTAGTTATATCTGGAGAGAGCTCGTTCAAAGCTTTTGGTGAGAAAGTGTTAAAATCACTAAGGAGTAACAATTTAGATTTTGACCTTAATATTTTAAAAAAATATGAGTCTAGCCAAACATTTGCCACTAATTTATCTTTATCATCAAAAGGATATGAAAATATTATTGTAATTGGATCTGGATCTTTAATTGATTTATGTAAATTTGTTTCTTTTAGAAATAACCAAAACTTAATAGTTTTTTGTAGCTCCCTTACAGCTGCAGCAACTACAAGTACTGTTTCTTTAACTAATAATGGTGTTAAAGAAACAATAAAATCTAAAATTGCTCAATCAATTATAATTGACTTAGACAATCTAAGAATGACGCCCTTTCGTCTGTTAAGAAGTGCATTGGGTGATGTTCTCTGCCGAAGCACTTGTCAAATTGATTGGCTTACTTCTCATTTGTTTTTAAACACGGAGTATGATGAAACGCCATTCGCACTGCAATATGAAGATGAGAGATTGCTTTTAGATAATTCATATAAAATTTTAGAAGGCGACTATGATACACTTGCGGCACTATCTAGAATGACTTTACTAAATGGCATTGCGGCTATCATAATTGGTTCAACTCATGCTGGAAGTATGGGAGAACATTTAATTAGTCATTATATAGATATGTTTATGGGTGAAAAACATCCTGGAACACTTCATGGAGAGCAAGTTGCTGTAACAACACTTTTATTATCAAAAATTCAAAATCAGATTATTAATTTTTCAGATACGTTGGTATTTAAAAAATTAAATATAACTGATAATAATTTCCGAGAATTATTTGGAGATAAAATTTTTAATCAAATGTATAAGCAATTTAAAAAAAAATATTTTGATGGTGAGAAATTAGATAATCTAAATAATTTGCTGGAAAAAAAGTGGCCAGAACAAAAAGCAATTCTTAAAAAGCACCTTTTACCAACAGAAAGCATTGAAAAAGCTTTGAAAAATTGTGGTGCGCCTACAAACAATGTTGAGTTAAGAATACCAAATAATTTTTACAATCTTGCAATAAAGAATTCTTTTCTTTTAAGAGATAGGTTTTCATATTTAGATGTTGCTCATTATACAAATACCTTAAGTGACTACTTTATAAAAGATTGAAATATTGATCGATTTGTCAATAAATTTTTCAACTATTTTGATTAAAATGAACAAAAAAAGATAAAAAATTTTAAAAGATTATTTTTTTTCCTTTAAGGTTAAGAAGCTTTGCAAGATTTATTAATTATTGGTGGTGGGATTAATGGAGTAGGAATCGCAAGAGATGCGTCCGGAAGGGGTTTAAAAGTTACATTAATTGAAAAAGGAGATCTGGCTTCAAAAACTTCATCTTGGTCCACAAAATTAATACATGGTGGAATAAGATACTTAGAAAATTATGAATTTAGATTAGTACGAGAGTCTTTAAAAGAGCGTGAGGTGATTAGAAGAATAGCACCCCATATTACCAAACCGATAAGATTTGTTTTACCCCATGTGCCAAGTTTACGCCCTACATGGTTGATACGTTTAGGACTAATGCTATACGATTGGATGGGAGGTTTTATATCCTTTCCAAAATCAAAGGTGGTAAACTTAGGTACTGATTATAATGAAAACCCTATTAAATCTAATTTCATAACTGGCTATGAATACTCAGACTTATTTGTTGATGATGCTAGGTTGGTTCTCTTAAATGCTCAAGATGCCATAAGCAGAGGTGCTAAAATTTGCACTAATTCAAAAGTCCAAAAAGTTGTTAGAAAAAAAAATTATTGGGAAGTTTTTTTAAGTAATGGCGAGGTGTTGCAATCAAAAGTTATTATAAATGCTTCAGGTCCCTATGTTTTAGATGTGCTAAAAAATATTATTGGAATTGAATCTAAAAAGAAAATACGCCATGTGCAAGGGAGTCATATTATAACAGAGAAACTATATGTTGGTGAACAGGCTTATATACTACAGTTAAGTGATAAACGAATAATATTTTTAATACCCTATTTGGATAAATTTACATTAATTGGAACAACAGATCATGAAGTTAAAACTTACGACAATCCTGAGATAACTGATATTGAAAAAAATTATCTTATTAAATCCGTTAATAAATTTATTAAAAAAGAAATTACTGAAGATGATATTATTTGGACTTATTCAGGTGTTAGGCCCTTGGTTGAAGACTTAAACGAAAATGCTTCGAAGATTACAAGAGACTATACATTTGAGATAGATGATAACGGTGCTCCGATACTTACAATTTTTGGTGGGAAACTTACTACTTACAGAAAATTATCAGAACATGCTTTAAAGAAAATTTCAAAATATATTAAGATTACTAATAAATCTTGGACTGGAAATGAGATATTACCTGGCGCAAAAGAGATTATAGATAAAAATTTTTTAATACCTGAAAAACTCTTAAAAAGATTGATGAAAACATATGGAGATAAAATAATTAAATTAAACCAATATTATAAGAGTTTTATGGATGGTGGGGAGCATATTTTTGAGGATCTTTATGAGTTCGAAATTAAATATCTCGTTCAAGAGGAAATGGCTAAAACTCCAGAAGATATTCTCTTTAGGAGGACTAAATTAGGAATAAAATTTCCAAAGGAAAAATTGGCAATTTTAGAAAATATTTTAAAAAAATATTTATAGAATCTTAATGTATAGTGCTTCAAATAAATGAGAAAATACATTCTTTCAATTGATCAAGGGACTACCTCAACTAGGTCTATAGTTTTCAATAATAAATTTGAAATAGTTTCATTTGATCAGATAGAGTTAAAACAATATTTTCCTAAAGATGGCTGCGTTGAACATGACCCTAAAGAGATTTTTGAAACAGTCCTAAAAACATCTAAAAATGCTATAAAAAAATCCAACATTAAACCAACAGATATATCTGCAATTGGTATAACAAATCAGAGAGAGACGACAGTGCTTTGGGACAAAGAGACAGGAGAACCTGTTTACAAAGCAATAGTATGGCAAGATCGAAGAACAGTAAATTACTGTAAAGAATTACAAAAAAAAGGTTATACAAAAAAAATTCAAAAAATTACTGGATTAGTGATTGACTCATATTTTTCAGCAACCAAAATAAAATGGATTATTGACAATATAGAATCCTCTAAGAAACTTTTAAAAGAAAATAGGCTTTTATTTGGGACAATTGATACTTGGATTCTTTGGAAGTTAACTGAAGGCAGGTCACACTATACTGAGGCTACTAATGCATCTAGGACAATGCTGTATGATATAACTAAAAATTCATGGTCTAAAAGCTTATTAAAAATATTTAATATACCAGCATCGATTTTACCCGTGGTTAAAGATAGTGTAGATGAATTTGGCTACACTAAGATTTTTGGCTCAAAAATTAAAATTGGGGGGATTGCTGGAGATCAACAAGCAGCAACTATAGGACAGGCATGCTTTGAGCCAGGCTCTATAAAATCAACATATGGTACTGGCTGTTTTATGATTATGAATATAGGAAAAAATATAAAGATATCTAAGAATAATTTGTTAACAACAATTGCCTACCGTATCGAAGGAAAAACTACATACGCTCTTGAGGGTTCAATTTTTATTGCGGGTGCAGCGATACAATGGCTTCGAGATTCATTAAAAGTGATTAGTAGTACAGAAGAAACCGAGGATTTATATAAAAGTAATGACAAATCTCAACAAATTTACTTTGTGCCTGCATTTGTAGGTTTAGGTGCGCCTTATTGGGACGGCGAGGCTAGGGGAGCAATTTTTGGAATGACAAGAAATACTGGTGTTTCAGAACTTGTAAAATCAGCAATAGATAGTGTTGCTTATCAAACAAAAGACTTGATTATTTCTATGGAAAAAGACAGTGGAATAAAAATCAATAAAATTAAGGTTGATGGTGGAATGGTAAAAAATGAACAGTTTCTTCAATTTCTCTCAAATATCTTATTATCAGAATGTGATCGTCCTAAGATTACAGAAACCACTTCATTAGGTGCAGCGTATTTAGCTGGACTATCTAGTGGGATGCTTGGAAGCACTAAGGAAATTTCCAAAAAATGGCAAAGTCAAAAATTATTCAAACCAAAGTTACACAAAAAAGAAGTAAAATATCTTTACCAAGGTTGGTTAAAGGCAGTTAATAAAATAATTGTAAAAAATAATAGAAAATAAAAAAAATTTTGATATTTATGTTATATGCGCATAAATATTGAGATTGGTGATATAGAAGCATTTATAGAATTAACCGAAACTAATTCATTTGCCAAAGCTGCAAATAATTTGAATTTGTCTCAACCTGCTCTTTCAAGAAGAATTCAAAAATTAGAACATGAATTAGGCACTACTTTATTTGACAGAACTACAAGAAAAGTTCAATTGTCTTATTCTGGTAGAAACTTCTATGACCGTGCCAGAGGAATTATAGAAGCTGTAAAAACAGCAACAAAAACCCTTAACGAAAAATACAGTTTCCCCTCGATTATTAAAATTGGAGTAGTTCACTCAGCTCTAAGAAATATATTATTTTCGTCTTTAAAAAAATTCAAAGAAATTGAACCAAGATGCAAGGTTCAAATTATTGAAAGGTCATCCAATAATGTTGTTGATAGTGTTTTAGGGGGTGAGTGTGATTTTGGTATTAATTTTACTGGCAAACAAGAACCTGGAATAAATTTTGAGAATTTATTTGTAGAAGATTACGTAGTTGTCTTTCCTAAAGGAGATAAATTAGAAAAAAAGAGAAAAATAAAAATATCTGAAATCAAAGGTAGGAACTTTATTTCAATTTGGAAAGGCTCTGGAAGTAGAATTTACATTGAAAATGCGCTTGCCCTACAAGATGAAGATATAGATTGGGCCTACGAGGTGAGACATATACCAACAGCGTTGAATATGGTTGAACAAGGACTTGGCATAACTTTAGCCCCTAAGTTGGCTATTTCTAAAGATTATTCCTCTTTATCTTACAGACCTTTAATTGATCCGTCTGTAACAAGAACAATAGGTTTGATAAAAAGATCTGGAAGGGATCTTAGTTATGACTCGCAAAAGTTATATGATCTTTTAAAAGAGAGATTTAAAAGATAATTAATTAGCATAATGCATAAATAAATTTACTAATTAATGTTAATAATAAAACTATGTTGTCAGTAGATAGTTTTAATACTCTAGATCAATTTTCAAATAATGGAAAACAATACTATTTCTTTAATTTATCAAAATTAGAAGATAGTTTTCCCAAAATAAAAAACCTACCTAAATCCAAAAAAATACTTATTGAAAATTTGTTGAGATTAGAAGATGGAAAAGATGTTAATAAAGATCTAATTGAAAATGTATTAGAAAATCCTGAAAAAAAACACGAAATATTTTTTCTTCCATCAAGAGTATTAATGCAAGACTTCACTGGAGTTCCTGCAGTTGCAGATTTAGCAGCTATGCGTGATGCTGTTTCAAAAAATGGAGGAGATCCATCAAAAGTTAATCCTATGTCGCAAGTTGATTTAGTTATAGATCATTCTGTAATGGTTGATTATTTTGCAAGCCCAAATGCTTTCCAAAAAAATGTGGATATGGAATTTGGAAGAAATGCAGAGAGGTATGAATTTCTGAAATGGGGGCAACAAGCTTTTAAAAATTTTAGAGTTATTCCTCCTGGCACGGGAATATGTCATCAAGTTAATTTAGAATATTTGGCACAAGTGGTTTGGAGCAGAGAAATTAATGAAAAAAATTTCTTATACCCTGACACTTTAGTTGGAACTGATAGCCATACAACAATGGTAAATGCTCTAGGAGTTCTAGGTTGGGGAGTAGGAGGGATTGAAGCTGAAGCTGCTATGCTTGGTCAATCTGTTTCTATGCTGCTTCCTGAAGTTATTGGTTTTGAAGTATTAGGAAAAATGAAAGAAGGTGTTACAGCAACAGATTTAGTTTTAACAATTGTTCAAATGCTACGAGAAAAAGGAGTTGTTGGAAAATTTGTAGAATTTTATGGCGATGGCTTAAAAAATTTATCACTCGCTGACAGAGCAACTATTGCCAATATGGCTCCAGAATATGGAGCAACTTGTGGTTTTTTTGCAGTTGATGAAGAGACTATCAAGTACTTGAAGTTGACATCTAGAGACTCCGATATGATAAATACTGTTGAAAAATATAATAGAATTCAAGGTTTGTGGGCCGATGACACATGTAATTATAATGATACCGTTCACTTACAACTAGAAAATGTTCAAGCATCATTAGCAGGGCCAAAAAGACCTCAAGATAGAATTAATTTAGAAAAAGTGAATTTAAACTTTAAAGAATTTTCAAAAAACAAACCCGTTGAAAAAGAAATTAAAAATCACAATTATAAAATGCAAGATGGTAACGTAGTAATAGCTGCTATTACTTCATGTACTAATACCTCTAATCCAGATGTTTTAGTTGCAGCAGGATTAGTCGCGAAAAAGGCTTGTGAATTAGGTCTACAAGTAAAACCTTGGGTTAAGACTTCTTTAGCACCTGGTTCAAAAGTTGTTACTGATTATTTGGATAAATCGGGTTTGAATAAATATTTAGACCAACTTGGTTTTCACCTAGTTGGTTATGGATGCACTACGTGTATAGGAAACTCAGGGCCACTTGATAAAGATATTGCTGAGTGTATCTCAAAAAATGATTTAACAGTTGCCTCAGTGCTTTCAGGTAATAGAAATTTTGAAGGTAGAGTTAATCCACATGTTAAAGCTAATTATCTTGCCTCACCACCTTTAGTTGTAGCATATGCATTAACAGGGTCTGTACTTATTAATTTAACAAGTGATCCCATTGGTATTGACACAAAGGGTAATGAAGTATTTTTAAAAGACATTTGGCCTAGCAATAGCGAAATCCGAAATGCTGTTGAAAAAAATGTATCGCCTGAAATGTTTAAAAAACAATATTCTAATGCTTTAGATGGGCCAAAAGAATGGCAAAAAATTAATACTTCTACGGGAGACCTGTATAATTGGAATTCTTCATCAACTTACGTACAGAAACCTCCGTTTTTTGATAATCAATCAAATGATAAAGAGATTAAGCCAATTGAAAATGCAAGACCTTTATTACTTCTAGGCAATAGTGTTACAACAGATCACATTTCACCTGCAGGGGCTATTAAAGTTGATAGTCCTGCTGGCAACTACTTCATGGAACGGCAAATACGTCAAAATGATTTTAATTCATATGGTGCTAGAAGGGGCAATCATGAAGTAATGGTAAGGGGTACTTTTGCCAATATAAGAATTAAAAACCAACTGCTATCAAACGTTGAGGGCGGATACTCAATTTTAGAACCTGATAAGAAAAAAATGAGTGTTTATGATGTTGCTATGGAGTATGCAAAAAGGTCTGAAAATGTTGTAGTTTTTGCAGGAGAAGAATACGGAACTGGATCATCGCGTGATTGGGCTGCAAAAGGTACAAAGTTATTAGGTATTAAGGCAGTTATTGCTGAAAGTTTTGAAAGAATACACCGATCAAACTTAGTTGGAATGGGAGTTCTGCCTATACAAATTAAAAGTAACAAAATAAATGATTTAAATATTCAATCGTCTGATTTAATAAATATAAAACTTACTGAAGACCTGAAGCCTTTACAAGAATTAGAAGTCATTATTCAAAGCAATGTGAGAAATATAAAAATAGATTGTATTTTGAGAATTGATACTATCAATGAGCTACAATATTATAAAGCAGATGGCATATTAAATTTTGTTTTAAAAAATATACTAAAAAATTAAATAATTTTTGGATTTTCTAACAGTTCTTTCAGTCTAACTAAAAAAGTTACTGCTTGCTTACCATCTATTAATCTGTGGTCATAACTTAATGCAATATACATCATTGGTTTTATAACAATCTTCTTTTTTACAGCGATAGGTCTATCAATTATTGAGTGCATACCTAATATAGCACTTTGAGGTGGGTTGATAATTGGGGTGCTCATCATAGAACCATATATTCCTCCATTTGTAATTGAGAATGTTCCTCCTGATAAATCACTCAAGGAAAGTTTATTTAAATTTGCTTTCTCAGATAATTCAATAATATACTTTTCAATTTCTGCATTTGATAAATCTCCAGCATTTCTAATTATTGGAACAACAAGCCCCTTTTCAGATCCAATTGCAATACCTATATCAAAGTAGTTTTTATAAATTATTTTATCTTCGTGAATTTCTGAATTAATCTCTGGTATTTCTTTTAAAACTTCTGTGCAGGCTTTAACAAAAAAAGACATAATGCCAAGTTTCACACCATGTTTTTTTTGAAAGCTTGTTTGTTCTTTTTTTCTAAGAGACATAATTGCTGACATATCGACTTCGTTAAATGTTGTGAGAATGGCAGCTGTATTTTGGGCTTCTTTTAACCTTCTGGCAATTGTTTGCCTTAATTTTGACATTGGGATAGTTTTTTCATCTAACGTAGAGTCATCTTTGTCGAAGTTTGGGAGATCAACTACCTTAGCTGAAGTTTTTGTTTGATTTTCGCTAACTTTAGAGACATTAGATGGGTCAATTGTTTGTTTTTCTTCATTTATTTCTTCGATTTGACTTGTCTCTGGTTTGGGCTTTTGTTCAGTAGTCGTATTTTCTGATATTTCAGCAATAGATTGACCAACATTCACAGTAGATCCCTCTGGGGTTATTATCTTTGTTAATTTTCCAGAGGTTTGAGCAGGAATTTCAATTGTGATTTTCTCTGTTTCAATTTCAGCTAAATTATCGCCAGACTCAAAGCTATCTCCCTCTTTGATCAACCAAGATGTAAGCGTGCCTTCAATGATCGACTCTCCAAGCTCAGGTACTGTTATGTTTTTCATTACTCTTTCGGTAAGTTTTTAAATTTCATAAAACTGACACCACTTCTTTCTTTTATAACACGTTTTATTGATGATTTAAGAGCTAATTCTTTTATTAGTTGCTGATTAGTAATATGTCTTTTTGATATGCCTGTAGCAGGAGCTGCTGCAGGGCGTCTTCCAACATAATGAACTTTTTTGATTAAATTATTTTTTACTAAAACATGTCTAATACGACTTTTAACAAAACTCCATGCTCCCATATTTTTTGGCTCCTCTTGAACCCATAAAATCTCACTTTCTTTATGTTTTAATATAACATCTCCTATGGCATCAAATGGAAATGGATAAATTTGCTCAATACGAACTATTTTTACATCTTTAATATTATTATTTTTTCTAAAATCATCTAATTCATAAAATATTTTTCCAGAGCAGAAAATTATCCTTTTTGGGTTTTTGATTTCATCTTCAATAAGGCGATGAAAAGATGAGCGTCCAGTAAATTCACTAATAGATGATACATTATTTGGGTGGCGCAGTGTGGATTTAGGGGTAAATACTATTAGTGGTTTTCTAAAATTTCTATGTATTTGCCTTCTCAAAGCATGAAAGTAGCTCGCAGGAGTGGTGCAGTTTACAATCTGAACGTTATCTTCTGCTGCCATTTGAAGAAATCTTTCTATTCTTGCACTGGAGTGTTCAGGACCCATACCCTCATGACCGTGAGGTAATAACATGACTAATCCACTCATTTGCATCCATTTTCTCTCACTTGAAGCAATAAACTGGTCAATAATAATTTGGGCACCGTTGGCAAAATCTCCAAATTGGGCCTCCCATAAAACTAAAGTATTTGGGTCTGCTAATGAGTACCCATATTCAAAACCTAGGACACCTAATTCAGAGAGAAAACTATCAATTACTTCAAACTGTTTTTGATTTTTAGCAATGTGATTGAGTGGAATATATCTCTCTTCTGATTTTTGATCATAAAAAACTGAGTGTCTCTGACTAAAAGTTCCCCTTCCAGAATCTTGACCTGCAAGCCTCACTCTATAACCTTCCTTTAACAATGCTCCAAATGCTAAAGCCTCAGCAAAAGACCAGTCAATATTCTTTCCTGATTTTATTGAAGTTAATCGAGATTTATTAAACTTTTCTAATTTCGGATGAAGATTAAATCCTTTAGGTATTTGTGAAATTTTTGTGCCAATTTCCTTTAAGGATTTTTCTGACTCAGCTGTTCTACCTCTTCTAAGTGGGTCTTTTGGTGCGAGACTTAATCCACTCCATTGTCCACCCATCCAAGATTTTGTTTTTAATTTATAGTTTTTTGCTTTTTCAAATTTCTTCTCAAGATCAGACCATATTCTGTCTTTGATGAAGTCTACCTGTTTTGTATTTACTACTTCTTGGCTAATAAGTTTATCTGCATAAATACTAGCAACTGTTTTTTTCTTTTTTATAGTTTGATACATCAATGGTTGAGTGAAAGAGGGCTCATCACCCTCGTTATGTCCATGTTTTCTATAACAAAACATATCGACAAGTGTATCTTTTTTGAATGTGTTTCTAAATTCTGTTGCGGCTCTTGAGGCTAAAACAACAGCCTCTGGGTCATCTCCATTTACATGAAATATTGGGGATTGAACAATTTTTCCTATCTCTGAAGAGTAAGGTGCAGATCGGCTATATTGAGGACTAGTTGTAAATCCAATTTGATTATTAATAATAAAGTGAATTAATCCGCCAATTCTGTAGCCATTTAATTGTGACATAGTAAAGGTTTCAGCAACAATACCTTGTCCAGCAATTGCTGCGTCTCCATGAATTAGTAGGCCTGAAACTTTCGTATTATTTTTGTCTTGAATGATTGTTTGTTTGGCTCTTATTTTGCCGGCTACAACTGGATTTACCGCTTCTAAGTGAGAGGGATTAGCTGCCATACTCACATGAATAATCTTACCTCCAAAACTTCTATCAGAGCTTGCACCTAAATGATATTTAACATCACCAGAGCCCTGATCGCTGAGGACATTCTCGCCTCCATGGATAAATTCTCCAAAAATTTGAACATGAGGTTTTTTTACTATGTTAGCTAATATATTTAGTCTTCCTCTGTGAGCGCATGCAAAGGAAAAATCTTCTACACCATATTCTGAGGATCTTTTTAAAATCTGTTCAAGCGCTGGTATTGTAGACTCAGCTCCTTCAAGTCCAAATCTTTTGGTACCTCTGTACTTTGTATCTAGAAACTTTTCAAAATATTCTGCTGTAATTAATCTCTCCAAGATTGTCCTTTTACCCTTGGAGGTTAATTGCATGTCTTTTTTTTCTTCTATTCTATCCTTCAGCCATTTGTATTCTTCAGCGGACTGAATATGTTTGTATTCAATTGCCAAGGTGCCAGAATAGATGCTTTGAAGTTTTTCAAAAACTTCACGCACAGTAGCTTTCTGAAATCCTAAATATCCAAATAGAAATATTTTTCGATCATAATCTTTTTTTTGAAAACCGTAATACTCGGGATCTAAACCTGATGGATTGTTCTTTGTCATTAAACCTAAAGGGTCAAGATCAGCTATAAGGTGCCCTATCTCTCTGTAAGCTCTTATCATCATAACAAGTCGAAGAGAGTCAGTAATTGCTTGATCAAGGGAAATCTGATTAAAATCAATGTCTCTTGAGGTCTCTGACCAATTTATTTTTTGATAGTCAGCTAGTATAGAGATTTCCTCAGGAGCAAGAGCTTTAAAGAATTCATGCCAGCTCTTATCAACAAGACTTGGGTCTTTTATATAATCTCTATATATCGCTATTACTTGAGAGGCATTATTAGTTGTGAGAAATGAATTATAAGATCTCATTAATAGGTTTATGTATACGCCTATCTAATAAAGATGTCATTTGATTTTTGATCACAAAAGCTTATCAACAGCTGATACTAAACCCTGCACAGATTTGACAGATTTTTTTAACATTAATTTCTCTTTGGCTGTAAGTTTTACCTCAATAATTTTTTCAATTCCTTTATTTCCAATAATTGTAGGTACTCCCATATACATATTTTTTAGGCCATATTGGCCATTGATATAAGCAGCACATGGTAAAAGTTTTTTTTGATTTAATAAAAAAGCCTCTGCCATCTGAATTGCCGAACTAGCAGGTGCGTAGAAAGCTGATCCATTTTTTAATAACTTCACGATTTCACCACCACCCATTCTTGTTCGATCGACTATTTTTTCAATTTTTGAATAAGGGAATTTTTTAAGCTTTATAAAATCGGTTAAAGGGACACCTCCTATTGTTGTGTAATTAATTAGAGGCACCATGTCATCTCCATGGCCTCCTAATACAAATGTTTCAACATCATTCACTGATACCTTCAAGGCATCTGATAAGAAGTATTTCATTCGGGAGGAGTCCAATACTCCCGCCATGCCCACACACATGTTTTTGGGTAGTTTGGAATATTTCTGGAGAACGTATACCATCGCATCTAGTGGGTTTGTAATACAAATAACAAATGCTTTAGGAGCATATTTTTTTATATCTAGTGCAATTTTTTTTATTATTTTTCCATTGATATCAAGTAAATCATCTCTACTCATTCCAGGTTTACGGGGTAAGCCAGCAGTTATGATGATAACGTCAGATCCCTTCATTTTTGAAAAATCATTGGTACCCTCTATTGACCCTGTGAAACCTTCGACTGCTGATGATTGACTAAGGTCTAAAGCTTTTCCTTGAGGCATCCCGGTAACAACATCAATAAGTGTTATATTACCGAGTTTTTTTAAAGCTAATAAATGTGCGAGTGTGCCTCCAATATTTCCAGCACCAATTAATGAGATTTTATTCACTTATTATCCATTTTGGATATTTCATGTTTTATTTCAGCTATCGCTTTAGCTGGATTTAATCCTTTCGGACAAGAGTTCGTGCAATTCATAATCGAATGACATCTATATAGTTTAAAACTATCATCTAATTCATTCAACCTTTCTTTTTTTTCTTCATCTCTACTATCTTGTATCCAGCGGTTTGCTTGCAGCAATACAGCTGGTCCTAAATATTTATCCTCGTTCCACCAATAGCTAGGACAAGAGGTGCTACATGAGAAACACATAACACATTCCCATTTACCATCTAACTTATCTCTGTCTTCGACTGACTGTAAGTTTTCACGTTTATTGTTTGGGGACTTTTTATTTAACCATGGTTTTATTGATTTAAATTGTTCAAATGCTTTTTTTAAATCAACCACTAGATCTTTTAAAACCTTCATATGAGGAAGAGGATAAATATTTATCTCATCAGAACACTCTTCTATATGTTTTTGACATGCAAGTGTATTTACTCCATCTATGTTCATTGCACATGATCCACAAACACCCTCTCTACAAGATTTTCTAAAAGTTAAACTTGGATCAACTTGAGCTTTAATTTTATTTAATATATCTAGAACCATTGTTCCTGCTTTAGCTACATCAATTTCAAATCGATCAATTTGAGGGGGGGTATTTTCATCACCTGACCACCTATAAACATTTATAATTCGGATATCATGATTTTGTTGAGATTGCTCGTCAATGAGATCGACATTGGAATAAGATTTTCCTTTAACTGGAATTGAGTTTTTTGGAAGAGTAAGTTGTACCATTTAATAAACCCTTACTTGTGGTTGGATGACAGAGATTTGATTACTCAGTGTAGTCATTCTCACTGGTCTATGGGTGACTTTATAATCAGTGACATCACCCCAAAAAAGAGTGTGTTTTAACCAATTTTCATCATCTCTGTCTGGAAAGTCCTCTCTAGCGTGAGCACCTCTACTTTCAGTTCTTTGCTCAGCAGAAACACCAACACTTCCAGCAACTTGCATTAAATTATGTAGTTCTAAAGCTTCAATTAGATCTGTATTAAAAACATCTGACTGATCTTTGACTTTAATATGTTTTAAATCTTGTGACATTGAGGCTAATTCATTATTGCCTAATTTCAAAGTTTCACTTTCTCTGTAAACACCAAATCTTTTTTGAACAGTCTTTTGCATCCTCTCTCTTAGCTCACCGACTGAAACATCACCTTTGTTACTTTTAATAGATTCTAATCTCTCTATAATAGAATTTGTTTGCGACAGAGATGGAGTTCTCAATGACTCTTTGGTATCAATAACTTGGCCAGCCTGAATTGCTGCGCCCCTTCCAAAAACTACGAGCTCAGCTAAAGCATTTGTTCCAAGTCGATTAGCTCCATGAACTGAAGCGCATGCAGCTTCTCCGATAGCCATTAGTCCCTCACAGACCTCTTCTGTATTAGAGTCATTTGGTTTCAAAACCTCTGCTTTAAAGTTTGTAGGAATTCCACCCATACAATAATGAACAGTTGGAATTACTGGGATTGGCTCTTTTGAAATATCTCTTCCACAAAAGGCTTTAACTGACTCAGAAATACCAGGTAATCTTTTTGCAAGCATATCAGCATCAAGATGTTCCAAATGGAGATTTATATAATCTTTGTTAGGTCCACACCCTCTACCTGCACTAATCTCTTTACTTATGAATCTTGATATAACATCTCTAGCAGCAAGATCTTTTGCATTCGGGGCATATTCTAACATAAACCTTGTGCCTTCGTTGTTCTTAAGAATACCTCCTTCGCCTCTAGCTGCTTCTGAAATTAAAACACCCACACCATATATTCCTGTTGGATGAAATTGAATAAACTCCATATCAGATAGAGGAAGACCGGCTCTCAGCGCTATGCCTGCTCCATCACCAGTACAAATATGGGCACTTGTTGAGGATTGAAAAATTCTTCCATAACCCCCAGTTGCGAGAATTGTCATTTTTGAAATAAAACGATGCAATGATCCGTCCTCTATACTAATTGCTAAAAGACCACAAATTGTATCATTGTCATCTTTTAGTAAGTCTATAGCGAAATATTCGTTATAAAAATCAACGTTATTTTTGAGGCTTTGTTGATACAGAGTATGGAGTAATGCATGGCCGGTCCTATCAGCTGCAGCGCAAGCTCGGCTTGCTGGCTCGCCTTTACCATTTTTTGTCATATGGCCACCAAAAGGTCTTTGATAAATCTTACCATCATCTGTTCTTGAAAATGGCATACCATAATGTTCAAGCTCAACAATTGAGTCGACTGCATTTGAACATAAATACTCAATACTGTCTTGATCACCCAGCCAGTCTGATCCTTTTACAGTGTCAAACATATGCCACTGCCAGCTATCTTCGCCCATATTAGCTAAGGCAGCCCCAATTCCTCCTTGGGCCGCAACAGTATGACTTCTTGTAGGGTAAACTTTTGAGACACATGCAGTTTTAAGGCCTTGTTCAGAGCACCCTAAAGCCGCTCTCAAGCCCGCTCCACCAGCACCTAATACAACTACATCTAATTTATGATCTGTATAATTCATATTAAATAAATAACACCGGTAAAAAGAGGAGATAGGAAATACCAATAATTCCGTCTGTTATTAAAGAATAAAGTTTCATTTTACTTAATTGAAAATAATCCTCATAAACTTTGCCCAGTTGAATTCTAATATGAAGCATTGATATGATAAAAAAAATTAATAATAAAATCTTATTAGTGGTAGTAGATAATGAGATATTGAGAGAATTTACATCGGAGTAAGAACTTAAAAAAAATAAAATAAACCAATAGCTAATAGGAATTAATGCTAGATATAAAATTCTTTCTATTTTCCATTTTTGAGAAGCTTTCATTAAAATATCATCCAAGTAAAAATCAAAGTCATAGTAATGTTTGCTAATAAAATAAGATATGTCACTAGGTAGACATTTTTAAGATCCATTCCAATTGAAAATGACCATAAGAAATATTTAAAACCGTTTAACAAATGATGATTAAAAATAAAAAACCAAAAGACAAATATTAGCTTTATAGGTAGCATGTTTATCAACAATGTTAATACTTGATTAAGTTGAGGTAGAAAATTTAAGCTTCCTAACCAAATTGCAAAAAAAGGCAAAGAAAACGCAAATGCAATTACTCCTATTCTGCTGGAGATAGAAAATACCATTGTCAAAAAAGGCCTATATATTTGCAAATGGGGTGATATCGGAGCCATAGAAAGGCAATATATTTAAAAATGTATTATAGTAAAAAACTATTATTTTATTAATTCATGCGTTACATGAATAAATAAGGCTGTGGAAAAAATGTTAATCAAATTGCCCATTCATTAAAATTAAGGTTCTGAAAATGCCCTATATTCAATTAAAATTCAACTAGGTCGTGAACATTTTTGTTTAAATGTGCCGAATCTCACCCCGCATGAGAAAGCTTTATTCATATAAAGTTGGCACCACGACCTATCAATATACTCTCTTTAATATGTTTATTGTCTATATATAATCTGCTGCTATGTCTGCTTTGGCACAATTATCCAAATTTATTGATCGATTTAATACAATCATAGGATATCTATGTGCTTTTTTTGTTTTTTCTATGGTCATAGTTGTATTCACTGTTGTCGTCTTAAGATATGGGTTCAATATTGGATTTATATGGATGCAAGAAGTTTATGTTTGGCTTCATAGTTTTGTTTTTATGTTGGGTGCTGGTTTTACTTATTTAGCTAATGAACATGTCAGAATAGATGTCTTTTACCGAGAGGCATCAAAAAAATATAAAGCTACTGTAGATCTATTTGGAAATATTTTTTTACTTCTACCTTTTTTATATATTATTTGGAATTACAGCTATCCCTTTGTATATAGATCTTTTTTGATGGGGGAGGTTTCCAGAGAAGCGGGCGGTATGCCTGCTTTATATATTTTAAAAAGTGCAATTCTATGGTTTTGTTTAGTTTTATTTCTTCAATTAGTCTCTAATGTAATTAAATCAATACTGACACTTTCAAACTATCATTTGTCTGATAATAAATCATGATTAGTCCTGAAATTTTAGCAATTGTAATGTTTGTAACAACATTGGGGTTATTACTTTTCGGTTTTCCCGTTGCTTTTACACTTGCTGGAACAGCTCTTCTGTTTGGGTTTATAGGAGATGCTCTAGAAATATTTAATTTCAGAATGCTAGGATTTTTTCCTCAACGCATTTTTGGAACAATGATTAATGAGCCCCTTGTGGCTGTGCCCCTATTCATTTTTATGGGAATAATGTTAGAAAAAACAAAAATTGCAGCCGGACTATTACATTCAATTGGTGAACTATTTGGGACTACTAAAGGAGGTCTTGGAATAGGGGTTGTAATAGTGGGTATGTTGTTAGCTGCATCAACAGGCATTGTTGGTGCAACAGTTGTTACAATGGGAATGTTATCTTTACCCTCAATGATGAAAGCTGGCTATGATCAAAAAATAGCCACAGGCACAATTTGTGCCGCTGGCACATTAGGACAAATAATACCTCCCTCAATTGTTTTAGTTTTACTTGCAACAATTTTACAAGGCGCAAATGAAGAAGCAGCGATGTTAGTTGGTAATTTAGCTCCAGATCCGGTTACAGCAATTGATTTATTTGCTGGTGCTATTCTACCTGGATTGATGTTAGTAGTCTTATTTATAATTTTTATTTTCATATACGCTAGAATAAACCCATTAAGTTGTCCGCCTGTTGAAACTACCAAGTCAAGAACTGAGATATACATTGAAGCTGCTAAATCAGTTGTGCCTCCCATAACTCTTATTGTGCTAGTTTTAGGCTCGATTTTATTTGGAATAGCGACCCCCACAGAGTCTGCATCAGTTGGAGCTGTTGGAGCTGCGATAATTGCATTGTTAAAGGGTGAATTAAATTTCAAGAATATTAAAGAGACAGCTTTAGGAACTGTAAAACTTAGTTCATTTGTATTTGTAATTTTAATTGGTGCCTCAATGTTTTCTCTTGTGTTTCGTGGTTTTGGTGGTGATGAAATGATAGAGCATTTTCTTGGAACTCTACCTGGTGGGCTTTACGCAGCACTCATTTTAGTAATGATAGTAATTTTTCTATTAGGTTTTTTCCTAGACTATATCGAAATAATTTTTGTCATCGTTCCATTAGTTGGTCCAATATTAATTGCAAACGGAGCAGACCCATTATGGTTAGGTATTCTTATTTCACTGAATTTACAAACTAGTTTTTTAACACCTCCTTTTGGATTTTCTTTATTTTTTTTAAGAGGAGTGGCCCCAAGTAGTATTAAAACTAAAAACATGTACAGAGGGGTAATTCCCTTCATTGGAATTCAAGTATTGGCTATATTAATTGTTGGTTTTTATCCTGAAATAGCAACCTGGTTGCCAAATAAAATGTTCTGATAAATAGATCATCCCCGAATAGGTATCGGGGATGATTTTAATTTTGTATTTATGCTGATGGATAAGTAAATGGGAGACTTCTTACTCTCATGTACTCTTTTTCAGATGTATTTGTCCATCTCAGAATTGATGATCTAAATTCAACAATATGTGAGAAAAGAGCCTGAGAAACAGGGTCTTCCGCTGCTATTGAGCTACAAACCTCTCCTGCTCTTTGACCCAATGCATTCATAACTGGATCTGGTAATTGTCTCATTTGAACACCATGCTCATTAATAAGTTTTTGATACGAACTATCGTTTGCAGCTTGGAACATAGATAAAACTTCCATGTTAACTGCCTTAGTTGCAATTGTGACTAGCTCTTTAGTTGCGTCATCAAGTTTTTCCCACTCAAACATATCTATTGAACAATCTAAGATAGTTGCTGGCTCATGCCATCCTGGGTTATAGTAATACTTAGCTGCTTGGTGTAATCCTTTACCTAAGTCAGCTGCAGGACCAATCCATTCTGTTGCATCAATCGCACCTGAGGCAAGTGATGGAAGCACATCCGCTCCAGCCAAAAGAACTGTATTAGCGCCAAAAGATTTTAATACCTCTCCACCAAGACCAGGCATTCTGATTTTTAGACCTTCAAAGTCTGCAAGAGAATTAATTTCTTTATTAAACCAACCCCCCATCTGGTTACCAGTATTACCCATTGGAAGAAATTTTACACCGATAGCATTATAAGCTTTGTCTGCTGCTTCAATTCCTCCACCATAGTAACACCATGCATTTTGTTCTTGAGCCGTTAAACCAAAAGGTAAAGCTGCAGAAAATGATGGAGCCATACTAATGTTTGTCCAATAATAACCTGCGCCATAAGCCATTTGAGCGGCTCCAGATCTTACTGCGTCCAATGACTCAAGTGGTGGTACTAATTCGCCACCATGATAAACAGTAATTTTTAGTTTATCAGAAGCATTGTTAACGTAACTTGCAAATCTATCTATTGCTTTACCAAGACCTCCTGCTTTACCAAAAGCAGAACATGCAATCCATTCCATGTGTCCACCTGATATTGCTGGTGCTGGAAATGAAGAAACTGCTGCGGCGCCTAGTGCTGCAGCACCTGCACCTTTAAGGAAATTTCTTCTTTTCATGGTCTTATTGTTAGTCTTCTTTTTTGCCATAAATATTCCCCTCCTAATATTAGAAATAATTAATTATTTTTTATTAGCTATCATTATACCAACAATCACAGATAAAATTCCAGCGTAATGATAACTCTGTAATGTTTCTTGGAAGACTAAATATGCAAGAATTCCACCAAAAATAGGCATTAAGTGGAGAAAAGGGCCTGATTTATTTGGGCCAATCAAAGCTACACCAGTATTCCAACAAATATATGACAAGATGCTAGGAAAAGTTCCGGTATAGCCAATTACTAATAAGGTTCTGTGATCAAATACTATGAAATTGTTTTGAATTATAACGTCATATAAATAAACAGGTAAGAGTAAGATTACTGTAAATACAAATGATAAATATAAAAAACTAAATCCTGAAACACCTGTTTCATTTTTTTTTAGAAATATTGAATACAATGCCCAAGATATAACAGCAAGTAGAATGAATAAATCTCCAGAGTAAAATTTTGAATCAAATATATTTTGGTAGTTACCTTTTGTTATAACATAGCTAACACCAATAAGAGATAAAATGACACCTAACATTTGAAACAAGTTTGTTTGATTTTTATAAATCAATTTGTTTAAAAGGATTATCAACATGGGGGTTGTCGAAATAACTAATAAAGAATTAATAACAGTTGTCGCTGTTAGACCAATGTAAGTTAATGTGTTAAATAGTGTTGGACCAGTTAAAATTATCAAAAAAACCATTCCTGGTTGTTTTTTTAAAAGGGGTAAGTCGACTAAAGCATTTTTTAAACAAAAGGGAGTTAGAATTATTAAAGCAATTACCCATCTGTAAAAAGATAATGATAGCGGCGATACTAATTCCTCAACTGAGGATAATCTTCCTACTATAAAATTGCCTGACCAAAATAAGGAGGCAAAACATAAAAATATCGCTGCTTTAAGAGAAACACTCACTTAGATTTTTTATTTGAGATTTTCAATAGCAATTGCTAAACCTTGACCACCACCAATACACATACTTGCAACACCAAACTTTTGTTTTGTTCTTCTGAGTTGATGAGACAAGGTTGTGATAATTCTTGCACCTGAACAGCCAATGGGATGTCCTAATGCAATAGCGCCCCCAGCAATATTTAATTTACTTGGATCAATCTTTAAAGATCTTTGGACAGCAACTGAAGTTGCAGCAAACGCCTCATTCACCTCAACCAAATTAAAATAGTTAATATTTACACTCATTTTCTTCATTAATTTCTGTATAGCTGTAATTGGAGTAACACCCATATAATCGGGATTACCCGCCGAGGACGCCCAAGATAGTACTTTTGCTATTGGTTTAATTTTGTTTGAAGTTACATATTTTTCAGAAGCTATAGCCAAAAAACTAGCACCATCATTTAATGAAGAAGCATTTCCAGCAGTAACGGTTCCAGATTTTTTAAAAACAGCTTTTAATTGGCTTAATTTTGGCAAAGTCGTGTCTTTTCGAACTTCGTCTTTAAGAGGTGTTTTTGTCAATTCATTTTTGAAGTAATTATTTTTAATTGCCTTATAAGTTTTTAGGTAAGACTGATAAGCAAATTGATCTTGATCTTGTCTTGTAACATTATATTTTCTTGAAACATTTTCAGCTGTTATGCCCATATGTTCTTTTGAAAAAGCATCTGTTAGGCCATCGTTAACTAAAGTGTCTATAAAAATATTGTTTCCTAATTTTTTTTCTCCAGTTCTACTCAGATACGCATGGCGTGCCCTTGACATACTTTCTTGACCACCAACAATTAATAAATTTGACTCGCCGGAATAAATTTTAGATGAACCATCTATTGTAGCTCTCATACCACTTCCACAAACTTGATTTACTACGTAAGCAAAGGATGTCTGTTGCATTCCGGAACCTAGTGCAACTTGCCTTGCTGTATTCATTCCTAATCCACTAGTTAATACTTGTCCTAAAATTAACCCCTCAATTTCTTTCGTATTGATTGTTTTGTTTCTATCAAATAATTCTTTGAGACAAGAGGTTCCTAATTCTACTGATTCAGTTTTTTTGTAATTACCTAAATAAGCTCCTATTGGTGTTCTAACTGCATCGATTATAAAAACATCACTCATTAATATTTATCTTTCTGTATTCAATTACTGACTCAGGATTTGCCAACGATCCCAAGTTTTGCACTTTATCATTATTGATAATTTTTTTGACAAGTATTTCAGAGTTTTTACCACTTTTTGTTCTTGGAATGTCTTTTACTATAAATATTTTCCACGGAACATGTCTTGGACTAAGCGATGTCTTGAGGTGTTTTTTCAATATTGTATTAAAATCAACATTAATTTTTGTGTTTAACAATTTCAAAAAAAGGACAATTTTTTCATCATTTTTAGTTAAATAACCTGTTGCCAAACAGTCCTCGATCCAATGAAATTTTTGTAGGCAACTGTATATTTCACCTGTTCCTATTCTGACACCACCTGGATTTAAAGTAGCATCTGATCTTCCAAAGATTACATAACCTCCATTTTTGGTTTTTTTCACATAATCTCCATGAGACCATATGTTTGGAAATTTTTTAAAGTATGCGGATTTATACTTATCATTCAATCTGTCATTCCAAAAGTAGATAGGCTTAGATGGGAAAGGGGTCTTGCAAACTAGTTCTCCTGTTTTTTTGGTTGGCTTGCCATTATCATTGAAAACATCAATATCCATGCCTAAGCCCGGTCCTTGAATTTCACCTGAATAGACAGGTAAAGTTGGTATTCCTAACATAAAACATGAAACTATGTCTGTACCGCCACTCACCGAATGTATAAAAGATTTTGAATTTAAACTTTTATTAATAAACTTAAAAGTATCTGGGCTTAGAGGAGAGCCAGTTGATATAAAACAATTAATTTTTTTTAAAATATCTTTTTTATTTGATTTATAATTATTCTGGATAGTTTCATAAACTTTTGCTCCCGCACCTAGCATTGTTGAATTAGTATCTTTTGTAATATTTATAACTCGATTTATATTTGGATAAAATGGGGAGCCATCATAAAGAACGATTGAGGAACCCAGTAGTAGGTTTGAAACTGTCCAGTTCCACATCATCCACCCGCAAGTAGTTAAGAAAAGCATTTTATCCTCGGATTTAACATTTGTATGTAATGCTAGTTCTTTTAAATGTTGAAGGAGTGAGCCTCCGTGGCCATGCGTAATACACTTTGGGAGCCCTGTCGTTCCACTAGAAAATAATACATATAGCGGATGATTAAAGCTCAATGATATATTTTTATTTAGTTTTGAATATTTTTTTTGATTGTAAATTTTTTTTAATTCAGAAGTGTTATTTTTTGAAGGATAGCTAGTTTTTAAAATTAGTGGATTATTTAAATTTGCTTTTAATGTTCTTAAGTTTTTTGAATATTGAAATTTCTTGCCGTTATAAAAATAATAGTCAGCAACAATTAAAAGCTTAGGCTTAAGCTGGGAAAATCTGTCAATCACTGCTTGTGTTCCAAAGTCAGCAGAGCAAGAAGACCAAACTGCACCAATTTTTGCTGCAGAAAGGAAGCTTATTACTGTATCAGGTATATTTGGCAGATATCCAACAATTACATCACCTTTTTTAATGCCTTTATCTCTAAAAAAATTGCTTAATGCATTAATTCTTTTATTTAAATCACTATAAATAATTTTTTCGCTGAATTTGTTTTCTCCAATAAATTCAATGGCCAAATTTGATGAATTATTTTTAGAAATTAAATCGTAATAATTAAGATTACTGTTATCAAAGAAAATTGAATTCCAAAAAGATTTTTTTTTGTAAGCTTTAAAAAATTTTTTCCTCTCAAGGTCGATATTAAAGTACTCAACTATAGACTCCCAAAACTCACCAGGGTTCTTATTAGTCCATAACCAAAGCTTGTTATAATTTAAAAATTTTTTAGAGAGTTTTTGCTCTAAATAGGTCTGAAATTTATAAAGATTTGTAGATTTAATAAATTTTCTACTTGGCTCAAATAACTTATCCATCTTTGTTTTTCATTAATCTTTGAAGATCCTCTGGTATTTTACTTGGGGCTCCTTGAGAATTGACGCAAACCATCAAAATCTTTGATTTAAAAATAATATTATTTTGTTTGTAAATATTTTGTTCGAGCTCAAATGATGCATTTTTAAGAGACAAAATATTGCTTTTAACAGTTAATTGATCCTCTAGTTTGCATGACTCAATATAATCACATTCAATCTTTTTGACTAAAAAAAGTCGATCGTGATCTTTCAATAAAGAATTCAGTGTAAATCCCAATTCATTGATGATTTCAGTACGGGCTCTTTCAATAAATTTTAAATAATTTGCGTAATATACAACTCCACCAGAGTCTGTGTCTTCATAATATATTTTGAAGTTGTATTGGAACATTAAGTAGTCAGACCTAAATACAATATATAAGTTATAATAATTATAACTATTCCAAATATTAAATATCTATATTCATTCATTAAATTAAATACCTATTATAGAAAATACTTAAGATATTTTTTCTCTCTTAAAATAATAAATCATTTTGTGTTTTGAAGGGATATCAGATTTATCTTTAATTACATTGACCAACTCCCAACCTTCTTTTCCACCTTTGTTAAGCCAGTCATTTTCCGACTTTAATTCTTCATCATCTAAATGTTGGGTATAAATTCTATACTCCCACTTTGAATGTTCTTTTTTATCGAAAGTTGGGTTAATCATTTCTTTATAACTTACGCATTTAAATTGTAGAAAAACCATACTGCAGATAAACACCAAAGTGTTAAAAAAATCTTACCTAGTTTATCTGCCTTTTTAAAATGTGATTTCATTTCATTAAGCTGAGCTAGATTTTGCCCATCTTGTTTTTGAGAGTCCTTTAATTTTTTTTGGTAAAAGAATTTGTATATATTTATCGCACAAGTCCATCCTGTTAGTATGTAAAAAATAGAGCTAGATAAAGTTGTCATCTTTCTAATATAAACCTACTCCATGGTTCTTGCTAGTTTTATCAATCTTGATATTGGATAAAAGTAGGTTTTATAACCTGGTTATCTTTGTCCCCCAAAGAGTCACATGAGTATCCTAAGTCAGATAACATTTCAGAGAAAATTTTGTTTGTGCATTTTTTTGCTCTAGCAATTCCATCATACCAAGCTGTGATTTTACCGTTAAAACCTTTAGGAGCATTATTTTGATATATACCATATCGAAAAGAGGGTCCGTAAGATTTTCCATTGTAAGAATAAATATTAGTTATAAAGCCCTCTTCAGCATATTTTAAATCTCCATTGATATAAAGTTTTAGAAATCCATCATTGCCCCAACTTGCATGAATAATTACATCATGCCATTGGTTAAATAAAATATTTTCTGGAATTACCGTTGCAATCTCATCAGTCTCTACAACAGTTTTTTTTGTACAGTGCGTTCTATTAATGGCTAACCCTTTAAATTTTTTTTTATATTGAAATATAAAAACATTTTCAGAACCATTTTTTCTACAGTGAGGAAAAACTTTATTTTCATATGATAATTTCATTTGTCCAAATTGAATTAAATGATTGTCAATTTCTTTATGAGAAGTTGACGAATAAGTAAGCTCAGAATTGTCTATAAAAAATGACCATGCATACCAATTTTCTCCTCTCTCTTTTGTATTTATAAAAGTCTCAGTTCTTCCAAAAGAACCCTTAAATTTTCCCCTTTCACAATCAAAGTCTTTACAATCAAGTGCTCTAAACTCAAATTTGTGTGATGATTCACCAAGTCTTGAAAATTCAGTGTCGACGCTTTGACTCCAATCTTTACCAGCATCTAATCCATGTTTTTCAATAGTTGGCCAACCAATACCCTTGTAACTTCCAACTTGTTCTCCATTTTTAAATGTTAAGCCCAAACAGAAACTAGGGATAAATAACAATAGGGCTAAGAGGGTTTTCATTTTTCTTTTGCCTTCTCATATTCTAGTTTTCTTAATTTCTTCTTTAAATCATTAATTTTTTTTGATTTTTCTATGTCATAATTTTCAACAACTTCTTTTTTAAGTTTTGTAATCTTTTCTTCAATAAGTTTAATTTCCTCATCAAGAAGTTCCATTGTACTTTTTTTGTAGAAATATTCTTGCTCACCTAACTGACTAAGATTTGAGTTAACCTCATCTTTAGTTTTGCCTATTCTAATCTCATCAAAGTAAACAACCGTAGTGCCACCATCAGAACCCGTTTCCCATGTATGTTCCAACCAGTTTCTATAAATTCCAAATTTAAAGTTTGCTCTAATGTTTTTATCCCATAATGTTTTACCACTATAATCATAAATCAAATCACCATTTGCCCATATTTTATAGTAACCGTCATTTTTGTATGACCAATTTACGTGCATTAATATGTCATTCCATCTTCCAATCATATCTGTCTTAGATAAAGACAGGCCTTTTTCTTTATTAATATTATTAGAAGGTGTGTATGAGCCATCTTTCGCCTCAAAGCTAAAGTGTTGGTCAGGGTAAACATCATCAGGCTTACTGTGAAATTGCAGAAGTTTAAGACTTGACCTTGGATGCAATTCTGTAAATTCAGGTTGTAAATAAATTGACCAAGCATACCACATCTCTCCTTTGCCCCATTCGTTAATAGAAGCTATTTCAGCCCTTTCAGATTTTCCGTTATTTCTATTACAGTCATTAATTTTACCTTTACCCCCGCATTCACCTGGTCTAACTTCAAATCTAATACTAAGACTTCCATCTCTTACAGGGTGTCCTTCATCTTTAGAAACTATCTGTATCTGATGTTTTAAACCTAAAACTCTTGAGCTAAGTCTCCATTCACTCACTCCTGAGGAAACGTCCAAAGGAAGGGTAAAGTTTTTTTTACTAAGAGTGTATTTTTCAGAGATAGACTCAGTTAAGTCATCATTGGCCTGTTTACCATCTTTAAATGTCAAACCCCAACTCAAACTAGGAATAAATAACAACAAGGTTAAAAGAGTTTTCATTGGAAAAACTATATCTCTAATGTCCCATATTTGTCCCTTAAAAAAATATATCCTCTATGAATTAATTAAAAAGTTAATAAAATCAATAATTGGTTCCGTGGTGTAACGGATAGCACAAATGACTTCGGATCATTTAGTCAGGGTTCGAATCCTTGCGGAACCGCCAGTTTAATTTATAAAAAACTCCCTAAACCTTGAAGCTTATTAATGAAATCTCTAATTTGCTCGTTAATTTTTTGATTATCAATTTCTATTTGATCATTTTCATCAAAATCTAAGTCAAATAAACCCTCTCTGTCTTGAAGTATTTCTTCTAGTGTAAGATCTGCACTGTTGTCAAAATCAAAATTATTTAAAACAACTTTAGTGAGCAAAGGGGTGATAGCGTAACTAGAAATTATTCCAAACATTCCTGCCTCATCAAATTCTTGCCCATTTATTGTGCTAAAAAAAACTAGAAGTTTAGAAGCTCTATTAATCTCAGCATTTGAAAGTGCTTTATTACCAGAGACATCTAAATAACTAAAAACATCTTCAAAGCACTCTCCCTTATTCTTGGAGAAATTTGAACAGGATAAAGATGCTTTTGAATTCATATATGATAGTACCTCTCCAAATAATAAGGTTAGACTAGCTGGGGTGTTATCGCACTTTGCGTATGTAAAAGTATTATTCGTATTATTCAAAAAATCATAGGACTCATCGGGATTATCTTGCTCTTCAAATACAACCTCTAAAATATCGTCATTCAGTTTCATAAAAACATTTTTAAATTCAAATATCTCTCCATCCAGATAAATCCAATCTTTATATGTCTTTGAGTCAGAAAACTGAAGATAGAAATACGCATAATCGTCTATTTCGTCCTGGCTTTCATAAAGATTGAAGTAGCCACTCTGAGTAATAATAAAAACATCTTCTTCTTTGGAACAGTCATTGCTCCATGTTCCATGAAATTTTTCGGGAATTAAATCTTCTGCGAATAATAAAAATGGGCAAAATAAAATAACTACAAATAGACTAAAAAAATATCTCACAATATAAAGTAACATATAAATCTATAGTTATAAAATTATAATGAATTTTAATTGGAATTTTTTCGAGATAACCAAGAGGGTTTTTTTAATTGATTTAAATTTAGATCCTCTGGAAAATTCTTAAAGATATCATTGAGCCCCTTAATTATTACATATGTGATTATAAAACTCATAATCGTATCACTCAAAAAATGATCACCCTCCATAATTCTTAATAATGAGATTAAAAGAATTGAAGCATACGCAAATGTATTCCATGAAGTTTTATTGAATATAATTAGTAAAGCTAAAGATAACGTAAAAAAAGACACGTCACCTGAAACGAAACTACAATTGGTACTACAATAATCAACATTTAACCATGGAATAGTAAATGGCTCTTCTCCTCCAAATTGAATGGTGTCATTTGGCCTTGCACGACCCCACAAATTTTTAAAAATAGAGTTTACAACAATACCTGTTCCAATAATAAGACAAGAAAACAAGTAAACCCATTCTCTAACAGCAACATTTAAAATTTTTTCTTTGTAATAAATTTGTTTGAAAACAGCAGCAATGGGGACAAAAAAAACTAATAAAGCCATTAGAGGTAAAAGCATTTTACGGACAAAATAGATAAACCAGTCAGACTCTGAAGCGATAAATTTACCTTCCTGTCCATAAAATAGACCACTAACAGTTATGTCTAATGAGGGAAATATGAAAAATACTATAGAGAGTAGGAGGGTTATGGTTAGGGTTTTAAAGTAAAAATTAAAATTCAAGTAAAGAGAGAAAATGTTTTGATAAAAATTGACAATATTACTTGAAATTATATCAACATTATTATTTGGGATTAACTTGTCATTTTCTGATGTAAATAACTTGTTTTTATCTGCTAGTTTTTTTGAAATAAATATTGTTGAAAGGTATGCAACAAGCGTACCACCAAAGATATCACTAATAAAATGAGCGCCAACTATGACTCTCGTAGATGCAATAATAATTGCAATTGTTATCAATGCATTTTTAATTTTCGGAAAGATAAATATCATACAAAAGATAAAAGCAAAAATAGTTGCAGTATGACCTGATGGGAATGAATGCCATTTGGAGTCAAATTGTATTATATCTAACGATTTTAATTCAAAGCCATTATATAAAACTGGTCGTGGTCTTCCAATTATATGTTTTAATATTTGTGTAACTATACCACTTAATAAGATATTTAAAAAAATAAATAGACTAATGTCACTTATAGTTTCCATAATTTGATTTTTACTTTTAATAATTTTTATTAAGCTCCAGATTAAAATAGTAGGTACAAAAAAATATAAAGAGTCACCAAAGTGAGTAAGTGTTCCAAAAAGAGACTTTGTTTGATAATTAATACTGTCAAAAAAAGAAGCTACTGAATAATCAAATAATAAGAAAAAAAAAGCTCCAATTAAAAGATAAATACTTATTCTTTTTTCTTGCGAGTTTAACTGATTGAAGAAAGTCATAATTTATTAAAGTTGATATTAATGAATGATTTTGTTGTCATATCGAGTATGGTTTTATTTATTGAGTCACCATCTTCTATTGGCATTGTATCAAGGGAACTAAATTTTAATTCTATTTGGCAATCTGAAAAATAGTCTGGTTTCACTTTGTCACTAAAAAACAACATTAAATCTAGTGGATAATTTTCTTCCAATATAAATTCGGATTTTTTTATATCACAATTTAAATCATTTTTTAAAGTATCATAGATAACAGGACTCAATGTTTTATTCTTATATTGTGAATAAAAAAAGACTGAAGTGAAAAATACAACTAAAATCAAAGAAAATGAGATAGTTTTATATACTGTAGTTAATGATTTTTCTTGGAGAGAAAAAACTGGATTAATTAATGATACTAAAATTATCATTAAATAAAAAATATAATTTATCTGTGGTATCTCTGAAGTACTGTGATAAAGGGAGGTATCAAAATAAATTATGCTTGCTGGTATAAAAAAAAGTGTAACTAAAACTATTTTCGACCATTTTAATTCAACGAATTCTAGTGTTCTAAAAATATAAATAGACATTATTGGTAATAAAAAGATTAAAATTGATATATTTGATTTATTAGAAAAAATAAATATAAACCAACAAAGAATTATTGAAAAAAGGAATATAATCAATTCTTTATTCCAGTTAATTCTTTTTATGCCATTGTAAAAAATAGAAATGATTAGCAAACTTAATAAAGGTAGTAAAAAAATAACACTCTTTGAAAGTTTCTTTAATAAAATATTTGGATCAAAATTAAGGATGGAATAGTAATCCGTATTATTAATACCCTGAATAATCAGAAAAACTAAAAAAGATATATAAATAAAACTTAGATAAGAAATTAAGTTAAGACGTTTTTTTTTCTCTAGCTTTAAATTAAATAATTTTATGAATATCAAAAATGTTATTAATATAACAAAATAGAAATTATTAAGAATTAATGCAATTAGACTAAATAATATAAAAAAAAATACATTATAAAAATTTTCATCATCAAAAATTTTTAATAAATAATAGAAAATTAATAAAGTCACCAAGCCTGAAATAAGAGAACCATCAATGGTTGTCATTGAAATTAAAATTGTGCCACTCAACATCACTGCTGTAAGAGGCATTAAATAATTGAGGTCATAAAATTTTAATTTAATAATTTTATATGAGACAAAAATTAATAATCCTAAGTATATAAAATTCGGTAGTCTAAATAGAAAGTAATTGTTAAAACCAAAAAAATTTGTGAGCTTTGATGCGATATTTAAAAATATCAAATGTGGATTGAAAAACTCTGAAAAATTTGAAACTAATTCATTATCTTTAATTGTGATAAGAATTTTTATGTCTTCAATAGAAATATATGGTGCACCTAAAGTTATTGCACCGAGTAATCCAATCCAAATGATTGTGAAAAGAACAGTCGGAATATTATCTAGGAATCTAAAGATACTCATTTTCTGATTTAACTAAGTTTAGTAGCATATAGATCTAATTTATTCTATATATTGTGGTTATTTCAATTTTCTTGAAGTTATTTTTACCCCTAATTATAATCAAAAATAAGAGATTAATCTCTTTTTACAGCCTTATAGAAGCGGCTTTTTTCTTAGTGGGCCACTTCTTTCTTAAAGGGTTAGGACAAATTGTTCTAACCCTTTTTTGATTTCTATATTATCTTTTTTAAAGATGTTGAAGTTAATTTTCATGATACTCTTCTTTTTTATTGGATATTTTCTTGCTGATACAGGATTAGTGGATATTCCATTTAGAAATATTCCAATTTTAGAAAGTTTATATGAGGTTGTAGATTAAATGATTAATACAGATAAAGTTTTGCATGGTTTTACCGATCTTAAAAATTTAAATGTACTTGGTCCTATTGTTTTAAACCAAGCGAAGGGAATATATGTTTACGATCAAGATGGAAAAAAATATTTAGATGCCAATTCAGGATTATGGAATTCTGTGGTTGGTTTCGATCATCCCAGAATGGTTGAAACAGCAAAAAAACAATATGAAAAATTTTCTGGTTACCACGCTTTTTTTGGAAGAATATCTGAACCAGCTGTAGAACTTGCAGATAAGTTAATTGAAATATCTCCTTTCACGGATGGTAAAGTTTTTTTTACAAACTCAGGATCTGAAGCTAATGACACTACTGTAAAATTATTATGGTTTATTAATAAAAGAAAAGGGCATCCCAATCGAAGGAAAATAATTACTCGAATAAATTCATATCATGGTGTAACGGCTGTTTCTGCTTCGATGACAGGAAAACCATACAATAGTGAATTTGGATTACCCTTAGATGGTTTTTTACATTCAGCTTGTCCTCATTATTGGAAATATGGCTTAGAAAAAGAGAGTGAGGAAATGTTTACCAAAAGAATGGGTGAAGATTTAGAAAATTTAATTTTAAAAGAGGGGCCTGACACCATTGCAGGTTTTTTTGCAGAACCTGTTATGGGGGCAGGTGGTGTGATCCCTCCCTCAAAAGGATATTTTGAGATAGTTCAAAAAATTTTAAAAAAATACAATATTCCATTTATTGCTGATGAGGTAATTTGTGGTTTTGGTAGAACTGGTAACTTATGGGGATCTCAAACATACAATATTGATCCCGATATTATTATTGCCTCTAAATGTATCACATCAGGTTTCTTTCCACTTGGTGCAGTTATTTTGGGAGAAAAAATGACAAAAGAAATGATGGAGGCTTCTTATGAGGCAGAGGAATTTTTTCATGGTTTCACAGCCGGTGGACACCCTGTAGGTTGTGCCCTAGCGTTAGAAGCAATTGACATTATAATTAATGAGAAAATGATTGAAAATGTTAGACACCTTGAGCCAATTTTTATGGGTAGTTTAAAGAACTTTGAAGATTTAGAGTTTATAGGTGAGTCTCGCGGCATTGGACTTATGGGTGCTTTAGAGATGGTTCAAGATAAAAAAAATAAACTACCCTTCGATGGTTCGATATCCATTGGCGAGCGTGTTGCTAATAAGTGTATTGAAAATGGTTTGATATGTAGACCTCTTGGACCATCAATTGTGTTATGTCCCCCTTTTATTACATCGGAGGAGGAGATGGGTATAATATTTGATACTCTAGAGAAAACTCTTAAAGAAGTATTTAGTGAAGTTAAATCTTTAGGACAATAGATCCCGAAGTATTTCTATTTTCCATATCTGTGTGAGCGTCAACAACATTATCAAGATCATATTTTGTAATTTTATCCAATTTAATTTTATCTTTTACAATCATCTCAAATAATTTATCGCTTGCAATTTCAAGCCACTCTCTATTAGCGTAAAAATGGAATAGTGTAGGTCGAGTTAAATAAAAAGAACCAAATGCTAGATCTGTCATTTGAATGTCTTTATATGGTCCAGATGATTGACCAAAGCTAACTAACATCCCATGTTTTTTTAAACATTTAAATGATTGAAACATTGTATCTTTACCAACACTGTCATAAACCACGTCAAGGCCTTTGTTATTTGTGATTTTTAATACTTCATCTAAAAAATTTTTTTCAGAGTAGTTTATAACCTCATCAAAGCCTCTTTGTTTTGCTAACTCACATTTATCTGAATTACCAGCTGTACCTATTAATTTTGCACCAATGTCTTTTATCCATTGGCCTGCGATCAATCCTACGCCTCCAGCCGCAGCATGAAATAATACCTCATGATTACTTTGTAAGTTATAACTGTCACAAACAAGATACTTTACTGTTAGTCCTTTAAGAATTGATGCGGCTGCTTGATCGAAAGATATGCTATCTGGGATAGAAACTACGAGATCCTCTGATATCATTCTATGTGTTGCGTATGCATTATTAGGTTGCGCATATGCTACGCGATCCCCTATTTTAAACTTTGTAACATTAGGGCCTATAGCTTCAACCTCGCCTGCACCTTCGGAGCCTAAAACAAGATCTTTGTCAACAGGCCAAGGATATAATCCTGCTCTAAAATAAATATCGATAAAATTTACTCCAATTGCTCTATTTTTAATCAAAATTTCATTCGATTTAAGTTCAGTGAGCTCAATACTTTTCCTTTGAAGAACGCTTGTATCACCGGGCTTATTTGCAACAATTGAATACATTAAAGTAGCCTATCATCTAAAAAAATGATCCAACAGTCAATTTGAAAGTCTTGAAATTCAAAATTGAAATCCCAAATTAGTAGTAAGAGAAATTGCCATTTGGAATTTCTTTATTAACGCAGGTTTAAAAACTGCAATTAACAATTAACGCTTAAGGAGGTTAATTATGACTACATTTGACTTATCTCCTCTATGGAGATCATCAGTTGGTTTCGATGAGTTTGATAAACTTTTTGATACCGTCTTTTCTACGAACAATAAAGGTGCTTCTTATCCACCTTATAATATCGTCAAACATGATAAAAATATTTACCAAATTACCATGGCTATCGCCGGTTTTGGTGAGGACCAAATAGATATATCCCAAGAGGGTAATCTTTTGACTGTTAAAGGTGAAATGGGTGATGATAAAACTATGAATAAATCAGAATATCTTTATCGAGGAATTGCCAACAGAAATTTTGAGAGAAAGTTTGAGTTAGCTGATACTGTAAAAGTTATAGAGGCTGATTTAAATAATGGTCTGTTAAGTATAAATCTTGAAAGAGAAATACCTGAACACCAAAAACCTAGAAAAATAAAAGTTAATACGAATTCTAAACTTTTATCAGCTTAAATAAAAAAATAGGGCTGCTTTTTTAATAAGCAGCCCTAATATTTAATCTAATTGAGAAGCAACAAATTCCCAGTTGACTAAACTATTTAAAAAAGCTTTTAAATAATCAGGTCGTTTGTTTCTATAATCTATATAATAAGAGTGTTCCCATACGTCACATCCCAGTATTGGCTTCATTCCATCAACTAGAGGATTAGAAGCATTAGGTGACTTTGTGACCACTAATTTACCATTATCGATGGCAAGCCAAGCCCATCCAGAACCAAATTGAGTTGTTCCTGCCTGAATAAAAGCTTCTTTGAATTGATCAATCCCTCCTAGGTCTGATGTAATTCTACTCTCCAATTCGGACGGCATAGAGCCTCCCCCATTGGGTTTCATACATTGCCAAAATAAAATATGGTTCCAATGTTGACCTGCATTATTAAAAATTCCTGCCATCGATGAGTCTTTACTTGATTTTACAACTATTTCCTCAAGAGAAGAGTCTTTCATATCAGTGTCTTTAACAAGATTATTTAAATTTGTTACATATGTTTGATGATGTTTGCCATGATGGAAATCAAGAGTTTCTGATGACATATATGGAGCTAAAGCATCATTTGCATAAGGTAAGCTTGGTAATTCAAAAGTCATATTTATTTCCTTTAATTAAAATTCTTAATGCGTATTTTTTATATTATTGTGGAAACAATGACAACCTTTGAAGAAATAGATACAAAAATATGAGGAATATAGTTAGTATTCAGTCTACTGTCTTAAATGATAAAGTAGGAAATCATGCCGCTCGATCAATCTTAAGTGACAAAGGTTATAACATTTATGAGATACCGACTGTAATTTTAACATCTCATAAAGCTGTAAAGGGTACACTTCAAATCAGTAACAACAGTTTAAATCCATGGGTAATTTTTAATAAAGTCAGTAAAACATATAAATTAAGCTTAAATGATTTAACAATTATTGGCTACACACCCAACTCAAAGATTTCAAAATCGATTGGTAAAATTATTAATGTGCAAAATAGAATTGTTTTAGACCCTGTAATGGGAGATATAGGAATAGGTCTATATGTAGAAAAAGACGTTGCAAATTTTTTTAAAAAAGTAATAACAAAAGTTAAATATATATCAGCAAATTTTTTTGAGTGGTCATACTTAAATAATAAAGATGTAAAAAACTATAGTATTAGCGAGATCATAACTGACCTCAAATCGTTTACGAAGAAGTTTAATAGTCAAGTATTAATACGAAGCATTCCAAAAAATAAAAAAATATTAAATATTATTTGTAATAAAAGAGAAATTTTTGTCATAGAAACACCTTACATCAATTTCAAAGAAAGATTTCATGGAGCTGGCGACCAATCTACAGCTTTATATGCTCACTATATCTATAAAAAAAATACAACAAGAGAAATACTAGAAAATGTTACGAATGATATTTATGATATTTTGCTAAAAAATAAAATACGTTCTAAAAAAAGAAAAAAAAGATTTAAAGCTAAGAGCTTAAATAATCTTTGATCAAGATTTCTGCTATTTGTACAGTGTTTAAAGCAGCTCCCTTTCTTAAATTGTCAGACACGCACCAGAAATTAAGACCATTTGGAATAGTGGGGTCTCTTCTAATTCTGCTAACGTAGACAGGGTCTAAACCTGCAGATTCAATCGGAGTTACGTAACCCTCATCAGCACGGTAATCAATCATTTTTAGACCAGGGGATTTCTTAAAAATTTCTCTTATTTGGTCCTCTTCATAAGGCTTTTCAAACTCGATGTTTACAGCTAGTGAATGAGATATAAATACTGGTACTCGAACACAAGTTGCGGTTAATTCTATGTTTTGATCAAGAATTTTTTTTGTTTCATTGTACATTTTCCACTCTTCTTTGGTTTGACCGTCCTCTAAGAAAACATCTATATGCGGGATAACATTAAAAGCAATTTGTTTAGTAAATTTTTCCTTCACTACTGCTTCATTTGCATAGATTGATTTAGTTTGATTAAATAATTCATCTGCAGCTTCTTTACCTGCACCAGATACTGATTGATAAGTTGAAACAACAATTCTTTTAACTTTGAAATGATCATGCAAAGGTTTAACCGCAACTAGCATCCCCATAGTTGAACAATTAGGATTAGAAATGATATTTTTTTTTCTAAAATCTTTTAGCGCCTCAGGATTAACCTCAGCGACTACTAATGGGACATCTGGATCTGTTCGAAAATGGGAGGTATTGTCAATTACTATACATCCTTGCTTGGCTGCTTTAGGAGCAAACTCACTTGAAACTTTCGCACCAGGTGAAAAAATAGCTATGTCAGTATCAGAAAAATCATATTCAGCTAAATCTGCTACTACAACAGACTTGTTTTCTCCGTAATCAATTGTGCTTCCTTTAGAACGAGAAGAAGCTAAAGCGATTAAATCTGAATATTGAATTTCTTTTTCATCAATAATATCTAAAACCTCTCTACCGACATTTCCAGTAGCTCCGACAACAGCAATTTTAGGTTTTTTAGAAGAAGCCAACTTAAATTCTCTCAATTATTAAATCGCCCATTTTAGAACAGGATACAAGAGTTTGGTCTTCATTTGTGTAAATGTCTCCAGTTCTGTAACCCTCAGAAAGAATTTTTTGGACAGCACTTTCTACTTTGTTAGATAACTCTGGTTTATTGAGGTTATATTTTAACATCATAGACAAACTTAAAATGGTAGCGATTGGATTTGCTTTATCTTGACCTGCAATATCAGGTGCACTTCCATGAACGGGCTCAAAAAGCCCATGTCTTTTGCCATTTTTTTCTTCTCCTAATGATGCCGATGGTAACATTCCAAGCGAACCAGTGAGCATAGCAGCACAATCACTCAGCAGATCTCCAAAGAGGTTATCTGTAACTATCACATCAAATTGTTTTGGGTTTCTGACAAGTTGCATGGCACAATTATCTGCTAACATATTTTCTAGTGTAATATCTGAAAAATCTTTATGAGTTTCTTTCACAATCTCTCTCCAGAGTACACCTGTTTCCATAACGTTAGCTTTCTCAACAGAAGTTACTTTATTATTTCTTTTTCTGGCTAAATCAAAAGCAACTCTGGCAATTCTATCTATTTCGTAATCGTAATAAATTTGTGTGTCGATCGCTTTCTTACCATTTGGTGTGTCTTCAATTCCTCGAGGTTGACCAAAATATACTCCACCAGTCAATTCTCTTACAATCATAATATCTAAATTGTTTACCACTTCATTTTTTAAAGTTGAAGCTGAAACAAGAGCATCAAAAACTAATGCAGGTCTCAGATTTGCAAAAAGTTCTAATTCTTTCCTCAAACCTAAAAGCCCAGCTTCTGGTCTTTTTGATCTTTCAACGTCATCCCACTTTGATCCACCAACTGCTCCCAATAATATAGCATCTGAATTTTTTGCTTTCTCTAAAACAGAGTTAGTTAAAGGTTCGCCATTAACATCATATGAAGCGCCTCCAACTAAATCTTTTTCATAACTTGCATTAAGACCTTGCTCATTTAATTTTTCAATTACTCTTATTGCTTGATCTGCAACTTCCACACCTATGCCATCTCCAGGTAAAACTAAAATTTTAGAACTCATTTAATTTTTTTTAAATAACCAAGGTTTTTTATTTTTTTTATCCTCTTCGTATGCATTAATTTTGTCTTGGTAACCAAGGGTAATGCCTATATCGTCTAATCCCTGCAAAAGTCTTTCTTTTCTGAATTCTTCAATTTCAAAATTGATTGAATGATTGCCAGCTTTAATGATTTGCTCCGGAAGGTCGATAGTGAACTCAATTTGATTTTTAGCTGCTGTCATTAATTGATCGAGGTTTTCAGGACTGACAACTATCGGTAAAATTCCATTTTGAAAGCAATTATTATAGAAAATATCTGCAAAACTTGTTGAAATTACGCTTCTTATTCCAAAATCTTTAAGAGACCAAGGGGCGTGTTCTCTACTTGATCCACAACCAAAATTATCACCAGCAACCAAAATTTTTGACTGATCAAAAGGAGATGTATTCAAAACAAAATCTTTAATGAGGTTTCCATTGTTATCATATCTCATCTCATAAAACAGACTTACACCAAGACCAGTTCTTTTAATTGTTTTGAGAAATTGCTTTGGGATGATCATATCAGTATCGATATTAACAATTGGTAAAGGAGCTGCGATACCTTTTAAAGAATGAAACTTATCCATTTTATGTAAAATCTCTTATATCTGAAATGTTTCCAGTAATAGCAGATGCCGCAGCAAGCTCAGGACTCATTAAATGAGTTCTACCACCTCGGCCTTGTCTACCTTCAAAATTTCTATTAGAAGTTGATGCGCACCTTTCACCTGGTTTTAATTGATCGGGATTCATACCAAGGCACATTGAACATCCAGCCTCTCTCCACTCGAAGCCAGCATCTTTTAAAATTATATCAATTCCTTCTTCTTCTGCTTGTTTTTTAACTAAGCCTGATCCTGGTACTATCATTGCTTGAACGTGTGAAGCAATCTTTTTGTCCTTAACAATAGATGCAACTTTTCTTAAATCCTCAATTCGACCATTTGTGCAAGAGCCAATAAATATTTTATCTAATTTTATGTCTGTAATTTTTGTTCCGGGCTTAAGACCCATATACTCAAGTGATCTTTCAATACTTTTCTTTTTATTTTCTGTTTTAGCACTACTTGGATTTGGCACCGTGCCTTTCACTGACACAACATCCTCAGGGCTAGTTCCCCATGTCACCATTGGGTCAATTTCTGAACTATCTATAACTATTTCATGATCGTAATTTGCATCATTATCTGAGGGAAGAGATGACCAGTATTCTACTGCTTGATCCCAGTGTTCAGTTCCAGGGGCATAAGGTCTACCTTTTATATAACTAAAAGTTGTTTGATCTGGGCTAATTAATCCAGCGCGAGCACCAGCTTCAATGCTCATATTACAAATAGTCATTCTGCCTTCCATAGAAAGGCCCATGATAGATGAACCAGCATACTCAATTACATGACCAGTTCCCCCAGCTGTTCCAATTTTTCCAATTATGTACAAGATTAAATCTTTAGAATTTACTCCAAAAGGAAGTTCACCATTGACCGAAATTCTCATATTTTTTGCAGGATTTTGAACAATTGTTTGCGTGGCCAGAACATGCTCAACTTCACTTGTTCCGATACCAAAAGCGAGAGCTCCGAAAGCTCCATGGGTAGACGTGTGACTGTCGCCACAGACAATTGTCATGCCCGGTTGGGTAATTCCCTGCTCAGGACCAATGATGTGAACAATACCTTGTCTTTGGTCCATTAAATCAAAATATTGAATTCCATGCTCTTTAGTGTTTTTTGCTAAAGTTTCGACTTGAATTTTACTTTGTGGGTCCTCAATATTTTGTCTATTTATAGTAGGAACATTATGGTCTGCGACAGCTATCGTAGCCTCTGGTCTATGAACGGGACGATTGGATAGTTTTAATCCTTCGAAAGCTTGAGGGCTAGTTACTTCATGAACTAAATGACGATCAATATATAAAAGATTAGTCCCATCTTCTCTTTGACCGACAAGATGCTCAGACCAGATTTTATCAAAAAGTGTTTTTGGGCCTTGGTTGCTCAAGATAATACTTTTAGCTTTTAGTTTCTGCCTCTTCTATTTTTTTCTCTACAGGCTTTTCCTCTTTTGGCTCATCTTCAACTTTGGGTTCTTCTTGTGGTGATGATTCCTCTGATTTAGTTTCTTTAATTTCTTCTTTAGAGTTGTCTTCAGACTTAGGGGCTTCTTGAGATGAAGTTTCCTCTGTTTTGGTCTCTTTAGCTTCTTCCTTTGGTGTTTCGTCAGTTACAGGTGTATCTGATTTATTTTCTTCAGTACTAACCTCTGAAATCTCTTCAGCATCTTCAATTGTGGATACAAATTGGTTATCATCATATGATCGACCGTCAGTTCTTTCGGCAATTCTTGCTTTTTTACCAGACAAACCTCTTAAATAATATAATTTAGCTCTTCTTACATCACCAACTTTTACACGTTCGATTGAGTCGATAACATTACTGTATAGTGGAAAAACTCTTTCAACGCCTTCACCACTAGAAATTTTTCTAACAGTAAATGAAGAATTCAGACCGTTATTTTTTTTACCAATACAGACACCTTGAAATGCTTGCACTCTCTCTTTATTTCCTTCTTTGATCTTTACGTTAACTTTGACAGTGTCACCTGGCGCGAAGTCTGAAACCTTAGAACTTTTTAAAATCTGCTGAATTTGTGATTGTTCGTAATTTTTAATAATTTCATTCATTATGTGCTCCATCCAATATTAATATGTGGGTGGCATCAGAGCGGCATATTCTACTCATTTTTGTTTTTTTTTAAATAGTTTTTAAATAAATCTGGTCGATTTTTTTCAGTATTTTCCAACGAATTTTGGTGTTTCCAAAGATCTATATCAGCATGTTTACCACTCACTAGTATGGAAGGTACTTCTATTTCTGAGTGATCAGGGGTTATCCATGGGTTTGGTCTGGTGAATTGATCATGTTCAACTAGTCCATTTTGAAATGACTCAATAGTGTGGGTATCATTATTTCCAAGAACACCAGGTTGAAGTCTCATTAACGCCTCAATAAATAATAATGATGCTATCTCTCCTCCGTTTAAGATGACATCACTCACTGAAATCTCTTGAAATTTATAATAATCAATTACTCTTTGGTCAATGCCCTCATATCTACCATTTAGTAAGATAAAATCTTGATTGAAATTATAGTTAGTTAATTTTTTTTGAGTAAGTTTTTTACCTTTAGCAGAAAAACATATTTTAATACAGCTATCTAATTCATTTTTATTAAAGTTTGCTTCGATAGATTTTGAAATTATATCAGGTCTCAATACCATACCTGCGCCACCACTAAATGGTTTATCATCAACAGAGTTCGCAGATAAATCACTGTAATCTCTTATATTGATCGTATTGATTTCGAAATGATTTTTTGACAGAGCTTTGCCTAACAAGCCATGTTGTAAAATTCCAGGAAAAACTTCCGGAAATAAAGTAAGAATATTAAATTTTAACATTAATTTTTAATTATAATTTTTTTTTCTTTAATATTTACAAATGGAAAGTTTTGCTCAGTAAATCTGAAAAATTCCTTTTTTTTACTTTTAATAAAATATATTTCCAATAAATCCCCCGCACCAAAATTTACAACTGAAGCAACTTCTCCAACTCTCTGGTCTTTATTATCAAATACCTCAAGTCCCTCTAGATCGTGGAAATAATATTCATTTCCTTTTACTGGTGATAGTTGTTCTTTTTTTAAAAAAATTTTTTTATTAACAAACTTTTCAATGTCTGTTCTATTATTTATTTCGTCGATTGTTATAAGTGGGCTTTTTTTATCAAAAGATACTAGTTTTAAGTTAATAGTTTTTTCATTATCTAAATAAAATTTTTTAAATTGATTTACATCACGATCATCATTTAAATAACTGTGAAACCTTAGCAGACCCTTAGTTCCTTTAGGTCTGCCAATTACACCAACTTGTATGAAATGCTTCTCAAAGGGAGTCACAAGTAATTACTCTTTAGTTTCGGGTTTATCCTCAGAAACCTCAGTTGAACCCTCTTCCTCTTTGGGCTCTTCTTTTGCAGGAACTTCTTCTTTCTTTTCCTCCGGCTCAGAAGTCTCTTCTGTCTTCACCTCTTCAGCTGGTTTTTCAACTGCTACTTCTTCAACAGGCGGTTGCTCTTCTGTGGTAGTTACCTCCTCAGTAGGTTTTTCATCCTCTGCTTTAGCTGCTTCTTCAGTAGCTTTTGGATCTTCTGCAGCTTTTGATGCTGCTTCTTCTTTTGTTTTAACTCTTTCTTGAGCCTTTGCCTTTGGTAAATGCTTTTTTGTTTTCTCAGTTATTTTTGGAGCTTCCATCATTCCTAATTCAGAGAGAATTTTTTGAACTCTTTCTGTTGGCAGCGCTCCAACCTTAAGCCAATGTTCAGCTCTTTCTTTGCTAAGCATTACTCTTTCCTTGTGATCCTTGGGAACCATTGGATTGAAGTTGCCAATTTTTTCAATGAAGTTACCGTCTCTTGGTGCTCTCTCATCTGCAACCACAATTCTATAGAAAGGTCTTTTTTTTGAACCTCCTCTTGCTAGTCTTATTTTTGTCGCCATGATTTCTCCCTTCTGTATTTATTCAATCGTTGGCATTTGGTTTCCGCCTAATAAACTTTTTATTTTATTTGCAAAACCTGGTTTTTGAGCTTGTTTCATAAGTTTTTTAGTTTGCTCAAATTGTTTTAAAAGCCTGTTGACCTCGTGTACCTGTCTACCAGACCCTGTTGCTATTCTTCTTTTCCTTGAAGCTTTTAGTAAATCAGGATCAACTCTTTCTTCTCTTGTCATTGAACAAATAATTGCTATTTGATGATCAATAACTTTTTCGTCAAAATCTCCACTCTCCATCATATTTTTAATTTTGCTGACACCTGGCATGTGTGACATTAGTCCAGACATTCCGCCCATTTTTTTCATTTGAGTAAACTGTTTTAAAAGATCATTCATATTGAATTTCCCACTCATCATCTGAGATTGGAGATTTTCCATTTCTTTTTGATCAAAATCTTTTTGTGCTTTTTCAACTAATGAAACAACATCTCCCATACCAAGAATTCTAGAAGCTATTCTCTCTGGGTGAAAAACTTCAAAATCTTCAATATTTTCTCCTGATCCGAAGAAACGAATTGGCAAACCTGTTTGATATTTTGCTGAAAGTGCAACTCCTCCTCTTGGGTCTGCGTCTAATCTTGTTAATATAAATCCAGTAAGTGGTGCTGTGGAGTTAAAAGACTCCACAACGCTTAGTGCTTGTTGACCCATCATTGAGTCTAAAACAAGTAAATTCTCTTGTGGTTTTGCTAGATCATGAATTGTTTTAAGTTCTAGAAGTAATTCTTCGTCTGTACTAATTCGACCTGAGGTATCTATAATTAAAACATCCGATAAAAGTTTTTTACTTTGTTCAAGAGCATTATTGACAATATCTTTTATATTTTCATTTATTGGCTCAATAAACTGAATATTATTTTTTTGAGATAAAATACGAAGTTGGTCTATAGCGGCTGGTCTTCTTAAATCTGTTGACACAAGTGCTACAGATTTATTTAGGGAATTTTGACAGTAATGAGCAAGTTTTGCAATTGATGTTGTTTTACCTGCACCCTGCAGACCACAAATTAAAAAAGTTGAAGGTTTATTTTTAAAGTTTAGCTCGCTACTTTGAACACCAAGTATTTCTGTTAGTTCATCACTTACTATTTTAATTATTTGTTGTCCTGGCTGGACGTTTTCAATTACTTTTTGGCCAAGTGCTTTTTCTTGGATTTTTTTAATAAGATCTTTAGATACTTTAAGAGAGACATCTGCCTCTAACAAAGCAACTCTAACCTCTCGCAGAGTTGTCTCTAAATCTTTTTCAGTGATAGCCCCTTTATTTGAGAGACCTTGAAAAATTCCAGTTATCTTATTTGTTATATTTTCTAACATTTAAAAAATAAAAAAAATCGGCGAATGATACTCATCGGCCGACTAATTTTTCCTTTATTTAGTGAGGAATTTATATCACTATAGCTGGTCTATGAAAATACCTTTTATGAAAGCTCAAGGAGCAGGAAATGACTTTATTATTGTGGATAAAAACGTTGATTTCATTAGAAAGTCAAAAAAGGTTATTAAAAGACTTTGCGACAGGCGTTTTGGGGTAGGTTGCGATCAATTAATTCTATTAAAAAAAATCAGTTCATATTATCAAGTTACATTTTATAACTCAGATGGCTCACTTGGAAAAAATTGTGGGAATGGATTGCGATGTGCCTACAAATTTTTAGTTGAAGTAAAAAAAGTTAAAAAGGCAGTCATAAAAACTCATAAATTTTTACATTTTGGTAAGAAAACTCAAAAGGAATACAAAATCAATGTAGGGGAGGTAACTTTAGATTGGAAAAAAATTCCTTTATCAAAAAAAATGGACTCTCAAAATATTCAAATTAAAAGAATAAAGATACCTGGGTTAATAAAAATAATGGGGGCAAATATTGGAAACCCTCATTGTGTGGTATTAGTAAAGAATTTAAAGCTAATTAAATTAAATATGTTAGGGCCTTCACTTGTAAAAAATAAATTATTTCCTGATAAAGCTAATATTACTTTTGTAGAGGTATTAAAAAAATCTAAAGTGAAAGTATTATTTTGGGAGAGAGGTGGGGGACATACACTAGCATGTGGTTCAGGAACTTGTGCTACTGCATTTGTTTTAAATCATAATGACTTTGTGTCCTCTAAAATCGAAGTGGTTACTGAACGATCTGTATTAAAAACAGAAATCAAGGACAAGATGGTATTCCTTCAAGGCCCTGCAGAGTTAGTTTACCAATCATCGATTAATATTTAAATGTCTAAAGTTGTTAATTTTGGATGTCGACTAAATAACTTTGAAGGAAAAAAAATTGAAGAATTATTAGCAAATAATAATGAAAATATGGTTGTTATAAACTCTTGTGCTGTCACAAATGAGACTGAGAGGCAGGTAAGACAAACTATTAGAAAAATTAAAAAAGAATATCCCGATAAAAAAATTGTAATGACAGGTTGTGCTGCACAAATATCTCCAGATAAGTATTCTTCAATGACTGAGGTCGACAAAGTTATTGATAATATAAGTAAACTGAAATCAGAAACTTGGACATCTTTACTTGATGAAGAGCTCGGAGTAGATTTTAAAGAAGACATATTTGACTCTCCTCAAGATATCCGTCCATCTTTAGGTAATAAAAACCTTAACATCAGAGAAAGCCTTGTAATTCAACAAGGATGCAATCATAGGTGCACATTTTGTATTATTCCTTTTGGCAGAGGTAATAATAGGAGTTTTGATCCTTTTTACTTAATTGATGAGGTAGAAAGAGTTGTAGAAAATGGTGTCAAAGAAATTGTTTTAACTGGTGTTGATATATCAGATTATGGGAGCGATTTTGATCACAAATATAACATGAGCAATTTAATTTTAGATATTTTAGATAAAACTAAATTACAACGTCTTCGACTCTCCTCAATAGACTGTGTTGAAGTTGATGAAAATTTTAATGAAGCACTAAAAGATCAAAGAGTAATGCCGCATCTTCACCTTAGTATACAGTCTGGTGATGACATGATATTGAAAAGAATGAAAAGAAGACATAATTCGAAAGATGTATTTCAATTTGTTGATCGTTGTAAAAAAATTAGAAAAGATATTTCATTTGGTGCAGATATTATTGCAGGATTTCCTACAGAAACGGATACGATGTTTGAAAATACGTACAAACTATTAAGAGAAAATGAAATTTCACACCTTCACATATTTCCTTTTTCTCCAAAAAACAATACTCCTGCTTCAAGGATGCCTCAAATTTCTAAATCAATTATCAAAAAGAGAGCAAAAATTTTAAGAGCTCTTGGTGAACTAATTTTTAAAAAAGTAAAATCCAAACTTTCATTACCAAGGGAGGTCCTTATTGAAGAGTTAAATTCAGGAATAGCTATTGGGTATGATCAAAATTATATCAAACATAAAGTACCCTTAGTAGGCGTACCCGTTGGAGAAGTTATCAGGGTTTAATGTTTTTTTTAAAAAAGATCTTTAAAAAGAATTTAAATATAGATGAGATAGAGGATCTTTTGTTTGATAATGGTGTAGAGCCAAAATTTGCTGATTTAATTATTTCAAAAATAAAAGAAAATAAATCACAAGAAGAGAATATTAAAAAAGTTATTAAAGATGAACTGCTTACAAAATTCAAAGAAAAAAAATTTGGTGGTTTTACTCCTCAAAATAAAAGCCTATATGTTATTGCTGGAAATAACGGCTCGGGAAAAACAACATTCATAGGTAAATTTATAAATCTAATTCAAAAAAATGGCTTAAAGCCTGCTGTAATTGCAGCAGATACGTTTAGGGCTGCCGCGATCGATCAACTTGAACATTTCACAAATCAATTTGAAGTGCCCATCCATAAGGGTAATAATATGGAAGATCCATCTGCTGTTATTTTTCAAGGAATAGATAATCTGAAAGAGAGTGATGTTATTATTGTTGATACATCTGGGAGACAGCATAACAACAAAAACTTAATGGCCGAGCTAAAAAAAATCTCAGATATAGTTTCAAAAAAATCTGATCAATTTAATTTAATAAGGGCTTTTTTGACATTAGATGCTAATACTGGCCTTGCATCAAAACATATAATAGAAGGTTTTCAAGAATATATCAAATTAGATGGTATTATTTTAAATAAGGTAGATTCTAATGCAAAGTATGGAGCTCTTTTAACAATAATAAATGATTTTGATATTCCTGTAGTATTTGAAGGATATGGCGAAGGTATGAATGACTTAAGAGAGTTTCAATTTGAAGGATATTTAGATAGACTATTATAAGATGAAACAACTCTTTGAATTTTTTCCCTTAATTGTTTTTTTCGCAGTCTATTATAAATCAGATAAAGATCTCTATTTAAGTATTGCTGCTGTAATAGTTGCAACATTTATTTCTCTTATAGCCATCTATTTCAAAGAAAGAAAAATTTCAACAATGATGTTAGTAAGTACAATTATCTTAGTTGTTTTTGGTGGTTTAAGTATTTTTCTAAAAAATGAGATATTTTTTAAAATGAAACCAACAATTATAAATGCTCTTTTTGCTGCAGTCTTGATTGGAAGTACTTTAATTAATAAACCTGTTTTAAAGTTATTATTAAACTCATCATTAAAATTGACTGATGAGGGTTGGGGATTAATGAATAAAATGTGGTCAAGCTTTTTTATTCTTTTAGCTGTTTTAAATGAAATAGTTTGGCGGACTCAAACAACTGATGTTTGGGTAAATTTTAAAGTATTTGGAATAATGGGAATTACTATTGTGTTTACAATAATTCAAATTCCATTGCTAAAAAAACATTTTATTAATCAGCCATAAGGGCTTCAATTCCAGGTAAATCTTTATCCTCAAGCGCCTCAAGAAAAGCACCACCAGCTGTTGAAACAAAGTAAAAATTTTCAAATTTTTCCCCAGCCATGTTAATTGCTAAAATTGTGTCTCCACCACCTATGACAACCTCTGCTTGAGATTTTGCAAGTAGATGTGCTAAATTTACTGATCCCTTTGAAAATTTATTGTCTTCAATCATTCCCATTGGACCATTCCACAAAACGATATCACTGTTACCTATAAGTTTTTCTAAAACTGTGTGTGAAGAAACTGATATATCTAGTATTTTAAAATCGTAACTTGTGGGAAGCTCATCTATTAATTTATTTTCATTTGAGTCAAGCATAACATCTGACGGAAGATGAATTTTACAATTTGTTGATTTTGCAGAGTCGTAAATCATTTCAATCATACTTTCAGTGCCCTCTTCGATTAAAGAATTACTTACATTTATACTATTGTATTTTAAAAAATTATTAGCCATTGCCCCTCCAATAAAAATATCTGAGCAAGAGGATGTTAAAGATAGAAGTGTTTTTATTTTAGTTGAAACTTTTGATCCGCCAATGATCGCTAATTTTTTCTTTGGAGATTTTTTTATATTATCTATTGCTGAAATTTCTCTTTCAAAATTAAATCCAGGTGCTGACAATATATTTTTAGCCATTTGATTAACTGATGAGTGAAATCGATGAGAAGCAGAAAAAGCCTCATTAACATATAAATCTAATTTATCTGTAATAGACTTACTAAAATTTAAATCATTTTTTATTTCTCCCTCAAAAAATCTTATATTTTCTAAAAGACTTATAGTTGGCTTATTAACATCTAATTCATTAAGACCACTATTTAAAAAACTATCATAACTAATAAAATTTAATTTTAATTCCAATATATCCTCAAACTGATCAATGAATTTTGAGAAAGAATACTTCTCATCAAAATTTTCTTTTGGTCTTCCAAAATGTGAAATAAGAAAAATATTACATTGTTTATTTTTAATAAAATTGATCGTCTCCATAGATCTATCTAATCTTGTTTTGTCTGTAATTCTAAAATTTTTATTGATAGGAACATTGAAATCGACTCTAATCCCTACATTTCGGATTTTTTCAAAGTTCAAATTTTTAAGAGATTTCATATTTTTTATTCACATTTTTTTAATCATTTTGGACTAGATTACTACTACTATATATAGTATAAAACTACCCATATGAGGAACTAAATAGAGTAGGTATATTAAAAATGTCTTGGAATAACCAAAAAGTAGAAGATCTTAAAAAACTTTGGAATGAAGGGGTTGCTACTAGCCAGATTGGCGTGCAGCTTGGATTTACGAAAAATGCCGTTATTGGTAAGGCTTTTAGATTAGGTCTAGAAAGACGTCAAAACTCCAGAAAAAAATCAACTCAAAATCAACAATTTTCATCAGTGACCATGTATAGGGAAACCAGTAATTCATCTTCCCAAAATACCGTAAGAAAAGAGCCAGTTCGAAGAAGAGAAAAATTCAGCTTTAAAAAGAGTATTGTTGGGACCGGAAACTTCAAATCATGTCAATGGCCAATTGGCGATCCACTTGAAGAGGGGTTTCACTATTGCGGTGGTCAAAATATTCCAACAAAACCATATTGTATCGAACATTATAAAAAGGCTTATAATGTCGATGAGAAGTATCTAGATAAACTCTTAGATTTTTTACACGAGAAAAATTAATTTTATTTTTATTTGGCGCGCTTGGCAGGAATCGAACCTGCGACCCCCAGATTAGGAATCTGGTGCTCTATCCTACTGAGCTACAAGCGCCTTTATAAGTGTACTTAATAATAATAATTCATAAAATAATATAAACTATGAAAAAAAAAGCTGATGAATACCTATATAAAGAAGCATTAAAATATTTGGGTAAATATCCAGCTACTAAAAAAAAAATTTCTGAAATACTAGAAAAAAAACTCAAAAATAAAAAAACATATCAAAAGGTCATTTTTCCAGAAAATATCTCTAAACAAGAACTTATTGAGAATATTGTACAAAAATTAGATGAATTGAAGATTATAAATGAGAGGCACTTTATTGAGACAGTATTTCATTATTATGAGCAATCCTTATTTTCTATCAAAAAAATAAAAAATAAACTTTTTCAAAAAGGCTTTGAACAAAGCTTAATTGATGAATATGTCTCAAAGAAAGTCTCTGAAAATCCAGATTTAGAGCTAGAAATTTTAAAAAAATTTATATTTAGAAAAAAACTGTCAAATTTAGAAACTGGTGAGCTTAAAAAAAAGCTTTATCAACAAAGCTTTTCAGAAAATTCAATATATAAGGTAATTAGAGATTAATTACTTAGATGCAGCTGGTGCTTCAATAGTTTTAGTTGTTTCGTCAGTATTAACAGGTGCTTGACCCTCAGCATCTTTATCTTTTTTAGCTTTTTTAATAATTATTTGCTTGCCCCTGTACATACCAGTACTGAGATCAATATGATGAGGTCTTCTCAATTCACCTGATTTTTTGTCTTCTGCGAATAATTGAGTACCCGCTCTATGATGAGAGCGTCTCATATTCCTTTTTGAGGGTGTAGTTTTTCTTTTTGGAACTGCCATATTAGAGCGATAACATAATAAAAATTTGTATAAATTACAATAATAATGTATAAATCTGCCCACAATGCAAGAAGAGCAAGTCGATTTAGGTCACAAGAGAACATGCCCATGCGGCAGCGTCAAGTATTACGATTTTTATCAGGACGTAATTAATTGTCCAGAGTGCGGTAAATCCATTGAAGCTGTAAATATTGCTAAACCTAAAAGAGGAAGAAAAGCTGGAATAAGTGTTGCAACACCTACTAAAACTGCCAAAGAAAATGATGAATTAAAAGAGCTAATTGAAGAAACAGAAGATACTGATACTCAAACTGATGAATCTGATAACTTAGCAGAAGATATCAGTATTGATATTCCAACTGATAAAACAGACGAAGAAACAAATTAATTTATCTTTTATTTAAAATTTCTAATATTTTTGTTGATGCTTCCTCAAATTTTAAGCTTGAAGATATGGCAAATTCCCTAGTGTATCTCTCAAAAGCTACCTGGAACATCTGACGTTCACTATAGGACTGCTCAGTTTGATCATCTTTTCGAAATAAGTCTCGAACGACCTCTGATAGAAGTTTTATATCACCAGAGTTTATCTTTTGATCATACTCTTGAGCCCTTCTACTCCACATTGCCTTTTTAATTTTAGGCTTTTGCTTTAAAACAGAAAGTGTTCTAGTCATAGATGGTTTACTAGTAATGTTTCTTAAACCGATCAACTTTGCTTTAGCAAAGGGAACTCTGATTGTTAACTTGTCTTGAAAAAACTGAATTACATACAGCTGTTCTTCCACTAGATCATATTGGAACTTTTCTATTGTAAGAATTCTTCCTACGCCGTGAGTAGGGTAAACAATATTCTCTCCTGCTTTAAATTCTTGTGGGACTATTACTTTTTTAATCTTAGGGGCTTTTGGAGTAACAATTTTTTTAACTACTTTTTTTAATGTCTTTTTTACTACTTTTTTCTTAGCTGTTTTTTTTATAGGTTGATTTTTTTTAGCAGTCGACTTTTTCTTAACTTGAACTCCTTTTTTAGATTTAACTTTTGTGGTTTTTTTTATTGCTTTTTTTGTTGTAGTTTTTTTTTTAACTGGCATTAATCAGCTCCTTTTTCACTGAAATGATTTTCAAATTTATTTTCTACTCCCTCCCACTGTTTTGCATCAGCAGGAGCGTCTTTTTTTGTAGTTATATTAGGCCAAACTTGTGAATATTTTTCATTAACATCTAACCATTTTGTACCATCATCCAAATCGTCTGGGATAATTGCTTCAGCTGGACATTCTGGTTCACATACACCGCAGTCAATACATTCATCAGGGTTAATAACAAGCATATTTTCACCCTCATAAAAGCAATCCACAGGACATACCTCAACGCAATCCATGTATTTACACTTAATACACTTATCATTAACTAAGTAGGTCATAGGCTGTTTTTTACTCTATTTCTAATCAATATAAAATCTTTATCTTCTAGGCCAAGTAGCATTGATATTTTTCTCACAGTAGAAACCTCAAGCTGATCCTCTTTGCCATCAACCATTAAAACCTGCCAACAAATTAAAATTACATCCATTCTCTGTTCATAATTAAGTGATGTTTTAAGTCTGTATGAGAACTGAGAAAGGTCGGTGTTGAAATGTTGTTGATTGGCTAATTTATTAAAATGCTCTTTATTACTCTGGATAGGTATTCTAAAATAAAATTCTACTAACTCAGAGGCAAAGTTAATTTCTTGTTCTGAAATTTCGTGATCTGCAATAATAATTTCGTAAATTAAGTTATATAAATCTGACTCAAAAGAGTGATCATCATTTTTATCCTTCTTTTTATTAAAGGATTGAAAGAATTTATTTAACATTTATATTTTTTAATTGTTCAAAAGGGTTATTAAATAATTTTTTTGATGAAGGTTTTTTTACTTTTTTTGATGGTTTTTTCAATACTTTTTTGTTTTTAGTTTGTTTTAACTCTAGTGTCTTATTATTGACAATTTTTTTAGAAATAATTAAATCATTTTCAGCTATCTCTATAATATTAAAAGATCTACTTTTTAAAATATTAATGAGTTTATCTTTTTTTATTCCCAAAAGATTAGATAAATCCATAGGAAGTGAAAAAGGGCCCCTATTTTCTCTTTTAAATAATTGTTTTTCAAATTCATTAAAAATGTCAAGCCTGATTAGTAAGTCATTTTTAGAAATAAATCCTAAGAAAGTAAATAGTTCTTCATTTAACTTATTTTGAATATTAAGTGTTGCATTGCCATCTTTTGGTATATATTCATCAATATTTAAATGTTCATCATTATACAAATTCCATAAATAAAACTTTAATTTCATGTATTCAGGTCTAATTAATTCAGAATTAAATATAACATTCTTTCCTAGTCTAAAATTTAGAGAATGAATTTCCTTTCTTTGTGGTTCATCAATTTGCTTAAATTCATCTAATATATTTACTTGGTAAAGGTTATATTGGCTTTCAATTATCTTAAAAATAAAACTTCTTTCCTCAGGTTTTGAGTTAAATTTTTTCAGTTTGTCAGATAAGTCCAACTTCGACAGATGGGTTTCCTCAAACCATTTTTGTATTTTCTCCTTAATTTTTTGAATATGATCAGGCGATACTAGTATGTTATCTAAGATTGGCTCTAAAATAGGATGAGTGATATCGTTTCCTTTTTTAAACATTGCTACATTAGCGTCTCCCCATTTAAGATATAAATTCTGAAAATTTCCATTCTCATCAACTTTTGATTCAATCAACAAGCTTTCGTTTGGTGCTTCTATAAAATTATCAACGTTAAAAGACATATATGGGAAAATTTGTTCTTTTATTAATTTATGGTAGTTGTTATTTAAAATATCCTTATATTTTTCATTAAAAAAAATTTTAAAACCTTCTATAACTCCTATTTTTTCGTCTTTTATCTTAACATATCTATTATCAGTTAAAGAGATATTTTTTTTACTGATATTTAAATTTTGGATCATCTCACTTTTATTTTTATCAACAAATTTTTGCATTAAACTTAAATGTATTTCCTCAGACAGTTTATTTTCAATATTTTTAACAGTTTCAACCCAAATAGAGTTACTTATCCATTGTTTCTGATTAGTAATGTATAGCCAAGTTCTGGTTTCATTTAAGTTATATATAAGATCATCAATGCTACCGTTATAATTTTGTAAGTAGGAAATTTCTTTTTCTAAAAATTTATCACTAAATAACCATCTATTTTTTATAAGTTCATTAAATATTTTTATTAATAGTTCAACGTGTTTTTCATCTGAAATATTTTGATAATCTGGTATTCTACATACGTCCCATAACTGTTTCAAAATTTCAGGATTATCAAATTTATAATTTTTTTTATTATCTTTCAGAAACCTAAATAAAAACTTTTGATCCTCAGCATCTTTTTTTAGAATTAGTCGATGGTTATCAGATTTCTTTTTTAAAGATTTTACTAATTCATATTCTGACTTAAATGACAGAAGATGATTTCTCCAAAATATTTTTTTAACAGGTTCAAATTTATGTGCTTGTATATTTTCTATAGTATTCATATTTGTCAACCTCGCTCCAAGAGTAGTCCCAAAGTAACCTGATTTTGTATAGCGGCCTGCCCTTCCAGCTATTTGGCCTATTTCAATATCACTCAAAGATCGGACATATTTTCCATCAAACTTATCAAGACCGGAAAAATAAACTTGGTTAATATCTAAATTCAATCCCATACCTATGGCATCAGTGGCGACAATATAATCGACCTCTCCATCCTCATATAATTTCACTTGGGAGTTTCTTGTTTTTGGACTGAGTGCACCAGCAACAAGAGCCACACCTCCTTTTAAGCTTCTTATCTGTTCGGCTATTTCATAAAGTCCAATTAAGTTAAATGCAATTATTGCTGATCTGGGTTTTATGTTTTGGATTTTTTTATGACCAATAAAATTTAATTCTGAAAATCTATTTTTAAAAATTATTTTTGCCTCAGGAATTAATTCTTTAATAATCTCTTCCATTGTAAGAGAACCTAAGAAGATAGTCTTCTGTTCTCCGCGAGAATGTAAAAGCCTTTGAGTGAAAATATGTCCTCTCTCATAGTCAGATGCTAATTGAATCTCATCTATGCAAACAAATTCAAAAAAATCATCTGGCATTGATTCGACAGTACAAAAAAAATATTTTGCATTTGAAGGAATTATTTTTTCTTCACCAGTTATTAAAGCAATTTGATTTACAGGATAAAGTTTACATGCTTTATCATAATTTTCTCTTGCTAAAAGCCTCAAAGGGAAACCAAAAACACCGTTTTTAAAGGAAAACATTTGTTCAAAAGCATAAAATGTTTTTCCAGTATTAGTTGGACCTAAAATTATTTCAATTTGATTCATTCAATGAAAAGAAGTTACCATAAATAAAATGTTGACTTAATTAAATACTTTCTTAAGTTTTTTTTAAGAAAATGAATATTTAGATATTCGTTTTATACTTACTAGTAAGTGTAAAAAGTAAGGAGGCTATAATGGCTGTAAAAAAGAAAAAAGCTGCCAAGAAAAAAGCAGCTCCTAAGAAAAGGAAAGCTGCAAAAAAGGAAGCACCTAAAAAGAAAAAGGCTGCGAAGAAAAAAGCAGCTCCTAAAAGAAGGAAAGCTGCGAAGAAAAAAGCAGCACCTAAAAAGAGAAAAGCCACTAAGAGAAAAGCTGTGAGAAGAAAAGCTGCGAAGAAAAAAGCAGCTCCTAAGAAAAGGAAAGCTGCGAAGAAAAAAGCAGCTCCTAAGAAGAAGAAAGCAGCTCCTAAGAAGAAAGCTGCAAAGAAAAAAGCAGCTCCTAAGAAAAGGAAAGCTGCGAAGAAAAAAGCAGCTCCTAAGAAAAGGAAAGCTTCTAGAAAAAGAAGATAATTTTCAAAGTTTTAAATATTTAAAACATCAAAAGCGGGTTATAATCACCCGCTTTTTTTTTATGATAGAAGTTAATAATTTATCTTATGCTAGAGGAAATACTCTAATCTATAAAAATATTAGTTTTAAAATACGTCCTGGGGAATTGTTACTCGTTCAGGGCGCAAATGGTGTGGGTAAAACAACCTTGTTATCTAATCTTGTCAATTTTATAGATCCACTAGAAGGAAGTTTAACTTACAATAACTTAGTAATTGATAATCATATTGCTTCCCAACATTTTTTATATGTTGGTGAAACTAACTTTGCTCATGACACACTAACTTTAAGTCAAAATATTCAATACTGGCTTTCAATTCACAATGTTAAATTTAATAACTCTATAAAAGAAAAAAGCATAAAATATTTTTTCCAGGAATTAAATCTTGATAAAAAATTTTATCAGCTTTCTTATGGTCAGAAGAAAAAACTTCAATTGCTACTACTTATGTTAGTTCATAAACCAGTTTGGATACTAGATGATCCACTTAGTGGGCTTGATGAAAGAACAATAATAAATTTAAATAGTTTATTTGAAAAAAAGTTAGAAAATAAGGGAATAATTATATTAGCAAGTCATCAAAATATTAGTTTAAATAATTATAAAACGCTTCAATTATCATGATAGAAAATTTTTTTAAGTTAATTTTAAGTGAATTTCAACTTATGCTTAAAGAAAGTGTCTTCAGTTTTGTTCTTTATTGTTTATTGATTATTTCGTGTGCTATTTTCGCACTATCATTAAAACATCAGTCAATGGGAATTAATGCTCCATTATCTTTCTTATACATAATGATTTTTTTTATTTCATTATTTAAAGTTGAAAAAATTTATAGCCAAGACTTTGATGAAGCAAAACTTCGTCAGTATCTCCTTTCTCCTTTCTCTTTGGAGATAATTGTTTTCATTAAAAACATGATGATTTATTTTAATTTAATTATTTTTTTCTTTATATTCTCACCACTAATTTTGATTATTTTAAATATCGATCTAGCTTATTTATTAGAGATAAATATTCTTCTAGCGCTATCACTTTTAAGTATTATTTTTATAGCTTCAATGACTGCATCAATAACAATCTCTAAGAACAATAGGCTCTCACTTACAAGTATTTTAACATTGCCTCTTTTTGTCCCTATTCTTATATTTTCTATGGCAATAACTGATTTAATTGATTTTAATACAGGCAGAATGTATTTATTTTTTGTAGCTTATTTTTTATTAAATTTGGCCTTTTCGCCTTTGCTGACTAGTTTTGCCCTAAAAAAATTATCAATCTAATGTTTGCTATAACTCCAAATACACTTTCTAATTTTATGATCTCTGTATCTAGGTATGTAATTTTATTATCAATTGCATTAATAAGTGTTTCTGCTTTTCTGATTATTTTTTTAGAAAATGATTATTATCAAGGAGTCTCATTTAAAATAATGTTTATCCACGTTCCCACTGCTTGGTTATCACTGTCAATTTTTCTAGTGATGGGAATTAGTAGTATCATTGGCTTAATATTTAAATCCCCAACAGCATTCACAGTTGCAAGATCTTTATCTCCAATAGGGTTGATAATGAGCATTATCGTTTTAGTTACTGGATCGTTATGGGGAAATTTGACTTGGGGAGCGTATTGGGTATGGGATGCGAGGTTAACTTCAATGTTAATTTTAGCGTTCATTTACTTAGGTCACATTCTTCTTTTATATTCATTTGAGCACTTCCAAAAAGCAGATTTTGCAGCCTCAATTTTGGCAATTATAGGATTAGTAAATCTGCCTATAGTTAAATTTTCAGTTGATTGGTGGACAACTCTTCACCAAGAAAGTAGTGTTTTAAGGATGGGAGGGCCCAGTATGACTAATGACTATTTAATTACATTATTTGTCAGTTTTTTTGGTATTTTTATGCTTACAATATTTTGGTTTTCTAATATTTTTTATATAATTGTCGAAAAAAGAAAAATGGAGAGATCCATACTGCTCAATGACTAGTTTAGAATTCGTTTTAATTTGTTATGGATTTTTTGGGATCGTCTGTGCTGTGACAACGATTATAATTATGCTGCTCAAGAAAAAAGTCTTTAATATGATTAGTGCGCATAATCAAATTAAATAATCAAATAAAAAAGCGATTTATTTTTTTACTAATAATATTCGCTTGCTTTTCTACCTCTATATTTTTAATAAGTTATTCTTTAAAAGATCAAATTGCATATTTTGTTGAACCAACTGATCTAAAAAGTATGGAGGGGATAGAAAATAGGTATTTGAGAGTTGGAGGGCTTGTCAAAACAAATAGTTTAAAATTTTTAGATGGAAACTGGGTTTTTGAAGTAGTTGATCAAAATCAAAATTCTGTAAATGTTGTATTTTCTAAAACACTTCCAAATCTAGTAGAAGAAAATAAAGGTATTATCGTTGAAGGAAAATTCATTGATAACATTTTTGTTGCAGAGATAGTTTTGGCCAAACACGATGAAAACTATATGCCCCAAAGTGCTATAGACAAACTTAAAGAAGAAGGAAAATGGAGAGGGAATTAATTGATATCTTATTTAGGTAATAGCATTATTTTTATTTCGTTAGTGATAACTATTTTATTTTATATAAATTTATTAAAAAAAATAATTCCATCAACTACTTTAGTTTTTAAAATAATTTATATTATAAACCTCATTCCATTTGGTCTTTTAGTATATGCATTTTCAGTTTCAGATTTCACTTTATTGAACGTAGTCGAAAATTCTTATGTTGACGATCCTTTTTTTTATAAAGTGACATCTGCTTGGGGTAGTCATGAGGGATCAATTTTATTATGGGTTTTTTTAATTAACCTATTTGGAGTTTTTTTCCTTCACAAAAATCAAACTGTTGAGATTCATAAAAATATATTATTTATATCAACTTTATTTATTCTTTATGTAGTAATTAGTTCAAATCCATTTACTTATGTAGAAGCAAATGAAAATGTTTTAGGCTTGGGTCTGAATCCAATCTTGCAACATTTTTTATTTGTAATTCATCCACCAACATTGTTCTTGGGATATATTGGTTTAATTATACCTTTTGTGATATCTGCGCATATGCTAATTAATAAAAATTTTTCAGAAAAATTATTTAAAGAAATGTTAATTTGGTCAAAAATTTCATGGTTTTTTTTAACTGGAGGAATAGTTTTAGGATCTTATTGGGCCTATTCAGAACTAGGATGGGGAGGCTGGTGGTTTTGGGATCCAGTAGAAAACATCTCGTTAATCCCATGGTTATTAAATACTGCCTTGATACATTCCCTTCAAGTTTCAATCAAAAGTAACCAACTAAAATTATGGAGCCTAAATTTAGGGCTGTACTGTTTCATTGCATCAGTGTTCGGAACTTTTTTAGTTCGTTCAAATTTAATTGTATCCGTTCATAGTTTTGCCTCAGATCCACTTAGAGGATTATTTTTGATTATTATAATCACATATTTGCTAGCTATGACAGTAAGGCTAAATATTAAAAGTATTTCTAATTTCAATGAGGACTCTTTTAATTTAATTAGCAGAGAAAGTTTTCTTTTATTAAATAATATATTTTTTATTTGTTCTGCACTCGTTGTCTTCATTGGAACAGTTTATCCATTGTTTAGCGAAATGATTCTTAAAACATCAGTGTCAGTAGGTGCACCATATTATAATTTCGCATTTAATTTGTTATTAGCACCATTAATTTTATTCATGGCGTTTGCACCACATATAAATTGGGGAAAACATGAAAAAAAAGATAAACAAATACCTTATATAATAGTTTTTTCATTATTGATTTGCTTGGTATCCTATTATTTTTCAAATAATTTTTATTTTGCGCTTAGTGTATTTATTACAGTTCCATTATTTTTGAAAAGTATTTTAGTTTTAAAAAATAATTTTAGAAAAAATATAAGTTTTTATTCTCAGTGGCTGGCACATTTAAGTATTGGTTTTTTTATTATCGCAGCTGTATATACAGAACAATTTGACTACGAAGAAAATCTACTATTTGAAAAAGAGTCCACTAATGAAATAAAATTACAAAATAATAAAACTGCAATAATTAAAAATATTAAAGACGAAAAATTCCAAAATTATCAAAGAATATCAGTGGACTTATTAATTTCTGATGGGCAAAAAGAAAAAGAGCTCTCGCCTTCAAAAAATATCTACCAACCCTCAGGGCAAGTCACAAATGAGGTGAGTACTACAAATAAACTCTTTAGTCAATATTATGCAACAATATCAACAATTGAGAGCAATAAGGTTGGGATCAATTTAGTATATAAACCATTTATAAATTTATTATGGTTAAGTGCATTTATGCTTGTATTTTCGATATTTTTATCTGTTGTTAAAAAACGATGAAGAGGCATCTATTATTACCTATAGTTGGATTAATAGTGTTAGTTGTAAGTGTTATATTTTACTTTAATAAATCAACAAACAAAAATAATTCAATAGATGAGGTATCGAGTTTAATATTTGAAACACCAGACTTTTACAACAATAAGTTAATTAATGAAAATACATTAGGTGAATTTTACATTGTTAATTTTTTTGCCTCTTGGTGTAAGCCATGCTTATTAGAGCACCCTTTGTTAATGGAAATGAAAAAAAAAGGCATAAAAATTATTGGTATTAATTTTCGAGATGATGAAGAGAATTTTAAGGAGTGGATTAATGAACATGGAAATCCTTTTGAATACATTTTAAGAGATGATGGCACCATCGCTTATGAGATGGGTTTAATAGGTGTTCCAGAGACATTTTTTATTGTCAATAAAATGACTCAAAAAAAGATACAAGGGCCTTTATTTTATGAAGATGTCGAAAAATATTTATAAACTAATTATACCATTTTTAATTATTCATATATCTATAATTAGCTTTGCTGGTGTAAATGAACTAAGTGATTATTACAAAACAATCAGATGTTTAGTTTGCGAGGGTCAGAGCATTCAAGAGTCTGATACAGAGTTTGCAATAAATTTAAAAGAACAAATTCAAAAAAAATATAGCTCTGGAATATCCATTGAGGAAATTAATCAAGAACTAATCAAAATTTATGGTGAAGAAATATCTTTTAATCCACCTAAAAATCACATACTACTTTGGGGGACTCCTTTGATTGTGCTAATAATTATTTTTATATTTATTAGAAATAAAATTAGATTTTTTAAAAGAGAATAAAATGAGTTATTTGAACAACTTATCTAATCAAATTGTACTTATTAAACCTCAATCTTTTTCTCTCGTTAGTTGGTAAATGTTTATTCAGTCTTCTATTTATTAAGCTAAATAAACCAATTATCAATAATGTTAATAAAATAAAGTAAAAGCCAACAATTGGATAAGGAATAAAAGGATTAAAGGTTTTATCAGCGAAATAACTGGCATAATAAATCGCATCTCCTTTTTGTTGCCACGCTGGAAAACCAGTAAAAAATACCAGAGTTGTTGCATGGAACATAAAAATTGCTTCATTTGTGTAAGAGGGCCATGCCAAGCGGAGCATTGTTGGCCATATAATACGTCTGAATTTTTTAATCCCTGTAAAACCAAACGCATCTGCTGACTCTAAATCTTGGCTTGGGACAGCACGCAACGCTCCGTAAAAAATCTCTCCTGCATAAGCAGAAGTATTAAAAAATAAAACAATTAAAGCTCCTAACCATGCTTTAGTAAGCCAACGCGTTTCAACTGTAACAACAAGAAATCCTAGATCAATATCAAATCCTAATCTTGGTAAAATAACAAATAGATCATATGCAAAGAAAAATTGAATAAATAAAGGAGAGCCTCTAAAAATAAAAATAAATAATCTACAAGGGGCGCTAAATAGAGGTAGATTTGAATTTTTACCTAAAGCCAGAACGGTTGCAAAGAAAAATCCAAGGAGTAATGCAAAAACAGCAAAATATATGTTCCAAATCATTCCAGAACCAATTAATACAAATTGTTCGCAAAGTGTTATGTCAGATTTTGGTAAAAGTCGCTCTCCATAACCTATAGATCTAAGGCCATAATCAGACAGTGATTGAAAACAACTCGACATCAGCTAGCCTTACCTGCCATAGTGGCTTGTCCTTTAGAAAGTCGAGCTGATATTTTATCTAATACAGATTGGGACAAGTAAGTTAATGATAAATAAAAAATCATTAGTACTCCAAAATACCAAGCTCGCCAATCAGGATGAGGATACTCATACACACCCGTTTTGATTCCACCTAATTCTTTAGCCCAGTAAACTATATCTTCAATGCCAAGGAGAAATAGAAGTGGGGTTGCTTTAATTAAAATCATCCACAAATTAGATAGACCTGGTAACGCGTAAATCCACATTTGTGGTATGAGAATTCTTCTAAAAACTTGCCTCTGAGAAAATCCGTAAGCCTCTCCTGTTTCTATTTGAGATTTTGGAACTGCAGTCATAGCTCCAGACAAAACGTTGCCAGCAAAAGCTCCGAAAACAAAGCCAAAAGCAAGTAAAGCCAGAGAAAATCCATAAATATCGTGCACCCACTCGCTAGCTGTGTTTAAGGGAAGTTTCGCAGCTGCACAAACGACAAAATCATTACCTTGCCTAATAGGCTCAGTAACATCAGAACATAAAACTTTATGACGCAAATATTCAAATGCTTGATCAAGTGCTATTGGAATAAATAAAAAGAAAACAATATCTGGAATGCCTCTAATCATAGCAAGATACCCTTTTCCTAAAGAGCGGATAATACTTAAAGAGGATCTTGTAGCAGTTGCGCCTGCAAAACCAAATGCCATTGCTAATGGAGCAGCTAAAGAGAGCAGGCCTATAACAACTAAAAAAGAAAAGTAAAATGACATATGTTTTGCTGTGGTGACATAACATGATAGCCACATAAATCCCTCTAATGTTTTAGGGTCTACACAATAACTAAACATTTTGAAATTCTTCTTGTGTAACTATTTTTTGAGGGGAAAAATCTCGAATTAAATTATTTCTTTTTCCCGTTAAAACTTCATCTATTCCAAGCTTGCCAGCCAAAGGTGCATTAGTTATACCTGAATGCATAACTGCTAAATAAATACCATTTAATTTTTCACCTTTTTGATTTACAAGACGTCCGATTTTCGGTCTTCCATCAACTGGTAATGGACGTTTGCCAAGTGTAAAGTGATCTAAAATCATATCGCCATTATAGTTAAGCCTGGTTGACATGTCTTGGATAAGTTTTTCAGCAGTATCGTAAATATTTTCTTCTTTGCTCGAGTCATCGTCAAATTTTCCACCTATTATCAATCTTCCTTTATCATCTTGTCTTGCATGGAAATCAAAGCCTGTAATTGGGTATTTTAATAATGGGGGTAATGGTTTTGTATAAACTAGTAAACCTAAACTTGAATTCATTTCATAAGGAATATTAATTGTTGATAATAATTTAGGAGCACCAAGTCCGGCAGTTATGATTACCTCATCATCATTAATAATTTCATCATCGGTTTTTACACCAATGACATTGTTATTTTCGCATACTATCTCTTTTACGTTAGTTTCTATTATTTTTGATCCACTAGTTTTGAAAAGTTCTCTTGTTGCTTTAACACCATCTATGGCCAAATCATCAGCACCAAAGCATGCAATGGGCGGAATATTTATTAAGTAAGGTAAATGTTTTTTTAGTTCAGATTTAGTTGATATTTTCACCGATTGCCGCCAACTTTGATGTTGCCTGATAGTTTGCTGAAGCTCTTTCTCTTCTTGGTCCCAAATAAATGCGCCTTTTGATGTATAATTTAAGTTTGGGATATAATTTATTAATTTTTGCCAGTAATTTAAATTAGCTAAACGAAAAATAGCATAGCTTTTATCATTACTTGCATATCCATTCACCCAACCCCAGGTATTTGAAGTGGCTTGGTTCCTATCACCTGGTAAATGTGATGATAAAACAGTTATCTTATCTACACCATTTTGATAGGCATGATAAGCAAAGGATGCTCCTACAATTCCTGCCCCAACTATAATCATTTTAAGTTGGACTTTATATTATGTTTCAATGTTTATTGAGTGAATATTATAAAGAAAAAAAAGAGGACGGATATTCCGTCCTCTTATATAAAAATTTAAATTAAATAATCTTAAAAAGTTGCAGCTTCAAAACCAAACCACTTTTTAATGAGAGCATTTAGTGATCCATCGTCTTTCATGGAGCTAATAGCTGCATTCATTTTAGCTTTTAACTCTGTATCAGATTCACGGATACCCATTCCAACACCTCCGCCGATTGAAACTTCTCCAATGTTTGCAAATTCACCGTTTGACTCTGCAATAATTGATGCGAGGTAATCACCATCTGCTAAGACAGCGTCAGCTTCACCATTTTGCACTGCTGATATTGTTTCTTCTGCTGTTGCAAATTCTACTAAAGTTGCTCCACTTTCAGCAACATAACCTGCCTGAATAGTAGCAGTTTGAGCAGCGATAACAGCGCTATCTACATCAATGTCTGCGCCACTCATTCCCATATATACTGATGGAGATGGTGGAAAATAATCTTGTGTAAAGTCAATCACCTCATCACGTTCTGCAGTAATTGACATACCAGCAATAATTGTATCGTAGTTACCAGACACTAAATTAGGAATGATAGAGTCCCACTCGTTTATAACCCAAACGCAATCTAGATTTGCTCGAATACAAAGCATATCGCCAACATCTTTTTCAAATCCGTCAACTTCGCCATTATCGTTAATAAAATTATATGGAGGATAAGCACCCTCTGTGCCCATTCTTACTGTTTCTGCGAAAGCAGAACCAAATAAAAAAAGCACAGCAAATGCTGATAGTATTATTTTTTTCATAATTTTCTCCTTGTTCTTCCTCTATTACTTCGAATAAATACTTAATAAAATATAAACTAAAATAGAATAAATAGATAAACTTTTTATAGAAACGCTCTAAATATTTGTTTAATTATGATGAATAGAACAAATCTGCGTTGATTATACTGCCGTTTTGAATATCAATATTTTGATAGCGGATATTTCCCTTAATTTTTGCTGTTGACTTAATATAGATATCTTTAGCTTGAATATCTCCATCAACTTCTCCCTCAACTGTTATGGTATCTGCAGTAACAGTTCCCTTGACATAAGAGCCTGGTTTTAAATTGATAGTTTGTGACTTTATAGTGCCCGTTAAATGTCCAGAAAAATCTATATAGTCTGTGGACTCAAGAGAGCCATTAATTTTTATATCTTTCGCTAGAGTTGATTGGTTGATAGTACTATCGGTGTCAAACATAAATTCAGTTTTTACTTCAGGTTTTTTTTCGCTAGATCCAAACAACGCCATTATTGATCAACCTCTTGATTTTCAATAATCTCATCTTCTTTAACTTCATCAGTAGAAACTGGTGAATAGGATTGGACAGTGCCCCTATGTCTTAGTGTGCCTTGGATTCTTGCACCATAACTTACTTTTAATGAAGCGTATTCAATTACTCCTTTAATGTTTGCAGAGTTATTAACGATCAAATAATCCTCTGAATTTATCTCACCATCAACACTTCCAGAAATGGTTATTTCTTGACCTGACATGTCTCCACTGAAAGCACCTTTGCTGTTAATATTTATATTTGAAGATTTTAGAGTTCCTGTAAGAGTTCCAGAAATATCTGAAGTTTCTGCTCCTTCTATTCGTCCATTAACTCTAACACCGGAACCTATGTTTACAGCTTTAGCATCATTATCTATTGGATTAGATTGTATTTCATCACCTGATAAATCAGTGTTATTTTCGTTCATCTCAGTATTATTCTCGTCCATATAATTATCCTAACACAATCTAAATATTCATAAAATCTAAATAATTTTTTAAAAACATTGAATTGATTAGGTTTTTAGAACTAATAACTTAGATTATTATAAATTTAATATAATTTCACATAATAACTTTAAGATTTACTTTTTTTAGCAATATCTTTGGAATCGAAAAAATGAAATATTACTAAATTATGAAAATACTTGAGTTAAGTCAGTTGGAGAAAAAATTTGGTGAAAATAAAGTTCTAAAAGGCATTAATCTTGTAGCTAATAGAGGAGACGTTGTAAGTATTATTGGAAGTTCTGGTTCAGGAAAAAGTACTATGCTTCGCTGCGTAAATTTTCTTGAAACACCTGATAGTGGAACAGTCAATGTTTGCGGTGAACTTATAAACTGTAGCGATGAAAATTTAAAAAAACCTAGTAAGAGTTTACAATTGAAAATTACTTCAATTAGAAAAAAGTTGGGTATGGTTTTTCAAAGTTTCAATTTGTGGTCCCACATGAATGTCTTAGATAACATAACTGAGGCTCCTGTAAATGTTTTAGGAATAGATAAAGCAGTTGCTGAAGAGGAGGCTATGACTCTATTAAAAAAAGTTGGAATCGCCGACAAAGCAAAAGAATATCCTTCTCATTTATCAGGAGGACAGCAACAAAGGGCAGCAATAGCCAGAGCGCTCGCCATTTCTCCAGAAATATTATTATTTGATGAACCGACATCATCTCTTGATCCAGAATTGGTGGATGAGGTCTTGTCTGTTATTCGTGCTTTAGCTGAGCAGGGAAAAACAATGTTAGTTGTAACTCATGAGATGGAGTTTGCTCGAAAAGTTTCTAGTAATGTAATTTTTCTTCACGATGGTCTTGTGGAAGAAGAAGGACATCCTGACACAGTTTTCACAAATCCCCAGTCAGAGCGTTGTAGGAATTTCTTATTTAATAGACGCGAATAATAATTTTTTATAATTTATCACAGTGAATTCATTACTACTATTCTTGGTGAGGCTACTAGACTTTTACACACTTATTGTATTTTTTTATGTAGTCGTATCTTGGTTGTTTCACTTTAACATATTAAATAGTCAAAATATTTTTTTGTGGCGAGTTTTTGAAAGTTTTAAAAAACTAACTGATCCTCCCTTAAATTATATAAGAAGATATTTACCAAATTTAGGCGGCTTAGATATTTCACCAGTGCTTTTAATATTAATAATATACTTGTTTAAAGATTTACTGATTGAGTACTGGCCAAAAGGATAATGATAAGGAGAATAAAAAAATGGCAGATATAATTGATGGAAAAGCTTTTGCAGCAAAAATTAGAGCTGAGGTAAAAGAAGACTCAGACAAATTAATCTCTCAAAAACAAGTAGATCCATGTCTAGCAGTGGTGCTAGTAGGAGAAAATCCAGCAAGTAAGGTTTATGTGGGGCAAAAAACAAAAATGGCTGCTGAATGTAATATAAAAACTAAAGATTACAAATTAGATGCAAGTACAGATCAAGAAACATTATTAAAATTGATAGATGAACTTAACAATGATGAGTCTGTTCATGGTATTTTAGTGCAGCTACCTTTACCCAAACAGATTGATGAGAGAAAAGTGATAGATGCCATCGTGGTGGAGAAAGATGTTGATGGTTTTCATGCAATTAATGCAGGTAGACTTTCAATAGGCGGGGATATGTTAAAGAAAGCTTTTATCCCGTGTACACCATTAGGGTCATTACTCCTATTAAAAGACCAGATTGAGGATTTAAAAGGCAAAAGTGCAGTAGTGATTGGTAGATCAAACATTGTTGGTAAGCCAATGTCTCAACTTTTAATTGAAGAGTCATGTACTGTTACTGTGGTGCACTCCAAAACCAAAGAAATTGAAAAAGTTTGCTCACAAGCAGATATTATTGTTGCAGCTATAGGAAGGGCTGAGATGATTGACTCAAAATGGTTAAAGGATGGTGCGATTGTTATTGATGTTGGCATAAACAGAATAACTATTACAAAAGAGGACGGAAGTGAAGGAAGTAAGATAGTGGGTGACGTAGACTTTGAAAGTGCCTCCACGAAAGCCTCAAAGATTACTCCTGTACCGGGTGGTGTTGGGCCGATGACTATAGCGTGTCTTTTAAGAAATACTGTAACATCAGCTTATCGTCATGCTGGTTTGGAGGACCCAAGATCAAATTAAAAATTAAGTTTTTATTTTTCCTGAAATACTTGATCCAGGTGTTACGACGTTTCCTTGCTCATCAACTATTACTGGACCGGAGACTGGATCAGTTACTCCCAATTCTGAACTGAGTTCCTCTAAAATATCTCTTATAGTGTCAAGATATGCGATCATTTGTTGGCGAGCATTGGCAAGACTATTTTCATCAACCCACTCAACAACGCTACAATAGGATCTCTCGCCTGTTTTTATAACTTTGCGGGTAATAACTCCATCGGGATTTGAAAACTTCTTCATTGAGTCAATAAATGATTGTTCATTACCAGGTTTAACTTTGAAACGCACGACACTCAAAAATTTAGCCATATTTTATCCTATTAAAATTATCAAATGAAAACATCATAATTCTTAGACTTAAAAACTTATTTCTCTTATAAGAGTCGCAGATATAAGATTTAATATTTTATCAAAATAGGACTGTGGCTGAATACCTACATTTGCAAGACCTAAAACTTTCTTATCGGAAAAGATTATATTTTCCGACAATTTAAGGGTTACTTTATAATAGGATTTCTCAGATTGTATTCCTCCACCAGGTTTTTCTCTTGCAGCTATAGGGCCGTTAAAAATAGAGGTAACCGAAGGATAAAGACTAAAATCGTCTACTGGTGATTTGCTTATGGACACTACTTCTAAATCAACCCTTGGCATTTCAATTGAATTAGGAACAAAAAAACTATTTTTAAACTCTTTAACCTTTGAAATGTCATTTTCAGACAAAAAAGCTATGACTTGAAATGACTCTTTATTTACAATTGACATAATTGGATCATCTTTATTTAGCCATTGATTTTTTTTTAATTCAATTAAACTTACAATCTCTCCTTTAAATGGTGCAGTAATACTTAACGATGATTTAATTTTTTCTAAATTATTAATATTAGTTATGATTTTTTTTTCTTCACTTTTCATTATCATTAAATCTGATTTATTTTGATCGCCCTCTAAAGCATTGTTTATTTGAATTGAGATTAATTTTTTTTCTTCAAGAAGTTTTTGTATATCTGAATTAAGTGATGGCGAATTTAGTTTTATTAAGTCTGCTCCTAATTGTACAGATTGATTTTCTTTAATGTATATATCTGAAACTTGTGAATTTATTGTTGGGTAAATTGTAATGTATTCTTCTGATTGATAAATTGCAGGAATGGACTGTGTATTTTTCCAAGGGTAGAATAAAATAAATGATAAGGCTCCTAAAATTAAAATTGTTCTAATTATACGAATATTTAAAAAAAAACTAGAGCGAAGTTTCCACCATTCTCTTAACTCTTTTAAAATAGGCAATGCTATAAACCAAATAATTTCTACTACAAAAAGAAATATTCCTAAAATTTTGAATGCAAAAAAATAAACTAATAAAGCTATACCTATAAATAAGAAGAACCTGTATATCCAAGTCGACCAGGCATAAATAGTAATTAAATTTTGGCGTTGTTGGCTCATATACTCAGGAGGATTAAGGCTCAATCCAAACAACCAATTTCGCAATTTCCACTTTGCAATAGCAAATGCTCGGGGCTGAAGGTTGTCTATTTTTATAAAATCTGCAAATACGTAATATCCGTCAAACCTCATAAATGGGCTAATGTTAATAAGTAGTGATGAAATCCATCCTGTTGTTGCAACGAAAAAAGCTGCACTTTTCAAAATTCCTGGATCAGATACTCCCCATACAAAAGTAGCCAGCAAGGCTAAATGTAGCTCTGTCGAGATTCCAGCAAAATTTATTGTCAGTCTTTTCTTATGATCTCTAAGTCTCCAAGCATTAGTATTATCAGTGTATAAAAAAGGAAAAAAGACTAAAAACGCAATTCCCATTGAATTGACATTACATCCAAAATTCTTAGCTGTGTAAGCATGGCCTAATTCATGAATTGCTTTTACACCTACTAATGCGATTGCATAAAAAATTAATCCATTAAAATTGAAGAAATACAAAAAAGTAGATAAAAATTCATCCCAGCCTTGAATAACAAAATAAATTCCAATAATACCAAAAAAATAAATTATTGATCTAAAAAGTTTTTTTCCAAAAAGCTTAGCTATATTTATTGTTCTGTCTAAAAAAGGATCTGGCTTAATCAAAGGTATTTTAAAAAAAAGATAATTATGAATTAAATTTAAAAACCAATGCTTTTTTTTAGCCTGATGTTGAGCTAGTAATAGTTTAACATCTTCTGAACTTGAGTGAGTTATTAAACTATTAACCTTTAAAAAATTTATAAAATCATCTAACTCCTCTTCCTCGATAGTAATACCCTTAGCTTCTACTTTTTCAATAAACTGTTTTGAGTCTACTCCTGCAGTCCAATGTCTCAGTATTCGAAAAGCATTTAAACCTAATGTAAAATATTTGTTTCTTAAATTATCATAAATCAGCCATGATGGAGAACCGTCCTCCATAGGAGTTCCTGGTAAAAGTTGAAGGTCTTGTCTTATTGATGGAGTAATCATTTAGATACCAAGTGTTTGTCGAACAAAAATAATTGGTTTTCTAAATAAGTAAAAAAATAGTTTCACTTCTTCACCGAAAATTTTAGCAGTTCCTCTGAGTCCAATTCTTGGAGAGTTTTTGGACGTAAGAATTTCCGCTGTTACCCGGTAAGCTAGAGTGTTCTCACTGGTAAGTTCAGGCTCATAAGAAAATTTTGAAACCCTAGCAGGAATAACATTCAGTGGATCAGAGTCTAAAAAAACGTTTATTTCTGCGTCTTTTTTTACTGTTATGGCATCTTTTACAGGCATCATTATCTCGACAACAACATTCGATGGGTCAGCAATAACCATTATTGTCTCTCCTACCTTAAAAGGCTTGCCTATAAGAAGTGATTTATCCTTGATAACTGCAATTCCATCAGCTGGAGAATTGACCGTAGATTCATCTAATAAATATTTCTGATAACTTAAGGTTTGTTCTACAAGTTTAATTTTACTCTGAAGTTGACTGACCATCGCTTTGTCCTCTTTACTTTGAAAAGATGATTGTTTAGCCTGAAGTAATTCGGTTTCAATTACTTTTAATTCTTGGAAAGCTAAATCGTAATCATTTTGTAAATCTGTTTTTTCAAAAGATATTAATGTAGTTCCAATATCAACTTCATCATTATTTTGAATAAAAACTTCTTGTATGACGCCTTCAATTGGAGCATTTATAACATAGGGGTCTTTTGGAACAATTTCTGATTTGCCAACTGTCGATAGAGAAATTGGAATGAACATACTAGCAATAAGTCCCGCTATAATTAAAAATTGAAACCATGTATTTTTAAAAACTTTAATGGAGCTTTCAAAAAAATTATTTTCTTTGAGTGATCCCATCGCGTGTCCAATAGATGAACTCAAGTGTCTGATGTACTCGATATCTTGCTCTTCCCAATTTTCATCTCTTGCAAGAAGCAGTGCTGCTTGAGGGCCTTTTTGATTTGAAAAACAAGGAACCCATAAAAGTTTATCAGGAATTGGATTTTCACCTTTGGCAGGGATTAATGAGTCTTTTTCGATTGTAAATGGATGTGTATCAGGAGATCCCTCTTTTAATTTTTCTCTTATTATTTTCTGAGCTAATATAGTTGTCGAAGAAGTTTGTTCTACAACTGCTATGTCAGAAATAGCATCAATCTTAAATTTATTTGGGTTTGCCCATTCTCCAAAAAAAGCAAAGACAAAAGGGGTTATGTTTCTTAACTCATTTGTAACTGTATATCTGATTTCTACAAAAGACTTTGCTTCACGTAATTTTTTTTCAAACGTGAAAATCCTTGCTAAACGATTTAATTGGTCTTGGCTCAAAATACAACTCGCCCACTCATTCCAGGCAGAAGGGCAGAGCTAGCGTTTGTAATAGTACCTTTTAGTTGAATTGTTTGGCTTACAGCGTCAACATTTGCACCAATTCCACTTATAGAGGCATTGAATTCTTCTTGTATTTCATCAATATAAACAGTGATTGGATGGCCTATTGTTAGCCAAGAAACCCATTCACTAGATACTACCATTTCTAATTCAAGAACATCAGTTTTTATAATCTTCATTAATTCAACTTGAGGCTGTATCGACTCAAATGCGTTTACCACTACTTCCTCAACTGCACCATCAAAAGGCGCTCTAATTTCACATCTCTCTACATTTAGTTCAGCAATACGTAATTCTGATTTTGCCTTCTCATACTCTGATATAGAGAGTTCAAGTTCATATTTTCCAATAGATCTCATCTGTAACATCTGTTCATCACTTTTTAGTTTGATCAATGCGCTATTTTCATTGGCTCTAACTACATCTTTTTGTGCTTCATACAAACTACAATCGAATTGAATGAGTAAATCTCCTTTTTTAAATCTTTCCATTTCTTTTACAGAAATACTAGTAATACGAGCGGCCAATTCACTGGAAAGAACAGCTTCTTGAGATGCAACCACTAAAGCTCTTGACTCCCTAACTTCGGCTTTAGAGGAAACAGTAAATAGGAGAGATAAAATGATTATTTTAACCAGAAACTTTAACAAGTTTATCTCCATAATTTTCATGACCTTCATACTGTAAATCTAATTGCTCTTGAAGAGTTGCAAATTTAATAAGTTTTTCATTTGATTCAACATTTTGTGAATTTAAAACAATAGAATCTTGAGAAGTGACCTCATCAATTTCTCTTGGAATAGTTGGTATATCATTAAGACTTGACTGATCGTCTGTGTTTGGTGTTTGGTTTTCATTATTGCTTGATTCATTCGGGTTAAGAGTATTATTTATAATCGACCCATCTTCTAAATCATTTTGTGTGTCAAGTAACATTTGTCCTTTTTCATCAACAGTAACTTCGGTTTTTAAAGCTGCACTTCGGTCTATGAAAGGTTCGAGGTCGCGTTTTAAGGCTTTATCCTGACTAACAGAGTTTCTATCTAGAGTAACATTGATTTCTCTTGTGCTATTATCATTATCGATTGCTATCACCTTGACATCGATTGAGTAAATATTTTGAGGAAACTGAACGATCGTCTGACCTGTTGATGGATCAACACGTATCCAGCTTGGAAGAGAGGAGCCATCCTCTAAAGTTCCTGTGTATTGTTTCACATTAAGCCTATAATCATCTCCAATAGCAAATCCCAATAAAGTATTTTCATTTATTCCAGGCCTTCCACTTTGATCAATGTTTAAATCTTCAACAGCAACATCGATTACCTTCATACCGCCATTGAATGTGTATTCCTTAACTAGGGAGCCTAAATTTCCTCTCACCGCAAGATCAGCTATTTGGTCATTAACTTTAGGTGTTTCGAACGTTACTGTTTTATCAGCAATCGCCGCTTCTAATGTTTTTTGCTTAACAATCAGTGGTGGAGTTGGTGCTTCACCAGGCTTACCGGGCTTTCCAATGATTATTGTAAATGTTTGTTGTGTAGATAAGTTACCTCCGTCTGTAGCAGTTACTGTAAAAGTATAAGTACCTTCAGGTAGGCGGCCTCTTATTCTTCCTGCATCGTTAACTGTCAATCCTGATGGTAAACCACCGTAACTATATGTTAGTTGCCCGTAAGTGCTGGTGCTTGGATCTGGGTCATCGAAGAAAAGTTTTGATTGAATGACAATTCTATTATTTTCAGCACCTCTAAACGTAGGAGCTGTTGAAGAAGTAGGAGCGTCATTGATACCAGTAACTGTCACAGCTAATTGTGCTGTATCAGTACTCGATCCATTTGAGATAGTATAAGTAAAATAATCTATAGCGGTAGTATCAGGGGTGAGAATGTCTGCTCCATCCTGGTCTGCAACATATGAATAAGTACCGTCTGAGTTGAGTGTTAGTGTTCCGTAAGTGCCTTTTAAAGAAGATCCCACCGTGCCACTTGTACCAGTACCTGCTTCTGTTCCTGTTCTTACAGCAGAAATTGTTGCATCTGCGCTCTCATCAGCATCACTTCCACTATCAGTATCATTTGACAATAGACCGGAGCCTTTATTTCCAACACTTAGAGTATTACCATCTGTAACACTTCCAGTATCATTATTTCCAACAACCTCATTATCTTGACCGGTAACTGTAATGGTAATTGTTGCTGTATCAGTTGCTGTTCCATCGGATACAGTATAAGTAAAGACATCTGTCTCAGAAGAGCCATCGGCTATATCATCAGCTGCAGCTTGATCAGCAGTGTAAGTGTAAGATCCATCTGCACCAACAGTTAATGTTCCATAATTACCAACTATTTGAGTACCATTACTTTGATAAGTTGAGCTTGAGGCAACAGTGCCTGAATTGCCATTTGAGTGAGATATATTTGTTACCGTCAATGAAGAGGAGTCATCAACGTCTGCATCGGTATCATCATTTAATAAATCGTTCTGAGCTGCTGTTTTTGTAACAGTTTCATCCTCATTCACAGAGTCAGTATCATCTACCCCGACTGGATCATCATTAATACCAGTTACTGTAATTGTCAATGTTGCTGTGTCAGTAGCTGTTCCATCAGAAACTGTATAGGTGAAGACGTCGGTTTCTGTATCATCAGCATCTAAGGCATCAGCTTTTGCTTGATCTGCTGTGTATTTATATGCTCCATTAGATCCAATCACCAATGTACCATAAGCGCCTGTCACAGATGTGCCATTAAGATGTGTAGTACCAGATGAAACGTTTGACTCTGATCCGGAGTCAGGTTGAATTTTTGTAACAGTTAAATTGGCGGGGTCGTCATCGTCAGCGTCTGTATCATCATCTAAAACATCATCTTGAATAGCTAACTTAGTGACGCTAGAGTCCTCATCAACACTATCGGTGTCATCAACAGCTACAGGGGTGTCATTGACACCCGTTACAGTTATTGTCAATGTTGCTGTATCAGTTGCTGTTCCATCAGAAACTGTATAGGTGAAGATGTCGTTTGCTGTATCACCTGCATCTAAATCATCAGCTGCACTTTGATCAGCGACATAAGTATAAGATCCATTTGAATTAAGAGTTAGTGTTCCGTAAGTACCAGTTAAAGCAGATCCAACAGTGCCGCTATTACCCGTTCCATCCTCTGCCCCAGTTCTAATAGCAGAAACTGTAAGAGAGGCTGAGTCATCTGCATCTGTATCATCATTTAAAACATCATTTTGTGAAGCGGTTTTAGAGACAGTTTCATCCTCGTTCACACTATCGGTGTCATCAACAGCTACTGGAGCATCATTTACACCAGTAATATTGATTGTCAGTAATGCTGTCGCGGTTGCAGAATTTTCATCGGTTAGCGTATAAGTAAAGACATCACTTGCAGGATCATTAGCATCTAAATCATCAGCTGCAGTTTGATCGGCTGTGTAAGTATAAGAACCATCAGCTCCAACTGTTAAGGTACCATAAGTACCGACTATTTGTGTGCCACTACTGCTATAAGTCGAACCCGAAGAAACAGTTCCAGAGTTACCATTTGTATGCGATATATTAGTAACTGTTAGCGAAGCATCTGTATCAGCATCTGTATCATCATTTAACACGTCTTCCTCAGATCCCGTTTTAGTAACAGTAGCATCTTCGTTCACACTATCGGTATCGTCTACACCTACGGGTGTGTCGTTCTTTCCTGAAACTGTAATTGTTAGTGTTGCCGTGTCAGTGTCTGTGCCATCCGTCAATGTGTAAGTAAATACATCATTTTTACTTTCTCCAACATCTAAAGCATCAGCTGCTGTTTGATCAGCAGTATAACTATACGATCCGTCTGCACCAATTGTTAAAGTACCATAGGTACCGACTATTTGTGTACCACTACTATTATAAGTTGAACTTGAAGAGACTGATCCAGAATTACCATTTGTATGTGATATATTTGATACTGAAAGAGAAGCGCCTGTATCAGTGTCTGTATCGTCATTTAAAACATCATTTTGAGAACCTGTTTTAGTAACAGTTTCATTTTCGTTTACACTATCGGTGTCATCAACAGCTACAGGGGCGTCATTCACGCCTGTAACTGTAATAGTTAGTGTTGCCGTCGCGGTTGCAGAACCATCAGTAATTCTATAGGTAAATTCATCATTCCTTTGAACATCTGTAGCAAGGGCTTCAGCAGCTGATTGATTTGCTGAGTATACATATGAGCCGTCTGAACCAATAGTTAGTTGACCATAAGTTCCAGTAACAGTTGTCCCCGTGGTGGTTCCAGAGGCACCGTAAGTAGTATTATTACTTACAGATGTGCCTGAGGCTGCACTACTATGTTGAATTTGATCAACTCTAATTGTATCTCCATCTGGGTCACTGTCATCATTTAAGACATCGTTTTGAGCACCGGTTTTAGTTACAGATGCATTTTCATTCACGCTATCTGTATCGTTAACAGCTACTGGGCTTCGATTACTTGCAGTTCCTCCGATAACAGTGAGTACGAGATCTGCCGTGGTTGTTGCTGTTCCATCGAATAAAGTGTACGTAAAAGTATCAGACACTGTAGCACCATCGCTTAATCCTGAAATATCAGAACTTGCTACATATGTGTAAGAACCATCTGCGCCAATTGTCAAAGTACCATAAGAGCCCGTTACAGATGTACCACTACTGTTATAGGAGCTCCCTGAAGAAACACTAGAATTATCACCACCACTTTTTTTAATTTGAGTGATTCTAAGAGTGTCGTTTGTGTCAAGATCACTATCTTTGTGTGAACTTGAAGTTGTATGGATGACATCACCTGAGTGTTCACCGTTTGCATCAAAACTGCCGTCAACATTTGCATTTGCACTATTTTGAACAGTTAGTGTAGATCCTTCATTGACGACGCCGACATCATTTTGTGCTGATGGGTTATCGTTTGCACCTAATACTTTAATAGTAATATTTGCTGTATTTTCTTGCGTGCCATCCGTTATGGTGTAAACAAACACATCATTCTGACTCTCTCCAGCTGCAATGGAGTCTGCAGCTGCCTGATCAGCAGCATAACTATACGATCCGTCTGCACCAATTGTTAAAGTACCATAAGTTCCTGTTACGGAGGTACCGCTACTGTTATAAGAACTTCCTGGTTGAACAGAAGAATCTGTGCCAAGATTTTTTCTAATAAGCTTTACGCTTAAAGAGGCTGATGTATCTAAATCAGTATCTTTATGAGAGCTTGAGGAGGTGTCTAAAACATCACCTGAATTTTCTCCTGTTGTGTCAAGAGAACCAGAAATGTTGGAATTTGATCCGTTTGTAACAGTCAAAGTGAGATCTTCTGTTATTGCACCTTCGTCATCTTGTGCGGTAGGAGTATCGTTTATACCAATAACTGTGATAGTGATTGTTGCAGTATCCGTTGCAGTCCCGTCAGTCAATGTATAAGTAAATACATCTGTAACTATATCGCCTGCATCAAGAGCGTCCGCATCAGAATCGTTAGCAACGTATTTATATGAGCCGTCTGAACCAATGGTTAGTTGACCATAAGTTCCGCTAACAGTTGTGCCCGCGGTAGTTCCAGAAGCACCGTAAGTAGTATTATTGCTTACAGCTGTGGAAGAGCCTGCCGAGCTATGTTGAATTGCTGAAACTCTCAAAGAAGCACTAGCGTCAGCATCAGAGTCCTTGTTTGAACTTGAGGTTGTATCTATTACATCACCGGTATATTCGCCGGTGATGTCTACAAAACTATATGGACTTGAAAGTGAAAAAGATTGGATTCCGTTACTTGATGCTCGAGCTAAAAATGCTTTGGATCCATCATTATTAAATATAATATCAGTTGGTTTATCTGCATAGCTACTCACATCAAATGCACCATTAAATGTTGCAGTAGATAAGTTAAAACCGGTACTAAGATCGTATTCTAAAATATCATCATTTTGCTGACCTGTGATAAACAATTTTGTGCCTGTTGCGTTAAATGAAATTCCCCTTGGTGTTTCTTCTTTTGCACTAAAATCTAAACTTCTACTTGTGTATGAAATTGTTGAGGAATCAAAAGCAGTTGATAGAGAATATTCATAAACAGTATCATTAATATCTCCCAGTAAAAACATTTTAGTTCCATCAGTATTAAAAGTAAAACCTCTAGGGTTGCCGTCTTGACCGCTAATTACAGTTGAAGTAGGTGTTGGTAATGAGGAAATATCATAGGCTGTAGATAAAGCAAATTCATGAATCTTTTTATTACTTCCTGAGCCATTGCTTATATACAGCTTCGTACCATCATTATTAAATCTTATACCACGTGGATTACCTGCGTGAGAAGAAATGTCAGTTGTACTACTTTGAGAAGCAGTATTTATATCAAAAGCAGTTGTTAAAGCGTGTACAGAGATATCTGGTGAATTGCTATGTTCAAGAACAAACATTTTAGTCCCATCATGATTAAATGCTACAGAACGAGTTGTATTTGTAGTTGAATATGGAGAACCAGTATCAAGAGATGCAGGTGTTACGGTAGTATTATTACTGCTATTAATAACAGTCAAGGTTCCATCTTCATTAATGGTTCCAGTATCATTTTGCGCAACGGGGGCATCGTTCACTCCCGTTACAGTTATAGTTAAAGTTGCGGTAGCTGTAAGTGTGCCATCTGTAGCTTCATAATCAAAGACATCAGTTTTTGTATCACTAGCATCTATAGCATCAGCTGCTGTTTGATCAGCTGTGTATATATATGATCCGTCAGCACCAATTTTTAATGTTCCATAGGTTCCGGTGACTGTTGTAAAATTACTTAAATGTGTACTGCTTGATGTAACAGAAGAGTATGAGCTGTCTGTACTATGTTTAATTTTCGACACACTTAAAGATGCTGACGCATCTGCATCTGTATCATCATCTAATACATCATCTTGCGCTCCAGTTTTTGTCACTGAAGCGTCCTCGTTGACAGAGTCAGTGTCATCGGTAGCAACAACTGGGTCGTTTATGCCTGTAATAGTAATTGTTATATTTGCTGTATCTGATCCGCTATTTCCATCTGAAACTTCATAGACAAACACATCTGTAATAGTGTCAGCTGGGCTACCACCGTCTAGAGCGTCTGCTAAATCTTGATCAGCAGTGTAAGTATAAGATCCGTCAGCGCCGATGACTAATGTTCCATAAGATCCTGTGACGCTAGTTCCATTACTATTGGTAGTTCCTGAGGATACATTTGAGAAATTTCCATTATTCTTTTTTATTTTTGAAACAGTAAGAGTATCTCCCTCGGGATCAGTGTCATTTATAAGAACATCTCCTGTGACACCTGTTGTTCCATCCGTAACAGTGACTGTTGCGTCTTCATTAACTGCGTTAGTGTTATCGGTAGCCGAGGGGTTTTCATTATCTTGACCCAAAAGCGTAATTGTTAAAGTGCCCGTATCTGTTGCACTTCCATCACTTAAAGTATAAGTAAAGCTATCCGTTAGTGTTTCACTGGAGTCGAAACCAGATATACTATCATTTGCAACATATTTATAAGAGCCATCTGATCCGATTGTAAGTGTACCATACAATCCAGAAACTGATGTGCCAGCACTACTGCCAGTACCATTATATGTGCTGTTTGAAGTGATGCTACTGTTAGAACCTGCAGTTGTCTCTTTTATGAGTGTTATCGAAAGAGTGTCGCCATCAGGGTCACTGTCTTTATGTGAGCTTGAACTTGTGTCAATTAGATCACCAGAATGTTCCTCATCTGCATCAAAACTTCCAGAAACATTAGCATTAGCGCCGTTTGCAACTGTTAATGTCTCGCCCTCATCAATCACACCCACATCATTTTGAGCACTAGGGGAGTTGTTGATACCTGTAATCGTAATAACTAAATCTGCTGATGCAGTACCGCCTTGAGTGTCTGTAATAGTATATTCGAATGTATCAATGGCTGTTTGATTAAGAGCCAATCCAACGGCGTTATTCGCGTTATAAGTATAAGAACCATCAGCTCCTATTGTAAGAACACCATATGTACCAGTAACTGAGGTTCCATTGGAATTAGTGGTCCCTGAAGATACAGTTGAGTCTGAGCCACCAGCTTTTTTTATGTGGGTAACAGTAAATGAGTCATCATCATCAGGGTCGCTATCATCGTTCATAACATCATCTTGTGAAGCAGATTTTGAAACACTTTGAGCTGCAGTAACAGAGTCTGCATCATCAACTGCAACAGGGGCGTCATTCACGCCTGTAATTGAGATAGTTAAATTTGCGGTATCTGTAAGTCCACCATCTGTAATTGTGTAAACAAAAATATCTGTTGCTGGATCACCTGCATCCAGATCATCTGTTAAATCTTGATCAGCGACGTAAGTATAAGAACCGTCACCTCCAATAGTTAAAGTTCCGTATGTTCCAGTGACTGATGTTCCGCCACTACTAGATGTGCTTGATGAGGAAACATTTGAGTTAGTGCCGCCGTTATGATTAATTTTTGATACAGTAATTGTATCTCCATCTGGATCACTATCGTCGTTAAGCACGTCATTTTCAGATCCTGTTTTTGTAACAGTAGCGTCCTCATTAACGCTGTCTGTATCATCTACAGCAACGGGTGCTTGATTACTTGCTTTTGTAAATACTCTTACTATATCACCATGATCTGCACCATTATTAAATCCTATATAAAGTTTATTTGAGTCAGTATCGACACCAAACCAGTCATGTTTATGGCCTGAGGGTTTACTAGTATCTGAAACACTTGCGCTCCACTCCCATTTTAATTTCTCTGTGCTGAATGCATTTTGGCCTCCACTACCATGTTGGCTTATTGTGTGATAATTCCCTCCACTTTTATCAACTCCTGAATATGCAATGATATTATTCATGTTGAACCAAACACCTAGTATTTCATTTTCAAAAGTAACTGACCTCACAGTATTTCTTCCTGAGTTTTCTGTGGCATAAACATAATATGAATTCATAGGCGTTGATGAAGCATCAACAGTAGTAGTGCCTGATGTTATGTCAGGACCTCTAGTTCGGACACCGCTATTATTTTCTTCATATCCAGTGCCTAAATTTGTAGTCTTATAAAAAGCAAATGAGCCTGAGTTTATATTTTCTCTCTCTAAGGTAATGACATAGGGACTGTGTCCATCAGTGTGATTAGAAGCAGATGCTGCGTGTCCACCATCACTAGTACCCGCTCTTAAATTAGTTCCCGTATTTTCTACAAAACCATCTAATGATGAAATTCCATTTTGAAGAAGAGAGTGTTTGTAATCAACAACACTAATTCCGTTAGTTTCAACGATACCGTATTTTTTTTCTAAGTTCCAATCACCACCCTTACCTGTAATATCATCAGAGGCTGCGATATCTGCTTGAGTAATATTTCCAATTTGTTGAATAAGTAATTTTCCCTGATCACCTTGAGCCAAGTTACAACCATAGAATAATAAGTCACCGTCTTGAGTTAACGAAGTACCAATTGATTGAAGTGCAGTGCTAAAAGAATTAATCGTTTCCGAATTTAATATTGAATTTCCAAGTACTACCTGACCAGTACTTGCGTGTCCTATTATATGTACTGCATCGATGTCACTTTGATCTTGCAAAATACTTTGCATTTTTGCAAAGCCGTTTTCATTGGAGTCAATTAAATAGATAGATTTTGTGTCATCCATGAAGTTAATGATTGTTTGATAATCATCAACACCCTTGTCTATGAAGACAATTTCTTTTCTCAAGTCATTGTTGTGTGTAATCGCTTTTAAATTAGTTGAAAGATCACTTTCGCTAAGAGAGTTGTTTTGAATTTGGTCTTCGACAGCTTCAGTGGCTTCACTAGCAGCATAAACAGCAGCACCATCAAACATGATTCTCGGTTCCAGCATTTGAATGCTAAAATGTGGATAAGTTTTCTGTTTATCAGCCACTTATTTACTCTCCTCTTATCTCTCCAGCACAGAAATATACAATAAATTCAATGGATTTTCATTTAATTTGTAAAAATATACAGAAATTCTTAGTTGTTTTTTATCCACAACTATGAGATTTTATGCTGTTATTTTTGACGGGGAAAGAATGGCTAATTATAAGGTTTTTATTGTATTTATTACTACAATTTTCATTTGGGGGTGTTCAAAGACACCCATGCCAATTGTAAAAGAAGAAGTCCAGCTTTCATCCCAAGAAGATTTAGAGTATCTCAAACAAACATCTGAAGCTGCTCCTTTAGAGATTGATCTTTACCAGGCTATTGCGATCGCAATCAAAAATAATCGTGATTTGCGATTGAATTTGATGGACTCCGCATTAAGTCAAGGCCAAATAGATGTGGTCAAGTTTGATATGTTGCCGAAACTATCAATCAACGCAGGTTATAAAGTTTTAGAAAAACACCCCGCTTCAACGAGTGTTAATATGGGTTCTGAAAAAGACAGCGATGGAAATGATATTACTGATACAGAAAATACAGCTGCAGAGGCTATTGGTGATAGCCCTACATACACTCTCTCACAACAAACACCCTCAAATTCATATGACATAGGTTTCACTTGGAATGCATTAGACTTTGGTTTGTCTTATGTCAGAGCAGGTCAACAAGCTAACAAATATTTAATTTCAAAAGAGTTAGAACGTAAGGCTATTCATAATTTAACAAAAGAAGTTATTTATGCTTATTGGAAGACACTTTCTGCTGACGAGCTACTAAGTCAAATAAATCCTTTAATGGAAAGAGTAAATGCTGCATTAGATGATTATGAATACATTGAAGAGCTTTTAATTAGTTCGCCTATGGATGCTTTATTATACCAAAAAGAATTACTAGATGTTTTACAAATTTTAAATACACAGCGTCGAGCATTAATGGACTCGCGTGCGCAACTATCAAAACTAATGGGTCTATTACCAAATCAAGAATATATTTTAATCAAAACAGAGCAGCCTTTAACGGAGTTAAATATGTCTCTAGAGGAGCAAGAAGAGGCGGCATTATTTTCAAGACCAGAACTTTTAGAGGTTAGATACCAAGAAAAAGTTACAGCTCAAGAAGCAAAAGCATCGATGCTCTCATTGTTTCCATCCCTTCAATTTAACGCCACATGGACTTATGACTCTAATAAGTATTTGTTAAATAAGGATAATGTTGAATACGGTGCTGTTTTTGGCGCCAATTTATTGAATATTTTTCAAGCAAGTAACATCAATGACATAAATCAAATTAATGAAAAACTGATTGAAGAACAAAGATTAGCTATATCAATGGCTGTTTTATCTCAAGTCCACATTGCTAATATCAACTATGCACAAAGTTTAAGAGAATACAGTAACGCCAAACATTACCTCAATGTTGCTCAAAGAATTAATGATTTAATTTCAAATGCCCAAAAAATTTCTCGATTTGGAGAGTTAGAAATGATTAGAGAGGAAGCAAGTCTACTTGTTTCTCGTTTAAGAAATGACATAGCATATGCTGAATTACAATATAGTCTGGGAACATTGTACTCCTCTGTAGGCATGAACTTTACTCCAGAAAATTTATCCCAAATTAGTGATAGCGAACTTGCATTGACTCTAAAAGAAAACTTAAATCGTTGGACTAAAAAATATAATTCTTTTGTAGCAATACCAATTAATGATCAAAATCCTGTTCTTATACAAACAGCTAAAATAGTAGAGGATAATGTTGCTTTATCAAATTATAATTTTGTAGATTTTGTATTTAAGTTTGATGAAAAATCTTTTTATTTAGAGGGTAGTGGTAAAACTAGATACAATGTAAAGATGGCCAATGGGGACGCCTTACCATCATGGTTAGTCTTCCTTCCATCGCAATATACATTTGTCGGCAACCCACCATTTGCTAACGGCTCATTGGATCTAACTATAGAAGCAAGCAATGATATAACTAATATTTCAGATACGTTTACATTGTCGTGGGACATTAATGATCAAAGCCTTAAAACTGTTCCTGAGCTAAAAACAATTGAAGAAGAAACTGTTAATGAGGAGCAGTTAGATGCACTCAACCGTGCTATGGAAGAAAAGATTGATGAAATCATTACAAGTAAAGAAGTTGTAAATGAAGAGATGTTAGACTCACTTATTGCTGCACTGAATTTTAAAGAAGATAAAAATGTAGAAGATTTGGATATTATCTTCGACTCAAGTTTTAAAATGAAATCGAAGCCTAAACCAAATAAAAGTGTTTTGATTGCTGCGCTTAACGATAGTCTTGGAGATCAGATTGAGACAATGACATCCTATAACCCAAATCAATCGGCATTTATTCAAGTTGGTGCTTTTAAAAAAGAAAAGGTCTCTCAAATCGTAGCTGACGATATATCAAAAAAAATTGGAACGCGAGTTGAAGTTAGACCAACGATGGTTTCTGACCCTGTAATGTACAGAATTTTAGTTGGGCCAGAGCATAAAGATCAAATTGTAAATGTTATAGCAGATATTATGGAGTTAGGCATATCAGATTATTTTTTAACACAAGGATAAATGAAAAGTGAATGAGACTAAAGCCAGAGAGATTTTTAATTTACTTCTAAGAGATCATAATTTAGATAAATTTTTTGAATATTGTACTGATGATATCAAATTTATATTGCATCCAAAGCACGTAGCAGCGGGTGTTTACGATAAAAAAAGTATCAACGAATCTTTTTGTACACCTTTCTAAATCTTTTCCTAACTGGGAAGAAACCATTGATGAGGTTTATCATGATAAGGAAAAAAGAATTTTGATTATTATTTCAAGAGGTAATTCTTTAACTATTACTGATATATGGGATTTACAAATTGCTCATTATAATGAGGATGGAAAAATATTTAAAGTTGAAGATCGTATAGATACACTTCACCTTGCTGAAGGTAATGTGGGACCTAGAATTTAAGTTTATTTTTTTTTAGCCTTAATGCGTTAAGTTTTATAAAACCCTCTGCATCTCTTTGATCATAATTAGAGCTTTCAAAAGTTGCTAGATCTTCATCATATAAGCTATTGGGTGACTGTCTACCAATGACCGTCACATTACCTTTATAGAGTGCTAGCTTTACTTGGCCATTTACTCTTTTCTGAGTGGCGTCAATTGCTTTTTGCATCATCACTCTTTCTGGAGCAAACCAATATCCATTATAAATTAATCTTGCATATTTGGGCATGAGCTCGTCTTTAGTAAAAACCTCTTCTCTATCTAAAGTAATACTTTCCATAGCACGATGTGCTTTGAGAAGGATTGTACCACCCGGTGTCTCATAGACGCCACGCGATTTTATTCCTACGTACCTATTTTCTACAATATCCACTCTTCCAATTCCATTTGCTGCTCCAAGTTTATTTAATTTTTCTAACAAATTATAAGGAGACATTTTTTTTCCGTTGATGCCAATAGGGTCACCATTTTTAAATTGGATAGTAATAACTGTCTCTTTGTTTGGGGCTGACTGCGGGCTTTTAGAAATTCCAAATACATTTTCAGGTGGTCTTTTCCATGGGTCTTCCAATATTTTTCCTTCTGCTGATCTATGAAGAACATTTGCATCCACACTATAAGGAGACTCTTTCTTGTTATGTTTCATAATAGAGATTTTATTTTTAGCTGCAAATTCCAACAGTTTAGTTCTAGATAATAAGTCCCACTCTCTCCAAGGTGCAATCACTTTTATTTTAGGTTCTAAGGCGTAGTAAGAAAATTCAAATCTTACTTGGTCATTTCCTTTACCTGTAGCTCCATGCGAAACTGCGTTTGCTTTTTCTTTTTTTGCAATTTCAATTTGTCTCTTTGCAATTAATGGTCGAGCAATTGACGTGCCTAAAAGATACTCACCTTCATATATTGTATTACAACGAAACATAGGAAAAACATAATCACGAACAAATTCCTCTTTTAAATTTTCAATGTATATTTTCTTTGCACCAAGTTTTCTTGCTTTTATTTTCGCTTCAGTTAATTCTGCACCTTGACCAAGGTCAGCTGCATATGCAATGACATCTGCATTATATTCTGTTTGCAGCCATTTTAATATGACACTTGTGTCTAACCCGCCCGAGTAGGCTAAAACAATTTTATTTTTCATTTTCTTAGCAGTCTTGTTGAAGAGAATTATACGCGTTTGTAAAACCTATTAACGTGTATGTGTCTGTTGTCTCTGTGCCTCTTTTAGAATATCCAACAACTGTCATTTTTTTGCCAGCTTTTAAAGCTTTGATAATGACAGTGTCATCTGCCATTGACCAAGCAGAGTCGTCTTCCCCAAAAAATTGATAATTTTTAGAGTCAATAGTAACTTTTACATATTTTTGTGAGTCATATGGGTAGCCAGCATCTATTCTTACGTATTCAGCTGCACCCTCCTTAAACACATAAAAAATTACTGCTCCTCTATTTGTGTAGTCACCTTTTTCTGATGTAGGTACTTGGAAAATTGAACATGTTTTGTTGTTTATTTTTTTAAAGGACCACTTGCCATGCTCAAAGTCAATTGAGTGGGTAGCAAACAAATTACTTACTAAAAAGAATAAGTATAAAGTTAAATATAATAATTTTTGTTTAAACATGGTCGATTAATGTCAGAGAATATACCAATTAAGATTGATTTTTAAAATAATAAATGGAAAAATGAAAATGGAGAGATTGATGGTAAAAGTTAAAAATCCTTTTGTAGAGGCGCTTCAAAATATTGCTGAAAGGCAGGATATTGGGAGTTTTAAAAAAATTTTTGATTATTTTGGTCCAAGGCTTAAGTCTTTTCTAATGAAGTCAGGTGCAGATGATGCTGTTGCTGAGGAAATCATTCAGGAAACCATGACGATTATCTGGACCAAAGCAGATTATTATGACCCTTCTGTGGCTTCGCCAAGCACATGGATTTATACTATTGCTCGCAACAAGAAAATTGATATTTTAAGAAAAACTAGGAAAGCAGTCTTGGAGGACATTGAGACTGCCATTTTACCTCCTGTTGAGTCTAAGGCAGATGAAAATATCGAACATGACCAAAAATTTGAAATGGTTGCACAATATTTAGATGATCTACCAAAAGATCAACTAGATCTGCTAAAAATGAATTTCTTCGATGAAAAATCACATGGTGAAATCGCTGAGATTACCAAAATCCCATTAGGCACTGTAAAATCAAGAATTCGTCTAGCATTAGAGAAGATCCGCGGCAAATTGGAACAAGACGGCAGTATGGTTAATCTAAATAATGAAGGCGGAAGTATTGTTAATTAAATAAATGACATTCGAAATTCTTAGTACACCTATTAACTCACCTGCAAGTCTAATTTTCAAGCAGTGCTTGGCTGAAGTTGACCCTGAGAATAGGTCTCTAAACTCTGCGATGAATGAGGTTGGTGGATATTTTTTAGATAAGGCCGAGACCTCTCTACTGTCTAACGAATTATGGAATAAAGTTTTAAATCAAACAAAAAATAAAATATCAGCACCTCAAATTGATGAGGGGCATGATCCTTTGTTAAGTCAATTACCATTAACTTTAAGATCCCATTTAAAAAATAAGAATATTAAGTGGAAATCTTTTAAAGATGTCAAAGTTGCTTCTATACTTCCCAAGGACAACAACGAAAAACTAGAACTTATCCACGTAATGCCTGGTGCAAAAATTCCTCAACATACACATGAAGGTAATGAAAGTTTTTTAGTTTTGCACGGTTCTTATAGTGACGAGTATGGCAATTATAAGCAAGGATCTGTTCAAGTAAGAAGTGATGATCATAATCATACACCTGTTAGTAATGCTCAAACTGGTTGTATCGGACTAGCTTATACTCACGGTAAAATTAAATTTTCCGGTAAATTTGGTAAGTTACTAAATTTAATCGCTAACTAATTTTAATTATAAAATATATAGAATATGCGCTGGAGCAATACCGGCTGTTAGTATTAACCTTAAAATAAAATAATCAGTTTTAATTATTTTTTCTTTGAAATAAAAAAAGAAATCAAAGCATAAAACTATAAAATAACCTGCTATAAAAAGCCCAATAGTTTCATCAAATTTTAAGTCAAATGCTAAAACCAAAAATGCATAAACAGCCGGGCAAACACTAAACAAAATAGCTATATTATTCTTTGATTGAAGATAAACGCCCCAATATACTGCACCTAAAAATGACATTATAACTGCAGAGTAATAAACGAACATATCCTTATCAAAATCAAGAAAAATTAAATCGATGTTGTAAAAACAAAGATAAAAAGGAATTAAACCAGGAATACCTATAAGGTAAATCATTCTTGATAAAGTTTATCGATTTGCTCTGCTAAATCTAGGTCTCTTTGGGTAACTTTTTGAACATCATGAGAAATAAGAGAAATAGTAACAGTTCCGTAATCTAAAATAATTTGAGGATGATGATTTTTTTTCTCAGATAACATCGCTACTTGGCTAGTAAATGCAAAGCTTTTTCTGTAATTTTTAAATTCAAAAGTTTTTATCAATCTACCCTTATTGTCTTTTGGCCAATCAGTCATAGCTTAAGGTGCCGGTGATGGATTGTTTTCATGTACATCATTAATTTCATCAATAATTTCTTTTGATAATTCTATATCTACTGAATTTATATTTTCTTTCAACTGGTCCATTTTTGTTGCTCCAATAATATTACTTGTGACAAACTCTTGTTGGTTAACAAATGCAAGTGACAATTCAGTGGGGGTAAGCCCGTTATCCTCTGCAATTTTACAATATTGCTCTGTAGCAAGAATTGATCTCTCATTGGTGTACCTTGTCCAATCCTCCCAAATTGTTAGTCGAGCACCATCGGGTTTTTTTGAATTTCTATATTTTCCAGTTAACACACCGCAAGCTAAAGGGGAATAAGCCAACAAACCTACCTGATCTCTAATGGATATTTCAGACATACCAACTTCATAAGTTCTATTTAATAAACTATATGGATTTTGAACAGACATTACTCTTGGTAAATTTTTATATTTGGACAAGTTGATGTAGTTAGACAATCCATAAGGAGTTTCATTAGACAAGCCTAGATATCTAATCTTACCTTGATCAATAAATTTTTTTGCTGTCTCTAAAATTTCTTCAAATGGGGTCCATTCTTTTTCTTCATTATAATTTTTATATCCCAGCCTCCCAAAAAAATTCGTTTTCCTCTCTGGCCAATGGAGTTGATAAAGATCAATGTAATCTGTTTGTAATCTATGAAGGCTTCCTTCTAGTGCTTCGGTGAAATGTTTCTCGTTAAATTGTAGACCACCTCCTCTAATCCATCTTACATCAGGGCCTGCGACTTTTGATGCTAATATTACTTTCTCTCTGTTATTTTTCTGTTTAAACCAATTACCAATTATTTTTTCAGTGGCACCATATGTTTTTTCTTTTCCCTTAACTGAATAATATTCCGCAGTATCAAAGAAATTGACCCCTTTTTCTATAGAGTAATCCATTTGCTCAAACGCCTCATTTTCTGTGTTTTGCTCTCCCCATGTCATTGTACCAAGGCAAATAAGGCTAACTTGAAGGTCAGTATTTCCTAAGGATTTGAACTTCATAAAAGATTCATACGGTTTTACTTGAAAAATATCAAGATAATAGCCATATTAAAAATAATTAAGGAGAAATAATGGTCGAATTAAAACAAAATACATATTCGCAGTCACAATCTACAGTTATAGATCAGGGCTTAAGAGATTATATGATGAAAGTCTATAATTACATGACCTCTGGTTTAGCAATAAGTGGTTTAGTGGCATGGGGATTTTCTCAGTCTCCTACTTTAATGGGGGCTATTTATGGCACAGCACTTCAATGGGTTGTAATGCTCGCTCCACTTGGATTTATTTTCTTTTTAGGCGCAAGATTACAAAAAATGTCCACCTCTGCAGCTCAAATGACATTTTGGGCCTTCGCTGCTGTGATGGGAATTTCGCTGTCTTATATATTCATAGTTTTCACTGGTGTAAGCATTGTAAGAGTTTTTTTAATTACAAGCTGTACATTCGCTGCGATGAGCATCTATGGATATGCAACTAAAAGAGATTTAACCAAGTTTGGTTCATTTCTTATGATGGGGCTCATTGGAATTATTATTGCTAGTATTGTAAATATATTTTTACAAAGTTCAGCAATGCAATTTGTAATTTCTTGTGTGGGTGTTTTAGTATTTGTGGGTTTAACTGCTTACGATACTCAAAGAATTAAATCAACTTATTATCAAGTTGCTGGAACTGCTTTTGCAGGAAAAGCTGCCATTATGGGTGCACTAACATTATACTTAGACTTTATAAACCTATTCATAATGTTGATGCAATTATTTGGTCAAAGAAGATAAATAAATTTCAAATTTAATTATTAAGGGGTCATTATTGGCCCCTTTTTTTTATAAATTAGCGTATCAATTTTTTAATTTGTCATTAAGATCCTCGCGTGATTGGATACATCCTAGCAATTGGCGCAGCAGCTACTTGGTCATTGGTTGCTTTATCAGCAACTAGAATTGTCAGATATTTTGGAAGTTATAATTATAATCTTTTAAGATTACTAGGAATAGTAGTCCTCTTCTTACCCTACATTGTAGTAAATTGGGATCCAATTTATTTCAATAAATCAATATTCACAGCAATATTTTTATCTTCGGTAATTGGCATCATAATAGGAGATACATTTTTATTTGTGTGCCTCAAAAGGCTTGGGCCTCGAAGGCAAGCTTTATTATTTTCTTTGCAAATACCCTTTACTATCCTTTTAGCAGAAATATTTTTACAAACACTTCCCTCTATGGTCGAGCTGTTCGGATGCTTTTTGATTTTTTTTGGCATCATGGTTGCAATACAATTTAATAAAACAATTCCTGATGATGACTTGGAAAATATTCAAGGAAATAAATATATTGGACTGATTGCTGGTGTTGGATTGGCACTGTGTCAGGCTATAGGGATCATTCTTATGAAGCCTGCGCTTGAGTTAACAGATCCTATAATTGTTTCCTATATAAGAGTTTTGGTAGCGGCGATATTGATGTTTTTTAGCTTAGGATTTCTAAAAAATAATAATCTTTTAGAGAGAATGAAAGACGTTAAAAAAACTTTTTATAGTATTTTTTTAGGTTTTATGGGCATGGGTGTTGGTATGACTATGTTAATAATTGCTCTTAAAAATGGAGATCCTGGAATTATTTCAACTTTATCAAGCACAATGCCAATTATGATAATACCGATACTATGGATTGTTACTAAAAATTATGCAGGGCATCTAGCAGTAATAGGTGCTACTTTAACTTGTTTTGGGGCAGGGGTGATTTTTTTAAATTAGTCCGAGCCTTTTTCAACATTGACAATTTTTAGGTCCTTTGTCTTTTTAATTTGTGTTTGTAATATTTTGTTTAAGGGGTCTTTACCTAAGTATTTTTTAAATTTTTTCTGACTTTGTGTAGCTTTATCTGTATTGCCTTCAGTTATTGCAACTAATGTTTCTCTTAAGTGTTCAAGGCCTTTTTGCTCATTTGAGGATTTGTAACGCATATAAGCAGCTCGTGGATAAATAAAAAGCTTTGTAAAAGCATAAGAAAACAAAATCAAAAGAATAAGGAATGTTATTAAGACAAAAAGGAATTGGACAATGGGGATACTCAATTGCCAAATGCCTAAAACGAGTGATAGATTGCCAGCATTGTTAAACAGATAAAAAAGAGCGCCATAACCACTTATAAAAATTATCAAAATTATTAGTAACCTTATCATTAAATCATATTCTCTAAAAAAATTTTGTTATCGTTATAAATTTGAGCTAGTTCATAAGAAGATTTAAAAAATATTTTTTGATTAGGGTTTAATTTCTCGTATTCAATTATAGCCTTTGTATATTGTCTATTATACATCGCATTAATAAATGATGGTAGGGGTTCTAATGAATTTTTTGTTATTTGAATTTCAAATATATTTTCAATAATTTTTTTAAGCCATTGAAAATTATTTTGTTTCATAAACTCATTTTTTACGTATGTATTTTCATTAATTTTTAATTGCTGTACTGAATATGTATAGTCTGGAATAGTGAGTAATTCTTTAAATTTTTCTTCATTAAAAAATAAATATTGATTTTGAAGTTTTTGAATATTTTTATTTCGAATTTGTTGTTGATCAATATTAACTATAATCTGATTTATGGATAAAATTAATTCATATGCCTCATCATTGGATAAAGTAATTTGTTGTGGCTCTGGCTCAACAATAGTACTTTGAGGTATTTCTTGAACATTTTTTTCTAATTCTAGTATAAGAGACTCAAGACGATCTACTTTATCTTCTAGTTCTTTGTTGTTTAAGTTATTAACAGAAGTTATCTCTTTTTGAACATTTGGTGATTGAGTTTCTGGATTTAATTTGCTGAATTGAGCCTCATCAAATATTAAAAGATTATTTCGATACAAGTATCCTCCTGCTACAGTTATAATTATTAAAAATATTACTATTAGGAAAAGATTTCGTTGAAGAAAACTTTTTTTACTGTCATTTTTTTGATTTTCAGACATTCAATAAGAATCTATATTTTTTTATAATAATGAAAGTTTTAGCAATAGAAAGTTCTTGTGATGATACATCAATAGCCATTGTAAATGATGATAAAAGTGTTGAATTTCTTGAAACAATTAATCATAGAAAATTTCATAAAGATCTTGGGGGTGTCATACCTGAAATGGCAGCACGACAGCATTTAGAAATTTTAGATATATTAGGTAAATCAATTAAGAAAATTAATTTTTCGAAAATTTCAGCAATAGCTGCAACATTTGGACCTGGGCTTATTGGTGGATTAATTGTGGGGTCATCTTTTGCAAAAGGTTTGTCAATATCTAAGAACGTCAAACTTGTTCCCATTAATCATTTGCAAGCACATTTATTATCTCCCCGACTTGTATGTGAAATTAAATTTCCATATTTATGTCTACTAGTATCTGGAGGAAATACTGCATTAGTATTGGTTAAAAATTCTAAAAATTTTATCACTCTTGGATCAACAATTGATGACTCAGCGGGTGAGTGTTTTGACAAAGTGGCTAAAGGGTTAGGGTTGGGGTACCCTGGTGGGCCAGAAATAGAACGCTTAGCATTAGGTGGCAATATTGAGAAGTTTGAACTCCCGATGCCTTTAACAAAGAAAAATAATTGTGATTTTTCCTTTTCAGGTTTAAAAACAGCAGCACTAAATACCATCAAAAATAAAAAAAAAACGAAAAAATTTACGAGAGACTTTTCAGCCTCATTTCAGAATACTGTTTCTAAAGTGTTAGAAATTAAAATTAATAACGGTATTTCACTCTTACAAAAAAAAAATGTAAAAATTAAGGATTTTTCTATCTGTGGTGGAGTGGCGGCAAATAAATATTTAAATAATGAACTTCAGAAACTTATTTCAACAAAGAGACTTAATTATCATCAGGTACCTTTATCTTTATGTACAGATAATGCTGCAATGATTGGTTGGAATGCTATCGAAATTATGAGAAGTAGAAAAATTAAATATAATAACTACAATATTAGACCAACACCTAATATACTAATTCATGAACACTTCTAAAAATTATTGGCTCCTAAAATCAGAGCCTAGTTCTTGGTCATGGGATCAACAAAAAAAGAAAAAAACTGAACATTGGGACGGCGTTAGAAATTATCAGGCAGCAAATAATTTAAAAAAGATGAGAAAAGGCGATGAGTGTCTATTTTATCACTCAGTAACAGAAAAAGCTATTAAGGGAATTGTGAGAGTTACTAAGGAATATTATCCAGATCACACAGATAAAAAAGGTATATTTGGAATGGTTGATGTAACCTATGTCAAAGATCTAAATGAAGTTTACTTATCAGAAATAAAAGTAGACCCATTTTTCCAAGATTTTCCACTTGTAAAACAAGCCAGATTAAGTGTGATGCCTGTAACATTGAAGCAATGGAATAAATTAATTAATATGAGTAGAAAAAATGAGAGAATTTAAATTATCTAATCCACTGTTATCAAAAGAACAATATGAAGAGATGTATGCAGAGTCTTTTAGTGATAAAGAGCAGTTCTGGTCTAAAGTTGCAAAATCTCAACTAACGTGGTCTAAAGATTTCACAAAGGTTAAAAACACCAACTACAACGGTGACGTATCTATCAAATGGTTTGAGGATGGTGAATTGAACGTTTGTTATAACTGTGTAGATAGACATGCGGAAACACAACCAAATGAAGTAGCAGTTATTTGGGAGGGAGATGATACTAGTAAAAATAAAATCTACACTTATAAAGAACTAAAGTCAGAAGTAAGTAAATTTGCAAATGTTCTAAAAAAACTTGGTGTACAAAAAGGTGATGTAGTAACAATTTATTTAACTATGATTCCTGAAGTTGCATTTGCTATGTTGGCTTGTGCAAGAATAGGTGCAATACATTCAGTAATATTTGGGGGCTTTGCCCCAGAATCAATAGCAGGACGAATTAAAGATTGCAAATCTCAATTTGTAATTACTGCTGACGAAGGTGTTCGAGGTGGAAAAATAATTCCACTAAAAAAATATATTAATACAGCTTTAGAGAGTTGTGATAGCTCCATAAAAACTCTAGTTATTCAATATACAAATACTCAAGACGAATTACATAAAGATAATAATTTTTATTATGATGAATTAATTAAACAAGTAGATGATCAATGTGAGTGCGTATCAATGAACGCAGAAGATCCTCTTTTCATTTTATATACATCTGGCTCTACAGGTAAGCCAAAAGGTGTTCTTCATACTACAGGAGGATATTTAGTTTATGCATCATTTACGCATAAGTACTCTTTTGACTATCATCCAGGTGATGTTTATTGGTGCACAGCTGATGCTGGATGGATAACAGGACACTCTTATTCCGTTTATGGTCCTCTCGCAAACGGTGGTAAAACATTATTGTTCGAAGGCGTTCCTAACTATCCGGATTTTTCTCGCTTTTGGGAAGTTTGTGATAAATACAAAGTTAATATTTTTTACACAGCACCTACTGTTTTAAGATCTTTGATGAAAGAGGGTAATTCTTATATTGAAAAATGCGATTTAAATTCTTTAAGAATTTTAGGAACGGTTGGTGAGCCAATTAATCCTGAGGCATGGAGTTGGTATTCAACGATAGTGGGTAAAGATAAATGTCCTGTTATAGATACATGGTGGCAAACAGAAACAGGAGGGCATTTAATATCTCCAATACCTGGTATTTCGAAACTTAAACCTGGTAGTGCCACTAAGCCATATTTTGGAATTGAAGCTGCAATTGTAGATGATAGTGGGAATATTTTAGAGGGTGAATGTGAGGGCAAGCTTTGTATATTGGATAGTTGGCCAGGACAAATGAGAACCGTATACGGTGATCACAATCGTTTTATTGATACTTATTTTAGTCAATATAAAGGTAAATATTTTACTGGCGATGGATGCCGCAGAGACAAAGATGGATTTTATTGGATTACCGGTAGAGTTGATGATTGCATAAATGTTTCAGGTCATCTGCTAGGTACAGCAGAGATTGAAAGTGCTTTTGTTGAACATGAACTTGTTTCTGAAGCAGCTGTTGTGGGATATCCTCACGAAATTAAAGGCCAAGGCATATATGCATATGTAACTACAAATACAGGTGTTGAGTTAAGTGATGAATTAAAAACAAAATTAATACAATGGATAAGAAAAAAAATAGGCCCTATAGCGACTCCTGATAAATTACAATTCTCTCCTGGACTTCCAAAAACAAGGTCTGGCAAAATTATGAGAAGAATTTTAAGAAAAATTGCATCTAGGGAAGAAGACCAACTTGGTGATACATCAACTTTAGCTGATCCAAGTGTTGTGCAATCTTTAATAGACGGGTCAAAAAATATCTAATTCATCAGATATCAAAAATTTATTTGACTCAATCAAGAGAATTGGTCAGGGAAGTAGCATAGATAATGTTCTTAGTGCTTATCCAAAATTAAAAAGAAATTTTCTTTTTTTTATTATCCAAGAATATTACAGAAACTATGAAAATTTAAATCAATTACTATTGCAATATACTCATAATAAAACTTCTAAAAATACTCTAACTATTTTGAAGATTAGCATAGTACTAATTTTTTTTTCAAATAAACCCAATCATGCAATTGTAAATGATTCAGTTGAGGCAAGTAAAGAATTTAAAAAAGACAAATTAATTAATGCTGTGTTGAGGAGTGTCTTAAGAGATAGAGATAAAATAAAATTTGGAAAATTTATTGATCCTAAATTCAAAAAAATAGTTGATAAGATTTTCTCTAGCAACTCGATAAAAAAATATGTTTATGAAACCCTATTTGAAATACCAATCAATTATCAAATAAGTCTCATAGATCAAAAAGATGCAATTTATGAAAAAAGAGTATTTCTATTGAAGAATAAAATTAAGCCAAAATGCTTTGTTCAAGATATTGGAAATTTTGAGATAATTAGATCAACCAATTCTTTTTATCATGATAGGAATATTTTAGATGTATGTGCAGCACCTGGTGGAAAAAGTATATTGTTAAAATCTTACGGATTTAATGTGAGTGCAATTGATAAATCACAAAGTCAAATAAATAAATTCCATGAAAATTTAAAACGTTTAGGAATCACTATCAGTATAGAAAAAATTGATTTTTTAAAAGATAAATATTTTAATAAATACAACTCAATAT
>CACBDV010000003.1 GCA_902538085.1 uncultured Alphaproteobacteria bacterium
GAAGAGAATGATTAATTGTAATATAGGCGCTCATTTTCTCTAAAAGAGATTCTATCTCTTTGCTATCCATATTATGGAAATTATTGATATTATTAGATAATTCATCAAATGAATTAAAAACTAAACCATTAAAGATATTAAACTCATAATTAAAGGCATCGTTATTAGAGAATATTAATAAACCACATAGTGCAGCTTCAAGAACGCTCTTGTCTATTGCACCATCTGAAAAATTAAAATAACCGAAATAATCTTTTAATATTATTGGAAAATCTTTTCTTTTGATTGTGCCTTTAAAATTTACATATTGATTTAATTTTTTAGTCTCTATTTTTTTTACAACTAAATTAAAATAATCAGTATCTTGTTTTATGTAACTTCTAGGACCAAAAATATCTAAATATATTTTTTCTTTATTGTGATTGTTATAATATTCAATAAAGTCTACCATTATATGTATTTTTTTGATTTCGGTTACTCTTCCTATATATAAAAATTTTCTTGATTTAATTGTTTTTTTTAAATTTTTAAATAAATTTACTTCAACCATTTGACCTATATAAAATATTTTTTTATTAAATAATTTATAATTGTTTTTTTATTCGTAGAAAATATTTTGTCAGATAATAAATAATAAATGAAAGTAAATTTAGAGTGATAAGTATGAGCTCTCCAAAAATAAATACGAAATTTTAAAAAGAATTTAAGAGGAAAAATTAAAGCTACAAATATTCCAAGTTGATGAACATAAATTATATCTATCTTATTTGATCTATTTATTTTAATTAATTGATAGTATAGATATATTGTCTTAATAATTTTAGCAATGAAATTGAAATTTTTGGATCTAGACCCTAGAAAAATATAATCATCATTATTAAAGATTGTTTCTTTATCATTAACCATTATCTTAACATTAAAAAATGATTTTAAAAAAGTATGTATACTTAAAATGAAATTTTGTATCTCATTTTTATCATCTATTTTTTGAGTTATATAAATTATATTCATTGATAGATTACTTTAGACCAATTTTTTACAATTTTCATAGGTGAATAACTATTTTTAAAATCATTTATTTGTTTTTTAATTAATAAATATTCATGCTTATTTTTAGAATAAAATAATAATTTGTTTATTATCGAGTCATATTCTGCAAAATTAACTAAACATTCGGCCTGGACTAATTCATTTGGACCTGTAGATTTGAAACTTAATACCGGCAAGTCGCAGTTAAATGACTCAACTATAGTTCTGGAGTATGACTCTGATTTAGATAAATTTATTAAAAAAAATGAGTTTTTAAGATATTTTTCAATTATATCCAGATTTTTAAAACCATGGAAATTTACATTAAATTTATATTTTTTATTCAAAATATAATCTTTGAAATTTTGAAAAAATTTACCATCTCCAAAAATATTTACATTATTTATAATTAGTTCTGATTTGTTAATTTTCTCTAAAAGTACCTCTATACCCTGGTAGTTTTTTATTTTTATAAATTCAGTAATAAATACAATATTTGTGTAATTAATATTAGATTTAGAGTTTGAAAATTTATGAATAATTGGAACTGGAATATTATAAATTTTCTTATTTATAAATAATTTCTTTAAAATTTTTTTTGTTTTATCATTAACAACTCTAATTTCATCTAAAAAAAAAATTAATACATTTATGTATATGAACTTTATTGGGTTTATAAAATTCATAAATATCCATTTTACATTATATAATTCACCGTGTATTTGCGCTAAAATTTTGAATTTCTTAAAAATCTTTATAATTAAAATTGGTAATAATATAAAACTAATATCTTGGTTGATGATTTTATAAAGATTTTTATCTAAAATTATTTTTTTAAAAAAATTATAATATCCAAATATTACCTCTGAAATATTTAGATCATTAGTGGAATTTAATAAAATATGTTTTTCTATATTTTTTTTTTTTAATATAACTAAATAATTATTTATATTCTCATTTTTCTCGAAATATAACTTATGTCTTTTATAGGTATCTGATGACTTTTCTAAAATTCTTGGGTCTTTAGTAATGAAAAAATAAGACTTCATACTATACACAAAGAATTAATAGTTTTTTTTACTAATAAATTATTACTAAATGTCTCAATAGTTTTTTTTTGTTCCTTATTTATTGAGAGAATTTTTGATTTTGAGATTTTATTAAGTATTTCATTTAATTTTTTTTTATCGTTAAAATTAATTAAGTAACCATTTTTATTATTTTTAACTATCTCCTTATTGCCTCCTACATTAGTTGCTATAACTACATTATTGAAATGCATTGCTTCAAGTATTACATGAGCAAAACCCTCATAACTTGAATATAAAATAAAAAAATTTGAGATTTTAAGACAACTATATGTTCTTTTTTTGTCTAATGAGCCCAATAAAAAAACATTTTTTTTTAATTTTAATTTTAAAATCTTATTTTCTATTTCTTTTCTCATAGGCCCATCACCAATTATAATATGTTTTATATTGTTGGAGTAATTAATAGTTTCTAATAAATCAGTGATATTTTTATGCTTAGCTAATCTTGATATAGTACAGATTAACTTATCATCTTTTTGAAAATTAATCTTTTTTAATAAACTTTTTGGCTCATTAAAATTAAAATCTTTTACATCAATTGAGTTGTAAATTATTTCAATTTTTTTATTTCCTAAATTCCAACTATTAACTACTTTTTTTAGATAATTACTTGGAACTATTATTTTGGTGCAATTAGTAAAAGTTAATTTTCTTATTATTTTCACAAATAATATAAAAATATTCTTACTATTATTAAAATCTTCTATGCTTTTAGTAAAATAATTTTTCCTTTTAAATCTTTCCCAATGATAATCACCAACAATTTTTGCTATATATTTTTTTTTAAATATTATTGAATATAGATTTGTTTCAAAATATAAACCGTTTGAGTATAGCTTATCACAATTTCTTGCATATTTGATTAAATAAATAATTATTAGCAAACCTCGTATAAAGATATTTAATTTCCTTTTTATTCTAATAATTTTTAAATTTCTTTTATTTTCAATCATTATGAACTTTTTTTGATCTGAAAGAGTTAAAAGATATTTTTGAATTTTAGAAAATTTTTTTTTAAAAAGAATATTTTTTAAATAAGTGGCTGGACCACCTATGTCTGGGTGATATATTCCTGTTGTAATAAATAATTTCATAAATAAGGTAACTTAATGAATAGAAGATGTGCGGTCATTGGTTCAGGCTATTGGGGTGAAAACCATATTAGAATTCTATCAAATCTCAACATTTTAAATACTTTTTATGACAAGAATGTTAAAAACAAACTATCAATCGAAAAGAAATACAACATTAAATCTAAATCAATTAATTCAATTTTAAAAGATAATAGTATTGATTGTATATTTATAACTACTCCCTCCGACACACATATTGAAATACTTAAATTAGCTATTAAATATAATAAGAATATTTTTGTTGAAAAACCTCTTGTAACGAATATCAACGATCTTAATGAATTAAGAAAATTAATAAAAAATTATAAAAAAATTACTATGGTAGGTCATTTAATGATTTACCATGGAGCAATTATAAAAATAAAAGAACTAATTAAAAATAAAATTTTTGGAAATTTAAAATTTATTGAATTTTTTAGAAGAAATTTTGGTAAAATAAGAAATAATGAAACATCATTTATGAGTTTTACACCACATGATTTTTCTATTGCTGATTTTTTGACTTCTAAAGACGGTAAAAGTTCTTTTAAATGTATAAGAAATAATTATTCATTTTATAGAAATAAATATTGCTATGATATGGGAAATGCTAAATTTTTAATAAATAATAAAGAATGTTATTTTAATTATTCTTGGATAAGTCCTGAAAAAACTAGAACTATTAATTTATATTTTGAGAAAGGCATTATTGTTTTTGATGATTTAAAAAGTTGGGATGAAAAACTTTTGTTAATCAAAAGTAGCAAAAATAATATTATTAATAGTGAAAGAGAAGATATAAATAGAAACTTTTTACCTATTAATAGTTCATCAGAGCCATTGGAGGATGAAATTAAAACTTTTATGAATTCAGTAATTAATTCAGAAGAAGTAAAATTTACATCGATAAAAAAATGTATAGATATATATAAAAATATTTTAACAGCGAATTAATTGAATTTTATGACTGATTATTACACTCATCCCACCTGCACTATTGATGAAGGGTGTATTATTGGTAACGGAACAAAGATTTGGCATTATAGCCATATTTATAATTCAGCTAAGATTGGAAACAATTGTATTTTAGGTCAAAATGTTATGATTGGCCCTAATGTAATAATTGGAAATAATTGTAAAATTCAAAATAATGTTAGTATTTATGAAGGAGTAATTTTGGAAGACAATGTTTTTATTGGACCTTCAGTGGTGTTTACTAATGTTTTACTACCAAGAGCAAATATTGAACAAAAAAATAATTTCTTAAAAACATATGTAAAAAATGGTTGCACAATTGGTGCTAATTCGACAATTGTTGCAGGAAATACACTGGGTGAATACTGTATGATTGGTGCTGGATCTTTAGTGACAAAAAATGTAGAAAAATTTTCTATGAATTATGGAGCACCTGCCAAATTTATGTATAAGGTAGATAAATTTGGAAAAAAAATATGAAATATTTTGATCTATCAGCTCAATATAATCTTATTAAAAATTCTTTAAATAAAGACTTATCAAAAATATTTTACAAAACTAACTTTATTAATGGTGAAGAGGTAACTATCTTAGAAAAGAAACTATCTGATTACACTAATACTTATTCATTAACTTGTGCAAATGGTACTGATGCTATTTACTTAGCTCTGTTAGCTTTAAATGTAAAAAGAGGTGATTATGTAATTTGCTCAAATTTTAATTATATTTCAGCAGCTGAGTGTTGTAAATTGCTTGGCTTAAAAATAATTTTAGTAGATATTGATAAATCATTAAATATTTGTCCTGAAAAATTAAGTGAAGCAATAAGAAAATGCAAAAGGAAAAATATAAAACCAAAGTTACTAATATCTGTAAATTTATTCGGTAATTCAATAAACTATAGCAAAATAAATAAGATTTTAAGAAGCGAAAAAATTTTACATATTTCAGATTGTGCTCAAAGTTTTGGATCTACATACAAATTAAAAAAATTAGAAGAATATGCTTTTATTTCGACAACTAGTTTTTTTCCTAGTAAATCTCTTGGTTGTTACGGTGATGGTGGAGCAGTATTTACCAAATCAAAAAAAATTTTAAATTTAATCAAATCAATAAAATCTCATGGTAGTTATAAGAAAAAATATAATTTTAAATATGTTGGTTTGAATTCTAGATTAGACACTTTACAAGCTGTAGTATTATTAAATAAATTAAAGCTTTTAGATAAAGAAATTAAAATTAAGAATGAAAACTATAGATATTTTATTAAAAAGTTAAATGATAATTTTGAATTACAACAATTACAAAATAATACATACAGTTGCCACTCCTATCTAAATTTATATACGAACAATATTTCTAGAATTCGTGTGTTAAAGTCTTTAAAAGAAAAAAATATTCCATATCAAATATATTATCCTAAGACAATTATTGAACAAACACCCTACTCTGACTCAATTTATTTTGATTTACAAAATTCGATTGATATTTCAAAGAAGATTTTTAGCATTCCTTTCCACCCGTATATTAAAAGAGACGAAATAGATAAAATATTGAATACTCTAAATTATTTGTAGAAACTTTTAATTGTATTTTTAATACCTAGATCAAAGTTATATTTGTAATTGAAACCAGCTCTAATAAGTTTTTGATTAGAGACATTAAAATTTTTTATATCTCCTTGCTTCCAATTTGTATAAGTCAACTTATTTGGGTATATTTTTAAAGTTTTAGAGATAAGATTTAAAGCATCAATTAGTTTAATTCTTTTACCATAAGTACAATTATATATTTGATTATTAGTTTTTTTATTATTAATTGAAAACATATTAGCCCTAACCACGTCTTCGACATAAGTAAATATTCTTTGTTGAGATCCGTCACCATATATAGTTATTGGTTTTCCTTTAATTAGATTGTTAATAAAGATAGATATAACACCACCGTTTGGTGAGTAATCTTGATTTGGACCATAAACATGAAAATATCTGAGGACTGTGTAATTTAAATTAAATAGTTTATTGAAAACTTCAATATAGTTCTCAGCAGCATTTTTACTCACACCATAATATGAGACTGGTTTTTTAATTGAATTTTCATTTTGACTTTTATTAGTCTTATTTTCACCAAATACCGAACCTGTAGATGCATGGATAAATTTCTTTACATTGTGATCTGAACTCAATTTTAAAAGATTAAATGCTCCCTCAGCATTTACTTTTAAATCTTTTCTTGGATCTTTATCACATACTGTTTTTTTTGATGCAGCCTGGTGTAGTACGAAGTCCACATTTTTAAAAACGTTATTGAGATATTTATAATTTGTTATAGAGCACTTTTCAAAACCAAAATATTTACTTTTTTTTAAACCTTCAATATTAGAATATTTTCCAGAAGTTAAATCATCAATAACCACAACATGGTATTTTAATTTGATCAAGTGTTTTAAAATATTTGATCCTATAAATCCTGCTCCACCAGTTAAAATTATTTTTTTCATTTTATTTATAGTAGATATAATCCTTTGTTATTAATACATCAATTCGATTTTTAGACAGCTCTAAAAGAGAGTCTCTTAATGAACAAACAATTGGATATTCATGTGTATTAAAACTAGTATTTATTAAACATGGCTCATTTGTTCTTTTCTCGAACTCCAGTAATATGTCATGGGCGAGTTTATTGGTTTTTTTATCAATTATTTGAGGTCTAGCAGTATTATCAATATGTACTATAGCAGGACATAATTTTTTTAAAATTGGCTTAACTTTACAGCAAATCGTCATGAACTTAAAATTTTGTAAATTTCTATTTGGGGAAATAAAATATTTCTGAAAATTTTTTCTTAAGATAATTGGGGCAAATGGCATAAAATCAGATCTCGATAAATATTTATTTAAAATACTCGTATTATTTTTATCATTGGCCCTAAATAATACCGACCTATTACATAAAGCTCTTGGACCAAATTCCATTTTTCCTTGAAAAATGGCAACAACTTTTTTTTTAAATAATAAATCAATTACTTCTTTTAAATCAAATTTTTTATAGAAAATTTTATTTCTTTTAAAAAAAGAAACTTTTGGAATTTCGTTTTGCTCATTTCCTAAGTAAAGATTATTTAACTTACCTGAAAAGGATTTTTTTTTAATATTTAAAAGTGCAGCAACTGCCCCAATATGTACACCAGTGTCACTCATGCCCGGAAATATAAATATATTTTTTAATGCTTTATTTTTACTAATTTCAAAATTAAGTTTTACATTTGCAAAACATCCGCCAGATAAACACAGATTATAACTTTTGTCTGAGATATAATTTTTAATTATAAATTTGACATATTTTTCTAAAAGATATTGTGCAGCATATGCTATGTCAAATCTAGAATAATTTTTAAGTAATTTGTATAATTTTTTCGGTTTACTAGAAGCATACGGCAAAAAATAATCTCCTAGACTAAAATTTAAATCCCTATTTTTTATATTAAAAATATTATTTTCTAATTTTTCAATTAAATTAGTATGTTTGCCTCTAGCAGATAATCCTGTAACTTTACCTGCATGCCTCTCAGGATTAAAACCTAAGTACTGAGTTATAATACCATAAAATACACCTGCGCTACTCAAATCACTGACATCAACTACTTTTTTATAAGTAAATTTATTATGATACCAAAGTGAAGTTGATATGAAGTCACCTCTTCCATCCATGACTAAAGAATAACTTTTTTCAAAACCAGAGAAAAAATAACCTGAAAATGAATGTGATAAATGATGATTTAGATATATTACTTTATTTTTATTTATTTTTTTTTGTTTTAAAAATGAGAGAGTTTCTTGATAAGCATTATTATCAGATTTTATATTATGATTTAATTTATTTTTAATAATTTCAAACTCTTTTTTATTTGAAGATAAAAATTTAAAAACATAAGAGCTTGGAACTATATTTTTATCAGCAGTTTGCCACATTCCAAAAACAAAATAATCAATATCTTCTATATTAAAATTTGTAATTTTAAGAATAGTACTAAAAGATTTCCACGGAAAACCTTTATAATTTTTTTGTTTTATAAGTCTTTCTTCATTAATTGCAGAAACAAGTCTATTATTGACAAAAAGACATACACCTGAGTCTGTAGCATTTGAAATTCCAATTATTTTCATTGTAAAAAAATATACATTAGTATACTTGCAAAATAATGAAAGTCTTTATTCATACAAATGATAAGCAACTATTTGGTGCCCATATTTCAAAATATTCAATTTTAAAATGTAATTTATCTTTAAAAGAAAATGATATTGAAATTATAAATGTGGATAGCAATAGTTTTTTTGATTCTACTTATGATAGATCAATAATAAGAGGTGGAAAAAAATATTTATGGGATAAAAATGATTTACAATCTTTTACTTTATTAAGATTTTTACCGCCCTCTTTAATGAATTTTGAAGGATACTCAATGGTTATTGATCCAGATATTTTTGCTGTCAATAATTTTATAAATAAATTTGAAAATTTTGAAAAAGATAAATTAATTATGGCCAGATCAAACCCAAATAGTAAAAAAGGTTTAGCAACAAGTTTAATGATTTTTAACAATAAGTTATGTGAAGAATTAGATTTAGAAAAAAAAGTAAACAGTGTTTTATCAGGTGAGTTTGATTATAGCGATTTAATGAATTTGACTTTTCTTGAGGAAAATAAATTCTCAACTTTGCCAAAAGAATGGAATTCATTTGATGAACTTGATAATGAGACAATTTTTTTACACACAACAACAAGAATTACACAGCCATGGAAAACTGGTTTAAAAGTCGATTTCCAACAAAATTATCCTAAATTTCGCTATAAAATAATACCAAATTTTCTATTTAAAATTTTAAAAGAGATCTTAACTCGAAAGAAACATCCCCCGTATACAAAATATATTGAACATCCAAATCAAAATATTCAAGATTATTTTTTTACTTTAGTTTCTGGGGCACTAAAAGAGAATTTTATAGATAAAGAATTAATTAATTATAATATAAAAAAACATTATGTCAGATCAGATATTTACAAGTACTTAGTTTTATAAGCATCTATTACATTATTCATTAAATTATTATAAGTAAAATTATTTTTAATAGGTTCTAAATTTTCTAAAATATTCATACATAAATCATCATTTGTAAGTAAGGTGTATATATTTTTATAAATATCAAAAGATCTTCTTTTACAGATTGTATGTTTTTTTAAAATATCATTATAATCAAATGTAGAAAGTTTTGGTTCAGCGATAATAGGTACACACCCGCTGTGTATTCCTTCGATTCCTGATTTTCCCAAACCTCCAGGACAAGCAGTAATATAGAATTTATGTTTATTATATATATTATTTATTTGTGATAGTGATAAGTGGCCTAAAAATTCTATATTTTTTTCTAGTTTTAGAGTTTTAATTAATTCCAATAAATAATCTTTATAAGTATGATCATCTTTTAAATAAGGTGCTCCAATAATAATTAATTTCAAATTGATATTATTTATTTTTTTTAAAAGATAAACGCTCTCAATTAATAGATTGATATTCTTAATTTTGGATATTCTACCAACACATACTAGTGAGTTAGATCTTTTTTGATAATTATTATATGAAAAAAATTTTTTTTTATCTACACCGTGTCCAATATTTGTAAAATGTTTTATATTGTATATGTTATAAACATCATCTGAAGACAACCAAATATTTGTGAAATATTTAAGACTAATTAAAGATAAAATATTTTTAGATAAATGGCCATACCAAGTTATTATTTTAAATTTAAAAAATAATTTTAATGGAGATAAGATTATTGGAAATATATTTCCCATATATACGTAACAAAAATTTATTTTATTTTTTACTAATATAGGAATAACCAATTTGTATAATTCAAATAATTTAAATAATTTTAATTTTTGTTTAGTAGAATAAATTTTAACATTATTTGGAATATTTTTGGGTTGTTCACCAGAACTATTTAATGAAATTATAAATAATTTTTTTACCTCTTTAATATTTGCAAACTCAGAAATTCTTGAAAAAGTATCTGATAAAGCCAGGTCTTTTAAGTCAAGTGTTTGACAAAAAGCAATAATTTTCATGATTTAATTATCTGATATTAAAACATATTAGAGTTAATCAAATAAGTCTTCCACAAAAAAAATTAGAAATAATTTCTTTTTAACCAGCAAGATAAAGAAAATAAACTATTTGAATATTTTATATCGTTCAATCTTGAAGTATTTATATTGACTTCATAATCTTTTAAAAAGGATGTAAAGTCTTTGTCAAAAATCTTACTTTTTTTAATTGATTGTATATCTTTATCTAGTAACCAATTAATTGGTATCTCCCATCCAGTTTTTTTTTTATTTAAAATATAATTTGGAATTTTATTTTTGTATGAATTTCTTAAAAGAGTTTTGCCAACTTTGTCTACTTTTTGACTAATATCATATGGCTCTAGAGAGTTTAAGATTGAATGTTGTAAAAATGGGAATCTTGTTTCAACACCAAAATTCATTCCTAAATTATCTTTTATCATAAGAGAGTCTTCAATCAACCATGAGTTTAATTCATAATTAATAAACTCGTTAATAACATGATTATCTTTAATCAAATTTTTAAAATATTTTTTCAAATATGATATTGTATTTCTAGGCAAGGAAATGTTTTCTTGAGTTTGATATAAATCAAATAATCCATATGAGTCTTTTTTTATAATAAAATTAATATTCTTTAATAAAAATGAAACACCTTTGTAGTTTCTTAATTCAATGAGTTTCATAAGATCTTTTTTATTCAATATAGATAAAATTTTTTTTATGAAAATATGCTTATTATATCCCAAAAACATTTCATCTGAACCATCACCTGAAATAATAGCTTTAAAATTATTTTTTTTTAAGTATTCCATCATCAAATAATAAATTGTTGTGCTTTTATTAAGCTTAGGTTCATACAAAACAGAATAGCTCTCCTCATACACATCTTTAAATTTTTTAAAGCTAATTTCAAAATTATGATGATTTATACCCGTTTCAAGTGCAACTTTTTTTGCCATGTATGAGTCCTCATTATATTTTGACTCAACATTTAAAAATGAAGTGCTAAAAGTATTTATTTTATCTTTTGATTTATTTGATAAAAATTCATATAGAAGAACATTTGAGTCTAATCCTCCACTTAATAACAATCCAAGAGGTGTCTCTGCTATAAATGAATTAGAAATATATTTAGAAAAGGAGTTATATTCAAAAAAATCTTTTTCTTGGATATTTTTAAAAAAAGTCTTTGATATTTTCTTAAATTTATTATCAAAAGTTATGATTTCACCAGGGTCTACTTTAAAAATATTGTTAAAAAAAGATTGAGAACCTAAAGAATAGCCAAATTTTAAATAGGTTTGTAAAGCAATAGGATTTATATTTTTTTTAAGATTTTCATGTAAAAAAAAAGAATTAATATGAGATGAAAAAATAAAACTACTATTATCATAGTAATAATATAACGGTTTAGTGCCAAATTTATCTCTTATTAAATAAATTTTCTCTGTTTCTATTTCAAATATTGAAATAGCAAACATACCCTCTAATTCGTTTATTTTATCAATGTGAAAAATATTTATAAATTTAAATAAAAATTCTGTATCTGAGTCAAAATTACTGTCTAAATTATATTTTTTACAAAGCTCAAAAGAATTATATATCTCACCATTAAATAACATAACGTATTTATTATTACTTATAGGTTGAATAGAATTTTCAATATTTAAAGATGATATTGCTAACAAATTAAAACTAAAAGAAAAGTTATCAATAACTATACTTTTGTTTTTATCAGGGCCTCTGGACTCTGAATAATTAGCCATCTTTTTGACTAATTCTAAGTTATTAAAATTAAAACCATTTATTGAGCACATATTAAAGTTTAATTATTTTTTAATAGAAATTTTGATAATGAGTAAAGACTCCATACTTTTGCTAGATTATACTTCTTTTTTTCAATGTGATCTTTTACTAAATTATTAATTTGATTATAATTAAATTTAGTATCTGAATTAAATGCGTTTTTAATACTAATGTTTAAATCGTCATTTAATTCATTTCTTAACCATAGTGAGGCAGGAGGAAGCAATCCAAACTTTTTTCTATTAATTAATTCATGAGGTAATATATCTTTAAAAGCGTTTTTTATTAATTTCTTCCTGTTATGTTTATTTGTCCTCATATTAAATGGTAATGTTTTAGTAAAATTTACTAATTCTTGATCCAAAAAAGGAAATCTTAGCTCTAAAGATTTACTCATACTTAATTTGTCAACATAAATACAATAGTGTTCTCTCAACCACAAGGAAAACTCTAGATCATTCAATTCTGTTTTCAAATCAATTTTATTTATATCTGGAAAAAATTTTTTTAATCTTTCATTAATTTCTATCTGATTATTATTAAAATTTGAAATTTGACTAATATCTTTTACATCGAATACAGAATGCCAGTTTAGATATCTATCTTTAAATGATTTATGAACACCTTTTTCAAATAATGTTTTTAGCTTTGGAAATGAAAGGAAAAACTTATTTTTTGAAATTTTATCCCTTATTTTAAATGGTAAGAGTCCATAAATGCCATATATGTAGTCAAGGAATAAAAAATTATATCCTCCAAATATTTCATCCGAACCATCACCTGTTATTAAAACTTTATTTTCAATAGCAACATCATTGTAGAGTTGTGATAAACTAATATTTTGAAATGCGTATGATGGCTCTTCTAAGCTGTTAAATGATTCATTTAATTTGTCCAACAATCTGTATTCATTAATCTCAACTTTAGTATTTTTTAGATTAAATTTATTAGAAAGAAAAGAAGCATAATTACTATCCTCATTAAATTTATTTTTTTCACTTTGAGATAAATAACTAAAATTATTATATATTGTAAAAGTATCTATATCTTTATTTAAAATTTCTTTAGCTATTAAACATAAAGTTGTTGAGTCTAAACCTCCACTCAATGCAAAATTAATTGGAAAATCTCCTTGGAATCTAGACTCTAAACTTTTTATCATAAGATCTCTGAATTTTTGAGTTGCATCCTTTTCAGAGATATCTTTATCTATGTTATAATTATAATGGTCATAAAAAAAATCTACTGAATATTTATTATCATTTAAATTGAAAATGACATTTGACCCAGGCTCAACTTTAAAAATATTCTTATATATGGTATAAGGACTAGGTATGTATCCAAGTTTTAAATATATTTCTAGAGAAATATTATCTATATCCAACTTTAAATTTGGAATTGATAAAATAGGTTTTATTTCAGATGAGAATATAAAATATTTATCATTATCCAAAAAAAATAATGGTTTTTGGCCAAACTGGTCCCTGCTCAGTATTATTTTGTTATTTTTTTTATCAAAAACAGAAATGGCATACATGCCATTTAAATATGATAAATATTGCGAATTATAGAGGTCATATAGAGGTAGAATTACCTCACCATCTGAAGAAGATTTCATTATGGTAGAATTTAAATTATGACTTTGGATTAATTCCTTGTAATTATAAATTTCACCATTAAATACTGAATAGTTTCCATTAGAAAAACTGTAAGGCATCGATAAGCTTTTACTGTCGACAATAGAAAGTCTTCTATAGCCCATTATAAAGTTTTCTTTAATTCGAATACTATCTCCTTGATCTGGGCCTCTATGATATAATGATTTTAAGCAGTAATTAAATATTTCATTAGATATTTTGCCTTGTTTGCAAAGTATTCCTAAAATTCCACACATACTTATTTATTATTAAGTAATTTATATTTAGATATTGTGTTTATAAGATAATCTATTTGTTTGAAAAGATTTTTTGGATAATTACCAACATAAAATGAGTTATTAGAAATATATTCGGCATTTTTCAAACTACTACTAGTGTAATTTGAATATTTAATCACGGGTTGGTTGGTGAATAAACCAGATGCTATGGGGCGAACTTCAATTTTTTTATCAATTAAATATTTTATAAGTTTTTTTAAATTAATTTGTGACTCTTTTTTTTTGATAAAAGCAAAGCTAAAGAAACTGCTGTTTTTTTCAAATTTTTGCAAATAAAAATCTTCGTTATCACGCATTAATTTATATAAGTACTTGGCATTCAAATATCTAATTTTTTGAAAATGAGAGATTTTCTTTAATTGTATATTTCCTAAGGCGCCTGACATCTCTAAAGGTCTTACATTAAAGCCTGGTAGAATAAAATTAAATTTATTTTTAAATTTATCATTTGGAAGAGAAAAAAATTTCCTATTTTCTATCTCTCTTGACCATCCATGAGCTCTAAGTGACTGGCATACCTGGTATAAGTACTCGTTATTGGTCAAAATCATACCTCCCTCCATAGTCTGAATATGATGCGAGAAAAAAAAACTAAATGTACCTAATTTTCCAAAGGTACCTGCATATTTATTTTTATGTTTAGATGCTAATGACTCACAATTATCCTCTAATAAATGAAGATTATATTTATTAGCTATTTTTTTGATCGTACTTAAATTAGATGATAATCCCAAAAGATTTACACAAAAAATTGCTTTTGTTTTTGCTGAAATTGACTTTTCAATTAAATTTTCGTCTATATTGAGAGTTAATGGATCAATATCAATAAACTTCATTTTTAAGCCAAAATTTATTAGAGGGTTAAATGTTGTACTCCAAGAAATAGCAGGAACTAAAACTTCATCTCCTATTTTTAAATTGTTTTTTTTTAGAAAAAAAAGAGAATAAACAGCAATTAAATTAGCTGAAGACCCAGAATTAACCATAATAGAATATTTAGAGTTAAATTTTTTAGCAAAATTTTTTTCGAATGATTTAACCTCTTTCCCCATTGTAAAAGAGTTTTTTTTAATACATTTTTTCAGAGCATTATATTCACTTTCATCCCATGTTAAATCTGTAAGATTATACTTCATTTCTTTTAATGATTTTTCCACCTTCAAATACTCTAGCTATAACGTAATATATAATTGGCATTATTGGTATTCTAAATCTTGCATAAGTATCAGTTGATATAGAGGGTAAAATAGTAATGTAAAGAATTAATACAATAAAAAAGAAAAATAAATTTCTATCGGAGTAATATAAATTATAAAAACAAAAAAGGAATAATAATAATAACAAAAAATGAGAAAATAGGTAACTGAGATAATAAATATAATCTAAAGTGAATTTAAAATCATTCAAAATATGATTAATACCTATTTTATATTCGTTACCGAATAGTTTGTATATTTTGTGCTCAGACCTATTAAGAAAAATATTTAAAAACTTTTTAAAAGTAAAAATTGAAAATTTTAAAGGGTGATCTGTGATAGTGCTAATTATTCTTGATTGCATTAATTTATAATCGTTTGGTTTTGGTAAGTTTTGACTTAATTCATAATTATCAATATTTTTCAAAGAATTATTAAATGGGACAATGCTCCAATTATAAAAAGTTTGAATCTTTTGTGAGGAAAATGAGTCTAAGCCAATAATTTTAAAATTTCTCTCCGACCAGTAAGATGTTAGTAAAGTCAAAACTATTATAAATAACGGGAGAAAAATTAAATGCTTATAACTTTTCAAAATTAAAAAAGGAATTACAAAAATATAAATGTAGATAAATGTAGGCTTAGTAAAAATTAAAACAAGTAAAATTAAATATAAAAAAAAACTATTAACAATTTTAAATTTTTTTTCTAAAAAAAAAATTAATAAAAAATTTATTAAAAGTAATGTTATTGACTCACTTAAAAATACTGATGAATAATAGAAAATCAATAAGTCTGTATTAAATAAAATTACAAAAACTAATTTACTATTAAAATTTTTAAATAATTTTATTGATAGATAAAAACTTGATGATGTTATTAAAATTGACTGAAGAATTACTACAAAAAGGTTAGACTTAAATATAAGAAATAACATCGACAAAAATATTGAGTAAAAAGGTAATGATTTAGTTTCGTAAATAAAATTATCATCTTCAAAATAACCAAATTTATAGTTTTCTAAGATATTATATGCAGGTTTCAAATATCTATTTGTGTCATCCTCTAAATAGAAAACAGGATTAGATAAATAGATTAAAAATAAAATTAATAGTTTAATAAAGATAATAATTATAAAAATTTGGTAAGTTTTATCAAATTTCTCAGAAAATATATTTTTGTACATTATTTACTTAAAAATTCTTTAACAAAACAATAAATAAACTCAAATCCAACCCTTACACTAGATGCTTTTGTTTGGCCATGTATACGCTGTCCCTCAATAGTAGGAAATTCGCATATATTGTAATTTTCTTTCATTGATCTTAGAGTCATTTGGTATTCAATTGTAAAACGTTTAGAATTAAGATTAAGTAATCTAATTTTTTTTACTTTTAAAGCTCTATATCCATTTATTGAGTCTGTGATGTATTGTTTTTTTTTATTAAAAGCAAAATTAATTAAAAAATTAAAAAAATTATTAGCTATCTTTCTGGGTTTAAAAAAATTTAGATCCTCTTCGTTAAATGACTCCTTCATCATTCTAGAAGCTATAATTAAATCATAACTATTTTTGTTGATTAGTTTAATAAATCTTGAAATATCATCTATATCTTCATTGCCATCTGGTGAGAATAAAATTAAGTAATCTGCATTAGAATAATTTATAGCTTGAATTATCGCTGACCCTCTGCCCTTTTTTTCTTGAATTATTAACTTAATAGATAAATCTCTAATTAAATTTTGTGTGCCATCAGTTGATTTATTGTCAATGAAAAAAACTTCATTGAAATCGTTTTTATTAATACAATTTTTAATGCTAAATTGGTTCTCTTTTAAATTTTCAAATTCGTTATAAGTGAGTATACATAAATCTGTTTTAATCATTTAACGTGTTGTAATAATCTATTGTTTTAGAAATTCCTACTTGCAAATTAGTAAATTTAAACTTTTTTCCAATAAATTTTCTCAATAATTTTGTATCACACGATCTATACTTTTGGGCAACTCCAACACTTTTTGTGTTAATTATTAATATTTTTTTATTTGTTTTTTTATTATAAATCTTTGAAAGTTCATTTCTTATTTCTAATATTGTATAGTTTAGTTCCGAACCAACGTTTACAGTTATATTTTTACATTTACTATTTTCAGCAAGTTTAACAATAATCCTTGCAACATCAGATATATATACAAAATTTCTTGATGACTTTAAATCACCTAATATTTTAATTGGTTTGTTATATTTTATAAAATTTTCAAATTTTTGGATAAGAGAGGAAATTACATGTCCTGTTTTTTCATTAAAATTATCGTAAGGGCCGTAAAAATTAAATGGTCTCAAAATTAAAAAGCTTATTTTTTGGTTTATGGCAAGTGATTTACATATGTTTTCCATTACTCTTTTTGACATAGCATATGTAAAATTTGATTTATCAGGTAAAATTTTGTCTCCCATATCTTCACTATAATTAATATTTTTTTTATACGGCGGATAAACACATGCTGAGCTAATAAAAATAAATTTTAGGTTTTTTTTAGAAACTTTTTTTTCTACTAAAATATTTATAAATTCTAGTAATGGGTTTATGTGACTATCAAGATTAATGTTAGATTTAGAATTAAATAAAACACCTCCTACAAACGCTACATTAAAAATTATAATATCGACTTTATTAATAATTTTAATTAGTTTGTCTAAGTCTTTGTGCCTATTTTTACTACCTAAATTTAAGTAAATTGAATTATTTGAACTCTTATTTCTTCTAGTGGTCGTATAATAAGTTTTTTTATCATGATCTAATAAATTCAAAATGTTTTTTGATAAGAAGCTATCCCCACCTATAATTAAGTATTGTTTTTTACTATTCAATTTTTACTCCACAACCTTTGTTTATAGTAATTAATATACTTGGTATAATTTTTATCTATCTGATTTATAGCATCTAATAATGATCTAAATTTATCTATACTCAAACAAACATCATAATTTTTCTGATATTTACTTAATAATTCGTTATTTTTAGCTATAGATAAGGACATGGTATTTAGTAAGTAACATTCAAATAGAGCATTTGAACTAATACCAATAATTAAATCAATACTATAAGTATCTATGCACTGAAAAATACTTATATTTTTATCAATCATTGTAATATTTTTATTTATATTTTCCGGAAAATTTATATTTTTTTTTAATTTATAAAATAATGAATAATTCTTAGTAATTAAATCATCAAAATTTATATATCTACTTAATTCGAAATGTAATTCTTGTAAAAATAAGATATTTCTTATTCTCTTTTCAGGCCTCTGGTTAAATTTTTTATAATTATCTAGTCTATATCCAATATTTATAAATTTAGTTTTATTATTTAAATTTAAATTTATTGCTATTTTCTTAAAAAAGTTATTCCAAACTAAATATTTTGAGGGACTGGCATTGATAATCTCAATATAATTATCATAAATTTGACCATGCATATAAAGCACAGATTGTATCTTTAAATAATTGCAAGCTTTGATTAGTGGTATAGTATGCCTAATATCATCGAGTATATATATTTTTTTTATTTTAAGAAATTTAAGAACAAAAATAAAAAATTTTTTTTTTGACTCTAAATGATCAGATTTTTTTGAGAATAAGTTAAAGAAAGAAACTTGATAAATGGAATTTTTTCTTTTAAAAAAATTTAAGAAAGAGTATCTTAAATTCGTGGTATGGATTAAAATCCCTGCAGGTCTTACTCTTTTGTAAAGCCAATATGATCTTTTTTCGATTAATTCATTTCGATTTTCATTAAAGTACATTAATACTTTATTATGATTTAATTTAATTAGTAAGATTGAGATAGAGCTGAGTATTAATAATATAAAGTTTTTAATTTTCAAAAAATATTTAAATAAGATTATTTTGCTTCTCTTTTTAGGTCTTCTTGCAACATTTGCTTGATCATAGATCTAAAATTATATTTTGGTTTCCATTTTAGTTGTTTTCTAGCCTTTGAAGAGTCACCTAACAAACAAATCACATCATTGGGTCTAAAATTTTTATTACTTGTTTTTACTAGGATTTTTTTTGTTTTTTGATCTACTCCATTCCAATATCCTTTTGAATTTTTTGACCATTTTAACTTTATATCAGTAAGGCTAGCAACATAATCTACCATATCTTTTACGGAATATTTTTTACCCGTGGCTATCACAAAATCTGATGGTTTTTTTTGTTGCAGAATTTTCCATATAGCCTGCACATAATCTTCTGCGTGGCCCCAATCTCTTTCTGACAAAATATTGCCAAGTGTTAAGTCTTTTTGTTTGTTTAATTTTATCCTTGCAAAGGCTTTAGTAACTTTTCTAGTAACAAAATTAATACCTCTAATCGGTGACTCGTGATTGAATAAAATACCATTAGAGCAGAACATGTTGTAACTTTCTCTATAATTAATTACCATTTGATGGGAGAATACTTTACTAACTGCATATGGGCTTGCAGGCATTAAAGTTGAGGATTCATTTAAAGGTATATTTTTATTATTACCATACATTTCAGAGGATGATGCTTGATAAAATTTTATTTTTTTATCAAGCTTTCTAATTATTTCTAAAAAATAAAGAACAGGAATTGAATTTGTATGAACAGTATGGAGGGGATTTGTGAAAGAGTCATAAACATAAGTTTGTCCTGCTAAATTATAAATCTCATCAGGCTTAATAGACTCAATAATTTCTTGAAGGTTAAAGTATTCAGTAATGCTTAAGTCTATGTATTTTAAATTTTTATTTTCTTTTATATTTAAATATTGATGATTATTTAGATAATCTCTAGTTGTAGGTCTAACAATACAATATACATTGTAACCTTTGGATAAGAGTAGTTTCGTTAAGTAGCTTCCATCTTGACCATTTCCTCCAGTTACTATAGCTTTTTTTCTCATAATGAAATTATTTAAAGTTCTTTACTATATATCTTTTCTTTTTATTAAATACAAAATAATTCGTTCTGGAAAAAAAAGATACTTTAATCTATTTATTTATATATTAAAAAAAAAACCAACTAAGATTTGTGAAATTGGTGTTTATACTGGAGAAAGATCCTATGAAATAATTAAATTATCAAGCTTATTAAATGATGGGAGCACTATTTATTATGGATATGATTTATTTGAAGATATTTCAAAAAAAATGATAAAAAAAGAATTTTCAAAGCAGCCCCTTTCAAAGTATCAAGTTAAAAAAAATTTAGACGGTTTAGATGTACATGAAATTAAATTAATAAAAGGAAATACTCTTATTACCCTTAATAATAAAAAAAATAAAAACTATTTTGATATGATATTCATAGATGGCGGTCATAGTATAAATACTATTAAATGTGATTTTCTTAATCTGAAAGAAAAAATAAAAATTAACAAATCAATAATTTTTGATGATTACTACTATAATAAAGGTTTAGAAAAAAAAGCAGGTTGTAATTTTATTTTAAAAAAGAGAGACCCAATATTTAAATTTAAAATCTTTAAAGGAACTGACTATCATAATAATGATGATCACGGCAGATTTGGAATATCTTTATTAGAGGCAAAAAGAATTAAGTAATATTTTATAGCTATATATAATATTGAAAATAAACCATTTCAGACTAATATTCTTCTATGGGCAATAGCTTTTGTGTTCTTAAAAATCTAAAGAGGGAAGATATTAAAAGAGACCCATTTACATATTTAAAAATTCAAAATTGTTTAGATGAAAAAATCTATAATGAGTTAGATAAAACTTTTATAAATTATAAACATTTTAATTATAAAGAAGATGATAACAATATTTGTTATAGAATCTCATCACTTGAATTCAAGAAAAAAAAAACTAACTTATGGAATGAATTTATAGAATATCACACCTCAAAAGAATTTTTTAAAAAGATTTCTGATATATTTGATAAAGACATTAGTAATTTTAATTTAAAAAATTCAGACTCTATTGGAAAAAGATTTGATATTTTTTATAGATCTAAATTGTTTAGGAAATCAATAAATTTAGATTGCCAATTAGTTATAAATACTCCTGTTAAAAGAACTAGTGAGGTTGTTGAACCACATTTAGATAGCTTAAGAGAAATATATGCCGGGCTTTTGTATATGAAAAATAAAGATGATTTTTTTAGTGGTGGAGATTTAATAATATATTCTTATATCAATAAAAAACTTTATGGAAAATCTAGAGCCAAAAAAGAGGATATAATAATTAAAGATAAAATTGAATATAAAGCAAATCAGTTAGCTTTTTTTATTAATTCCCCATTAGCTCTTCATGGTGTTTCATCAAGAGATCCTAATCATAATTTTAGAAAATACATTAATATTATTGGTGAAACTGAAAAACCTTTATTCTCAATTGAAAAATTTTTTATTTAAAGCTTAAATCTTATCCAATATTCTGAAAATATATATTTGTAGAATTTTAAATAAATTTAATTAATGTGAAATTAAATTGTTGTATAAATAATTAAATTGTTATTAAGCCATAAATATAAATTTATTTTTATTAAAACTAAAAAAGTTGGTGGTACTTCTGTAGAAATTGCTCTGTCTAAATACCTAGGTGAGGACGATATCATTACACCTTGTTCTGAATTGACATTTTTTGGAGGTATTAGGAGATTTGAAAAAGAGACGGAAGAGGACATAAGGAAAAACTTTAATGGAGTAGTACCAAGAAATTATAAAGGCAATATGATTGAAGAAATGAAGTCCTTTATATTTATACAAATAATACCCTTTTTGAAGTCATACATTTTAAATTTAATTAATAAATTAAATGGAAAAAAATATAAACAATTCATCAAATTAAAGAGAAGATTTAAATTTGAACAGCATATGACTGCTAGCGAAATGAAATCTATATTACCCAGTAATGTCTATAATTCTTACAACAAAATAACTATAATTAGAAATCCTTTTGATCAAGCTATTAGCGATTATTATGATATGAAATATAGACCTGAACATGAAAAGATTGAAAATTTTGATGATTATTTATCAGTAAGATCAAAAATTTTTTTTAAAAAAAATTATGAAAAATTTGTAATTAATAACGAAATTCAAACGGATACAATTTTTAGATATGAAAAATTAAAAGAAGATTTATTAAATTTTTGTAAAAAAAAAAATTTACCTGAAAGTGTTATAAGAGATTTTGAAAAAATAAATACACATAGTGGTTTAAATAGGAATAAAATTTTACTTAACGATAATCAAAAAAATATTATTAAAAAACATGCGAAGTTTTTTTTTGAAAATTTTTATAAGGAGCTGTAAAGCAAATGTGTGGGGTTTTTCTATTCAGAAATAATAAAAATTCAAATTTTTCGACTTCAATATTTTTAGATAATTTATACCATAGGGGGCCCGATGCTAATAAATCAATTAATATTAATGATGTAACTATAGGTCACACATTATTAACAATTAGAGATCAAACAGAAAATTCTATTCAACCGATAACATGTAGTAATGATAGATATGTAATTAGCTTTAACGGACAAATTTATAATACTGATGCTCTAAAAAAAAAATATTCAATTGATAAAAGTGTCATATTAGACACCAAGGTAATCTTAGAAATTTGCAATAAAGTTGGAATAGATTTTATAAGTGAGATCAATGGTATGTTTGCAATAGTAATTTATGACAAATTAGATAATAAAATTATAGCAATTAGAGATAATTCTGGGCAAAAACCATTATATTTTTACAATAAAGATAAAAGTCTTGTAATTTGCAGTGAGATATATCCAATATTGAAAGCAATCAATAATACTGAATTAAATATAAATAAATTTAATGCAGTTAGATTTGTCTCAAATGTTGAAAAAGAAACTATTTACAAAGATATTTTTAAATTATTACCTGGTCAAAAGTTAGAAGTAGATCTAAGAAATGAAAGTTTCAAAATAAATTTTTTTCAACAAAATTTAGATTTAAATAGTGAAAAAAGTAATGAAGAATTAATTAGTAATACAATCCATCAACATCTTCAAACAAATGAGAAAATATTAATAAATTTAAGTGGGGGAATTGACTCAAATATAATTTTATATGAAGCGATAAAAAATAAAAATATAGATGCAGTATCAACTTATTTTGATACAGAAAATAAAAATTACAATTTAGATTTTTCAATAGCAAAAAAAGTGAGTAGAAAATATAAAATTAATTTACTCGAAAATGTTATTACAAAAGATGATTATATTGATAATTTTATAAAATGTTTTGAAACTCTTGAAGAAATCAATGGAAACTTTAATAACCCAACTTATTTCCTTAATTATAAATTCATAAAACAAAATCAATATAGATCTGTATTAAACGGTGACGGAGGTGATGAAATATTTATCGGTTATGATTGGTATTTTTTAAATAATACAAGTAATTTTAAATTTTATAAATTATTTAAAACTATACCTAAATTAAAAAATATGATTTTTGATAAATCAGTTTTACTAAAAACAATTTTTTATTTTAAAATTATGGAGAGATATAACAGTGTAAAGAATTTAGGATATTTGTTTAATAAAAATTATAAATTTAGTCAATTAAATTATTTACTAAGAAGAGCATATGAATATAGAAACTTTAAAAAAAATTTTTTTAATAACATTTCAGAAAGATTTGAATATTCTAATTTATTACATACTCAATTATTTTGGCTATCGGAGGAAGTATTTAATAGAAATGATAAACTCTCTATGCATCACTCAATTGAGTCTAGATCACCTTTTTCTGACTATAATCTTAGATATAATATTATCTCGAAATTAAAAAAAAATTATTTTTATTCCAATGAAAATAAACTTGTTGTTAGAGATATATATAAATCAAAATTAGATAGAGAGATTTTTCAATTTAAACGTGGTTGGACAACACCAAGAGATTGGATCTTAGATAATAAATTTAGAAATATGATTATGGATATTCTACCGAAAAAAGATATTTTTGATATTAAATGGAGAGTAATAAGAGAAAAAATTTATTCTGACGAAACATTTATAATGAATAGATCTCTATATCCACTCATTTCTTTAGCAATTTTAATTAATAGGAGTAATTTATAAAAATTTACTTTTGCATAAAAACTTCAGAGTTTTTTATATAAATTTTATGATCTGAAACATCTAAGATTTTTTTGCTATGCGAAACAATTATTACAATCTTATCTTTTAATTTTTTAATGTAATTTAAAAATAAAATTTCACTTTTGCTGTCAAGATTTGATGTTGGTTCATCAAAAATTAATATTTCTTTATCTTTAATGAAACTCCTAATTATAGATATTTTTTGTTTTTCACCACCTGATAGGATATTATTTAGATCTTGTTGATTGATTGATATTTTTCTTGACGATCTAATATCAAATTCCTCTATTAAAGCATTAACTTCAGCGTCATTTGACAGTCCTTCAATATCAATATTTTTATTGATTGTATCATTAAATATTGCTGGCACCTGAGTTAAATAAGATACATAAGGAATTACTTTTTTTGAGTGACTTTTTTTATTATTTATTTTGAAATTATTTATTAACCTTATACCTGAAACAATCTCTAAAAAAGTAGTCTTACCTTGTCCATTTGCACCTTGAAGAGTATATATTTTTCCCTTTTCTAAATTTAAGTTCTTACATTTTAAATATTTATTTTCATATATTTGATAATCAAATTTTAATGTTATTTTTTCAATTTTTTTAAAATTCTTTTTAAATGAAATAGGTGTTTGGTACTGTTTTAAAATTTTTTTAAGATTAATATAATACGCTTCGTTTTGTTTAAAGTTTTGAGTTAAATTTGAAATATTAATTAATAAAGTCCCCAATCTAAGTCCAATAACTGAAAATAACAATAATTGTTTTAATAAATCATCAGTTTGTATATTTAATAAATATTTAATTACAAAAAGAGTAGACAAAATAATAAATATAAGTGATGTTTCGATAAATATTTTTGGATATATTTTAAAATTTTTTAAAATAGCGTTTGATCTTGCGAAATCTTTGAAACGATTAAAATGATTTTCTAATATATATAGCTTATTTTTTATAAATAATAATTCTTTAATATTTTCTCCAACTTCATAAAGTGATTTTCCTACTAAGGTGTGATTCTGCACATTAAGTGCAGCGTTTTTGATCATTGGTTTAAATACTATAACTCTGTAACAAAGAATTATGAAAATGAGAACGAAAACCAAAAATAAAGATAATTTAAAATTCATATAAAAGAAAAAACAGGTTAAGACTATTGCATAAATTGATAAAAGAACTGCATCTAAAAGAAATAAAAGATATCCCATAATTATAGCATTTGATGTAATCAATATATTTGTAGAAAAAACACTTTTAGGAATTTTAAAAGATGACTCAGTAACAGAGCAGGTCTTTAGGATAAAATTTTCCAAAAAACATGAAGTATAATATGTCATATAACGAATTTTAACGACAGTGCTTAAGTAAAAAAATATAGCTCTAAGCAAAACAAGTATAATTACTAAAATAGTAAGAAACTGTAAATTTTCTTCATATGAAATATCAAATGGTAAATATATAGAGATTTTAGATATAAAGTAGCTCTTCTCAAGAAGAACAAAATTTATGTAATCTATAAAAAAAGCGAGACCTACAAATTCAAAAGCATAATTAATTAGCCCAACAATTTGAATATAAAATATGTGGATTTTTTTTAATTTGCAAAACTCTTTAAAAAAATTGAATTTATCTTGTAAGTCTATTTTTGTTTTTTTAGATATCATTTCATTAGAAATTAACTTATACTATAAAAATTCTTTTTTAGAGTAATTATATCTAAATTCTCTCATTTTTATTTCTATTTCATTATCAAAACTTTTTGAATTTAATTTGAAAATTAAATATTTTATTTTTAATAAAACTAGTAAATATTTAGTTATACCAAATAAATTTGACTTATTACTATCTGATTTAATAGGATAATTTTTTGAGTCATGTATTTTTATATTTAAATTAAATTTATATTGTATTCCAAAAATACTAAAAAAACTCTCTAAGTTTGAATTATTTGAAAAAAGTTTTTCATAACAATAATAATCAACTTTAATAGCATTACTTTTGATTAAGTCCATATACTTTCTATAATTACTGAAATTGATAAATTCCTCTTTTAATATCTCATCAAATATTAATGAATTACTCATATCTTTATTTATAAAGTATCCGTGTCTATTACCTGAAAGATCAATTTTTTTAATTAAAGTCTCAGTATGACTTAAAAATCTTTTTATTGGATCTCTTAAAATGCAAATAAAATGCACATTTTCTTTATAGATTTTTTTTATATTTATAAGTGATTCTACGTCATAAAAATATAAAGTATTCACATCAACATTAATTTTTTTTTTTGAGATAAGATTTTTATGTTTGTATAAGTTTTGCGTGTTATATCTCTCTATATTGAATATATTACTTGGATTTATATATGTCTCTTTAGTTAGAAAAAAATGATTTTCTTTCTTAAATAAGTTTATCTCAGAAAAATTTTTTAAATAATTGTGTATAAAAGTTGTACCTGATCTTGGTACACCAATAATTACAAATAATTTTTTCATTTTACGAAAGTAAAAACTTTTAAAGATCCATGATTATATTATCTTATTAATATAGAATAAGACCAGTATTAAATTAAATTTTTATGTAAATTGATTAGATTAAAAAGCAAATATTTTTTCTTAACAGATTATATCTTATATTTTTTTTCGACATTTTACCTAATAGTTACTTTAGTTAAGTCTGAGTTTCTAACTGACGAGAATACCAAAGCATTTTATCTTTATCATTTATTTTTTATTTTCTTATTATTTATTTTATCAGTATATTTTCAAAAATTAAAATTAGATCAAAAGAAAAAATTAACTATTTTAATTTCAATTTTTTTAACAACTTATTTTTTCGAAATTACACATAATTTTATTTACGATAAAAGATCAAAGTTTGAAATATACTCAGATTTGAAAAAAAATAATGAGGATATATCCATGGTACATATTGCAAGTGAAAACAATAAATTCAATATTGTACCTTTATCTGGAAAATCCCATTCCTTAACAATTTTTTGCAACGAACTTGGAACATATTCTATTTATAAAAGTGACAGATATGGTTTTAACAATGATGATAATATTTGGGATAGTGAAGATTTAGACTTTGTTTTAATTGGCGACTCTTTTACTCATGGAGCATGTGTTACTAGAGATCAAAATATAGCTGGGAAACTAATAAGCCTTGGTTATAAAACTCTCAATCTTGGATACTCAGCAATTCAATGCTAAAAGAATTAGCAAGTATGAGGGAATATTTAGATATTAAAACCAAAAAAATTATTTGGTTATTTTATGAAGGAAATGACTTAAGTGAATTAGTAGGTAAAAGTAAAAATCAAATTTTGATTAATTATGTTCAAAATAAAAACTACAGTCAAAAACTTAAAAATAAACAAAAATATATAGATAATATTGTTACAAGTGATATTAAAGCAGAGGAAATTAAATATAAATATAAAACAAACTACTTTAAGTCATCTATATTACTCCATAATACTAGAAATATAATAAATGCATATGTAAATATTTTATGTTGTGAAAAATATATTGATTATAAAAGTGAAACTTTGTCTGATAAAAATTTTAAGCTGGTTAGTAATATATTAAGTCAGGCTAAAAGTATATCTACAGATTTAGGAGCTGATTTATATTTTGTTTATATTCCTGAGCGCAACCGATATGAAAAAAAAGTTAAATATATTAATAAGAATTATAAAAATATAATTAATATAGTTGATGATTTAGATATTAAAATAATTGATTTACATAAAGAATTTTTTGAAAACAAAAAAAACCCTATTAGGTTTATGCCTGGTCATTTTTCAATTAAAGGATATGAAGAAGTTACCAAAAAAATATTGGAATTTACTAATTGATGCTAATGAGAAAAATTTATTTTTATCTTATTTTTTTTTTAATTTTATTAATTATTATGGAGATATACTCAAGAATATTCCTATTAGACTTAGATAAATATAACTCTAGTAATTTTTATAAATGGGATGGCAGAATGAAACCAAATGTTTTGTTCTTTAAACAAACACTTGATGAGAATTGTTTTGATAAAATTAAATTAAAGAGTTCAAATAAAGGTTTTAGAGAACCTTATTTAGATCCAGTTTATGACAAAAACTTATATTTTTTAGGAGACTCAATGGTTGAGGCTAGCCAAGTTGAAGATGAAGAGCACTTTGCAAATATATTCTCAAAAAAAAAAGGATATTACCCAGAAATATTAGCTAGAAATGGAATATCTATAAATGATTATGTAAAATATATAAAGGATTTTGAGTTAAATAACGCAAAAGTTTATATTTTCTTAACACTTTCAAATGACATAGAGAACTTATTAATTATTAATGACCAACTTAAGAGCAACAAAAAACCTAGTAAAATTGAAAGTTTATTAAATATAGATATTAAAAATCCATTTTTTTATACAAATCAACTTTTTAAAAAAAATTTGTATGATTATTCAATTTTATATCGAGTTTTGTTAAAAGAATATCATTTAAGAATTAAGAAAAACTCTCATATTCCTGAAGAAAAGAATAAGTATAGTGATAATCAGTATTTAGAAAATATTAAATCTACTAGAGATTTAATTAATTTTTATTTTAGCGATTTAGAGAAATATTCAGAGTTAAATAAATTAGAAATAAATTTTATATATTTACCTGAATTAGGAGATAAAGTAAGAGATAATATTGAAAATAAGAAGATAGATTTCCTAGATCAATTAATAGAAAATTACAATTTCAATAAACACTCTTTCAAAAGTTATCTATTGTCTAAAAATTCTATTTTTTTAGATAGACCTCACTTTTATTGTTCGAACAAAACTGTGGATGGTCATTATAATAAAAATATACATGAGCTTCTGAGTGAGTTTTTGATAAATATTATTAAATAATAATTAAATAGGTAAATACGAAGAAGATATTAAATAGGCGGCGTCCTACTCTCCCAAGCCTTAAGACTAAGTACCATCGGCGCTGGAGGCCTTCACGACCGAGTTCGAAATGGGATCGGGTTTTTTCACTCCGCTATGACCGCCACAAACTTTTTATAACATTATAGTTAAAACTTTTCGCTGTGTATTATAATTCAAGCATTGGATTATTAGTACTGGTTAGCTTCATGTGTTACCACACTTCCACACCCAGCCTATCAACGTGGTAGTCTTCCACGATCCTATAACGAAGCCTAGTTTTGAGGTTGGCTTCCCGCTTAGATGCTTTCAGCGGTTATCCATTCCGTACATAGCTACCCTACGATGCAGCTGGCGCTACAATAGGTACACCAGAGGTACGTCCACCCCGGTCCTCTCGTACTAAGGGCAGATCCTCTCAAGCTTCCACAACCATGGCAGATAGGGACCGAACTGTCTCACGACGTTCTAAACCCAGCTCGCGTACCGCTTTAATTGGCGAACAGCCAAACCCTTGGGACCTGCTTCAGCCCCAGGATGCGATGAGCCGACATCGAGGTGCCAAACCTCCCCGTCGATATGGACTCTTGGGAGAGATCAGCCTGTTATCCCCGGCGTACCTTTTATCCGTTGAGCGATGGCCCTTCCACGAAGTGCCACCGGATCACTATGACCGACTTTCGTCTCTGCTCGACTTGTGGGTCTCGCAGTCAGGCAGGCTTATGCCATTGCACTCGACGAACGGTTTCCAAACGTTCTGAGCCTACCATCGCGCGCCTCCGTTACTCTTTGGGAGGCGACCGCCCCAGTCAAACTGCCCACCATGCATGGTCCCAACACCGGATGACGGTGTATGGTTAGGCATCAAGGAATAGAAGAGTGGTATTTCACTAGTGACTCCAGAATGGCTAGCGCCACTCCTTCAAAGTCTCCCACCTATGCTACACATCTGTTCCCTAATACCAATACAAAGCTGCAGTAAAGGTGCACGGGGTCTTTCCGTCTAACCACGGTTACTCGGCATCTTAACCGAGAATTCAATTTCACTGAGTCTATGTTGGAGACAGTGGGGAAATCGTTACGCCATTCGTGCAGGTCGGAACTTACCCGACAAGGAATTTCGCTACCTTAGGACCGTTATAGTTACGGCCGCCGTTCACCGGGGCTTCAATTCAGGGCTTGCACCCCTCCTATTAACCTTCCGGCACCGGGCAGGCGTCACACCATATACGTCGTCTTTCGACTTTGCATAGTGCTATGTTTTTAGTAAACAGTCGCTACCCCCTCTTCTGTGCCACCTCCTACTGGTTGCCCAATAGCAGGTCACTTTTATCCCGAAGTTACAAGTGTAATTTGCCGAGTTCCTTCAACATAGTTCTCTCAAGCGCCTTGGTATTCTCTACCCTCCTACCTGTGTCGGTTTTGGTACGGTCTGATGCTGGAGCTATTTCCAGGGACAAATTCACTGCAAGCTCAATCCAGTAAGAACTTACAATTTACTTCATCCGTCACTACCAGCTGGTGCAGGAATATTAACCTGCTTCCCATCGACTACGGCTTTCGCCCTCGCCTTAGGGGCCGACTAACCCTGCGCAGATTAGCTTTACGCAGGAAACCTTAGGATTTCGGCGGAAATGTCTTTCACATTTCTTGTCGTTACTCATGTCAGCATTCGCACTTCTGATACCTCCAGCAATGCTTACGCATCACCTTTACAGGCTTACAGAACGCTCCGCTACCCAATTACAAAGTAATTGTCAAAGCTTCGGTAAATGATTTGAGCCCCGTTACATTTTCGGTGCAGGATCTCTTAATTAGACCAGTGAGCTGTTACGCTTTCTTTAAAGGATGGCTGCTTCTAAGCCAACCTCCTGGCTGTCTTGGAGTTCCCACTCCCTTTCACACTTAATCATTATTTGGGGACCTTAGCTGTTGATCTGGGCTGTTTCCCTCTCGTCCAAGGACCTTAGCACCCATGGACTGTCTGCCGTGCAGACTTATCGGTATTCGGAGTTTGATTAGGTTTGGTAGGAATTGCTTCCCCCTAGCCCATTCAGTGCTCTACCCCCGACAAGATTCACACGACGCACTACCTAAATAGTTTTCGCGGAGAACTAGCTATTTCCGAGTTTGGTTGGCCTTTCACCCCTAATCACAAGTCATCCCGTAGCTTTTCAACGCTAGTGGGTTCGGTCCTCCGGTGAATTTTACTTCACTTTCAACCTGCTCATGACTAGATCACTCGGTTTCGAGTCTAATCCCATTAACTAAATCGCCCTATTCAGACTCGCTTTCGCTTCGCCTACACCTATGTGGCTTAAGCTTGCTAATGAGATTAAGTCGCTGACCCATTATACAAAAGGTACGCTGTCACCTCATAAAGAGGCTCCAACTGCTTGTAAGCATCCGGTTTCAGGGTCTATTTCACTCCCCTGCTAGGGGTTCTTTTCGCCTTTCCCTCACGGTACTGGTTCACTATCGGTCATAAAGTAGTATTTAGGCTTAGGAAGTGGTCTTCCTATATTCAGACAGGATTTCACGTGTCCCGCCCTACTCATGTCTATTTTTTACTATCTACCCATACGAGGCTATCACTCACTATGGCCTGCCTTTCCATACAGTTTTGGTTTAGTAAAAAGTAGCACTGGCCTGATCCGCTTTCGCTCGCCACTACTAACGGAATATCTTTTCCTCTAGGTACTTAGATGTTTCAGTTCCCTAGGTTCGCCCTTATAAGCTATGAATTCACTTACAAGTTATTGGGTTTCCCCATTCGGAAATCTCGGATTAAGCTTATTGACAGCAAGTCCGAGCTTATCGCAGTCTGTCACGTCCTTCATCGCCTCTTTATGCCAAGGCATCCACCAAATGCTCTTACGCGCTTGAATTATTAACACACAGTGAAAAGTTTGTAGTTAATAACTTTTTGTAGTTATTTGTTGTTATATTAGTTGTTTAATTGACGAATAACTCGTGCAAGTCATTCGTCTGTGTTATCAGCTTACATATTTACGATTTTAAAAAAAGTTGGTGGAGGATAGCGGGATCGAACCGCTGACCTCCTGAATGCAAATCAGGCGCTCTCCCAGCTGAGCTAATCCCCCAACATTGTTGGTGGGCGAGGGAGGACTTGAACCTCCGACCTCACGCTTATCAAGCGCGCGCTCTAACCAACTGAGCTACACGCCCAATCAATGCTCTTATCAACGCATGTTGAAAAAGCAAAACAAATAGACGGTGGTTACTTCGAACGTACACTTAGTTCAAAGTTTTTTTTCCTTTAGAAAGGAGGTGATCCAGCCGCAGGTTCCCCTACGGCTACCTTGTTACGACTTCACCCCAATCGCTGGCCGTACCGTGGGCAGCTGCCTCCCGAAGGTTAGCACACTGACTTAAGATAAAACCAACTCTCATGGTGTGACGGGCGGTGTGTACAAGACCCGGGAACGTATTCACCGCGGCATGCTGATCCGCGATTACTAGCAATTCCAACTTCATGCACTCGAGTTGCAGAGTGCAATCCGAACTGAGATAACTTTTGGGGATTAGCTCCACCTCGCGGTATTGCGTCCCGTTGTAGTTACCATTGTAGCACGTGTGTAGCCCAGCGTGTAAGGGCCATGAGGACTTGACGTCATCCCCACCTTCCTCCGGCTTATCACCGGCAGTTTCGCTAGAGTCCTCAGCCGAACTGTTAGTAACTAGCGATAAGGGTTGCGCTCGTTGCGGGACTTAACCCAACATCTCACGACACGAGCTGACGACAGCCATGCAGCACCTGTGCGAAAGCCAGCCGAACTGAAGGTTACCATTCTGTAACCGGCACTTTCCATGTCAAACGCTGGTAAGGTTCTTCGCGTTGCGTCGAATTAAACCACATGCTCCACTGCTTGTGCGGGTCCCCGTCAATTTATTTGAGTTTTAATCTTGCGACCGTACTCCCCAGGCGGGGTGCTTAACGCGTTAGCTACGACACCGAACAAAAGTCCGACGACTAGCACCCATCGTTTACTGCATGGACTACCGGGGTATCTAATCCCGTTTGCTACCCATGCCTTCGCATCTCAGCGTCAATATCAGTCCAGAAAATCGCCTTCGCCACTGGTGTTCCTTCCAATATCTACGAATTTCACCTCTACACTGGAAATTCCATTTTCCTCTCCTGAATTCCAGAACAGAAGTTTTAAAAGCAATTCCTAGGTTGAGCCCAGGGATTTCACTTCTAACTTTCTGTTCCGCCTACATGCGCTTTACGCCCAGTAATTCCGAACAACGCTAGGACCTTCCGTATTACCGCGGCTGCTGGCACGGAATTAGCCGGTCCTTCTTCTTCGGCTACTGTCATTATCCTCACCGATGAAAGAGTTTTACAACCCTAAGGCCTTCGTCACTCACGCTGCATTGCTGGATCAGGGTTGCCCCCATTGTCCAATATTCCCTACTGCTGCCTCCCGTAGGAGTCTGGGCCGTGTCTCAGTCCCAGTGTGGCTGATCGTCCTCTCAAACCAGCTAAAGATCGAAGCCTTGGTGAGCTTTTACCTCACCAACAAGCTAATCTTGCGCGGGCCAATCTTATAGCGATAAATCTTTCCCATTTCTGGAATATACGGTATTAGCTACAGTTTCCCGCAGTTATTCCGTACTATAAGGTATGTTCCCACGTGTTACTCACCCGTGCGCCACTAAGGACACCTAGCAAGCTAGGGCCTCCGTTCGACTTGCATGTATAAAGCATGCAGCAAGCGTTCGTTCTGAGCCATAATCAAACTCTTAAGTTGAATTACCTACTCATAAAAAACAAAGTTTTAAATTGACGTAGGTTAGACGCCAAAATAACGAGCTACCATTTTTCTCAAATGAAAGCTTAATCGAAATTTGACGTTATAAACCCACCGTCTATTCATTTCATATTTACAAAAAATAAAGAGCAAGAATCACTAATGCACAATTAATGGCCTAGTGAATCAAATAAAAAGTAGAATATATCTACACTTTATGAAGGTTTTGTCAAATGCATTTAGTAAAAAAAACAAAAAAAAAATGTTGAAAAATATATAAAATAATTGGTTTTTGGTTGCGGGGGTAGGATTTGAACCTACGACCTTCAGGTTATGAGCCTGACGAGCTACCAAGCTGCTCTACCCCGCGATCAGTGACAATTCGTAATCTAATATTTATATATGATCAAGACAAAAATATTGATTTTTATAATCAGTTTATTCCAATTCCTCACATATTAAGTGATTTATAAACAAAATAACTTCTTGTATAGTGCTTGTTTTTTTTGATTTAACAGACATCGTTAAACTTGAAATATTTTGAATTTTATTTGGAAATTCTCCAATAACAGAAATTACTTTAGTTCCAATTTTTTTTGCCTCTAATGCGGCAAGAAATAAATTGTTATTAAAATTAGTTTTTCCATACCCACCAGATGAAGACATTATATATAAAATATCATTTTTTGAGCAATGGGTTCTCACTAATCTCTTGTAAAGTGTATTAAAATTAAAGTCATTAGACCAAGCTGTTAATGCTGAAGGATTAGGTGCTAAATTAAATGCATCATAAGGTTTTCTTGAATTTTTTTTAAAAGTACATGTAAGTTCGGCACAAAAATGGTCTGCTTCTGAATATAGACCTCCATTTCCTAAAACAAAAAGTTTAGATCTGGTAAATGATTTGGCCTTAAGTAGTTTTGAAAAGGAGATGCTAAATTCTGTTATGTCCCTTCCTTGATTAAATAAAATATTATTTAGTTCTTTATATTTGATATTAAAATTTTTAGATGATTTCATTAATTATTATAAAACATATTTATTTGTTCCCTCAAATTCAAATTTAAAATCTAAATTTTTTAAACCAATTTTATTTAATTTAGATATTAAATTTTTCTTATTATTATGATTTAAACTGCAAAATAAATAAAAACCACCTCCACCAGCCCCTACTATCTTACCACCCATGGCACCTGAATTTAATGCTATTTTGTATATTTCATTTAATTTAGATGAGCTAACAATTTCTCTATTTAAAGATTTTTTTAATACCCAATTTTCATTTAAATATTCTCCAAATTCTCTTACATTTCCATTTTGAATAGCTAATTTAGACATTATTGCAATGTCTTTCATTTTGGATAAAGTAATAATTTTCTTTTTTGATAATTTTTTTTTATATATGTTTGACTGTATTTTATTTGAAGATCTTCTTAATCCTAAATAAAAAAGTGATAAGCAATTCTCTAGTTTTGTTATATTTTTATCTGAAATATTTATTTTTTTAATCTTAACTTTTCTATTTTTCATGATCAATAATTCATTTATACCTCCATATGAACAAAGATATTGATCCTGAACTCCGCCTTTTTCTTTTAATTCATATCTTTCCAAATTGACACTTTTTTCTGCAAGCCGTTTTTTTGATAATTTATCTTTGTTCATTTGACTTAGTGCATTGAATAAGCCAACTGAGAAACTACTTGATGATCCAAGTCCTGAACTACTTGGTACATCCATAAAAGTAGAAATTTCAAGTCCATGATTATATTTTATGGAATTTAGAACTTTATTAAAAATTGGATGTTTTATATTACTCTTGTTGAGAACCTTTTCAGTAATTGAATATTTTAAAATTGTATATTTATCATAAAAATTTTTATTTAGAGTTATATAACAATATTTATTTATTGTGGCACCAATACAATATCCATTATGAAAATCACTAAAATCAAATATGTCAGTGCCTCCACCACCAAATGTTATCCTTAAAGGTGTTTTTACTAAAATCATTTAAAATTAAAATTAAATTATTATTTAAAAATGTATAACAAATTATTTTGTTATGGTAGCGGAGGAGGGATTCGAACCCCCGACACATGGATTATGATTCCACCGCTCTAACCAACTGAGCTACTCCGCCAAGTAAATAATTGTTTTATATTAAATTGACCTATTCTTAAATAATTTTGTTTATCTCTCTCAAAATATATTTTTTAGTATTATTGACACTCAATTTACTTACTTGAGAGTTGATAACAACTTCTACACCCTTCGGTTTTCCATCAAAAATTGGATAGCTACCTATAGAAATATTTTTATATTTTCTCTCAGCATCAACGAGTATGTGAGCTATTTTACTCTCAAAAAGTTTAGTAGTTATAGTTGTTGTATAAAATTTATTTTTAATTTTTATCATTTTTTTAAATTCTTTCATCATCGCTTGCACTATTGAAGGTATACCAGCAAAAACATAAATATTTTCAATTTTAAAACCTGGAGCTCCACTAACTTTATTAAAAATTAACTTAGAACCCTCTGGCATGTATGCCATTTTCATTCTAGCGTCAGTTAATTCTGATTTAATTCTTGTGTAATATTTTTTTAATTCTCTATATGCACCAATATGTAATTTGTATTTTTTTTTAACTGCCAAACTAATTGACTCTGATGTAATGTCATCATGTGTTGGACCTATACCGCCAGTAGTGATAACAAAATCATATTGATTTTTTAATTTTCTTATTTGAGAAATAATTATTTTTTTTTCGTCAGGAATAATAGTCACTAACTTTAGAGATATACCACAAATGAATAACTCTTTAGCTAAATGATTTATATTTTTATCTTGTGTCCTACCTGATAATATCTCATTGCCAATGATAATAAGACAAGCTGAGTTAATTTTTTTAGTAGTTACCATAAATGAAGTATAAAGAGGAAATTTTAGAGGGTTTTTTTATAAAACGCTATAAGCGATTTTTTGTAGATTTAAAGATTGATAATGAAGTTGTCACAGCTTACTGCCCAAATACAGGTTCACTTTTAGGTTTATTGAAAGAGGGTTCTAAAGTATTAGTTGCAAAAGTTGAAAACCCAAATGCAAAATTAAAATATAGATTGGAGGCAATTAAAGATCTCAAAACTTTTGTAGGTATAAACACATCTCTGCCAAATCAACTAGTTTTCTACGCAATGAAAGAAAAAAAAATTTTGCAAGAAATTAAAGGAGATTTAAAAAAAGAGGTAAAATATGGAAAAAATTCTAGAATTGATATCTTTGCTAGTCATCCTAATGGAGATACTTACATTGAAGTTAAATCGGTCACTTTATCAAGAAAAAAGAATTTAGCAGAATTTCCAGACGCAGTTACTTCAAGGGGATCTAAACATTTAATTGAGTTAAGAAATATGTCCAAAAAAGGTAGTAAATGTTTTTTAATATATCTAATTCAACGAAATGATGTAGATAGATTTTCTATAGCTAAAGATTTGGATAATGAGTATTATGAAAACTCTCTTACAGCTAAAAAAAGTGGCGTACAATTTAGAGCTTTTAAATGTAATGTATCACATAAAGGTATAAATATTACTAGTGAGATAAATATTGATGAAAATTAAATCATACAAAAGTGATGAAGTAGAACCTTGTAGAGAGGCAAGTAAAATTACTGCAACTATTTTAGACGAACTAAATAATGTTATAAAAGAAGGTATCTCAACATCTGAGATTGATGATTATTGTTTAACAAGAATTCTAGAGCTAGGAGGCACACCTGCACCGTTGTTTTACAGAGGTTTTCCAAAGCCTACGTGTACCTCATTAAATCATGTTATTTGTCATGGGATACCAAACCATAAACGAAACCTTCAAAATGGAGATATTTTAAATGTAGATGTAACGACAATAATTGATGGTTGGCATGGGGACTCATCAAGGATGTTTAAAGTAGGAGACATTTCAATTAAAGCAAGTAATCTATGCAAGGTTACCCACGATTGTTTGATAGAGAGTATTGACGAAATAAAAGTTGGTGAACCTATCAGTAGAATAGGAAAAAAAATTGAGAATATAGCAACTTCAAACAACTTTAGTGTTGTTAGAGATTTTTGTGGACATGGAGTTGGATTAAAGTTTCACGAGAATCCTAGTATTTTACACTATTACGATAGTGAGTATGATAAGGTAAAATTTGTAGACGGAATGATTTTTACAATTGAACCCATGATCAATTTAGGTAAATATCAATCTAAAATACTTAACGATGGTTGGACTGCAGTGACTAAAGATAAAACACTTAGCGCTCAGTACGAACATACGATATACATTAATGGTGATATTATTGAGATTCTAACAGAGTCCCCAAGTAAGGCTTTTTATAATTGATACCAAGATACTCTAGAAAAATTCTTAAAGAAATCTGGGAAGATAGTAATAAATTTCAAATATGGCTTGACCTTGAAATTCTTGCTTGTGAGGCAATGGAAAAATTGGGTCAGATACCTAAAGGGACCTCAAATAAAATCAAAAAAAAAGCAAAGTTTAAGGTAAAAGAAATAGAAAAAATTGAAGAAAAAACAAAGCACGACGTTATTGCTTTTTTAACTAATGTAGCAAAGTATGTAGGACCCGAGTCTAGGTATGTTCATAAGGGACTAACTTCTAGTGATATTTTAGATACTTCTTTCTCCATACAACTTAACCAATCAAGCAATATAATTCTTGAAGGTTTAAAAACTTTGAGTAAATCTCTTTTAAATATTGCAACAAAACATAAATACACATTATGTATCGGTAGAAGTCATGGTATTCACGCCGAAACAACTACTTTTGGATTAAAAATATTAGGATATCTAGCTGAAAACAAAAGAAACATAGATCGTCTTAAAAATTCGATAAAACAAATACAAACAATTCAAATGTCTGGTCCTGTAGGGACATATTCAAATATTGACACAAGGGTAGAGCAAATGATTGCTAAAAAATTAAAATTTTCAATCGAACCTGTCTCCACGCAAATAATTCCAAGAGACAGGCATGCGGACCTTTTTTGTTCTTTTGCTATTATAGCAAGCTCCATAGAACGTCTATCAACTGAAATTAGACACTTACAAAGAACAGAAGTTTTAGAAGTTGAGGAAGGTTTTGGAAAAGGCCAAAAGGGTAGTTCGGCAATGCCTCATAAAAAAAATCCAATTTTATCAGAAAATTTAACAGGACTAGCAAGAGTGATTAGATCGTTAACCATTCCTGCTTTGGAGAATATAACTTCATGGCATGAAAGAGATATAAGTCACTCCAGTGTTGAGAGAATAAACGCTCCCAATGCCACCATAACGCTCGACTTTGCAGTTCAAAGAATGATCAACGTTTTAAATAATTTAAATATAAATAAAAAAAATATGATGAAAAATTTAAATCTTTTAAAAGGTCTACCCTATTCACAAAATGTCCTGATTTTTCTAATTGAAAATAAAGTTTTAAGAGAAGATGCCTATAAGATTGTTCAAGACTGTGCTTTGAAAACTTGGAAAGGTAATATGTCTTTTAAAGATAATCTTTTAAGTCATCCTCGTTTAGCCAAATTAAAAATATCAAGTAAAATAAATAATATCTTCAATAATAAAAATCTTTTTAAAAATGTTGATAAAATATTTAAAAGGATTAATTAATGGCAGTAAAATTGAAAAAATTATATGAGGGAAAAGCAAAAATTATTTATGCCAAAACTAGTAAGGAAGTCATAGCTACCTATAAAAATGATGCTACAGCTTTTAATAATTTAAAAAAGGGCTCTATAAAGAATAAGGGTGCAATTAATAATGCTATATCGAGTTATTTATTTCAAATATTAAATCATTGTGATATTCCAACACACTTTATAAAGAAAATTGATAAAAAATCTCAGCTTTTAAAAAAAGTAGATATTATTCCAATTGAAGTTTTAGTTAGAAATTTCTTTGCTGGCTCTTTATCTAAAAAGTTTGGTGTAAAAGAAGGAACGCAATTATCTGATACGCTAATTGAATATTGTTTAAAATCAGATGAACTTGGCGATCCTCATATAAGTTCTGAACATATTCTTAATTTAGGTTTATGTGATTTTGATGAATTAGAGTTAATAGATGAATATTCTTTGAGAATAAATGACATATTAAGGTCTACGTTCTATTCTATAGGAATAAATCTAGTTGACTTTAAATTAGAATTTGGAATTTGTAAAAAAACTGATGAGCTTGTTTTAGCAGATGAAATATCACCAGATACATGTCGTTTGTGGGATTTAAAAACAAATAAAAAACTTGATAAAGATCGATTTCGTAGAGATTTAGGAAATATCGAAGAAGCATATGAAGAGGTGCTTAATAGGTTAAACTTGAAGATTTAATGCGAATAAAAATTTTAGTAAGACTTAAAGGCCAAATTTTAGAACCACAGGGAAAAGTAATTGAACAGTCACTTAATAGTTTAGGATTTACAGAATTTTCAAATATCCGACAGGGAAAACTCATTGAATTAGATTTACCCGATAATATAAGTAAAGAGGAAAAAGTACAAAAAATCGACTCTGCTTGCAAAAAACTTTTAGTCAACGATATTATTGAAGAGTACGAAGTGCTTGGATGAGTTTTAAATCTGCTGTTATAACATTTCCTGGATCTAATTGTGACAGAGACGCATTATGTTACTTAAAAGATTTAACTAAAGGTGAGGTTCATAATATTTGGCATGAGGAGACATCATTGCCAAAAGTTGATTTAGTAATTTTACCTGGGGGTTTTAGCTTTGGTGATTATTTAAGATCAGGAGCAATGGCATCAAAAAGTAAAATTATTGATGAGGTTGTCAAACATGCAAATGATAATAGATATTTATTAGGCATTTGTAATGGCTTTCAAATTTTAACTGAAATTGGACTTCTTGAAGGAGCATTAATTCGAAATAAAAAACTTAAGTTTTTAGGAAAAAATTGTTTTATTAAAAAAAAATTTAAAAATAATTTCAATTTATCAATCAAAGATAGCCAAATTCTTCAAATACCTGTAGCTCATAACGAGGGAAATTTTTATTGTGATACTGAAACTTTAAATTTATTAAAAAATAATGAACAAATTGCATTTGAATATTGCAAAGGTGAATTCTCAAACTTTGAAGAAAATATAAATGGTTCAATAGAAGCTATTGCAGGTATTACAAACAAAAAAAAGAATGTTCTTGGAATGATGCCTCATCCCGAGAGAGCATACTCTGATTTTCATCAATCACAAGATGGAAGGCTTATTATAGAGTCTTTAATTTCATGAATGAAGAGTTAATACTTCAACACGGTTTAACTTTAGATGAATTTCAGGTCATTAGGAAATATCTAAACAGAGACTTAAGTATTGAGGAATTGGGTATTTTTTCTGCTATGTGGAATGAACACTGTTGTTATAAAACTTCAAAAAAATGGCTTAAAAAACTCCCTACAGATAATGAAATTGTAATTCAGGGACCAGGAGAAAACGCTGGTGTAATTGATCTACAAGATAACGATGGTATTGCGTTTAAAATAGAAAGCCACAATCATCCAAGTTACATAGAACCTTTCAACGGTTCAGCAACTGGTGTTGGAGGTATACTACGAGATATATTTACAATGGGAGCAAGACCAATTGCTACTCTTGACTCAATTAGATTTGGTTTAATAGAAACTGAAAAGACAAAATACTTGTTAAATGGTGTGGTTCATGGAATTGGACACTATGGTAACTGTATTGGAATTCCTAATATTGGTGGTGAGTGTGAGTTTGAGTCAACATATGATTTTAATAATCTGGTTAATGCTATGGCTGTGGGACATGTTCAAAAAGATAAAATTTTTTACTCTAAACCAAAATCTATTGGTGGCCTTATTGTTTATATTGGATCTAAAACTGGAAAAGATGGGATTCATGGAGCAAGTATGGCCTCTGATGTTTTTTCAGAGGAAGATGAGGATGAAAAAAGACCCTCTGTACAAGTTGGTGATCCCTTCATGGAAAAACTTTTAATGGAAGGTTGCTTAGAATTAATGTCTTCAGGATTAATAGAGTCTATGCAAGATATGGGAGCTGCTGGTATTACCTCCTCTAGCGTAGAAATGGCTTCAAAAGGAAATGTAGGTGTTTATATCAATCTTGATAAAGTTCCATTGAGGCAACCCCTGAGCGCATATGAGATACTTTTATCTGAAAGCCAAGAAAGAATGCTAGCTGTTATCGATAAAAAAAATAATCATAAAGTCAGAGAAATTCTTCAAAAATGGCAAATTGATTATGAAGTCATTGGAGAAATTACAGATACAAAAAGAGTTATGTTTGAGTCAAATAATAAAAAAGTTGTTGATCTTCCTGTAGAAATAATTGTTGATGATGCTCCTGAATACGATAGAGAGTTTTACATCCCAAGAAAAAGAAAAAACAAAGATTTTGATTTTTCCAAAATTAAATTGGAAGATATGATAATTAACCTTCTTACAAATCTTAATTATTTAGATAAAAGTTGGGTTTTCGATCAATATGACTCTACTGTGATGGGAGATACTATCAGAGAACCAGGTCAATCATCAGGTATAGTAAAGATTCACGGAACACAAAAAGTTATTGGTGCATCTACCGACTGCAATCCATTATACATAAGAATCAATCCTTATGAGGGAATGAAATATACAGTTGCTGAGTCCTATAGAAATCTAATTGCATGCAATATTAATCCTTTAGCGATTACAAATAACCTTAACTTTGCAAGTCCTTTAGATCCAAACATTATGGGAGAGTTGGTTTTATCTATTCATGGATTAAAAACTGCAGCTGTCAAATTCAATACACCTATTGTTTCAGGTAATGTATCTTTATATAACCAGACAAATGAAATACCAATTAAGCCTACACCTGTAATAGGAATGGTAGGTTCCAATATGGATTTAAATAAAATAAACACAAATAAGTTTAGTGAAATTGGTAATAAGATCCTTATTTTAGGAAAACAATTAACAAAAAATTGTAGTCCTTACTTATTACAAGATCAAAAAATTGCTTTTAACATATGTGAATTTAATGACTTAGAGGTAATAGATCTAGATTTTGAGAAAAAAATTGCAAATTGTGTTTTGGAATTATCAGATTTGAAATTCATTATGTCTTGCAATGATATTTCCAGAGGGGGTATCTTTTCGGCATTATTAAAAATGCAATATAAGGATATGGGTTTTAGGGTCAAGGTCCATGATCCTATTGATTTATTTTGTGAATATAGTGCTGGATATGTGATTGAAATCAGAAGTAAAGATTTTGAAGAAGTAACTTCATTTCTGACAAAAAAAGGTGCTGAATACCTCGAAATTGGGGAGATAATTAAAGAAGGTATTGAGATAAACTCTAAAAAATTTGACTATTTTGATATTATGAATAAATATCGTAATGATTTTGAGAAGATAATTAGTTAGATGCCTATTGAACAAAAAAAATTAGAAGGACTCCTCGAGAACAAATTTCCAAATTCTAAAATTGTAATTGAGGATCTTGCCGGTGATAACGATCATTATTCAGTTGAAATTGAAAGTGATATGTTTAACGGATTGTCACGTATACAACAACACCAGTTAGTTTACAAATTACTAGATGGATTAATGGATAAAGAGCTTCATGCTATGCAATTAAAAACGAAAGGAACAAAATAATGGAATTAGAGAGTAGTACAAAAGATCAAATTGAAAAAATGATTGGAGATAATGAAGTTTTCCTATTTATGAAAGGTAACCCTGACTTTCCTATGTGTGGTTTCTCGTCAGTCGCAAGCGCAATTTTAAAAAAAACTGGGGTTGAGTTTGGCCATTGTAATGTACTTGAAGATAACAACATTAGAGAAGGTATAAAAACTTATTCAAATTGGCCTACGATACCTCAACTTTACATAAAAAAAGAATTTGTAGGTGGTTGTGATATTATGAAAGAAATGGCTGAGTCTGGTGAACTTCTAGAATTACTAAACACAAAAGGCATCAAGACTGAAGTAAATTAAAAAAGGGGCATTTATTTTGCCCCTCTCATTAGTTATTTGAAATATAATTATTTAATTCTTTATAATAAGAATTATTTTCTCCAACTAGTTTTTTAAGTAAAGCTAAATTATTTAGAGCATTTTCTTTTTGACCAAGATCTACATACATCTCACCTTGGTATTCGATAGCACCTAAGTGTTCTGGGTCTAATTCAAGAGCTTTTTTGTAATATTTTGCTGCATTATCAAAGTCTTCACTTTTTCTGTAAGCAAAACCTAACTCATTGTAAACATCAGCTTTAGTAAAATCTGTTGAACTAGCAGTTGTAAGAGTCTTCAGCTTTCTTATTGCCTTATCATAATCTTTGCTTCTTATTAGCTTAATTGCTGACTTATAATCTTTTCCATAATTAGTTTTAGCACTATCATCGGAGCTAGATCCAGCAGCGAAAAGGCTTGTAATAAAAAGAGAAAATATGACTGTTAGTATTTTTATTTTCATAGATATCTTTTCGAAATTTATGCGCTGTTAGATTAATTGAATAGATTATTAACTATTGATTATCTAGAGTAGAATTCAACGACTAAATTAGGTTCCATTTGAACAGGGTAAGGAACATCTGTCAATTGAGGTCCTCTAACAAATTTACCAAGACATTTTGATATTTCTAGTTGTAAATACTCAGGAACATCTCTTTCATTAGAGCTTAATGTTTGAATTATCATTGGAATATTCTGGCTAGTTTGTTGAAGGGATATTTCATCACCATCATTAACCTGATAAGATTTTTTATTTACGACTTTACCGTTAACCAAAACATGCCCGTGATTTACTAGTTGTCTTGCGGAAAATACAGTTGGAGCAAACTTTAGTCTAAACACAACAGCATCTAATCTTCGTTCTAAAAGTTCAATTAGAATTTGACTAGTATCGCCTTTTTTTCTAGAAGCTGCTTGATAAATTTTTAAAAATTGTTTTTCAGTAATATCGCCATAATATTTTTTGAGCTTTTGTTTAGCTGCTAATTGAACTCCAAAATCAGAAGGTTTTCTTCTTCTTGCTTGACCATGTTGGCCAGGACCATAGGGTCTTCTATTAAAAGGACTTTTAGGTCTGCCCCATAAATTTAGGCCTAGTCTTCTATCAATTTTATGTTTTGACGATAGTCTTTTTGTCATGAATTGGTGATTTATATAGATTTAGCCTTTTAAGTCAATTTATTTTGTAATAAATTTTAAAATTCCATAGGCTGTTTTTATTTGTTTTTGGTCTATTTTTGATGTTTTTAAAAAATTTCTTAAAGATATTTCTAAATTATCTCTTTTGGATGAGATTGATGTAAATTTTCTTTTTTCTAGTATTTTCATCAGAAATGATAAAAATTTTTCAATATCTTTTGAGCTTGCAGGAGAATTTTCAAAAGTTGGATTAATATTAGATAGGGATATTTGACTCAATTCATAAGCAATTAAAGCTACAGTATGAGATAAATTGAGCGAACTCTTGTTGTATGTAGGAAGAGACAATAGAAAATTAGCATGGGATATCTCCTTATTGGACAATCCATTATTTTCTTGACCAAACAAAATTGATATTTTTTTCGATTTTAATTTAGATATTTCATTTACTTTTATTGGAGGTATGTGAAAATCTCTTTTCCTAACTGTCGTTGCTATTAAGATATCACTATCTTTCATAGCTTCTTGTATTGATTGATATACTTTAACTTTTTTAACTAAGGATGAAAAATGCTTTGCAGATTTTATTCCCTTATCATTAGGCCAAATTTTTCTTGGACTTACTAAGGATAAGTTCTCAAAACCAAAACATCCTATTGATCTTAGAGACATACCAACATTTTCAGATAACTGGGGTTTGTTTAATATAAATTGAATTGTTTTTTTCAAGAGGACTTAATTAATTTATAAATTAAGCTCTCTCTAAGGGCGTTATAAGACGCATCAATTATATTAGTAGAGACACCTACTGTTGTCCAAATGGATCCTTTTTGATCCTTCGTCTCGATAAGAACACGAACTATTGCGTCTGTTCCTTTTTCTGAGGATAAAATTCTTACCTTAAAATCAGTTAATTCTAAATCCTCTAAAGCAGGGTAAAAGCCCATTAATGATTTTCTTAAAGCTTTGTCCAAAGCATTTACTGGACCATTTCCTACTTCTACATTCATGTATTCTTTTTTTTCAACTTCTATCCTTACAGTTGCTTCAGACTCAGTTACTAATTCTCCTTTAGCATTCCATCTTCTATCATCAATAACTTTAAATCTTTTTAATTCAAAGTACTCTGGGATACCGAAAAGAGTTTGTCTAGCTAGTATCTCAAAACTCGCAATTGCCTGATCGTAAGCGTAACCCTTGAATTCTCTCTCTTTTACTTTTTGGAGTAAAAAATCTAATTTATCTGAATGATCATCTGGGTTAATACCAACAGTATTTAAAAGAGATATGATATTAGATCGGCCAGATTGATCAGAAATTACAACTTTTCTAGTATTACCTACTATTTCTGGGTCTATATGCTCATATGTTTTAGGGTCTTTGTTAATTGCTGAAACATGCAAACCTCCTTTATGTGAAAAGGCATTTTCACCAACATAGGCTTGTTGAGTATTTGGCATACGATTTAAAATTTCATCTAGAAGCAATGAGGTTTTCTTTAAGGCTGATAATTTTTCTTTAGGAATACTAGTTTCAAATTTTGTTTTCAAAATTATTGAGGGAATAAGAGATACTAAATTTGCATTTCCACACCTTTCTCCTAATCCATTAATTGTGCCTTGAATTTGTCTCACTCCTGCTCGCACAGCAGCCAGTGAGTTGGCAACTGCATTTTCTGTATCATTATGCGCATGGATGCCCAGTTTTTCACCTGGTATATACTTTGTTACTTCTTGAACAATTGTCTCTACTTCATTTGGCAGAGTTCCACCATTAGTATCACACAATACTATCCACCTAGCTCCATTATTAAAAGCCTCAGTTAAACAATCTAATGCAAATTTAGGATCTGATTTATATCCATCAAAAAAATGCTCAGCATCATACATTGCCTCTAAACCTTTTTCATTGATATGAGCGATACTTTCACCAATCATTTTTAGGTTATCAGATTTTGAAATGCCTAAAGCCTTTTCGACCTGATATGAAGATGATTTCCCAACAATGCAAATATGTTTTACATTTGTATTAATTAAAGTATTTAGACCTGGATCGTTTGAAACACTCGTATTAGGTCTTCTGGTCATTCCAAAAGCAACCAAACTAGAATTATTAAAATTTGTTGTAGAATTAAAAAAACTATCATCAGTTGGATTTGACCCTGGCCAACCACCCTCAATATAATCTAAACCTAATTCATCGAGAGCATTAGAGAATTTAATTTTATCATCTACAGTAAAATCAACACCGGTAGTTTGTTGACCATCTCTTAATGTAGTGTCAAAAAAATAAATTTTATTTTCTAGTTTTTCTTCCATGTTGTGCCATTTATGGTGTCTTCTAAAACAATCCCTTGTTTAAATAACTCATCTCTAATTTTATCTGCTAGCTCAAAGTCTTTATTTTTTTTAGCCTCTTGTCGGCGAGATATCATATTTTCAATAAATTCTTTATCAAGGTTTAAATCTGTTTTATTAAAACTAGGATTTAATCCTAGTAAGCTTAAACCATTATTAAAATGAGCTAATAAATCATCATTATTCTTGTCTTTTTTAATGTTAGCTATTATTTGCTGTAATCTCATCAGTGCTTTTGGGGTATTTAGGTCATCTAAAAGTGCATTAACAAATTCTGAGTCTAATTCTTTGCTATTAACCTCTTTAATATGCTCTCTCCACTTGTTAATGATGTTTTCACTATAACTTATAAGATCGTTTGAAAAATCAAGTGGTTGACGATAATGAGTAGTCAGTAGTGAATATTTGAGAACAGCAGGATCGTGTTTAGATAATAAATCATTAACAATTGAGGTATTTCCTAAAGATTTTGACATTTTTTCACCCTTAAAATTTATAAATCCATTATGGAGCCAAAAGTTCGACATTTTTTTATCATGACAACATGTTGACTGAGCAATTTCATTCTCGTGATGTGGAAAAATAAGATCAATACCGCCCGCATGGATATCAATGGTTTCTCCAAGTAATTCTGAAATCATAGCTGAACACTCTATGTGCCATCCAGGTCTACCATTACCCCATGGGCTATCCCAATGAGGTTCATTTGTTTTTGATGGTTTCCAAAGGACAAAATCTTCAGGATTTTTTTTGTAATCGGCAACTTCTACTCTTGCACCAGATATTATGTCTTTTAATGAGAACTTGGAGAGAGAACCATAACCCTTAAATTTCTTTGCTTCAAATAAAACATGTCCTTCAGATACATAGGCATATTTTTTTTCAATAAGAGATGTAATCATCTCAATCATCTTTGAAATATAATCTGTGGCTTTTGGTTCATGTGTTGGAGATAATATTGATAAAGAATTTAGATTTTGTTGATATATTTTTTGAGTAGAATGTACCAACTCATCTGTTGATATTTTAAGTTCATTAGCTTTATCTATAATTTTATCATCAATGTCAGTTATATTTCTTACGTAACGTACACTATCCTCTCCAAAAATTAGTCTTAGGACTCTAAATAAGATATCAAAAACTATAATTGGTCTGAAGTTTCCTATATGTGGATTACTGTAAAGGGTGGGTCCACAAGCATACATCTTAACTGCAGATGAGTTAATAGGTATAAGTTTTTCTTTTTTTTTGGTTAAAGTATTAAAAAGATTAATATTCATTTAAAATTTTTTTTAAACCTTCGTGGCCAAAATAATTATATAGGTCTTTAACAGATGGGCCATTTTGATTACCTGTAAGTATATAACGTGTATTAGTAAATATTTCTTTTTTTGATAGTGATTTATCAATACTCATTAAGTAATTGACATATTCATCAAAACTAAAATTTGAAATACCATTCAAATTTTTAATCAAAAGTTTGATAAAGTCACCTGAGGGTTGAATTTTAATTTCTCTTCTATTAATAATATTCCATAAATTTCTTATATCTTCATATTTTTCAACATTTTCTTTAATAAGTTCCCACTCAGTTTCAGTTAAAGCTAACTCTTCTAGCTCAGGGAATTCATTATTTAAATCTTTTAAATTCATTGACCTTAATGAATTTTTTTGAAAAAAGTCAATTTTATGAATATCAATTTTTGGTAAGTTTTTAGAAATATCCTCTAAATTAAAATCTCTAAAATTATTCTCTAAAATGGTTTCAAAATCATAATCTGAGTTTAAACCAAGTGAATACAAATAAGATAGAATACTGTTAACTGTATATCCACTTTTTCTGAATTGCTTAAGTGAAATTGAGTCCAAATTTCTCTTACTTAGTTTTGTTCCATCCTCATTAAGCATTAATGGATTGTGACCTAATGAAGGTAAATCAGAGTTTAAACATTTAAATAATTCTAAATGAATTGCTGAATTAGTTAAGTGGTCTTCGCCTCTAATAATGTGAGAAATCTTCATATCTATATCATCGACGACACTTGGAAAATGGTAGAGGTAGCTACCATCAGCCCTTCTTAAAACAGGATCTGATTGAGAAGCTAGATCTACTTCGGTCTCTCCTTTTACTAAATCATTCCATTTAATTTTAGTCTGTGAAAGCTTAAATCTCCAATAAGGCTGATTACCATTAATTATTTTTTTTTCAATTTCTTCTTTAGATAAATTTAATGAGGATCTATCGTAGATTGGAGGTTTTCCTGCTTTTAACTGCAACTTTTTTTTTATATCTAAATCCTCACTTGACTCAAAACATGGGTAAACAAATTTTAAAGAAATTAATTGATCGAAAAGTTCATTATATCTCTCAATTCTTTTGCTTTGATAAAAAGTTTCATCATATTTTATTTTTAACCAATCAAGATCAGATGCTATAGACTTTACATATTCATCTTTGCTTCTCTCTTGGTCAGTGTCGTCATATCTAAGAATAAATTTACCATTATTTTTTTTCGAATATGCCCAATTTAAAAAGCAAGATCTCATATTTCCTAAGTGCAGGTGACCAGTTGGACTCGGGGCAAAACGTGTAATTATCATTTAACTTTTTTTAAGAGGTACTCTCTTGAAACTTTTACTCTAGAGGAATTACCATATTTTATAATATCAGCAGTTGCATATGTTTCTGACCACTTTTCTGGTAGATAACTTCCAGTTCCTATGACATCTATTGGAGCTTTGGCTAAAGACATTGCCTTGCATTTCTCATTTGTAAATCCGCTAGATGCAATAATTTTTACTTTTTTAAAACCAAAATTATCAAGTTGTGCTCTCAAATACCACAAAGATGCAGCAGAGACTCCAGGCCCAACTAAGTGTTTTAACTCTTTGTCAGATCTGTATTCTTTGATTGAACCGGGTGCGTGTTTTTCTAAGACCTCATATGATTTTGAGGTATCAAGATTCTCAATAAATCTTCCATTTGGGGTATCAAGTCTTATCATTACTTTTCCAGCTTTAGACAACTTATCGAAGTGGCTACAAACTTGAATAGAGTCAGTAATTTCCTTACCGAAATAATCAGGCAATACAACTAAATCATCTTTTGGAAATGTTTCATGAAACATTTTTACTGCCTCAAGAGTAGATCCTGCATATCCTATTAATGCATGTGGCATCGTTCCTAATGCTTTATTAGATAGAAAATAATGTGATGTTGCATCTATCGATGTACCAATAAAGCCTTTAGCTTTTTTTCTTTTTGCTGATTTTGATCCTACTGATGCCGCATATGACATTAATTCAGACATCTCTGTGCCTGCACAATGTCTTGCATCCATAGCTATAAAGGAAGTTTTAGGCAAGTCTAAACACATTTGATATGCATTAGCTGCTGCTATACAAGCTGGACCAATTTTTTGTAAGAGTAAAGTTTCCAAATCGACTATATGTTTAAAAGATCCCCTAATATAAAGAATTGGTTCTCCAGCACCAAAATGGTCACCCTCTTTGAATGGGCTAGAAGTTGATACTTTAATACCTCTGTCTTTTGAAATTTGTTTTATCCAATTTATTGCTAGTTTTAATGCTATAACACCTGGTCTACGAATAAAAACAGCATAAGTAACTTTTATGTCTCCATACTTTTGGATAATTTTTTTTGTTTTTAAAAAATAATTATCAGTAAAATTATTAATTAAATTTGAATTTGTTTTTTTATTCATTATGAATAAGAAAACTAATTCATTTCGCCATTAGATAATAAATCAGCCAGAAGAAAAGATAGTTCTAATGATTGATTAACATTTAGTCTTGGGTCACAAAACGTATGATATCTATCACCTAAATTTTCATCTTTAATATCATCAGGTCCACCGACACATTCAGTTACATCTAAACCTGTTAATTCAAGGTGAACGCCTCCTGCGACTGAACCCTCTGATTTATGAATTTCAAAAAAAGACTGAATTTCTTTAAAAATATTCTCAGTAGCTCTTGTTTTATAGCCAGATTTACTTGTAGATGTATTTCCATGCATAGGATCACATATCCATGTAAGATTAAGACCGAGTTTATTAATTTCTTTCAATAAATCAGGGTATTTTGAATTAATTTTATCTGCTCCCATTCTAACAATAAGTGTAAGTCTTCCACCTTCATTCTCAGGATTAAGTATCTCAATATTTTTTTTTAAATCATCAATGGTTGTAGATGGTCCTACTTTAAGACCTAAAGGGTTTTTTATACCACTTAAATAGTGTATGTGAGCACCATTAGGATCTCTAGTTCTATCACCAACCCACAAAAAATGAGAATTTACATTGTACCACTCACCTGTAGTGCTATCTATTCTTGTAAAAGCTTGTTCATAAGGTAAAAGAAGTGCTTCATGGCTTGTGTAAAAATCTGTCTCTCTTAGTTCTCTTGTATTTTTTTCATTTACACCACAGGCATTCATAAATTTTATACTTTCTGCAATTTTTTCAGATAATTCTTTAAATTTTTTTGTTGTATCAAAGTTATCTGCAAAATCTAAATTCCATTTATTTAATTGTGTTAAACTAGCAAAACCTCCTTGAGCAAAAGCTCTTAATAAATTTAAAGTTGAAGCTGAATGGTTATAAGCTCTGATCATTCTTTTAGGGTCTGGTTCTCTAGAGGACTCGTTAAACTCAAATGAATTAATAATATCTCCTCTATAACTAGGTAGCTTTTGACCGTTTTTTTCTTCAAAGTCTGAGCTTCTTGGTTTAGCAAATTGTCCACCCATTCTCCCTAGTTTAACTACCGGTTTATTAGTAGCAAAAGTCAAAACAACAGACATTTGCAATAGTAATTTAAAATTATCTCTAATTGTATTGGGGTTTAATTCCTGAAAGCTCTCAGCACAGTCACCGCCTTGTAAATAAAAGGACTCTCCTTTTTGAACTTGATAAATTTGTGATTTTAGAGACCTAGTCTCACCAGCAAAAATTAAAGGAGGCATAGAAGATAATTCCTCTATTACAGAGTCTAAATTACCTTGATCAGCATAAGCAGGCATTTGCTTTGCTTCAAAGTTTTTCCAACTATCTTTAGTCCATTTCATGAGGCAAGGATTATATTGTTAAATGTATTAAATAAAAGAAATTATTGGGTTTTAGATTTAAAAGGCCAAATTTTGGGTAGCTTTAATTTAGGTAATGATGGCTCATAACCTGTAGCATAAAAATTATCTATGCTGGATTGTTTATTATCTGAATACTTTGAGTCAATATCTTCATGATTGATAATTCCGATATTATCAACGATATCTACTGTGGTGATTAGGCCATGATTGTCTGTAATGTAATAGCATTTATCTAAATTTAAATAATCATATGAGCTTTTACCGATTTGATAAGAATTTTTGTCAGAACCATCAGATAGAAAAATAAAATTTTTTATGTTTTTTATTTTATATTTGTTTGAAAGTATGTATGTATCGTCATCCTTGAGTATCTCATGAATATACTTTTTGTTACTTAATTTTAAATTAGGGAAAAAAGTTCCTTTTGATAAGTAACTAGGATATTGATTATCATCAATAATATTAGAGAAGAAATTATTTTGTTTGTTAAAATTATTATTAATTTCTAATACTTGATTAGAAAATATGTAAGATTTATTAAACCTGAGTAAAAATTTAAATATGAATAAAGATATAAACTTAGGGAAAAAATTATAAAAATTAAAAAAAAGAATATTAATATAGTAATTGTTATTATTGCTGGAATTATACGTATTCTTAGTGTCTAAAGTATTTAAGCTTAAAAGATTAGCTATTTCAAAACATATTCCCAAATAAGATTTATTTTTGATTGTAATCTCTTTGGTATTATTATTTTTAGAGTAATAAATAGATAAACTAGTTGGGACTTTGATTTTAATAAGATCACTCTCTTGAATTTTTTTATTAGCAATTTTCTTAATATATTTTTTTAAAAGGGATATATTTTCAGAAAAAAAGTGTATTGTGCTGCTATTTGGAAAAACAATATTTATTTTTTTAAATTTTAAATTAGTAAAAATTGATGAGCAGTATTTGTGTTGAGTCTCATTGATTTCAAATCTATAAAAAATTTTATAATCTGTTGTTTGGATTTTAATATCTGGATTATTATCTTTAACAGTGTAGCCATTATCATTAATTAAATAAGATATTTGTTCTCCTGTAATAGGTTCTCTTGTAAATAACTTAGATTTATTGATTATTCCATATGTGTCTAAAGGCACTGAATTAAATGTATTTGATTTCAATTTATCCTCAGGAAAAAAAATAGTTTGTTTGAAATTAGCTTTTTCGATATTTGAAGAAAGCTGTGGTTTGATACCAAACCGAGCGTCAATCACACTAGCTAAAATCTCATTATCAACTTCGATATTCATATTAAATAGTATTCAATTTATTCAACGGTAACTGATTTAGCGAGATTCCTTGGTTGATCAATATCAGTACCTTCATTAAGAGCAAAATAATATGAAATGAGTTGAAGAGGAATAGTATAAATGAAAGGTGTGTCAATAAAGTTTTCTTTGGGTAGGCTTACATTATGTGTGTTTAATGATTTTCTGTGAATTTTAACACTAGATAAAATTATAACCTTACCATTTCTAGCAGCGATTTCCTCAGCATTAGAAATAGATTTCTCATATAGTTCGTTGTTTGGCGATAAGCAAATTGTTAATGATTTTTTATCGATCAATGCGATTGGGCCATGTTTCATCTCTCCTCCTGGAAAGCCTTCGCTATGCATGTAAGATATCTCTTTTAATTTCAAGGATCCCTCTAATGCTATTGGGTATACAATATTCCTTCCAATAAAATAACAAGTATCAGATTGGCTTAATTTTTTTGCAATTTTTTTCGCCTCTGGTGTAAAATCATTTGTTAATTTTTTCAGCTTTATTGGTAATAACTTTAGAATTGCTAAATTCTTATTATAATCTTTTTTCGATATGGAATTTGTCATTTTACCAATTTCAATAGAAAGATTGGCTAAGCTCAATATTTGACAAGTAAAAGCTTTAGTTGAGGCTACACCAACTTCTTTATCAGCATAAGTAGGTATGGTTACATCAGCCTCTCTTACCATACTACTCTGCAAAGAATTAGTGATGACTATAGAGGAATGTTTGTTTTTTTTGATATATTTTAGAGCCATCAAGGTATCCATGGTTTCACCAGATTGTGAAATAAAAATAAATAAAATTTTTTCGTCTTTATTTATTTTTTTATATCTAAGCTCGGAAGCTAATTCTGATGAAGTATCTATATTTGTATATTTATTAAAGTAATACTCACCAACTAAACAGGCATGGTATGCAGTACCACATCCAACAAATATTATTTTTTTGTTTAAAATTAAATTTTTAAATTTGCTTTCAAAATCATTAAAAAATTCTTTTACATAATTTTTTTGAGTAGTTTTTATAACTTCGGGCTGCTCATGAATCTCTTTCAACATATAATGTTGATATTTTCCTTTATCATATGGGTTTTGTTTAATTTCATTTTTTTCGAAGAGTATTTTAGCTTTATTTAAACTAGATATTTTAGACTGCTGAATTTTAATAATATCACCATCTTTAAGATGATAAATCTTATCACTATAATCAGATAAAATAGATGAATCTGAGCATATGTAAGAGGAGTTTCTATTATGTGATAAGGCGATTGGACTGCCATTTTTTAATAAGTAAAAACAATTATTTTTTTTTATAAATATAACAAAGGCGTAGTTTCCTTTAATAACACTTTTAAACACTCTAATAGCTTCATCTGAATTTTTATATTTATTGACTAAATAGGTGAGAAAGTAAAAACTGATTTCAGTATCTGATTGAATATTTTTAGGAATTTCTACAAATCGATTTTGAATTTTTCTATAGTTTTCAATAATACCATTACAAACTAAAGTAAGATCATCATTTGCAAATGGATGAGCATTATTTTTGCTAACAACTCCATGTGTTGCCCATCTTGTATGACCTATCACACCATAAAAATTTTTATCTGATACATTTTGAGCTTTATTTTTTAGTTCTGAAATTTTGCCGACACTTTTTATGGTTTTTATTCGTTCTTTTGAAAACAAGGAAATGCCAGCAGAGTCATACCCTCTATATTCCAGCTTTTTTAAAATATCTATAGAATTATTCTTTAAAGAAGATGAATTTAAGATACCAACTATACCGCACATTATTTTTTATTATTAATTTTATTTTTCTGTTTTGATCTGGCTATAGAAAAATGATTATTTGGTATTGATTTAGTAATTACAGATCCTGCAGCTATGTATGCTTTATTACCAATATTTACAGGTGCAACAATAGAAGAATTTGATCCAATAAAGGTATTATTACCTATTTTGCATTTAAGCTTATTTTTTCCATCATAATTACAAGTAATAGTTCCAGCCCCAATATTACTATTTGTTCCTATAAATGAGTCTCCGATATAACTTAAATGATTTACTTTTACTCCCTTTGATAATTTTGATTTTTTAATCTCAACAAAATTACCAATTTTTACCTCATCTGCCATAATAACCTCAGGTCTTATTCTTGCATAAGGGCCGATGGAGCAGTTATTACCTATTGTGGAATTTTCAATATAAGAAAAGGACTTAATAATAGAATTACTTTTTATGCTTACATTTTTTTTAATAACAACATGTGGTTCAATTACTACTCCTGAAGCGATACTGACATTGCTCTCTATATAAACCGTATCAGGATGAATAATTCTAACACCACTGTCTATTAATTTTTTCTTTATAAAATCTTGAGATAATGTTTCTAATTTATTAAGTTCATTTAAGGTGTTAGCACCTGATATCACTGTGGATTTATTTAAAAAAGTAGTCATTTTAAGGTTTTTATTAAAACAGACATTTACTAAATCAGTAATGTAAAATTCATTATTATTTTTATTTTTTTTTATTAATTTTAAATTTAATGCAGCTTTTTTTGAAATTAAAAATATGCCAGTATTTATCTCATTGATTAATTTCTCTTCCCTTGAACATTCATTTTCTTCAATAATACTTATTAATAAATTATTTTTTTTAATTATTCTCCCATACCCTTTTGGATTTCTTACATTTTGTGTAAGAACTGATAAGTCATCATCATTCTTTACACCTTTTGAAACAAAATCAGAGAGTATTTTATAATCGAAAATAGGTGTATCTGCTAAGGTCAATAAAAAATAATCAAATCTATTATTGTATTTATAAAATTGTTTAAAAGCTCCACCAGTACCGTCTATTGGATTTTGAATAAATACTTTTTCATGAATGAAATATTTTTTATTAGCTTTACTTGAAATAATAAAAGTTTTTTTTACTTGTTTAATTTTATTTAGTGCATCTAAATTATACTGTATTAACTCTTTACCAGATATTTCATGAAGAAATTTTGGTTTAGGTGATTTAAATCTTTTGCTCTTTCCAGCAGAAAGAATAATGGCACATATATTCATAAAGTTGTAAAATAATATTAATTAATCTTAACTTAAAACTAAAAATATATCTAATTATGTAAATTATGCCCATTATCATTAAATCAAATTTATCAAAGCAACTAACACATTTCTTAAAGTCTAAACTATTAAAAGATGAATTAGTAGTCTTGCCAACAGAAACTGTTTATGGGCTAGCTGGTTTAGGAACCAATATTAAAGCAGCAAAAAAAATTTACTCGCTAAAGAAAAGACCGTTGAAAAAAAAACTAATATTTCATTGTTCAAGTTTAAAAATGGTAGATAATTTTTTTAATTTAGATGATGAAAATTTAATTTTAGCTAAAGAATTTTGGCCTGGGCCTCTTACTCTTGTTTTACAAAGGAAGTCTCTCGAGATACCCAAATCTCTTACATTGAATAATGAGTGTGCTGTAAGAGTTCCAAGTAATAAATTTACATTAAATTTAATTAATAAACTAGGTAAGCCCCTTGTAATGCCTTCAGCAAACAAATTTAAACAACTAAGCCCAATTAACAGTGAAATGGTTTTTCAGCAATTTATTGAGACAAATTTATTAATTGTAGATGATGGAAAATGTAAAGTTGGTATCGAGTCAACTTTAATTAAAATATCTGATAACAAATTGAATATAATAAGACCAGGGATGATATCATTAGAAAATGTGAAAAAAATATTACCCTATATGGTTTTTAGTAAATATAACAAAAATTTAAGTTTTCCTGGAACTTCAAAAAAACATTATTCTCCGAAGAAGAAAATATTTTTAAATGTCAAAAATGCTAAAAAAAAATCTGCATATATAAACTTTGGAGCAAATAAGAAAGGTCAATTCAAAAATTTAAGTAAGAGTAGAAATTTAATTGAAGCTGCCAAAAATCTTTATCATTTTATTTTTTTAGCAGATAACGACAACCAATATAAAAATATAAGTATCGCACCTATTCCTTATAAGAAAATAGGAATCGCTATAAATGATAGATTACTAAGAGCATCTAAATGAAGTTTCCAATAAGAACTATAAGAAAAAGTGCCCAAATAACTGCTTTCCCTAAAAATTCTTTGGAGGTATCTAAACTGGTTAAATTTTCTAACAAATATAAATTTCATATTTTACCTATTGGTGGAGAGACTAATAGAGTGGATGGCACAAAACCTCAATTTGAAAAAACTATCCTAATAGATTTTAAAAAGATGAATCGTATTGAAGAAGTTGATACTGATAATTATATAATGACAGCTCAAAGTGGAACATTGTTAAAAACTATTCAAAAAGCAGCAAATAATAAAAAACTTTTATTTCCAGTTAATATTGCGCCAAGTGATAAATGTACAATTGGCGGTAATATATCTACTAATGTTGGGGGTTTGCAAACCTTGAGATATGGTAACATAGAGGATCATATAAATGGCCTTGAAGTAGTGCTTAGTGATGGAACTATTTTAAATTTTTTAAATAAACTCAAAAAAGATAATTTTGGCCCAAAATTGTGGAAGTTATTTTGTGGTTCTGAGGGTGTTTTTGGAATAATTACAAGAGCGAGCTTAAAGTTAATCCCAAAAAAAAAATACAATTCTACATATTTAATACAAACAAATAGTTTAAATAAGTCAATTCGATTACTAAAATTTTTAAGGAACAAGTACTTCGATAATTTAACAAGTTTTGAAATAATATTTCCAATACCTAGCTCTTATTTATTTAATGAAAGTACACATCACTTCAATTTAATCATAGAGATACAATCTAATATTATTGGTAATTACAAAAAAGACTTAAAAAAATACTTTTATTTAAATGAATTTAAAATTGATAAAATAGAACATGATAAATCGAAATCATGGATATGGAGTAAAAGAGAAGAGTTAGTATATAATCAGATAAAATATAATTTTACTGAAAAATTTGATATTTCTTTACCCATTGATAAGTGGTCTGTCTTTATTAAGAAGGTAAATACATTTGTAAAGGATAATAAAATCTTTACTCCTTATTTTTTTGGGCATTTGGGAGATGGTAATTTGCATTGCAATTTTAAAGTACATCCTAATTCAAAAAAGAATTGTGCTTACCTCTCAAAATTTATTTATGATTTGACTATTCAAAGTGAAGGTAGTGTGGCAGCAGAACACGGTCTTGGTTTGAAAAAAAATTATCTATTAAAAAAATATAAACCTAGTGAAAATTACCTTTTTATTAAAAAATTAAAAAAACACTTAGATCCTAACTCTAGATTAGGCAAAAATAAGTTATTTCAGGCTTAATTGATCTTTTAATTTAAAATAACTCATTGCTAAAACTAATAATGGCTTATCAATTACGCCAAAACCAGGAAAGTTTTTATGTCTAAACTTTTCAAATAAGCTCAAATTATTGTTCTGATTTGTTATTGTTTCAGCAAGCATTTTTCCAACCATAGTTGTTATTGCTAAACCATGTCCTGAATATCCTTGTGCAAAAAAAATATTATTATCAATACTACCGATATGAGGGAATCTGTTTACAGTTATGGCAACGTGCCCACTCCAAGTACACCAAGCTTTGAACTTTTCTAAACCAGGAAGTATCTTTTTTATACTTTTTTTTAAAGATAATTCCAAATTTATCGGATCTATATTAGAGTAACTTACACCTCCACCAAAAATTAAATTATTATTAGAATCCAGTCTAAAATAATTTAGCACAAATAACATATCTCCCACTGTGATAGGTTTTCGAAAATATTTACTCAATTCTGTATTTGGAATTTCAGTAAATGCTGATACATAAGTTTTAACAGGCATTATTTTTTTTCTTAAACTTTTATTCAAATTATCAATATATGCATTACAGCAGATAATTAATTTATCAGATTTAACAGTTAAATTTTTTTCAGTTTTTATTGTTACTTTTTTTTGAGATTCATATGACATCACTCCTGTATCTTCAAATATTTTACAATTTTGATTTTTTAATAATTCTCTTGCTAATCCTAGACAATAATTAAGTGGATGAATTTGACCACACTCTGAGTCATACATTGCAGATTTGTAATAAGGGCTATCAAAATACTGGTCCATTCTATTTTTTGGTAGATACGTCACTGATTCATAATCAAATTTTGTTTGAAGCCTGTCTACGTATTTTTTTAACTCCTCATCATGGGATTTACTTACTGCGGCTAAAACATAACCCTCGATTAAGTCACATTGTATATTTAAGTCTTTGATATTTTTTTTTACCTCTCTAACAGCGTCTAATGTGAATTGCCATAATATCTTAATTTCCTCTTGAGTGTGTTTTTGGCTAGAGTAATTCTCTGAGGAAAAACCATGTAATAATTGCCCACCATTTCTTCCAGATGCGCCCCAACCAACTTTATTTTTCTCCAATATGACTATGTTTAAATCTGGATTTAATTTAGATAAATATAATGCTGATGAAATTCCTGATAAACCTGCACCAATTATACAAACATCACATTGTAAGCTCTCATTTAATTTGTTAGTATTAATACTGAATGCTTTTGTTCTTACGTAATAATTATCTGAGTAATCCATCAGATACATAAATATCAAATTTTAAAGGTTAGTTATAGCTATGAATGATTATGTCGATTGGTTAAAGAAAAATAAAATAACAGAGGTAGAATGTATGATTCCTGATAATTCAGGTATACCAAGGGGAAAAATATTACCAACAAAAAAATTTTTAAGCTCTATTGAGTCAGGTGGATTAAGATTACCTTTAGCCCTATTCAAATTAGCAGTATCTAGAGATGTGACTTATTCAATAGATGATCAGATTTTAAATCCTACAGATGGCGATTTTATATTAAAGCCTGATTTTAATACTCTGAGAACTGTTCCATGGTATGAAGAACCAACCGCACAGGTTATTTGTGATGCTGTTGATAACAATGATAATGTTATAGAGGTCCACTCTAGAGGTATTTTAAAAAAGGTAATTGGTCTTTATGAAAAAATAGGCCTTGAACCAGTAGTTGCTCCAGAAATTGAATTCTATTTAGTTAAGAAAAACAATGATCCAGACAATCCTTTAGAGACACCGAGTGGGCAATCTGGAAGAATTGAAAAAGGAAATCAGTCTTACGGTATTGACGCTGTTAATGAATTTGATCATATTTTTGAGGATCTATATGACTACTGTGAAACTCAAGAATTAGAGGTTGAGAACATTAATCATGAGGATGGACCAGCACAAATGGAAATTAACTTCAAGCATGGTAACCCTCTTGACTTGGCTGATCAGGTTTTTTTATTTAAAAGAACTCTGAGACATACTGCATTGAAGCATAATTTGTATGCAACTTTTATGGCTAAACCGATGGAAGATACTCCAGGAAACTCGATGCATATACATCAATCAATTTTAAAAAAAGGTAAACCAATATTTGTGGATAAAAATCTTAAAACTACAAAACATTTTGATAACTATTTGGGTGGATTACAAAAATATTCAAAAGCTTTTTTACCTCTTTTTGCACCAAATGTTAATTCCTTTAAAAGGCTTAGAGGTTTTTGGGAGGAAGGTACACCTTTTAACCTAAACTGGGGTTTTGAAAACCGTACCTGTGGTTTTAGAGTCCCAAATTTTAACTCTGCTAACCAAGCGAGAATTGAAAATAGACTTTGTGGATCAGACGTAAATCCATACTTAGCTATAGCTGCAACTTTATCTGCGGGATATCTAGGTTTGAAGAAAAAATTAAAAGCAACCCCGGAGACCAAAAAAGCTGCTTATAACGTAAATGTTTCTCTGACAGAAAGCATCTATCAATCAATAGATACTTTTTCTAGATCTAAGGAGGCAAAAGAGATATTTGGTGAAACATTTATAGAATTATTTTGTTCAATCAAAGACTTAGAGGTAAATGCCTATAATAAAATTATTACAGCATGGGAAAGAGAATATTTACTTCTTAATGTTTGATCTATTAATTAAGTAAATACTAATTGCTGCTAATATAACAATTAGCATTATTATTGCGGAAAGAGCATTAACTTCTGGACTCAATCCCAATCTAACTTTAGAAAAAACCACTATTGGCAAAGTGTTTGCTCCGGGACCGGTAGTAAAACTAGCAACGACAAGATCGTCCAAAGAGAGTGTAAATGCAAGTAACCAACCTGATAATATTGCAGGTAATATTACAGGAGCAGTTACTTTCCAAAAAATCATATTTGGAATTGTCCCAAGATCCTGAGCAGCCTCTTCTATATTTTTATCGTAACTACTCAACCTTGACTGGATAATAACTGCAACAAAAGCTACAGAGAAAGTTATATGCGATATTAAGACTGTTAGTTGTCCTTTTGAGGAAGGAAAGCCAATAATATGGTTAGATGATATAAAGAATAACAACAAAGAAAGCCCTAAAATTATCTCAGGCATAACCAAAGGAGAAGAACTCAAGAAAATAAAGAAAGGCCTGGCTGGAATTTTTGATATTCTTGTTAATGAAAAACCAATCATTACACCCATGATTGTTGCAAATGTTGCTGAAAGAGAGGCAATTTTTAAACTAGTATAAAAAGCCTCTAAAATTTGTTCATTTTGAAATAATTCCTTATACCATCTAAAAGAGAAACCCTTCCAAACCATAACTCTTTTATTATCATTAAAAGAATAAGCTATAAGAGTTAATATAGGAAAATATAAAAATGAAAATCCAATTGTTAAGGTAAAAATTTTAAAAAATAATTTATTCATTTTTAAAATTATATTTTGCGTACATTAATTGAAAAATAATTATTGGAAATACAAGAATTACAATACCAGACATAGCAAGTGCGCTAGCAATAGGCCAATCTCTATTTACAAAAAATTCATCCCAAATTATTTTCCCAAAATAAAGTTTATCACTGCCACCTAACATTTCTGGAATTATATATTCTCCAACAACTGGTATAAAAACCAACATACTCCCCGCAACAATTCCTGGTAAAGAGAGAGGTAAGATAACTTTTACAAACGTGTTTAAAGGCTTTGCACCTAAATCATTAGATGCATCAATCAAATTTAAATCAAATTTAACCAAATATCCATAAAGCGGTAAAATCATAAATGGAAGGTAAGTATAAACAACGCCTAAAATCACAGCATAATGATTGTGTAACATAGATATTGGTTCAGAAATTAGTCCAATATGTATAAGAATTGAATTTATAATACCAGAGCCTTGCAGTAAGACTTTCCATGCATATACCCTTAAAAGAAAAGAACTCCAAAAAGGTATGATAAGCATAATCAAAAGTATGTTTCTTATACTTGGTTTAGATTTTGCAACGTAAAAAGCTATGGGATAACCGATTAATAAACATAATACCGTGGATGTAAAAGCTAATGATAGTGAATTGAGATATGATCTTATATAGAAAGGGTCTGAAAAAATGAATAAATAATTTCCAAGAGTTGAATTAATCTTCAATCCATTTTCAGAAAAAGAGAAAAGATCACGATAAGGTGGCATACCCCATTCAGACACAGATATTGATATTTTAAAAATTAAAGCTAATGGAACAAAAAAGAACAAAACTAGCCATAAATATGGAGTGAATACAAACCACACGTTTTGTTTTTTTAAATTTTTAATCATTAAAGAAATATATTGATGTTTCGTTAAAACTTATCTGAACTTTGTCATCCCATCTTATTTGAAGGTTATCTGAAACTAAACTATTTTGCATAAAAGAATAAAATTCAAATCCATTAACCTCAATTAAATACTTTGTATAGCTCCCTAAATAAGCTACTTCTTTAACTACACCAATATTTAAATTATCAGATTGATTTTCTAGTTTTTTAACAGAAATTTTTTCAGGCCTAATTAAACATTTAACATAGTTTTCTTTGTTGTTAATATTTTTAACTTCATAATTTAATTCTTTAATGATGATTTGATTATTTTTATTAAGAACATTAAAGATATTGGCTGTGCCAATAAAATTCGCTATATATTTGTCCTTCGGTTTTTCATATATCTCAACAGGATTACCGACTTGGAGGATTTCTCCATTTTTCATAATTGCCATTCTGTCAGATAATGACATTGCTTCCTCTTGATCATGGGTAACAATAATAAAAGTGATGCCTAACTTATATTGTAGATTAACTAACTCGAATTGTGTTTGTACTCTTAGCTGTTTATCTAATGCTGCAAGTGGTTCATCCAATAAAAGTAATTTTGGTTTTTTGACTAGACATCTTGCTAATGCTACACGTTGTTGTTGACCACCAGATATCTCATTGATTTTTCTTTTCTCTAAACCATTCAGCTCTAGTAAATTTAAAATTTCATTAACACGATGATTGATTTCTTCTTTAGAAATTTTTTCTTCTTTTAGTCCAAACTGGATATTATTAGTGACATTTAAATGCGGAAATAGTGCATAATTTTGGAACATAATATTTAAAGGTCTTACATATGGTGGAAGTTTCGTGATATCCTTTCCCTCGAGTAGAATTCTTCCTTCATCAGGCTTCTCGAAACCTGCTATAATTCTCAAAAGTGTTGACTTACCGCATCCTGAAGATCCTAGGAGACTGAATATTTCAGATTTTGCTATTTTTAGATTAACTTTGTCTAAAGCAACAACATTATCAAACCTTTTTGATACATCTATGATTTGTAAAAAAGGTTCAGACATAAAAAAGATTGTGAAAAGCGCAACTTAAGTAAAAGTTGCGCTTTAATTAAATTATTGAGAAGCTTTAAAACTATTAAATACTCTCGAAGATATCCTAGACTTTTGAGGTGAGTCAGCTGTATCTGCAAAAAGTTTAGTTAATGTCTCTTCTGTTGGATAAATTGCTGGGTCTGAAAGAATATCAGGATCTATCAAACCTTCAGTTGTGTTAGCTACTAGATTAGGGTTTGAGTACCACACATAGTTAGTAATTTCTGCAACAACTTCTGGTCTCAAAATATAATCTATAAATTTATGAGCATTTTCTACGTTTTTTGCGTCTGCTGGAATTCCCATCATATCAAACCAAATTACTGTTCCTTCATTTGGAATTGAATACCAGACCTCTTCAATTTCCTCGTATGCTGCTATAAATACATCACCTGACCAACCTATTGCTAAGCAAATCTCACCATTTGCTAAATCATCAATGTACTGAGAAGAGTCAAAATACTTTATATAAGGTCTAATATTATTCAATAATTCTAGTGCTTCTTGATTAGCTTTAGTGTTTTCTGTATTTGGATCATGGCCAAGATAATTTAATGCAATCTCAACAATTTCACTTGGTGCATCTAAGAAAGCCACACCACAATCTTCAAATTTAGAAATTTGATCTACATCAAATATTATGTCCCATGACTCAACATCTCCACCTCTTTCCTCGACGGCAGCAACGTTGTAACCAATTCCAGTTGTACCATACATGTAATTAACAGAGTATTCCCCACCTGGATCATGAGCATCAGTTTTATCTAAAACACTTGGATCTAAATTTTTGAGGTTTGGAATCATGCTTTTATCAAGTTTTTGAAAAACTCCTGCTTTAATTTGGTTTTCCATAAAGGAGCCTGATGGAACAACTAAGTCATAACCACTTCCTCCAGCTAAAAGCTTAGCCTCTAGAACTTCGTTTGAGTCAAATACATCGTATGTTACATCAATACCAGTTTCTTCCTCAAAATTTGCAATTGTATCTTCAGCTATATAATCGGACCAATTGTATATAAATAACTCTTCTTTAGCGCTCAAACTCATAGGGAGTATTATCACTAAAAGAGCTGTTAAAAATTTGTTCATATTACCTCTCCTCTTAAATAAGTAGAATTTGAATAATATGATAATTTTTTTTAAAAATCACAAATTTTTTTATATAGATCTGGTCTACGATCTCTAAAATTTCCCCAAGATTGGCGGTATTTTGTTATTTCTGAAAAGTCGAAATTCTTAGATACAAAGCCCTCATCTTTTTTGCCCATTTCAATTTCAATATTACCCAAATGATTAGCGATAAAGGAGCTTCCATAAAATGTAACAGATATTAAACCTTCATTTTCTGTGCCAATTCTATTAGAGGCAATGACTGGAATTTGATTTGCAGCTGCATGACCTCTCATTACGTTTTGCCAGTGATCTTTTGAGTCTAATAAAGGGTCTTGAGGCTCAGAACCAATTGCTGTGGGATATAATAAAATATCTGCACCAGAAAGTGTCATAGATCTTGCACATTCAGGAAACCATTGATCCCAGCATATACCACAACCAAGATTTCCAAATTTTGTGTTAAATACTTTGAAGCCAGTATCTCCAGGTTTAAAGTAAAACTTTTCGTTATAACCAAGGCCCTCAGGAATATGCGATTTTCTATATAAATCACTTAATTTACCATCAGCATTAATCACAACTAAGGAATTAAAAAAATTATTTTCTTTTTTTTCAAAAAAACTGATCGGCATGACCATATTATTTTTCTTACAAAAATTAGAAAAAATTTCAAATAATTTGTCATTAGGAAATTCAATTGCATAATTAAAAAACTTTGTATCTTGAGTTGAGCAAAAGTATTCAGTTTGAAATAACTCCTGTAGGAGAAAAATATTTACATTTTCCTTAGATGCTTGTTGAGCAATATCTATAGCCTTATTTATATTTAAATCTTTTTTTTCTTTTATTGATTTAAATTGAGAAGCAGCTACTTTAACTGACATTTTTTGGCACATTCATAGTAACACAATGGATATTACCTCCACCATAATTTATATGTGAAGTTTCAATCATCTCAATTTTTTTATCTTTAAAAATATCTTTAAAAATATCATAAACCATTTCATCTTCTTTAACATTAAATTTTGGGACAAAGATTTTATGCTTTGAAAAATAAAAATTTATATACGAGGCAATAAGCTTTTTATCATTAACAACTATTTTTGAAGGAAGGGGTATATCAATTAATTCTATATTACTGTCAGTGCTGGAGAGATTACTTAGAATTATGGATTTACTCTTAGTTAAGTTTTTTGAATTTAAATCATCTAAATCATAACTTTTTGCCATTAAATATTTTCTATTTCCAATAGGACATAAAATATTGTCTATGTGCCCATCAGTGTCGTCATCTTTTAAACCTTCTGGGATCCAAATTATTGAATTTAAATCAAATAAACTAGTCAGTGTCTGCTCTATTTTTGTTT
>CACBDV010000004.1 GCA_902538085.1 uncultured Alphaproteobacteria bacterium
TAAACAAGGTTATGACCAAGTTGTTCGCCCTAGAAGCTCAGATCTTTTTAGAGAATTTGAAATTAATAAAGAAATTTATTATTTATGGTGTACTTTCAGCCACGATCAAGTTGACTTTAATTTTAAAAATCCTGAGGTTTTATTTTTCTTCATTAAGTTAATTCATTTATATCTTAAAAATGGCGTTAGAGTATTTAGGTTAGATGCCATTGCATTCCTTTGGAAAGAACATGACACCAGCTGTCTAAATTTACCCCAGACTCATGAAGTTGTGAAATTAATGAGAACACTTCTGAATGCATTTAGTAAAAATACTTTACTTATAACTGAAACAAACTTACCCAATTTAGAAAATCTTAGTTATTTTGGAGAAAACGATGAAGCAAATGCTGTATACAACTTTGCTCTACCACCATTGCTACTATGGACCTTAGTGATGGGAGATAGCACAGCTCTTCGTAAATGGTCAATGGGTATGCCTCCTGCAAAAGATCATACATCTTATTTCAATTTCATAGCCTCTCATGATGGTATTGGTCTGAGACCTACAGAGGGAATTTTAACAGAAAAAGAGAGAAATAACTTAGTCGATATCATGACTGATTTTGGAGCAAAAACTACCAAAAGAAAAAAAACAGATAACACCGAGACTGTTTATGAAATAAATATCTCACTCATAGATGCTATGAAAGGAACATTTCAAGGAAGTGATCATTTGCAAATTGAAAGATTTATTTGTTGCCATGCAATAATGCTAGGACTCGAGGGAATACCAGCATTTTACATACATAGTATTTTGGGCTCAACAAATGACTATGAAAAGTTAGAGCAAACAAAAAGTAATCGATCTATAAATAGAAGATCTTGGAAGTATGATGAAATTGATGGATTACTTGCAAATACTGATACTTTTAATTCAAAAATATATAATCAATTATCAAAATTAATTGAAATTAGAAAAAACCAATCTGCATTTCATCCAAATGCTACACAATTTACATTTAATTTAGGTAAGAACTTTTTTGGTTTTTGGAGACAGAGTCATGATAAAAGACAGTCGATATTTTGTGTAAGTAATGTAACTAATGTGTTCCAATATTTAGATTTGTCAGAATTAAATCTAATAGCGTCAAATGAATGGTGGGATTTAATCTCTAATGAGATAATTATTGATATCAAATCAACAATTACTTTAAAGGCCTATCAAACTATGTGGATTACAAATTATTAATTAAAGATTATGTTTTTTCGACATAAGCTCTAAAACTGAGACTTTTTTCTATTACTTTCATTAAAAAATTTGTGTTATATTTCGGTATGACCGATCCTAAAACATACAAATTTAACACTAAAACCTTACATAGTGGGCATCAGCCAGATAAAAATTTTGGCTCCCGTGCCGTTCCAATTTATCAAACAACATCATACTTATTCCAAGACGCAGATCACGCAGCGGCCTTATTTAATCTAGAGGAAGGTGGACATATCTATAGCAGAATATCCAACCCAACTATATCTGTTCTTGAAGAAAGAGTTGCAGCTTTAGAAGGTGGTTCTGCTGCTCTAGCGACTGCCTCTGGTATGAGCGCAATGATGCTAGCTCTTTTAAATATTTGTAGTGCAGGGGATCATATTGTTTCCTCATCACAACTGTACGGAGGTTCTTTTAATTTACTGAGACTAACTTTAAAAAGATTTGGTATTGAAACAACTTTTGTTAAGCCCAGAGACACAGAGGGTTTTAAAAAAGCAATTCAACCAAATACAAAATGTATATGGGGTGAGTTGATTGGTAATCCTGGAATTGAAATTATGGATTTACCTGAAATTTCCAAAATAGCAAAAGACGCCGGTATTCCTTTAATGGTTGATGGAACATTTAACACACCATATTTGTGTAATCTCTTTGAATTAGGTGCAGATATAATCACACACTCTCTAACAAAATGGATGGCAGGTCATGGCACTTCTATGGGTGGTATAATTGTTGAAAAGGGTGACTTTGATTGGACTAAGGGAGATAAGTTTCCAACAATGACTGAACCATATGATGGTTATCACGGTCTTTCTTTTGCAGAGGAATTTGGTCCAGCAGCATTTACAATGAGAGCAAGGGCAGAGGGCATGAGAGACTTTGGTCCATGTATGAGTCCAACAAATGCATTTAATATTTTAATAGGAATAGAAACTCTTTCAGTGAGGATGGAAAAGCATTTATCCAATACTAAAATAATGGTTGATTACTTAAGTAACAACCCAAGTGTTTCTTGGGTAAATCATCCAAGCTTACCGGATCACCCTGATCATAAAGTTGCTGCAAAATTAATGCCTAAGGGTGCTGGCTCAATGATAGCGTTTGGAATTAAGGGGGGCAAAGAAGCTGGTCACGCATTTATTAACTCTTTAAAACTAACATCACATTTAGCTAACGTTGGCGACGCAAAATCACTAGTTATTCATCCAGCATCTGCAACTCACTCTCAAATGGATAAAAAATCACTAGAGTTGGCAGGTTTAACTGAGGATATGATACGTTTTTCTGTTGGCTTGGAAGACATGGATGACATCATTAATGACTTTGAAAATGGTTTCAGAGCATCTCAAAAGCCAAGACTTGTAGCTTCTAAATGAAGCTTAAAGTTAATGGAAAAGAGGCATATTACACATCTAGTGGAAGAGAAATAGATAAAAATCAACCCTCGATTGTATTTGTTCATGGTAGTGGTTTGAGCCACGTTACATGGGTGCTTCAAACAAGATACTTTGCATTTCACGGTTACAATACAATTGCGGTAGATTTACCTGGTCATGGTGACTCCGAGGGACCACCATTAAAAACTATTGAAGAGATGGCTGATTGGGTTGCAGACCTTTTAACAGCTTTAGGCATTGAGAAAGCCTCATATGTTGGTCACTCTCAAGGATGCTTAGTGGGATTAGAATTTGCACAAAGACATCCTGAGAAATTAGATTTACTGGCATTAATCAACGGATCTATGTCAATGAAGATGAACACTGAACTTTTGGACTTAGCATTAAATAAAGATCAAAAAGCTGTTGATCTCATGATGGATTGGGTGCATGGACCTTTAGGTCATAAAGGTGGCCATCCTGTTCCAGGATTAAGTCATTTAGGTATGGGCGGTCAATTGGTATCTTCAAATAATGACGGAACTCTTGGTGCTGACTTCAATGCTTGCGATAAATACACAAATGGTGAAACTGCTGCTAAAAATATTAAACACCCAACTTTATGTATCGTAGGCAAACATGATAAAATGACTCCTAAAAAAGTGGGTTTAGAATTAGCCTCAAATATAGAGGGATCAAAAACAGTCGTTTTAGAAGAGTCTGGACATATGTCTATTTTAGAAACGGCGAGTGAAACTAAAAATATTTTAAAAAATTTCTTTAAAGAAAATAGCCGTGCTTCATAAAGGATCGTGTCACTGTAAGGCTATTGAGTTTGAGATTGAATCAGATCTTGAAAAAATAATGCAATGCAATTGCTCCATTTGTATTAGAAAAAATGCAAAAATGATAATGGTTCCTAAATCTAATTTTAAACTTTTAAAGGGAAAAGAAGATCTATCTCTTTATCAATTTAATCTAAACTTAGCTGAACATTTTTTTTGCAAGCATTGTGGGATATACACTCACCACAATAGAAGAACTGATCCAAACGGTATGGGTATTAATCTAGGGTGCTTAGATGATGTAGATCCACTAGAATATGAAGCTGGTCTTAATGACGGAAGAAAACTATCCTAGTCAGATCTTGATTTTAATATAAAAAAAACTAATATTGGCCATGGCCCAAGTTAAAGAATATTTAACGTTTGATGACGTTCTATTAAAACCCCAAGCATCAACTATTCTCCCTAATAACGTCGATATTTCAACAAATCTAACAAAAGATATAAAACTAAATATTCCTATCATATCAGCAGCAATGGACACTGTAACAGAGTCCAAAATGGCAATATCAATGTCTCAAAATGGCGGTTTAGGAGTAATTCACAAAAATTATGATATAGAAACGCAAAGTTATGAAGTTAAAAAAGTAAAAAGATACGAAGCAGGGATTGTCTATAATCCAATAACAATGAGTCCTAATAATACAATTGAAGATGTTTTAAATGTCATGGAAAAACAAAATATATCTGGTTTTCCAGTGGTTGATAAAGCTAATAAACTTCAGGGAATAATTACTAATAGAGATGTTCGATTTGTAATTAATAAAAAAACAAAAGTTAAAGATTTAATGACTAAAAAAGTCATCTCCATTACTCAAACTCAATCAAAAGGAATGTCCTCTTTTGGACTGGCAAAAAAATTACTACAAGAAAATAGAATAGAGAAACTAGTTGTAACTGATAATAACAATAAATGTATTGGTTTAATTACTGTTAAGGATATTCAAAGAGGAGAGAAATTTCCCTATTCTGTTAAAGATAAAAATGGACAATTATTAGTAGGTGCTGCAATAGGAAGTAAGCCTAATGACTTACAAAGAGCTATAGAGTTAGATAAAGCTGGTGTTGATATTTTATTCATAGACACAGCTCATGGTCATTCATCAGCAGTATTAGAGTCTTTTAAAAAAATAAGAAAAAAAATAAAATTACCTATAGTTGTAGGTAATATTGCTACACCTGAAGCTGCTAAAGACTTAATCAAATTAGGTGCAGATGCAATCAAGGTAGGTATTGGTCCAGGTTCTATCTGTACAACTAGAATTGTTGCAGGTGTGGGAGTACCTCAATTTACTGCCATTCAAGATATTGCTACAATAACCAATAAAAATAAAATTCCAATGATCTCTGATGGAGGGATACGTTATTCTGGTGACATTGTAAAAGCTCTTGCAGCTGGAGCCAACTGTATCATGGCAGGCTCTTTATTTGCTGGAACAGATGAGTCACCTGGAGAAGTTTTTCTATTTCAAGGAAGATCTTATAAGTCCTATCGTGGAATGGGCTCTCTGGGAGCTATGGCCAGAGGTTCAGCAGATCGATATTTTCAAGACGAAATTAATGAGGCTATCAAATTAGTTCCTGAGGGTATTGAGGGAAGAATTCCTTATAAAGGTCAAGTATCTAACGTTTTATTTCAATTGACAGGAGGTTTGAGGTCTGGAATGGGATATACGGGCTCTAAGAACCTTACTATACTCAAAAAAAATGCAAAATTTGTCCGTTTGACCAATTCTGGTATTAATGAAAGTCACGTTCACGGTGTCCAAGTAACAAAAGAAGCTCCAAATTATCGCTCAAATTGAGTAAATCAGTATTAATTATAGATTTTGGATCTCAATATACACACTTAATTGGAAGGAAAATTCGTGAGCTGGGAGTTTATGCAGAGATTTATCCTCCAAAGTATCTCAACAATGTAACTAATATTTTAAACCATTCAGTTTTAATATTATCAGGGGGTCCAGACTCAGTCTTAAATAAAAACGCACCTAAAATTGACATTCCTTTAGATCAAATACCTATCCCAATTTTAGGTATTTGTTATGGATTTCAATATATCTCAAAAGAATTTGACGGTGTTATAGAAAAAAGTAACCAAAGAGAATATGGAAAAACAATTATAAAGATATCAAAGTGTGATTTATTTAAGAACACTAACCCCGAGCAACAAGTATGGATGTCTCATGGAGATAGTTTAACAAAAATTCCAAAAGGTTTTAAAATTCTTGCTAAAACTAAAAATAAAATACCAGCAGCTATTTATAAAAAAAATATTTATGCAATACAATTTCATTGTGAAGTTACGCACTCTGAATTTGGTAATCAAATTTTAAAAAATTTTTTATTTAATATTTGTAACTTAAAAGAAAATTGGAAAAATAATGATTTACACCAAACTATAGGTAGATATCTAAGAATTAATGTAAAAGAAAAAAAACCAAATATAGTGTGTGCAGTATCAGGTGGGGTTGACTCTACAGTTTTGGCATTTGCGATATCAAAATATCTGAAATTAGATAACGTTCATTTTATATTTGTAAATAATGGATTGCTTAGAAAGTATGATATTAAAAATATAAAATCTGTATTTAAATCCTTCAATTTAAAATTAAATATAATCAATGCAGAACATATCTTTTTAAAAAAACTAAAAAATGTTACTGATCCAGAACTTAAAAGAAAGATAATTGGGGGGTTATTTATAGAAGTATTCTCAAAATATATTAGAAAATTATCACAAAAAGATTTCTATCTCGCACAAGGAACTCTATATACAGATATTATAGAAAGCCGCTCTTACCATGGTGGAAAGAGTGTGACTATAAAATCACATCATAATGTTGGGGGTTTACCAAAAGACCTTAAATTTGACGTTATAGAGCCTTTTAAAGAGCTTTTTAAGGACGAAGTAAGACGATTAGGCCTATTCTACAAATTAGATCAGAGATTTGTTAATCGACATCCTTTTCCTGGACCAGGACTGGGTATTCGCTGTATTGGAAAGGTAAACAGACAAAGACTAGACACTTTAAGAGAAATAGATGAAATTTTTATTAATTTTCTCATTGAAAAGGATTTGTACAACAAATCATGGCAAGCTTTTGCAGTTTTACTTCCTGTTAAATCTGTAGGTGTGATGGGTGATGAGAGAACTTATGAGGAGACTTGTGTTTTAAGATGTATTAATTCAGTCGATGGAATGACAGCAGATGTTTCACAGATTGATATAGAAACTTTATCTGAAGTAGCAACTCATATAATTAATAAAGTTCCTAGAGTGAACAAAGTTCTATATGACATAACCAGCAAGCCCCCATCTACTATTGAGTGGGAATGAATTTAGATATTTCAAAATTATCAATTGATGAATTAAAAACATTTAAAAAATTTAATAGAGAATTTTTACCAAAAATTAAAAAATTAGATTTTGATTTTGCTGATATGAAAAAAGGAGAATTAATGCTCATATCAACCCCAAAAGATATTATAAAATTTATTAAAAAAACTCCCTCTACCAAAAAGTATAACTTTAAGGATATTAGGCTAAAGTTAGCTAAAAAAAGAAAAGCGGATAACACTTGTCCAGTAACTTTTGGTATATTTTTAAGATTGGCAATAGAATATTCACTTATAGAAACAAAATATTTAAAACTTGAATACCCAAATTTTCCTTTTTGGAAAGTTGAATATGATAAAAAAAGTAATGTTTATAAAAAAATAAAAAATTTTAAAAATCTACTAAAGAAATATGATGGTCATTAAACTTACACAAAACTTACACACTTTTAAAAGTGGCTTCGGAATGGTTGATATACAATGACTCTACAAACATCTACTATTGAGTGGGAATAAAAAAAAGAAATATTGTAATTAAATATTTAATTTTTAGTATTATTAGAAACCTATGATTACAGTTCTAGTTAAATTTAAAATATCTGATGATCTTAATTTAAAAACTCTTAAAGAAAAATTTATTGAAACTTCTGAAATGTATATAGATGTAGAGGGACTTCTGAGAAAAAATTATATTGCAGATATTGAAAATGGATTTGCTGGGGGAGTCTACACTTTTTTAACAATAGAAAATGCAAAAACATGGTTTAGTGATGATAGAATTAAGTGGATTACAGAACGCTACTCTAAACCAGAAATTACATATTATGAGAGCCCAGTAATAGTGGATAACGAAAAAAATAAAATAATATCCTAACTAATTTTTTTAAATAAATGGTAATTGTAAAAACTTAATACTTTAGATATTTTTAAAAAAATCTATTTTAATTATTGTGAAGCATGATTTTAACAGAATTGATCGTTTACCTCCCTATATATTTGGAGAGATAAATAAACTTAAAGCAAAACTTAGAAAGAATGGAAAAGATATAATTGATTTTGGTATGGGCAACCCAGATATGCCTACACCAAAACACATTAGAGATAAATTAAAAGAAGTAACAGATAAACCTGGAACTGGAAGATATTCTGTAAGTAAAGGAATACCTGGACTAAGAAAAGCTCAAGCGAAATATTACCAGAAAAGATTTGGTGTAAAATTAAATCCTGATAGTGAAGTTATAGTAACTTTGGGTTCAAAAGAGGGCTTAGCTAACTTAGCTCAAGCAATATCAACACCTGGAGACATTATTATTTCTCCTAACCCCTCATATCCCATACATCCTTATGGATTTATTATAGCAGGAGCCTCTTTGAGACATTTACAGACAATGAAAGATGGAGTTTTTGATCCAGAAACTTATCTTGAAAGATTAGATAGATCTATAAGAAATAGTACTCCATCTCCAGTAGCTTTGATTGTATCATTCCCATCTAATCCAACAGCTCAAGTAGTTGACTTAAATTTTTATAAAGAAATAGTAAAGATGGCTTTAAAGTACAATGTTTACGTTTTATCAGATCTTGCTTATGCTGAGATATACTTTGATAAAAAACCACCTCCCTCAATACTTCAAGTAAATAGAGCAAAAGAAATTGCAGTTGAATTTACATCTATGTCAAAAACTTATGCTATGGCAGGTTGGAGAATAGGTTTTGCTGTTGGAAATAAAAAACTAATTGAAGCTCTTACAAAAATTAAATCTTACTTAGACTATGGTGCTTACACACCAGTGCAAGTTGCAGCAGCAACAGCTCTTAATGGTCCTCAAACCTGTGTTTCAAGTATTCGAGCAACTTATGAGAGTAGAAGAGATGTTTTAGTAGAGTCTATGTCAAGGTCTGGATGGGACATACCTAGTCCTTCGGCTAGTATGTTTGCATGGGCACCAATCCCTAAAAAGTACAAAAATAAAGGATCTTTAAAATTTGCAAAAGATTTAATGGTTAAAGCAAATGTAGCTGTTTCTCCTGGTATTGCTTTTGGCGAATACGGTGAAGGATTTGTTCGGATAGGACTAGTTGAAAATGAGCAAAGAATACGACAAGCAGCTAAAAATGTACGTAATCTTAGCCTTTAGTTAAATAATAAGTCATATTTCAAATTAAATAAAATATTGCTTATATTCTTGATAATTATATAAAACCAACCTTAAGATGATTAACACAAAAAAAATAGGCTCTGTTCTCAAAAACATCAATAATATTGATGAATTGAGCATCTCAGATGTAATTGATTGTAATCAAGGTCAATTAATTGCTGTTAAAGTAATTTCAGTCAATCCAAACTATAATAAATTGGAGTTAGTCTCTGGAAGAATTACTGAATTAACTGAGGGAGATATTATCGTTGGTGCCTTGGGTAATAGAATTGCCTCCTCAGGAATGACAGGTTCTGTTCCTACTGAATTAAATAAACACGACAAAATTCATATTTTAAATTTAGGAGGAGTTATTGGTAATTGTAAAGATTTTAATATTCTTCTAGGACCAGCTACAGAATGTGAAGTCCTTGGATCTATTGTAGATAATAGTAACAAACAATTGAATCTAGTAGATTATTCAAAAATCAAAGAAATAAAAATTAACAAAAAAGTACCATCGATCGCAGTCATCGGAACAGGTATTGACTCTGGTAAAACTACCGTCACATCCTTTATAATCAAAACTCTAAGTAATTATTTTAAGATAATTAATGCATGTAAACTAGCAGGTACCGCTTCACAAAAAGATTTATATTCTTATGAGGATAATGGTGCTTATAAAACATCAGATTTTGTAGATTACGGTCTGCCGAGTACCTGTATGAATGATAAAAAAACCATACAAAGTTGTTCAGCATCAATTATTAGCAATATGTCTGAGGACGCTGAGATAATTCTAATGGAATTAGGGGATGGTTATCATGGCGATTATGGAACTAAAGAAATAATTCAAAATACTGATATTACAGAGTCAATTGAAGTTATTGTAATTTGCGCTTATGACGTATCGGGAGCAGTAAATATTATAGAAAATTTAAAATCAAATAATTTAGATAACAAATTACTGATAATTAGTGGCCCTGTAACTAATAATGTATCTGCTTATAAACAATCAATTGATAAGTTTTCTATACCTAATTCAGATTTTTTAAATATTTATAATTCAACTAACCATGTCAATGTTTTTGCTAAGATAATTAATAGGATTAATAATGATTAAAGTAGGCATAATTGGAGCAAATGGTTATTTAGGTGTTGAGTTAATACGAATTCTCTCTGTACATCCCGAAGTAAAATTATCAAAAATTTTTCAAAGAGAAATGGAAATAGATGAGGAATTTCCACATTTACAGTCGTTGAATTTAAAAGAATTACAGACATCTAATCTTGATGATTTTAAAAATCTTGATTGTGTTTTTTTATCATTACCTCATGGTTCAGCCCATGAATATGTCAAAGAATTATTATCAAAAGTTAAAATCATAGACCTAAGTTCAGATTTTAGAATTTCTAATCAAGAGGATTATAACAAATATTACAAATCAAATTTTGATGCTGACATTCAAAGTAAGTTTCAATACGGATTTATTGAAAATTCAATCGATGACATAAAAAAATCTTCTAACATATCCAATCCTGGTTGCTTTGCACTAACGGCTCAACTATCTTTATTACCATTTCAATCTATAATAAAAAAAGTATCTATTACTGCTATTACTGGATCAAGTGGTGGTGGTAAAAATCCTTCTTTGAAAAATCATCATTCTACAAGATCTAAAGATATTTTTTCATACAACATAAATTCGCATCGACATTTAGCAGAAATTTATCAATCTTTTCCAAATTTAAAGGAGGCTCTATCATTTGTTCCAATGTCAGGACCTTTCTCTAGAGGTATATATCTTACAAGTCACATAGAAATAAATGAAGATTCAACTTATGAGTCCTTAAATTCCATTTTAATTGATTGTTTTAAATCATCTCCTTTCATTAGAGTACAAGATAATACTAAGCTTTCTAACGTAGTAGGTTCAAATTATTGTGATATTTCAATGTCTTATAAAGATGAGAGACACTTCGTTGTAGAGGCTTGTTTAGATAACTTAGTTAAAGGTGCCTCAGGTAACGCTATTGAGTGTATGAATATAATCTTTGATCTTGATCAAACTTTGGGATTAAAACAAATGATACCTTTATATCTATAATGAAAAATCAAAGTTTTTACCAATCGATATTACAAAATTCCATTCTTGTCATAAAAGTAAGTGGTAAGATTTGTGATAACCAAGATAATATCGATAATGTTATAAGCGACATAAAAGAATTGTTGAATTCTATTTCGAAGTTAAAAGTTGTTTTAGTTTTTGGATTTGGACGACAGCTAGATAACTATATGATCAATGTACATGGTATTGAGCCAAAAAAAATAAATGGTAGAAGAGTAACATCTCCTACAGACATAGAGGCAGCCAAAAAAATATCCGGTCAAATTTTAATAGATATTTTTAGCTTGAGTTCACGATATAATATCAGAAACTTTCCAATTCCTATTTCAAAGAAAGACTTTATTGCAGCAAAAAGGAGAGATGTAGTTGATGACATTGATTATGGTCAAGTAGGGGACGTCGTTTCAGTTGATGCTTTACAAATTAAAAACCTATTTAAAGAACATGATATGATAATTATGCCAAGCCTAGTTTTAGATAAAAACACATCTGAAGTATTAAATGTTAATGCTGACACCATAGCTACTGAATTAGCAATAAACCTCTCAGCCAGTAAGTTAATTTTTATCTCTGATGTCCCTTTTATCAAAGATACACAAGGAGAAAGAATTTCTGCTGTTGATGAAAATGTGGCAAGAAAACTATTTGATGAGAAAATCATTTCTAATGGGATGATTGTAAAAGTCGAGAACTCATTAAAAGCTCTAAATCAAGGTGTTCAAAAAATTCATATTATAAGTGGCGAAATAAAAAATGCTCTTATAAATGAGTTAGAGACAGAAGAGGGTATTGGTACTGTATTTCAAAAACAATCTTTAGATTATTGAAATTACAACGATTGAGTTATTATCTTTATTGCCTTTCTTATTTCTCCACTTGAAACAATTAAAGGTGGTGTAAGACGGATTATGTTTCCTTGTATTAGAGTTGAAATAAGGCCGTTTTTTGACATTTTTTCATATGTTTTTAATGCGATTTGATTATTTTTAAACTCAACACCAGCCATAAGACCCAAACATCTTGTATCAACTATTTTATCTTTATGTAGATGGTGCATTTTCTTAATTAGACTAGATAGTAAATTACCATTAATCAGTACTTTATTTAAAAAACTTTTAGTATTTATAGTTTTAAATACATTATATGAAACTCTTGTTTGAAGCATACCACCTCCAAAAGTTGAGCCATGAAAACCAGTAGAAATAATTTTGGATATATATTTTTTTACTATTGTAGCACCTATGGGGATGCCTGAACCTAGGCCTTTTGCAGAGGTTATGATATCTGGATTGACACCGTAATGTTTGTAAGCAAATATTTTACCAGTTCGACCTATACCACCTTGTATTTCATCCCCAATAAGTAAAATTTTCTTATTTTTACATATCCCTTTTATAGCTTTTGCAAAATTCTTACTACAAATATTTATACCTCCGTCTCCCTGAACAAATTCAATTATGATTGCTACCGTTTTTTTATTTACTAATTTTTTAAGATGAGAGACATCATTAAACTTGCAAAATTTTACTTTCCCAGGAACAGGACCAATATTCGATTTATATTTTTTATTACTACCGACGGATAAAGCCCCAATTGTTCTCCCATGAAAAGAGGAGGTCATTGCTATAATCTCATCTTTACCATTTTTACTACCGTAATTTCTCGCAATTTTTAGAGCAGCCTCAATACTCTCGGCACCAGAGTTAGAAAAGAATACATCCCCTTTATTGGAATTATCAGATAGTAACTTAGATAATTTAGTTTTAAATTCATGTATTTGTGATCCTGACAGATGAGTAATTCCTGTTTTAAGTTGAGTTTTAAGGCTATTTTTAATTACTGGATGATTATATCCAAGAGAATTTACAGCAACCCCTGCTGAGAAATCTAATAATTTTCTTTTATCAGAGGTGTATAAATAACATCCATTACCCTTTACCACTCTAAAATTACTAAATTTGTATGTTTTTAATAAATTATTCATGTTTTTTTTATGTATATTTTTAATAAAAAAAGAAAATTTTGATAGTCAAAATCTCCATTGGCTTATTTTATTCATAAGAAAATCTCTAAAAGCTATAAGTTTTAAACTCCCTTTTAGATTTTCATGATAAACCATATGAACATCGTAACTTGGTCCTTCTATATCTGGTAATACTTTAACAAGATGGGCTTTATGTTGGGCCATATAATCAGGTAATGCAGCCAAACCTGCACCAGTTTCAACAGCTACTAATAAACCATATAAATTATTAATTGTAATATGAGGTCTTCTATTTTTTTGGTTTTTTTTAACACCAGTCTTCAGTATCCAATTGGTGTCAGAAAGGGGGGATGGTTTTCCAATGCCATATGTAATTAATCTATGACTATTTAGTTCTGATCTTCTCAAAGGCATACCCATTTCATTTATGTAATTCGCAGATCCATAAATATGGTATTTAATTGTTGCTATGTGCTTTGAAACCAAATCTAAATGTCTTGGTTTTCGCATCCATAAACCAATATCATAATCTTGGCGAAGCATATCTTGCTCATCTTCAGAATAGTTTAGTTTAAGATTAATTTCTGGGTATTCATGAATAAATTCATTGATTCTTGGGCTTAGCCACATCGATCCAAAAGCAACTGTAGTATTAATGGAGAGGTTACCAGTGGGAACTGACTTATATTCAACTATCTTTTTTTCTATAGAATTTAAATCAGCAAAAATTTTTTCAGTTTCTTCAAAAAGATAGGAACCTTGCTCTGTTAGAGTTATACCTTTTGTGTGTCTTTTAAATAGTTTGGTTTTTAAACTATGCTCAAGAGATTGAATTTGTCTAGTAATAGCAGATTGACTAAGGTGAATAGTATCCATAGCTCTAGAGATACTACCTGCTGTAGCTACGTGATAAAATGTTTTAAGTCTATCCCAATCCATTAATAATTGTATTTAGATCCCCGTTTAGTATTAGAATATCTATTAAATAATATTTTTTTGAAGATTTCAAATCTAATAAAATGTTATGAGCATCATTTAATTCATTCTTACTTTCAATAAGTTGTGTAATATCTATTTTTTGGGCTTTATATAAAATTTCATTACCTTGTAATTTTAATTCTAAGCTATCAATTATTTTTTCTTGGTTGTTTATTTTATTTAAATAAAAATCATAATTGTTCCAAGACTCTAAGTAAGTATTAAGTAAGTCTCTCTTTAAGTCTTTATGCTCTAATAATTTTTTTTGATAATTATATTCCTCAATATCAAAATTATTTTCATCTTTAAATCCATCATAAATAGGAACGCTTAAAGATAGTGATAAGGATGAAGACCTTCTATGATCAATTGCTGCAGAATAATTATCGCTCTCACTTAGGGAATAGGTTAGGTCAACAGAAGGTCTCAAATCTTTTTTACTCATCTCTAGTTCAGGTAAATATGTATTTTCAATAAAAGAGAGATATTGGCCATAAGAGGAATTCATCAATTCTGAAAATAATTTCTTACTAATTTGTGCATTAGATACGTCTATCACATAATCAAAATTTACATCTTCATCATAAATATCTAGATCAAGTAACTTACTAACTTGAAGCATCAAATTATCTATTTTTCTATCATAATCTAAAGACACAGATTGTGCTTCTAATAGTTCATTTTCTAAATCTAATACTTCTGTTTTTGTAATTCTGTTTGCCTTAAATAATATTTCAGCCTCTAAGACTTTTTTCCTATAAAATTCTAAATTCAGTTGTTGATTTTTCTTTTTAAAAATCAATGTCTGTAAATTACTATAACCATTTAGGAGTTCTTTGATTAATAACTCTTTTTGATACTCTCTAAGATAGTCAAACGCTTGATTTCTAGTTTGCGTAGTAATTAAATTTAACTGGCTAAACCCACCGTTATAGAGGTTCACTGTGGCGCTTAATGTATGAGTATTTGAGTTAAGTGTAGAAGTAGAATTAGTACTAGTAGTACTGTTTGAAACATTAAATGAATAATCAATTTCTGGTATGTAGAGTGTATCGGCTAATTCTAAATTTTTTTCATCAATTAGATTATCATACTTAAATTTAGAATTTGTTTCATTTTTTTCGACGAGAATTTTTATTAAATCAGTGATTTCATAGGATAAGATACCTTTTGAAAAAAATAAAAAGAATGTACTTAAAAAAATTATTTTGATTTTTGCCATTCTTTCTCCAAATTATTCAAATTCCATTTCAATTTTTTTTTATTCATTGTTTTTTCCATTTTTTTAAATCTTTTCTCAAATTTCCTATTAGAGTCCCTAATTACTGTTTCAGTATCTAGGCCTAATTTTCTTGATAAATTAATACATGAAAATAATAAATCTCCTAATTCCTCTTTAATTTTTCTCTTATTATTAACTTTCATTTCATTTGAAAGTTCATTTAATTCCTCTTTCACCTTCTTTAACGTTCCATTTGCATTTTTCCAATCAAATCCCTCTTTTGCGGCTCTTTTTTGAAGTTTAAGTGAACGAGTAACAGCAGGTAGGTTTACACTTACACCATCTAAAACAGAGTTAGCACCTTTCTTTTTTCTTTCAAATTTTTTTTGTGTTTCCCAAAAATCATTAACATCTTGAACAGTTTTGATTGACTCATCACGCATAAAAATATGAGGATGACGAGATTTCATTTTTTTTACACTTGTATCAATGACATCATCAATAGAAAATTTCTTTTTTTCAGCAGCAATAACTGAGTGATAAATAACTTGTAGTAATAAATCGCCAAGTTCTCCTTCTAGCTCTTTGTTATTATTTGACTCAATTGCTTCGATAACCTCATAAGCTTCCTCTAAAGTATACTTTGCTAATGATTTGGAAGTTTGTTGTATATCCCATGGACATCCATTTTTTGGATTTCTTAGTCTCTTAACTACATCAATTAAATCATTTAATTTGTTCTTTTTTTTTACCATGCTAATGCCTGTGCTTGAAATATTTGACTCTTATAACTTCTAATATCTGCATATGCATCATAAATTTTATCTTGTTTTCTAGCGCATAAAATAAAACCTTCGCTCCAGTCTGTAGTTTTAAGGCATTTATGTCCTTTTTTATTTAATTGAGAAATAAAGGGCGAAAGTCGCTCTTCTAATAATAATTGTTTCAAATTTGGATCATGAGGGTGAAAAAAAGCAGGTAAATGCTCTGATGAAACCCTGGGTTCATTTAAAGCTTGGTCAATAGGCATATTTGAAAATATATAATTCATTAAAAATTGTGCTTGCCATTGATCTTGAGCGTCACCGCCCATAGTCCCACAACTTAAAATTTCTCTCTTTTTTTGATTGATAATCAAAGTAGGGCTCAATGTTGTCCTTGGTTGTTGTACAGGTGCTATAAAATTTACGTGACCTGGTTTTGATAAATAAAACGTCATTAATCTATTACCTAGGGGAAATCCTAATTCATTGATTACTTCATTAGATCTGATCCATCCACCACTTGGTGTGCACGAAATAGCATTATTATCTTTATCTACAATACTTATATGAACTGTGCCAGCGCCCCATGGTTTAATATCATTTTCAATTGGGAGTAATGATTTCTTGGATAGGGGGTTCCCTGGAATTATAGAGTCAATTGCCTTATCTTTAATTAATTGCATTCTTTTATTAAGGTAAGAGTCATCTAATAAGTGATTTGCTTTGACTTTTGAATTGTACTTCCCAGTAAAATACATCTCTCTGTCAGCAAAAGTTAATTTTAAAATTTCTGTAAATTTATGAATATCACTAGCTGAATTAAGTGATTTAATTTTTTGTTTGTTAAGCATTTTCAACATCATTAAACTAGTCAATCCTTGTCCCCAGAAATTAGTTTTATGAACTTGGTAATCACCATATTTTTCTGAAATTGTTTTTTCAAATTTCACATTAAAATTTTCAAAATCTTCTTTTGAAAGTAGCCCTTCATTTTTTTGTGAATATTTTAAAATTGAGTTTGCAACATCACCTTTATAAAAAGCATCATGCAATTTATTAAATTTATTATTTCGAGATCCTGTAATCCTTTTCTCGTAATTACCAAGATAATCAATTAAGTTTGCGTAAGCCGAATTTCTGAATAAACTTCCTACTTTTGGAATTTTATTATTTTTTAAATATAATTTAGCAGAATTTTTCCACTCTCTTATAAATTTACCTTTTAGACTTTTTAACCCAAATTTATTTTGGTTTATTATTCCTGTGTGTAAAGGATATCCTTCTTTTGCGTATTCTTTTGCATATTTAGAAATAGTCCTAAAATCTAATGTTCCATATAATTGTAACATTCTAAAAATACTAGAAAATGCTGCTGGAACTCCAGCACATAATACTCCTTCATCTGGAACTTCTGTAAAACCCCTGGTAACTAAATTTAAAAAATTAAATTTTCTTGGCGATAAAGTATTTCCATTTAACACAACAGGGTTTTGGTTTTTGGGTTTTAATATCATCACACCTTCACCACCCATTCCAAACATTTGAGGATTTACAAGACCTTCAACTAACATTGCTCCAGCAGCAGCATCAAATGCATTACCTCTGTCTTGATTTAAAATATTATAGGCTGTCATTGAGGATAAATTTGAATGTGTTGCTACTGCACCATTAGTACCAGAGTAACTAGGTATAAAACTATTAGAGTTATTATCTTCAATTCTATAAGATCTATTCATTACGCATAAAGTTTAGTATTAATAATTAAGTTAAATAGTTTATGAAATTTCATAAAATATTTCTTTTTTTAAAGATTGCATTATAAAGTTATATATGACCTGGAAGTTAATATCAAAATCTTCATATACACAATTACTTGGTGAATTAGAGACAAAATCAGAAAATAATCAGGATAAATATCGAATGTTTGTTACTGAAAAACATCTTAACTCAGGAAAATTTGCACATGGAGGTTTCTTAATGTCTTTTTTAGATAATGTTATGGGGAATGCTGCTTATAAGTCTTTTGGGAATAAACCTTGTGTTACTATATCCATGAACACTCACTTTACATTTTCAGCTCAAAAAGGAGATGAACTAATAGGCTTACCAACTATAGAGAGAATGACTAAAACACTATGTTTTGTTAATTGTAAAGTCTTTTCAAAAAATGAAATTATTGTTTCTGGAAGTGGTATATGGAAATTAATTAAAACTTCATCTATTAAATCTGTTAAAGACAAAAAAGCAGATGATGATGGTGGTTGGTAGCTATTTAATTAATCGATTTTGAAATTAAAGAGTAATTTTTCAGAGGCTAATGCGTGCAAAGCATTATTTTTCTCAATTTCTTTTTTTGTTGGACTTTGGGCAGTAAGAATACCAGATATAAAAGATCAAATTAATGTCGATTATACAGGTATGGGATATTTGTTTGTAATTTTTTCAATTGGCTCTGTTTTAACTATGATAGTTACACCAAAAATAACACAAATATATCCCTCAAAACAAATCTCACTGTTATCAGGTCTTGCTATAAGCATTCTTTGGCTTTTAATTCCATTTGCTCAATCTTTTATGATTATGGCAATATTGAGTTTTATTTTCGGTATTTGTTACGGACTATTTGAGGTAATTCTTAATGTTCAAGCTACTTCTTTAGAAAAAAGATTTAAAAAACCTATGATGTCAGGATTTCATGCCTTTTGGAGTATTGGATTATTATCTGGATCTTTGTTAACTAGTTTATTTCTGGAATTTAAAATAAGCTTTATAATAAATTCAATTATATTTGTAATAATCTTATCACCATTAATATTTCTAGGTAGTTTAACTATAAAACAAAATAAATCAGACTCTTTATCTATTTTGTCTATATTTTTCAATTGGCCCTTATTTCTTGTAATCTTATTTATTTTATCAATTACAGCAGTATTTTTGGAGGGTGGTACTGACTCTTGGGGTTCTTTATATATGAGAGATTACATTAATGCAGATGGTTTTAATATTGGACTTGCTGCTATAGCATTTAATGGGAGTATGGTTATTGGTAGATTAATTGGAGATAAGTTAAAAGAAATATTTGGTATTTATAATTTTCTTGTTTACTCAGTGATAGGTTCATTACTGGGTTCATTAATTATAGTTTTAAGTAGTTCTCTATCATTAGCAATAATTGGTTTTATAATTGCTGGTTTTACTGTTTCTTCAATTATTCCTATTTGTTATACCTTTGGGTCTTCTATTAAAAATGTTAATGCTACGGTAGGGATAACTATAATTACAATAGGTGTTTATGGGGTCTTTATGATTGCACCACCAGCTTTAGGTTATGTTGCTGATATCTTCGGTATTGAATTCGTCTATATTCCGATGTTAATACTTTTTATAATATCGAGCATAATAGTAACTTCTCAACAAAAGTTGTTTAAGAATTAATTTCTTTTTAATATTAATATATTTCCAAACAATACAAGAATTGCACCGACATACAAATTTAAGTCCCACTCCAACCCTTCAAATATCGTAGAAATAATTAGAGCAATAAGAGGCATAATTATAGCAATGTATGCGGCATCATTTGCGCCAATATTTTTAATTACTGATAAATAAAGAATGAAACCAAATACACTCCCAAAAATAGCCAAATACAATAATGAAAAGACGTATCTGTAACTGAAATCAAAATTAAGTTCAATACCAGTTACTAAAAGATAAATTAACAGTGTTATTGAGCCATACAACATCCCATATCCTGTAACAGCAATAACATTTAATTTAATTTTAGAGGTATACTCTGAAATTAAGTTACCAATAGATGCAAAATATGTCGCCAATACACCAAGTAAAATTCCAATACTAGTTCCTTTTGAAAATTTAAAATTGACTATTTCATCATAAAATATGAAAAGTAATCCTAACGTTCCAATAAAACCTCCAACCAAAGTCATAATTTTTGGAAATTTACCTTTAAAAATAATATTATTAATTACATTTAAAAATAATATTGAAGAAAAACATAAAGCAACAAATCCACTTATTAAATGAACTGTAGATAGATAAAACAGTACATAATTTATATTGAATAAAGAGACTCCTAGAGCAGCTATAAAGAAATGCTCTTTTAATGAAAATCTCAGATTTATTTTTTTTAATACACAAAATACTAAAATAATGATCGAAGATAAGAAAAAGCGATAAAAAACCGATGTCATTGGATCGACAATGCCTAGTTGAAATTTAATTATATACCAGGTTGGTCCCCAAACTATTAGTGTTGAAATAAATAAAAATATTGTATTGTTCAATTATGCCTTCTTTTGATGTTGTCTCGTCACCAGATATTCAAGAAATTGATAATGCCATCAATAATACAAAAAGAGAAGTTGATAATAGATTTGACTTTAAGAACACTAATTCAACAATCGAACGAAACGATTTTTCTATTACAATAGAGACAACCGACAATACTAAATTAACTCAATTTAATGATATTTTAAAAAATAATATTGTAAGAAGAAAAATAGATCCAAAATTTATTCACCTAAAATCAACTGAAACAGCTTCCGGAAATAGAGTAAGACAATTTATTGATATTTTGAATGGAATATCAAAAGAGGACTCAAAAAAAATAACAAATCTTGTTAAATCATCGAAAGCAAAGGTTCAAGCTTCAATTAATGGAGATGAAGTAAGAATAACTGGAAAGAAAAGAGACGATCTACAATCAATGATCGAATTATTAAAATCAAGTGATATTAAAATTCCTTTACAGTTTCAAAATTTCAGAGATTAATTACTTCCATAGTCGTAAAATCAATTAATCGCACAGTTGTAATTGTTTTTAGAAATTTAATACAATCCTCTGTTTTTACTTGAATTGTTTTAGTGTTGTCTAGTGGGTGAAAATTGCATAATTCATAATCATTTATTTTTTTATCTAAATAAAAACTTACATCCTTATCTACATTATTGATTAAAGAGTAGGGACTAACTGAACCTGGTTTGACTCCAAGTTTATCATATAAATATTCTGCACTTCCAAAAGAGAGATTTCCTTGGCACTGTATAGTGTTTTTAATAATTTTTAGGTCTACTTCAGTGCTATCTAAGCATGAGAGTAAGTAAAAATTTCTCTTTTTGTCCCTTAAAAAAAGATTTTTTGTATGCGCACCTTGCATATTCAAATCTGATTTTAATTTGCTAGACTCCTCGACAGTAAAAAAAGCCTCGTGTTCAAAAAGTTTATATTCAACTTTTTGTTCATTAAGTGCGGCTAATAAACTTTTTGCTTCTAATTTCATTTTTATTTATAAAGTGTTATCTTATTTATATAAAAATATGAAAAAGAAAATTAACAGAAGAAATTTTATTAAAAAAGCCTCAATTCCTGTACTCGGTGCAGCTGCACTCTCTAGTTTTAATGTACACGCAAGCACCATAACAGAGTTGAATATGGTTACATCATGGCCAGAGAATTTTCCTGGTATAGGTTTAGGTGCAAACAGGTTGGCTCAGCGAATTGAGAACTTATCTAATAAAAGAATAAAAGTTAATGTTTACTCAGCTGGTGAACTAGTCCCACCGTTTGGAGTGTTTGATGCCGTGTCATCTGGAACAGCTGATTTATATCACTCAGCAGAGTTTTATTGGGGAGGAAAGAACAAAGCCTATCCTTTTTTTGCTGCTGTTCCTTTTGGAATGACTGCTGAGGAATTTAATTCATGGATATATTCTGGCAATGGTCAATCATTATGGGATGAATTAGGTTCTAATTTTAACATTAAACATTTTTTAGTTGGTAATACTGGATCTACATTATTTGGTTGGTTCAAAAACGAATTAAATAGTCTCGAGGATGTTTCTAAACTTAAAATAAGAAGCCCTGGTATGGGAGGAGATCTATTAAAGACTATGGGGGCAACTTCTATAAATATACCAGGAGGTGAAATTCTTCAGTCTTTAGCAAGTGGGGCTATAGACGCTGCAGATTGGTCTAATCCAGTCATGGATTTAGCTTTTGGTTTTTATAAAGTAACAAATTACTGTTATTATCCAGATTTTAAAAAACCTACAGTTTCTATTTCATTAGGAATGAATTTAGATAAATGGAACTCTTTTGATAATGAAGCTAAGAGCATCATAGAGTATGCTTGTCAGTCAGAAAATCAAGAAATGTTGTCTGATTTTATGTATAAAGAGGTTGTCGCTATAGAAAAATTGAGGTCACTTGGTGTAGAATTCAGGCAACTACCTAACGATATTGTCATTGAAGCCAAAAAAAATATCAATGGTGTTTTAGATAATTATACTGATACCTCTCTTGGGAAAAAAATTAGAGATGATTATTTTCAATTTTTAGGTTTAAGAACTTCATATAAGGACTTTGATATTTCTAACTACTTGAATTTTAGAAAAATTTAATAGTGTGCGGAAGATATTCGCTAAATCTTAAAGATAATCACTCCTCTTTTAAGAAGGAAACTATAAATAACTTCAAATCAATATTTGATTATAAAAATGAAGATATTTGCCCTACCAATAAAGCGCCTATTGTCTTTAATCTAAACTCTAAATTTGTATTTAAACAATCAAGTTGGGGTTTGTCATTTGATTGGCTTCCGAAAGGAAAAACACTTTTCAATATTCGATCAGAGACAGTACACGAGAAATCTTTTAGTAATAGCCTCATTGCAAATAATCGCTGTTTGGTACCTTTTAGTAGTTATTTTGAATGGTTGAAAACCCAAGAATTGAAAGAAAAATATAAACTATTTACCAAAACTCCTGTCAGTTTTTTTGCAGGTGTATATAAATTAATAGAAGATACTGTTTATTATTCAATTTTAACTAAATCCTCTTTGGAAAATATAGAATTTATTCACAATAGAAATCCAGTCATTATTAATAAAAATAATGTAAGAAAATGGTTTTCGGACAGTTATGAAGAACTACTAAGATCTTCAGATGTCATAAATTATGAGTTATCGAAATAGTTATTTTCTAAATTTAAAGAAAGATAAAAGCTTTTCGATACCAGAAAAATGTTCCTCTAGTCTAGAATAAACTTTATCTATTTTGTTGATATGACCGTCTAGTCTTTCATAGAGGTTATCGATTTTCTTATCAAGTTTGTTTAGCTTACTGTTTAGCTGTTTTATGCTATCGGAGTCGCTTGATTTAGACTGCTTTTTTAACTTAATAACTTTGTTCATACATAAAATATATTAAATTTCTGATTTGTTTGAAGTATGACAAAACAACGCTTTAGGTAAATCTTAAATCAACTTCAGGTATCCAGTTTTTAAGCTTTTCAATACGATTTTTGGGGGAAGGGTGCGTAGATAGAAACTCTGGTGGTGCGTTTCCTTTTTGAGCCTCAGCCATTCGCTGCCAGACTTTATATGACTCATGATTGTCGTATTTGGCCATAGTCATAAAGGCCAAGCCTAAATAATCAGCCTCCGATTCTTGTAATCTGTTAAAAGGTAAAGATAGACCTAAATTAACTAAATAATCATCAGCTGAGGTACTCGAAAGGGCACCCTCTAAAGCAATATCCAAGATAGTTGTGCCAACATTTATTGCTAATGCTTGGCTGGCCCTTTCAACACTATGGCGAGCAACCGCATGAGCAATTTCATGTCCCATTATTGAGGCCAAACCATCATTATTTGCAGCAACATCTAAGATCCCTGTGTAAAAAGCTATTTTACCACCAGGCATACACCAAGCATTAAGTGTGTCCTTGTCATCAATTAAGATAAATTCCCAATTATAATTTTTTATAGACTCTGATTGACCCATTTTTAAAAAATACTCTTCTACTGACTCTGTAACTCTGAGACCTACCTCTCTTACTGCTCTAAAATTTTGCCCAGACTCTATTAAATTTTCTTGTTTTTTGACTTGTTCGTAGGCTTGAAGAGCTTGTTTGTTGATACTTTCATCTGAAATAATAGAGAGTTGTTTACGATTTGTAATAGCTACCTCAGTACAAGAAGGTAAAAATAAGGGCGCACAACACGCACATGATAATTTTTTAATAAAATCTCGTCTTTTAAGATTCATGGTATTAATATAATCAAAAAGATATTCTTATGACAACCTGTTATATTAATGGAAAATATAAACCTCTAAATCAATCGTATGTCAGTGTAACAGATAGAGGTTTTCAATTCTCTGATGGGGTTTATGAGGTCATTGCTGTATTCAAAGGTGAATTAGTAGATTTAAATCTTCATTTAAACAGATTGTTTGTTTCATTAAAAAAAATGAACATGAAAATTAAATTCAATAAAAATCAAATAATTAGTATCACCAATAAAATCAAAAAATTAAATAATTTAAAAATGGGTATAATTTATATTCAAATTACAAGAGGGGATCAAAACCCAAGGGAACATAAATACCCTGATAAACTTAAGCCTAATATTATTATATACTCAATTAATAAAAACTTTGAATATTTGAATAAGTTAGCACTAAAAGGTGTAAAAACATCTCTTTATCCAGATATAAGGTGGCATAGGTCAGATATTAAAAGTATTTCTCTATTAGGTAATGTTCTAGCTGCAAATCATGCAAAAGAGAATAAATCACATGAAGCAGTATTATTTGATAATAGAAATATGATAACTGAGGGTAATTCCTCAAGTATTTGGATTATAAAAAAAAATAAATGTATTACGCACCCACTTAACTTTAGAATTTTAAAGGGATGTACAAGGCATAAATTAATATCAATTTTAAAAAAAAATAAATTTAAATTTGAGGAAAAAAAATTTTCTATTAAATCTCTTCTTGATGCAGATGAAGCATTCATGACAAGTGCTACTAATTTTGTAATGCCTATAGTTAAAGTTGATAAATTTACTATTTCAAACGGTAAGCCCGGTCTAAATACATTGAAGTTTCGTAATTTATTTATCAACGCAATATGATCTTTAGACTTTTCCTTTTCTTATTTTTGTTACCTATTACAGCTTACGCAAAAATTAATACAATTTACTTAGCTGGTGGGTGTTTCTGGTGTGTTGAAGAGGTTTATGAAAAATTAAAGGGTGTAATTGATGTTAGATCTGGTTATTCAGGAGGTCATGTTGAAAATCCAACTTATCAAGAAGTTGTCAAGGGTGATACAGGCCATATAGAAGTGGCTGAAATTATTTTTGACTCAGATATTGTTAGTTTAGATAAGATCATTAGGGTTTTTTTTGTCAATATTGATCCTTTTGATAGTGTTGGTCAATTTTGTGATAAAGGTTATTCATATAAAAGTGCTCTTTTCAGCAATGACCAAATTGTTATAGATAGATTTAACTTTTACATAGATAAAATTCAGGAAAATCACAAACAGAAGGTTGAAACAATGATCTTACCTTTTAAAAATTTTTATGTTGCAGAAGAGTATCATCAGGATTATTACAAAAAAAATCCAATAAGATATACATATTACAAGTACAATTGCGGAAGAGAGCAGAGGATTAAACAATTAAAAATTAATTTGGGATGATTAAACTCTTATTATTATTTTCAATTGTAGCTATATGTATCTTTGTTTTCTTTGGTAATCAATTATCATCTCGTTATAAAAAATATTTAATTATTTCATTAATAATAATTCTAGGATGTTTTTTAATTTTTTCAGGAAAATTAAATTTTCTACCTGTTGCCTTAGCTCCTGCTTTGCTTTTTTTTCGAAGGATCTCATCATTATTAACTATATTAAACTTGTTTTCGCGATCTTCTTTTGGCAGTAAGTTCAAACCAAAAATTAATACGAAGTATCTACAAATTGAAATTGTTTTACAATCACGTCAAGCTACAATTAATATTAGAGAGGGAGTCTTTAAAGGCCGTTCTTTTTCCTCCCTATCTCAAAATGAGGTATCGAAGCTCTTAGAGGAACTAAAAATAAATGATCCTCGTGGATTTAATATTTTAAATGTAATTATTAGTCAAAATAAACAATCTACATCTTCCTCAGACAAGTCACAAATGACAGAGGAGGAAGCACTATCAGTTTTAGGTCTTAAAAAAGGTGCTTCTGATGATGATATTAAAAAATCATATTATGACTTAATGAAGAAGTTCCATCCTGATAAAGATGGTAATAACTATTTATCTAATTTAATAACTGAAGCAAAAAATAAGCTTTTAAATAGTTAATTTTAATCTATAAGACACCTATCTCAATGAACGATATTAAGAATCTTGCAATCATTGCTCATGTGGATCATGGGAAAACCACTCTTATTGACAATTTATTGAAGCAATGTGGAATTTTTAGAGATAATCAAGAAATATCAGAAAGAATTATGGACTCTAATGATTTAGAAAAAGAGAGAGGCATAACTATTTTAGCAAAGCCTACCTCTATAATTTTTCAAGATATTCGAATAAATATAATCGATACACCTGGACATGCAGATTTTGGTGGAGAAGTAGAACGTGTCTTATCAATGGTTGATGGTGTTATCTTACTTATTGATTCTTCAGAAGGTCCGATGCCTCAGACTAAATTTGTTTTAGGAAAGGCTTTAAAACAAGGACTTGAGCCTATAGTAGTAATCAACAAAATCGATAAATCTGACTCAAGACCAGACGATGTGTTAAACGAAGTTTTTGATTTATTTGTCTCTCTTGATGCAAATACTCAACAATTAGACTTTCCAGTTTTATACGCATCAGGTAGAAGTGGATGGTGTGTTAATGATTTGTCAGATGATAGATCAAGCCTAACACCTCTGTTAAATAAAATTATTAGTCATGTACCATCACCAGATGTTGATAATACTAGACCTTTTGCAATGTTATCAACACTTTTAGACTATGATCCATACTTAGGAAGATGTCTAATTGGAAGAGTAGAGCAGGGATCTGCAAAAATAAACGACAGCGTTCATGCTTTAAACTTATCAGGTAAAATCATTGAAACTGGAAGACTTACTAAACTTTTAAAATTTGAGGGAACTAAAAAAATAACTGTTAACTCAGTTAACACTGGAGATATAGTTTGCATAGCAGGTTTATCAATCACATCAGTATCAGATACAATTTGTTCAACTGATATAGAAACACCAATAAAATCTACACCAATAGATCCTCCTACTATGTCAATAAACATTATGGTTAATGACTCACCATTAGCTGGAACTGAAGGGAAAAAAGTAACATCAACTTTAATAAGAAATAGATTAATAGCTGAGGCTGAGACAAACGTTGCTATTACCTTCTCAGAAAATCAAAATAAAGACTCATTTGAAATTGGAGGAAGAGGTGAATTGCAATTAGGTGTTTTAATAGAAACCATGAGACGAGAGGGTTTCGAATTATCTCTTTCTAGACCTAAAGTAGTTTACAAAGATGTAGAGGGGACAAAATGTGAACCCTATGAAGAGGTAACGATAGATGTAGATGAAGAGTTTTCTAGTATTGTTATTGATAACATGAATCAAAGAAAAGCTGATATGTTAGACATGAGAAAATCTGGAGTTGATAAAACTAGGTTATTATTTATTGCCCCTTCTAGAGGACTAATTGGCTATCAAAGTAAGTTTTTAACAGATACAAGAGGAACTGGTGTTTTAAACAGAGTGTTTCACTCGTACAAACCATTTAAAGGGGAGATTACAGAGAGAAGGGCAGGCGCATTAATCTCCACAGGAAATGGTAGAGCTATAGCATATGCAATTTGGAAGCTTCAAGATAGAGGTGTAATGTTTGTTAAACACCAAACACCTGTTTATCAAGGTATGGTAGTCGGTGAGCATACCAGAGATAATGATTTAGAGATAAATGTTCTAAAAGGTAAACAATTAACAAACGTCAGAGCATCTGGGTCTGATGAGGCCGTAAATTTAACCGCTCCTAGGATGATGTCACTTGAGGAAATGATGACTTATATCAATTCTGATGAATTATTGGAGGTTACTCCTAAAAATTTAAGATTAAGAAAAAGGTATCTTGATCCAAACGAGAGAAAAAAATTTTCTAAAGTTGGAAATTTATAAACTGTATTATAATTTACATTAAATATTTATAATAAAATATTGTATTTACTAGCTATATTTTAATTTATTCTTTATTCTATTTATAAAGAAAAAAAAAATAATCTGACTAAATCAAAAATAAAATAAACATAAAATGAGATATTAAGCATAAATATTGAGAATTAATTAAATTTTGGAGGAATTAAACTAGTATTCACACATTTTTTATTTGATTAAATAGAAATTAGAGCACTAAATTAAGTGATAGTTATCATTACTTGCTAATAAAACTATCAAGACAGTTATTCAAATCTATGATTTCAAAAAAACTATAAAAAAACATTAAAATCGGACATTTTTAGCTTAAAAACCTTATGTAAATTGCGACACTAGCAAAATTTAGGAAATATTTGGATTTTGAGCTGGAAGATTATCAATATTTTTTTTAGTAAATCAATAGTCAAATTCATAAAATTACCTAAGGATTTATACTTAATAAAATTTCAATATACCTAAAAACGCAAAAAAATTGAAAATAGACATTATTTTGAAAGCCATTTTATGGCATCTTCACATCTGTCATCACCCCAAAAAACTTCATTTTCAACGATAAATGTGGGACTTCCAAAAATACCTTTATTTTTAGCCATTTCTGTGTTTTTTAAATATTTTTGTTCAATTTCGTCTGTTTGAGCTTGTTTTATTACATTATCTGAATCAAGTCCAATTTCTTTGAGAGTAGAACTCAGATTTGGTTCTGATCCAGGCTCCAAATGCTCTAAAAACCACTTTTTATATGTTAAAATAGTATATTCTTTGATCCACCCTTGATCTTTTCCCAAAATTGCAACTTTGTTGGCTAAATCGAATTCTTTAAGTGGGTAGGGAGCGGGAACTTTTGCATTAAATCCATAGAAGTTAGCTCTTCTCTGAACATCCCGCCACATATAATCAATCTTATCTCTTTTTTTTTCAGCCATAAAAGGGACATTCTCCATTTCAATCATTCTTGATCTCACACTGAAAGGACACCATTCAAATACAACTTCATTTTCAGTCTCTATCTGCGCTAATCTTTGCGTGGAGAGGTAAGTATATGTACTTCCAATTGAGTACCAGAATTCTATTTTTCTCATAGGTTCTAACTTAACTGAAATAATTGAAATTATTATTAAAATAAGTGATCTGGTCACATCTGTCGCATGTATAAAAGGCCATGAAAAACATGTTTATGCAAATTTACAGTGGAGTGATGGACGCTGATTGGAATCCTCTAAGAAAAATACCTAGTGTGGCCCTGAGACACCTCATTATGCAACTTTTAGCATGGATGTGGTGTATCATTTTTTCACTATATTTTGGCTCTTTTTTGATTTTTGGCATCACAGCTAGCGCTCATTTTCTACTTATTTTTGGAACTTTTATGACAGCGGCTACTTTTGCAACTGCTCCAAAAATTGTAAAATCTAAGTATAATAACAGTAAATAAAATACTGTTTTTACTTACTTTTTACATACATCAACTTCAAAAGCACTAGTTAATTCTATAAGCCTTTTTGTTTGAACTTTTACAGAACTATTGGTAGATCCTGCTGCTGGTATAACGATTTCAAAGTTATTTAAGGACTTATCGTAATATATATCTAATTTATTTGGTAATCCAAAGGGACAAACCCCTCCAATAGGGTGAGAGGTGATTTGCAATGTCTCATCAGCAGTCAACATTTTTGCCTTTTTTTTAAAGAAATTCTTATATTTTTTATTATCGATTTTTACATTTCCAGAAGTCATTAACAAAATTGGTTTTTCTATAATTAAAGCAATTGTTTTGACTATTTGTCCTTTCTCAACATTATGAGCATTTGCAGCTTGTTCAACAGTTGCTGTAGACTCTTTAAATTCTGATATCTCTAGGTCAGGGGCTATAATACTAAGATGATCTTTGACTGATTTTATTGACATTTACACATTTATTTGTTGCATAATATATATTATAAGAATCTAGATAGTTATTTTAAGTCCATCGTAAGCTGGATATATATTGTTATTAAACAGTTTTTTATATTCAGTTTCATAATCAATATGGGCAGTCATATGACTAAGAAAAGTTTGTTTTGCGTTAACTTTTTTTGCCCAATCAATCACTTCAGAATAACTGGCATGAGATGGGTGTTCATCATATCTCAAACAACCAAGAAACCAGCATTGAATGCCTTTAATTCTATCTAAATAATCCTCATCATAAAAATACTTGATGTCTAAATTATAAGCTATTTTATTATCAAAAATGAAACCATAGGAGTCAATATTTCCATGATTTTGTGGAATAATCTCAATTTTAAAACCCTCAATCTCAATATTATTCCCATTAAGAACGTTAGCATTTAAAATGGGTTCATAACCATGGGTGGATGACTTTGAAAACAAATAAGAAAAGCTAGTTTGAAGAGTCTCTAAAGTTATTTTATCAGCATAAATTGGTATTTTTTTTCTATTTATCAGTGAAATAGTCCTTAAATCATTAATTCCATGTATGTGATCAGCATGGGAATGTGTGTAAATAACTGAGCCAACATTATCAATTTTATTGTCGATTAACTGTTTTCTTAAATCAGGGCTAGTATCAATTAGTAGTGATTTACCCGCTTTTTTTAAAAGTATTGAAGGTCGTGTTCTTTGGTTTTTAGGATTTGATTTATCACAATTACCCCATATGTCATGAGATAATGGGACTCCAAAACTTGAGCCACATCCTAATACATTTATTTCAGTTTTTTCAGTCATTTATTTTAAAAAGCTTTTTGTAATTATAAGTACTAATTTCGCATATATTAATGTAGTCGTTTCCCGTAATTTCACAATATTTTTCAACTATAATTTTTAAATAGCTTGGTTTATTAATTTTACCTCTTAAAGGGTCTGGCGTAAGATAAGGACTATCAGTTTCAAAAATAATTTTTTTAATTGGTAGTATTTTAATTGTATCTCTTAATTTATTTGCATTTTTGAACGTAATAATGCCTGACAAAGAAAAAAAACAACCTAAATCAATACATTTTTTTGCAAATTCTTCACTTCCAGTGAAACAATGTATAAGAATATCACCTATTTTTTTTGAGTATTTAGTTAAAATTTTAATCATATCCTCTTCAGCATCTCTCATATGAATTATACACGGTAAATTATAAACACTAGCTGCATCTAAATGTATCTCTAAGCTTTCTATTTGCTTATTTTTAGGAATATCATAATGATAATCCAAGCCTGTTTCCCCTATTCCAACAATTCTATCTTTAAATTTTTTAATATTTTCATTTAAAAGAGTCTTTATTTCCTCAGGTTTGATATCAAGAGTATTATTTGGGTGATGACCTAAAGTGATATCGATAAAATTAAAACCTTTAATTAAATTAATATCTTTCTGAAACTCGTATATATTAGAATTTATACTTAAAATTCGCTCTATGTTATTTTCTAGAGCATCTTTACAGATATCTGATACTGAATTTTTAAGTAATTCATGACCAAAATTTACATGACTGTCTATTAAATTATTCAATTTTAGTAAATAAAGGTTCTGGTTGTCGTATTTTTAGAAATTTTAAGTTAGTTACCTCTTTAAAATTATCAAAAATATCTAATTTAATATTATTCGTATTTTCGAATAAATTGAATACTTCTGAGGTTTTTGAAGGCATAAAAGGAACTAAATATTGACTAACCCTGATAATGCATAGGCAAATATTAGCCAAAACTTTTTTCATTTGTTCAGGATCTGTTTTTTTTAATACCCAGGGAGCAGATTTATCGACATAATTATTTAAATCATTCATAAATAAGAATAATTTTTTAAGGTATTCGTCATATTTGTAATTTTCCATATAGTCAAACAACTCTTTTTCAGAGTCATTAATTTGTTTTAAAATTTCAAAATTAAAATTATCTTTAGTTAAATTAATATTTTGTTCTAAATTTTTACAAATAAAACTAAGTATTCTTTGTATTAAATTTCCATAGTTATTTGCCAATTCACCATTAATTCTATTTTTGATAGCCACCTTTGAAAAATCACCGTCATTGCCAAATGGAACCTCTCTAAAAAGAAAATATCTTACTGAGTCTAGACCGTATTCATCAATCAATTCTTTAGGGTCAATTGCATTACCAAGACTTTTACTAATTTTTTGACCCTCGTTTGTCCACCAACCATGCGCTACGATCTGCTTTGGTGGATCTAACTCTGCAGCCATTAAAAAAGCAGGCCAGAAAATAGCATGAAATCTTATTATATCCTTCCCTACTACATGTATCCCAGGCCAATATTTTTTATATAAATCAGAATTTTTATTTGGATAATCTAAAGCTGAAATATAGTTAGTTAGTGCATCTAACCATACATAAACAATATGTTTCTCATCTGTAGGGACATCAATTCCCCATTTAAATGTTGTTCTAGAAACGGATAGATCTTTTAACCCTGACTCAACAAATTTAATAACTTCATTAGATCTAGATTTTGGGACTATAAAATTTGGATTATTTTTATAAAAATCTAACAGTTTGTCTTGCCACTTAGAAAGTCTAAAAAAATATGACTCTTCTTCAACCCAAGATAATTCAGATCCAAAACTATTATATTTTTTACCATTTTTTTCAACTATTTCATTATCAGCTACAAAAGCTTCATCTCTTACAGAATACCATCCGCTATATTTGGACAAATAAATTTCATCTTTTTCCAACAAAACTCTCCATAGATTTTGAACAGACTTTTTATGTCTTTCTTCTGTTGTTCTTATAAAATCATCATTAGATAAATTTAATAAATTACTTAAATCTCTAAAATTTTCTGAAACCATATCCGTAAATTTTTGAGGATCAATATTTTTTTCTTGAGCGGCTCTTTCAACTTTTTGTCCATGCTCGTCTGTTCCTGTTAAGAAATAAGAATCGAGACCTCTACAATCATAAAATCTTTTTAATATATCAACAGCAATTGAGGTGTAGGCATGTCCAATATGGGGTTTATCGTTCACATAATAAATCGGAGTTGTAAAATAATTATTAGACATGCTTAATAAGATTAGAATTTAGTCTTGTAAAATAGATTGAAATTAGGTCATTTGTTAATGTATTGAATTTTAAACTTTCATCTACATCAGTTAAATAATCTGAATGAAGTTTTAATAGGTACTTGTAAAGTTTTTTATTATTTAAATTACTTCTTAAATAGTAATTGAGTATTTTTAAAAATATTAATGAACATACGCTTATTTGATCTTTATTAAATAGTTTAATCTTTTCAAAAAAATCAGTACTTTTTAAATCAATGAAGGGGTTAATAAGAGAGTGTATTAATTCCTCTGAAATATTTTGATTTTGTCTTACTATGTCTTCTTTCATTGAATTGAAATCACTAAAATTTATCTTTGAATTCAAATCTCTGATAACTCTAGCCCTTGAAATTATTGTTTCAGGTAAGCTTATTAAGTTTTTAGAGCAAAAAATAAAATAGGTTTTTGATGGTATTTCTTCAATGATTTTTAAAAGTCCATTTAAAGCATTAATATTTAAATAATTTACCTCTCTGACAAATATTACTTTGTTAAGGTTTAATACATTTGTATGTAGAAACTCTTTTTTCATTTTTCTTACTTGATCAATTGTTATAAATTTTGATTTTTCTTCGGGCTCTAGAATAATAAAACTTGTATCTACTTCATATTGTTTCTCATAGAAACTATTTAAAATTTGTTCCTCTAAATATAAAATATTCTCACTGTTAGTAGTCTCTATTAAGTAAAAGCCACTACTCTCAGATTTTATAGTATTTACTACTTTATCAATTTGCATTTTCTTAAATTTAATATGATTTTGTCATGTACTTTATTAGCAGATAATGATGCATCAATAGCAACAAACTTACGTTCACCTATTTTTATTTTAGATATTTCTTCATAATTTTTTTGAATTCTTGAGAATTGTCCAAAATATTTTTTATCAAATTTATTTGAATATAATCTTTTATTTTTTCTTCTTATTAAATTTTTTTTATCTAACTTTAAATAAAAAGTTATCTTTGGAATAAATTTCTTATCAATTAACTTAATTAAACTGATAATAAGTTTTCTTTCTCTAGAATTATATTTTTGATAAGCGTAAGTAGAGTCAAAAAATCTATCAAATACAATAAAATCGTTCTTTTTAATTGAAGATAATAATGCAAATCTGGATGCAAAGAAAAACATTATTAAACTTAAATTATCGAAATTAGACTTTAAAATCACATTTCTTATTTTTTCTAGATCTTTATTACCTCCAGGCTCTCTAGTAAAAGTAGATTTAATATTATTTTTTATAAAATATTTTTTTAAAAGTTTTATCTGTGTCGATTTTCCAGAATATTCGAAACCTTCAAAACTGATTACTTTCATTCTATATGATATTATTTAGTTAGATCCAAGAATGATATAATAAATAGCTGAAAATATTCTTGAAAAGAAATTCTTTTGCTCTATGTCCTCACCTGAAAATAAAGGAAATTCAGTATTCTTATCAGCAAACGATATTTGAAGTTTGGCTATTTGGTCGCCTTTTTGAATAGGAGTTGCAATAGGCTCCTCTACTATCACATTAACTTTAGCAGAAGATAATTGTGCTTTTGGAATGCTCACACTTATATCGTTTAAAGCAACTAAGTCTACTTTGTCGTCTTTACCTAGCCAAGTATCAGCTTCTTGAATAACCTCATTTTTTTTAAAAAAATCTACTAATTGAAAATTGTTGAAACCCCAATCCATTAATCTTAGAGACTCTTGAGCCCTTGATTTGGAAGAGTCTAGTCCATTTAGAACAATAATCAGGCGCCTATCCCCTCTTTCCGCAGATCCAACCAAACCGTAGCCAGCTGCTTCTGTATAACCTGTTTTAAAGCCATCAGACCCCTCAAATGTATATAGGAGTGGATTTCTGTTATCTTGTTTGATCCCGCTGTATGTAAAATCACTTAATTTGTACATTTGATATAATTCATAATGATTTTCAATCGTGTACTGAGCTATTTTAGCAAGATCTTCAGCTGTTGTATAATGATTGTCATCTGGCCAGCCACTGCTATTTGTAAAATTAGTCTCTGTGAGTCCTATTTTTTTCCCTAAATTATTCATTTCAATAGCAAAAATTTCCTCAGAGCCAGATATACCCTCTGCTAAAGCAATCGAGGCATCATTTCCGCTCTGAACAATAATTCCTAGTAACAAATCATAAACTTTTACTCTTTTGTCTACCTCTATAAACATCTTTGACCCGCCCATTTTCCATGCTTTTTTACTTACTAAAAACTCTTGTTCTAATGACAAAGTACCATTTTTGATTTTTTCAAAGGCTACAAGAGCAGTCATCATCTTGGTCATACTTGATGGATATGTTTTGGCTTTAGAGTTTTTTTCTAAAAGAACTTCGTTTGTTGATAAATCGATTATAAGCGCCGTTTTTGCCAAACTTTCAATAGTAAGAGATTGTTTAGGAAATAGAATAATTATTGCTATAAATAATAAATTAAGGGGTTTTTTTTGCATTCAAATATCCATTTTTAATAAGAAAATCTAACTTAAGATTTATATCACTCTTTAGAAATGGGCCAGCAAAAACCATAACTCCCTCTTCATTTTCTTCATAAAACAATCCTAAATTCTTGATTTTATTCGTTTTAAGCTTTGCTAGATTTATATCTTTATAAATTTCAACTAATATAGTGTTTTGTTTCTTAGAATTTTTAATATCTAGAGTTTTAATTTTCTCATAATCAAGTTTTTCACTGATTTCAGTTTGATCTTGATCTAACTGTTCAAATGAAATTTCTGTATCATCCATCTTTATCTTACTCTCTTCTTTTGAGTCAACAACATTTCTTAGAATTATTGATTCATCTTTTAAATATTCTATATATACTTTTGTATTTAGTGATATTTTATCAATAATCTCTTGACTTAATGAAAGCCTATTTTCAGTATCTAACTTAATATTTCTAACAATAACATTGTTATCTAGGTTACTGGGATCTGACAGTTTTACCACGCTTGGTATAGGCAAATTAGAATGATGGATATTATTGCCTTTAATTCTTTCATCTATAACAAACTTTTCCATAACATTTAACTCAATATTGTAGTCATCAAGTGGTGATATGATAACTTCTGATTTTTTAAAGTATTCTTGAGTTGCGACCTCTTCTTCTATTTTTTTATCATCGACAGTTTCAATCGACGTTATTGTACATGATGATAAAAACAGTAAAAACAGTATTTTATTAATATTATTTAAATTTATCACTTAATAATCCAACTGAAAGACCATAATAATTAGAACAGTTGTAAGATAGAATATTTAAATAATTATCATAAACAATAAAATACCTGTAATCACCCTCTACCCTACCCATCCTTAATAGATAGCTATTAATATCTAAATTATCTAGAGAATTACCATTCATTTTTTTAAAATTCATTAGTCTAAATTCATTTAAAGGTAATTTTTTTGATAATTTTTTTACTGCTAAACAACCATTTTCTCTTTTTACAAACAATTTAGGTTCTAAAGATTTTACATTTTCTGGGGGTATAACTTCTCTACCCCAAGTGTAATTTGGATCCCATTTGTTTGAACCTACTCCTTGAAGATATCTTGCAATAGAAGCGAGTGAGTCCTCTGTGTCAGTCCAAATATCCTTCTTGCCATCATTATTAAAATCTTGAGCGTAGTTTAAAAAACTTGAAGGCATAAATTGATTTTGACCCATTGCTCCTGCCCAAGAACCTTTGAAATTAGCAACATTAATGTGTCCTTGCTCAAGAATTTTTAGTGCATTATATAATTCTTTCGTAAAGTATCGTCTTCTTCTTTCGTCATATGACATGGTTAAAAGGCTTTCTAATACAGGATAATTGCCTGTAATTTTTCCGTAAGCAGTTTCTAAACCCCATATAGATAAAATAAATCTTGATTGAACATTATAATAGTTATCAATTTTATTTAATAAATTACTGTATTTACTTTTATTATTAAGTCCATTTTGAATTCTTGTTTCTGAATTTCTTTTTTCAATATATTCCGAAAAAGTTAAAGTAAATTCTGGCTGGCACTTATCATTTTCAATAACTCTTTTATTTACCTCATATGGCGCAATTAATTTTGATACAAAATCCTCATCTAGCCCAAATTCGTTCGATCTATTTACGACTTCAATTTTCCAGCTTTCAAAACCTGAAAAGTCATAGTTTTGAAGCACGTCACAATTTTTTGGATCGTGTGCATGCAAATTTAAAGTAAATAAATATATAAATACTGATTTTAATAATAATTTGATGAACATACGATTCTAATAAACAGTTTATATTATAAAATCTTTAAGATTAGTGACAACGAGAGTAACTATAATTTAATTTACTTAAATTTAATATTATTTGTAGAAAGGTCAGATATTTTTTTACAGCCCATCAACTTCATATCTCGTTCCAACTCTGTTTTATAAATTTTTAAAGCTTTTTCTACACCTACTTGTCCAGCAGCTGCCAATGCATATAAATAAAGTCTTCCTCCAGCACAAGCTTTAGCTCCCAATGACAAAGCTTTAAGCATATGAGTACCTCTTTGAATACCCCCTTCACAAATTACATCTACTCTATCTCCTACTGCTTCAACTATATCAGCTAACTGATCAAAAGGTGATCTCGCCCCATCTAATTGCCTTCCTCCGTGATTAGATACAACAATTCCAGTACATCCAATATCCACTGCTTTTTTTGCATCTTCTACACTTAGTATTCCTTTTAATGCGAAATGACCACCCCAATCAGAACATAATTTTTCAGCATCTTTCCAATTCATATCTTGATCGAGCATAGTAGAAAAGTAATTACCAATTGAGATAGCTGTATTAGTGCCCTCTTTAACATAATCTTGAAGGTGTGGAAGTTCAAATTTACCTTTAGTTAAATAATTAATTGCCCATGTTGGTTTAGTAACATAACTTAACATACTTGATAAAGTAAATTTAGGAGGTGATGTAAAACCAGTTCTTATGTCTCTTTCTCTATTGCCGCCTGTTATAGTATCAACAGTCAAAGCCATAATATCGAAATTAGCATCTTTTGCTCTTTGAAGAATTGAATTGTTTAATCCCTTATCTTTGTGATAATAAAATTGAAACATCTTTGGCGTATCCACGAGGTTTGAGATTTCCTCTACACTTACTGTAGCCAAAGAAGACACACCAAACATAGTATTAAATTTTTGAGCTGCCTTAGCTACTGCTCTTTCTCCTTCGTAATGAAATATTCTCTGGAGAGCTGTTGGTGAACAATAAAAAGGTAAATCTATTTTTTTTCCAAAAATAGTTGTAGATAAGTCAACATCTTTTACACCTCTTAATACGTTTGGTATTAAATCAACATCATCAAAGGCCGATGTATTTCTTCTATATGTTATTTCATCATCTGCAGCACCATCGATATAATGGAATACGGGAGATGGAAGTTTTTTTTTGGCTAACTTTCTAAAATCTTTAAAATTTAAGCAGTTATCTAATCTCATAATAATTTTGCTAAAAAGCCTGTATTTGTTATAAATAACATATGATTTTGACTAATACAGGCAAAAAATTTGTTTATTCGGCTATTATTATGATGTTCCTATCCATGGTCCTGCCTTGGGAGTCCCTAGAGGACTACACATATGCCGAGTCAATGGGCTTATCGTTAAATGTTATCCCAGCAATAATTTTTGTTTGTGCAGCAGTCATAGTTGTATTGAAACCCTTAGCTGTACTTTTAAGTAGAATTGGAACCAATTACATATTTGTATTACTTTGCCTACTCCAAGCAATAATTCTGTACATAGGTATGCAGTATTATCCAGATACATACACCATTGGTTATCTTTTATTTCCAGCTTCAGTTGTTGTATTTATGTTAGGTGCTATTTACAGCACAAATAGAATAGACGGAACTACTGGTAATTAATTCGTTTCAATTACAAAACACCATTAATTAAAATTACCCCACTCATCAATAATAACATAATATAAAATAACTTTTTAAATAGTATTTCTGAAACGTATCCTCTAATTATTTTTCCTAAAAAAAAACCTATTACAACTGGTATGGATACAATTAATGAAGGAATAATTGTGCTCATATCAATTAGCTTTAAAAATATAAAAGAAAAAAATTGCATTAAACTATATAGTAAAAAAGCCAATCCCATAAATTGCACAGTTTTTTCTTTATCATATTTTAGTGATTGTAATAAAAATACAAAAGGCATGGTATAAATACTTGTTAGACCAATAATAAATCCATTAAAAGATCCTGTTATCGATTGAATTATTGAACTTTTATGATTAGGTATTGAAATAATTCTATTTGATAAAAAAAGTGAAGAATTAACAAATAGTAAAATAGCTATAAATATTAAAATTAAATCCGATTGCAGTGTTTTAAGTAAAATTACTCCTGGAATGATGATTAGAGTTGAAAAGATTAAAAAAAATTTCGTATCAATAGAAATTTTACTCAAATTATTTCCATTTATCATCTGAAAAAAACTAGTAATAATTGTTGGTATTATAACAAGAGCTATTGTTTCTTTAACATCCACGACAAATGAGAGTAAAGAAATTACAACTGTGATTAGTCCAACACCAAGTATACCTTGGGTAATGCCACCAATAAAATATGCTAATAAAATATAAAAAAAAGTTAATGTTGGAAGATTACTTAAAATCACTTAAAAACATAACATGAGTGGCAGAAGAATATATCAACTAAAAATATAAAATTACGATTGATTTAAAAATAACGTAATATATACATTCTAGACGTTTATGACATCGGAAGGATGGCTGAGCGGTTGAAAGCACCGGTCTTGAAAACCGGCAAAGGGGCAACTCTTTCCTGGGTTCGAATCCCAGTCCTTCCGCCATTTGATCTATTTACAATTTTCAAAATGTATAATTATTATTATGTTTTAATTAAAAGGAGAAAAAATGACTGAACGTGTATGTATAAATCTATCCTATGCTGTACCAAATGATAAAGCTGCTGAAGTTGAAAATATTTTTAGCACTCATGGAAAATGGATGACTGAATTTTATTCTGATGGAACTGATCATTTATTAAATGCTTACTTTACTAAAGCACCAGAGTTTAAAGACCCTACCGATCCTAGTAAGGGTGAAACTGGAAACACATTATTTACAATAAATGAACAATTTGCATCTATGGAGAGTGTTCAAAGACATGTCGAAAATGCAAGTAAAAATGATTATTTCCCAGATTTTGCAAAGTTACTAGAGGATTACGGTAAAGTCTTAAGTATGGGTGGCAGTGTATATGTTTCGATAAGATAAAAAGGGAAGAAATAAAAAAAAGACAGAAATTAAATAGTCCAACAGTTTGAATATTATTTATATATTAAAATTTATCTTTTAAAGTTCTCATTATGTCTAAATGCTCAGTTAAAGCCTCAAATGATACAGCTAGTTCATATACAAGAGTGACTAATGCCAATAATACTAATAAAAGATGAATACCAAAACTTATAGCAGAGATGAAGCTGTAATTTAATAACAAAAATAATAAGCTTGTGCACAATGCTATCCCTCCAAAAAGAGATAAGTAAAGTGTGTAACGTAATAATTTAAGTCTTTTTTCATAATGCAAGATATGAAAAGAATATTCACTTTGACTTTTAAATCTTAATTTATTTGTTTCAATATTAGATCGAGAGTCTCTAATTAATTTTGCAAGAGTTGCATACCTAGCTATAACCAATGTTATATAAATAGTGCAAGCAAAGAACATTGTCCCTAACATATTACTACTTAATAATATCTCGTGATTTACTATGTCCATTGATAAAAAATAGGTGATATTTACTTAAATTACTACCTCAAAACCTTCAAACTGTGGGTGATCCAAATATACTGTTTTATGTTCACCAGCATTTTTATGAGCCATCCTAAAAGCTTCTGATTTAGTCCAATTAATAAAATCTTGCTTTGACTCCCATTCACTGTGAGATGCATAGAGTGTATATTCTTCATTAGACTCACTTTTTATTAAATTAAATTTTTTAAAACCAGGAACTTCATTTAAGTGTGTATCTCTATTTTTCCATATTTCTTCAAAATAAGTCTCTTCACCTAATTTGACTTTAAATCGATTCATAGCAAGAAACATGATTTATTTATGTCTATTCAGATATGATAATTCTGGTATTTGTACCAATAGCAATAGTTACTCTGGAACCAATTGGAATTTGTTCTGATCCAGATTGAACTATTGAAATGTCATCATCTGTGTCATCAACGTCTACAACATATTGAAATCCTGTATGATCTCCTAATGATGAACCAGCGACATAACCTACTATTGCTCCACCAATGGTTCCAACCACAGCAGCAGCATCTCTGCAGTCATCATCTAAAATACCTTCTCCACATCCAACTACAAACCCTACTAAACCTCCGGTAAGAGCGCCTAAACCAGAGCTTTCACCAGTAATTTTGACAGGCTCAGCTGCAACAAGAGTTCCATATTTAACTGTGTTAACTTTTTGGGTGTCAGATTTTTTTACCCCAGTATTAAAACCACCACATGCTGTTATAAATGTAAACAAAAATAAAAAAGATAATTTAGACAGGCCTATCATATTCAACAAATTTTTTAAGCGAGTTAGTGAGAAAATTTTCATAATTTTCAACATTATAATTGATATTTTCATAAATATCCAAATGTTTTGGGTCTAAAATGAAATCATAAGAGGGTTCAAAAAAGAAAGGTATCGAAATACGCTCCTCCTGATTAAAAAGAACTCTGTGATTAGTTGCTTTCATTTGACCATTTGTTAAACACTCTAAAGCTAAACCTGTATTAATTACAAAAGCATTTGGATCATGAGGAACATCGTACCAATCCAATGAATGTCTATTTTGAACTTGTAAGCCGCCTTTTTTATCTTGATATAAAATAGTCATTATTCCACTGTCTACATGGGTTTCACAACCTAAAGCAACACCGTCTTGTGAAGAGACTTCAACAGGTTTATCTTGTTTGGGATAGTAATTAAATCTTAGAGTTGATAATGTTTTGGGTCTTTGAAAAGCCTTTTCAGCTAATGATAAATCTGAGGAAAATGAAGATATAATAGATTTAAATATTGTTATTCCTAAATTATGAAGGTCATCAAAATAATTATTTATCGTAATTTGCCAGTCTGGATCTAGAAAAGACATATCATGATTAACTTCAAATTTTTCCTTCTTTAACAAATCAACCATATTTTGCTTTAAAAGTGGATCTCCTATGTCTAAACCTTCCTTACCATTTACAGAACTAGGAAAATAACCCCTGTAAACTGTGTTTGTATTAGGATTCCATTTCTTTGGTGCTATTTTAAGTTTCTGTTCGTCATTTAAGTAAAAAAATTTTTTACAAGTCTTTAAAAGATTATCAATTTTTGAAATTGGAATACCATGATTTGTAACTGTAAAAAAACCAATTTCTTCAGATGCTTTTTTAATATTATTTGATACTTCTACAGCAGCTTCACTATTAAGATCTTTATTGATAATATCCGCTAGATCTATATTTGGAATATAATTACTCTGCATCGCCAATTTTAAAATATAGTTTTTTGATATATTTCTGTTTCCTTTTTATAGGAAGTTCATAAAATTCATCTATTGAAATAGGTTCACCTATTTTTTTTTGATTTTCAGTAAGTTCGGCTATTATAGATTCATAATAGTTTGCCCACTCTGCATTAGTTTTTGGTAGTTGTTGATCTTCCATCATTTTAATCCTAACTTTTTATAGAAAAGATTTATAGTGTAAAATAAGTCCTTACTGTCGTTATTTTTGATCTGAATGGAACTAGAACTTTGCATTTTAATAAAATTTTCTTGTGCCATTTGAATTAAATCATCTAGTATTTTTTGACTTGCTTTTTTAAAAGTAATATCAATAAAATTTCTTTTTATATTTATTTTTGAAATACCAAGGGTAAGAGATTTAATTTTAATAGTTAGTAAATTAAATAAATTAGTAACTTCAACTGGGTAATTACCATATCGATCATACATCTCATCTAAAACATTCTTAAGCTCTTTAATATTATTTGAATTAGTAAATTTACGATAAATAATCAATCTGGAAATATCATCAGATATATAATTCTTTGGAATGTAATACTCAAAAAATGCATCGAATTCAAATTCATCATAGTCATCTTCAATTTCTGCATTATTATTTTTTTGTCTTTCCACCTCATCTTTTAACATACTTTGGTAAAGCTCTATTCCAATATCTTTCACATGACCACTTTGCTCATCGCCAAGTAAATTACCTGCACCTCTTATTTCTAAATCCTCATTAGCTAACTGAAAATTTGATCCTAGATTTTCATAGTTAGCTAAAACTTGAAGTTTCTTTAGAGCTGTTTTATTGATTAATTTTTCACTGTCATGAAATAAATAGGCATATGCTCTTTTATTTGAACGACCTACCCTACCTCGCAATTGATATAATTGAGATAAACCAAATAAATTAGAATAAAATATTATTAGTGTGTTTGCATTTTTTATATCTATTCCAGACTCAATAATATTTGTAGAAATAAGGCACTGTATCTCACCTTTTGTAAAAGATATGAACACATCCTCAATATCTTTTTCTTTCATTTTACTGTGACCTACTCCGTAAGAAAGATCTATATTTAATTTTTTAATTTCATTTTCGACAAAAGGAATATGGCTTATTCTTGGTACAACAATAAAAATTTGTCCATTCCTCTCTAATTCATTCTTTATTGCTGAAATAAGGGCAACAGTCTCATATTTTTGAACATAAGTTCTTATACTAATTCTATTTGATGGAGGTGTTCCAATAATACTTAAATCTTTTAAGCCCAATAAAGACATCTGAAGTGTTCTAGGAATAGGTGTGGCAGACAATGAAAATAAATGAATAGTTGGGTATTTGTTGATTAAATATTCCTTTTGATCGACACCAAATTTTTGTTCTTCATCAATTACCAGTGTGCCTAAATTATTAAATTCTATGTCTTTTTTAAAAAGACTATGTGTTGCAATAAGAATTTGAATATCACCAGACTTTAATGAAATTAAAATTTCTTTTTTTTCTTTTGACGAAGTAAATCTAGATAGGCATGCAACCTTAATGTTAAAAACTGAAAATCTCTCACTAAATGTATTAGTGTGTTGCATTGCTAATAGTGTGGTGGGAACGACTATTACAAATTGAAAACCTGATAAATATGTTGCACATGCAATTCTTAAAGCCACTTCAGTTTTGCCAAATCCTACATCGCCGCATATAAGGCGATTAGATGGTTTATCTTGTTTTAAATCATTTAAAGATTGTTCAATTGAGTTTAATTGGTCCTCAGTCTCAACAAATGGAAATTGTTGATTAAATTTCTCAAGATCAGAATTATTATATTGAAACTCTTTGATGTTTATAGTTGATCTCTTTGCTGCATTTTTTAAAAGTTTATTAGCTAGAAAACGGATTTTCTTCTTAACTGAAGATTTTCTTAAAATCCAATCATTCGTGCCTAATTTATCAAGAAGTAGATTATTATCATCAAACCCATATCTTGAAATATAGTTTAAATTTTCAATTGGTAGTAAAAGCTTGTCGTTGCCGCGGTAAATTAATCTAATAAACTCCCTAATTCGATTATTAATTTCAATATTATCAATGGATATAAATCTACCAATACCATGCTTTTGATGGACAACTGCATCTCCTAATGAAAGATCATTAAAATTGATTATAGTATCTAAATTCGTTTTTTTTGTAGTATGAGTGTTTTTATTGAGGTGTACGATTCCATCAAATAGATAGTCTTTTGAGATTACAGTTTTATAGAAATATAAATTATTACCATAATTTGGTTCAATATTTTTCTTTTGAAGAAATTCGTTTTCTATTAATGAGGAATTTTTTCCACTATGAAAATATATTTTATTACTCATTTTGGAAAATTCATCTAAAGAGGTATTTGATGTAATTTTTAATGATTTAGGTGAGCTAGATAATATATTTGTAAATTTAAAATTTTTTATTTTGTTATCTTCTAAATAATAATTTGAAAAAGGGATCTCAGGTTGGACTTTATCAAAAATTGTTTTAAGAAAATTTAGCTTTTCTTTTAATATTATGTCACTTCTATTAATTGTATAAATGGAATATCTCATAACGATATCCTCAAAATAACTATCTTTATTACTTGGCTCTAATAGCTCAATATTAGGGTTAAATATATCAATCCTCTCTATTTCATCTTTAAAAGTAAGTTGTGTTTGAGGATTGAATTCTTTTATTGTTTCAATCACATTATCAAAGAATGAAATTCTATAAGGATTATTATTACTGTTATAAATATCTAAAATATCACCTCTAAGTGAAAATTCGAGTTTATTATAAGCATTTGCTTGGCTTGAATGATTAAATTCAACTAATTTTTCTAAAATTGTATTAGCTTCAATAGTTTGATTTTTAGTTAATGTTAAAAAATGATTAGCATCTTTATTTATTTGAAATTTTTTTAAAAGATTATTACAAGTTATTATTATTATATCATTATGAGTTAACGTCTGTAATTTTTCTGACCTATCAAGTAAGATGTCAGATGATGAACTTTCAGAACTGAATGGTAAAGAGTCATGTGCTGGAAAATAAGATATTTTCTTATGGGGAAAATGTATATTTAGAATATTTTCATAGTCTAGAGCTATCTTATCATCTTCACATAATAAAATTGATTTATTGCCAAATTTAGAAATAGGATTTTCCAATATTATTTTGATAAATTTATAATTTTAAGGTACTTAATTCTATCTTCTTTGAAAGACTCATTAAAAAATACGTCAAATATATATTGTGTTTCATTTTTTAGTAAATCATCTAATTGATCAATTAGAGCCTCATCATTAGTGTTTTCAAGTTTTGAATAAATTCTCTCAAAAATTACATCTAATTCTTTTATACCTAATGTTTGACATCGATATTTTATTTTTTTTAATTTATCTTTGTAGTTATTATTCATGAACGACAATAGTTTCGATTTTTTATATCAGAATGTAGAAAAACTTAAAGGAATAGGTCCAAAGAAAGCGTCCTATTTTAAAAATCTGAATATAAACACAGTTATTGATATATTTTATAATTTACCGACTAGATCAATAGATCGTACTAAGGATATTGACTTTAAAAATCTTGAAAAAGGACAAACTATTACCACTCTCGTTAAGGTAAAAAAACATCATTTTCCTTTCAATCCTAAACTACCCTACGTGATTGAATGTGAAAAAGGATCTTTAATTATAAACATAATTTATTTTTCAATAAGAGGGAATTTTCTTAGAAAAAAATATCCTGAAAACAAAGAATTAATTATTAGTGGAAAAGTATCATTTTATAAAAGCAATCTTAGTGTAGCACACCCTGATTACATAGAAGAGATAGAAAATGAGGATAAGTTAAGAACTTTTGAAAATATTTATCCTTTAACAAGGGGTATCACATTAAAAGATATCAGAATAGTTTTAAATGACGCAAAAAATCATTTAAATAAATTTGATGAATGGTTGAATGAAAATATTATTAAAAAATATAATTTCTCAAGTTTTAATAAATCATTAATAAAAATGCATTTTCCCTCTGTGAAAGAAGATATTGATAATAGAGAGAATTTTAGAAAAAGGTTAGCAGTCGATGAATTGGTATCAAATTATTTTGCAATTAGATACTTGAAAGAAAAAACAAAAAGAAAAAATGAGAGTTTAAATCTTAAATTTAATTTACAAGAAAAATTGATAAATGAGCTACCTTTTGAGTTGACAAAAAATCAATATAAAATCATAAACGATATAAATTATTATAATAATACTCAATATAGAGAAACAGTACTATTACAAGGTGATGTAGGTTCAGGTAAAACTATTGTATCCTTACTAACAGCAATCCCTTTTATTCAGAAACATAAACAAGTTGCGTATATGGCGCCTACAGAAATATTAGCTAATCAAATTTACAATAATGTATTAAATCACTTAGATAATGAAGAAGTTAATCCTATATTGCTCACTGGAAGTAGTAAAAATAAAAGTAAAATTTATGAAAAAATAGAAAAGGGTATTTTTAATTTTATTATTGGCACTCATGCTATTTTTCAAGAAAATTTAAATTTCTCATCTTTGGCATATGTAATAATCGATGAACAACATCGATTTGGTGTTCAACAAAGACTGTATTTAGCTGAAAAAGGAATAAATACAAATATTCTATTAATGTCTGCCACACCTATTCCAAGAACTCTTGCATTAGCTCAATATGGTGAAATAGAACAGGTAATACTAAAAGAAAAGCCAGCTTTTCAAAAACCGATAATAACTAAAGTATCAAATATTGACAAAATTAAAGATATAGAAATTTTGTTAAAGAAAAAAATTTCAAATGTATCTCAAGTTTACTGGATTTGTCCTTTAGTAGAAGAATCAGAGACTCAAAAGTACAAAGATGTAGAAACACGATTTAAGTCTTTGAAGAAAATATTTGGTTCAGAAGTTGAAATGTTACATGGTAAAATTAAGAGTGATCAAAAAGAAAGAATTATTCAAAATTTTCAAAAGGGAAACATAAAAATATTAGTTGCTACTACTGTAGTAGAGGTAGGTATAGATAATAAAAATGCAGATTATATTGTAATTGAAAATGCAGAAAAATTTGGCTTATCTCAATTACATCAGTTAAGAGGAAGAGTAGGAAGAGGTAACAATCAAGGATATTGTTTTGCTTTATATGGCAAGGATTTACCTGATAATACGATAAATCGACTAAAAATATTCAAAGAAAACTTAGATGGTTTTAAATTATCCGAAAAAGATCTCGAAATTAGAGGCACTGGTGACATATTAGGATATCGTCAAAGTGGTGACTCATTATTCAAGTTTGTGAATGTTTATCATGATCAAGAACTAATAATAGATGCGCTTCAATATGTAAAAAAATTGATTGAAAAAAAAGAGTATGAAAATGAAAAATTTAAGAAAGATATATATAAGTTACTTATGTTTTTTAAGCAGCAAGAAGCAATAAAACTATTATTTAGTTAACTTTTTAATTTTTTTCTTTTTAGGAAGAGCTTTTTTAATTTCCGGTGCTTTGGGTGTAACTAGTCCAGCAGAAATGATGTATTTGATAGCTTGATCGACAGACATATTAAGTTTGATACATTTTGATAATGGAACAAACATTAAGAATCCTGTAGTTGGATTAGGTGTAGATGGCATGAAAACATTTATCATCTTTTGATTTTTTCTTTTTGCTATTTCTCCTTTTGTTTCACTTGTTAAAAATGCAAGAGCAAAAATATCTTTTTGAGGATATTCAATAAGAACAACCTCTTTAAAAGCATTAGACTGTGTCGTAGCAAATGTATCAATAATCTGTTTTACTGTGTTATAGATTGAGTTTAAGCCAGGTATTTTGGATAAAACAGCATCAACTACTCGATGATAAAGTTTTCCAAAAAAACTTCCTGCTATGGCTCCTAAAATTGTAAAAAATAGAAAAGCAACTATTAAACCAACACCAGGTATTTCAGATGGAATACCAAATTTATTTAAAGGTATGAAAGGTCTAAATATTTTATCTGCAATACCAACGACTACCCAAGCAACATAAATAGATAAAGCTAAGGGCGCAACAATTAAAATGCCACTAATAAAATGGTTTTGAATCTTTTTCATTTAAATTAATTTTTTATTTTATCTTCAAACTCAAAAACATTCTTATTGTTAATTTCAAAAGATACTTTTATTGATAGATCTTTTACATCAGGGTTATTTTCAATAAATTGATTAAGCTCTTGTTGTGAGCTAATACCTAGCCTTTTCAGAAATTTTCTAACTTTTAATTGTGTTTCATCATCCATAAAATTGATAATATGGATTTTTTTTCATATTTGAAGGCTTTTAAATAATCAAAAACTATAAATGATTGTAAGGATAGTTTTCAATTCTAAGATAGTTGTAGATATGCCTATTACTACGATTAATCTAGCTAAAAAAGATAGTATTTTATTGCCTTTATATTTTTGAGAACTTCTCCAAACACCAATGCAAGATGTAAAGTAATAGATTAAATTTAGTACAAGATATAATGAAAATGTATAAATAAAATTTTGTATGTGTATTTTTGTAACGAGCAACAGAGGTGCCGAAATAAGGAAATTAACAAGAACATAATAAATCCAATAACTTTTGTATAAAGGTAAATTACCTTTAAAAAGCTCTATGAGATTATTTTCAATTTTAATTATGAAATTCATAATTTAATTCTTCCCCATTGAGTTTTATTCCAAACTCTCTCGTGAATGTAATAAATTAATAAACCGCTCATTATTTCATAAATGACAATGGATTTTGTCCAATCTAAGTTTGATGTAATAAACATAGCAGAAATAAATGTTATTGTAGATGCGGCTAATCTCCATGTAAGTGACTTGAAAAATGACCTGAGTCTAATTACTTTTTGATTAATTCTTCCATACTTGTATAAATTCCATACTCTTTCATGAATATAGTATGCAATCATTTTTAAAATCATAACAATTAAAGCTAAATAGAAGGGAGAAGTAGCATCAAAATTTTCTGAACCATAAGAAATAACAAAAAAACTAATCAGAAAAGTATCTATAAAACCAACTATTCTATAACTTATAGTTTTTAAGATTGACCTATTCTTTGTTACTTGCATTATTGGAGAATTTCATATTCTTTTAAATGAAGATTAGCTTTAAATTTTTTTGAATTAATTCTAAATTTAGCAGGAATTTTTATTTTTGATTTTTCAAAAGTATAAACTGTTATAACTTCTAAATTATTTTTTTTATTCTCTTTATAGAGACCTTTAAAAAAAGGAAATACTAAATCTATAACTTCAGCGTTTCCCTCGTATATTGAATGATTATTAGATTTTAAGTTTTCTGTATTTTTTGCAATTGATGATAATTCATAAATGTTAATTCCATCAATAATCAACCTTTTTGAGTCTGTTTGAAAAATAAAATATTGAACTAATTGTGATATCGGATCAGTGAAATATTTATGATCATTAATTAAAGTATTTTGCAAATTAATCTGATCACTGGAAAGTTCTTTTGAGATTTCAATATTTGATATAGTACCGTTCTTGTTAAAAACAATATTTTCAAATCTATCCTGTTTAGAGCTTTTTGTTTTACTTTTGTAAATCATGGGATTGAAGCTATCATCTTTAATCTCTCCAGTAACTTTTGTAATAGACTCATACCCATAAATTTTGTCAGTCATACCATAACTTTTAATTATGAAATCAATTTCATATAAATTATCTTCAATTTTAATTTTCCAGAATAAGTCTGCTAGGTGAATTGATTTCCAATCAATTTCATATTTTAGATTTATTACTTTAGAGTTGAGGTAATATGGATATATTATAAAAAAAATTATGAAAAATATGCGCATAAATAAAACATCGTATAAAAGTACTACTATCGATGATTATAATACTATAATTGACGTAAGAACCCCATTAGAGTTTGATGAAGACCATATCCCAAGATCAGTAAATTATCCTGTATTAACAAATAAACAACGTCATGAAATAGGATTGAAATATAAAGAGAATTCTTTTTTAGCCAAAAAAGAAGGAGCAAGTATTATTAGTGCAAATATTTCCAAAATTATTAATAAAATAAAATTTGATAAAAAAAATAAAACATTAATTTATTGTTGGAGAGGTGGTCTCAGATCACTTAGTTTATATTTAGTTCTTAAACAAATCGGTTACGACGTAACATTATTAGAGGGTGGATATAAGACTTACAGAGGTTATGTAGTAGATTTTTTTGAAAATAATACTGATAAATTTAAATTTAATCAAATTATGGGTGTAACAGGAGTAGGAAAAACACTTTTTATCAAAGAATTATCGAAAAAATATCAAGTGATCGATTTTGAAGGTTTGGCAAAACATAAAGGCTCTATTTTAGGAAATATACCCAATACTGTTCAACCATCACAAAAATTATTTGAAACATTAATTTATGAAAAACTTCACTTTTTCAATTCAAGAAAGAATATATGGGTTGAAGCGGAAAGTATCAAAGTAGGAAAGTTAAGTATTCCAAGTAAAATCTGGAAAAATATGCCTTTGGGTAAAAATGTAAAAATAAAGAGTAATTTAACCGAGAGAGTAAAATTCATTTTAAAAGATTATAAATATTTTACAAATTCACCAGATTTAATGGAAAATGCACTTATCGTATTAAAAAAAATTATTCCAAAAGAAGATTTTAAACTTATTGAAATAAATTTAAAAAAAAAGGAATATTTTCAGTTTGTGAAATCATTAATTGAATATCATTACGATAGAGCTTATAAAAAGACTCGAGCTGAAAATGATAGTAATATTTATAAAGAGATATATTTAAATAAAATCAACTTAATAAATATTAAAAGAGTTATTAAAGAGAGTAATTATTTTTAAAATGGTCAAATTTTTTTACTTTGCCAAGATTAAAATTTTTTAGATTTACACCCTTTCCTTTTTCTACACTTCCAATACATATAATTCTAATACCCCTTTTAATTAAAAGTTTTTTTTTATTTAAATATAATAAGTTTTTAGGTGAGGTAAAAACTGGAACATACTCCTCCCCACTGGATAAAATAAGAGAAATATATTCTTCTTCTTCAAAAAACTTATAGAGCTTAGAATTAACAGAGGTGAGATTATTTAATTTAATTTTTTTTTTGGATTTGAACGAGATAGTTTCTAAAGTTGATAAAAGACTATCTGATAAATCCATACAACTTGTAATATTTAGATTCCTAAATATATCTTGATAAATATACATTTTAGGTTTTAAAAATTGTTTTACTGATAAATTTTTTAAATTATTAGGTAATTTAAACTTACTATATAAACTTAGGTATCCTAGTTTTGAATATCCAATACCTGAAAATGTATAAACTTTATCATCAACCTTAGCATTAGATCTCTTTGTTATTTTAGTATTAATAATTTTATCGCTAATAATTGATAAAGATAAAAATATTTTTTCAGAAGAAGTAGTATCCCCGCCTATTATCTCAATCTTATTTCTTAGGCATATTCTATGAAAATTAGTTATTATTTGTTGCACAAACTTATAGTTTTTATTTGGGAAACTAATATTTAGTAGAACATATTTAGGTACGCCACCTGAGGATTGAATATCACTATAATTTGAAAGAAAAAGTCTGTGTGCTATGTTTTGAGGAGTAAAATGCTTTAGATCAAAATGCTTATTTTCAACTAAAGTATCAGAAGAGATTAATTGTTTTGTTGTGTTTATATAAGCACAATCATCACCTATTTTCTTATAATTTTTTTCAAAATAATTAATAATTTTTTGCTCATATGACATTAAGTAAATATAATTGAATATGAATTCAAAAACAGAGATATTTAACTAATTTTTTTTCTTACCAAAGGAAATGAGTCTCTTTTTTTAGTTAAAACTAGTTGGAAAATCACATTATCACCTTTAGTAAAAGATATTTCACTTAAATTTAAATAAGCTTCCCACATTCTTACAAATCTATCATCATATAATTTAAGAACTTCTTTTTCTTCTTTTTTAAAATTTTTAAACCAATGAGAAAGTGTTTTAGCATAATGTAATCTAAGAACCTCTATATCTGAAATTATAAGACCAGATTTTTCTACAGCTGGCATTACCTCAGACAAAGATGGTATATATCCACCAGGAAATATATATTTTCTAATAAATGCAGGAGTCATTTTCGGAACTCTAATGTTACCAATTGTGTGTACTACCGCTATGCCATCATCAGATAATAAATTATATATTTTTTTAAAATAGGTTTTGTAGAAGGGTTTTCCTACATGCTCAAACATTCCTACAGAAACTATTTTTGAATAAGAATTCTCTTCATCTCTATAATCTTGTAAAGAATAGGATAAATTTTCTTTTTTATCTGACTTTTTAAGTTGGTCATTACAGTATTTAATTTGCTCTTCAGATAATGAAACACCCTTTACTTTACAATCATGATGATCTGCAAAGTGTCTACTAAGTGATCCCCACCCACACCCTATGTCTAAAACTCTATCATTAGAATTTAATAATAATTTGTCAGCTAATCTGCTCATTTTGTTAGTTTGTGCTTGTGTTAATGAGTCGTTTTCATTTTCAAAGTATGCGCATGAATATTGCCTAGTTTCATCCAAAAATAAGTCATACAACCTATCAGATAAGTCATAGTGACTTGCGACATTACTTTTTGAACTCTTTATAAAATTTAACTGAAATAGTGGATTAATGATTAAAATAATTCTGAATATTAGTGTATTTGATATTTTTTCAAGGTATTTATTATAATTTTCAATAAGTAATTCAGAAAACTCATAAAAAGTCGAATTGTTTAACTCGTAATCTTTATCCATATATCCTTCTGTGAGTACGAGAGAAGGTGCATAAAAAATTTTATTTAAAAATTTCTTATTATTGATCTGTAAAATTAATGGATCTGTGCCGTTGTCAATAAGATGGTCATTTCCCTCAAATTTTATAATAACAGATCTTGTTTTAATTAAATGTTTAATTAAAAATTTGAGTACCCTAAAAGACATAATTTTCTTATAAATATCTATATATACAAAATTTATAAAATTTTATCATATATTGATTGATAAAATGAATTAAAATATCAATTAAATAGTTGAACTTTTGATATTAAGCTAACGTAATACAAAATATGCATACCAAAGAAAAAATTGAATTTATATCAAATTGGATAAAAGATTATGCACATTCAAATAATGTTGATGCGTTAGTTATTGGTATTTCAGGAGGCATTGACTCAGCTGTTACAAGTACGTTGTCAGCAAAAACAGGCTTGAGAACGTTTGTTGCGAACATGCCAATACTTGATCACAAAACAACTAATGAAAGAGGTATAAATCACATAGACTGGTTAAAAAAGAATTTTGGTAATGTAACAGACTTTAAAATAGATCTCTCTCTTGTATTTGAAAGTTTTAAGTCAGCTCTCGATAAAAATGACTCAGAACACGGTTATGCAAATTCACAGGCTCGATTAAGGATGATGACTTTGTATCAAATAGCTGCTAGCAATAACGGAATCGTTGTTGGCACAGGAAATAAAGTTGAAGACTTTGGAATAGGTTTCTATACAAAATACGGTGATGGAGGAGTTGATATTTCTCCAATCGCAGATTGTCTCAAAACAGAAGTATGGGATATGGGTAAGGAATTAAATATAAACAAAGACATAATAGATGCAGCCCCAACAGATGGTTTATGGACTGATGGAAGATCTGATGAAGATCAAGTTGGTTTAAGTTACTCTGAAATTGAAGAGGCAATGCTTAATGAGAAATCATCAAATAGACAAAAGTATCTTGAGATTAGAAAAAATAATATTCATAAAATGAACCCTATCCCTGTTTGTATTTTACCAAAATAGACTTTTTAAAACTTATACTCTTGAACCGTTCGTGTTATCAAAAAGGTGCACTAATGTATTAGATATATCAAATTTAAATGTATCTCCTGCATTTAGATTTATTTTGGAGGATAATTTACAACTAAACTCTTGATCACCAATTTTTGAATAAATGATCATATCTGAACCTAGATATTCCACTAGGTTTGCTACACAAGTATGCTGTCCATTATCTGAAATTAGGATATCGTCTGGCCTTATACCTAAACTAGCATCATCGATGTTTGCAGAATTATTAAGGTTAATTCTCATATCAGCTATATGAGCTATGCCATTTTCGATTTTGCAATTAAATAAATTCATCTGTGGGGATCCTATGAATTCAGCAACAAATTTAGTGTTTGGTTTAGAATATATCTCTTTAGGTGTGCCAACTTGTTCAACAACACCATTGTTAATTACTACTATCCTGTCTCCTAGTGTCATCGCCTCTGTTTGATCATGAGTAACAAAAATACTTGTTACGCCCATTTGTCTTTGAAGACGTTTAATTTCCAAACGCATTTGATTTCTTAATTTTGCATCTAGGTTAGATAGTGGTTCATCAAATAAAAATATTTTTGGATTTCTAACTATGGCTCTTCCCATTGCAACTCGTTGTCTTTGGCCTCCTGAAAGCATACTTGGTTTTCTTGTGAGTAATTGATCTATTTCCAGGAGTTTAGCAACATCATTAACTTTGTTATTGATCTCTTCTTTAGATATTCCTCTATTTTTAAGACCATAAGCCATGTTATTAAATACTGACATGTGAGGATAAAGTGCATAATTTTGAAAAACCATTGCTACATCTCTTTCAGACGGATCAATATTATTAATAACATTACCATCTAGCGATATTTCCCCATTTGTAATATCCTCTAATCCGGCTATCATTCTTAATAAAGTTGATTTACCACATCCACTAGGACCAACAAATACAACAAATTCTCCATTATCAATATTTAAAGAAGTCTCATTAACAGCTTTAGTGCCATTGGGATATATTTTAGTAATATTTTGTAATTCTAAAAAACTCATTTTTATTTTTCTGTTTGAATTAATCCTTTGATAAACCATCTTTGAAGAATTACAACAACTAACACTGGTGGAAGCATTGACAATATAATATAGGCAAATCTCTCGCCTGTTCTAGGTAAAGCAACACCCTCATAATTTTCTGTAAAAATAATCTTCATTCCCATCACTACTGTCCAATATTTTTCGTCAGTAGTCATTATTAAAGGCCATAAATATTGGCTATATCCATAGACAAACATGAAAATAAACATAGCCGCTAACATTGTTTTTGATAGTGGCAATAAGAAGTCAATAAAAAATCTCCAACTATTTGCACCATCTAATTTTGCAGACTCTAACAATTCATCAGGGATTGTTTTATAAAATTGTCTAAAGAAAAATGTTGCAGTAGCAGAAGCAACTAGTGGGAGTATAAGTCCCGTATATGTATTTGTTAGACCAAGATCAGATACAATTTTATAACTTGGAAAGATTCTTACTTCTAGTGGAACTAAAAGAGTAATAAAGATTAGCCAAAATATTGGAACAGCTAATTTAAATCTAAAATAAACTAATGCGTAAGCTGACATAGCTGAGATGACAACTTTCAATGTTGCGATACCAAGAGCCATAATAAAACTATTTACAAACATTCTCGCTGCAGTAACTTCCTCAGACCAACCCCCTTTTTCATTCAAAACTTCATTGTAATTTTGAGAAAAACTCTCACCTAAAAAAAATTTCATTCCCTCAGTCATTATTGAAACATTATCATGAGTTGAAGTGGCAAAAGAAAACCAAATTGGTAATACCATTAATAAAACGCCAAGTATGAGAATAATGTGTGTTAGTATTTCTAATGGTTTGAACTTCATTTATTTTGAAATATTCCTTGAATAAATAATTTTTGTAGAAAAATAATTATAATTACTGGTGGGATCATTGACATAATTACAAAAGCAAAGCGGTCAGAAATAGATCCGTACATTGTCTTAAGACCCATTACAACAGTCCAATATTGCTCACTAGTAGTCATTATTAATGGCCAAAGATATTGATTATAGCCAAATACGAACATAAATATAAAAACAGCAGCAATCATCGTTTTAGATAAAGGAATTAAAAAATCTATAAAAAAGCTCCAACTATTAGTTCCATCTAATTTAGCCGCTTCTAATAATTCATCAGGAATTGATTTATAAAATTGTCTAAAAAAGAAGGTTGCTATTGCAGAGGCAGAGATGGGTAGAATTAAACCAGCAAATGTATTTACAAGATTTAATTTTGACATAACTATGTATGAGGGCATTATTCTAAGCTCCAAAGGAACTAATAAAGTAATAAAAATTAACCAAAATATAAAAGTCGCATATTTGACTTTAAAATAAACTAAACCGTATGCAGTCATAAGTGATGTTATTACAGATAAAGTTGCTATACCTGTTGCCATAACAAAACTATTTAAAAACATTTTAAGAGCTGTTATTTCATTAAAAAAACCAGATTGTTTAAATAAAACCCTAGAATAATTATCAATAAAATTATCTCCTAAAAAGAATTGTAAACCGTTTGTATTTATAAATAGGCTTGAATGTGTTGAGCTTGCAAAAATTATCCATATTGGAACAACCATAATAAGTAAACCAATTGAAAGAATAAAATGATTAATAGTTGAAGATATATATTTAGTCATTAATTGTAGTGAATTTTACCTTCTATGTATCTGAATTGGAAAATTGTAATGACAAGAACTATTATCATCATCATGATTGATTGCGCACCAGCACTTCCAAGATCTAAACCTTTGAAGCCATCAATGTAGGCTTTATAAACTAAAGTTTTAGTTTCGCTACCAGGAGCTCCAATAGTGGTTGTATCAATAATTCCAAATGTATCAAAGAAGGCATAAGTTATATTAATTATAATCAAGAAAAAAGTAGTCGGCATTAATAAAGGAAAAGTAATTGTCCAAAATCTTCGAATGTTGCTTTTACAATCAATAATAGAAGCTTCAATAACTGTTTTTTGAATAGCCTGAAGTCCTGCTAAAAAGAAAATAAAATTTGCACTTATTTGTTTCCAGGAACCAGCAATAATTACATAAATATATGCATCAAATACATTTTCATACCAATTAAAACCCCATAAATTATTAAATAAATGATGAAGTAAACCATATCTTTCACTGAAGAAATAATTTGCCATAACACCAACAACAGCTGGTGCAATAGCATAAGGCCAAATTAAAAGGGTTTTATAAGCACTTTTTCCATGCATTACTTTATTAGCTTGCACAGCAAGCAATAAACCAATTGAACCTGTAATAAAAGTAATTACGAAACTATAGATAATTGTAAACTTGAAAGCAGTGAAATAAGAGGGATCAGAAAAAATAAATAAAAAATTATCAAAACCAGCAAACTGAGAACCAAATCCAAAAGCATCTTGCATAGTAAAGGCATCTTTAAACGTTTGAATAATTGGCCAATATAAAAAAATTAATAAGATTAATAGCTGAGGAGCTAAGAAAAAATATTGAGAATAATTTGATTTAAATTGAACTTTTTTCATTAAGTTAAAAGGAGGATATTATAAATACCCTCCTTTTTAAAATAATATTAATTATAGGGTTTTAGCAAACTGTTTTAATAGTTTTGCTGCACCCTTATCCATATTGCTTAGAGCTTTTTCAACAGTGATATCACCATTAAGCATTGGCTCAACATTTTCGTATATTACTTCACGAATTTGAGGCCAGTTACCTGCTCTATATCCACCAGGGATAGTTGAACCTTCAAGACCTAATTGATCACCAACAGCTTTATGATAAGGAGAAGCTCTATAAAAATTTATAGTTTCAGCTAATTCGATACCACCTTTTGTTACAGCAGCATAACCTGTCATGTTATGATAGTATAAATCCATTTCTGGTGAACCCATAAATTCAATAAATTTTGCAAGTCCTTTATACTCTTCTTCTGTATGACCGTTTAAAATCCAATTAGCAGCACCACCAATAAATGTTGGATATTCTTTACCGCCTGTTACTGAGTCCCAATATGGTATTGGGTTAGTTGTAAAGTTTGGAAGTACACCTTTCATACCTCCAAAAGATGCAGCAGATCCAAACCAAAATGCAGCCTCACCGTTAGTAAATGGTGCTTGGTTATCTCCCCATGCTCTTCCCTTGTAGCCATAGTAACCCTTTTCATACCATTCTTTAACTTTAGTCCAGTGATAAACAAAAGCTTCTGTATCCGCAAAAAGTGTTTTTGTAGGAACAGCATCATAGCCATTATTGCCATCTGTCATCAATAAATTATGCCTTGAGAAGAAATTTTCAGTCCAAATCCAAGGACTGTGACTTTGAAGAAGAGGAATATATCCGGCATCGAGTATCTTTTGAGCCATACCTTCAAATTCTTCGTAAGTTTTTGGAACCTCTTCAATGCCAACTTCATTTAAGATATCCATATTGGCATACATGAGACATGTAGAACTATTAAATGGAACGCCGATCATTTTTCCATCTCCATCAGCATAAAAGTTTTTTATACCAGGAATGTAGTTATCAGCATCAACATCAATACCATATTTTTCGGCCATCTCTTCAAAGCCGATAACAACTCCATTTTTAACTTGTGCTACCATGATAGCTGCACCTGCATCATAGACTTGTGAATAATGAGGTTGATCACCTGCTCTAAAAGCAGCTATTGTAGCTGCCATGTTGTCCTCATAGCTTCCTTTACCAGTAGGGATAACCATATACTCATCTTGTGATTCATTAAATCGATTAGCTATTTCTATGATTACATCACCTAAAAAACCACTGTTACCATACCACCAATGAATTTCGGTTTTACTGTAACTGTTTGAAGTAAATGCAAAAGAAACTAAAAGTACAAAAATACTAATTAGTTTTTTCATTATGTCCTCCTATTTGAACGTTCCTGTTGCCATTATATAACTATTTAATAGTCTCAGGAATAGATTGGTTGTGTATAACTTAATAAAAAAATATTAAATATTTATGAAATTTAAAATAAGCTTTGATTTATATGATTTTTTTTAAATATCTTAATGCGTAAATAAATCCATCTTTACCCATACCTATAATTGAACAATTACAAGCTGGTGCTATGAGAGACTTTCTTCGAAAGTCCTCTCTAGAGTATATATTGGATAAATGAACTTCTATTTTAAATATTGTTTTAATTTCAAGAGAGTCGTGTAAAGAAACCGAAGTATGAGTCAAACCACCGGGATTGATTATGATACCAACGTATGACTCGTCTAAGCCATTTATTTTATTGATTATCTCTCCTTCTATATTACTTTGGAAAAAATCAAGTTTACATCCTAATGTTTCAGACTCCTTAAGTAGCTCGTTTTCCAAATCTTTTAATGTGAAATTTCCATAAACACTCTCTTTGCGTTTACCTAACATTTCTAGATTAGGGCCATTAATAATTAAAATTTTATTGTCCATATTTATTGAACTTATATCAAAGATTTTATCATTCCCAATGGGTATAATTTTAAATATTTTTATATTTTTTTAGTTAAAATCACTATATTTATGATATTTAGTTAATTATTAATAGGAGGTTAGTTATGAGAAAATTCATTATAGATATGACTATGTCGTATGACTTTCAGGTAACTATAGAGGCTGAGTCGGAGGAAGCAGCAAAAGCAAAGTTTACAAATACACCATTAGAACAACTTGGTAGCTATAAATTTGGCTCATTTTATAAGACATTTAGAGGTATAAAATTAGATGAATTTGATCCAAGATTTTATAAGGACGAAGATAAAGTAAGATAATCATACGATGAGTAGAACAATTACTGAAAATCTTTTTGGTACACACTTCTTTAGCAAGTATTACCTAACTATACTAGGAGTGATTTTACTGACTATATCTTCTAAAATTTCTATTCCCTTTTACCCTGTTCCAATGACATTACAAACTTTGGTGGTTTTCTTTATAGCTGCATCAATGGGCATGATTGGCTTTTATTCAACATTTATTTATGTGGTTTTAGGTGTGCTAGGACTGCCTTTATTCGCTAATGGTGGAGGAATTGGCTACATTTTTTCTCCAACATTTGGTTTTTTATACGGAATGGTAATTTCTGCGTTCATAATTGCATATATTCTCAAATCTGAAGTAAAAACAGGTTTAATCAAGTTATCGGTTACTATTTTTGCAGGTGCATTTGTTATATTTTTGTGTGGTATTAGTCACCTTTCGTTTTTTGTAGGTCTAGAACAAGCAATAAATCTTGGTTTATTACCATTTTTGTATAGTGAATTTCTAAAGATTGTATTGGCTATAGCTATAATTTTTGGGTTGATTCAAAGAGTTAATCAAAAAAATTCATAAATAAGTTTTACTTACAGTTTCGAATATTGAAAAGTGCCGAGATGCCAATTCTTGTCTATTCTTGCTGTATCCTCCACCTATAACAGTACAAAGAGGTATTTTTTTTTCTTTGAAATACTCACATACAATTTCATCTCTGTTTTTAATTCCATCATCAGTAAGGTTTAAATTACCTAGATCATCGTTAGAGTGAACATCAACTCCTGCATCATAAAAAACAATATCTGGTGTAAAATGAGACTCAATTTGATCAAGCGTTTTTGTGAGGATATTTATATATTTAACATCATCTACTTCATCATCTATTGGTACATCTAAATTGCTATTTTTTTTGTCAAATGGAAAATTATTTTTACAATGAATTGAACATGTAAAAATATTATCAATATTTTCACAAATAGAAGCAGTTCCATCACCTTGGTGAACATCTAAATCTAATATTAAAATTTTATTTATTTTTTTTTGATTAAGTAAAGTTATCGAGGCATAGGCTAAATCGTTAAATACACAAAAACCAGATCCACAATCTTTAAATGCATGGTGAGTTCCACCTGCTAAATGACATGCAATACCATAATCCAACGCCAATTGAGATGTTTGTAGTGTGCCTTGTATAGCTAGGAAAGATCTTTTAGCTAATTTTTCACTCCACGGTAAATTAATTCTTCTTTCCTGATCTCTTGATAGATTACCTTCTTTAACACTCATAACATAATTACGGTTGTGTACTACTTGTACATCATTTATAGGAGCTGACTTACTTTGATGAATTGTTAAATTTGTATATAAATTTGAGTTTTTGATAAAATTATATAAATCAGAAAATTTAGTACCAACAAATCTATGACCCTCTGGTAGAGGAATGTCATAGTTATCATTGTAAACAACATTTAGTTTTTTCATCAATATAAATTTTCTTTAATATTCGCTAATCGTAACTATTTCATCAGACTCATATGTAGTTTGATCTAAGTTCTTCTTTACAATATTTGACATTGCATTAGCTACTTTTTTTGCATGAATTGGTCTCATTTTTTTAAGCGGGCCTAAAAATAATGGTGTTAATAGCTTGAAAATTGGAATTCCAATTTTCTCAGCAAGTCTAAATTGTACTCTTTTACCTAGTAAAAAAGATGGTCTTAAAATACCAAGGTTATCAAAGTTTAATCTTTTCAACTCCTCTTCAACTAAGCCCTTAAACCTTAAATATTCACTTTTATTATTAGGATCAGCAAAACCAGATGAGATATAGACGAAGGACTTAATTGAGTTAGATTTACATATTTTGGCTATTTCCTTAGGCAAATCTAGCTCTACCCTTTGATATTCACTTTTTTCAGGAGAGTTTTTCTTTGTTGTACCAATACAAAAAAAACAACAATCAGCAATAATCTGATCTTTAATATTCTCAACATTTTTTAAATCTGTATTAATAATTTCTAATTTTGGATGTTTTATATTTACTTCAGAACGCGTA
>CACBDV010000005.1 GCA_902538085.1 uncultured Alphaproteobacteria bacterium
GAAAAAATTATCAATAAAATGAAATTAGCACAACCTTTATGGGCTAATACACCCATTACGAAAAGAAGTGAAATTTTATTTAAATTTAAAAATTTAATTGAAAAAAATTTTGATTTAATAGCAAAAATAATATCTGAAGAACATGGCAAGGTTTTTTCTGATGCTAAAGGATCTTTACAGAGAGGTCTTGAAGTAGTTGACTTTGCATGTGGTATTCCTCATTTATTGAAAGGAAATCACTCAATTAACGTTGGAACAAACGTAGATTTGTTTGATATTAAGCAGCCTTTGGGAATTTGTGCTGGTATTACACCATTTAATTTCCCAGCTATGGTTCCAATGTGGATGTTTCCATTATCTATAGCATGTGGAAATGCCTTTATGCTAAAACCTTCTGAGAAAGTTCCTCAATGCTCTTTAAAACTTGCAGAGTTAATGAGTGAAGCTGGTCTACCTGATAACGTCCTGACGGTCGTGAATGGCGATAAAAATGTTGTAGATCTAATACTTCAGTGTGAAGATATTTCTTCAGTAAGTTTTGTTGGCTCAACACCTGTTGCAAAGTACATTTACACCGAATGTTCAAAAACAAATAAAAGAGTTCAAGCTCTTGGTGGTGCTAAAAACCATATGCTTATAATGGAAGACGCAAATTTAGAGGATGCAGTAAATGGACTAATTGGAGCAGCTTTTGGATCTGCTGGTGAACGTTGTATGGCAACATCAGTTGCTATGCCTGTTGGAAATATTCAAAAACCATTTATGGATTTGCTAAAGGAGAAGGCAAGTAAAATCAAAGTTGGGGAGTCTTTAGATCCACAAAGCGAAATGGGACCTCTCATTACAAAGGAACATAAACAAAAAGTTCTATCATATATTGAAAAAGGTGTTCAAGAGGGTGCTAAATTAGAGTTAGATGGAAGAGAAATTAGTCTTCAAGGTTATGAAAATGGTAATTTTGTTGGTCCTACAATATTTAATAATGTTACTGATGGTATGACTATATACAAAGAAGAGATTTTCGGCCCTGTTTTATCTGTCCTCAATATGAATAACTTTGAAGAGGCTATAAAACTTATTAATAAACATCAGTTTGGCAATGGCACTTCCATTTATACATCAAGTGGTTCATTAGCGAGAAACTTTATGAAAAATGTCCAAATAGGAATGGTTGGGATAAATATTCCTATTCCAGTTCCAATGTCTTTTTATACTTTTGGTGGCTGGAAAGGCTCAATTTTTGGTGGTCATGGAATGCATGGAGAAGAAGGGATTAATTTTTATACCAAACGTAAGACAATAACATCGAGATGGCCAGATGATGTCGCAGGGGCTTCACTCAACATGCCAACTATGAAATAATGAATTATGGACAAATTTAAAGACAGACAAAAAGCCTTTGAAGCAGAGCAAAGCCAAAAAGAGCAAACAGAATTTGAAAAAAGAAATTCAAGAAACAAAATCTTTGCTCAATACATTTTAGATGATATTGGACAATCCGATAATTCAGAATTACTCAGAGAAATAATATTATCTGATCTTGAGGAACCAGGAGATGAGGATATAATACGCAAAGCCTTAGATGTATTAGCTCAAAATAATGGTAGTCTGACTAGAGAAGATTTAGAAAAAAAACTCTCAGAAATATAATCTACCAAGACCCATTATTTTGCATACTAGCCCAAGGCTCTTTTATTTCAAGGCTCTCACCTTTTTGAAGTAACTCTATTGATATGCCGTCTGGTGATTTTATGAATGCCATATATCCATCTCTAGGAGGCCTGTTTATCACAACATCCTTTTTAATCAAATTTTCACAAACTTGATAAATATTATCTACTCTAAAAGCTAGATGACCAAAATTTCTGCCACCTTTGTATTCTTCTTTGTCCCAATTGTAAGTTAACTCTAAGAGAGGTTTCTTTTTACTATCAGCAGTGTCTTTATCATCAGGAGCACAAAGAAAAATTAGAGTAAATCGACCCTTTTCACTCTCTTTCCTCGAGTATTCAATTAGTCCTAATTTATTACAATAAAAGTCAAGTGATTGCTCAATATCACTTACTCGAACCATTGTGTGTAAATATTCCATTAAGATTAAATATCAAAAAATTTTAAATCTGTCTAAAAATTTCTAAAATTGCTTGTTGCTTCCAAGGACTATTTTTTTTCGAAGGACAGTTTCACGATAAAAAATATATCCGACTGAAAGTAAAATTAATGGACCTCCTAGTAAGACCTCTTTCGAGAGAAACTCACCAAAAAAAATATAACCTATGGCAAATGCCCAAACAACAGAAGTGAAGTCTAAAGGAGCAAGAACAGATGCATCTGCTAATTGAAAAGATTTTGTAAGACAAAATTGAGCAGTAAATCCTAAAAAACCCGAAGCTATTAAAAAAACTAAGTCTAAATTATTTGGCCATATCCAATCATCATTATAGAAAAACAAACTTGAAACTGTTCCAAATAGAGTAAAGGCCCATACTGTTAAAATATTGTTATTAGTTATTAATATTTTTTTTAAAATTATCACTGCCATTGACAAAAATATACTAGCTAAAAGTGGCAAAACAGAATAGTTGTTTAATAAATTTACGTCCGGTTTCAAAATAATTACTACTCCTATAAAACCTATAATGATTGCAATTACCCTCCTATATCCAATTTTTTCACCCAGAAAAAAAATTGATAATATAGATATAAAAAAAACAGATGAAAAACTGATTGTTTGCATTTCGATCAGTGGAACATATCTAAGAGATATGAAGAAAAGACTCATTGCTGAAATTCCTACTAAACCTCTAAAAAAATGAAGTTTATAATTGTTGATGGAGGATATTTTTAGATTTAAATAATAAATGACAACTATCAATGGAATAAGTGCAAATAGATTTCTGAAAAAGACTACCTCAAATAATGGTAAGTTGTCTCCTGTTGCCTTTATACATACACTCATTAAAACAAAAAAAAGGACAGATAAAGACTTGTAGATAAATGCTGACATGTGGTTAATCTAAATATATTAAATATGAATGAATTTACTAATAGTTAATGGATATGACAAAAATGGATGGAGTAAACTAGCTAGATATGGATTACAACCAATATGTGAGTTTTATAGAGACCAACTAAAAATAATTAATTCAAAAATAAAAACTAAATTCATTTATCCCTCTATGAACTTAGATGAAAATTATGATGAAAGTTTCATCAAATCATTTACTGGCATTGTATGGACAGGTTCAAGTCTTAATATTTATGATAATACAAGAGAAATTAAAAACCAAATTTCTCTCATGAAAAAGTTATCAAAGTTAAAGGTAAATATGTTTGGTAGTTGTTGGGGTATGCAACTTTTTACTGTTTCAAATGGTGGCACAGTTAAAAAAAATCCTAAAGGTAGAGAAATTGGTATAGCCTATAATATAAGTATTAATAAATATGGTGCGCATCATCCGATGTATAAAGATAAGCCTATGATATTTGATGCTTTTGCCTCTCATATTGACCATATATCCCAAAAGCCAAATAGCTCTCATGTTCTGTCAGACAATCATTACTCAATTCAGTCTCTTGTAAGCAATAAATTTTGGGGTACCCAATATCATCCTGAATTTAATTTTAAGTATACAGGACAAATTTTAAATGCAAGAAAAGATATTTTACTCAAAGAAAAACTATTTAGTAAAAATCAAATACAAAGCTTAATTAAAGACTTTAAAAGACCCAATATAAAGAGCTATAGTCAATCTTTGTTAAAAGATACGTTAAGACACAAAGAATTAAAAAATTGGCTAAGTTATCTAAGAAAAAATTAATATAATTCTTTAAATTCTTTTAGATTATTACAAACTAAAAATAAATCTTTAAAGTTCTTATAAGCAAATTTGGAGTTCATTACTTTCTTATATTGATTAATTATATCAGACCAATAATTATTATAATTAAACAAAATACATTTTTTACCTTTTATAACACCCAATTGAAGAGCGCTGATTACTAAACTAATTTCTTCTATTGTGCCCCCGCCTCCGGGTAAAGCGACAAAACTATCTGACAATTGTAGAAACTTTTTTTTTCTTTGCTCCATTGTTTTCGTAACATGAATTTTGTTTATTTTTGAATGAATTTTCTCACGCTTATCTAGAAAAGATGGGATGATACCAGTTACATGGGCGTTATATTTTAATGCTGTCTTAGCAACAATACCCATTAATCCATTTTCGCCCCCTCCATAAACAATGTCATAATCATTTTGTGCTAGATATTTTGTAACTGTTACAGCTAAATCTTTAAAATTTTTGTTTGATCCAAACATAGATCCACAAAATACGGCAACTTTATGTTTAGAATTTTTTAATTTCATATAAATTTACTGTACAGCAATATAGAAAAAAATGACTAAAAAAAATAACATTGAAGAGCTTAAAAAAGTAAGAAAGAAAATTGATAATATTGATAACAAGATTATTGAGCTGATTGGTGATAGATTTAAAGAAATACACAAAGTCACTAAATTAAAGGAAAATAGAGAAGAAATAATTGATCACGAAAGAATTACTCATATTTTAAAGTCAGTTCAATCAAAAGCAAAAAAAAATAAAATTGACGCTGAAATAATTGTTAGAATTTGGCAAATTTTTATACAAGAAGCTATTAAACTAGAGTCTGCAAAAATAAAAAAATAATCACACCAAAACGATTACTAACATTATAAATAAAATTGATATTAGAATTGTGCCTGCAAAACTTGGTGTTGTAACTTTAATGTAGGATAAATTACTAAATTTATAAGATTTACTTAATACTTGTTTAAAAGATAAACCTAAATTTTTATATAAACTATCTGTTAATAAACCTATTTTTTTAAATAAGGGTTTACCAATACCAGGTAACATTTTTCTGTAAAACCAATCAGAATTTAAAACAGTTGATCTAATCTCGGAGGGATAAAGTTTAAATTTAACTAAAAATAAAAATGCAATAATTGCAAAAACTAAAAGTTGTAGCTGACTTATTACATGGTCTAAAGTATAGGGCTGATACTCAACTGCGTATGGAAGTATTTGATACAAATATTTTGGGAATACACCTATAGCAATACATAAAAAAGCAGCGATGCCCATAGCAATGAGCATATTAATTGGAGCCTCTTTAACTTTATTCTTCCTCTCGTGCGCAAAAAAAGCAAAGTAAGGTATCTTTATCCCTGAGTGCTCCAAAACACCTGCGGAAGCAAAGAATAAAATAAAGTAAATTAAAACCATTCCCATACCTCCAAGCGAGGACATTATTAAAGATTTGGCGACAAATCCGCTGAACAACGGAAATGCAGAAATAGACATGGCCCCTATAATGCAAAATATTGTTGTGAATGGCATGTATTTGTAAAGGCCCCCTAATTCAGAAGCTTTTGTTGTTCCAGCTCTGTATAAAACAGCACCCATACTCATAAACAAAAGAGCTTTATAAATTATATGAACGAACGCATGCGCTACCGTTCCATTAAGAGAAAGTTCTGTCCCAATACCAATACCAACAACCATAAAGCCTAACTGGTTATTAAGACTAAATGACAAAACTCTTCTTAAATCATTTTCTATGACTGCAAAAAATACAGGAAAAGCTGTCATTATTGCACCTATCCAAATCAGTGTGTCAGTGCCTGGAAAAGTTCTAGCTAAAGCATAAATTGCCAATTTTGTTGTAAAAGCAGAAAGTGCCACTGTGCCAGTAACTGAAGACTCAGGGTAAGAGTCTTGTAGCCAACCATTTAATAGAGGAAATGCAGCCTTAATTCCAAAAGCAATAAATATAAAAATTCCAAAATTTGTTTTTAAATCCAGAACAGCTAAATTATGGTTTCCTGTTTGATATAGCATTAAACATGCGCCAATTAAAAGTAATACACCTGAAGAAACTTGAATGATCAAATATCTCATAGCTGCATCTTTTGCTGCATTTGTATTTCCAGCAAAAACTATAAAGACTGAAGTAAGAGCTGTTGCTTCCCACCAAATAAATAAACTAAAAAAATCTCCTGCGTGGAGAGCACCAATAGCAGAGCCTGCATAAGCTAGTGTCGCCATGTGCTCCATTAAATTTTTACTGTGCCAGCTAAAAATTATTACAAGTATAGCTGCAATATGAAAAATAATAGCAAATGGAAGAGTTAAACTATCTGATTGATATAATATTAAATTTAAACCAAGTATGTCCCACTCTAAAAAAGTTCCATAACCATTAAATAGAGATAAAGCTGATAAACCCACCGATAATAACATCGCAGGATGTCTAAAGTATTGAGGAATGGTTGGCAATAAGAATGAAGTAATTATCATAATTAAACCGGGAATAAAATTACTGATCATAATAATCCTCCTTCCTCATTAAGAATTTCCTCAACCACTTTCCTAACATGACTATAAAAACAAAACTTACAAAACCGAAAAATGCTGGGAAGCCATATATCTCGGCAAAGGAAAAGTATTCATGTCTGTGAAAAGTAAAGTCTAAAAGAATTAAAAGTGCTCCGATTATAAGTATGTACTTTGTAAAGCTTTTACCCATACTCTTTAAATCATTTTTTTTCATTTAATTCACTATTACTCCACTAATATTATTCAAAAAATAGTTTGCATAAAAAAAGAAAACTAAACAGCCTAAACCTGTAATTAATGGTGGCCAAACAGTTAAAGGGGCTTTAATTAATTTTATTTCTTTCTTAGAGTTTTGGGTGAAGCCTATTACTACAGGCTGTAATAGATAATAAATATTTAGCAATGAGGAAATACCTAAGATTATTGCAACGATTATAAATTCTCTCTCAATAGAGCCCATGATTAAATAAAATTTACTCCAAGAACCAATAAAGGGAGGAACCCCAATGATAGATAGAGCCCCTAAAGTGTAAGCAAAAAATATTAAGGGTAATTTGTAGCCCATACCTTTTAGGTCACTTACCTTTTTAATATGGGCAGTTACATAAATAGCACCTGCACAGAAGAATAGAGTTATCTTACCTAAAGCATGAGTTATAATATGAAAAGATGCCCCTTTTAGAGCTAAAGATGAAGCCAAAGCTGCTCCCAAAATAATATAGGAAAGTTGACTTATAGTAGAATAAGCTAATCTCGCTTTTAAGTCATCTTTTGTTATCGCTATGATACTAGAAGCCATTATAGTGAAACATGCTAACCAGACTAACCAGTCAGAGCTTTTTGTTTGAAGTAAAAAGTCTGGACCAACAATATAAACAACAACCACGAGAAAGCTAAATACACCAGCTTTTACTACAGCAACGGCGTGGAGTAATGCAGAAACTGGAGTTGGCGCCACCATTGCAGCAGGCAACCAACGATGAATAGGCATAATTGCTGCTTTACCTATACCAAACACAAGCATAGCTATTAGAAAAGATAGGTACTCTGCTGGGAATTTATTCATAAGTATTCCCCCATCTTGAAAATCTAAAGTGCCTGTTTTAAGCCAAATCCAAAATATAGCTGGTAAGAAAAATATTAAAGAGGTACCCACTAAAATCGACAAATAGAGCCTTCCTGCAGATTGCGATTCAGCGTTTTGCTTATGTCCAACTAAAGGGAAAGTTGAAAAAGTTAATATTTCATAAAAAATAAATAAGACTAGAAGATTTCCAGACCAAGCTATTGCCAATGCAGCATGGATTGCGATTGAATAAAAAATTACAAATCTTGTTTGATTTTTTTCACCAGCACCCCTCATATAACCAATAGTGTAGATAGATGCCAGTATCCATAATGAAGATGCCACTAAACTAAAAATAGATCCAAGAGCTGATACTTTAAAAGCAAAATCTACCCCATCAAAAAGTGTAAAAAAAGTTATTTGATATACCTCATTATTTTGTATTCCATGAAAAATTTTTAAACTGATTACAAAGGTTATGAGACCTCCAATTATACCAAAAGAGTCTCTGAAGTTATTATTATATCTACAGACATAAGAAAATAACGCTGCAAAAAGTGGGGTGATAATACCCAGTATAATTAAAAACGAATTACTCAATTTTGATAACCTGATATTAAATAGTCTGCGGACAAGTTAGAAAATTCAATTATTGGTGTTGAATATATCCCAAAAACAATGATTGAAATTGTAACTATCCATATTGGTAAATAAATATAAGCATCTTCTTTTTCAGATTTAAATTTAATTTCTGAAAACCACATCTGTTCCACTATTTTCCAGAAATATACAACAGCTAATGCAGAGCTTACCGCAACTAAAGCGATTGAAAAATACATCTGGTTTGTATAAAGAGCTTGAAATAAATATAATTTTGAAATGAAGCCATTTGTTAGAGGTAATCCAATTAAAGATAATCCACAAATTAATAAAGCAAATGAAGTTATGGGGTATTTATAGCCAAAACCTTTTAAACTGTTTAGAGTTACTCGATCCTTATAAAGAATAGCGAAGTAACCAACAGCCATAAATAATCCTCCTTTAATCAAAGCATGATTAAATATATGCACAAAGCCCGAAGATACTCCACTGTGGTCTTTAAGGCTAAAAGCCAGTGTGATGTAACCAATTTGGGCAATTGAGGAAAATGCCAAAAGTTTTTTGATATCATCTTGATAGATGGCTATTACAGTCCCAATGAATATAGCGAGTAAAGATAGAGGATATAAAACAAAATCTAAAAACAAACTTAAATAGTTCGGATAAATTATGAATACTTCGTACAAAAGTCTCACAAAAAAATAAAGAATTGTTTTTGTCGCTAAAGCAGCCAAAAGTGTTGAGACAGCTGATGGAGCATAACTATATGCAGGTGGTAACCAAATATGGACAGGAAAAATTGCAGCCTTTACCATAAGACCTATAAGCATGAATGACATACCTGCAAAGATAGCTAACTGACCATCGGAATATTGGGCCAGTTGAATTACAAGATCATTCATGTTCAATGTACCTGTCATAGCGTAGGCAAAGCCAACCCCGATTACATAAAATGTAGCCCCGATTGCCCCGATAATTAGATAATTAAAAGCTGCGAGTAATGCTTTTCTATTTTGTCCTGCACCTAAGGCAATTAAAGAAATAGAAGCTAATGCAGATATTTCTAAAAAGACAAATAAATTGAAAATATCATTAGTTAAAATAATTCCGTTCAGGCTTCCAACTGCCAATAACCACAAAGAATACGCCTTTCCAGAATCCCTATAGTCAATTTCATTCAAGAAGATTTTTCTTGAGTAAAATGTTGATACCAAAACAAAAATTGAAAATAACAATTGAAGTCCAATATTCACCCCATCTATTTTAAAAGAAATACCCCATGGTGGTTCCCAATTTCCAAACTCATATATAATTAAACCAGAAACAGAAATTTCTTTAAGAAGATGTAATGATAAAAATAAATGTAACAACAAAGTGATGATTGAAATTATCCAAGGCCATATTTTTGACGGCATAAATGCAATAATTGCAGAAATAAGTAGAGGTAAAACTACTACCAATGCAGGAGCATCGTCTAAAAATATATCAAACATTTATTTATCTGACTTTAGCTCCAAAGACTCTATTTCTTTTTCTTCAATTGTTTCGTAGTTCTTGTAAATTTGTAATACTAAAGCTAATCCAAGCGCTGAAGTAGCCACTCCAACGACGATAGCGGTCAGTATTAAGACGTGTGGCAATGGATTTGAATAGGCATTTGCCATTTTTGTTAATATAGGGGCGGTTCCATCTAAAACTTTTGCGAGTGATACAAAAAATACAAAAACTGCAGTTTGAAAAATTGCTAAGCCAACTACTTTTTTTAAATAGTTTTGACTAGTGATGATTATAAATAATCCGCCAACCATAAGTAAAATAAAGGCAAAATGGTTCCAAAAATAAATAAAATTACTCATTAATTTCCCCGAAGGAAGCAAAAGAGTGATACAAAGCAATCATTACAGTTGCAACTGTAATGCCTACTCCTAGCTCAACTAATATAATACCAATATGTTGACCAGTTGATGGGTCTGATGACAAAACATTGTAATCTAAATACATCCCATCAAGAAATATTGAAACTATTCCGACACCTGCATATAACAAAACACCTATGCACATTAAATATCGATTGATCATTATTGGAACTAAAGTTTCTCCTTTTGAAAGCCCAAATATCATTGAATACAATATAAATGCTGCTGCTACTATTACCCCAGCCTGAAATCCACCGCCTGGTCCATAGTCACCATGAAATTGAACGTAAAGCCCAAATATAATAATCGGTGCAAAAAGAATTTTGCTAACAACGCTTAATACTGGACTAGATGAAATTTTATCTCTCATTTTTTTTATTTTTTTTAAAATTAGTTTTACGATTAAGAGTGTTGCTAGTTAATAAAGCAATGACACCTAAGCCTGCGGTAAATATTACTATTGTTTCTCCCAAAGTATCAAAACCTCTATAACTTGCTAAAATATTAGTAACAACATTAGGTATATGAAAAAAATCTTTACTTTCCTTTAAGTACTCTGGAACTACATGAAGATGTATTGGTGCATTAGGATCTCCTAATAAAGGGAGGTTTGCAATTATAATAATCAATATAAGTGATATCGCTACTGCAAGAATAATGCTCGGAAATAAGTTTATTAATTTATTTTTTTTTCCTTCTGGTAATTTCGCAGCAGCCATTACCATTAAAATTGTTGATATACCAGAACCAACTGCAGCTTCAGTAAATGCTACATCAACCGCATCTAAATTCACATATATAGCTGAGCATAACAAAGTAAAAGCGCCTGTGAGTGCAACAACACTTATTAATGACGTGGTTTTAAAAATAAAAAAGGTTGTTACCAATAGAAGCGAAATTAAGAAAAAATTAATTAATAAAAAGTTCATTTTTTATTTTTTCCCTTTGGCTTATACCCCGACTCATGTGCAAATAGAGCTATTGCATGGCCTGTTACAGGGCTAGTAAATATTAAAAATAAAGGTATTAATAAAAGTTTAAGACTTAATAAACTAAAACCAGAATAAACTATCAAAGCTAAGACTATAAAACCTGATCCTAGAGTATCAATTAAACCAGCAGCATGAATTCGACTAAATACATCGGGTAACTTTATAAGGCCTAGACTACCAGATAAAATGAAGAAGCAGCCAATAGCTAATAAGACTAAAGAAACTAACTCGATATAATTATACGACATTACTTTTTTTTCTTTTTATTTTGTAATACCTAAGTATTGCAATGGTGCCTAAAAAATTCAAAAGTATATACATCAAAGAAATATCGACAAAATCAGGTCTATCGAATGCAAAACCATGAACACTGATACCTATGGCTATAATAGTTCCAATGCTTGATATAGATAATATTCTATCAAAAGGAGTTGGTCCTTTGATTGCTCGAACTAAACATAATGCTACAGAGACGCCCAGAACAATTAAAGTTGCAAAAAAAATCATTTATCTAAATCCGTAATTACTTTGTTCATATCATCTGTTTGCAAGTCTTCTGATAGCTTCTTACTTAATGCGTGAACTAGAAATGTTTTTTTATCTACTTCTATTGTTACTGTACCCGGAGTAAGAGTTATAGCGTTTGCATAGTTTGCAATACCTGTTCTATTCTTCTGAGATGCTTTAACGCTTATTAGTTGTGGAGAGTATTTACCATTCCATATTAAAGCTGTTGTAGTAATTCCAGATTTAAAAATTTCTTTAAATAACCAAATCCAATAAAATGGTAATCTAAGAATAATTTTTAAAGGAAGAGAGTCTTCCTCGAGAGCTTTAGCTCTATAAGACATCCAAAAAACAAAAAGAACACTGACTAGTCCAAAAAAAAGTAAAAGCGATTTAAGGTAACCAGATAAAATAAACCAGAATACAAAAAGTATTATGAAATAAGTTATAAATGATAAGGTCTTAAGTGAATCTTTATTAAGTTTAGCCACTAAAAGCTATTATGAGAATAAATCACCCTCTGTAAATACTGCAGTATTCATGTCTTTAACAAATAATTTACCTTGGTCTGATTTAAATCTTGATACCTCAATAAATCCACCTTTAACTGCGATTCTGACGTTTTCAGCATTAATTGATATGATTTGACCTGGAAAATGCTCAGCACTTTGCTCGTCAATAAACTTAGTGTCATAAAAGACATACTCATCACCCATGAATTCAGCCCATGCACCAGGCTGAGGGTTGCAACCCCTTATTAAATTATAAATTTCGTTTCCGGGTTTTTTCCAATCAATTCTTGCATCACTTTTTTTACACCAAGACTCATATGTTGCTTTAGAGTCATCTTGAGGTGTCTTTGGTGCATTACCAGACTCAATTAAATTTGCAGCTTCAACACATGCTTCAAGGCCTAATGGAAATATCTTTTTAAAATAAACATCTCCTAAAGTATCATCAGGACCAATATCAACTTCTTTTTGAAGTAATATTTCACCCTCATCTAGCCCATCATTTGGATAAAAAATTGAAAGACCTGTTTTTGTGGAGCCACCAATTATAGGCCAGTTTATTGAACTTGGTCCTCTATGGAGTGGAAGTAGTGAGGGGTGAAAGCAAATAGATCCATGAGTGGGAATATCTCTCGCTCCTTCAGGCACAAAAATTATTACATAAGCCATGACACATAAATCCGCACCATGAGACTTAATTTGGTCTAGTACCTCTTGGTCTTTAAAATTTGAGGGTTGGTAAACAGGCAAACTAACACTTTGAGCGTATTCTTTAACAGGATCGACTGGTTTACCCTCTTTGTCAGGTGCACAATATACTGCTACTACTTCATGGTCTGTTTCTGTATGAAATTTTTCTAAAGCACTTTTTCCAAATGCCTGTTGCCCCATTAAAATTATTTTCATTATTGCTCCTTAAATTAAAATATATCTTATACTGCTCCGGCCTCTCTTACAGCTTTAATTTCATCGTCACTCATCTGACAAAATTCTTTTAATATCTCATCAGTATGCTCTCCGAGAAGTGGAGATCTTTCAACTTTTGCTGGGGAGTCAGATAACTTAATCGGATTACCAACAGTCAAATATTTCCCTCGTTCAGGGTGATCGACTTCAACTATAGTATTAGTGTCTCTCAGACCTTGATCTTCAGCTAATTCTTTTAGAGATAATATTGGACCAACTGGTATATCTAAAGGGTTACATATATCCATTACCTCAAATTTAGTCTTGGTCATTGTCCATGACTCAATTGTATCAAATATTTCGTTTAACCTTGGTAGTCTTTTAGCAGGAGTTGAGTAATTTTCATCCTCTTTCCATTCGGGTTTACCAATAACATCACATACTTTTTCCCAAACAGCCGCCTGGGTAATAAAATATGTATATGCATTAGGATCCTTTTCCCAACCTTTACATTTTAGAATTCTTCCTGGCTGACCACCACCTGAATCGTTACCTGCGCGAGGCGTAGAGTCACCAAAAGGAATGTCTTCTCCGAATTGAGAGTATTCTTTTAAAGGCCCTCTTGAAAGTCTCTGTTGGTCACGAAGTTTAACTCTGCAAAGATTTAAAACTCCATCTTGCATTGCGGCAGATACTCTTTGTCCCTTTCCTGACTTTTCTCTATGGAATAAAGCAGTAACTATACCCAATGCTAAATGTAGTCCTGTTCCACTATCTCCTATTTGTGCACCGGTGACTAAAGGAACTTCTCCAAGCATGCCTGTTGTTGAAGCAGATCCACCTGCGCACTGAGCAACATTCTCATAAACTTTACAATCTTCATATTTTCCTGGACCAAAACCTTTAACAGACGCATAAATCATTCTTGGATTTATTTCTTGAATTTTTTCCCATGAAAAGCCCATTCTATCTAAAGCACCAGGAGCAAAATTTTCTACCATCACATCACACTCTTGGATTAACTTTGTAAATATTTTTGAACCCTCTGGTTTCTTTGGGTTTAATGTTATACTTCTTTTATTTGAGTTTAGCATGGTAAAGTACAAACTGTCTGCATCAGGAACGTCTCTTAGCTGACCTCTTGTAGCATCACCCACTCCTGGTCTTTCAACTTTTACGACATCTGCACCAAACCAAGCTAGTAATTGTGTGCAAGTTGGTCCGGACTGGACGTGTGTCATGTCTAATATTTTGACACCTTTTAAAGCTTCCATGGTTTCCTCCTAAAGTTTATTTGTACATAGTCTGGTTTTTTGTACCAGGAGCAAATTCTTCTTTATCCACCCAAATATTTACGATTGCAGGTATACCTGACTTAACAGCCTCTCTTGCTCTTTGAAGTGCAGGTTGGATTTCTTTTGCTTCTCTAACAGCTTCGCCATGACCACCAAAGATTTTTGCAAACTCATCAAAGTTAACATCACCCAAGATGTTTCCAACATTTCCTTTATCTTCACCGTACTTCATAATTTGACCAAATCTGATCTGGTTTTGAGCAGAGTTATTCCCAATAACTGTTAAAACAGGGGCTTTGTGTCTGACAAAAGCCTCGAAGTCCATTCCAGTCATTGAAAAAGCACCATCACCACAATATAAAAGAATTTCTTTTTCAGGTGCAGCTAATTTGGCTGCAAGCGCGTATGGTACTCCGACACCTAAAGTTCCAAGGGGCCCTGGGTCCATCCAGGCACCAGGCATTCTAGGTTGAACTGCTTGAGCACTTATGGTTACAACATCTCCTCCATCACCTATGTATATAGTGTCATCGTTTAAAAACTGGTTGAGTTCCCAAGCTACTCTATAAGGGCTAATAGGAGATTTATCTGTTGTAAATGTAGGCATCAATTTTTCTAAAGCTGCCTCTTCCCCAGATCGGAGTTCATTAAACCAATCTGAACGATCTTTTTTTGTTCCTGCTTCAGAGATAGCCTTTAGAGTTGTTCCTATGTGTCCAACCAAACCAAGTGATATATCTCTATTTTTTCCAACAGTTCTATAGTCCATATCAATTTGAATAACAGTTGCGTTAGGATTTAATCTTTTACCGTAACCCATTCTAAAATCAAAAGGTGTTCCAACAATTATAATACAATCTGACTTGGTAAAAGCATTTCTTCTAGTTCTGTGAAAGTGATGTGGGTCTCCAGGTGGCATTGAACCTCTAGCAGCACCATTTAAATAAGCAGGTATATTCATATTTTTAACAAAGTCGATTGCATCTTTTGTAGATTGGCAAGTCCAAACCTGTTGACCTAAAAGTATGCACGGTCTCTCTGCATTAGAAATAATATCAGCAGCTTTTTGTACATCTACAGGGTCTGCTAATGTTTTTGATGAGGCACTATATTTTCCTGCTTCTGGTAAGACGGCTTTACTCATTGGAATTGAAGAGTCAAGTATATCTCTTGGAATTTCTAAAAATGATGGACCAAAAGATCCATTTCTGGTTTCCCTAAAAGCCATTGATACCATGTCTGCACATCTCTCGGTTGACATTACAGTTGCTGCAAATTTTGTAATTGGTTGCATCATGTCTACGTGAGGTAAATCTTGTAAAGATCCCATTTTATGTTGTGTAAGTGAACTTTGTCCTCCAATTAAAAGCATCGGGATTTCAGCTCTAAAAGCATTTGCTACTCCTGTTAATGCATGTGTCGTACCTGGTCCAGCGGTTACAACTGCACATCCAGGTTTACCTGTCATTCTTGCATAACCATCAGCTGCATGAGAGGCAACTTCTTCATGACGTACGTCAATAATTTTAATTCCTTCGTTTAGACATCCATTGTAAATATCAATAATGTGTCCCCCACATAAAGTGTAAATAACCTCAACTCCCTCTGCTTTAAGGGCTTTAGCAACCAGCTCACCGCCAGTTATCATTTGTTCGTTAGATCCTGTAGACATTTTTAACCTCTCCCTGGTGGTATAATGTATACCAGATTTAGAGGTCTTGCAAAGAATTTTGCCTTATGAATTAATGCTTTCTTGTATCTTATCAACTAAAGTAAGTGCGTGATTTTTAAGAAGTTTTTCTGCTTTTGATCCCTGGCCTGCGACAAGAGATCTAACAATGTCATTGTGTTCATCAATAGATTTGACAGCTCTATGTGACTCTATTACAAATTTTTTCCTCAAGTATTGTAAATGAATTAACTGTGACTCTAAAATTTCTCCCATTAATTTTACTTTAGTTAATTTCATAATTTGATTATGAAATTTAATATTATCATTCGAGTAGTTATCAAGTTCAGACAAAACGTTCTCTTTTGAGTAATGACAATACTTATTTAAACTTTCAATCTCATCTTTAGTAGAATTAGCAATAATTAAATGAGCTGCATAACCCTCGAGACCTGCCCATACAGTTACAATATCAATCAATTCTTTTTTTGATTTTCTGTGCACAAATACGCCTCTTCTTGGAACTGTTTTAACAATTCCCTCTTGCTCTAATTTAGCAACAGCTTCTCGAATAGGTGTCCGACTAACTCCTAGCTTTTCAGATAATTGTCTTTCATCTAGATGAAAATCACTTTGTTTTAAATATATATTAAGTGACAAAATATATTTTTTTAGTGAATCGTATACCTTACCTTTTAGGTTTACCGGTCCTATTTTTTGGATCATTTATGTAGTCTGTGCTTTTTTAAAAAATTTTCTATAAAGAGGGCCAAATGCTGGCATAATTAAAAGTACAATTGCAATATACATTATGATTGCAGCAATAGGTTTTTCTGCCATATCAAAAAATATTCCCATACTACCATCAGATAAAATTAGAGACTGTCTTAAAGCTTTTTCAGCTAATGGACCAAGAACAATAGATAAAACAGCTGGTGCCACAGGGTAATCTAATTTTCTCAAAATATATCCGGCAAAACCGAATAGCAACATTAACCATACGTCGTGAAGGCTTTGTGTAGGTGCATAACCACCTGTTACACAAAGAACAAAAATAACCGGGGCCAAGATGGCAAATGGTATCCTTAATACCATTAAAAAAGCTGGAATTAACGCAATATTTAAAACCAGTGTAAAGAAGTTAGCGATATAAAGACTACCAATTAAGCCCCAAACAAACTCGGGCTCTTGAGTGAATAAAAGAGGACCTGGTGTAAGTCCCCATAAAATCATGCCCCCAAGTAAAATAGCAGTTGTAGGTGACCCTGGAATACCTAATGTTAACATAGGAAGCATACTTCCAGTGCTAGCAGAATTATTTGCACATTCTGGAGCAACAACTCCAGCTGGGACACCTGAACCAAATTCTTTTGAATTTTTTGATAATTGTTTTGTAATTCCATATGACATAAGTGATGCCGGTGTGGCACCTGCCGCAGGGAGAATTCCCACAAAGAAACCTAGAAAAGAACCAATGTTCATTGCCATTATAGTTTTTTTAAGAGCGCCAAATGCTCTTCCAACTTCCTTCATGTTGACTGATAATTTTGACATTTGAACTTTACCTTTTGTTTCTTCAAGGGTCCAAAGCATCTCTCCAATTCCATAAATTCCGATAGCAAGTACAAGGAAATTAATTCCATGAAGAAATCCAGGGATATTAAAGAAAATTAATCTTGGTTTTCCTGTAATTAGATCTAAGCCTATAGTTGATAAAGCTAATCCAATTAATATAGAAAAAATAGTTTTTGGAACGTCATCTCCACCTAAGCCTACAAATGTTGCAAAGGCCATTACCATTAATGCAAAGGTTTCAGGCGCATTAAATCTTAGTGCTACCTCAGCCAGAGGTGGTGCAAATAAAGTAAATAAAATAACAGATACAGTTCCACCAACGAAGGAACCTACTGCTGCTGCAGTTAAAGCTGTCATAGCTTCTCCCTTAACAGCTAAGGGTCTTCCATCAAAAACTGTAGCTACTGCAGTAGAAGCTCCAGGTATGCCTAGCATAACGGAACTTATGGCACCTCCATACATAGCACCGTAATAGACAGCTGCTAAAAATATTATTGCTGCAGTGGGTGGTATAATAAATGTAATTGGAATAAGTATTGCAACACCATTAACTGAACCAAGACCAGGCATTGCACCAACAAATAAACCAATTAGACAGCCAAATATTAAAAGACCAAGGTTTAAGGGTTCAAAGGATACAAAAATTCCCTCTAAAAGAAGTATAAATACATCCATCTTTTATGTCTTTACTTTACCAATCTCATTATGAATACATAAAATCGTATACTGGATAAAATAAGGGCTCTGAAATACCTTGAGGTAAAGGTATTTTTAAAAGCCATTCAAAAAATAAAAAGGTTAAAACTGGTGTGATTAAAGAGAATACAGATATAAATAGGATACTTTTAGAACTAAAATATCTAAGATAAAAAGCTAAAAAAAAGATAAGTGAAAAGTAAATTCCCAAATAGCCTATTGCTAAAACTAAAATAACTAATGAAATAATTGTTACTGCAATATATTTGAATGCTTCAGCCTCAATAAAAGGCGAGTCATCTTTAGATTGTGGTGACCTTTTTAGAACGAATTTAATTATGGTAAGGACAGTACAAATAAGCATGCCAAGAGAAAGGTAAAAAGGAAGAAATCCCGCACCCATGTTTTCTTCTGCGTTCCATGTAATTCTATTCTCAGCACTTTTAATCATCAGAGCGATTGAGCATAACGCTAAAATAACGGCCACTGCAATTTCTGCTCTTTTGACAGTTATTTTTTTTGTTACGCTCATATCACTCTTAATTTAAATATTAGTTAAAGTTTTTAATGATCTCACCGTGCTTAGCATATTCGATTGCTAAGAAATCTTTAAGACCAAAACCCTCTAACCAGCTCATTAACTTTCCATCGTCGATGTTGAAAGTTTGGAACTCGTTATCATGATAAACAGTGTGAAGAAGTCCTGTGTAGTACTTCTCTACCTCTGCATCAATACCAGCTGGAGCCATAAATGCTCTCATCATATAGTATTCAAGATCAGGATAACCTAATTCATATGAAGATGGTACATCTGGGAAAGCAGGATTTCTCTCAGGAGTCATCATAACTAATGCTTTTGAGTCACCTGATTGATAGAATCCCATCTGCTCAGAAGGGTTATTTAATGTGAAATCTGACTCGCCGCCAACTAGACCTTTTGCAACAGCACCACCACCGTCATATGGTACGTACTTTGCATCAAATCCAAACTGACCTCTCATCATACCAAGAAGTAATTCGTCTTCTGACATACTTCCTGTACCACCCATTACTAGACCATTGCCTTTAGCAAGTGCGATGAAGTCATCAAATGTTTCTACACCTTGAGTATTTTTACCTTCAGTTGCAATCCATACTAAGAATGTATCTGTAATAAGTCTTGCTAATGGTGTGAAGTCATTAAAGAAGTCAATTCCTAACTCAGGCTGGTTAACAGGTGTAGTTAGAACGTTGTTAAGAGTAATGATAAGTGTGTGCTCATCACCAGCTTTTTTCTTAACATAAGTCATAGCTTCACCACCAGAACCACCTTTTTTATTAATCGGAATCACTGGCTTAGATGCGTAGTCGTTTTTCTCGATAACACCTTGAACTAATCTAGCAATTTCGTCAGCTCCACCACCTTGACCAGCTGGGATAATAAGTTCAATAGGCTTCTTTGGACTAAAAGGCTTCGCAGAAGACACTGAACTAACAGCGACAAGTGAAAGTGAAACAATAACTAATGCTAATTTTTTGATTATTGACATATTGTTTCCTCCTATAGGTTAAGCAGTACAATAAACTATTTAAGAGAATATTAAAAATATATTCTTAATTTAGGATTTAGTTTAAAATTAGAAAAAACCTTGTTTTAGCATTGATTTTCCTAACTTTTACAACAGTGATTGTTTTATTTAATTGTATAATGTATACAAAATACCACAGGCAGTTAAATTGAAGTTTATAAATTATAAAAATGGAAGTTTGTTTCTAGACGAAAAAGAGATCGCTGACCCTCTTGATGAACAAATCCAAATTGAAATTCATTTCGCTGGAATAAATAGAGCAGATATTCTCCAAAAAAATGGACATTATCCACCACCCTCAGGTGAGAGTGAAATTATTGGATTAGAGTGTTCCGGAATAGTTACCAAATTAGGAAAGTCAGTAAAAAACTTTAGTTTAGGAGACCAAGTTTGTGCAATTCTTGGAGGCGGTGGATATGCGGAGTACGTAAATGTTAATGAAAAACAAGTAATGCCATTACCAAAAAATTTAAATTTACATGAAGCTGGCTGCTTACCCGAAACCACACTCACTGTTTTTGAGAATATTTTCAATGTATCTAAATTTCAAAGAGATGAGGCGATTTTGATACATGGTGGAAGTAGTGGTATCGGCACAACAGCTATTTCAATTCTTAAAAATTATACAAAAAATATTTTTGTAACCGCTGGTACGAGTGAGAAATGTAAGAGTTGTATCGAATTAGGAGCCACTGATGCTATTAACTACAAAGATACAGATTTTGAAGAATATTTTAATGAGAAAAAATTAAAGGTTGATGTAATATTAGATATGGTTGGAGGAGATTACTTAAAAAAAAATTTAAAAATATTAAATTTTAAAGGAAGACTTACTTATATTGCTGCTCTTGGTGGGATTAAAGCAGAAACTAATCTTTTACATATAATGAATAAACAATTAAAAATATCTGGATCAACATTAAGATCGAGATCTCCTTCTGAAAAGGGAAATATTGTTGATCAGGTTGTCAAAGAAATATGGCCATTAATAGAGAATGATAAATATAAACCAACGATTTTTGAAACTTTTAATATAAGTGATGTAAATAAAGCACATGAGGTTATGGAAAAATCTGACCATATAGGAAAAATAGTTTTAAGCATAAAAGGAGAAAAAAAATGAATCTGCACGAATACCAAGCGAAAATATTATTAAAAAATAATAACGTTAGAGTTTTAAATGGCTACCCAGTATTAGATGATAGCGATATAGAAGCTGCTGTAGATTCTATCCAAACGCCCGTTATGGTTGTGAAGTCTCAAATTCATGCAGGTGGAAGAGGCGCGGGAAAATTTAAAGATAGTGGTGATGACAAAGGTGGTGTGAGAGTTTGCTTCTCAAAAGATGAAGCCAAAGACAATGCAAAAAAAATGTTTGGTAAAACTTTAGTTACAAAACAAACTGGTCCAAGTGGAAAACAGGTAAATAGACTTTACATTGAAGAAGGGTGTGATATCAAAAAAGAGTACTATCTAAGTATGCTCGTGGATAGAGCCTCGTCTTCAATTTCAATTATAGCCTCTACTGAGGGCGGTATGGAAATTGAGGAGGTAGCAGAAAAACAACCTGAAAAAATTATTACTGTTAATGTCCCTGGGGACAGTGTAATTGACCAAAATAGTTTAAATAAATTAACTGAAGGTCTAAAGATAGATCAAAACCTATCAAATGATTTTTGTGATCAAATTCAAAAAATTTACAATAGCTTTTTGTCTTCAGATGCCTCTTTGGTGGAAGTTAATCCTTTTGTATTGACTGGTGAGGGTAATTTTTTGGCTTTAGATGCGAAGGTATCGATAGATGATAATGCGCTTTATAAACATAAAGATGTAGCTTCAATGAGAGATGAAACTGAAGAGGACCCTGCAGAGATTGAGGCTTCAAAACATGAGCTTAACTACGTCAAATTAGATGGTCAAATTGGATGCATGGTAAATGGAGCTGGTCTTGCTATGGGTACAATGGATATAATAAAATTACATGGTGGCAGTCCTGCAAATTTTCTAGATGTAGGAGGAGGAGCTACAAAAGAGAGAGTGGCAAAAGCTTTTTCTATAATCCTGCAAGATCCAAATGTAAAAGCTATTTTGGTAAATATTTTTGGTGGCATTATGAAATGTGACATTATCGCTGAGGGTGTGGTAGCTGCAGCTAAAGAGCTATCTATTCAAGTTCCATTGGTAGTAAGATTAGAAGGAACCAATGTTGACTTAGGAAAAGAAATTTTAAACAAATCTGGGCTCTCAATTATTTCGGCAGATAATTTAGAAGATGCAGCTCAAAAGGCAGTTAGGGCTTTAAATTAAAGGAGAAATTATGTCAGTATTAATTAATAAAAACACAAAAGTTATTTGCCAGGGTTTTACTGGTTCTCAAGGTACATTTCACTCAGAACAAGCTATAAAATATGGAACTCAAATGGTTGGTGGGGTGACACCAAAGAAAGGTGGTCAAGAGCATTTAGGACTTCCTGTGTTTAATAGTGTTAAAGAGGCAAAAGACAACACAGATGCAAATGCAACTGTAATATACGTTCCACCTCCTTTTGCAGCTGGTGCTATAATTGAAGCGATTGATGCAGATATGGAACTAATTGTTTGTATAACTGAAGGAGTTCCAGTTCTTGATATGATGCAAGTAAAAAGAAAATTGGAAAAATCAAAATCGCGTTTAATTGGACCCAACTGCCCTGGAATAATTACTCCTGATGAATGCAAAATAGGCATTATGCCAGGTCATATTCACCAAAAAGGAAAAATAGGAGTTGTTAGTAGATCTGGCACATTGACATATGAAGCAGTAGCACAAACTTCTGCTGTAGGTCTAGGTCAATCGACTTGTATTGGTATTGGGGGAGATCCTATTAACGGAACAAACTTTATAGATTGCCTTGATCTCTTTTTAAAAGATCCCGAAACTGAAGGTATCATAATGATCGGAGAGATTGGTGGAACTGCTGAAGAGGAAGCTGCAGAATTTATTAAAAAATCTGAAATAAAAAAACCAGTTGCTTCTTTTATAGCCGGTGCTAGTGCTCCTGCTGGAAAAAGAATGGGTCATGCAGGCGCAATTATTTCGGGTGGAAAAGGCACCGCAGAGTCAAAGTTTAGTGCTTTAGAAGAAGCAGGAGTTCATATATCCAAATCACCAGCAAAATTAGGTGAGACAATCAAAGAAGCTTTAAACTAATATAATTTAGCTTCTTTAGCTCTAAGTTTAGTTAAAGCAAGAACTGTATCAATTGTAGGAGTTGGAACATTTGTAATTTTTCCAAGCTCTTGAACAGATGTGATTAAAGCATCAATCTCCATGGGTCTATCGCGTTCTAAATCTTGGAGCATAGATGTTTTATGTTCGCCAACTGCTTTAGCTGCATCAATTCTTCTCTCAACATCGAAAGGCTTGTCTATTCCTAAATTTTGAGAAATTGCATGAGCTTCATTCATCATATTTTTTATGACGGCTCTGACTTCATCGTTGCTACAAATTTTTACAAGTGTAGATGTTGTAAGTGCGCTAATAGGATTAAGAGAAAGATTACCAAAAAGTTTTAACCAGATATCCCCTTTTATATTAGGTCTAACAGGTGCTTGAAAACCAGCTTTCTCTAAAGTCTCAGAAAGATTTTTAATTCTATCTGTTTCCTCACCATTAATTTCTCCTAGTTGAAACTTATCTCCCTCTAGGTGCTGAATAACGCCTGGTTTGATAACTTCTGATGCGGGATTAACTATACAGCCAATGATTTTTTCAGGGCCAATTCGATCCCATTGACTTCCATCTGGATCAACTGAAGTAACTTTTTTATCTTTGAAATCAGGATTAGTGTGATTGTAGAAATACCACCATGGGATACCATTCACACCCCAAACAAATGAAGTATCATCTTTCATAAGAACTTCAAATGCATCAAGACAACCCGGAACTGAATGAGCTTTTAGAGTCACAAAAATATAGTCTTGCTTTCCAGCTTTTTCCGCAGTGTCTACACACTTTGGATATACAACTAGTTCTTTCCCATCTTTTCTTAATCTCAATCCATCTTGCTTAATAGCCTGATAATGAGGCCCTCTAGCAATTAAAGTTACATCTGCACCTATCTCAGTGAGTTTTGCTCCCAGATAACCACCAATAGCTCCTGCACCATAAATACAAATTTTCATTTAAGCCTTTAAATGTTTGATGGCAGCAGCAACACCACTTCCAAGTTCAAATTTTATTCCCACATCGTACATGGCTAATTCTGCAGTAGAGATTGCACCTAAAATCATCGTGCTGTTTAAATCTCCAAGGTGACCTATTCTAAACAACTTTCCAGCTACTTTATTAAGCCCTCCTCCAAACGAGGTGTTATACTTATTGTATGCTGTTTTAACAACATCAGTAGAGTCAATTCCCTCAGGTACCATTATTGCTGTAACAGTATTTGAATAAAGTGAAGGGTCTTTTGCACAAAGTTTAAGACCCCATGCGCTAGATGCTTTTTGAACAGCTTGTGCTAAAAATTTATGACGAGCATAAATATTATCAATTCCCTCTTCCATCATCATATTAAGCGCCTCTCTAAGTCCTCTTAGAAGTGGCATTGGATTAGTATAAGGCCAATAGCCTGTTTCATTTATTTTAAGCATATCATGATAATCATAATAAGCTCTGGGTAAGTTAGATGTTTTTGCAATTTCTAAAGCCTTTTGGCTTACACAAGATATAGCTAAACCAGCAGGTAACATAAATCCTTTTTGAGAGCCTGAAACTGCAACATCAACCCCCCATGCATCCATTTCAAATTTGATTGAACCTATTGAACTTACGCCGTCAACAAATAGTAAGGCAGGATGATTAAGATTATTTAAAAGGTCTCTTGTTGCTTTAACATCATTTGTAACGCCTGTTGAAGTTTCATTGTGAGTTACAAGAACTGCTTTGATATTATGATCTTTATCCTCTGATAATATTTTTTCAAATTCATCATGAGGCGTCCCGGAACCCCACTCTAAATCAACTTCCTCAACTTCAATATGTAGTTTTTTACACATTTCTATCCAAAGGTGTGAAAAATGTCCAAATCTAGCTGATAAAACTTTATCTCCCTTACTTAATAAATTTGTAAGAGCTGCTTCCCATCCACTTGAACCTGTACCAGGAAATATAATTGGTTGTGCAGATGTTGTCTCAAAAACTTTTTTTAAATCGTTTATTAGTGGGTGCCAAAATTTATCCATACCGGGTGCACGATGGTCCTCGTTTGATATATCCATCGCCTGTCTTACCCTATCTGGCATGTTTGTAGGTCCTGGTACGAAAAGTGAAATTTTACCTGGCATAATTTATTCTATATCCTTTCTATACAAATAATGACCTTATGGATTGCTTTAATACAATATTTATTAAAATTTCACAAAGTGAAATAAAAAAGTCAATATTTTGGCATCTCCTACGGGAATCGAACCCGTGTCTTCACCGTGAAAGGGTGATGTCCTAACCGCTAGACGAAGGAGACATCGGTGTTTAAAACAAACAAAATAGCTAGATTTACTAAAAAATCAATCAATGAATATCTTCAAGATGAATTATAGTTTTTTCACTATAAGTATCTTTTTTTACCTTAAAATAGCAATTAAACTCAAGTTTGTTTGATAAATAATTTTTTAATTCTTTCGATGAAATATCGAAGAACATGCCCTCACATGAAAAGCCAAGATTATCAGATACTTTTAATTTGGCATGCTTATCTTTAAAAATTTGTAATATTTCAATTTTAGCATTTTCAATTTTAAATATTGGCTCAGCATTTTGTTGGCCAAAAGGACTTAAATACTCAAGGTCACTTAAAAGATTATTATTGATAACATTTACATCAATTAGAGAGTCATAAGACTTTTCATTTAAAATTTCCAGGTTATTTGTCTCTTCAATTAAAAAGTTTTTAAATACATCAACATTTTCTTTTTTTAAAGTAAAACCACAAGCTTTATGGTGACCGCCACCTTTAATCAAAATACCTTTTTCTGTAGCTTGCATCATCAATAATCCAATATTCTTTTCACCCTGCGATCTACCTGATCCAACAACCAAATCGTTTGATTGAGTCATTACAAATGATGGACGATTATTAATACGCATTAATCTTCCAGCTATAATTCCTACAACGCCAATATGCCATTTTTCATCATAGAAAAAATTTATATTTAAATTGTTATTGATGTTGATATCTATTTCTTTAACAATTTTCGATTGAATTTTTTGTCTGTTTTGATTGTGAAGCTCAATAATTTGTGCAAACTGAACAGCTTGATGTATGTTTTCTGAGGATAAAAGATTATAAGCAAGTAAAGACTCTCCCATTCTTCCCCCAGCGTTAATTCTAGGGCCTATAATATATCCGAGATGATATTCTGATATTTTTTGTTTTATCTTTGCAAGATTAATAAGAGTTTGTATACCTTTATTGCTGTTATCAGAATTAATTAGTCTCAATCCTTGTTTTACAAGTGTTCGATTTATATTGTTTAAAGGGACTAGATCACAAATAGTAGCAAGAGAAACAAGATCTAAATATTGTAATACATCTTTTTTTTCAAAGATTTCCTCATTATTTAAAAAAACGACAACTAAAAATGATAGCGCTGTTGCACATAAATCATCAAGATTAGATTTATCCTCTGGTGTTTTAGGATTTATAACAATCGACTCATTAAAGTAATGATCACATTCATGATGATCAATTACAAGAATTTCTGCACCTTTGCTGTTAATATATTTTTGTTCATCAACATTATTACTGCCGCAATCTAAAACCAAAATGTTCGAGCTAAATTCCAGCAATTTGTTACAGGCAGGTGTGCTTAATCCATACCCTTCACTTAATCTATTTGGGATATAGATAAAAACCTCAATATCAAATTGAGAGAGATATTTTTTAAATATCGATGCTGCACAGGCTCCATCTACATCATAATCTGAGAATATAGAAATTTTTTTATCACTTTTTATTTTTTTAAAGAATGAGATTACTTTATTTAAATTATTTAATTTTAAAATTTCTTTTATAGAAATGTTGTCTTTTAATTTTGAATTCAAAAAATTCGGTATTTTGTTAATTTTACGATTTATTAATAATTTTGAAAGGTTAATAGATATATTGTTTTTTTGAGCAACCTCAAAAACTAATTCATCATTTATATCTGAATTTAATGGTCTCCAAATAGTACCGTTAAAACTCTTATCAGTAGTCAAGTTGTTTGATGTCAAAGTTGTGTTTTCCATCAATCTCTCTAATAGTCCCAGTTTTTGAACGCATCACAATGGAATGTGTAGTTGCAAAATTCTTATTTATATTAATACCACGAAGCATCGTACCATCAGTTACACCTGTAGCTGAAAACATAACATCTCCTGTAGCTAGATCGTTTAGCTTATAAATTTTATTTAAATTTGTTATGCCAGTTTTTTTCGCTCTGTCAGTTTCTTGATCATTATAAAAAATAAGTTGTCCCTCTAAATATCCTCCAACACATTGTAAAGCAGCGGCGGCTAGCACACCTTCTGGAGCGCCGCCTATACCGTAATACATATCAATGTTACTACTATCTATGACAGAGGAAATGACAGCACTGACATCTCCATCACCAATAATTTTTATTCTAGCACCTGCAGATCTTATTATTTCAATATCTTCTTGGTGTCTTTCTCGATCTAAAACACATATTACTAAATCCTCAGTATTAATTTTTTTATATTCTGCCAGTGCTTTAATATTTGATCTAAGATCTTGGCTGAGAGATACAACATTTTCATTTTCAACCTTAGCTGAAATTTTTCTCATATAGACATCTGGTGCATTTAAAAAACCACCCTCTTGAGCCAACGCAATAACAGCCATAGCGTTCTCTCCACCTTTTGCAGTTATTGTAGTGCCCTCTAAAGGATCAAGGGCTATATCGACATTAGGGCCACCCTGACCCACTTTCTCACCTATATAGAGCATGGGTGCTTCATCTCTCTCACCCTCACCTATAACTACTGTCCCAGATATTGTAAGAGAATTTAGACATTTTCTCATTGCATCAACAGCAGCCTGATCAGCTGCCTTTTCATTTCCTCTTCCAATATGTTTAGAAGCAGCTAATGCTGCAAATTCAGAAACTCGAACTAACTCAATAGCAAGATTTCTATCCAATATTGTCCTCTATTCTGATAACTGATATCTCGTTTTTAATAAAATTTGTCTTTTTTAAATTATTTACAACTTGAGTGATATTTTTTATACCAACAGAATCAGATATAATAATTATAGGAACAACTTTTTCATTAGTAGTATTCAATTGAATTATAGATTTTATGGAAATTGATTTTTGAGAAAATAATTGGGCAATCGATTTAAGAACACCAACTTTATTGAGCACAGACATTCTTAGGTAATATGGCCTGACTCTTTGTGATTGATTGACAAACTTTGCATTCAACATTTGTGAGTATTTTTTTATAAAGATACCTTTATTAGAGGAATAATTAATAAATCTTTTGATATCTGAGATGATAGAAGTAGCTGTTGGGTAACCTCCTGCTCCTTTGCCAACTAAGCTAGTTTTTAAAAAATTCTCACCTTCTAAAGTAATAACATTTTCTTCAAAATTAGTTTTTGCAATCAAACTTGACTCTGGCACAAAACAGGGTGCCACAGATGAAAAAAACTTATTTTTATATCTCTCTGTTAAAGAGACAAGTTTTAATTTATAACCAAGATTAAGACCTTGTTCTAAATCTATTAGCTTAATATTTTCAATTCCATCGTAGTGCATATCAGAAAATTTAAACTTTTTTCCAAAAGATATATTTGAGAGTAAAACAAGTTTGTGCATAGCATCTTTTCCAGATAAATCAGCACTAGAGTCTTGTTCAGCAAATTCATTTTTAATAGCTTGTACTAATGTTTCTTTGAAACTGATCTTATTTTCATACATTTTTGAAATGATATAGTTAGTTGTTCCATTAAAAATTCCATAAATTGAATTTATTTTTGAAGGGTGAATACTATGCTCTATTGTACTTATCACAGGTACGGCACCTAATACAGCAGCCTCAAAACCTAAAAATAAATTCGACTTATCAAAGCCCTCAAAAAACGAATTAGACTTTTCTGCCAATTGAGCCTTATTAGCAGTAATAAGAGATATTTTATTTTTTAAACAAAATTTATATAGATCATTTATGTACTTCCCTGTACCTCCAATAGTTTCAATGATTAAGTCAGGTTTAAATTGGATTAAGCTCTTATAATCGCCTACCCATTTGTATTTACTAATTTTGATTATTCTTTTCTTTTTCTTATTTTTTGCACCAATGGCAACTATTTCACATTTAGTATCATCTAAAATGTATGAATTTTTTTCTAATAGCTTTACAACATGAGAGCCTACAACTCCTAAACCTAAAACTGCTATTTTAATCTTGTTCATTTTGAGATTTTAAAATTTGTTCTTTTCTAATACTACTCTTTTCGTTGAATTCCTCTAATTCTTTTTTCTTTTCCATCAAATTTTTATCGAAATTTTGGAATGATCTTTCGCAAGAAATAGTAATTATTGAAAGTGAAATGACAGAAAAAATAAATAAAAAATTATCTTTTAGAGAACTGAAAACTTCGTCTAGCTTTTTGCCTACCATACTTTTTTCGTTCTACTGTTCTAGAGTCTCTTGTTAAAAACCCATTTTTCTTTAAAACATCTTTGGTGTTTGGATCTATTTTTGTTAAAGCTCTGCTAAGTCCATGTTTGATAGCTCCAGCTTGACCAGATAAACCTCCACCTAATACTGTAATTCTAAGATCCACAGAATCTGATTTTTTCGCAACCTCTAATGGTTGGTTAATTATCATTCTTAGTGCTTTGTCAGGAAAATAATCATCAATATTTTTTTTATTAATTGTTATATTTCCTGTTCCATTAGAAATCCAAACTCTTGCGATAGACTCTTTACGTCTTCCGGTACTATAGACTTGATCAGACATTTACTACGTTCTTCCTATTAATAGACTTAAAATCTAAGTTTTTTGGATTTTGAGACTCATGTGGATGATTGGCATCTCTATAAAGTTTTATATTATTTTTCATAAGGTCTCTAAATAAAGGAGAGTTTGGAAGCATTCCTTTTATTGCTTTTTTAATAATATCATTAGATTTATTATTTTCTTTTAGTTTTTCAGGTGTAGTTTCTTTAATTCCTCCAGGATGGCCTGTGTGTTTGTAATATTTTTTGTCAGTGTTTTTATTACCTGAAAATTTTACTTTATCAGTATTAATAATAATTACGCCATCTCCGACAGGCAAATTAGGTGAATATTGTGCTTTGTTTTTACCTTTAAGAATTAAACTTACCCTTGAAGCAAGCCTTCCAACAGAAATATCAGTAGCATCAAGCAAATGCCATGCTTTTTGAAATTCAGATTTTTTTAAAGTAGTAGTTTTCACGATAGAGGGAATATAAGTAAAATCATTAAAAAAGCAAGGATTATAGATAAAATTTTCCTCATTAATTGATAATAAACTTAATTTTTAAACATTATTCTCATTTTTTTGGTCGGGGGTACTGGACTTGAACCAGCGACCTCACGCCCCCCAGACGCGCACTCTACCAGACTGAGCTAACCCCCGATTATCTAGACTTCTTTAATAATCCCAATAAATCCTTCAAATCTGACAAGATATTATCATCTAGCGATTTCATTTTAAGCTTTGATTTTGATAAATAATCGTTGACCCCATCAAGTGTCAATTTTTGAACATCAAGTAAGTATTTTATTTTTTTTAAAAGAAGTAAGTTCTCATAATCATACAGTCTATGTCCAGATTGAGTTCTGATAACTTTAAGTTTTTTTATTCTACTCTCCCAAAACCTGATTGTATGTTTCTGCTCTCCCACTAATTGAGATACATCATCAATATTGTAAAAATTTTTACTCATAAGACTAATTTATTTGATTTTTTAAAACTTATAACTTTTCTAGATTTTATTAAATATTCCTCTTTGGTTTTTGGATTTCTACCTATCCTCTCATCTTTTTTTTTAATTTTAAATGAACCAATATTACTTATTGATAAATCAGAAATAATCATTTCATTGCTCCAAATTTCAAGAATTTTATCAATTTTTTTGTAAATCGTGGAGTATGCTATACCAAATTCAATAGATATTTGTTTAGCAATACTCTCTCTGGTTGCTTTATCTTGAGACATTTTTCTTAATTTCATTTAATAAATCATTGTCAATACATTTTATACCAAACTCTATAGCATTCGCGAATGCATGTGAGTCAGCATTCCCATGACTTTTAATTACAATGCCATTTACACCTATAAACATACCACCGTTGTAATTTCTAGGATCAATTAAATTTTTAAAGTCTTTGAAATTTTTTTTTAAGAGTAAAGATAGTATTTTTGAGAAAGAGGTAGAGGTTAGACTTTTTTTTAGAGAGTCAGTTATGAATTTAGATACACCCTCAGCCGTTTTCAACGCAATATTTCCAGAAAATCCATCTGTGACAATAACATGATTATTTGTTGAGGTAATTTCATCAGCTTCTACAAATCCTTGATAATTTACTCTTTTATCACTCTTCATTAATTCATGTGTCTCTTGAATCAAATTATTGCCTTTGAGCTCTTCTGATCCAATATTTAAAAGTGCCACTTTGGTATCAATTTGTGGATAGAGAACTTTGTAATAAGTACTTCCCATAACAGCAAAATCTAAAAGATTTTCTGAGTTACACTCAGCATTTGCGCCTAAATCTAAAAAACATACCGGATGTTTCTCTGAAGGAAAAAAAGAGGCAATTGCAGGTCTTGTGATATTTTCAATGGTCCTGAGATATACAGTTGAGTAAGCCATCATTGCGCCAGTGTTTCCTGCAGAAATAGTAATTTGATTTTTATTTTCTTTTAAATTTAAAATGGCATTTGACATAGAACTATTTCGATTATCCTTTTTTAAAGCATCGCTTGGTTTCATATCCGGAGAAATAAAATTTTCAGATTGTGTCCATTTAGATTTATTAAATAGCTTTGAAAATGGCGATTTAAATTTCTCGTAAATATGTCTATCGGAATGTAAATTGAATTTAATAGAAGAATTTTTGGTTTGGGCTATTAATGCCCCTTCTAGAACTGATTGTGGGGCAAAGTCTCCGCCGTGTAGGTCAAGATTAATTATATATTTACTCATTAATGTTTATTATTGCTTTAAAGAAACTTATACCTTATTTGTTTTTATTGTGAATATTTTAAAAATACCTCTTATTTTTATGGCCTTATTAAGCTCAATAATTTTATTTTCCTGTTCTAAAGAGGTATATTTTTCTGGTATTTCAGAAACTAGTTTTAATGAAATTAAAGAAAATTATCAAAATATTAATTACTCAAAAGAAGATGTGATAGCAATTATTGGGCCTCCTTTAATAAAGGAAAACTCAGATAATTTATGGATTTATAGAACAGATAAAAAAACAGGAATTGCTGCATTCAAACAAACAGCCTACAACAAGACCCTAAAACTTAAATTTGAAGATAATGTTTTAAGGTCTGTTGAAGAAATTGAATTAAATTAAACAATATTTAAATGAACAACTATTGATAGCAGTAGAATTGATACAATATTTGTTATTTTAATCATTGGGTTAACAGCTGGTCCGGCTGTATCTTTATAAGGATCACCAACAGTATCTCCTGTAACAGAGGCTTTATGAGTTTCACTGCCTTTCCCTCCTAAATTACCATCTTCAATATATTTTTTTGCATTATCCCATGCACCACCACCTGCGGTCATCGAAATAGCTACAAAGAAACCAGTGATTATAACTCCTATTAAAAGAGCCCCAAGTGCTTGAAAGGCTGTATTGACACTACCTGTAAGGGAATAAACACCAAAGAAAATAATAACTGGTGAAAGTACGGGCAATAAAGATGGAATAATCATCTCTTTAATGGCTGCTTTTGTAAGTATATCAACACACTTGCCATAGTCAGGCTTTTCTTTTCCAGACATTATGCCTTTTTTTTCTTTAAACTGTTGTCTAACCTCTAAAACAACTGAACCGGCTGCTCTTCCAACTGCAGTCATACTTAAAGCACTAAATAAAAAAGGTAAAAGTCCACCTAATAGTAGACCAATTATCACATAAGGTTCTGATAAATCAAAAGATACATTGAAAGCATTGTTACCTGTTTCTTGATTAAAGAATTTTAGGTCTTCAGTGTAAGCAGCAAATAAAACTAATGCACCCAATCCAGCCGATCCAATAGCGTAGCCTTTGGTGACAGCTTTTGTAGTATTTCCTACTGCATCTAAAGCATCTGTTCTTTCTCTAACTCTCTTATTCAGACCTGACATTTCTGCAATACCTCCTGCATTATCTGTAACGGGTCCGTATGCGTCTAAAGCAACTACCATTCCGGCGAGAGCCAACATTGATGTAACAGCGATTGCGATACCAAAGAGTCCAGCAGTTGAAAAAGTTAGGCCTATCCCAGCACAAATGATCAGCACAGGTATTGCTGTAGACTCCATACCCATAGCAAGACCTTGAATAATATTAGTTGCATGACCAGTCTGAGATGCTTCAGCAACACTTTTCACAGGTCTGTACTCAGTACTAGTGTAATATTCTGTAATAAAAACAAGTGCTAATGTAATTACTAATCCGTAAACCGCACAAAGAAATAAATCCATTCCATTGTACCATTTATTTCCTAATTGGAAAAATTGATCAAAGCCGATTGAATATTGAGTTATAAGTGCAAATAAAATTACAGATATAAATAATGTCATGAAGAAGCCTTTGTACAATGCTCCCATAATTGAAGATTTTGGGGTAGTGATTGATACAAACTTTGAACCAACAATAGATGCTAATATACTTGAGCCTGCGATTAATAAGGGATAAATAGTCAGTTCACTAACAGTTCCTTGAAAGATAATAGCTAGGACCATTGTTGCCACAATTGAAACAACATAAGTTTCGAATAAGTCTGCTGCCATACCAGCACAGTCTCCAACGTTGTCCCCTACGTTATCTGCTATCACAGCTGGATTTCTTGGGTCGTCCTCAGGTATATTTTTTTCTACTTTTCCAACCAGATCAGCTCCAACGTCTGCTCCTTTTGTAAAAATTCCCCCACCTAATCTTGCAAATATAGAAATTAATGAAGATCCAAAACCTAGAGCTACTAACGGCTCAATAAGTTCTCTTCCTGTTCTCTCAAATCCAAAATACAGTATCATAAAATACCCTGCTATACCTGCTAAAGCCAGACCAACAACCAACAATCCTGTGACTGCCCCAGCGTTGAAAGCAACATAAAGACCTTTTTTTAAAGAGGAACTTGCAGCTTGAGCTGTTATAACATTTGCTCTTACAGAGACGTTCATACCTATATAACCAGCAAGGCCTGATAAAACTGCACCAATAAGAAACCCTACGGGGACATCATATATGTGTTTAAAAGGAATTAAAAAGAATGCAAAGAATATTACAATACCAACAATTGCTATCGTTGTGTATTGACGGTTAAGGTAAGCTTTAGCTCCTTCTTGAATAGCACTAGAAATTGTTATCATTCTTTTAGTACCTTTAGGTAAACTTAGAATTTTATTAGTTGTGAATATTCCGAAAGCAATCGCTGCTATTGCAGCTAATATTACTATTTGCAAGAACTGTATTTGAGACATGGTAAGTTGTTAATCTATTTTAATTTTATTTTCAAGGTGCTTTTTTAGAGGCATCATCTAACAAATAATTGAAGTATTTTACCTCTTCTTGGGTAAGAAAATCCTTGGAAAGCTTGATATATTCGCTCATTAATATCTTTTTTTTCTTCTTATTTAAAAGATACTCAGAGCAAAAGGCGTAAAGAAGGAAAACTGTTATTTTGTTAGTTTTTTCAATAATTTTAGAATCTATTAATCCTTTGATCTTTTCTAAATTAGAATTAAAGCTCTCATTTAATGAAATTAATTTTTTTTTGTTGAAAGGCCTTTTTTTTATATTTTGTTTTATAAATTCATCTAACTCAAAGTCAGTTGAATAATTTCTTTGAAATATAAACTGAAAGAAAAATAATCTCGTGTTTTTATTTAAATTAAGCATTCAATCATTTTGACCATAGCATTAGCAGCTTCATTTCCTTTATTTTTTGATTCAGATCTTTTCATTGCTTGAGACTTGCTATAGGCATTTATTATTCCATTTGATATGAGTGTATTTTTATTTTGATTTACGATATCTAAAAGTGCTTTTCCAACAGAGTCAGATATAACTTCAAAATGATATGTTTCACCCTTTATAACACATCCTAGAGCAATAAATAAATTGTAATTATTTGGTTTAATTTTCCATTTTATCATTTGAGGAATCTCATAAACACCAGGAACAGTTAAAATTTCATATTTAAGTTTACTCTGCTCTAAAATTTCAATACAGGATTGTGTTAATGGGTCAGTTATTTCTTTATAATAATTAGCAACTACTATTTTTATTTTTAATTTTTTCATAGGCTCTCTATTTTATTTACTCTTAATCCATAAATACCAAGGTTTAAATCCTCACCTAGTGAATTAGATAATACAGAAATATTATTTATAGAGAAATTTTTAAGAATTTGGGCTCCTAGGCCATAATATTTTACCTTTTCATCATTTGATAACTTTCCTAGATCGCCTAATATAGGATTATTGATTAGAACTATAATTCCAGATCCATGAGATTTTATTTTTTCAATTGAGGCATGTAAGTCTTTTGTTTTAGGATTATTAAAATTCATAATTATATCATCGAAACCTTGAACTGGATGAACTCTTGTCATTACGCTTTCTTGTTTGGATAAATCTCCTAAATGTAATGTTGCATGATGTAATCCATCAATAGTATTCTCAAAAACATTAAATTCAAAAATATCTGAATAAATATTTTTAATCTGGTGTTGCTTTTCAGGAATTTTTTTTATGAGTAAATCGTTTTTAATTCTATATGCGATAAGATCTTGAATTGTCCCTATATTAATAGAATGTTTTTTTGCGTAGGGTATTAAGTCTGGAACCCTTGCCATAGTACCGTCATCATTCATAATTTCACAAATTACTGCAGAGTCATTTAATCCAGCTAATCTTGAAATATCTACGGCAGCCTCTGTATGCCCTGCTCTTGTTAAAACTCCACCATCCCAGGCAATTAATGGAAATACATGACCGGGGCTAATAATATCACCCGATTTAAAATTTGGATTTATAGCAGCTTTTACTGTTTCTGCTCTATCAAATGCAGAAATACCTGTGGTTATATTAGTGCTCGACTCTATTGAGACAGTAAATGCCGTGGTCTTTTTTTTCCAGTTATCAGGATTCATCAATGGAAGCTTTAACTCTTTTGCTCTCGTCTCAGAGATAGATAAACAAATTAAACCTCTTCCATAAGTCGCCATAAAATTTATGTGTTCTGGCTTACAAAGAGATGCGGGTATAATTAAATCTCCCTCATTCTCTCTATCCTCACTATCAACTAGAATATACATTTGACCATTACGAGCATCACTAATTATATTTTCTATATTTGTAAAATCTGACATTAATTTAATAACCTATGATTTTGAGGAGTGAGCGTATCTTGCTAGCATATCGACTTCAAGATTTAAAATATCATTTTTCTTATATGTATGAATATCAGTATATTTGTAAGTATGAGGTATGATCATACAATGACATTTATTTGACTTAACTTCGTTTATTGTAAGTGAAATACCATTTAGAGAAATAGAACCTTTTTGGACAATAAATTTTTTAAGATTTTTTGGGAACTTAAAAGATAAAAACCAACTACTTCCAACTTTATATAATTCTTTAACAGAACAAGTAGTATCAATGTGACCAAAAACAAAATGACCAGAGATCTCATCACCAACTTTTAAAGATTTTTCTAAGTTTATTTTTTTTCCAACATTCCAATATTTGGCATTTGTTTTATTCATAGTTTCATATGAAATATCAGCTTTAAAGGTATTTTTATTTTTTGATGTAACTGTTAAACAAATACCTGAACAGCATATTGAGGAACCTAACTTATATCCTTTTAGAGAAGTTTGAATTTCAACTACCAAAGATTTTTCTTCTCTAGATAGTTTTTTAATTTTACCTTGAGATTGAATTATTCCACTAAACATTAATTTACAAATTTATAAATTGTATCCTGTCCGTATTGATAAGAGGATTTTAATTTAAGATTATTTTTTAATGATTTCATTGATAAAAAGTATTTTTTACTAGAATTTTTTATAATCATATTTGATTGGCAGACTATAATCTCATCAAACAAATTACAATTAAGAAAATATTTAAAAGTGCTAATTCCGCCTTCGATTAAAATAGATTGAAATTGTAAATTTTTAAATAAAGAAAAATCCTTATTTAATATTTTTTTGTAATCAACATAAAGTGACAAGTAATTTTTAATTTTATTTTTTTTATTTGAGATAAGGATTTTTTTTAAATTTTTTTTAATACCTTGTAATCTACAAGTTAATTTTGGTTTATCATCCAACAATGTGTTCATGCCGACAGCTATAGCATCGTGTGATAATCTCATCCGATGCATAAAATATTGAGTTTGTTCAGAGGTAATATTATTAATTGTTGGGCTTTTACTTAAACCGTTTTTGGAGATAGCAATTTTGAGAGTAATAAAAGGCCTATTTAATGTTTGGTGAGTGTAAAAATATTTATTAATCTTTTGAAATTTATCTAAAGATTTTGATGAATGAATTACTTTGATATTTTGCTGCTTTAAAAATTTGATCCCCTTTCCTTTTATATTTGGGTTTGGATCTAATGAACTTATAAAAACTTTTTTTATTCCAGAATTGGCAATTGCTTTTGCGCAACAGCTATTATTTTTAAAACAAGGTTCTAAACTAATATACATAACGGTTTTATTATTTATTTTATTTTGAGGTAATTTATTTAAGGCGTTAATTTCTGCATGAGGTCTGCCGTTTTTTGATGTTAAACCATAACTTAAGACAATTCCTTTTGGAGATTTAGAGTAGTCAACAACCAGACATGCTACTGAAGGGTTTTTCCCAGTTAATCCAATATTTTTCAATGATAAATTATTTACACTTTGTAAATAATTTTGATGAATTGCACTTAACAAATCTTATTTTTTATCTATTTTTTCTAAGAATTGCTCAAAATCTTTAGTTTCTCTAAAATCTCTGTAAACGGAAGCAAATCTGACATAGCCAACTTTATCTAATGAATATAATCCTTGCATAACCATTTCGCCAATTGTGTTAGTGCTGACTTCATTTTCACCCATACCTTCAAGGTCTCTAACTATCTTTGAAATTAATTTTTCTTTTGTATCAATATCTACAGGTCTTTTTCTTAAAGCCAATTCAACAGATTTGGCAATTTTATCTCTATCAAACATTGATTTTTCACCATTTTTTTTGACTACTAAAAATTCTCTAAATTGTACTCTTTCAAATGTAGTGAACCTTTCTTTTCTATCACATCCACAAAGACGTCTTCTTCTAATAACACCACCGTCTTCTGTAGGTCTAGAGTCTAAGACAGATGTTTCCTTCTCCTTACAAAAGGGACACTTCATATTTATTTATAGATTGGAAAATTAGAGCAGAGCTCAGTGACATCTTTGAGAATTGAGCTTTCGGTCATCGAGATATCTGCATTAGATGAAGATAGTGCATTTATGATTGTTGAGATTTTTTCACCTATGAATTTGAACTCTTCCTCTTTGAAACCTCTTGTAGTAGCAGCTGGTGATCCTAATCTGATACCTGAGGTAATTGTTGGAGGATTTGGGTCATTTGCGACACCATTTTTATTACAAGTCATCCCAGCTCTCTCTAAACTCTCTTCTGCATCTTTGCCCGTTACATTTTTTGATCTTAAATCTACTAAAACCATGTGAGAGTCTGTTCCACCGGTGACAATATCTATTCCGTTTGACATGAGAACTTCTCCAAGAATTGATGCATTCTTTTTTACTTGTTGAATGTATTTTTTAAACTCTGGTTGAAGGGCTTCACCAAAAGCAACGGCTTTAGCAGCAATCACATGCATAAGAGGTCCGCCTTGCAAACCAGGAAAAACAGAACTATTAAATTTCTTTCCAAGGTCTAAATCATTTGAAAGTATCATACCCCCTCTTGGACCTCTAATAGTCTTGTGAGTTGTAGATGTAACCACATGTGCGTGTGGCAATGGATCCGGGTATTCTTTGGCCGCAACTAAACCTGAATAGTGTGCCATATCAACTAGTAAATAAGCCTCAATCTTATCTGCTATCTCTCTAAATTTTTTAAAATCTATATTTCTTGGATAAGCTGAACCACCAGCAATAATCAAGGTCGGTTTATGTTCAATAGCTAATCTTTCAACTTCGTCATAATCTATTAAAGAAGTTTCTGGATTTATGCCATACTGAACAGCGTTAAAATATTTTCCAGATTGATTTGGTCTCGAACCATGTGTTAAGTGACCACCAGCATCTAAAGACATTCCTAAAATAGTGTCACCTGGTTTAATCAGTGCTAAAAATACAGCTTGATTAGCTTGTGCGCCTGAGTGAGGTTGAACATTAGCATAACTGCATCCATACAATTGTTTCAAACGGTCAATTGCTAAATTTTCAGCTACATCTACAAATTCACAACCACCATAGTATCTTTTAGCACTATAACCCTCAGCATATTTATTAGTCATAATGGAGCCTTGTGCTTCAAGCACAGCTTTAGAGACGATATTTTCAGAGGCAATTAATTCGATTTGGTTTTGTTGCCTTGAAAGTTCTTGTGAAATACTTTGATATAAGTCTTTATCTGCATGTTCTAGATTACTAGAAAAAAAATTCTCACTAAGTGTCATAGTTGCGATATTCTCCTTAAATGTCTCCCTTTGTCAAATTCTGTTTTAAAATAGGCGTTGAGCATAGCAAAAATATTTTTTTTTACAAAAGGTCTTCCTTTTAAACATATAACATTACTATTGTTGTGTTTTCTGGTCATTTTTGCTGTTTGTGCATTGTGACAAAGCGATGCTCTTATGTGCTTATGTCTATTAGCACTAATACTTACTCCTATTCCTGATCCACAGATCAAGATACCCATACTTGATTTATTGATATTTTTACATAATTTTTTTGCAAATTTTGGATAATCTACAGATTTATCGGAATTAGTGCCTAAATCGAAGAAATTAAAATTTTTTTTGGCCAAATATTCCTCAACGATAAAGGATTTTAATCTGAAACCCGCATGATCAGAAGCTATATAAACAGTTTTATAGTTTCCTGGTAATTTCATCTCTAGAAAAAGGTAAATTAATATTCAAATTAATCAATACTCTGTTAACTATTCTGCTCATAAAATCAAAAAAAACCAACTGATGATCTTTATTATCTTTCAAATGTTCGTAAATAAGCTCAAAAGTTTTCAAATTACTATTATCGTGGAAATTGAAAATTTTTTTTAAAACTTTCTCATTTAAATCAGGTTGATATCCTGAGGCTTTTAAAATTTCAAGCTCAAGCAATAATAGCTCTGGAAGGTAATTAGATCTTTCATTCAATTTAGAAATCAATAACAAATAATAACTTATAACATTTGAATTTTGATCAGCTAAAAATAATAATTTATTAATCAAAAAACAAAAATAATCAATTGCCTTTAACTCATATTTTGAAAATAAAAACCATTTAAATGTATTTATAGATGTTGAGGAAAGGCAAACATTATTATTATCAAATTCAATATTATTAAATGATCCCTTAACGTATGTAGTATTTTTTTTTTTTGATTTTCCTCCAAAAACTACAAGTGATTTTTGACCATACTGAGAAGAATAAACTGAAATACTTAAATGATTTTCTTTAAAATTTTCTACTTTTGTAATTATAGCCTCAGTTTTGTACAATAAATTATTTACTAACTTTATTAATGATCTTTATCATTTTTTTTGCAGCTAAAATTTCGGCTTTTTGTTTTGAAACTCCCTCTGCTTCTACTTCATTATCTTTAATTTTCAATGATACTAAAAATTTAGGTTTATGTTTCGTACCAGACTCCTCAATCAATTTGTAAATAGGAATTGTTTTATATTTTTTTTGACAAAATTCTTGTATAAATGTTTTAGGATCTTTTTGAGGAAGTGTATCTAATTCATCTTGCCATAGTTCCATTATTAAATTTTTCGAAAACACTAAACCCTTACTTGTATAAACAAATCCAATTAGAGACTCTAGTGCATCAGCGTATATAGAATTTTTACTTGAGTTGGGATCGAGTTGATGCTTAAAAATTTCACCTAAATTATTTTTTCTAAATATTTTGGCTAAAGTATTTGTGTTTACAAGATGAATAAATCTTCTTGAAATCTCATCTAAAGTATTGTGTGAGAAAGTAGTAATTAAATATTCTGAAATTATTAAGCCTAAAACTCTATCTCCAAGAAACTCATATTTTTGAAAAGGTTTATCAGCATTTTTTTTTGATTTTTCAAAACTATCGTGTTCTATGCTTTTATTAAAACCCTCAAGGCTTTTTATTGTTTTGAAAATTTGTCTCTTATTCAAAATATTTATTTGATAACATTAAAGAGCCTATCATATCTAATATGAAAGGGTAAATTCCAAAATTTTGATAGAGAAAAATCTGTATCAACTGAGAACCAAATAAACCAAACTTTACCAACTATATTAACTTTTGGCACAAATCCAACTCCACTTAAAATTCTACTATCTGATGAGTTATCTCTGTTATCACCCATAAAAAAGAATTTATCTTTTGGTATTTCGTACTCAGGAGTATAATCAAGTGGTCCATCATTAGTGATATTTAATATCCTATATTCATTTTCAATTAACTGCTGAATTTCCTTACCGTATTGATCATCGTAAAAAAATCCATCTTCTATCTGATCTAACACTTCAAAATCAGTTGCATTTTTAGTCTTTAGATAGATTTTGCCATTTACAACTTTTATTGTTTCTCCTGGTAGCCCAACCAATCTTTTCACATAATTGATATTTTCTTGTCCTGGGAGTTTGAAAACAATTATATCTCCTCTTTCAGGGTTACTTTCAAAGATTTTTCCTTTAAACGGAGGAAGTCCAAAAGGAAATGAGTATCTTGAGTATCCATAATCCCACTTAGAAACAAATAAAAAGTCCCCAACCAATAGGTTGGGCTTCATTGATCCAGAAGGAATTTTAAATGGCTCGATAGCAAAAGTTCTAATTACCCCTGCAATGATTAAAGCCCAAAAAAGCGCTTTAAAATTATTAATTAAAGATGATTTAACTTTGCTCAATAATTACCGACGCAATCGAATATAATTTTGTGTCTGTTAGGCTAACATGAATAAAATATTTCCCAAAAGTATCATTTAAATAACTTTCAAGATTATTTTTAAGAGAAATGACTGGTTTTCCTAATTCATTACGACCTACCACAATATTATTTGGGAAACAAGGAGATCTAAAACCCATACCTATACTTTTGGAAAAAGCCTCTTTTATTGCAAAATTATTTGCTAATAAGTTTTTATTAATTGATTTGAATTGATCATTCAAAAAGTATTTGGATATAAAAATTTTCTTATATTTAGCATAGATATTATTTACTCTATCTATCTCAACTAAATCTATACCATGACCAATTATCATTTTTTTATTAAATTTCTAAAATATTTTATAGTCTTGGTTAGTGAAATAAATATTGCTTCAGATATTATGAAATGCCCAACGTGAACAGTATCAACATATTTTCTTTTTTTTATAAACTTAATATTTTTAAAATTTAAACCATGCCCTACATTTACAATTAATTTTTTAGTGTGAGCATACTCAATCATTTCATTTATTTGATTTATTGTGGATTTTCTAATAATTTTTTTATCTAAATTACCTGTGTGTAATTCTACTGTATCAAAACCTAAATTTTTAGCTAAATTAATCATTTTTTTTGTTGGGTTTATAAAAGCACTTAATTGAATATTTTTTTTTCCAGATATTTTTAATAATTTTTTTAATTTTGATTGTGATATAATGTTTAAATTAAGACCACCCTCTGTTGTAATTTCATTTCTTTTTTCGGGAACAATACAAATAAATTTTGGATTGACCTTGCTTGCTATTTTTATCATCTCTTCCGTAAGCGCCATTTCAAGATTAATAGGAATTTTAGAATATTTTTTTAATTCAAAGAGATCTTTATCTTTTATGTGCCTCCTATCTTCTCTCAAATGAACAGTTAGTGTATCAATTTTTGCTTCTTGACATACTTTCAATGCTCTAATTAAATTTGGATTATCCTGACCCCTTGCATTACGAAGAGTCGCTATATGATCTATATTAACGCCTAGTTTCATTAGTAATTAATTGATTGTCTTTTAACTTTATCAACTTGGCTTAAAGTTTTCATTTCGGCAAGAACAAATTTTAGTTTATCTGAACTTTCAATACTTATATCTATAATAAATGTGTAAACTTTTTTAGTTCTATTTGCGATACGAATATTTTCGATATTAATTTCATGCTTATCAAAGATTGATGTAATACTAAATAGAGCTCCAGGTTGGTTTTTAATAACTATCTCTATTCTTGAGTTAAATTCAGATTGATTTTCTCCTTCCCCCCATTCAGATTTATAAAAATTGTCTTTATGATAATAACCTAAACTCTCACAAATTGTATTGTGTACTACCAGACCTCGACCATATGACATTATTGAGATAATGCTATCACCCTTAATAGGAGAACAACAAGTTGCATAATTAACAGCAATACCATTTTCATATTTCAATACATCTACTCTTTCTTCGTCATCATTAGATTGAAAAATTTTTTTTACAATATTATCTTCCATTTCTTTAAATAATTTATCTAATTCAGCTCTAGATAAAAAACCTCTTCCAACATTTTCAAAAAGTTTATTTTTAAATTTAAAGTCAGTTTTGGTTAAAATTTTGTTAAAAGTGCTTTCATCAGCGGCAATTTTTTTAGACTTTGCAATATAATTTAAAATATCTTTACCAAGTATTTCAAACTCTCTTCTTCTTTTTGACCTAAAAAAATACCTTATTTTTTCTTTTACTTTTTCTTTTTTTACGAATCTAATCCATAAGGGTGAAATTGTGGTGTTTTCATCGAGAATAATCTCTACTTGATCTCCATTATTTAGTTTTGTGCTTAAAGGTGACTCTTGCCCATTAACAATTGCTCCAGCGCATCTATCACCAATATCTGTATGAATGGTATATGCATAGTCAACTGGGGTAGAGTCAAGTGGAAGTGTAAATAATTCTCCTTTAGGTGAGAAAACATAAATTTGTTCGTCAAAAAATTGTTGAGAAGTTTTATTTAGGATCAGATGTTGTTCATCTTTTTCCTCTACATAGTTTACAGCATCTCTTAACCAAGCATACACACCCTCGCTTTGACTGTCTTTATTTAAATATTTATATCTCCAATGTGCAGCAATACCATTTTCTGCTATCATATGCATAGCTCTTGATCTTATTTGCACTTCAAATATTTTTTTTTGAAAAATAAGATCAGAATGTATTGATCTATATCCATTAGGTTTTGGGCTTGATATATAATCTTTTGTTCTTCCAACTTTTGCAGAAAAGTTTCGGTGAATGATGCCCAGCACTCTATAGCAATCTCTTGTTGATTTAGTAATGATCCTTACCGCAGCAATATCAGAAATAGAATTTAAATCTGTATTTTTCTTATTTATTTTTTTCCAAATAGAATAAGGATTTTTTTTTCGATAATGAATTTCTGCATCAATATCAGACTTGGAAAGTTGCTCCCTCATTAAATTTTCCAGATCAATAAATGAACCTTCTAAGTTTTTGAAGGTATTATCTATTTTGTCATTGATCCTGTTAAAAATATCTGGGTGTAAATTTTTGAAAGATATATTTTCTAAAATTGATTTCCAATTCTCAAATCCTAATCTTTGAGCAAGCGGGGCATAAATTAATAAAGTTTCATTGCTTACTCTTTTTCTTTTTTCAACATCTTTAAAATAATGAATAGTTTTTATATTATGAAGTCTGTCTGCTAATTTTATAATTAGAACTCTTATATCTTTAGCAGTAGAAATTAGTAATTTTCTGAAATTTTCAGCCTCCTTTTCTGATCTTGTTGTTTTTTTTTCTTCTAAAAAATCAATTTTAGTCAAACCATCAACAAGGCCAGAAATTGAGTCACCAAAATTTTTTTTTAATTCATCTTTAGAAAAATCGGTATCTTCAATAACATCATGCAACAAACCTGTTATTACAGTTTCAGTGTCTAATTTTAATTCAATTAGCGATTTACAAACTTCATATGGATGAATTATATATGGGTCTCCAGAGGCACGAAATTGATCCTTATGAGAATTTTCAGCAACCTCAATAGCTTTTACAAATAGATCCTCTCTAAAATTTTTGTCATATGACTCTAATGCGGATTTAAACTCGCTGTAACTCTTATTGAAGTAGCTGGTTTGAAACATCAGCTAAAATAATAAACTAAATATAACTTTTAATCTTCAAGAAGATGATCTTCGTTTTCTTCTTCTTTCTCTTGAACTAATTGATAACTCTTAATAATGTCTTCTTTGACATCTCCAACACTAATCTTTTCATCAGCAATTTCTCTAAGAGCTATAACTGTGCTTTTATCGTTATCAAGTGGAACTTGGGCTTCATTACCTGCATTAAGAACCTTTGCTCTGTGAGATGCCAGTAAAACTAAATCAAATAGACTATCAACGTTTTTAGTACAATCTTCTACTGTAACTCTTGCCATGTGAGGTTTATATGAAAAAGTAAGTGAAAATACAAGAAAATTATTATTTTTTTAAAATTCTTTGTCTTTTGCGATCCCACTCTCTTTGCTTAATTGTTTCCCTTTTATCAAATTTCTTTTTACCAACGCCAACACCAAATTTTACTTTCGCTAAACCTTTTTCATTAAAGAAAATCTCCATAGGAACTGCTGTAAAACCTTTTGTGGTCAACATTCCTAAAATCTTCTTTATCTCTTTTTTATTAAGTAAAAGTTTTTTAACAGATCTCGTCTTTTTTTTGAGGTCAAAATTCTTATCTCTTGAAATAATTTCAAAATTATTGATATAAATTTCACCTTTTTGTTCGTTAATAAAACTTGACTGAATAGAGGCTTTTCCACTTCGAAGTGGTTTAACTTCATTACTTTCAAGCACTATTCCAGCAACATAAGTTTCTTTGATTTCATAATCAAATTTTGCTCTACGATTTTGAATAGACAATTAAATAAAATTTAAATCTTTTATTATTTTTCTTACTTGTTTTTTTGTATCAGTGCTTAATTCATACAAAGGTTCTCTTACATCAGCTTTACATTTGCCCATTAAAGAGAGAGCATACTTAGCTGGTGTAGGATTAGGTTCAGCAAACAATATTTTTGACAATGGAGCTAACTTTAAATTTACTTTATCAAATTCCTTATAATTCTTTTTTTTCCAATGATAGTGGAGCATTGATGTAAGTTTAGGAGCTACATTAGCTGTAACTGATATACAGCCATGACCTCCTTGAGCTAAAAAACCAGCAATAGTTCCATCTTCACCAGACAAATAATTAAAATCTTGTTTCATAAAAGTTCTCATAATCAAAGGTCTTGACATATCATTGGAAGCGTCTTTAATACCGACAATGTTTGATACTTTATTTAGTTCCTTAAAGCTATCAAAAGACAAGTCTACAATTGATCTTCCTGGTATATTGTAAATTAGTTGTTTTAAAGGTGAAACTTTTGCAATTTTTTTGAAATGGTTAATCAAACCTAATTGATTAGGTTTATTATAATATGGTGTAACAACTAATCCGTACTTTGCCCCTGCTTTATAGGCGTGTTTGGTAAATTCAATTGCCTCTTTAGTGGAATTAGATCCTGTGCCGGCAATCACAGGTATTTTTTTTGAAGCAACTTTTATTGCGAACTCAACTAACTTCATATGCTCATCATGTGATAAAGTAGGTGACTCCCCTGTGGTTCCGCAAACTGTTACCCCAGATATTCCATTTTTGATTTGCCAATTTAATATTTTTTCAAAACTATCATAGTCAACATCACCGTTTGAAAAGGGAGTTATTATTGCTGGTATAGATCCTGTGAGCATTATTATTTTTTACTATTTTTATATCAAATATATATGTTTTTTTTATGGCGGAGAGAGAGGGATTCGAACCCTCGGTACAACTTGCGTCGTACGGCGGTTTAGCAAACCGCTGGTTTCAGCCACTCACCCACCTCTCCACAGGCTTATTTATAGCCGAAATATAGTCGAATAAAAAGAATTGTCATTCTTATAATTAATAAAAAAGTATATGCGGTTACTTTTTAAGTCTTTCGAGAAGGATTTTATTTATTAATTTAGGATTACCTTTACCTTTTGTAGCTTTTAGACATTTACCGACAAAATATCCTAAAACTCTATCAGAACCACCTTGAAATTTTAAAATGTTCTCCTCTTCTCCAACTAAAGCTTCATCAATTATTTTTTCCAATTCTCCAGAGTCAGACACTTGTTCAAGTCCTAATTCCTGAACAATTTCAGATGGCTTACCTTCACCATTTAAAACTTTCGGTAAAATTTCTTTACCAGCTTTATTTGAAATTACATCATCAGAAATTAATCTCAAAAGATCAGTAATATCTTTTGTTTTATCATTTAGACTATTTACTTCTATATTATTTTCTTTGATAAATGCAAATATATCTCCAACTAGCCAAGCTGCTATAAATTTAGGTTTTACAGTTGACTCAGAAATCATTTTTTCAAATAAATTTGCGTTTTGTTTTTCAGCAATTATGATTTTAGCTATGTCTTTATCTAAACTATAATTATCTAAGTATTTATTTAACTTATCTTGGGGAAGCTCTCCTACTAAGGGTTTTATTTTATCTATTTGCTCTTGGCTTAAATTTACAGGTAATAAATCGGGATCAGGAAAATAACGATAATCATGCGAAAATTCCTTACTTCTCATTGCTCTTGTTTCCCCGGTGCTTGTATCAAACAGCATGGTATTCTGTTCAATTTCTCCACCACCATCAATTATATTAATTTGTCTTTGAAATTCATATTCAATAGCTTGTTTTATGAATTTAAATGAATTTAAATTTTTTATTTCACATCTAGTGCCAAGTTCTTGGCCCTTTTTGCGAACAGATAAATTTACATCAGCTCTTAAAGAACCTTCCTGCATATTTCCATCACACACATCTATGTACATAAGTAATTGTCTTAAAGAAGATATGTAGTTTATTACCTCATCTGCAGATGATAAATCAGGATACGAAACTATTTCTAATAACGGTGTGCCTACTCTATTAAGGTCAATAAAGCTATATTTCGGATCAATATCATGAATACTCTTACCAGCATCTTGTTCTAAATGGGCTCTTTCAATTCTAATTTTTTTTTTATTATCACCACTTTCAATATTGATATAACCCTCGCTAAGAATGGGAAATTCAAATTGACTAATTTGGTAACCTTGAGGTAAATCAGGATAAAAGTAATTTTTTCTTTCGAACACAGAATGCTTGTTAATCCTAAAATTTAATGCGTATCCTGTTTTTATTGCCATTTCAATACAACCAAAGTTCATAACTGGAAGCATTCCAGGCATTCCTGAGTCAATAAAATTTACATTCTCATTTGGCTCAGACCCAAATTGATTTGGTGAGGAGGAAAATAATTTAGATGAAGTTTTAAGTTGGGCGTGTACTTCAAGACCTATGACCATTTCCCAATTATTACTCATTGAAACTTAATTCCTTTTCTGCAAGCGCTGCTAACTGTAAAAGTGATTTTTCTTCAAAATAATTTCCAATAAATTGAACTCCCAAAGGTAGACCATTTTTACTTAAACCAGATGGAATAGATATGCCAGGAAGGCCAGCAAGACTTGTGGGAACAGTATAAATATCATTTTTATACATAGATATAGGATCAAGTTTATCACCAATTTTAAAAGCCTCATTTGGTGTCGTGGGTGTAAGTATAAAGTCAACTTCGTTTAAAATTCTTTGAAAATCATTTTTAATCAATCTTCTAACTTTTTGAGCTTGTCTGTAGTAAGCATCATAATAACCAGCTGACAATACATAAGCGCCTATAAGTATTCTTCTAGTTACTTCATCACCAAATCCCTTTGTTCTGGAATTTAGATAAATATCATCAAGACTTTCGCCGCCTTCTCTAACTCCGTAGCGTATTCCATCATATCTTGCTAAATTTGACGAAGCTTCAGCTGGTGCTAAAATATAATAAGTTGAAAGTGCGTATTCAGTAGTCTTAAATTTTACATCAACAAATTCTATGCCATGTTTGGAGAGTGCTTTTTTTGTATTATCAATTTGATTTAAAATGTCGTCACTGACATCTTCAAGATAATCAGAGGGAATTCCAATTTTAATTTTTTTTTCAAAGCTGTTGTTGATATCAATTAAATAGTCTTCTCTTTGATGATTTGAGCTGGTAGAATCATTAAAATCATGTTTGTTTATTGAATTTAAAATATAAGCCGCATCCTCTACACAGTTTGTCAAAGGTCCTGCTTGATCTAAACTAGAGGCAAAAGCTACAATTCCCCATCTTGAACATGAGCCAAACGTAGGCTTTAAACCAACTATTCCGCATAAGCTAGCTGGCTGTCTAATTGAGCCACCAGTATCTGTGCCCATTGACGCTACACATGAACCCTCTGCCACAGCTGCTGCTGATCCCCCTGAGGAGCCTCCTGGAACTAGATTATCTTTTTGAGAATTTTTATTCTTCCAAGGATTAATTACAGGACCAAAATAACTAGTTTCATTTGAAGAGCCCATCGCAAATTCATCACAATTATTTTTGCCAATAAAAATTGAACCATCATTTAAAAGTTGCTGAGTCACAAAAGACTCATAATTAGGTATGAAATTACTCAGAATTTTAGATGATGCTGTTGTTTTTATTCCTTTAGTACAGAATAAATCTTTTATACCTAAAGGAATACCATCTAAAGGTAAAGGATTGCCATTGTCATATCTGTTTTGAGAGTCGTTAATTGATGAAATATTGTTTTCCCTGTCAATCACTAAGTTAAAGCTGTTGTTATTACCAGATTTAGCTTTTGCTAAATATTCGTCATAAAGTTCACCTACACTTATTTTTTTTTCAATAAGAGTTTTTTTAATTTGACTAATTGAATTCTTCACTTACTCAACCACTTTAGGCACTTTGAAAAAATTTTGTGCTCTCTCTGGAGCATTACTTAATACATCATCAACAGAATTACTTTTACTTACCTCATCATTTCTAATTGATACGGTTTTTTCAGTTACATTATGCAAAGGTTCTGTTTTACTTGTGTCAACCTTTTTAAGATTATCTACCCATTTAATGATATCTTTTAAGGAATTAGAGTAAAATTCCTCTTTTTCTGAGGGTAATTTTAGCTTTGCTAAATAAGAAATTCTTTTAATATCAATGTCACTCATAATGGTCGTCGATACTATATCAGATTTTCTTGTAAGCAATAATTATACCAAGAAATTTATTGCTATAGATTATGGTCTAAAACACATTGGAATGGCTATCAGCGATCCATCAAATATCATTTCTGTTCCTTATGGAACTTTTACCGAAACATTATTATTCGAAAAAATTATAGAAATTATAAAAAATGAAAATGTTCATGGAGTCGTGATAGGTAAACCTTACCATCTTGATGGTTCTTTGTCTGAAATGGTAAATAAAGTCGAAAAATTTGCCGAAAAATTAGAGAAAATTATCTCTTGTCCAATTTTGTTTATCGATGAGAGACTGTCTAGTAATCCCTATAAATCAAGGAAAAAATCAGAAAACACACATATTCATGAAAAAAGCGCATGTTTAATACTTGATGATTTCCTAAGTTTGTATAGAAACTCCTCTAGTGAAAAATAGAAAGATCACTTCTATAGACGATCTATCAGCTAAGGATATTCACTCTATTGCTGATCTAGCTATAAAATTTAAAAAATCAAAAACAAGAATTGCAGGAAATAAAACAAAAAATATTTTTAATCTATTTTTAGAGCCCTCTACAAGAACTACAATAAGTTTTGAGCTTGCAGCAAAAAATTTGGGATACAATTCAGTTAACATAAATTTTGAAAAAAGTTCTTTGTCTAAAGGTGAAACGTTTAATGACACCATGGATACTTTGATGAGTATGAAACCAGATGCTTTAGTCATCAGAGATAAAAATAATTTTTCACCAATGAATATAGCAAAGAAAAGCAATGTTCCTGTAATCAATGCTGGAGATGGAACTAATGAACATCCCACACAGGCGCTACTTGATTATTGTGTGATAAAAGAAATTTTTAAAAAGAAAAAAATAAAAATTGGTATTTGTGGAGATATTAAACATAGCAGAGTGGCTCACTCAAATATAAAACTTCTTTCAAAGATGGGCTATCAAATTTATATAATTGCACCTACATATTTCTTAAACAGAAATGAATTGATTAAAATAAATGATAAAATTAAATTTCATAAAAATCTGAATTATCTAGAAAAGCTAGATGTCTTGATGATGTTGAGAGTTCAAAAAGAGAGAATTCCAAAAGGTGCAAAGAATATGATGAAATCTTTTAAAAAAGAATTTTGTTTACAAAATAACCATCTATTAAATAAGCCCTATTTGATGCACCCTGGCCCAGTAAATAGAAATATTGAGATTAGTGATAAAGTTTTAGATAATTATCCTAAATCACTGATCTTAAAACAAGTTGAGATGGGTGTTTACCTCAGAATGGCTTGTTTACATTATATATTAAAGTGATGTTTCTAATATTAACGTTTGCCTATTTGATGGGATCCATACCTTTTGGGAAACTAATAACCAAATTTTTAACAAACATAGACATAACCATGACAGGATCAGGTAATATAGGTGCAACCAATGTATACAGAAGTGTATCAAAAAAAGCTGGTATTGCTGTCCTGTTATTAGATGGAATAAAACCAATTTGTGCATTTTTAATAATTTATTATTTATTTCCAGAACACTACCTGAAATATAAATATTTAATTTTTCTTTTTTCTATAATTGGACATATTTTTCCAATTTGGCTTTATTTTAAAGGTGGAAAAGGAGTGGCATGCTTTTTTGGTGCAAATTTATTTTTAACTCCTATTCCAACGATTTTAGCAATGATCCTGTGGTTTTTTACAGTCAAAATTACTAAACTTTCATCTTTAGGAGCCCTTTCATCAATATTTCTTTTGACAATTTATCAATTAATTTTTATTTATGGCAACTTAGAAAAAGGAATAGTTTTTATTATTTTTCTTTTAATATTTTTTAAACACAGTTCAAATATTAAAAGATTAATTAAAGGTGAAGAAAATAAAATAAATTTATAGTCATGAACTTACTTGTTGTAGAGTCACCCGCAAAAGCTAAGACAATTAATAAATATCTTGGAAATGATTTTGAAGTCATAGCCACTGTTGGTCATTTTAGAGATTTAGCAAAAAAAGATGGTGTTAAAGTGACTGAAGACTACAGTGATGTTGAGTTGAATTGGGAAACAACAACTGCAGGAATGAAAATGTTGGACAGTATAGAGAAAAAAGCAGAAGGTTATGAAAAAATTTACCTTGCAACTGATCCAGACAGAGAAGGTGAAGCGATTACATGGCACTTAGTGAAATCTTTAGAAAAAAAAATAGATAAAAATAAATTTGAGAGAATTACATTTAATGAAATAACTAAAAATGCAGTAATAAATAGTTTTAAAGAGTCTAGGAAAGTTGATGATAATCTAGTTTCTGCATATTTAGCCCGAAGAAGTTTAGATTATTTAGCGGGATATAGTTTATCTCCTGTTCTCTGGAGGAAAATGCCTGGCAGTAGATCTGCAGGAAGAGTGCAATCTGTAGCAGTAAGACTCATTTATGAAAAAGAAATTGAGATAGAACAATTTGAGCCAGAGAAATTCTATAAAATAAATGTACATGGGGAAATTAATGGTGCAAAACTTGATACATCCATTACAAGTCTAGATGGGCAAAAAGTAGACAAGCTCTTCTTTAAAAATGAGGCTTTAGCTGAAAAGGCTAAAAATTATTTAAATAACAACAAATTTTTCATAAGAAAAATTGATGAAAAGACAATATCTCGAAAACCAAAAGCACCTTTTAATACTTCAACCCTGCAACAAACAGCAAATAGTCAACTTAATTTTAGTGCCAGTCAAACTATGACTATCGCTCAAGGTTTATATATGGGCATAGATATAAATAAGGAAACTATAGCTTTAATCACTTATATGAGAACAGATAGCATAACGCTTTCTAAAGACTCAATTGATACAATAAGAAAAAATATAAGTGAGCAATATGGTGATAAATATTTACCAGATAAGCCTATTGAGTATAAGTCTAGAAAAAAGAACGCACAGGAAGCGCACGAGGCAATTAGACCAACTGATATTTCAATAAAGCCTGAAAGTATAAAAGATTTTTTAAGTGAAGAACAATTTAAACTTTATGATTTAATATGGAAAAGAACATTAGCATCTCAAATGACAAGTGCTGAAACGAACCAAAATACACTTCAAATAGATTGTGAAGAAAAAAACATAACTTTAAAAGCAACGCTTGGTAAATTAATTTTTGATGGATATAAGAAAGTTTACAACCTACAAGAGGATGACGAAGAACAGATTATTTCACTATTAGAAAATATAAAAGAAAATGATAAATACATTGTAAGTGAAGTTGAAACATTAGAGTCATATACTTCTCCTCCATCTAGATATACTGATGCCAGTTTAGTAAAGAAATTAGAAGAGTTAGAAATTGGAAGACCTTCAACCTATGCCTCTATAATTCAAACAATTGTTAATAGGGGTTATGTTTTAAAAAGTGGAAAATCATTTATACTTAATGATCGCGGTAGAGTAGTAAATGTATTTTTATGTAATTATTTTAAAAAATTTCTTGAATATAAATTTACAGCTGATTTAGAAAATCAGCTTGATGATGTCGCTGCTGATAAAGCAGAATGGAAAAATATTGTTTTAAATTTTTGGAAAGATTTCGAGTTTTTCATAAATGATGTTATGGGTAAGCCTAATAGAGAAGTAATTGATGTGATTAATGAAGAATTATCACCAGTTATTTTTAAAAAAATTGGAGGAGACATTGATATCAAATGTTCCACTTGGGCAAACACAGAAAATTGTGAAGGCAATTTGGGTGTGAAAGTTGGAAAAATGGGAGGATTTATTGGCTGTTCAAATTACCCTGAATGTAAATTTACAATTTCTATAGGTGCATTCGTTAAAGAGGTAAATCCAAAAAATCGTGAGGGAGATGAAATCATCACTTTTCCAAGAACCCTAGGCATAGATGCTGACTCTAAAAAAGAAATAGCAGTCCACTTGGGTCCTTATGGCTATTATCTACAATTAGGAAAAGACACTGATGAAGATAAGCCTAAAAGAGTAACTCTTCCTAAAAGCTATGATCAAAATACAATTGGGATGAATATTGCTAGTCAGTTAATTAAGCTACCAATTACACTTGGATATTTTCCAAATAGTGAAGATCCGGTAATAGCAAACATAGGAGCGTATGGACCTTATGTTAAATACCAAGATATTTTTGCCTCTTTGGGAAGAAAATATGATGTCTTGGAGATTGATTTAGACCAAGCAGTGGAATTGATAACTATTAAAAAAAATAAACCTACCAATAAAGTAAGAGAAATAGGAGTTCTAAAGAGAAGGAAACAAAGAGCTAATCTTTATAAAGGGAAGTCAGGAAAATATTATTTTAAAATAGGCATAATGAATTACAAAATTCCTCCAGATTATGACGGAGAAAATTTAACAATTGAGGATGTAGAAAAAATACTTAAAGCTAATCGCTAACTTTTTTTAAATTTAATTCTTTTAATTGTTTATCCTCTATTTTAACTGGAGCATTCATCATTAAGTCTTGAGCTCTTTGGTTAAAAGGGAAAGCTATTACTTCTCTAATATTTTCATTTTCACTGAGTAACATAATTATTCTGTCTAGACCCGGTGCACATCCTCCGTGAGGGGGAACTCCATAATGAAAAGCATCAAACAAAGCACTAAATTTTGATTTAATTTCACTTTCGCCATATCCTGCAATTTCAAAAGCTTTTTTCATGATATCTGGTCTATGGTTTCTTATGGCTCCAGATGACAATTCTATTCCATTACACACGATGTCATATTGATATGCTAAAACATTCAAGGGGTCATCTTTCGTTAATGCATCCATTCCCCCTTGAGGCATAGAAAAAGGATTGTGACTAAAGTCAATCTTACCCGTTAAAACATCTTTTTCATACATTGGGTAGTCAACAATCCAGCAAAATTCATATTTATTTTTATCAATTAAATTTAAATCCTCTCCTACTTTTGAAATAACCTTTGATGAGAACTCATATGACTCATCTGGTAAATCACAAACAAAAAGTAATCCATCATTTAAATTAAAATTTTTATCTTTAATCATTTGGTTTAACTTTTCTTGATTAAAATTTTTTGCTAATGGGCCTTTTGCTAGTGAATTTTCAAAGTTAATATATCCAAGACCCTTTTTTCCTTGTTCTTGAGCCCATTTATTAAGGTTATCATAAAAACTTCTTGGCTTACCCTCAGAATTGAGAGCTTGAATACAATTAACAATAGCGCCCTTTTTAATTAAATTTTCAAAAATTTGAAGACCTGAGCCCTCAAAATAATTTGTTACATTAGCTAATCTTAGAGGATTTCTTAAATCTGGTTTATCGCATCCAAAATTTTCTAAACTATCTTTGTAAGTAAAAGTTGGGAATGGAAGTTTATTAATTAATTTATCTTTAAGTTTAAATCTATCAAAAGTATTAAATAGTAAGCGACTGATGACGTCTAAAACATCCTCTTGTGTGGCAAAACTCATTTCCATATCAATTTGATAAAATTCACCAGGAGATCTATCAGCCCTACTATCTTCATCTCTGAAACATGGAGCTATTTGAAAATATTTATCAACACCAGAAGCAATATAAAGTTGCTTAAATTGCTGAGGTGCTTGAGGCAAAGCATAAAAGGATCCTTTATGTAATCTGGAGGGTACCAGGTAATCTCTAGCGCCTTCTGGAGAAGGAGCTGTTAAAATTGGAGTTGCTAATTCCATGAAACCCTCATTATTCATAAAATCTCTTACATAATTTATAATTTGATTTCTTAGCTTAATGTTACGTTGCATTTTGGATCTTCTAAGGTCTAAATATCTATATTTTAACCTTACCTCTTCGCCATAATCACTTTCAGAATTTACCTCAAGTGGGAGAGTTTTAGAGCATCGGCTTAATATTTCAAAACTTTCTATTTTTAATTCAACTTCGCCTGACTCTAAATTTGTATTAATAGTTTCCTCGCTTCTTTTAGTTATTAGACCAGAAATTTTAATTACATCCTCGTTTTTTATTTTTGACAATTCAGAAAAATTAACAGATGTATTATCTACAACACATTGTAAAAGTGAGGTTGAGTCTCTTAAATCTATAAATAATAAATTGCCGTGATCTCTTGATCTATTAACCCATCCAGAAACCGTAATTTTTTTATCTACTAGTTTATTATCAATATCTTTTAAATAATAATCTCTATAAATGTTCATAATACTTTCTAATTAGTGACAAATTAATATTATGGTTATTCTCATAAAGCAAATGATTAATGGTTTTTGCTGCCTCAAATGCTGCTAGATATGTTCTTTCAATATGGTTAATTACTTCAATAATAATTTGTTCTGGAACAGTAATAGATTTTAAAAATAAATATTTTTTTATTAATTTTAAAAGAAGGTCTTTATTAGGATTTTGTATATTGCATAAATTAAATTGTCTTAACCTTGACTCAATATCTGGTAAATAAATTTTGTCAAATAGATTTTCAATTGAACTGTCAGAGGTAAATATAGTCAATGGAATATTATTTGATACAAAGTGCTGTAAGAAGTGAAAAAAATTTTCATCTTTTGAAGGTAATTTATTTAAGTCTAAATAAGTTTCTTTCTTTATATGTAAATCTTTAGGCAGTTTATTAATCAAATTAGTTTCAAAAACCTTAGAAAAATTATTTGCAATTGAGGTTTTACCTGATTTTCTTGGTCCATAAATAATTAAGTATTTTACTCTTTTCTTGAGTGATTGAATTACTGACTCATTTTCTGAAGAAAGTATGACTTTATCATCAGAGCTGTCTAAATTTAAAAATGTTTGCACTAAAAAAAGTTTACCAAGAAATTAATTTGTTTATCGTCATAGATATTTTCGAAATCTAATAGTAATTTGTTTTGTTCATAAGATAATATCTTGGGCTCTAAACCAGTAAAGTATTTTAATTTTTTATAATTTGATGGATCGATCGATAATTGATAAGAGCTTTTATTTTTATCCAAGAGTTTAAACCATAATGATTTCAAATTAATATTTTTTGAAAACTTGTGTAATCGAAAATAATTTTTATTAAAATTTAAATATATATATGAGTCTTTTTCAAAGTTTTGAATAATAAAATTTGGACAATTTTCAAAATTATTATTAAATTTAAAAAAGTTTTCTTGTAAAGAACAATTTAAAAAAAATAAATTATGATTGATATTTTTTGTGTATAAATCTTTAGATAAATTATCTATATCAACATTAAGAGATATTTGAGTATTACTAAAATTAATATTATAAATATTTTTTTCTATTGAAGATATAATATCTTCCTCAGTAATTGAATTATTTAATCTTAAAAGTAATTCTTGATAATTT
>CACBDV010000006.1 GCA_902538085.1 uncultured Alphaproteobacteria bacterium
TTCACATTTGTAATTTAGGCTTTATGCCTAAAATTTTTAATCCTTCGTCTAAGACTTTTTGATAATTATGTAATAATTTAATTAGATTAGAGGAAATATTATTCTCATTATCTAAAAATTTTACTGATGGTTTATTTTTTGAAGAGGACCATAATGTATGGAAATATGAAGACAAACTCTCTAAGTAGTGAGCTATTAAATGAACTTCTTTTTTTAAATATGCAGATCTTACTACATTATCCCACTCCAATAATTTTTTATATAAGTTTTTTAATTCTGAAGTAATTATAACGGGTGTATCAACAACTTTATTTACCTTATCTAAAATGGATTGTGTTCTAGCATAAGAATACTGAATATAATAAATAGGATTTTCCTTATTCTCTCTCTTAATTAAATCTATGTCTAAATCCATGTGGGTATCATTTTTTCTATAAGACATAAAATATCTAAAATTATCAATTCCTATTTCATCTATTAAATTTTTTAGTTCAAATATGTTACCCTCTCTTTTTGAAAGTTTTTGTATTTTATTATCGCGTTTTAAATTGACAATTTGACAAAAAACAACTGAAAAATCAATTTTTGGATGTAAAGAAGTTATCGCTGATGACAATCTTTTGAGATATCCTAAATGATCTGCACCCCATATATTTATTAATTTATTAAATCCTCTTTGAAATTTATCTTCATGATAAGCAATATCATTTGCAAAATAAGTGGGAGTGCCATCATTTTTAGTTAATGCTCTATCTTCATCATCTTCAAAAAGAGTTGATTTAAATATTGTTAGCTGATTATCCTTTAAAGTGCCCGTAAAATCTTTAGGGGCATTTAATTGACCTTCGTATGTTAAATCTTTTTGCTTAAATTTTTCAAGAATTAAAGGGAGATGGCCCTTGTCCATAATGGTTGTTTCATATGAAATTTGATCAAATTTAATCCCTACTGCGCCAAGTGTTTGAAGCGTCTGATTTACAAGATTTTCTATAGCATAATTTACTATATTTTTTTTCTCATCGGAACTTAGCTTATTATCAAATAATGGTTTGAATTTTTCATAACAGTTCTTTGCTATATCATTAATGTAATCACCTTTGTAAAATTGTTTTTCACTAAGATTTAGATTATAAGAATGCGAAATCGAATAAAGTATTGAAGATAGAAATTCATTAATTTGATTACCTGTGTTATTTACATAATATTCACGAGTTACAGGATGTCCAAAATACTCAAATAAATTAGATAAAATATCCCCAACAACTGCACCTCTTCCATGCGCTAGGTGTAATGGGCCAGTTGGATTTGCAGATACAAATTCGATATTTACCTTTTCATTTTCTGTAAATTCTTTTTCGTTATTGAATAATTGAGGATTAAAACTTTCGTCCTTTAGAAAAAAATTTATAAAACCAGGTCCAGCAATTTCTACTTTTTCAAAATTATTTAAATTAATACCCTTTAAAATAATGTCTGCTAATTGATTTGGATTTTTTCCAAATATTTTTGAAAATTTTAGAGCAGCATTAGTTGTAAAATCGCCTTTTTTGTCAAAAAGTGTTTCAACTTCAACATCTTCAAAATTAATACTAACGCTCTTATCAATTTTAATTAATATTTCAAAAAGAGATTTTTTTAATTTATGTAACATATTTTTTATAGAAATTTATAGCATACTGATCTGTCATACCACATACATAATCGACTATAATTTGTTGCTTATCTGTATCAGATTGTAATTTTTCTTTCCATTTAGATGGAAGCATAGAAGTATCATTATTTAATAATTTTATTATAGATACTAAAATTTTTTCAGCTTGTGTTCTATTTTTATATACAAAATCAGATGTATAAAAAAATTCAAATAGAAAATTTTTAAGAAATTTTACTTTATCTAATACTGGAGGACTAAACTTAACCAAAAAATTTGTGTTTATTATAACATCTTCAATTGATCTTATTTGTGAATTATTAGAAAGAGTATTTTCAGTTTCGTTAAGAAGATCCAAAATTAAGTAGTTCATAATGGACCTTGAAAAGTAATTTCTTGCAATACTTTTATCTAAGTTTGCAATGTATGAAAAATCTATAAAATTAAATTGTTCTTTATTTTCAGCTAAACTTGATATTGTCAGAATACCTGATCTTAAAGCGTCATCAAAATCATGAGCTATGTAAGCTATATCATCAGACAAGGATGCAATTTGAGCCTCTAATGAGGGATTCTTATTTAAATCAAATTTAAAATTTTTTGATAAGTCGTAGTTTCTATTTGTTTCTTGTATTTTTCCATTATGCTTTATTAAGCCATCTATTGTTTCCCAAGTTAAATTTAAACCATCAAAATTTATATATCTCTTTTCTAATAATGTAATTTGTCTAAAAGATTGATAATTATGGTTAAAATTTGCATCTAATTCTTGAGTAATTATTTCTTCGCCAACATGACCAAAAGGACTATGACCTAAATCATGAGATAGTGCTATACATTCAGTGAGATCTTCATTTAAAGACAATTTTCTACTTATAGATCTTGCTATTTGAGATACCTCAAGAGTATGTGTTAGTCTATTTCTATAATAGTCACCTTTTTCAAACATAAATACTTGTGTTTTATCTTTTAGTTTTCTAAAGGCTGTTGAATGATAAATTCTGTCTCTATCTCTCTCGTAAAGTGATCGATGATCATTTATTTCATCGTAAAGTCTTCCTTTTGAATTTTCTGGTAAAGCTGATAAATTACTGAACATATGGGAAGTATTAATATAACAGATAAAGCTATAAATAAAATTCAAGAAGTTCTAAAAGATCAAAATATGAAATATTTTAGAATCAGAGTCAAAGGTGGTGGATGTTCTGGATTCCAGTACGTATTTAAAAGTGAAAATGTAATTAATGAAACCAAAGATTACGTATTTAATTTTAAAGATTTACAAATTTTGATCGATAAAAATTCTATGACTTTCATAAGTGAGTCTGAATTAGATTATAAAGATGAATTGATAGGTTCTAGTTTCTCTATTTCAAATCCTAATGCTAAAAATTCTTGCGGCTGTGGCACATCATTTAGTGTTTAATTGTGAAAATAATTAGTTGGAATGTAAATTCTTTAAGAGCTCGAGAACCACTTATAGAAAAAATAATAAAAACAGAAGCTCCAGATATATTTTGCTTACAAGAACTGAAGATATTAGATAAAGAATACGTAGAAAATTTTTTTAATCAATTTTCATTGAAAACAGTGGCTGAAACTCAAAAAAGCTATAATGGAGTAAGTGTTTCTTGTAAAAGTAAGATTGTATTAAATGAAAATCCCTTAAAAAAGTTAAATATGACACAAGCAAGAAACAATACAGTTATTATAAAAGATAAAAATTTAGCAATCCTCAATTGTTATTTCCCTAATGGAAATCCTATAGATACAGACAAATTTACAAATAAGCTTGAATGGATGAAATTACTTTATAAAGAAATAGAAATACTTAAAAAAGAATATGAAGTTTTATTAATGGGAGATTTTAATGTTATTCCAGATGATGAAGATGCTCATGATATTAAAAAATATAAAAATGATGCTCTAGCACAACCTCAATCCAGAAAAGAATTCTATAAATTAATAAATCTAGATCTAATTGATGTGTTTAAGACTACTCCAAAAAAACAAAGTTATACTTTTTTTGATTATAAAACTTACAAATTTGGAAAAGAGGAAGGAATAAGAATAGACATCTTTCTTTTATCTCCATTTTTGAAAAGTAAAATAATGAAACTAAAAGTATTAAAAGAATACCGTGATATGGATAGACCCTCTGATCATTGCCCTATTCTTATAGATTTAAATATCTGAATAAGTCTTTTTTTCTAATTTACCACCAGGGTGTGTAACTGCCCCTAGGTTTGCAGGTCCAACAGTTTTCATGTATTTCCATAAAGTACCTGACATAAACTCTGGTTCTTTATTAACCCATTTAGTTTTTCTATCGGATAACGTTTTTTCGTCTACATTCAAATTTAGTAAATTTTTCTCTGCATCAATTTCTATTTCATCACCATCTTCAACTAACGCTATAGGTCCACAATCATAAGCCTCTGGGCCTACATGGCCGATACAAAAACCTCGTGTACCTCCAGAGAACCTTCCGTCAGTAATTAAAGCTACCTCTTCGCCAAGATCTTGTCCATAAAGGGCACTAGTGGTAGATAGCATTTCTCTCATACCTGGCCCTCCTTTTGGACCCTCGTATCTTATAATCACAACATGACCAGGTTTAATTTTACCATTTAAAACAGCGTCTAGAGCATGTTCTTCTCTCTCAAAGCAAATTGCCTTTCCTTTGAACTGTAATTTTTTAAGTCCAGCTATTTTTACGATCGCACCATCTGGAGCAAGTGAACCTTTCAAACCTACCACGCCACCTGTTTTAGTAATTGGGCTACTGACAGGATAAACAACATCTTGATTTTTTGGTAACTCCACATCTTTTACATTTTCAGCTAACGTTTTTCCAGTAACAGTCATGCATGATCCATCAATCAACCCTCCATCAATGAGTGCTTTAATTAAAACAGGAACGCCACCAACTTCATATAAATCTTTTGCTACATATTTCCCACCCGGGGCTAAATTACCTATATAAGGTGTTGATTGGAAAATATTACAGACATCTTCCAAGGTAAATTCAATACCAGCTTCATGAGCCATAGCAGGTAGATGTAAACCTGCGTTGGTTGATCCACCTGATGCTGAAACAACAACAGCCGCATTTATTAGTGATTGTTTTGTAACAATATCCCTAGGTCTCAAGTTTTTTTCAATTAATTCCATAACTACTTTTCCACTTTCATAAGCGTATTTATCTCTACTTTCATAAGGAGCTGGTGTCATAGCAGAACCTGGAAGAGCTAAACCAATAGTCTCTGAAACGCATGCCATGGTATTTGCAGTGAACTGTCCACCACAGGATCCAGCAGATGGACAGGCAACACACTCAATGTCATGGAGTTCTTGGTCTGAAATCTTTCCTGTTGAATGTTTTCCAACAGCTTCAAAAACATCTACTATAGTAACGTCCTTATCCTTATAAACACCTGGTAATATAGATCCACCGTACATAAATACAGACGGTACATTAAGTCTTAGCATTGCCATCATTAATCCTGGCAAAGATTTATCACACCCAGCTAAACCAACTAAGGCATCATAACAGTGCCCTCTTACAGAAAGTTCAGTTGAGTCAGCTATAATCTCCCTACTAGTTAAAGAAGATTTCATTCCCTCATGACCCATAGCTATACCATCAGTAACAGTAATGGTGGTAAATTCTCTTGGTGTACCTTTAGAGTCCCACACACCTTTTTTGGCTGATTGAGCTTGGCGAGAAAGTGAAATATTGCAAGGGGCAGACTCATTCCATGTGGTTACTACACCTACAAAAGGTTGTTTAATCTGTTCTTCGGTAATACCCATAGCATAATAAAAAGCTCTATGTGGTGCACTTTTAGGACCTACAGAAACATGTCTACTTGGTAATTTGCTTTTATCAACCATTATTGAATATTCATTAATATACTATCAATTTTAGACAATTCCATATTAATTGAACTTTGTCTTTCTTTATTTTGATCAATGAGATCTTTTGGAGCTTTTGAAACAAAGTTTTCATTTGATAAATTTTTATCAATTGTATTTTTTTCTTTTTCCAAAGAGCTTTTATTTTCTTGAAGTTTTTCTTTGATTTTAGATTTATCAATTTGGCTTGTGGAAATTTCGAAATCAAACTCTTTAAAAGGTAAAGTAACACTATTATCTTTATGAAACGATGAAAGTTTTTTTCTTGTTAAAAATTCAAATGTTTTTTTATTATCTTCTAAAATTGTTTGAATTAATTGGTTTTTAGAAAAAATTTCTACAGTATCTTCTTTTTTGATTTCAAAAAGTTTTTCTATTGACCTGTATTCCTCTATAAAATCAATAAATAACTTTGTTTTAGATACATGTTCACTCTCCGTTTTTAGATCAACATAGTTCCACTGATGACTCATCAAGATATCTTTATTATTTTTACCCCACAATTTTTCAGTGATAAAAGGAATCACTGGATGTAAAAGTTGCAATAAAGAATTAAATATTAAATGAAAAGTTTGTTTGGTTTCATCTCTAAATTGATTGTCATCTAAAAGATTTTTAGAAAGTTCAATATACCAGTCACAAAAAGTATGCCATGTAAAATGATATAGTTGATTAGCTACTTCATGAAAATAGTATTTCTCATAATTTTCTTGAACTTTTTTATATAACTCTTGAAACTCATTTATAATCCAAATATTAAAAATATGTTTAGGATTAACCTTATCACTATCTGTAAACGGATAAATTCCTTTAAATTCTGCAAACTTATAGGCATTGGTGATTTTAGTAACAAAGTTTCTATAACCAGCTATACGTTGCTCACTTAACCTTACATCCCTTCCAGGTGTATTTAATGATGTTAAAGTAAAGCGAAGTGTATCTGCACCATACTTGTCAATTATTTCTAAAGGATCTATGACATTACCTTTTGATTTTGACATTTTTTGACCTTTTTCATCACGAACAAGAGCATGAACATAAACAGTTTTAAAAGGTGTATCTGACATAAATTTATTTCCCATCATCATCATGCGAGCAACCCAGAAAAAGATGATATCAAAACCCGTAACTAGTACAGAATTGGGGTAAAATGTATCTAATGTTTGTTCTTTGTTGGGCCATCCCAATGTAGAGAAAGGCCAAAGAGCTGAGGAGAACCAGGTGTCTAAGACGTCTTGATCTCTTTTTAAAATTATTTTATCAGCTTTATAAAAGTCTACAGCTAAATTTTTTGCTTCTTCTTCAGTTTCTGCACAAAATTCTTTTCCATCAGGACCATACCAAACTGGAATTTGATGTCCCCACCATATTTGTCGAGAAATACACCATGGTCTAATATTTTCCATCCATTGAAAGTATGTTTTCTCCCAGTTTGAGGGAAAAAATTTTGTATCACCGTCTTTGACAACTTTCATAGCCTGTTTTGCTAACTCTTCAGCATTACAAAACCACTGATGAGTTAAAAAAGGTTCGACAACAGTGTTCGAGCGATCACCATATGGTATTGTAGTTTTATAATCTTCAATTTTTTCTAAAAAACCATTTTCTTTGAGTAAGTGAACAACTTTTTTTCTTGCCTCAAATCGATCTAATCCCTGAAATTCTTTAGGACAGTTTTCATTCAATGATCCATCCTCGTTTAAAATATTTAATAATTCTAAGTTGTGCCTTTTACCGATTTCAAAATCGTTAAAATCGTGTGCTGGGGTAATTTTAACAGCGCCACTTCCCATTTCGGGATCAGAATATTCATCAAATATAAGTGGGATAGATTTTGAGGTTAAAGGAATAGTAAAAGTTTCTTTTTTTAATGAAGTATATCTACTGTCATTAGGATTAACTGCTATAGCAACATCACCAAAAATTGTTTCTGGCCTGACTGTTGCTACAGTTATACTCTCAGAATTAGAGCAAGGATATTTTATATAGTAAATTTGGGTGCTTACATCTGTAGGAACTACTTCTAAATCAGAAATAGCCGTTTTAAATTTGGTATCCCAGTTAACAAGAGCTTGATCTTTATATATCAAACCCTCTGTATATAATTTAACAAAGACCTTTCTAACTGCAGATGATAATCCTTCATCCATCGTAAATCTTTCCCTTGACCAATCACATGAGCTACCAAGCCTTTTTAATTGGTTTATGATTGTGGAACCCGAATATTCTTTCCACTCCCATATTTTTTCAATGAACTCTTCTCTTGTGAGATCTTTACGATAAATATTTTTCTCAGCTAAGTTTCTTTCTACAACCATTTGTGTCGCTATGCCTGCATGATCTGTTCCTGGTTGCCATAGAGTATTAAAGCCATTCATACGGTGATATCTTGTTAAAATATCTTGAATAGTGTTATTAAGAGCATGTCCCATATGCAGCGACCCTGTTACATTTGGGGGAGGTATACAAATAGAAAAGTTTTTATCAAAATTGTATTTAGGTTTAAAACATTCTTTATCTAACCAAAGCTGATAAATTTCATTTTCATATTCTTTTTTATTTTGAAATTCATCCATTTGCTAAAAAACAAATGGTTCGGATTGAACATATCTATAAATATATGAAGAAGAAGCTTCATCTATAACAAACTTATTCGATTTGCCTCCTACTTTTATATATTTAACAATTTTATGTTTAAAATCTTGGTTATCAATTATACAAACTATTTCTGCATTATCTGATGCATTTTTAATTATATTTATGGGCTCTTCATCAAGTGAACCATTAATAATAATCTTTTGATATTTTTTAATATTTGGCTTTTTGTTATTGAAAAATTCTTCTATCGTTAAATCTAATAAAGAGGCATTGAACAAGCCTTCTTTAATACTATCTTTGAAAACTTCAGTCATTTGCATAGAAGACTCTATACAGTCAATATTAGAGGAAAATTTATTAATAATAGATGTTGATGTACCAAATCCAGAACCAATTTCTAAAATACTCTCGTCATCAATCTCTCCCAAAGCTTGTAATAAATGAAATGATGTTAAAGGAGGTAGAATAAAGCGACCATCATCTAAATATATAATTTTATCAGAATAAGCTAAATGTTTATAAGGTTTTGGATATAAGTTTTCTCTTGGAAATAATTCAATTTTTTCGATTAAAGACGAGTTTTTAATACGATTAGCTCTTAGTTGATTAAGAACCATATTTGATCTTGCTTGTTCAAAATTCATGATAAAGTTTGATTTATAACAAAATTAATTGTTTTTCATAGATCATATTCGCCTCATATAAAATAATAATGTAAATTAAACTATGAAATTTTTTAGTGTTTTTATTTTAATTACCTTTTGTTCATTATCCTATGCTCATCAACCTGTAATAAATGACTCAAACCCTAATAAACCTAATGAAGCGTATCTAATTGAAAAACCAGAAATATCAAAAGCAATATACTCTAAATTAAATGGTGAACCACATTATTACTTAATAAATTCTGATCAGAAATTTAATTTTTATGTTGGTATTACTGTTCCAAAAATTGATGATTGTAATACATTTAGAAAGTTCTCATTTAGTATTTTAGAGGGTAAAGATCTTGAGTTAAGTGTTATCGAGGAAGTTGATGGTCAAAATTTTGAGTGGTGGGAATGGTATGAGCCCTATGGTAAAAAATGGTATTGGATAGGACCACAAATAGGTGAAGATTTTAAAAGTACAGTAATTTACGAACCAGGTTCATACTACATTAAAGTTTTCAATGAAATTAATATGGGTAATTACGTTCTTGCAACTGGAGATATAGAAAAATTTGGACCTACTGTTATTGCTAAACTGCCATTAATAATGCCAAAGGTTAATAAATTTTGGGACATTGAACATTGTGTGAAATAAATTTTTTCATAATATTCACAAATTAAAAAATACAAAATCCAATTTATTTGATAATATAGAATCACCTAGAGGATAGGTTTAAGGATGGAGGTTAAAAAGATGAAGCCACCAAAGTAAGTAATTTAAGACATTACTTAACAAAATTTTTCTCATTATCTATTGCTTCTTTTACCTTTTAACATAACTAATCTTAATAAATTTTTGTATTTATATTGCTTTAATCTTTGAACAACTCTTGAATTTTTTATTTTAATTTTTATTAAATTTAAGGATTTAAATTTTCAATATAATTTAAGCGACCCAAGATTTCATCTCTGTCCATATAATAACCTTGAAGGTGCCTTTCTCCAGAATTGGCATCATATTCTTTTCTACCATGTAACACTCTTCGATTATTAAAACTAAAAATATCTCCGGCTTGCATACGAAAGTTAATTTCAAACCTTTGGTCATGAAGTAAGCTTAAAAGCTTTCTGTATGCTGAGTAAAAATGATCCATTTGATCAGGATGGCAGTCCATAACTCCCATGTAAGCAACGCTGAACCTAATATCATTATAATCATTGTTGTGATCGAGAGTTATGATAGGTTTATGCATTACTCTAATTGTATTAGTTGTGTAGTCTCTATTTACAAATTTTACAGACGTATTAAGTAGTACGTCATAATCATTTGGGTGATTATTTTTTAAATAATCAATTACCTTAAAACCATCTACAGCAACTGACTCACCCCCAGTAGCATTATTTATTAAGCAGTGAAGAAACTGATATCCTGGAGCTATCTCATAATATGGTAAATCAATATGATTTCTTAGACCTGCAGCAGTATAAGCTGAATTATTAGGGTTAGGTATATCAATGACCTCGAATGGTGTTTTGAAAAAAGTTTCTCGGGTGTGACTTATATTTTTCAGGATATCAAAACCAGAATTTACATCTGTTGGAGCATTTTTAACAATTGAAATACCAAAAAAATGTAGTTGCTGTAACCACTTTTTTAAACCATCATCACTACTAATTATTTCACTGTAATCTATTTGAATATCAGTAAATGTATCTTGCATGGATTTATCCCAAATCCTATATGGTGAAACGTACTCTCGACTGTGTTTTAAAGAATAACAATTATGTCTCAACCAATCTCTCTCATAAACACTTTTATGCCCTCCCTCACTCCACTCAATCTCAAGATTACCTTCACTATTTAGAGAGTAATTTTTAGGGTGAATATCTTCAGATACATCAAGCAAATTAAAAGTTCGTTCACGAGCTGTTGGATGCACTTCAGAAGGACAATTATCTCTCAACCATAAGAAATTATATTTACTTTTAAAACCATCACTCCAATCGACCAAAATAGACTTGTTATTTTTATCGATTGTTTTAATTGAAAGATTTTCGCTCATATTAAAATTTATTAAATGTTTTATTCCAATTAGGAAAATTATTTCTTTGATATTTATTCAAAGTTTTCATGATTTCAATCAAAAAAATATCTCTTTGAACCTCTAGATCTTTAATAGTGTATTTTCCTGCCTGTTTTTTTGTGCCTGATATCATTAATTTTTTTAGTTTTGCATCAAGTTTTGGCGCCTTTAATTTAGTCCAAGGTAATTTAAGAGCAGGTCCAAACTGCTCTAACATGTGTTTCATACCAGTTTGCCCTCCTGCAAGATGAAAAGTTAGACAAACACCCATAAAAGACCATCGTAATCCAGGTCCATAAACAATCGCATCGTCAACATCTTGAGTCGAAGCAATTCCATCTTTAATTATGTGAAGTGCCTCTCTCCAAAGAGCCTCCTGTAAGCGATCAGATATATAACCCTCAATTTCTTTTTTTATAATCAAAGGCTTCATTCCTATTCCCTCGTAAAACTTCTTAGCTCCGGTAATTGTGTTTTTCTTTGTTTGCTTTCCTGATACCAACTCGACAAGAGGTAGTAAATACACAGGGTTAAATGGATGTCCTATACAAACTCTTTCTGGATGATTACATAAAGATTGAATTCTTGTAGGCAAAAGTCCTGATGAACTAGATGCAATGATTATATTTTTTGGCAATAATTTATCTATATCTTTAAGAAGTTTCTTCTTTAATTTTTCATTCTCAGGAGCATTTTCTTGGACAAAGGTGGTTGAATGAAGAGACTCTCTGAGATCAGAATAAATTTTCAAATTACTAAGTTTTGCATTTTTATTTAAACCTAATCTTTGAAGGCTCTTTAAAGCTGTTTTGGTATTTGATAATAGTTGCTTTCTTGCCTTAACACTTGGGTCATAAGCATTAACTATTAGACCACATGCTAGCATTCTAGCAGCCCATCCAGCGCCAATGACGCCAGCACCGACTATCGTGACAATCTTTTTTTTAATCAACTTTTAAAAATATATTAACTCATAAATATTAAATTATGATATTTTTTTTGTATGATTATATACATTTGTAAGTTTCTTCATCTTATATCTCTGTTTATTGCTGGAGGAGGAGGTATTGGTAGTGCTGTTATACAATCTATATATAAAAAAGAAGGTAAAGTTCCCGAGCCTCATTTGGCTAAAGGTTTTAAGGTTTTAGCATTTTTATCTTTATTAGCTATCATCACAATGTGGGTTACTGGAATTATTTTGCTATTGGCAATATACGGCTCATTTAATTTAGGTTGGGCTTTTCATATGAAATTATTTGGAGCTAGCTTAATTCTAATAACAGCAATATTTATAAATATGCATTTATATGTATCAGCTAGAAAAAGCCTATCCCCCAATCAAAAATATATTAAAAATTCTGGGTCTTTGTCTAGATTAGGCCTGATTCTTGCCATAGCTGGTGCAATAGGATCTTTTGTCTGACCTTGTTTATTTTTTTTTTGTTTATGGTATTTTTTTGTAAATGAAAGTTGACTTAGACAAATGGCATCATTGTGACGTTGATAAAGAGGAATTTGTAAAGCTTCTTAAGAAGTCGGACTATCAAGGTTTTAAACACATGTTTATTTTCTTTGGGTCTTTAATTGTATTTGGTGTTTTAGCTTATATGACATGGGGGACTTGGTGGTCTTTATTATTTTTTTTAATTTATGGAAATATATGGAATTGCGCAGATCCTATTTGGCACGAAACTGGACATAAAACAGCTTTTAAAACGAACTATTGGAATAACTTTTTTTATCAAATTGGTAGTTATATGAATGGATTTGAACCAGTAAGATGGAGATGGTCTCATTTCCGTCATCATGGTTACACTTATTTCGATGATCCTCTTGATTTTGAAATAGCAATTAGAAGACCAACTGATGTTTTTTATTTTTTCAGCTTATTCATACCTTTCTTTGACATAATTAATTTTAAAAAAACAACTCAATACGAAACAATTCTTCATGCTTTAGGCAAAAAAACAGAAGTAATGAAACAAGTAATTCCTGAAAGAGAACATCAAAAATGTATCAACTCTTCAAGATTACATGTTGGTATTTGGATCTTATTAATTTTTATTTCAATTGCTTTTCAGTCTTGGTTACCAGTTTTATATTTTTTACTCCCAAACTTTTATGGGATAACACTCAAAAGACTTTTTGGATTAACTCAACATACTGGGCTTAAAGATAATATCAAAGATCATAGATATAGTACCAGAACAATGCATTTAAACCCTATCTTCAGTTTTTTATATTGGCAGATGGAATATCATATTGAACACCATATGTTCCCTACTGTACCATCACATAATTTGCCTAAACTGCACCAATTAGTTAAAGATCAGATGCCGCCAGCTAAGAGAGGTTTATGGGGAGCATACTCTGAAATCATCCCTACTATTTTAAAACAAGCAAAGAACCCTTCATATGAATTACAAGTAGTCGTTCCATCTAATAACAATGGCTAAAAGAACTACCGTTTTTGATTTATGGAGTCAAAAAGGGAAAAAAAAATGGCCTCAAACTCATATAGATACTGCAAAAGAGGCAGAAGCTGCTTATGAAGCAGGAATTGAAATAATTTCCTGTGAGCCCGATCATCATTTCAAAGATGTAAGAAAAGTTGCTCCAACAGCATTTTTATCTGTTGGTCTTAAACATGGGTTGGTGAGTTCTCCTAAAGAAGCAATAAAAAAAGGTTTTGAGATAATGGAAATGGGTGCTGATGCTATTTATTGTTCGCACTCTATTAACTTTATTGAGGCAATGGCAAAGGAAGGAATTCCTATAACAGCTCACGTTGGTTTGGTGCCTAACCTCTCAACTTGGACTAATTTTAGAGCAGTGGGCAAAACTGCAGAAGAAGCATTAAAAGTCTATCAAAACGTCAAAGATCTTGAAAGCGCAGGTGCAGCTTGTATAGAAGTAGAAGTAGTCCCTGTTGAATTAGCAGATTATATTACGAAAAATACAAAAATGATTACCATGGGAATGGGCTGTGGAGATGTTTGTGATACGCAGTATCTTTTTTGTAATGACATACTTGGTACTAATAAAGGTCATTACCCAAGACATGCAAAAAAATATGTAGATATATTATCTAAAGAAGATGAGTTACAAAAAATAAGGATTGATGGATTTAAAATGTTTGTTAATGATGTTATGAACGGGCAATATCCTGAAGATAAACATTTAATAAAAATGGAAGAGAAAGAACTAGATAATTTTTTAAATAAAATTAAATAGGATGAAAAAAAACTTTTTCAGAAAAGTTGCTTTTGGTTTAAGTCCCAATGAAAAAATAAACGAAGATCCCTTAAATTGGGCTAAACAACAATTTGATACTGTGCCAAAATTTGTTTGGGAAAAAAAACTTCCTAATCTTGAAGAACAACAAGACAGATATGGCAAATGGGTTTATGAAGACCGTGAAGTTTTAAGAGAAAAATATAAAAATGACCGACTAGCTTATGAAAAAGAAAAAGATAATCTAAGAGTAATTACAGGAGAGAAATTTTTTGAGCCATTAGAGTTATCTGTGAGACATTCTACGGCCCTAGCTTCAAACTCACCAGCTTTTGAAAGAATGTGGCATTTTTGGGGTAACTTTTTTGCGATTAGTGAAAAGGATTTTTTAGCAAGTTTTTCTACAGGTGTTTATCAGCGAGAGATTATTCGACCTAATATGGTGAATACTTTTGAAGATTTAGTTTATTCAGTGACTACATCATGGTGCATGCTTCATCACCTTGATAACGCAGAGAATATTGGACCTAACTCAATAGAAGGTTTGAGGGAAAATTCAGATAGTGATAATGAAAATGTAGGTCTCAATGAAAATCATGCAAGAGAACTACTAGAACTCCATACACTCTCACCTGAAGGGAAATACTCTCAAAAAGATGTAATCGAGATGGCAAAGGTTATGACAGGTTGGCGACACTTATGGAATAATAAAAAATTAGAGGCAGGTCCTATTAAATTTCAACCTGAATATCATGAACAAGGACCATATAAAATTTTAGGAAAAATTTACGACATCAAAGACTTTAATACTGTTAATCAAGGAAAAGAGTTAGGAATAGTGATTAAAGATCTAGCTAACCACCCAGCTACTATTAGGCATGTAGCAAGAAAGCTATGCCAGCATTATATTTGTGATGAACCAACAGAGGAAATGATTGCAAGTATTGTTAAAAAATGGAAACAAAATGATGGCAATTTAATTGAAGTTCACAAATCAACTATGGAGGCAGTATTTGATTATGGTTCAAATTATCAAAAATTTTCAATGCCAGAATTATGGCTTTTACAAAACTCAAGGATGTTAGGACTAAATTATATTTATTTGTTTCCCAAAGGTTTTGAGTTTAATGGATCTAGACCAAGTAGAAGTCATAGGCTGGTTAAGGATATACTGTGGGAAATTGGTCATCCCATTTATCGAGCTAAACAACCTAATGGTTTTATTGATCTTGAGGATGAATGGCTGTCACCTGAGTTAATTATTCGTAGACTAGCAGCTGCTAGAAGATTTGCTGACATCACCAAATCTAATGTAATCTATGATCAGGATTATTTTTTAAATGTAATTGAAAAGAATTTTGATCAACCAGAAAATTTACTTAATTTAATGAAAGATCCAGTATTTTATGCTGATCGGTTTGCTATTTTTGCAAATAGTCCCGAGGTAATGAGAGTATGAATTGTACTAGAAGAAGTTTTTTAAAAGGTAGTTTAGCAACTATTTTCTTTTCAAATTTTAATATTCCACTTTATGGGTCTATTCCAAATACTAAAAAAAATCTTGTAATTATAAGTCTTAGAGGTGGAATGGACGGTTTAACTGCTGTGCCAGTTAATGACATCCTTATCAACAAATACAGATCTGATTTAATTTTAAACAATAAATTAAAACTTAATTCAGATTTTTCTTTGCATCCTAAATTAAAAACACTTCATAATTTATGGTCTCAAAATTTAGCAGCCGTAATTCATGCAACAAATGTGCCCTATACAGGAAGATCTCATTTTGATGGACAAAATATAATGGAAACAGGTGCCTTAAAAGCTTACACCAAAAAAACAGGTTGGCTAGGAAGGGGAATGAAATCATCAGGTCTATATGGTTCAAGTCTCGCCTTAAGTTTACCAATGCCACTTTTACTGAGAGGTGTTGAGGGAAATAACAATTATTTTCCTACTTGGATGCACCTTCCAAAAAGAGAGGTTATTGAAAGAATAACAAGAGCCTATGATGGGATTGAGCATGACAAACTGCAGGAGGTTTACAATGTAATAATGAATAGACCTCTTACTATGCAAGGTGGTGATGAAACTCTAGATAGCCTATCAAAAAGAACAGCTAAAATTTTAAAAGATCCTCTTGGTCCAAAAGTGGCTGTTTTCGATATCGAGGGCTTTGATACACATACAGCTCAAGGGACGGACAATGGTGAACATGCAGATAATCTTCATGATATAGATTTAATTATTAAAAACCTCCATACTGGTATGGGAAGTGATTTTAATAATACATTAATTTTAACGCTCACAGAATTTGGAAGAACAGTAGAACAAAATGGTGGAAACGGAACAGAACATGGTTATGGTTCAGCTATTTTAATGGCAGGAGGGCTATTGAAAAAATCTCAAGTTTTTACAGATTGGCCAGGTTTAAAAAAAAATAGTTTATTTGAAGGAAGAGATCTTAACAGTACTATTGATGCCAGATCAATATATGCTTCTGCTATGTCAAGTGTATTTGATACTGATTTTGAAAAAATAAAAAGAGAAGTTTTTTGGGAACAAAATATAAAAAATTACTCTGAAAATTTATTCAAATCATAAGTTAAATTGAGTCTAAATATAATTCAATATCCAACTCAGTAACAGCACTTGCAACTTTATTATACTCCATCTCCTTTATAGCGATAAAAGCTTTATGGAGTTCAGATCCTAAAGTTTCTTTTAAGAATAATGATTTTTTAGATAAATTAATTGATGAGTTCCAATCTGTTGGTATTTTATTCTTACTAGATGATTTTTTTAAATATGAATTACCAGTAGTCTGTTTGTCAGCATTTATTTTATTAGTTAATCCTTTTTTAATTGCTGAAACAACCGTTAATGCAACTAAATATGGATTTGCATCTACACCAGAAACTCTGTGTTCAATTCTTCTATTATGAGAGTTGCTGGTGGGTATTCTAAAAGCCACAGATCTATTATCTATACCCCAATTGGGTCTAGTGGGAGCATAAGAGCCTAATACAAATCTTCTCCAACTATTTGCATTTGGAGCAAATATTAACATACTCTCACCCATATATTTTGAGAGTCCTCCAAGAGCATAATTAAGTTTCTTGCTAATTTTTTCTTTGTTCTTCTCAGCAAATATATTTTTGCCTTTTTTGTCATACAATGAAATATGAAAGTGCATACCAGAACCAGTTATATTCTCCATCGGTTTTGCCATAAAGCATGCTGTCACACCATGCGCTCTTGCTTGTGCTCTAATAATTCTCTTTAATCTTAAAATATCATCAGCTGCTTTCAATAATGAGCTTTGATGTTTAAGAGTAAGTTCATATTGACCAGGTGCGTATTCTGAAATAATAGTTTCGGCATCTACTTTTGCAAGTTTTGTGGCTTTATATATATCATCTATTAGTGGCATCATACCATGAAGGTGATCAACTGAGTAAACATCTGTTTTTTTAATTGAAGCTTTTTTTCCAATTATAGATTTTGCTGGCTTAAGTTTTCCATACTCATCCAGTTCATTTGAAACCAGAAAGAATTCTAATTCAAATGCTCCAAAACAAGAGATACCATCTTTTTTTAATTCTAGTATTTTATTTTCCAAAACATTTCGTGGGTCAGTTAATAGTTTATTACCATCAATATCATACATGTTCATGAATAACTCACCTCTTGGTGGTTTGCTGTTATGCAATAACTTAAGTGATGATGGTATAGGCCAAGCTTTTATATCACCATCGCCTTGCTCTAAAATCAATCCTGTTTCAGGTGTATCCTCACCAGTAATATCCATTCCAAGTAATGAAAGAGGAAATTGCCTACCTGACTTATACAAATTTAATAACTCATTTCTTCTAATGATTTTTCCACGACCTACACCATTGCAATCATGCATTACAATATCGAATGATTTTACTTGTGGATTTCTCTTCAGAAAATTTTGTGCTTCAGATAAATAATTTTTAGTTTTCATGACAAATATTTATAATATAAAAATATTAATATAAACTTTATGTCTAAACTACAGTTAATCTATTTCAATCTTAGAGCTTTGTGTGAGGCTCCAAGGATGATGCTACATACTGCGGGTATCGAATATTCATATGAAATGGCATGGGATTATTTTAAAAAACCATGGGGTGATGTCAAAAAAGAGGTGATTTTTCATAAATTACCTTTGCTTGTTATAGATGAGAAAATTGAAATATGGCAAAGCAATACTATCTCAAGATATATAGCTAAACTTACAAACAATATCCCCAATAATGAGGAAATGGTAGCATATGCTGACTCTATATTTGAGTCTGCCCATGATTTATTTTTTCCTTTAAATCCAACAATAAATGTTTGGGTTGGTGAAATGCACTTAAAGAATAAAAAAAATCTTTTAGATGAAATTTTACCCAAAGCTTTTACAAATTTTGAAAAGTTACTAAGTAAATATGAAGGTAATTTTTTTTTAGGAGAAAGAGCATTTTATTGTGACTTTAATGTTTATCATCATGTTTCACTAGCATTGCTATTAGATGATAAAATTTTAGATAACTTTCCAAAGTTAAAAAAATTTATGAGCGATTTTGAAAAGATTCAAGGTATTTTAGATTATCTGGAGTCAAGACCTAAACTTATTGGAATTGGTACTTGGCCAAAAGTAGTAATTGATGGTATAGAATACACATCTGGCACTAATCCCGATTACAAATATCAATAAAAGTGTTATGCTAAGTTTTATGGCCCGCTGGCAGATTGGTTATGCAGAGGACTGCAAATCCTTGTAGCTCGGTTCGATTCCGGGGTGGGCCTCCACTACTTCATTTCATCAATTATTTTTTTTAAAGTTCTTGATGTAAGATCTAGAATTCTTTTTCCTTTATCTGCAGAGGATTTTGTAGGATTGCCAATTATACCTGTCTTGGATAAATCTTTTGTATTCCAAGCTCTTTTAATTGTTCTTTCATAAGAAATTATTTTTTTAGATTTAAAGTCAGATGAGAGTTTGTTTCTTTTAATTTTATTTAATTTTATCAATTCTGGATAAAGGTGGAGCATTATTGATGTTTCAAATTCACCTCCATGATATCCATAAAGTAATTCCTTTTTTGGAATAATTTTTTCAAAACCTTTAAATAAAAAATAATGTGCCTTAACAATATCGACAGCTTTATATCTACTTATAATTTCTTTAGCAGCTATATCTAAGTGACTAATTTGTCCGCCATGACTATTTAAAAAGATAAATTTTTTATATCTACGAATACATAACTCACCAACTATGCTGATAATATAATCAATATAATTTGTAGACTTCGAAGATAGAGTGCCCTCAAAGTTATTATGCTCACTCGCTGAACCTATAGAGATATTTGGTAGAATTAAATATTTATTAAGTTTGGGATATTTCTTAACAAAAGTATTTAAAATTCCATCTAATATCAATTTATCAGTACCTGATGGAAGGTGTTCTCCATGTTGTTCTACAGATGAAAATGGGAGAATAAGTATTTTATTTTTACCTAATTTACTAATATCTGCTGATGTTAAATCGGACCAAAACTTTGATAGCATAAGTGATATTTAACATTTATATAATTATTATGGAAACTTATTCTCTATGGCTTAAGAATGAAAATAAACCAATTATTAAGAAAAAAATACTAAGCTATAAAAAAAATTCTAAAACTGTTCTTGTAAAAACTCTTTATTCAGGAATTAGTAAGGGTACTGAGAGATTAGTAGCATCTGGTAATATTAGCAAAGATCAGTTCGATATAATGAAATCTCCTTTTCAAGAGGGATCTTTTTCTTTTCCAATTAAATACGGTTACATTAATGTTGGTAAAATAGTTGAAGGCCCAAAAAAATATTTAAATAAAAATACATTCTGCCTTTACCCTCATCAGTCACTATTTAAGATTGATATAAATAATGTGAATATTTTAAAAGGTAGTGGTGATATTCGAAAATATTTACTAACAGCAAATATGGAAACAGCTATTAATATCTTTTGGGATACCCAAGCAAAATTAAATAACAAAATATTGATAATAGGGATGGGCTCTGTTGGTATTTTAACTGCATACTATTATAAATTACTAAAATTTAAAAATGTCTTTATTACTGACATAAATATTAAAAAGAAGAAATTTGCTAATATTTTAGGACTAAAATTTATTAATTTTAAAAAAATTAAAGATTTAGATGTTATAATTAATACAACATCTAATTATGATGTATTAAACCAATCACTAAAAAAATTAAATTTAGAGGGAAAATTTATTGAGGCTAGTTGGTATGGAAATAGAAAAGGTCATATAAATTTAGGAGGTAATTTTCACTCAAAGAGATTAAAAATTATTGGTTCTCAAGTTTCAAATATTCCAGAATATTTATCAAAAAAATATGATTATAAAAAGAGATTGAATTTAGCAATTAATGCTTTATCTAATAACCAACTTCTTAAATTAATAAACACTGAAAGTGACTTTAAGGATCTAGAGAAAGATTATATTTCAATATTAAATAATCCAGAAAGCGTAATGCATGCTATAAAGTATTAAAATGTATTCAATTACTGTTCGAAATAATATTTTAATTGCTCATTCTCTCCCGGGTGAGGTTTTTGGACCAGCACAAAATATGCATGGAGCGACCTACATAGTTGACGCTGAGTTTTATGCAAAAGAGATTAATAAATATAACATTATTATGGATCTCGGGGTTGTAACAGAAATTCTCTCCGACGTATTAAAATTTTATAGTTATAAAAATTTAGACGAAGTTGAAGAGTTTAAAAATATAATTACCTCTACGGAATTTCTTGCTAAAGATATTTTTGATAGAATATGCGATAAATTACAAAAAGATTACTTAGAAGATTTTAACAAGTTGCATAAAATTAAAATTATTTTAACTGAGTCAAATGTAGCTTGGGCTTCTTATGAACAAGAGATCAGTAATACACAATAAATCTTATTATTTTATTTATCCGGGTAATATTAATACAAAAACAGGCGGTTACATTTATGAAAAAAATATATTAAAAAGAGCAAAAAAAATTAAATTTAATTTAAATGCTATCAAACTTGCTAACAGCTTTCCCTTTCCTAAAGAAAATGACTTAAAAAATCTAAAAAAAACTTTAGAAAAATTACCTGATAATTCAGTTCTAATTTTTGACGGATTAGTTTTTGAGTGTATTGATAGTATAATTAACTATTTAGATAGATTTGTAGTAATAGCTCTTATACACCACCCTCTTTATCTAGAATTTAATGGTAATCAAAGTCAATTTTTTCTTAAGAACGCTAAAAAATTATATAAGAAAACGAAAAAAATAATTGTAACTTCAAATGATACAAAACAACTAATTTTTGAAAAATTTAAAATTAATAAGCGAAAAATTCAAGTTGTAGAGCCTGGAATAGAAAAATTAAAAAAATATAAATTAAAAAGGGATAAAAATATAAATTTACTATCTGTGGGAAGTATTATTGAGAGAAAAAATTATCATTATCTGTTAAACGAATTAAGATACATGGATAAAATAAAATTAAATATTGTAGGAGATATAACTAGAGAGAGTAAATACTATAATAGATTACTAAAAATTATAAGTAATTATAGATTAAGTAAAAAAGTTAAGTTTCATAGTAATGTATCGACTAATTTATTATCAAAACTATATTCTAAGTGTGACTTCTATGTATCAGTAAGCAAATATGAAGGTTTTGGTATGTCACTTGCTAATGCCCTTCAACTCAAAAAAATGATTATTGCATATAAAACTAAAACAATTATGAGTACTCTAAAAAAGGATGGAATTATCTACTTAAATAATTTCAAAGAAAAAAGTTTATCAAAATTAATTACTAAAAATGCATTTAATTCAGATTTATCAAAAAAATTATCACAAAATAAGAGAAAATTTTTAACACCAATACAATCTGGGGATCTTTTTATCAAGATAATAAAAGATGCATAAATTTAATAATGATTGGCTATTTCTTCGTGAGAAAATTGATAAAGTTTCAAGAAATAAAAAAATTATAGAAAAAATTAATAAATATTTTCAAGACTACAAAATATTGTCTATCGCTGATTTAGGTTGTGGAACAGGTTCCAACTATAGATATTTGTCCCCTAAACTTAAAAAAAGGCAATCATGGGATATGATAGACATATCATTTGAGTCAATTAAAGAATTTAAGAAAAAAACAAATAATAAGAATAAAATTATAAATATAAATTATAAAAAATTTGATTTAATCAAAAATATAAAAAGTTTTAAATTCGAAAAATACGATATTATTACAGGATCTGCGTATTTAGATATAATGCCAAAAAATTGGTATATAGAATTTAAAAAACAAAATCTAAATACAAAAGTTATATATTTTTCGATTAATTATGATGGATTTTTTAAATTCCACCCAAAACATAATGATGATCAATACGTTTTAAATCTATTTAATAAAGATCAGGAGTCAGATAAAGGTATTGGGCAAAAAGCAGTTGGTAAAAACTGTAGTCAAATAATTAATAAATTGTTTTCTAAGTCACACAAAACATTTGTTTTTGACTCGAGTTGGGATGTATCAAAGAATAAAAAATTTCAAAATATGTTTTTAGATTTTTGTGAAAATGTACTTGAAAAAAATAAGATATCATTAGATAGGTGGTTAGATTTTAGAAGGGAAAATATTAAAAAAAATAAATCAAAATTTTTTCTAAGAAATAAAGATTTTTTAGCTTTAAAACTCTAAGCTTACTATCATTTCTTCGCCAAATTTATAAATTTTATTTTTTGTTCTAATAACTTTTTTTAAATTTGTTATAGGTTTTATATTTATAGAATTAATACCAGAACCAATAATTGTAGGTGCAATTATAAATTGCATAATATCTAATAATTTATTCTCAAGAAATTTAGATATAGTTTTAGAACCACCTTCTACTAATACGAACTTAAAACCTAAATTATTTATATGTTTGTATATAAGATTTGTGAAATTTCTTTCAGGTAATTTATAAATTTGTGTATTATTTAAATTCTTTTTAATATTAGAGTGTGTGAATATGATATTTGAAAAACCATCTTTAAATATTTGATAGTTATTTGTTAATTTTAGTGACGGATCTATAATTATCCTCTGAGGATTTGAGCCCTTAATTGCTCTTGTAGTGAGCAAGGGATTATCTTTTTTTATTGTATTTACACCAACTATAACTGCATCACACACTGAACGAAGACTATGAAGGTATGAAATACTATTTTTATCATTAATGTAATGAGAATTGCCGTTTAAAAGTGCAATTTTACCGTCTAAGCTTTGTCCAATTTGACCGATATAAAATTTTTTTTTTATCATCAATATTGGTAACAAAATTTGTGCTATTTCATTTATTTTTTTTTCAATCTTACAATTAAAATTAACGCCATTTTTATCAATTAAAATATGATTGGTTTTAGAATGTTGACTAAGTACAAACGATTTGTTAATTAAATCAATTCTTAAGATATTTGATTTTTTTTGTTTTTTTACAAATTCAAATAGTGAAGAAATATTATGCTTTGTTATCATTTTTCATCTGTATCAAGTACTATTGAGTATATATATAGTCTATGAGTTTAAAATCAAATTTTGGCACATTTATTGATAGAGCTATCAATGAGCTTAGAACCGGAAGACCAATAGTTATTAAAGAAAATAAAAATTATTGGATGTTCTTTAATATTGAACATTCGGACAATAAAATTCTAAATCAATTCAATCAATACCTACAAAAAGACAAATATCTTTTAATTACAAAACAAAAAGCAAAATCAATATTTGAAAATAAAGTATCAACAAATATTTATTTAAAAATAAATGAAAAAATATCAAACAAATCTTTATTAAGTTTATTCATTAACCCTTTATCTGATCAAAATAAAATATTATTTAAAGATGAGCCTTATATCAAAAGTAAAGACTTCCATAATGTCTGTTTAGATATAGCCAAAAATGCGAAGGTAATACCGTCACTTGTATTTAAAAAAATTAATTCTAAATACTATAAAAATATTGATAATCTAATATTACAACTTGGTCTATTAAGATTTAACCATAAAGAGTTAAAAAATCAGAATAAATTTATAACTAATAGTATCAGATTAGTTTCAAGTGCAAATGTGCCCTTACCAAATGTTGCATCTACTACTTTTAATATTTTTAAGTCATATATTGGTGCTAGAAGACATATCGCGATCATAATTAAACCAAAAAATTTAAAACAACCAACAAATCTTAGAATTCACTCAGCTTGTTTTACTGGGGATATATTTCACTCTAGAAAATGCGATTGCGGAGAACAATTAAATAACTCTTTAAACTATATGGTTAAAAATAAAGGAGGTATTATCCTTTATTTAGATCAAGAAGGGAGAGGTATAGGGTTAGCCAATAAAATGAGGGCATATTCTCTTCAGTCAAAAGGCTTGGATACTATTGATGCTGATCACAACATAGGTTTTTTAGATGATGAAAGAGATTTTAATATTGCCGCTAAGATACTTAAGTTATTAAAAGTAAATAAAGTCAATATTATCACAAATAATTTTACAAAAGTCTCTTCTCTTAAAAAAGCTGGTATTAAAATTGCCAAGCAAATAAATACAAAACCTACAATTAACAAATTTAATAAGAATTATTTTAAAACAAGAGTAAAAAAAACAGGTTACGGTTTTAAAAATTTAGACTAAATTTTAGTCAAAGTCTCCTCGTTCTAATCTATCTTCGTATTCATTGGAGGACTCGGAAATAGTATTAAGCTGTTTTTTAGTCATAATTTTTAGAGTTTTTTTTATAGCAAGTTGGTAAGTATGTAACTTTTCAACAATATTTCTTTCGCTGGTGTTTCTCATCATTTGACTTAGGGCTCTATTTAGCTCAGTAAGTCTGCCTAACAGCGTATTATCATCATTATTATCATCATCGTAATACATTATTTAATATTATAATAATTTTGGAGATCATAAATAAAATAATTAAATAAATCGCTTAACGATTTATTTTTTTTTTCTATAAAATAATAATCCAATTATAATTATCCCAATACCTATAATCATTAGAAGTTCACCTGCATTCCAAAACCATATTAAGAATTCCATTGAGTTATTTTTCTATGTCTTCATCAAATATTTCATCTATTGGCACTTGTATACTATTGACCAGTTGATTTGTTTTTGCTGCAAGAGCTACAATATTTAAAAATTCTGAATGTTCGTCTTCAGTCATCCCAAGTTTTTTTGCTGCAGCTGTGTGTGAATGTGTGCAATACGAGCAATTATTTGTTATAGAAACTGCCATATAAATCATTTCTTTAGTTTTATTTGGAATTATGGTTTGTTTAACCATTAAATCTTTAACATCACTCCAAACATTTTTTAGTAATTGAGGGTCGAATGCTAAATATTTCCAAAAATTACCTATATAAGTTGTGTTTCTTGATTGTTTAATATCTTCATAGACTTCCTTTATAATTGGATGATTATCATCATCAGTTATTTTAATTGTGCTCACCAGTCGTCCCTTTCTTTATTATAATTGATATATAGTCATTAAATCATAATATCCCTCTTGTTTTGATTAATTTTATAAATAAAAATTCAAATTTATTAATATTTGGCTTTCTAATAGCATTCGCATCAGGATTTGGACAAACATTTTTTATTTCTCTTTTTAGTGAAGATTTTAGAGAAACATTTAACTTAAGTAATACTCAATTTGGTAGTCTGTATTCAATAGCTACAATTTTAAGTGCGTTAACTATTATATGGGCTGGCAAACTTATAGATACGGTCTCTCTTAAAAAATATACTTTAGCAATTGTATTAGGTCTTTCGATAACATGTTTTTTTGCAAGTATTGTGTTTAATGTAATTCTTCTTTTTTTTGTAATTTATTTTTTAAGACTTTTCGGACAAGGGCTTATGGGACACACTTCTAGAACGACCATGGCAAGATACTTTAAAGCTAATAGAGGAAAAGCATTAGCAATATCTGGATTTGGTTTTTCTTTTGGTGAGATGATCTATCCATTTGTAGTAGTAATTTTAATATTAACTTTTGGCTGGAGAATTACCTGGTTTAGTTCATCTGTATTTATAATAATATTTTTTGGAGTATTTTTATACTACCTATTAAATAAAAATAATTTTAAAAGTGAAACTGGGTTTGAGAATGAAGGTATACAAAATTCATTTTCATGGAGAAGAAGAGATGTCTTAACAGATCTTAAATTTTATCTTTATTTACCTCTTACATTATTTATGTCATTTACAGTAACTGGTTTTTTATTTCATCAAGTTTTTATTGGGCAATTAAATAATTGGACAATGTTAGATATTGCACAAAGTTTTATTTTTTATGCAATCTGTGGAATTGGTGGTTCATTAGTTTCTGGTTTGTTAGTCGATAAATTTTCTGGTAGGAGTGTAATCACATTTCACTTAATTCCCATGGCTTTAATATTTATTGTGATGTTATTTTCAAATCATATATTTGTATTATATCTTTACATGGCAGGTCTTGGATTATCAAATGGCTTTACTGAAAATATGTCTAATTCTTTGTGGGCAGAAATGTATGGAGTCAAAAACCTAGGTGCAATAAGGGCCCTTTTAACATTTTTTGGTGTTTTGGCCTCAGCAGCCTCCCCTTTCTTATATGGATTGATATTGGATGAGACAAATTCGATAAACACCTTGATTTATATGAGCCTTGCCTTAATAATTATTTTTTCTTCTATGAGCTTTATAGGTAATAAAATTAAATAAAATAACCTTTTTTAAAAGCCTCAATAGCTATCAAAGCACATCCTTTAGCATCTGATAATGCATCGTGATGATTTAATGGAATTCTTAAATTTTTACATACTGTATTTAGTTTATTGTTTTCAAATTCCCAATATTTTCTTGCGATTGCAACAGTATCTTTAAATTCTTGTTTAGGTAGGTCGATATTATAAAAATAACAACATGAGTGCAGGACAGACCGATCAAAAGGAGCATTATGTGCGAAAAAGTAATCAACAGCTGATAATTCACTCTTAATTTGGCGCCACACTTTATCAAATGTTTTAGCTTTCTTTAACATATCCCACGTTAAACCATGAATATCTGTAAAATGAACTTCAGGTTTAGGTGGTCTTATTAAATGGGAGACTTTTTTTATAATTTTAGTTTTATTAAATATTACATATCCTATAGCACATGCTGATGTTCTCTCACTTGTAGCTGTTTCAAAATCTATGGCTGCAAATAATTGCATTAAAATAATTGATCAATTTGATTTTGATATTTTTTTTGTACTTCATGTCTCCTAACTTTCATTGTGGGAGTCATTAGGTTATTTTCAATACTAAAAGGCTCATCAATAAAGATAAACTTTTTTATTTTTTCTGGTTGAGTTAAGTCTTTATTTACTTCATCAATATATCTTTGAATATCTTCATCACTAGATTTACTCTCTGAGTTTAATACTAATAATGCTGCAATATAATTCTTTTGTTCACCAAAGACACAGGCTTGTTCTATCTCAGGAGATAAAGTTAATAGATTTTCAATCTTAGATGGTGCAATATTATCACCTCCTAGAGAAACAATTATATCCTTTTTACGATCTGTAATTTTAAGATAATTGTCCTCATCAAATTCACCAATATCCCCCGTATGGAGCCAACCATCTTTTATTGTTTGCTTAGTAGCTTCTTTATTATTCCAATAGCCCAGCATAAGGTTCTCCCCTTTAACTAATATTTCACCATCTTCTGCTAATTTAACTTCAACTCCAGGAAATATAGGACCAACTGTATCAACTTTTACTTTATTTAATAAATTGCAGCTTACAACTGGTGAGGTTTCTGTTAAGCCATAACCTTGTAAAGTCTTTAAACCAAGGGCATTAAGCGCCTCCCCTACTTGACTATCAAGAGGTCCTCCACCTGATATAAAAGCCTCTAATCTGCCACCAAAATTATTTTTTACTTTTTTTCTGACTAATGTATCTAATATTAGGTTAATTATATTTTCACTAAAACTTAATTTAATATTTTTAAATTTTTTTGTTCCTAGCTGGATAGTCTTATTAAATAAATTTTGTTTAAAATTAGACTGATTTTTCAGATTAATCTTCATTTTTGCATGGAGATTATTATAAAATCTTGGAACAGCAGTCATTATATGAGGTTGTGCAATTTTTACTGTAGGCAGAAGTGTTTCAATACTTTTATTATAAAATACTTTTGCTTCTAAAATAATCTGAACAAATTGAACTGCATGTTCATATGAATGAGATAAAGGTAACCAAGTAAGAAAGGTTAAATCTGGACTCTTTATAGTTTTAAGAAGTTCATACGCTCCTTCACAATTACTTAATATACCCCCATGACTTAAAATAACACCTTTCGGTAATCCTTGCGTACCTGACGTGTAAATAATGCAAGCTGGATCTGTACGCTTAATTTCTTTAATTTTTTCTCTGTTATTATCATTATTGTCATCTGTTAAGTCATTTAAAAATACTAAATTTAAAATTGAATTATTTTCAAAATAATCAAAACATAAAATAAATTTGAAATTATATTTAACTTTTTCGCTGGCAGTTAAAATAGTCTGAAGTAAATTTTTATTTGAAACTATTAAACCAACAGGCTGAGAGTCATTTAAAATATGCTCAAAATCTCTTGATGTATAAGTTGTATAGTTGGGGACACAAATAAGTTTATTAGACATTATAGCGATATCAGAGGCCATCCATTCAGGTCTATTTTCTGAAACCAATAAAACTCTCTCTAATTCACCTAAATATTTGTTTGCTAAAAAATTGTGTATTTTCTTTGTTAGATTTTTTGTCTCTAACCAGCTCATTGAGACAACTTGATTGTTTGAGTCGAGTTTTAGTAAGTGTTGATTATTTTCGTTCTTATCTGCTTGAAAATAAAATAGTTCTGGAAGATTATTAAATTTATTCATCATTAATTATAGTTTCATAAAACTCATCCATCCTATTCATTAAACTTTCATCATAAGTTACTAAATGTTCATTCTCATCAACGAAATAACTGCTTTTAGGTGAATTTGCTAATTTATATATTTTTTCACCCATTCTAAATGGAACAATATCATCCCCTGTGGCGTGCATTATAAATATAGGGGAAATAACGTTTTTAATCTTTTTATCACTTAAATACTTATCTTTAAGCATGATTGAAACAGGAAGGTATGGATAATGAAATTTTGCAGCATCAATCATTGAAGTAAATGGCGCCTCCAGAATTAGACCCTTAAAATTATTATTTTGGGCTATTTCTATACTAACAGCAGTTCCTAAAGATTCTCCATAAATAATGATGTCCTTTTTAGAAATATTTTTTTCTTCAAGCCATTTTATTGCACTTCTAGCGTCATCATATAAACCATCCTCAGTAGGTTCACCATCATTACCGCTATATGATCTCCAAGAAATAAGTAAAATATTTTGGTCATATTTTGATAGCTTGTTAATTTTATAAAATCTATTTTCAATAGGACCAGCATTACCGTGAAACATTAGTAATGTAGTTTTAGTATTAGATGGATGTTTATAAAAAATTGACCTTAATTTTATATTTGAGCTATTTTCAATAAATACTTGTTCCGCAGGAATGATTAGTAATTCATCATCATAATTATCAATTTGAGGGACATAAAGAAGAGATCTTTGTTTTGTATAAACATAAAAGATAATTAAAAGGTATATAAATAGTAATATTAAGATAATTTTGATTGTTAATGAGTAATTCATTTAATTCTGTAAATAAACTTATCAAAATATCCATGGGCAGATTGAGGAAATTTTTTTAATTTAGAAAAATTAATTTTCGATTTTTTATATTTGTAAAAAATATGGCCGATAGAAGGTATATTTTTATTTAAGGTACCTGTTGATATTGAGATATAATCATCTGAAAATTTTTTTTGAAAAAATAATGAACTTCCACAAATTGAACAAAAACCTCTTTTATAATGTTTACTAGAAACAAACCATTTTAAAGTTTTTTTACTTTTAAAATTTAGATTTTCTTTTTTTACTTTTGTATAAGAACTAAATTCAGCATTTGAAGCCTGGCACATCTGGCAATGGCAAAAAACTGAGTATCTACATTCATTTTTAATCTCAAAGGAAATTTTCTTGCAAAGACACGAGCCTTTAATTTTTTTCATTTATTCATCATTTTGTGCTTTGCTAAAGATATTCCGTTTTTTATTTTAAAATTATATGACTCCTCAAATGATGATAATTGCCAACCAGAAAGTCTATTTTTTAACTCGGAAATATTATTTATTTTCCATTCATTTGTCGTATTTTCGTCTTTCCATATCGCTTTTTCTTCAGAAGTTCTAGCACAGCCATAACAATATCCGGTAGATGGATCTGTTTTGCATATTGATATACAAGGTGAAATAATTTTTTCCATTAAAACATTATATCCAAATAAACCCTAATATCATTGAAAATTATTTTTAAAATTGAATTAAAAAATGCTAATTGAAAAATTAAAAAATTATTGTAGTTTGATGCAACGTTCCGCAGTAGCTCAGCGGTAGAGCATTCGGCTGTTAACCGACAGGTCGTAGGTTCGAATCCTACCTGCGGAGCCAGTTTCTTATGAACTCCAAACATTTCTTATCTACTTTATGTCTCATAGTAGCTTCAATAATTTGGGGTACTGCATTTGTGGCTCAAACTACAGGAATGGAATTTATTGGTCCACTAACTTTTACAAATATGCGTTTTTTAATTGGTGGAATAATAGTTTTACCTTTTGCTGTTTATGAAATAAATAAAATTAAAAATCTTAAAAATAAAAAAAAATTTATATTCGTAGTTCTTTTAACTGGTTTAAGTTTGTTATTAGGAACTTACCTTCAACAATACGCTTTACAGTATACTAAAGTAGGAAATGCAGCTTTCTTAACTATATTATATGTTCCATTTGTTCCTATAATTTCGAGATTATTTTTAAAAAAGAAAATACACTGGAGTATTTGGCTATCCGTATCAATATGTCTCGTAGGGTCTTATTACTTAACTCTTGAAAATAGTTTTGAAGCACAATTTGCTGATATACTTGTAATTGTATGTGCTTTATTTTTTGCAATACATTGCATCTTAATTGATGAATACTTTGAAATTATAAATGCACCATTTACCTTAGCATCATCTCAATTTCTATTATGTTTTTTTTATAGTTTGCCATTTATATTCATTTTTGAAAATCCTACTATTGACGGGATATCAAAAGAAATCTTTGAGCTTTTATATGTAGGTGTAATGTCAAGTGGGATTGCTTATACTCTACAAGTTTTTGGTCAAAGGTATGTAAAACCCTCTACAGCAGCAATTACATTTTCTCTTGAAGGTGTATTTGGTTCGTTAGCAGCTTGGGTTATTCTTTCTCAGTTTTTGACAAATGTTCAGATTTTTGGTTGTTTTTTAATACTTATTGGTGTGCTCGTAGCACAACTTTTACCCTTAATTAACAAAGAAGCAGCCTTAAATAGGTTTTATAGTGAGTAAATAACTCTACTTTTTGTCTAACAAATACAATAAAATTCTTCATTATGAGTGAGGATAGTAAATTTTTTTTGAAAGACAGTGATGTGCCAAAACAGTGGTACAACCTGGGAGCGGATTTAAAAGAGCCTATGAGCCCACCCTTAAATCCAGGAACAAAACAGCCAATAGGTCCAGATGACTTAGCACCTTTATTTCCAATGGAATTAATAATGCAAGAAGTTACCCAAGAGAGATATATCGATATACCGGGACCAGTATTAGAGGCTTACAGTCGTTGGAGATCTACGCCACTGGTAAGGGCTAGAGCTTTAGAGAAAGCATTGGATACTCCAGCCAGAATTTATTACAAATACGAAGGAGCCAGTCCATCAGGGAGTCACAAACCAAACACTGCATTAGCTCAGGCTTTTTATAATAAAGAAGCTGGTGTAAAAAAAATAGCAACTGAGACCGGTGCAGGTCAATGGGGAACAGCATTAAGTTATGCTGGAGCCGTATTTGGAATAGAGATAAAAGTATTCATGGTAAGAGTGAGCTATGATCAAAAACCTTACAGAAGAGCTATAATTGAAAGTTACGGTGGTAGTGTTGTAGCTAGCCCATCAAATGAAACAAATTCAGGTAGAGCCATACTTGAAAAGGATCCTAATAGTTCAGGTTCACTTGGTATAGCAATATCAGAGGCTGCAGAAGTTGCTGCTACAAATGATGATACAAAATATGCATTAGGTAGTGTGCTCAATCATGTTTTAATGCATCAATCCATTATTGGGCAAGAAGCACTACTACAAATGGAAATGGCTAATGATTATCCTGATATTGTTATTGGTTGTACTGGTGGAGGAAGTAATTTCTCAGGTTTATGTAATCCTTTTTTAGGCAAAAAATTCAGAGGAGAACAAGATGTTCATGCTATTGCAGTTGAACCATCTTCTTGTCCTTCTTTAACAAAAGGTAAGTATTCCTATGACTTTGGTGACACTCTAAAATCTGCACCATTGTTAAAGATGCATACTTTAGGTTCTGATTTTATGCCATCACCTACTCATGTAGGTGGGCTAAGATATCATGGAATGTCTCCAATGCTATCGCACTTGGTTCATAATGGTCATATGGAACCTCGAGCTTATGGTCAAAAAGAGTGCCTAGAAGCTGGTATACAATTTGCCAGAACTGAGGGCATCATGCCTGCACCTGAGGCTACTCACGCCATTAAAGGTGCTGTTGATGAAGCTCTAAAGTGTAAAGCCGAGGGTAAATCAAAAGCTATTTTGTTCAATCTTTGTGGGCATGGTCATTTTGATATGCAAGCATATATGGACTATTTTTCAGGCAATCTTGCTGAAGACAAATTTGATACTCAAGCTTTTGAAGAGTCTATGGCATCAATACCTGCTGTAAATTAATTTACATTAGGTAAATCATCAAAATTTGATGTGTATGCGGGACTTAAGTTTTGTCGTCTAGTTATGTAAAACTTTTCGTAGTTTTCTTTGGCAACACAAATAGTCCCGCTTCCGTATCTGTTATTTAGATTATCAAATACCTTATTTACCCTAATCTTTTTTAAAATACTCTCTTCTGATTGATGAAAAAATAAATCTCTATTGTATTCTCCCTCTGGAGTTAAGTCTGAGAGTAAAACACCTGCTTTTTTATATTTAATTTCTGGTCGATAAATAGATTTTAGCGCCTTTATAGCAAATTTAATCGTCTCAAATAAGTCATTTGATGGAGATATAAAATCAAAAGTCCTAGCTGCATGGTATTGTTTGTTATTGTTGTTAAATTTATTTGAACGAATAAATGTAGTAATTTTTTTTGCCTGCAAACCATCAGATCTAATCTTTTCTGAGGCTTTAGTAGCATAAGATATTATTCTTTTCTCTAAATCATGGAAGCTTGTTACATAACTTTCGAAAGATCTTGATACTCGACATTGTTTTTTTGGTTCAGATCTCTCCACTATAGGTATGCATATTTCACCATGTAGTTCTCTATAGGTTCTCTCTCCCACTACTCCTAAGTGTTGCCTAACCCACCTTGGGTCTGTTTTGTATAGATCGTATGCAGTGTAGATGCTATTTTTTTGAAGAAATTTCTCTATTCTAGCTCCTATTCCCCAAATATCACCCACTCCTAATACCTTTAGGGATATTTCTATTTGTTTTTGATTTATAATTTCCACTACTTGGGATCCCAGTTCATCTTTTTTAGCTAAATGGTTTGCTACTTTTGATAAGGTTTTATTATTAGCTATTCCTATACTTACAGGTATACCTACCCACTTCCTTATTATTTTTTTTATCCCTTCTGCTCTTGAAACAAAACTTCTCTCTGAATATTTATTTAATATTAAAAAAGCTTCATCTATAGAATAAACTTCCAATCTATCACAATTCTCCTTTAATACTCCCATTACCCTAGATGAGATATTTCCATATAAACTGTAATTTGATGAAAATACATATACTGGATTTTTTTTTATTATTTGTTTTATCTCAAAGAAAGGCACTCCCATTTTAATTCCTAATTTCTTAGCTTCAGAACTTCTAGCTATTACACATCCATCATTGTTTGATAGAACTACAATAGGTTTTTTACTTAAATCAGGTTTAAAGATAGTCTCACATGAGGCATAAAATGAATTACAATCTACTAGGGCTACTATATTCATTATTTGATAAATTGACGAATAGCGCTGGTAACAACTCCCCATATCTCTAATTCTGCATACTCTGATATTAATATATTTTTATACAATGGGTTCTCAGCTTTTAGAATGGCAGAACCATCTGTCTTGATAACTAGTTTTTTGACAGTTAAATTTCCCTCGAATATAGCTATTACTATATCTCTGCTTTTAGCTTCTAAGCTCCTATCCACAACCAATATGTCACCGTCATTAATTCCAGCATCTACCATGGAGTCACCACTAGCTCTCATTAAAAAAGTTGATAAGTGATTTTTGATCAGTAGTTCTGATAAACTTAGATTATTTTCTATATAATCATCAGCTGGGGATGGAAATCCAGCTGAAATCTTAGACAAAATATAAGGCACTGACTCAAGATTGTTATTTTTATCGGTCTTTAGTGGGATATTTTTGTTCATATTTTGTTCTTTTATAAACTATCATAGACCTGAAATAAATAAAAAAATTTTTAAAGTAAAACTAATTATTCATCGCTATGCGAATTTATTTTTTGATTAACAATAGCAAGTTGCTCGCATAAAGACTTCGTGTGAGAGATAAATACATATAAAACCAAATAAAGAGATATAAAAATCAATATAAAATCAAGATTGATTAAATTAGGTGTTTTTAAAAAAATCTTGTTGATAAGGATTGAACCTATGAAACTTGTAACAAAAGGTGCTAATCTTGAAAAAATAAGGAAATTACGAATTAGTATATTCCTTTGATTGTATAAATTTGTGTTATCTTCCATAAATATAAACTAAAGTAAATATATTCGAAAATGGCCAAAATTAAAGCAATCAATATTAGCAATCTTGATGGAGAAAATACTTTTTACATAAATCATGCAATTTTGCACAGAAATAAAGGTATAGTAAATGATAGATATTATGAAAATTTTAAAGAAAATTATGAACAAGTTACTTTAATAGAGTCTGAAAAAATTGATGACTTCAATAAAAAAATCAACCATAAATTAAAATATAAAGATTTTAGAAGAAATATTATAACGTCGGGTATTAATCTGAATAATACTTTGAATAAAAAAATACAAATTAATAATGTAATTTTGAAAGTACATCAATTATGCCAACCATGTAAATATCTTCAGGATAAATTGGGAGTAGAAAGTTTAGTCAAACTTTTAGTGAATAAAAGTGGGGTGCATGCTGAAATATTAAGGTCTGGTGAAATATCTACTTATAGTCAAATAAAGATATTTAAATAACTACTCCCAAATATCAAAAAAGTTTCTTGTCTTGCCTGGAGTTAATATTGATAAAGGATTAAATATAAAATCTGTTTTATTACCATTCTTTTTTACCTTAAAATCTGCAGCCAAAAGACTTTCCTCAACATTTTTACCAAATAGCTCACTTAAAAAAGGTACATTTTTAAAGTTTTTTTCAAATAAATATAAAGGTCCGTAGGTACCATTTACTGATGCTATCTTTTCTGAGGGATTTGCCTCACCTTTAAAAGAAAAAGCAACTGTGCCTCCTAGCATTATCGCATGATCAAAAGAAAATATTTTACCTCTTTTCTGAACGGGAACTTCTAGGTAATTGAATTCATCTTGGCTGTTTTGTAATACTGAAAAAATATCAAGCATTCTTGAAGTAAGAAGTAAATTATAAAATTTTGAATTTTTATCGATACTGAAATCTTTAACTTTAATGTTGATATCGTAATCATTAAATTTTTTAAATGTTCCTTTACCAATTAATGCTCCACCTTTCATATTTTTAGAAATTTTTTGGGCATAAAAAAATTGTCCAGCATTTTTAGAGAATAAATAAATTTGTTTACCACCATCTAATTGAGGAAGAATTGAAAATTCGAATTCTTTTTTACTGTCATAAAACATCATAGACTCAAAACCTTGGTCATAGATAAAATTTAATTTATTAGAAAAAAGGGAATATTCATCAGATATTGTCATTTCAGATATTTCCCAATTAAAATTTATTTTCTTGCTTAATTTTTTGTTTTTTTGAGGTTTGGGAAATATTTTTTTGAAGTTATCAAATGAAATCTTATCAGTATTTAAAAGAATATAAATTTCATTATTATGGTAATTAATTATTCCAAAATTTCTTTGTCCATCAATATTAAAATCAAATTTAATCTCTTTTAATAGATTATCATCAAAATCAAGTTCTAATAAATTATTTTTATTCTGGAAACTAAAATCATATGCATATAAATTAAAATATATAAAAAAGAAAATTGATATTTTTAATAAGAAAATTTTATACATCTATTAAACTTGACTCTAAAAAATCGAATATTTCTCCATCTAAAACATTTTCAGCTTTTGATGTCTGATAATTAGTTCTAAGATCTTTTACCATTTTATAGGGATGAAGAACGTAAGATCTTATTTGATTACCCCATCCTATTTGTTTTTTATTATTTGCTTCCTTTTTTTTTTCTTCGTTTTTTTTGTCTAATTCTATCTCATATATTCTAGATTTTAACATCTTCATAGCAGTATCTCTATTTCGATGTTGTGATCGTTCACTTTGACTTTGCACAACAATATTATATTTCAAATGAGTTATTCTTACTGCACTATCAGTAGTATTAATGTGTTGACCACCTGCTCCTGATGCCCTAAATGTATCAATTCTCAAATCTTTATTATTAATATCAATTTCAATATCTTTATCTATTTCAGGGTATACCCAGACACTTGAAAAACTTGTATGTCTTCTTTTATTGGAGTCAAAAGGAGAGATTCTTACTAATCTATGGATACCAGACTCGTTTTTTAAATAACCATAACTTTTAAAGCCTGCAATATTCATAGAAACACTCTTAACTCCAGCTTCTTCTCCTCTTTGATAATCTATAATTTTATATTGATAGTCATTTTTTTCTGCAAAACGTTGATACATTCTAGACAACATTTCTGCCCAGTCTTGACTTTCTGTGCCTCCAGCTCCAGCATGTATTTCTACAAATGCATTACAATCATCAGTTTCTTTGTTAAGAAGAGATTTAATTTTTATTTTTTCACATTGTCTTTTTAATTCTTTGATTTTCTCTACTAATTCATTGATTTCTTTGTCATTCAAAGAGTCAAAAATTTCAATAAATTCTTTAAATTCTATGAATTGTTTTAATACAAAATCAAAGTCATTAATTACGTTAGTATTCTGTTTTAATTTTTCTTGAGACTTATTAATTAGATTAATATCACTCCAATTTTCTGGATTAGTAATTATTTTGTTTAAGTTGTCAATATCCTGAATAGTTTTTTCGTAGTCAAAGACTCCTCCTTGTCATATTGATAAGAGAGTCTATTTCCTTAACCAAATTTAATAACTCATATTTATCCATTAATTTATTCCACCAATACTCTCAATTTTGTTTATATTTTCCAATATATCTAATTGCTCCTTTGTAAAATAATCAATAATTGTATTTTGTCCATCAGAAATCTCTCCAGTGTCTTTATCTACTTTTTTAACAATTAAATCACTAGGTACTACAAATTTATCATTAAAATTTTTATTATTTATGAGATAATTCTCGATTATGGTTTTAAAAATAGGTAAAGCAACAGAAGATCCTGTTTCTCTGTATCCTATTGATCTAGGAGTATCATAACCAACATAGACTCCTATAACATATCTAGGAGTTAATCCAAAAAACCATAAATCTTTACTTTCATTTGTAGTGCCTGTTTTACCTGCTAGTGGATAATCAATTTTATTTAATGATTTACCAGTACCTCTTTCAATAGCTCCTTCAAGTATATTTAAAATTTGAAAAGAAGTTTGAGAGGATATTACTTTTTCTTCTTGTGACTCAATAGTTGGAACTCTATATGACCTATCATCAATTGAAAAGGAACAATAATTACATTTGAAGTATTCATTATTTATAATTAATTCACCTTCATTTGAGACAACTTTTTTAATTATTGATGGCTCAACTATGTAACCACCATTTAAAAAGATTGAATAAGATTTAGCCAAATTTAGAAGATTATTTTCTACTGCTCCAAGAAGAGTCGAGTAAACATCAGTGGTATTACTCTTATTGTAAAAATTTATTTTGTATAAAAAATCGTTAACAGAATTTAATCCCAAATCTAGACCTATTTTTAAAGTTACTAAGTTATTTGAGGTCTCTAAGGCTCTTCTAAATGTTAATTCTCCATATGATTTATTAGAGTAATTTTTAGGTACCCATACTGGAAGATCATTTCCCTGATCTAATAGAATATTAGAGTCTAGTATTTTAGTATTTGGTAAGAATTTTTTTGTTTCTAGTGCATGTGCATATATAAAAGGTTTTATTGAAGATCCAGGTTGTCTATATGCTTGCGTTGCTCTATTAAAATTACTAACTTGATAATTAACACCTCCAACCATAGAAACTATATCTCCATTAAAAGGATCCATTATGATTACTGATCCATTAATTTTGTGTAACTGAACCGCATAAAAAGTTTCATTAATATTTGAAATAAATATATATTCACCTACGTTTAGATATTTATGAGGTGGATCTTTTTGAGGTCCATACAAATTATCATCGACATCTAAATAAACTATTTCATCAGAATTAATTATTGATAATTCAGTAAAATTTTCGTTTTTACTAATTACCTTAGCTATATGCCAATGATCATTCTTAAATTTCAGTATATCATCTAAATTTTTAAAATTTCCTGTCCAGTTTTGATATTTTTTCTCAAATAATGCCAAATTATCAATCAAAGATTTTTCTGATATTTTTTGAAGACTTTGATCAATAGTTGACTGAATGTAAAAGGCATTTTCATTAAATGAATTTGAATTCAAATAATTTAGTATAAAGTCAGTTTTATAATCCGAATTATATTTTTTATTGTTTCTTTCAATAAGTTCTATTTCTAAGTTTGAGTAAAAAATATATTGATCATAAGTAATGAATTTATTTAATTCCATTTGTTTCAGGACATAATTTCTTCTATCTAGGGCCCTATTGTAATTTTTTTTGGGATCATAATTATTTGGGCCTTTTGGCAAGGCGGCTAGATATGCATATTCATGTATATCCAAGTCAAATATTGATTTATTAAAATAATTAAATGAAGCTGAAGCAACTCCGTAAGAACGTCTTCCAAAATAAATTTCATTTAGATATAATTCTATTATAAATTCTTTTGAATAGTCTTGTTCTATTCTAAGTGATAAAATTAATTCTTTAATCTTTCTTGATATAGTTTGGTCCCTATTGAGCAAAATATTTTTAACTAATTGTTGCGTAATTGTAGAAGCTCCAACATAATTATTATTGCTTTTGGAATATATATTTTTTAAATTTATTATAAACGCGTTTAATATTCCTTTAATATCAAAACCTTGATGTATGAAAAAGGTTTTATCCTCTGCTGATATAATTGCATTTATCATATTTTTGGGTATATCTTTATAATCCAAGTAAAACCTATCTCTATTACCAACATGATACATAAGATCATATTTATCATCATAAATTTTTGTTATTTCATTTGGAAAATATTTAGATATATTGTGATCAGGCAAATCTTGTTGAATATTCCATAAATAAAGAATTGTTATGGATATGCCTAATACAAAGAGTATGAAAATGTACTGTAAATATTTAAAAAGTTTCATTTTACTAAATAACCAAATAATTAATTTATTATATCAAAAGGATTTAAACAAATGTCTAAAAGAATTTTTATTGATGGTAGCATCAATAGCGAATTATGTATCATTGCAGCTGACGGGCAAGAAATCAACTATTTTGACTACTCAGATGATTTAGCAACTAACAAAAAAAATAATATTTATCTTGGAACTGTGTCTAGAGTAGAGCCTTCTCTACAAGCGGCATTTATAGAATTTGGCTCAGAAAAGAAAGCTTTTTTACCATTTGATGAGATACATCCTAGTTACTTTAAAATACCTCATAATGAAAAAATTTTAGTAAATGAAAGTGAAAAAAATGTTGAAATTGATGACGATAAGCAAAATAAAAAAAACTTCTTATCATTTTATAGAAAATACAAAATTCAAGATGTAATTAAAAAAGATCAAGTACTCTTAATTCAAATAGTTAAAGAAGAAAGAGGCACGAAAGGTGCAGCGATAACTACGTTTATATCATTACCTGGTAGATACAGTGTGCTGTTACCCAATAACTCAACCACAGGTGGTGTATCAAAAAAAATTTCTAATCCTCTCGATAGAAAAAGATTAAAAAAACTACATGATAATTTCAATTTACCCGATGGTATGTCTCTAATAATCAGAACAAATGCTATATCTGCTGAAGACGACGATATTATTGCGGATTTTAATTATTTAAAAAAACTATGGACTAAAATTAGAGATGATACATTAAAATCAAAAGCCCCCGTATTAATTACAGAACTAGATACACCAATAATAAAAGTAGCTAGAGATTTTAACCAAAGAAAAATAGAGGAAATTATTTTTACTGATTTAAAAACTATGAAGTTATATAAAAAATTAGAAAAGGATTTCAGTGTAAAATCAAATAAAAAAATAATACATTATAAAGATAAACTTCCTCTTTTTGAGAGTTATGGTATTAAAAATCCTATAAATACTTTTACAGAAGAAAATATTTATTTAAAGTCAGGTGGATATTTAGTTATAAACCCAACTGAAGCTCTTACTAGTATTGATATAAATTCTGGGCGAGCAACATCAGAAAAAAATATTGAGATTACAGCTTTAAATACAAATTTAGAGGCAAGTGAAGAAATTTTTAAACAAATACAATTAAGAAATATAGCTGGATTAATTGTTATTGACTTTATTGATATGAATATTACTGCGAATAATTTAAAAGTAGAAAGAAAAATTAAAGAATTGTTTTATAGAGATAGATCAAGAGTTCAAGTAACTAAAATTTCACAGTTTGGCTTAATGGAGATATCTAGACAAAGAATAGGACAAAGCATTTATGAAACGTTTTACAATAAGTGTGATTGCTGCGATGGTGGAGGTTTTAAAAAAACTAAATCAATTATAATATATGACATTATATCAAAGATTAAAGGAATAAATGCAATTGATAATAAAGATGATGTTGAGATTAATATTGATAGTAATTTTTATGAACAATACTCTAAAGAAATAGATAAAAAATTAAAATTAATTAAATTGTCTTTTAAGGTAAATTTCACAAAAAAGTCTATACCCAAGAACATATTTGAAATTGATCAAGAGTTACTTAATAAAATTAAAAATAACTCTAGGGAAATAATTGAAAAAAATAAGATCGAAACCTTGAGTCATGAAAAGTCATATAGAAGAAAAATAAAAAAAAAAATTAATTGAAAATTAATTTTCTGATTAACCTTACTATTTTTTTTACTTTAAATCTAAATATTTTACATAGTTATGAAATTATTAGAGATCCTATATTTGAAAACTATTTTAAAGATATAAGTAAAGATTTAAAACTTAATGAAAAGAATGTTTATTTAATCAAAAATATTTCTGCTAATGCCTTTGTCATTGATGATAATATTTATTTTACGACAGGTTTATTAAATATAATCAATAATGAAGATACACTTAAAGCTATATATCTGCATGAATACGGGCATGTAATAAAAAATCATTTCCAAGATAAAAAAATAAATTTACATAGATTTAAGAATAAAAGTGTTATTTATAGTTTATTTTCAGTAGGTTTAGCAGCTGTTGCTGGTAGTACTGACTTTGGAATAAGTTCAATTATTACTTTAAATTCAAACCTTATAAATGAAATTTCTAAACACTCAATCAATCTTGAGATAGAAGCAGATAATTTTATGATTGATCAAATAAAAATAAATAAGTTAAATACCTCAGAATTAGTATTATTTTTAAATAAAACAAAAGATCCAAATTATAAATACTTTAGAACACACCCAAAAAGTATTGATAGAATTAATAATTTAAAAAAATTAAGTTTTTTAGGTTTAGCTAATTCTGATAAATTCAATTGGTTAAAATCAAAATACTCAAAAAATTCAAATAACAAACAATACAATAATTTTTTTATAAATCTCGAAAAAGGAATTTTTAATCCAGATAAATCATTAATTAATATTGATGAACACATAATAGAGTATGAAGCTTATAAAAAAGGTCTCCTCTTAAAAAATTGGGATTTAGGTTTTCAAAATTTGTTATTAATTAATGATAATTCTTTTTTAAAACTAGAATATATGAATTACTTATTAGATAATAATTTAATAGATAAATACATTATTTTGGATGATTTAAAATATGATAAAAAAATCATGAATGAATATTTTTATTATTATGTATATGGTAAATACTACAATAAGGTAGGTTTAGATAGCCTTTCAAATTTTCATTTTTGTCAGTTTTATAATTCAATAAATTCACAAAATAAAGCTGATTTTTTTTGTAAAAAATATGATATTAAAGACATCCCAACATTAGACAAATCTTATGCCATATTTAAATAGAGAAGATATTTTAACACTTATAAAAAATAAAAAAATTTACTCTAATAAAATTATAAATAAAAATCAGATACAACCAGCTTCACTTGATTTAACGTTATCTGATAAATGTTATAGAATTAAAGCGTCATTCATTCCTAACAATATTAAAATTTCAAAGGTCATAGATGAGTTATCACTAACAAAAATAGATCTAAGTAAAAACACACTTTTAGAAAAAAATTGTATTTACCTGTGTGAATTAAACGAAAAATTAGATTTACCAAAAGATATTATGGGAAAATCAAATCCTAAAAGTACAACTGGCAGATTAGATATATTCACTAGAGTAATTACTGAAAACGGCAGAGAGTATGACTTAATAAATTATAAATATAAAGGAAAACTATATTTAGAAATTATACCTCAATCTTTTAGTATCATCATAAAAAAAAATACTTCCTTGAACCAAATAAGATTTTTTAAAGGCTCAAATATAGAAAATAAAATTAAACAAATTAATATATCTGTTTCAATCAATAAAAAACAAATTACTGCATACAAAGCAAAAAAAATAACATCAGCAATAGATTTAAATAAGATAAACTTTTATAGATCAGATAAATATTGGGAAAAGATTATAACTAAGGATAATTATTTTATAATTGAAAGAAATGAGTTTTATATTCTTCGATCTAAAGAGTCGATAATTGTTAAAAATGATCAAGCTGCAGAATTGGAACCCTTTAAAGATAGTTTTGGAAATTTCAGAGTACACTATGCTGGTTTTTTTGATCCTGGGTTTGGCAATAATAAATCAGGTACACCGGCAGTGCTTGAACTACGTGCTTATGATACACCTTTTATAATAAGAGATGGTCAATTGGTAGGTCAATTAAATTATTATAAAATTGATGAATTAAAGAAAAAAAGTTATGGAGTTACAATTAAATCTAATTACTTTAATCAAAATTTAAAGTTAGCAAAACAATTTAAATAGTAAGTTTATATAAGAGTTTAATTTTATTATCTATCAGGTATATTAATATAATGATAGACAAAAAGATTAATGAAACAATTGACGCCTTAATAAAAAAAATCAAAGAAAACAATTTAGGCTCAATTAAATTATCAAATAAAACAAATACTATTGAAATAACAAATAACTTTATCAGCCATAGTTCTAATCTCAATGTCCAAAGTGATTTACCTAAAACAAATCAGAGCATAAATAATAAAGATAACAGCAACAATTTCATAAGCATAGATAGCCCTATGGTAGGTATCATCTACTTAACACCCAAACCTAGTTCTCCTCCATTTGCTAAAAAAGGGCAAAAAATAAAAAAAGGTGATACGATTTGTTTAATTGAAGCGATGAAGACTTTTAATGAAATTAAATCTGAAAGGGATTGCACAATTAAAACAGTTATGGTCAAAAATGGTGAAGCTGTTGAATTTGGTCAGCCTCTCTTTGAAATATTGTAATTGTTTAAAAAAATATTAATAGCAAATAGAGGCGAAATTGCTGTTCGTGTTATACGTGCATGTAAAGAATTAAATATCAAAACAGTAGCTATTCACTCTAATGTGGATACAGAGGCAATGCATGTAAAACTTGCTGATGAGAGTATCTGTGTAGGAAGTGCACTGCCTAATGGAAGCTATTTAAACATACCGAGTATAATTAGTGCCATTGATATCACAGGGGCTGATGCAGTTCATCCAGGTTATGGTTTTTTAAGTGAGAATGATAAATTTTCGAAAATATTAAATTCGCACAAAGTTAAATTCATAGGTCCAAGTTCTAATTCTATTTTAGAATTAGGCAATAAAAGTAATGCATTAAAATTAGCAGCAAATTATGGATTACCTATTTTAGGTGATAAAAATTCAAAAAATATTGAAAATACAAGCGAGGCTCTAAAAAAGGCTCATGAAATTGGTTTACCTATAGTTATTAAAGCTGCATATGGTGGTGGCGGTAAAGGTATGAGGGTTTTTAACAATAAAAGTGATATAGATAAGTTTTTTTCTCAATTAAAAGCAGAAGCAAAAAATTATTTTGGTGATGACACAATGTATGCAGAAAAATTTTTAACTAACGCAAAACATATTGAATTTCAAGTAATATCTGACCCAAAAAATAACTTTGCAGAAATAATAGGTCAAAGAGATTGTTCAGTACAACGCAAAAATCAAAAAATTATTGAAGAAATACCCTCTGATTTTGTAAAAATAAATAATTTAAAAAAAATAGAAAAAAACATTAAAGATTTACTTCTTAAAAATAAATACGAAGGTTTAGGCACTTTAGAATTTTTATATCAGGACAATGAAGTTTTTTTTATAGAAATGAATACAAGATTGCAAGTTGAACACCCAGTAACTGAAGAAGCCTTTGATATTGATTTAGTAAAATATCAAATAATGGTTGCTGCAGGATATAAATTAGATTTGACTAATTTAATAAAAAGAAATCATACAATTGAATGCAGAATAAATGCAGAAAACGCTAAAGATTTTTCGCCTAGCCCTGGAACAATAAACTTTATAAATGTACCTGGCGGCAGAGGAGTTAGAGTCGATACTGCCTTGTACACAAATTATAAAGTTAATCCTCACTATGATAGTCTAGTATTAAAAATAATATCAAAAGGCAAAGATAGAAATGAAGCAATATCAATTATGAAAAGATCTTTGGACGAAATTATTATTGATGGTATAGATACAAATATTAAATTACACAAATGGATTTTAAACCAAAAAGATTTCAAGGATGGTAAATATAATACAAATTGGCTAGAGAAAAATATTTCTAATTTTAATTAACAATTAATTAATGATATTTCATAAATTTTATTGGAATACAGATTTAATTCATCAGTATATTTAAAAAACCAACCAATAAATGTATTATCATTTTGAGAAATCTTTATTAAAGCGGCAGTGTCAGAATACTTATCAAATTCAATATTTTTACAAGACACTAATTCAAAAGATAAATTTCTAAATTGGTAAGTCTTTGAAAATTCAAGTGCATATTTTGATGATGAAGATTTATCTAAAATTAATAATCTTATACTATTAATTTCAGTTGCTTGTAATTGATGAAAAAAAATACTATTTAAAAATAAAATTATTAATAATTTCTTCCAAAGATACTGCATCAATATTATTAACTGAGTAATCATTATTTTTGAGCATTCCCTCACTATTTCCTAATTGAATTTCAATATACGACGATCCGATAAATCCATTATTTGCTATTTTAAATATAGAGTCATCAGGAATATTAATACTTTTGTTGATAGATGATGTGATTATAGCCATGTATGATACCTGATCTAATTTTATATTTAATACCTCACCTACTTTTACTCCATTAATTTTAACATCATTACCTATAGTCATGTTGCCTATATCAAAATAACTAGAGTTAATTTGCAAAGTCTCAATCTTATTTAGAAGATTTATTTTAGATGAGTAATAGAAAATACTTATTACTGATAAAATTAATATTAATAATCCAAGAACAAATTCTATATTTATCTTTTTATTCATTTAACTCATTTAAATATCTTAAAAATGTATCAACTGAATATGAGTCTTGAGTTTGATTAAACACATAATTTGAATTTGATTTATCAAAAAAATCTCCAAATCCTGGTTCGATAGCCAGAGCTTTTTTTCCAAAAATACCATTGGTTTTGATTTTTAAAATTGAGTCATTAGGAATATTATAATCCTTATCAATAAAACCGTTAATTATAACTCCATCAGATGATATTGTAATTTTACTAACAACTCCTATTTTTACACCAGCTATTTGAACTTCAGAATTTTTATTAATGCCTTCAATATAATTAAATTTAGCTACAAATGGTATTGAGGTTTTATGGTTAGTATTTTTAAAAATATAAAAAAAAATAATTAAGGAGAAAAGAAAAATAATACCAATTTTAAAATGATTTTTTGGATCAATTGAGTCTATTTCTTTTATTATTTTGGTTGCCAACTATTATAACCCTTATCATTTGTGTCTTTATGTTTTACAGAATGTTTTTGGACTCTTTTTTTGACCAAACTTTCCTGATTACTTTTCTCAACATCAAAGGTAAATATTTCATCAGATGTATTATGTAACCAGTTATGAAACTGTGTTGGTAATGAGTCAGGTCCAAAACCAGATGCATAAACTACCCATCTTTTAGAGGAATTATTTTTATCATGATAGTATTTATTACCTAGCGAATCCTGATGAACAAGATTACCATTAAAAAAAGAATATAATTTAAAACCTAAAGACATGAATTATTATAACAAATTAATAATATTATGAGAATAATACTTATTACACTTATTTTAACTGTCAATTTATCACATCCATTATTTGCAAAAATTGCAAGTGTAATAGGCAATCCAATCTCTCAAGAAATATATTTTGAGGTTAATAAGGAAACAAAAAATTATCCAGCATCACTTACTAAAATTATGACACTATACATTTTATTTGATGAACTAAGGTTAAAAAATATTAACATCAATGATCATATTTACTTTTCTAAACATGCAACTTATCAACAGCCCTCTAAGTTAGGTGTATCAGAAAAGGATTTCATCACTGTAGATGAATTAATTGACTCATTAATAATAAAATCAGCAAATGATGCAGCTGTTGCAATAGCTGAAAAAATATCTGGTACTGAAAAAAAATTTGTCCTTAAAATGAATAATTATGCAAAGAAATTGAATTTAGAAAACACGAATTTTGCAAATCCTCATGGCCTCCCCAACAGAGCTAATTTATCGACTGCTTATGACATGTTTAAATTAAGTTCTAGAATAATTATTGATTTTCCTGAGCACTTACATCGATTTAAAAAAACAAAAGCTAAAATCAAAGATAAAAGTTATACAACTCATAATACATTATTAAAAAAGTATGATCATTATATTGGTTTAAAAACTGGTTATACAAGAAAATCTGGTTTTCAGATATCACTATTATCAGTTAATGACGATAAATATTTACTAGGTATATATTTTGGAGGAAATTCCGCTAAAGAAAGGAACAATAAAATTAATTTTCTTATGAATAAATATAGAAATAAAGATACATCCAAAAATGAAGAAACTAAAAAATTAACTGTTAAAAATGAAACAAAAAATATAAATAATTATACAATCCAGACATCCTCTTTCAAAAAGATTAGTAAATCAAAGATGCATATTACATTACTTAAAAATAAAATAAAAATACTTAGAAATTTTGAGCATCAAATTAAAAAAAATGGTAGATATTTTATAAGTTATATTAATGTTGATGATCAAAAGACAGCAAAAAACTTATGTAATGAAATTAAATTATATAAATTAGACTGTTTGATTAAAGCTAGTTAATTCTTTTATGTCCAATGAATATGACTCAAGTATTGATATTAATTTAATTAATTCTTCTTTAAATTTATCTTTAACAAAGTGTTCAAGTCTAAATACTATACAATTTTGAGTATTTGAAGCTCTTAGGAGAAACCAAAAATTTTCAGTTTCCAGTCTTACACCATCAATTGTAATTAATTTGGCTGAACTATCGTAGTGTCTAGGAATATCCTTTACTATTTTATCTAAAAGACTAAATTTAATTTTTTCATCACAATATAATTTTATCTCAGGTGTAGAGGATGATTTCATATAAACACTCGTTAATTCATTTAATGTTTTTTTTGTATTATTAAGTATCTTAATTAATTTCAAAGAGGCATAAATGGCATCATCATATCCATAATATTTATAGTTATAAAAAATATGCCCACTCATTTCTCCTGCTATATCTGCATTTTTTAAAGATATCATCTCTTTGATTAAAGAATGTCCAGTTTTTGACATATGAATGTCAACACCATGATTTTTAAGTGTATCAAAAAGTATTTTACTACATTTTACGTCAGCTATAGCGACTAAATCTTTTTTTTCTTTTGTAAGATCAAGAGACAAAAGTAAAAATATGATATCTGAGTAAATTAATTCTCCTTTATTGTCCAAAATTCCAATTCGATCGCCATCACCATCGAAAGCAATACCCAAGTCAAATTGTTTTTCTTTAATATAGTTTGATATCTGAGTAATATTTTTCCTTATTGTTGGGTCGGGATGATGATTTGGAAAATTACCATCTATACTTCTATTCAAAATAATATTAGTTCCTTTTACAGAATTAATAATTTTATGAATTATTGGTGCAATGGCTCCATTTCCTGGATCCCAAACTATTTTAAGTTTATCTAGATGATTAAATTGTGAAATAATTTCTTCTGTATAAGGAGTAATTACATCTTTAAATGTTAATTTACCCAATGTTGAGGATAATGAAGCATCATCTAAATCGTTTAGAGATTTTATCTTTTCTCCAAAAAAGGGTTTATTATTTATAATTATTTTTAATCCATTATATTCTTTTGGATTATGAGAACCTGTAATCATTATTAAGTTAGGAATATCCAGTTTTTTTGTAGCATAATAGCTCACTGGAGTTGGTATTAATGAAATATCTACTACATCAACACCATGTCTTCTGAAAGTATCAATAAGTTTATTTTTAATTTCTAAAGAAGATAATCTTCCATCATGACCTATAATAATTTTAGGAGTATTAATATTTGAAATTATATTTGAGATTTTTTTTGCAATATTTTCTACATCCTCTAATTTTAATGATCTTTGGTAAATACCCCTAATATCATATTCTCTAAGTATTTCAGCGTTGATCATCGAAATAAACTATAAATTTAATATGTAAGTTGCAATTGATAAAAATGACAGAAATCCAAATACATCTGTAAATGTTGTAAGTACAATACCAGAGGCTAAAGCTGGATCTATTTTCATTTTATTAATTGTTATTGGGATAATTATGCCTACCAAACAAGCAAAACCTAAATTTATTAAAATGGCAAAAGATATCGCAAATGCTAATACAAGACTATCAAACCAATAATAAGCTATTAATCCCATTATTAAAGAAAGTGCAAAACCATTGATACTTCCTATTAAAAATTCTTTTACAACCAATTTAATATAGTTTGAATTGTTAATATCTTTTGTGGCAATAGCTCTTACGTATATGGTCATAGCTTGCGTGCCTGCATTACCACCCATTGAAGCTACTATAGGCATCAAGACTGCAATCGCTATCATTTGCTGTAATTGGTCTGAATATATATCTATAACAAGAGATGCTAATATAGCTGTCAATAAATTTAACCCTAACCATATAAATCTTGAAGTGGCAGATGTAAAAGCACCTTTATAAAAGTCATTTACAAACAAACCTCCCAACTTTCTCATATCATTCTCTGACTCTTCGTGATCAATTTCAACAACGTCATCAACTGTCATGATACCTATCATTTTATTATCTAAATTTACTACAGGTGCCGAAACCAAGCCATACTGTCGAAAGGTGTAGGCGATATCTTCAATTTTTTCATCAAATTTAATAATATGTATGTCTTTATAAATAATATCTTTTAATTTTTTTGATCTCTTTGATCTTAAAACTCTACCTGAGGGGATATATCCAATAGGAATGTTTTGATCATCAACAATAAATATATTATAAAAATCTTTAGGTCCTCTTCGAGAATTCCTTAACTGATCAATTAATTCACCAACTGTTAAATTAGATTTAATCGAAAGATAGTCTCTATTCATAAGCCTACCAGCAGAATTTTCATCATACTGTAAACTTTCCTCAATTCTTTCTCTTTGCTGAGATCCAAGCTTGGAAAGTATTTGAACTAATTCTTTAGTTTCAAAGTCACCAAGGATTTCAACCGCATCATCTAAATCTAAGTATTTAATTAAATTAACTAATTGTTTATTTGGAATCATATGCAAAATATCGTCACGCGTTTCTTCTCGTAAATAAGCAATAAAATCTGGGTGAAAGTTTTTAGTATTAGTTCTTAGTATAGACGACTGTATTTCGTATGGGAGGCTTTCAATACTATCTGCTTGATCTGCAGAATGAAGAGATTTTATTGACTCAATATATTCTTTTTTATTAAATTTTTGCATTTATATTATAAATATGGTGCGGACGAGAAGACTTGAACTTCCACAGGATATGATCCCACAGCGACCTCAACGCTGCGCGTCTACCATTTCCGCCACGTCCGCAATTAATAGATTAATTAATAAAGAATGATTGAAATAAAACAACTAAAAGGGCAAAAAAAATATCAAGAAGTTACAAAATTAATGAATAAACATATTCAAAAAATGTCTGAAAATATAAAAGAAGAGGAAATATGGTTCTTAGAACATCAAAATGTCTTTACTGCAGGAAGCTCTACTCCTAAAGAATTTAAAATAGATAAAATAAATAAGATCCCAGTAATTAAAGTTAATAGAGGTGGTAAAATCACTTTTCATGGCCCCGGCCAATTAGTAATTTATCCTTTAATTAATTTAAAAAAGAGAAAAAAGAATATTATAGATTACATAAATTCATTAGAAGACATATGTATAAAAGCATTCAAAAGAAATGATATTAAACTTTTTAGAAAAAAAGAAAAAAATAGAGGTTTGTGGGTTGAAAATAATAATGAATTAAAAAAAATAATATTTATTGGTCTAAGATACTCTAAAGGCATCATTCATCATGGTTTATCAATTAATTTTGATCTTGATTTAGATAATTTTCAAAAAATCAATCCTTGTGGTCTTAATTCCAAAGATATAAGTAGCTTAAAAGAACTAAAAATAAATTATAATAAAGGAAAAATATATCAAGATCTTAAAGAAGAATTTATGAAAGTATTTTATTAGGGTTTATTTTAAATTTATAAAATTTACCATCTAGTTTAAAAATAATTTTATAAGAACAAAGAAGAAGTTTATTAAATTTATTGCCAGAAAACTTTTTATCACCAATTATAGGATTTTTATTAAGATAGAATTGAAGTCTGATTTGATGTTTTTTTCCTGTAAATAATTTAATCAAATAACAATTTTCATGATTAATTAATTGAATTTTTCTGTAAGCTAGTTTTAATTCCTTCTTATCAGAATTATAGTTAATCAAAGTATCAGTATTTTTATTAAATTTATTATTAGTTACTGAAATATAGAATTTTTTGATTTGATTATTTAAAAATAGAGATGAGATTTTACTAGCAGTAATTCTATTTTTTGCAAAAAGCATGAGACCTGAAGTATCTTTATCTAATCTGTGAACTATATATAATTTATGTTTGATTACATTTTCATATATATCTTTTAATGAAATAAATACTTTAGATCCTCTTTGAACAGAGTATCCATCAATTTTGTTAATAACTATAAAATCATCGTTTTGAAATATTATATGATCTTTAAAAATCTTTTTTTTATCTTTATTTAGTTTAATAGTATTTGATAACTCATTATTGATCTCAAATTTATAATATATATATATAACATCACCTTTTATTAATGGCGAATTAGCTTTAGATTTTTTGTTATTAATTTTTATTTTGTATTTTCTAATTAATCTTTGTAACAAAGATAAAGGTATAGACTCAAAATATTGAAATAAAAACTTATCTAATCTTTTATAACTTTGATCTATCTTAATTTGCAAATCTAAGACTAATCATATGAAATAAATAAAAGAAAATAAAAGATATAAAAATGTTAAAAGAAAAATATATTAATGCTTTGATAAAAGATTTATCCGATACTAATGAAAATAGCTCCATATTAAAGGAAGATAAAGTGGTAAAACTTCCAAAAAAACCGACATATACAAAAATATATAATGCGCCATTAAATTTATTTAAAAAATAACCTGCCATAGCAGATCCTATAATATTCACTAATATTGTTCCTGTGGGTAGCCCTAGAAAAGTGAAGTTTAAAATAGTGAAGAGGTAACGAAGGCTTGATCCTAATATAGCGCCTATCACGAGCGCTAAATAAGATGACATAGATTTTTATTTAACGAACTGAATAATACTTGTGTGAGCAAAATCGCCAAATCTGTTGCCTTTTTTAATAATGCGAGTGTATCCACCATTTCTATTTTTTTGCTCTTTAGAAATTTCAGAAAATAATTTTTGACAAGCTTCCTTATTATTAAAAAGCTTGGCTAATATATATTTTCTATTACTTAAGTTATCATTTTTAGCTTTTGTAACTAATTTCTCAATAAAAGGTCTAAGCTCTTTTGCTTTTTCAGTAGTTGTAGTAATAGTCTCGTGCTTGATGAGACTAATAGATAAGTTTTTTAACAAAGCTAATCTATGCGAAGAAGTTCTATTTAACTTTCGTTGTTTAAGTCCGTGTTTCATTATACTTTAAAAGGATCTTCGTATTTTTTTGATAACTCTTCTATATTTTCTGGCGGCCAGCCGGGTAAATCCATACCCATGCTGAGACTCATTGAAGATAGAACCTCTTTTATCTCATCAAGGGATTTCCTACCAAAATTAGGTGTTCTTAGCATTTCTCCTTCAGTTTTTTGAACTAAATCACCAATATAAAAAATATTGTCATTTTTTAAACAGTTTGCTGATCTGACTGAAAGTTCTAGCTCATCAACCTTCTTGAGTAAGTTCTTATTAAACTGCGGTTCATTTGATGATTGTAGTTTCTTTCTTTCATCTTCTGTAGGCTCTTCAAAATTGATAAAGGGCTTAAGTTGATCTTGAAGAATTCTTGCGGCTAAAGCAGCAGCGTCGTCTGGGGACACGGTTCCGTTAGTTTCAATATCTAAGATAAGTTTATCAAACTCAGTATCTTGGCCAATACGAGAATTTTCTACATTAAATGAGACACGTTTAACGGGACTGTAAGTTGCATCAAGCATAATTTGTCCGACACTTTTGTTTTCATTATCTTTATTTTTTTCTGCAGATATGTAACCTTTGTTTACATCTAAGAATATTTCTAAGTTTACTTCTCTATTAGAGTCAACATTCATAATTACAGCTTCTTTATCAATGATTTCTACTTCTGGGTTTTCTTCAAAATCTGAGGAAAGAACTTCTTTTGGACCTTTTATATTTAGGCTTAATTTTTGAGAATGATTACTTTTGGAATTAAAAGTAACATTTTTAAGGTTCATAATGATGTCGGTCACATCCTCTCTCACACCCTCAATGGTTGAAAATTCATGAAGCACACCATTAATTTTTATTGACGATATAGCTGTGCCTTGTAATGAAGATAAAAGCACTCTTCTAAGGGCGTTACCTAATGTGGTGCCGAAACCTTTTTCCAAAGGTTCAATGACAACCGTTCCAAATTTCTTATTATCACTTATTTTATAATCAACTTTGTTTGGTTTGACCAAAGTTATCCAATTATTCTCTATCAATTTTAACTCCTATAAATTTAGTTTATACTCTTCGTTTCTTTTTAGGTCTGCATCCGTTATGTGGAAGCGGTGTGACGTCTTTAATATTGTTAATAATAAACCCTATGTTTTGTAGAGCTCTTAAAGCAGACTCTCTACCAGATCCGGGGCCCTTCATGAGAACATCAAGTTTTCTCAAACCAACATCATATGCTTTTTTTCCAGCTGCATCAGTGGCGATTTGTGCAGCATAGGGGGTAGATTTCTTAGAACCCCTGAAACCCATCGAACCACTTGAGGACCAAGATACAGCATTTCC
>CACBDV010000007.1 GCA_902538085.1 uncultured Alphaproteobacteria bacterium
AAGTAAGAAATAAATATCCAAATGAAAAAATTATTTTTGCTAATGGAGGTGATAGATCAGACACTTCTAAAATTTTAGAATATGAAACAGCAAAGAAATATAATATTGAATTAAAATTTGGTGTAGGTGGAAATCACAAAGAGTCTTCCAGTTCTGATTTGCTAAAAAGATGGAGTGAATACTCTAAAAACTAAGGGCTAAGGGTATACGATACCCAATCATTATCTTTAAACTCAAAGACTTCTCTTTTGTGAATTCTATGAGGCATATCCTCCCAAAACTCGATTTTTGAATATTTTACTATAAACCCTCCCCAGTAATCAGGACGAGGGAAATTTTCTTTTTCAGGATATTTATTTTTATAAAATTCAATTTTATTCTCTAAATCATCTCTTGATTTTAGGACTTTTGATTGATTAGAAGCCCACGCACCTATTCGACTTAAATAATGTCTTGAATTAAAATATTTATCAGATGTTTCTTTTGAGACTTTTTCGACTTTACCCTCTATTCTTATTTGCCTTAACAATGACTTCCAATGAAAATTTAGGCAAACATTGGCATTTTTTAAAATGTCATTTCCTTTATTACTCTCGTAATTTGTATAAAAGATAAAACCTTCATCATTATAATCTTTTAATAGAACCATCCTTGAATGGGGGGTATTTTTATCGTCAACTGTTGATAGACACATGGCATTAGGATCGTTGATCTCTTTTTCAGTGGCTAAATCAAACCATTCTTTAAACTTAATAATTGGATTTAATTTATCTGACATGGTATGAGTATTATATTAATTTTAGCAAAAAATGGATTTAAAAAATAAAAAGGGGCTTATAATGGGAGTGGCTAATGATAAGTCCATTGCCTGGGGTATTGCTCAACAATGCGCAAATTTTGGTGCTGAATTAGCTTTTACTTATCAAAATGATCTTCTATTAAAGAGAATAGATCCTTTAGCTAAATCTGTAGGTTCTAATTTATTGATACAATGTGATGTTAGTGATGAAGGATCTGTAAAAAATACTTTTGAAAAAATTAAAGATAAATGGGGAAAATTGGATTTTTTCGTTCACGCTGTAGCGTTTGCAGATAAAAATGAGCTTAGAGGTAAGTATGTTGAAACTTCAAAAGAGAATTTTTTAAATAGTCTAAATATTTCTTGTTATTCCTTCACTGAGTCTTGTAAATATTGCTATGAATTAATGGATAATGGCGGGAGTATTTTAACGTTAACTTACTATGGAGCAGAGCAAGTTATGCCACACTATAATGTAATGGGAGTAGCAAAATCAGCGCTTGAGGCCTCAGTAAAATATCTTGCTGTTGATATGGGGGATAAAAATATAAGGGTTAATGCTATATCTGCAGGCCCAATTAAAACTCTTGCGGCTTCTGGTATTGGTGATTTTAGATTTATTTTAAAATGGAATGAGCTAAATTCTCCATTAAAAAGAAATGTTACACTTGAAGATGTTGGTAACACAGGAGCCTACCTTTTAAGTGACCTTTCATCTGGAGTAACCGGTGAAATTCACCACGTTGATTGCGGTTATCATACAGTTGGAATGGTAGCAGTTGATGAAGCTGAAGGTGTGGCAGGATTATTAAATGAGTTTAGTAAAAAATAAATAATTCATGTCACATAATTCTTTTGGAAATTTATTAAAGTTTACAACTTGGGGAGAAAGTCATGGAGATGCTATAGGTTGTGTCGTTGATGGTTTTCCAGCAGGAATACCTATTGACACAAAATATATTCAAACAAGACTAGATTTAAGAAAACCAGGTCAGTCAAAATTTACAACACAAAGAAAAGAGAAAGATGAAGTTAATGTACTCTCTGGAGTTTTTAAAGGTAAAAGCACGGGCGCTCCGATATCAATGATAATTTACAACTCTGACCAAAGAAGCAAGGACTATTCAGAAATAAAAAATAAATTTCGACCTGGTCATGCTGATTACACCTATTTTATGAAATATAAAAATTATGATTATAGAGGTGGAGGAAGGTCTAGTGCTAGGGAAACTGCCATGAGAGTTGCTGCAGGTGCTCTTTCGGAATTACTTCTTAAAAAAATTTCAAAAAATAAAATAAAAGTTACAAGTGCTGTCATACAAATTGGTAATGAGAAGATAGAAAACTCAACTTGGAATAATAAGTTTATTAACAAAAATCCTTTTTTCTCACCGGATAGGACAATCCTTAAAAAATGGGAAGAACTAATTCTTACTCATCGAAAAAAAGGTTCATCATTAGGTGCTGTAATTGAAGTTAGAGTCTCAAATTGTCCTGTAGGTATAGGAGAGCCAATATATCAAAAACTTGACTCTGAGATATCAAAAGCAATTATGAGCATAAATGCTGTAAAAGGTATAGAGTTTGGTACTGGTTTTGATTTAGTAAACTATGATGGCACTAATGGATCTGATCAAATTAACTTTGAAAATAAAAAAATTAAATTTCATACTAACCATGCTGGAGGAATATTAGGTGGTATTTCTTCAGGGCAAGATATTATTTTTAGATATATTGTTAAACCTACAAGCTCAGTGCTAAGTGAAAAAAATACTGTTACAAAGAATTTTAAAAATACTAAAATCAAAACTAAAGGACGTCATGATCCTTGTGTAGGCATTAGAGCTGTACCAGTGGGAATAGCTATGACTAATTTTGTTATTGCAGATTTGTTACTAATTCACAAATCAAAATCACTTTAAAAAATTAGTTAGTTTTTCATATATTTTTTTTGAAGAAATACCTGATAAAGTGTATTGGTCCTCAATATCAGATTGATCAATAAATTTGTCTTTCATGAAAAAATTTAAAATTTTTGGTGATTTAGATGACTCATTTAATAAATAGTTGTTTACTTGACTTGAAAATCCTCCAATTGCGTTCTCCTCTATAGTTACAAAAATTTCGTGATTTTTTATCAGAGAATTAATGGATTTCTTATCTATCGGTTTAGCAAATCTCATGTCCAACACACTGCATTGAAATTTATAATTTTTTTTAATTAATTCTGAAACCTCCAAGATTTTTTGTAGCCGAGTGCCTAAACTGAGAAAAGCAATTCTTCTCCCTTTTTTTACTAGTTTTGCTTCACCCAATTTAATTTTATTAAACTTAGCTTTTTCATTGTAATCATTGGCTAAATTTCTTGGATATCTGATTGCAGATGGTTTGTCATTAATAGTCATAGATAATTTAATCATATTCTTTAATTCCTCTCCACTTGAAGGAGCCATAACTATGAAATTTGGTAAGCAACATAAATAACTCAAATCGAAAGATCCTGCATGAGTAGCTCCATCAGCACCAACAAAACCTGATCTATCTATTAAAAATCTAACTGGCAAAGACTGAATTGCAATATCATGTATTATTTGATCATATGCCCTTTGCAAAAAGGTAGAGTATATTGCCACAAAAGGCTTAACTTTTTCAGTCGCCATACCTCCAGCAAAGGTTACAGCATGTTGTTCTGCTATTCCTACATCATAAAAACGATTTGGGAATATTTCTTTGAATTTATCCAAACCTGTTCCTGAGGGCATAGCAGCTGTGATAGCAACTATTTTATTATCCTTTTTTGCTAATTTTAAAAGAGTGTCACTTACAACATTAGTGAACGTTTTTTCTTTAGATTTATTTTGAACACCAGTTTTTAAGTTAAAAGAAGATACGCCATGAAATTTATCTTTTGAACTTTCTGCAGGTTTGTAACCTTTTCCTTTTTTAGTAATTAAATGTAAAAAAACAGGACCATGTAATTCTTTATTTTTGTATTTTTTAAATAATTGAACCAATAATTTTAGATTGTGTCCATCAATAGGGCCTAAATAGTTCAAACCAAGTTCTTCAAATAATGTATTTCCAGTTAAATATCCTTTTAAATAACCCTCAGTTTTTTTTGCAAAATCCCCTACTTCGTTGGGTAATCTTTTAGTAAAATTTTTTATAATATCTCTAAAGCTTTCATATGATTTTGAACTTAATAGTTTTACAAGATATTTGCTCATTGCACCTACTGGTTCTGCTATAGACATTTCATTATCATTTAAAATAATCAGGGAATTTTTATTTAAATGCCCTAAATTGTTAAGACCTTCATAAGCCAATCCTGCACTAATAGCACCATCACCAATAATACTAATAACATCAAAATTTTGATTGAGCATATCTCTGGCAGCCGTAATCCCCAAATTGGCTGAAACAGAAGTAGAGCTATGAGCGGCTCCAAAAGGATCATAAATGCTCTCAGATCTTTTAGTAAAACCTGATAAACCATTTTTTTTTCTTAATGTATGAATTTTGCTTTTTCTACCAGTTAATATTTTATGGGGGTAAGTTTGATGACCTACATCCCAAATAATTTTATCTCTTGGAGTATCAAAGACATAATGTAAAGCTGATGTTAATTCTATTACTCCCAAACTAGCTCCTAAATGACCTCCTGTTTTCGATACTACTTGAATTGTATAATCTCTTAACTCATCATTAAGTTTTAGTAATTGATTAAATGATAATTTCTTTAAATCTTTAGGCAGGTTAATTTTACTTAAAATTGACATTAGAATTCTAAATTATTTGAATTCGGTCGAAGTTAAAGATTTATTTCTCTTCACAATTTTATCTATTTTAAGTTTTGCAGATTTTAGTTTGTCCTCGCAAAATTCTTTTAGCTCTATTCCCTCTTCAAATAGCTTTATACTATCCTCTAGGGGAGTATCTTCATTCTCTAATAAATCAGATATTTCCTCCAATCTTTTTAGTGCACTTTCAAAGTTATTTTCTTTTTTTTTATTCATTTGAGTACTCAACTAATCTTTTAAGATGGTTATTTAAACCATCATGCAAACCTATCATATCGTATCCGCCCTCTAAGACAGATATTATTGGAACATTATTTGCAAATTTTTCCAATATAATTTTTGTCACCCAGTAAAAGTCATCATCCTCTAAATTTATAGATGCTAGAGGATCTAATTTATGTGCATCAAAACCAGCAGAGAAATATATCAAATCAAATTTTGTATCAATTTTATCAACTATATTTTTTCTAAATAAGGATCTAAAAGTGCTAGTATCACAATCGCTAGGCAATGGACAATTAAATATATTCCCAACACCAACTTCGTCAAGTGATCCAGTCCCTGGATAATAAGGGTATTGATGACTTGATGCGTAGTAAATATTAGGGTTATTTTCAAAAATATGTTGAGTACCATTTCCATGATGCACATCAAAATCAACAATTAATATTTTTTTAAATTTACCGGTATTTAATGCATATTGAGCTGAAATGGCGACGTTGTTAAATACCCCAAAGCCCATAGCTTTATTGCTCTCAACATGATGTCCTGGCGGTCTATGTGCACAAAAGAAAACGCCGTTATTTTTATTATTTATAATATAGTTAACTGCATCAACACTACCACCAACAGCTAGAAGATAACTATTTAAACTATTTGGACAAGCAATTGTATCTGGATCAAGATAAGTAAAACCGGAAGTAGGAATAGAATCAAAGATATAATTCACATAATTAATATCATGCACCAAAGATATAATTTGTTTTTCAGCAATAGTTGGTTCAATAAAATTATGTTTTAAATACTCTTCTTTTATTAAATTATTTACAACCTCTATCCTTTTGATTGACTCAGGATGATTTCCTGTATCATGATTTTTGTATTCTTCTGAAAATATAATATTTATCATTTTAAAAGCTTTAATAAAAAACTTTGAAACCAATCATAATTTTTAAACTGGTATTTTTTAAAATCTTTCATTATTTTATTTAAATTATCAATGTATGGATATTTTATTTTAACTATATCGTGCCATCTTTTAATAGTATTAGATGTTACCTCTGGGTGGAATTGAAAACCATATATATCTTTTCTTTTTATTTTAAAAGAGTCTACTTCATACAATATACCCTTAGATAATAGTTCCATATTTTTATTATAGGAAATACCCTCTGTGTGAAATTGTAAAAAAGATAAATTATTTTTAAAAACTTTATTATTTTTTTTTAAATTTTTCTTATAACCACACTCAAATAATTTAGTTTTTGATTTAGATATTTTTGAACCAAAAGTTTTTGCGATTAATTGAGCACCTAAACAAATACCGACAATTTGTTTATTTTTTTTTATTATATAATTCAGAAATTTATATTCATAAGAAATAGCCTTTGATTTACTATTTGCACTCTGTTTACCACCGTGAAAAATAAATAAATCAAATTGATCGATATCTTTTTTTTTTAAAAAATGTAAATTTTTATAAAAGATTGTAGAGGTTTTATGTTTTTTTTGAAAAAATTTTGATACTACGCTAACGTCAGCAACTTCACTATGAATTATTTGCAGTACTCTCTTCATTCTTACTAAAGTTGATGACTGTACCAAATATTATAGCATAAGAAAGCATTGATGATCCTCCGTAGCTAATAAATGGCAATGTCATTCCTGTAGGCGGTATGAGTTTTATAGAGGAACCTATATTCACAAATGCTTGCAAACACATTAAAAAGCATAGACTGAAAATCGTATTAGAAATAAATAAATTTGAAGGACTCAAAATAGACCTTCTTGCCAATATAAAAAATACTGGATACAAAAAGGCAACAAATAATCCGAATAAAACACCAAATTCTTCAATTAAAATAGCAAATATAAAATCGTTATGGGACTCAGGGATTGAGTATTTAAGTTGACCTTCACCAAGACCTACACCGAATATTCCACCAGATTTTATTGCTGATAAACTCATCGATACTTGAGAATTATCACCATTTAAGAAATTATCAATTCTGTATGCAACATGATCAAAGGAAAAATAGGCAATTAATAAGAAAAAAAATCCTATAAAACCCAGTAAAATAAAAAGTTTAAAATTTCTGAAATACAAAATTAAAATCAAAGAAAAAATTGAAATATAAACTAACAAAGTGCCTATATCTGGTTGGAGAAGTAAAAGTATAATAACCATACTTATAATTAAAAAACTTAATAACAAGTAAAATTTATTATTAGTTTTAATATATAAATAACAAAACCAAGAAAACATACATACAAAAGGACCTTTTAGTAACTCAGAGGGTTGGATAGAAAAAAAATTAAAACTTATCCATCTTGTTGCGCCTTTAATTTCATATCCAAAGATTGGTACTATGAATAAAAGTAAAATAAAAAAAATACTCATAATATTTAAAATTTTTCTCAAATCATTTTTTGGTAACAATGATAGAAAAATTAAGACAGTAAGAGAGATAAATAAAAAAATTATATGTTTAAATATTAATAAAATAGAATATTGAGTGCCTATTAAAGAATAAATAGCGAGTACACCAATGAATGATAAGATAAATGGGATAATAAATAGTTTTTTTGATAGTATGTACCAATTAGACCCTAATAAACTTTTGTCATCTCTAAAAAGTATATTTCTCAAAACAATGCTTTTTTTATAAGTTGATTAAAATGATTTCCTCGATCAGTAAAATTATTATAAGTGTCAAAAGACTCACCACCAGGAGAAAAAAGAATATATTCATATTTGCGATATTTAATAATTAATTTAAGAAAGTTTATTAACTCAATTAAACTATTGAATTTAAAATAATTAGAATCAATAAAGTTTAATTGATTAATAAATAAATTTGTTTGGTAGCCAAATATTAACACTAATGTATTTTTAATATTAAACTTTAAATTTTTATCTTGTTTTTTAAATTTTCCTCCAAGAATAAGAATTTTTTTTGAGCTATGTATTAAATTATTTTTATAAATAGCATTATTTAAATTAGTGCACTTACTATCATTATAAACTTTTAAAAAATTTTTATTATAAATAAGATTAATTCTATGATCTAAATCATTTGAAATATCAGTTTTTTTTATTTTTATACTTGAGTCAATATGATGAATGACGTTTTTTATTGAGTTTAGATTTATGTCTTTGATATAATTTGAAATATCCTTTTTATTAGAAATTTTTTCATCATTTAAAATTAATCTATTTTTGTTTATTTTTATATAACTTCGATATTTAGTGAATAATTTATTTGATAAAAATAAACTTGAATTCTTATGAAGAAGATCTTGTATTCGAAATTTAGAGCTAATGTAATTTTTAATATTTTGATGGTAGTTTAGATGGTCACTAAATATATTAGTAATCAAGGCATAATGTAACTTTAAAAATTTTAATTTATCTAACTGATATGAGCTTAATTCAATAATTAAAATATCAATTTTGGATAAATATTTTACTAAATTTTTTTTATCTAAAATAGTATCTCCAAAATTGCCAATAATTTTAGTGTTATATTTTTTTGAAAGTATTTGATTAAGATAATTACAAGTGGAAGATTTTCCCTCCGTTCCTGTCAAGCCCAATATTTTCTGTGAAGATATTTCTAAACATAAAAAATCTAAATCAATCAAAATTTTTTTTTTATATTTGTATAAAAGGTGATTTCTTTCAATCTTAATCGATGGAGATACTATAAAATAACTATATTGATTGATTTTTTTTTCTAAATAATTTTTACTTATTGCTCTTTTATTTCTAATTTTTTTAAAATCATCATATATACTATAATTACAATTCTTATTTTTAAGGTATTTCTCAATTGATTTTCCACTTATGCCATACCCATAAATTAAAAAATTTTTATTTAAATTTATCAATTATCTTATTTTTAAAAGTGACAAAGCTAATAAACAAAAAAGGAAGCTTAATATCCAAAACCTAATAACTATTTTTTGTTCAGATACTCCTTTTTTTTCATAATGATGATGAAGAGGGGCCATCAAAAATATTCTTTTTCCTTTTGAAAATTTAAAATATGTAACTTGTATCATAACAGATAAAGTTTCGATTACAAAAAGGCCTCCAGCCACAGCTAATACTATTTCTTGTTTAAGAAGAATGGAAGTTACGGCTAATGAAGCTCCCAAAGATTGCGATCCTGTGTCTCCCATGAATATTGATGCAGGACTCGAGTTAAACCATAAAAAACCAAGTAATGCTCCAATTGCTGAAGTACAAAAAATCACAATTTCTCCTGATCCTTTTATATAATTGACTAAAAGATAATCAGAAAAATTTATGTTACCCAATACATATGCAAATATAGCAAATGTAAGAAATACAAATATTAGAGGCATTGTAACTAATCCATCTAATCCATCGGTCAAGTTAGTTGCATTTGTTGAACCAATTACAATAAGCAAAATAAGTACAAAATAAAAATAACCGAGTTCGATTGAAACATTTTTTAAGAAAGGGATGCTAAATTGGTTAAGATCAAACCCGTAAAATTTAATAGTAAAGTAAATGACTAATGTAGCAAGTAATTGACTTAAAAATTTAATTTTAGATGATATTCCTTTTCTCAACTTGACTTTTTGAAAATCATCAAAAAAACCAATTAATCCAAATGAAATTAATGTTAATATTAAAATATAGTTAAAACTCGAAAAATTCGAAGTCCACAAAATTGTACTTAAAATTATTGAAAAGAGTATGAGCACCCCACCTAGAGTTGGAGTTCCTTTTTTATGATAATGTGTGTCTGGACCGTCATTTCTTATAGGTTGTCCTCTTGGAAAAATACTCTGTTGAATTCTAATCCAGTGAGGCATCAATATTAAGACAATAAAAAATGATGTAACTAAGGATAAGCCAGATCTAAAAGAAATATAACCAAATAAATTAAATAAAAATTCTGTATCTCTTAGTGAATATAGTAAATCACTTAACATAATGTTTAATTACCATATCTAGTTTGTTTGTTCTTGAACCCATTACAAATATATTTTTTATATTATCAATTTCACTATTCAAATATTTGATAGCTGGCATATAATTTTTATAAAAATTAAATTTATCAAATTTTTTTTTAAACTTGTAGAATTCATCTCCTATAAAAATTATTTTCTTAAAATTTAATTTATTCACCAATTCAATAATTTTAATATGAAAAAAATCTGACTGAGCCCCTAATTCCTTCATTGCACCCAAAATTAAGACTTTCTGTTTTATATTTCTTTTATTGAATATTAATAATTGTTTGTTCAGTGAATATGGACTTGCGTTGTAACTATGATCATAGAAAGCAATTCTTTTATTTCCAATATAAGTTAAAACTTTTTTTCCTCTAGACTCGATAATTGACTCATCATAAAATGAAGTTTTAAATTTAATTGTCTTTAAAAATTTTTTAATAAATAAAAAAGAGATTATAGCTATATTTATATAAAATTCTCCTTTGTATGACTCAATATTATATTTCCTTTTTTTATAAATAAAATTAACAATATATTTTTTTTTATTCGACTTAATATTTCTTTGCAAATTATCAACATTTATGAGATCTACTTTAAAATTAAGTTTACTTTTAATGTATTGAGGATCATAACTATAATTGACCAACCCATAAATAAGTCTTCTTGAATAAAATATTTTTAATTTGTTATCTATTAGATGATTAAAATTCTTAAAATTACCAATATGAGAATTTTCAATACCTGTTACTAAGCAATAGTGTGGTTGTAAAGTTTTAACTAATTTATTCATTTCGTTTGGGTTATTGATACCCAATTCGAAAATAGAATATTTAGATTTTAAATTTATATTCATAATAGAAAATTGTAGACCTTGGATATTATTATAATTTTTATAAGACCTGTAAGTATTAATATTATTATTACTTAATATATGAAAAATATTCTCTTTAAATGTCGTTTTACCAACAGATCCAGTCACAGCAATAATCTTTCCTTTGTATGAGTTAATTATGAACTTGCAAAAATTCTTTATAAATATTTGGGAGTCTTTTACATAAAATAATTTAGGATGGTCAGACTTTATATTTACAATTACCAAAGATGCTTTTTTTTTTATTGCATCATGATAGTACAAGTTTCCATCATTATATTTTGTTTTTAATCCAATAAAAATGTCATTTTTTTTTAAAAGTCTAGTATCGAAAACTATTTTAGATTTATATTTTGATTTTAAATCATAAATGATTTTATAAATTTTTAGCATAATTAGATGAAATTACTTTATCACTAAATGAATAACTTTTATTTTTGTATGTTTGTGATTCTTCATGGCCCTTTCCAGCAATAATTAAAATACCATTATTTTTATTTATATAACTTATTCCAAATTTTATAGCTTTTCTTCTATTAGGTATTTCAATTGAATTAGAAGAGTGTTTAATAAGAGTTTTTCTTATTTCAGCAGGATCTTCATTTCTGGGATTGTCATCGGTTATAATTTGTAAATTAGTATACTTTGAGACAACTCTGGCAATTTGTGGTCTTTTAGTTTTATCTCTGTTTCCACCACAACCATAAATAATAATTATACTTTGATTAAATAGATGTAGTTTATTAAGTAAATTTTCATATGCATCCTTTGAATGTGCATAATCAATAATTATTACTTTATTATTTTTATTATAAATTATTTCAGATCTACCAGGTGGAAATAACGTTTTATTTATATTTAAAGGAAATTTTTTTATTATTGTTCTATATACCATCAATAAGGTTATGATATTTTTGAGCATGAAATCATTAAATGAGTTTATTTTATAGGTCTTGTCTTTTAAAGTTATAAAATAATCTTTTAAACTTTTATTAGTTATAGATATTTTATTTTTAGATAAAAATGAATCCTGAGAAAGTAAGTTTTTACCAAAGCTTTTGAATTTATTCTTTAAGGTATTATCTTGTAAAAATAAAATTGAGTTCTTAAGTTTATGGCCTTTAATAAGATTTACTTTAGATAAATGATAATTATTAATAGTTTTGTGATAATCAAGATGGTCTGATTTTAAATTTGTTAAGATACAATATTTATACTTTAAATTTCCAATTCTTCCCTCACTGTATCCAATACTAGAAACTTCAATAAAAACAAATTTTATACATTTATTATTTGCTATTTGAAGTAGATTAAGTATCTCAAAATATGAAGGTGTTGTATTTTTTAATTCTTTGACCTTTTTTGAATTAATAAAAAAACCCAAAGTACCTATATAACAAGATTTAATACCATTTATATTAAATAATTTATTTGCACCATAGGCAATAGAAGTTTTGCCATTAGTGCCTGTAACAAAAATCAAGTTAAGATCTTTTAAATTATAAAATATTTTAACTATGTTCTCTAAATCTTCTTTATTTTTAAAAAAGAAAAAATCGATTGAATTTTTTTCAATATTTCCCTTAAATTTAATATTACAGATAACAAATTTACATTTTTTTTTTATAGCTAATTTTTTATATTTTATAAATTTTGGATAATCATTATTGTCAAATAGGAAAATAGATTTTTTGTTGCATTCTTGCCAATTAGTGACAATTTTAAAACCTTTTTTTTTTAAATCAGTTAATTTCATTAAATATCTGTAGTTTTAGTGTTAATAATAGATAGATCCAGATATATGTATATCTCTTTCAAAAGATTATAAAAAGTAGGTTTGACTGTATTTCCGGCAGTCATATATTTTCCATATGTCTCTTTAGGATTTTGCATAAATGTAAAATTTAAATATTTTGGATTGTTGTATGGAAAAAAACTTATATATGTAACATTTTGAAATTTTTCATCGTCTGAAATAATTTGATCCGCAGTTCCTGTTTTACCTGCAACTAAAAAGTTTTTGTATAGCTCATTATTAGACTCATTCGCATAAAATAATAGTTTATTAACAGTATTTGATATTTTGTTATATTTATTTTCATTTTGTTTTTCTTTTTTTTCAAATGTGGCATTAAAATTTTCTCTACCTGTTATTATTTTTCCATAAGCATTGATTAATTGTATTGGGGAAACAGATAATCCATAACCAAAAGGAATGTTATCACAATAGCTACCTCTAAAATTATTTACTGTTGGTTCAACAGAGATCATTTCAAAACCAATTTGGGTAGAATTTAAAAGACCTATTTGATCTAAGTCAGCCTTAAACTCACTTTGACAGTCCAAATTTCTCCTAATTAAAATAGCTCCCCTATTAGATGATTTTTTTAGAATGTCTCCTACTTGCATAGGTATTTCACTATTTCTAGGAAAGTCATTAATTATTTTACTACCAATGTATACTGGTTGATCGACATCAAAGTATTCATTAATGTCAATTTTGTTATTCTTTAAGGCTGAAAAAATAGTAAATGTCTTAAAAACAGATCCAAAATCAAATTTGAGATCTTTCAAAGGTAATAAGGTTTGATCGAACTTATCTTCAACATTTCTGTTATCTAAAAAAACGTTACTAACAATTTCTTCTCTACTTAAATCAACTAAAACATTCATAGAAAAATCTGGATTTAATTTTATTGTATCATTAAGTAAGGAATCATATATTTTCTTTTGAATTTGAATATCTAGAGACAAATCAATATCATTATTTTTTTGATCTAAATATTTCTCAATTAAAGAGACGCCTTTATGATCAATATTTGTGTGTCCTATCATGTTATTTGTGATGACACTATGCGGGTATTTTCTTGTGAGAATTTTTTCAAATATAATATAAGGATCACCTTCATAAATTGGCTCTAAAATATCTTTTAGTGGGATATTTCTTTTTAAATACTTAACTTTGTTTTTGATATTTTTTATTGAATAATTGTAGTCAGAGTAAGCCAAAGTATTTTTATTTAAGTCGTAGATAGTTGGTAAAGCTTTAAAATTAATATCCCTTTTATTAGGTTTAGAAATATTATCGTTATCAAAGCTTAAAAATATTAATCTTGTAAAAACAGCAATAAAAAGTGATAGAATGGTTAAAATAAAAAAATTGTAATAATTTTTTGTTTTAGAAAGTAATTTATAATCTGTTTCATTACTCAGATTGTACATAATTGACCTTTATTATTGTAAAGCCATCAAACTCATTTCTATCAAATTTAATAATTTTTTTATTTTTAACAAAATCATAATTATTTAATTTGTTAATTTGTAATTGATTTATTTGCTTTGATAGAAGTATTTCTTTATTAATGTAAGTTTGATGATCTTTAATATAATTAGTTTTTAAATTTGAAAGTTTGTTTTCAAGTATCTTTATTTGATTTTTGAAACTTAAAAATAAAATAATAAATATAAATAACAAAAAAAATTTTGAAATATGATTAATCAATTTATGAATCTCCCTACTCTCAATTTTGCAGACCTTGCCCTGCTATTTTTTAAAAGTTCATGTTTTGTTGCTATTAATGGTTTTTTAGTGAGGATCTCGTATCCCCAATTTTTATTATTTTGAAAATTTTTGTTTTTTTTAATTTTGTTGTCTCTAAAGTAATTCTTGACTATTCTGTCCTCCAAGCTGTGAAATGAAATAATTGCTAAATATGCATTTATTTCTAAATAATCATGCACTTTTTGCAAAAATGTCCTTAAATTTTCTAACTCTCTATTTGACTCTATCCTTAAGGCTTGAAAAGCCTGTGTTGCAAAATGAATTTTTTTTGATCTAAAGTTGACACCACTTTTTCTTAGTAACTCTACAAATTCAAAGTTTGTATTTATCTTTTTTTGAGATCTTTGTTTTACTATATAGTTGGCTAATTTTTCAGCCTGATTTATTTCACCATAAACATTAAAAATTCTTTGAAGATCTTCTTTATTATAATAATTGATTATTCTATATGCATTTAAATCACCACCAAGATAATTCATATTTAAATAAGAGTCTATTTTAAATGATAAACCAATTTTGCTATCTTCTAATTGATTTGATGAGTAGCCTAAATCTAATAATATAAGGTTAAACTTTTTAATGGTTAGGTCTAAAAAATCCAGATCTTTGAAATTTGATTTGTAAAAAATTATATTTGAATAATTTTTTTTTAATTCATTAGCAATAATTAAAGAGCTATCATCTTGATCAATAGCAGTAACGAAGTGTCCACTTTCTAAGAATCTTTTTGAATGTCCTCCACCACCAAATGTGCAATCTAAAATTGATAAATTCCTCTTACCATCAATAAATGATAAAATTTCATTTTCCATAATAGGTATATGTTGGTTATTTATCATTTAAATTTTGCTCTTGATATTTTTTTGTGATTATCTCCTAATTTTTTTTCCCAAATTTCAAAATGATTACCTTTTCCTATAAATATTATTTCTTTTGATATTTTTGAAAATTTTTGAAGTTGTTCTTTTACTATAAATCTTCCCTCTTTATCTATAGTTATCTCCTCCAAGTCAGAGAGTATTGCAGTTTTAAAATGATCATTTTTTTTTGAAAAAAAATCCTTTTCATCAAAACTTTTAATTAAAGAATTTATCTTTGAGGATAAGTGCACCTCAAGACATTCATACTTTAAACTTTTAAATATAAATGTTTTTTCTTTTGAGTTTTTTATTGTTGATCTAAATGAGGATGGGATAGCAACTCTATTTTTAGTATCAATAATTCCATAAAAAGAGGATAAAAACATTAGCATGGTATTTTATGGGATTATATGGGATTTTTTGGAAATAGCAAATTGTATTGGGTAGCTATAAGCTGAGTTCTGTGTTTAAAAAAACTGCAGTCATTTATCTAGTTTAACTATTACTAATTAAATCTAGCGATCAACCCAGGCCAACTGTAGAAAAAGTTTTAGCCTCTATTTGATCTTACTCGTGATAGGGTTTGCATATTGCGATACTTTTTAAGTATCCGGTAAGCTCTTACCTCACCTTTTCACCCTTACCTTACGGCGGTTTATTTCTGCTGCACTTTCCCTAAGGTTACCCTCGACGGATGTTATCCGTTATCACTTTCTACGCGAGCTCAGACTTTCCTCTTTGTTAAAAAAAGCGACTGCGCGCTACCCACTTTCATAATACATCAATTAAGAAAATAATAAATTATAAAAATCTTTTAAGAACTTTTTAGATTGATACGGGGTAATATTTTTATAATTGAGAGATCTTTTTACTGCTTCAATACAATATTCTTTATATTTTTTAATGTATGATTTATGAAAACCGTATATCTCAAGCATTTCATTTACATTATATTTATTTTTTAATTGGCTATTTTTTAAAAATCTATTAATACCTATTTTTTTTATATAAAATTTCTCGCCTGGGTCTTGTTTTCTATTTGGAGAAATATCAGAGTGATAGATTATATCCTTATCTAGAATGAAAAAATTTCTTTTTAAAAAGAAAATTAATTTTTTTAAAGAAAAGTATTGTCTTTCTGTAAATTTTGAGTACCCAAATTTATGACCTTTATTTTCCAGTTCTATTCCAATTGAATAATGATTTATATTAGTATTTTTCCTCCATTTAGATTTTCCTGCATGCCAAGCTTTAAATTTGGGACACAATAAATTAAATATAATACCATTTCGAGAAACTAAGTAGTGTACACTTACATTGGATCTATTATCAGACAATTTATAATAAGCTAATTTGAGATTTTTCATTCCTGTGTAGTGGATTACTACATATTTGACTATTTTATTTTTTTTTCTAAAGCTATAATTCATTTGTGAAAAGTTTGATTCTCGTAATTCTTTGTATATTAATATTAACTTGTTCAGCTAATGATAGTGATGAGTCCAATAAAGATCAAAGTATTTATAATAAAAATACATTAAACGATTACGAACTTTTTACTTTAGCTAATAATTTTATTGATACAAATAATCTCGATCTAGCCCTTATTGAGCTTGATAAACTAGAGGTTCTTTTTCCTAATAGTGTATACGCAAAGAAGAGTATACTTGTAACTGCGTATATACATTTTCTAAAAAAAGATTATGAAAAAACAAGAGCATTAGCTGAAAGTTTCAAAAATTACTATCCTGGAAATCAAAATATCATTTATGCTAATTATCTTGAAGCTATGACGTATTATGTTGCTATAAAAAAATCTAATTTTAGCCAAGAAAACTCATTATTAGCTCTGGAAAAGTTTAATTTTATTTTAAATGCATATCCAAATAGTAAATACGAAATAGACATAATAATTAAAATTAAACTTATAAAAAATAATTTAGCTTCAGCAAATCTTGATATTGCAAAATTTTATTTAGATAAAGGAAATAATAATGGTGCATTAGTTTATTTAAATGAAATATTCAAAAATTACAGTTCAAGTCTTTCAATCGAGGAAACACTATTTCTTTTAACAAAGATCTACTATGAAATTGAAGAATATGAATTATCAAAAAAATATGCATCAATATTGGCGTATAATTTTCCCGATAGTGTTTGGTATGAAAAATCTTATAATGTTATTAATAATTTAGTTGATATAAATGCAAATGAAAAATGGTACGAAAAACTGAATCCAATTAAAATCTTTATACAAGATCTAGAAAAAAAATCTGATTATAAATTAATCCAATCCATAGAATAAAAATGTTAGTTTCACTAGAAATTAAAAATTTCTTATTGATAAAAAAGATTTCAATAAGTTTCATCAATGGCTTCAATGCATTCACTGGTGAAACTGGAGCTGGTAAATCAATAATTATAGATGGACTTAAATTAGCACTTGGTGGTAAAAATAATACAAATCTTAATTTAAGAGATAATGAATTTTCCTCTATAAAAGCAGTATTCGAGATTAATAATTCAATTAAAAAAAATCTTAAAAATCAAAATATTGATATTGAAGATGATTATTTAATTTTAGAAAGGATAATCAATGCAAATCAAAAATCAAAGTTACTAATTAATGGCGAGATTGAATCTCTAGCGAATGTTAAGAAAATTATGAGTAATGTTATTGAATTTCAAGAAAATTTTGAACAGCAAGAATTGTTTGATAATAAATATTTTCTCAAATTTATAGATAATATGGGTGGAATTGAAAAAAATATTTTAAAATTAAAATATGAGAAATTTATAATTGCGAAGAATAGCTATCAAGCCCATTTAGATAAAGAAAAAAATATAAATGAGAAACTCGAATTATTAGAGATCAAAAATAAAAAAATCAAAATTCTAAATCCAAAAGAAAATGAATATGAGGAACTCATTAACAGAAGAAATTTAAATAAAAATATGAAAAAGTTTATTGATACTTCAAATGAGATTAAAAAAGAAATATCAAGTTACAGTTCAAATGATAATCTAAATTCTATTGAGAAATATCTAAGCAAATTAAAGGATATTGACAAAGACTATGTTAATATTTCCCAAAAGTTTTCATCTTTAATTTTAGACACGAATGAATTAATTAATGAATTAGAAAATAAATTTAATTCTTTAGATTTTGATGAAATAAATTTTGATGAAATAGATGAAAAAATCTATCAATATCAACAACTCTCAAATTTTTTTGAAATAGAACCTAAAAATTTATTTTCAATTAAAGAAAAAATATCAAATGAAATAGACTCTCTTAAAAATTTTGATAAAGAGAAAAAATCATTGTTAAATAGGTATTTAAATGATCTTAAAAATTATAAAGAAGAGGCATTAAAAGTTTCTAATTTAAGAAAAAATGAGTCGAAAAAATTATCTGAAAATATTAATAAACAACTTCCAATTGTAAATATTGAGCAGGGCGAAATTATATTTAATTTTTTTGAAAAAGATGAAAAAGATTTTAATTCACAAGGATATGATGAATTAGATGTTTTGTTTAGAACAAATAAAAACTCTGAATTTAGTTCTTTAAAAAAAGTTGCATCTGGAGGAGAATTATCTAGGTTACTTTTAATAATTAAATCTTTATCGGCTAGAAATGATAACAATCTAACACTTATTTTTGATGAGGTAGACAGTGGTTTAAGTGGCAAGATTGCATCTAATGTTTCAGAAAAAATTAACAGCATTTCAAAAAAAAACCAAGTTATAGCGATAACACATTCTCCTCAAGTAGCTGCCAAAGCACACAAACATTGGAAAATTGAAAAAATTATAAAAAATGATGAAATGACTAGTCAAATTATTGAATTAAATAATGAATTAAGAGTCAATGAAATTGCTAGCTTAATAAGTGGTACTAAAATTACAGATACGGCTAAAAAAGTAGCTTCAGATTTGCTTAAAAATTAGGAAAATGGGAGTAAAAGACAGTTTTATTAAATTAAGAGATAGTTTAAAAAAATACAACAAAGAATATTACAACTCAAATCCATCAATTGACGATTCTGAATATGATAAACTAAAAAAAAAATACGATAATTTATTATCGAAAAATCCTGAGTTAAATCAATTTGACGATTTAGGTATAGGCGCCTCACCTTCATCAAAATTTAAAAAGTTTAGACACTATGAGCCAATGCTTTCACTATCGAATAGTTTTAATTTTAATGGAACAGAGGAATTTTTTAAAAAAGCAAGTAATTTTTTAAAAAAACAGTATTCAAATTATATATTTAATGTTGATTGTAAGATAGATGGGGTCTCTTTATCTCTCATATATAAGAATAATAAATTATTTAAGGCTATCACTAGAGGCGATGGATTGGTTGGAGAAGAGATCACAGAAAATGTATTTAGTATTAAAGGGATACCTAAAGTTTTAAAAAATTGTAAATCTGATCTTATAGAAATAAGAGGTGAAGTATTTTTTTTTAGAAATGATTTTGAAAAGTTTAACAAACAACTTGAAAAAAAAATTCAATTCTCAAATCCAAGAAACGCAGCTTCAGGCTCTCTTCGCCAAATTAATAGTAAAGTAACTAGAGACCGTCCTTTAAGATTTATACCCCATGGATATGGTAAATTTACTTATGAACAAGAATTTTTAAACTTTGAAGAATTTTTAATTTTTTGCAAAAGAAATAATTTTGAACAAACTGGATACGCTAAGAAATATAGTAGTTTAAAAAATATTTATGATTACATTTCTGAGATTGAGAAAAAAAGATCTACTATAAAATTTGATATTGATGGAATGGTAATTAAGATTAGTGATTTAAATTTACAAAAAATGTTAGGAAGCACTAATAAATTTCCCAGATGGGCAATAGCTGCAAAATTTAGCTCTGAGGAAGCATTAACACAAGTTGAAAAAATAGAATTACAAATTGGAAGAACTGGAGCAATAACACCTGTCGCAAGACTAAAGCCAATAAATATAGGAGGAGTAATTGTGTCAAATGCAACTCTTCATAATTTTGATGAAATTATTAGAAAAGATATAAGAATTAATGATTTTGTTTGGGTTAAAAGAGCTGGTGACGTAATACCATATGTTTCAAAAGTAGATACTGAAAGAAGAAAAGAATCTAATAAAAAATACAAGATTCCAAAAAATTGCTTATGTGGATTTAAAATAATTAAAACTAAAGGTGAGGCAGTACAAAGGTGTAGTGCAAAAATAAATCAATGTGAATACCAAAACTTAGAGTCTTTTAAACACTTTGTATCAAAAAAAGCAATGAACATAGATGGTCTTGGTGAAAAATTGATTGAAAAGTTAATAAGTCTTAATTTATTATCGAATAAATCTGATATTTATAAATTAGAAAATCATAAAGATAAAATAATAAAGCTAGAAGGATTTGGAGAGAAATCATTTCTAAATCTCATTGAATCTATAGATAAATCCAAAGTTACTTCTCTATCAAGATATTTATTTTCTCTTGGTCTTAGATATTTAGGTGAAAATAATTCAGAGCTTATATCTTTACATTTTAAAAATAAAACTAGATTTAAAAATTTTATTCAATCAAAAAAATTAAAAGAACAACTTGAAAATATTGATGGTTTAGGAGTAAAAGCTATCAGTTCTTTTGTTAACTACTTTTCTAGTAAAACTAACCTTGAAGAATCTTTTGCTATTCTTGACATAGTTGAAATTAGGGAACTTGAAGATAATAAAATCAGCCTTAATAAAAGTATATTATTTACTGGGACACTTCAAAATATGTCAAGAGATAGAGCAAAAGAGTTAGCGAAAAAAAAAGGTTATAAAATTGCCTCAAATGTATCAAAAAATTTAGATATACTTGTATCTGGAGAGAAGTCTGGGTCCAAATTAAAAAAAGCTATAGATTTAAAAGTTAATATTTTAAGTGAGAGAGATTTTTTAAATCTTATTAATTAAATTTTTTAAAAAATAACTCTTATATTCATTACTTAATCTTGGTTGTAAAGTTCTGTAAATTTTCTTATGATATTTTTTTATATATTTTCTCTCAAAATTTGTAATTAAATTTGAATCAACTAAATCCAATTCATAAGGCACTAACGTAATATTTTTTAAAATTAATCCTTTATCTGAAGTTTTTGTTACATATAAATTTTCTATTCTTAGACCAAATTTACCTTCTACGTAATGACCTGGCTCAATAGAAAATAAATTATTATTAGTTAAAATATCATTAGAACTTGAAGAAATAATTGGATATTTTTCATGTACATCACCAAAATTACCAACTCCATGGCCAGTCCCATGACTATAATTGATTTTATATTTAGATAGATAATTTCTAATATATAAATCTATTCCTGATGATCGAATATTTCTTGGAAATATTTTATTTTCTATTTTGATTAAGGACTTCAGTAAACAAGTATAAGAAAATTTTACTCTTGAAAGATTTTTATTTCCAACTTGAATAACTCTTGTAATATCAGTAGTGCCCTCTAGATATTGTCCACCAGAGTCAATTAATAATATATTTTTGTTTTTGATAGATAAGGATTTCTTAGGAAGAGGTTTATAATGAATAATGGCAGCATTAGAGTCAAACGCACTTATATAATCAAAAGAATTCCTAAAAAAATTGATACCTTCTTTTCTTTTATTGTATAAAAATGTTGAAATATCATGCTCATTTTTTGGCCTTATTTTTTTTTCTTTCAAATCAATAATGAATTTAAGGACAGCTAAACCATCCTCAATATGGCAAGACTCTATATTTTTAATTTCATTAGATGTTTTAATACCCAAATATCTAGAAATATTAATTTTTGTCTCAGACAAGTTCAAAAATTTAGTTAATCGCATATACATATTTAAGTTCAGAAATTCATAAGAAGACTCAATATTTTTAAATTTTGATAATTTCAGTAAATTAATAAATTTTTCTTCTCTAAATATATTAAAGCTACTTTTTATTTTGGTTATTTTATTCAGATCAAAATTATTAGTTATTAAAGTAGGCTTGATATTTTTTTTTGGAATAAATAAACCTGCAAATGGTTTAGTAGAATTCTGTAATTCAAATGATCTTAAATTTAATATATATGCTACCTGCGCATTATTCCAAATTAATATACCTTCAGTTTTAATTTTCTTTTTAATTTTTTTTAAATTTTCATTTAATGGTCTAGGAATTAAATATTTTGGCATACTAAACGGATAAGAAATTTTAAAATTTGGATAATAATTCTTTTTAATAAAATTATTAATTTGTGGATAAATATTAATATTATTTTTTTCTAGTTTTGAATTTATCTCTCTAAATTCTTTAACTGAAATTAACTTAGAATCTAAAATGCCTGATAATTTCTTCTTTTGCATAATTAGGTAATCAGCGATAGTTATTTTGCTTAAATTATAAATTTCACAATTATTCTTGAAAAAATTTTTTGCAGCTAAGGTATAACGTGAGTCAGTAAAAAAGATTAATTTATTATTAAAAAAAAGTATGTATCCTCTCGTGCAGTCAAATTTAAAAAATTTATAAATATCTTTTAAATCTAAATTTGGACTTTCATTAAGATGCAGATCATTATTAGTAAAAAGATAAAAATCTATTTTTTTATCTTTTAATTTTTTAAATAAATAATATTTCATTTATTGTGTTTTTTTAAAAATTCTAACATTCTTTTTTTCCCAGGACTTAATTGCACATTATCCAAAGTATTTTTTTTATTTAAGTTAGATAAAGAATATTCATTAATTGTATTTGTTGTATTTTTATCAACTTTTGAGATTTCATTCAAAAATCTTGATGGTAATGAATAATTATTCATACCATAAGTATATCTAGATGTTGCGTAGCTTAAATTTAAATCAAACTTTGCCCTAGTAATTCCCACATAGGCAAGTCTCCTCTCTTCTTCTAGAGATTTTGATGAATTTTGCTCTAATGCGCGAGAACTTGGAAAGATCCCCTCCTCCCATCCTGGTAAGTAAACGTGATCAAATTCTAATCCTTTTGCAGCATGCAATGTCATTAGTTTTACAGAATTGGAGTGTGTTTTTTTTTGATTTTCGTTAACCAAACCTACATGCTCTAAAAAATCGTCCAGGCTCTCAAATTCTGAGAGAGCATTTACAAGTTCTTTTAAATTATCTATCCTTGACTCATTTTCTACTTGTTTTAATTTATTTTTTTCATTTTCTAACATTTTTAAATATCCAGACTCTTCAATTATAAAAATACCTAAATCCTCAAGAGTTGTTTTGTTAATGAGGTCAGATGTTTTTTTAATAATTTCAATGAACGGCTTTGTTTTTAAAATAAGAGACCCGGGTATTTTATTTTTTAGCGATAATGACTCTAAAGACTCAAAAAATGAAATTTTTTCTTCTCTTGCATTATCTATAATTAATTGTAGTGATTGGTTACCTATTCCTCTTTTGGGTAAATTAATTATTCTTTCAAATGATAGGTCGTCCTCAAAACTATTTGAAAGTTTTAAATACGCAAGAATATCCTTGATTTCTTTTCTATCAAAAAATCTTGGACCTCCAATAATTTCATAAGGCAAAGCGTATTTAATTAACTTATCCTCAATACTTCTCATTTGGGCAGTTAATCTAACTAAAATACCAATACTATTACTTTCTTTTAACTTCTTTGATATGTTATCAGATATCCATAATGACTCTTCCTCTTGTGAATAAAATGAATTTAAATTAATTTTTTGCTCAGGAATATTTTCGTTGAAGCTTATTAATTCTTTACCTAGCCTGTTTTTATTGTTTTTTATTATGAGAGCTGCGGCCTCTAGAATAGAGCTATTAGATCGATAATTTTTTGTTAATCGTACCACAGGTGAATTAAAAACTTTAGGAAAATTTATTATATTTTCAATATTTGCTCCTCGCCAAGCATATATCGATTGATCATCATCACCTACACAAAATAAATTTCTATCAGTATTTAATATTAATTTTATTAAATCGTATTGAATAACGTTTGTATCTTGAAATTCATCTATAAGTATATGTTTAATAAAATTTTGATAAGATTTTTGTATTTCTAAATTGTTTTTTAGTATTTGATAACTATGTAAGAGAATATCACCAAAGTCTACTGCATTTATTTCAATTAATCTTTGTTGATAATATGAATAGATATCATCTAAATTTTCTAAAGATGATAATTTAGCAATTTTTTTATTTTCGTTAGAAGATATCTTGTTATCTTTTAAATTTTGGATTTCGTTATGATATATTGACTCATTAACATCTTTATTGATTTTATAGTACTCAAGTACTTGTTTTAACAATTTTTTTTGATCCTCAATATCTAGTATTGTAAAATTAGATTTTAAATTCACTAAACCAGAGTGTTTTCTCAGAAACTTAGCAAATATTGAATGGAAAGTTCCTATCCAAGGTGAGTCTACGTTGCTTTGGAGTTCAAAATTAACTCTTTCCTTAATTTCATTAGCTGCTTTATTTGTAAAAGTTACAGCTATAATTTTATTAAAATTTACATCTAAATTTTTTACGATATAAACAAACCTTGATGTTAAAACTCTTGTTTTTCCTGTTCCAGCACCTGAGAGCACTAAAAGTGGGCCTTTTTTGTGTTCAACTGCAATTTTTTGTTCTTTATTTAATTTACTAAGATCCATAAATTGATTGTAGTATAATGACAACTGATTTTACGTAATGAAAAACCATTTTAAAGCAATTCTTTTAATAATATTTTTGAGTTTTTTTCAAATATCAAAATCATATTCTATTGAAGATGCGTCTGTTTCAGGAGTCTCTTATGACCAAATATACGATCCATTAGAGCCTATAAATAGAGCAGTTTTAAATTTTAATTTCTTCATAGACGATATTGCAATCAGACCTATAGTAAAAACATATAAATTCATAGCACCAGAGCCTGTAGAAAAAGGGGTTTCCAATTTTTTTAGTAATTTAAAAGAGCCAATCAGGACAGTTTCTTTTTTATTTCAAGGTGAATTTTATAAATCATTTAACTCTATAGGACGATTTACTATTAATACATTTACAAGTTTAGGTACTTTTGACTTAGCCTCAAGAGTAGGTATGGAAAAAAATGAGACAGATTTTGGAATTACACTTGCAAAGGGTGGTGTATCAAGCGGCCCTTACATAGTAATACCAATTATAGGTCCAAGCAATCTTAGAGATTTTGGTGGAGATGTGGTTGAATATTTCGTTGATCCAATCTCAAATAACGTAGCAAATAGGGAATATCTTGCCATAGGCAGCGGGCTAAATGAAAGAGTGGAAATTGATGAGCAGCTTGATAAGGTTCGCGAAGCGTCATCCGATAGGTATGAAATGATAAAGTCAATATATTATCAAAATAGAAATGCTCAACTTGAGGAAGAATACATACAAAATCTACCTGTCCCAAAAATTTATATTGAATAGTTGGTAAAACTATAATTATTATTAATAAATGAAATATTTAACAATTTTAGTAAGTTTTATTTTTTCATTCTCAATCCTACAGGCGTCGGAGGTATCAGAATGGTTTGAAAAGGAGTCAAATCAATTTTTAGAAATCATGAATAATAATGAGGGGACAGAGAGTGAGAATTATGAAAAATATAAATCTTTTGTTAACAAAAATTTTGCTATTAAATCAATTGCATATGGGCTTATCGGTGAGAACATCATTAAAAAGAGTAAAGATCATGAGCTCTCACTATATTTAGAGGTATTTACTGATTATTTAATAAAAACTATATACAAACTTGCAAACTCTAATTCCTCAAGCACAATTAAGCTTAAAGATGTTGATATAAAAGATGATATTTATATTATCAGATCGGAAATTTCTTTTAAAAAATCCTCTGCAAACCTTTATTGGAAGGTTATAAATACTGGATCTTCTTATAAGATTATTGATGTGATAGTTGAGAATACATCTTATTTTGTAACGAAAAAATCAGAATTTAATAAAATATTGAGAAAAAATAGAGGAAGCTTAGAATCACTAATAATTCAGATCCGTAAAATATAAAAATAATTAAAAACTTGGTGGGCCCGGCAGGACTCGAACCTGCGACAACGGCGTTATGAGCACCGCGTTCTAACCAACTGAACTACAGGCCCGTGGTTATTTGTTACCTATATATTCTTATAAAAAAAAAACAAGAATTTAAAATTTGATTTTTAAGAGTCCATAAAAGATTTAAGTTTTTTTGATCTTATTGGATGTTTTAGTTTTCTTAGGGCCTTAGCTTCAATTTGTCTAATTCTCTCTCTTGTTACACTAAATTGTTGACCAACCTCCTCTAAGGTATGATCAGAGGACATTCCAATTCCAAATCTCATTCTCAATACTCTTTCCTCTCTTGGAGTTAAAGTTGAGAGTATCTTAGTTGTAGTTTCTCTGAGATTAAGTTGCATAACTGCATCTTCGGGTATTACTGCATTTTTATCCTCAATAAAATCGCCAAGAAAACTATCATCATCATCACCAATAGGAGTTTCAAGACTAACTGGCTCTTTTGCTATTTTTAAAACTTTTCTGACTTTTTCTATAGGCATTTTTAATCTTACAGATAACTCCTCAGGAGTTGGCTCTCTACCCAATTCGAGAATGAGTTGTCTACTTGATCTAACAATTTTATTAATGGTTTCAATCATATGAACTGGTATACGAATAGTTCTTGCTTGATCAGCAATAGATCTAGTTATTGCTTGTCTGATCCACCAAGTTGCGTAAGTAGAAAATTTATAACCTCTTCTATATTCAAATTTATCAACTGCTTTCATTAAACCGATATTTCCTTCTTGTATAAGATCTAAAAACTGAAGGCCTCTATTTGTGTACTTTTTAGCTATTGAAATAACTAGACGTAAATTTGCCTCTATCATCTCTTTTTTGGCTTGGTTTGCAGTTCTTTGTCCAGATTGTATCTCTCTAACTTTCTCTTTAAACTCAATCGTATTTTGATTAGCAATTTTAGATAAGCTGAGAATTTCTTTATATATTATCTTTAATTTATCGCTTTTCTTTTGGAAGAGCGCTTTAAAAGAATCGTCCATTGAAATCATGTGTTTTTGGTAAAGAGTATAAGTATCTTTTAAGTTGTGGTGTTTTAAAAATAAATCTCTACTTATTTTGCTATTTAAAGCCAAAGTTAATAAAGAAACCTCTTTTGATTGAATCTCTTTATTAATTGAGTATAGATGCGAAATTATCTCCTCCAATTTATGAGGTTTAATTTTTATCTCATTGAAATAATTAAGGATCTCATCTTGATATTTTTTTAGTTCTTTAAGAGATTTTGAATCAGAAATTTTTGAAATATTTTTATTTTTTTTAATTTTTGTAATATTTTCAGATAAAACCAAAACTCTATCTAACTTTTTTAAGATTTCAGGTTTGTAAAATTCCTCTATTATGGATATTGAAAAACTTTCATTTTCTATTTCCTCTTCACTGGATGTCTCCTGAAGCTTTTCTTTATCTATCTCAATACCCTGCTCTTTTAAAAGTTGTTGCTTTTCCTTTAACAGAGCTTTCTTTTTATCATTAATAATTTTTTGAATTTCTTTTCTTTTAGCTGAATTAGAATAAGGATCATTATCTTCATTAAAATACTCGTCAAAGTCTACAATTTCCCTTAAATTAATTTCGTTATGTTTAACTTGTTCAATCCATTTTTTTAAAATATCAATCGATGCAGGACACTCAAGTATTGAATTCATCATTCGATCCAAACCAGACTCAATTCTTTTAGCTATAGCTATTTCACCTTCCCTGGAGAGTAGTTCAACATTTCCCATTTCTTTAAGATACATTCGAACAGGGTCATCACTTTTTACTCCAGTTGATTTTTCTTCTTCCTCTGTTTCGTTATTTGAAGGAGTTTCTTGATCTGAAGAGGAAGTATATGCTTTAAATAATTTAAACAGATCCTCATCAAGATTTTCAATATAATTTAAGAAGTCATCTGTAGTAATAATGGAGTCTTCGATTTTTACAAAAGATTTAATATATGTTTTTGACTTTATTACCATTTCTTTATCAAATTCTTTTGTTATCAAGGAAATCAATTTATTTTCATTTTCCTTAGAGATAAGTTCAATAGGATTTAATAATTTAGAAGATTTTTTTTTAGTTTGAGATAATTTGGTTTTTTTTAGAGATTTCTTTTTTGGATTTTTTTTTGACTCTTTTTTTACTGGCATTTTAACTATTTATAAAACTAATTGTTTTTTCAATTTCATTATAAGGATCATAATTAGACTTATTTGATGCAAATCTACAAAGCCTACGAACTTCATTAGAAAATAGTAAATTTTTTACAAAATTCAATCCTTTAGCATCTAATTCTGAATAAATCTCGATTGTTGTTGATTTAAAAAGAGTTTTTGTGATTATTAAATCTCTTATTTCTTTGAATTTACCTTCAAATTTAGCTGTTGCAATTAAGTCATAGACTCTCTCTCTATGAGAAGGGTTCTCGATGAAAAATATAATTAGTGCAGCTGAAAATTTTGATTTTAAATCAGATTTAAGGTCAAGATTTTTAGTATAAGAAATATTTATTTTTTTTGGATTTTTCGTTGAGTAAATTCTATTAAAATGGTTACTTAAAATTTTTTTTAAATCATTATTAGCTATATTTTGAAGCAAACTTTTTAATACTTTTGATCCTTTAAATTGACTATCTACATCATTACTTTTAGTAAATTTTTCTAAATATTTTTCAATAAGCTCTTCAATAGATAGAGGTTGATCTAAAAGTTTAACTAACTTTTCTTTCATATTATTTTCAATTAACTGATCAGGATCAAAATTTTTAGGTAATAAAACAAATTTTATTCCTAATTCGAAATTCTTATCACCTAATAAGTTATTCATTAATCTAATTGTTGCATTTCTTCCAGCAATATCTCCATCTAAACATATTATTATTTCAAATCCCTTCTTTGTAATCTCAATTAATTTTTCATGATTTATTGATGTACCGAGAGGAGCTAAACAATTTGAAAAACCACTTTGTTCTAATTTAATAACATCAAAATAGCCTTCTACTATGATAATTTTTTTATTGTTTTGTTTATTTAGTATTTTTTCATTAAATAGAATTTGTTTTTTTTTAAAAATTTTAGTTTCAGCAGTATTAATATATTTTGGCATTCTGTCATCAATTACTCTCCCACCAAACCCTAAGGTTTTATTTTGCATATTAATTATTGGAACCATTATTCTATTTGAAAAAAATAATTTAGAGTTTTTTGTTTTACTAAAAATCCCTGCTGCTACTAAATTACCAACTTCAAAATTACTAAGAAATTTTTTTTGTAGGTCAAATGAATTAATTGATGAACCTAATTCAAACTTATTAATAGTGTCTATGTTAAAATTTCTTTTTTTTTCTAAATAGTTTAAGTATGTTTTTGAATTTAATAAATTTTTATAAAATAATTCTTTTGCAAATAAGTTAATTTCATAAATAATATTGTTTAATTTTGATGATTTATAACTCAGCTCAATACCAGCTTTATCTGCTAGTTCATATAAAGCATCTTTAAAGCTATATCCTTTAACTTTAATTAAAAAATCAATTACATTTCCATGTTCTCCAGTGCTAAAACAATGAAATATTTTTTTTTCTTCATTCACTGAAAAAGAGGGTGTTTTTTCCTTTTTAAAAGGACTTAAACCAAAATAATTACTGCCTTTTTTCTTTAGAGGGATGGATGAGTTTATAATATCAACAATAGAGGTTCTGTTTATAACTTCTTTAATATTATCATCTGTCATTCTTTAAAAATATTTTTGATAATTTTTGAGGCTAAATTCATATCGATTTTATTATTATAGTTTTGTTTTAGAAAACCCATTATTTTTCCAAAGTCTTTATTTTCGAAATTATTTTCATTTATGTGATTTGATATAATTTCAATTGTATTTTTCTCATCAATCATATTTGGGAGAAAATCATTAAGATAATTTATATCAAATTCTAAGTCTTCTATTCTGCCTTGATCTTTAGCTTTGATTGCAAATTCTAAAGATTCTTTTTTTTGTTTCAGTTGAGTCTTTACAATTTTGATTATATTTTCATCAGATAATTTAAACACGTCTCTATCTAGATTCTCTTTTATAAGAAAATTTTTCAACTCAGAATAGACGTACCTTGCTATTGAAAGTTTTTTCTTATCTCCACCTTTTAAAGCACTTTTGACGTCATCAGAAATATTTTTTGCCAAACTCATTTGAATTTCCCCTCATATAATATACTAATACACATGATTTTATATGCCCGTATTAGATAATAAAACTAAACTTAATTATCAAAACGGATATCTAATTTATAACAAAAAATATATTTTCAAAGGTAAGTTTCTATCAAAAGATCAATTCAAAATAGCGGAAATCTGCTTCAATACCAGTATGACTGGGTATCAAGAGATTTTAACTGATCCTTCATATAAATCTCAGTTTATAAATTTTACTTTTCCATTAATTGGGATTGTTGGATGTAATAATGAGGATTATGAGTCATGGAAAATACATGCCTCTGGCTTAATATGTAATGAATTATTTGAGTTAAGTTCAAACTGGAGAGCGCAAAAAGATTTTGCAAATTGGATTATAGCTCAAAATTCTTGTGCTTTTTTTGATTTAGATACAAGAGCATTAACTAAAATTATAAGAAATTTTGGACCAAAAAATATAATGTTGTGTTCGGAAGAATATTTTGAAACCAAAGGTATAGAGAAAATTTGTAATCAAATAGATCAAAGTCTCTCTCTAGAAGAGAATGACGTAATTAAAGATTTTACATCAGAACTAAATATAGAAAAACAGGAAATAGGTAAAGAAAAGTACTCAATAGCTTTTTTAAATTTTGGAGCAAAAGATAATATTAAGAAAAACTTAAAATCCAGAAATTGTAAGATAGAGGAATTTGATATGAATTTTAAAGCTGAGGATATAATAAATAAAAATTTTCATGGTTTTTTTTTAAGTAATGGTCCAGGTGATCCTAAAAAAGTTTATGAAAATATAAAAACTGAGTTAGATAAATTACTAAATAAAAAAATACCTACTTTTGGTATTTGCCTAGGTCATCAGATATTGAGTTTAGCTTTTAATGCCTCTACTGCTCGAATGGAAAAAGGCCATCGAGGAGGTAATCACCCGGTAAAAAACTTGGAAACAAATAAAGTTGAAATAACATCTCAAAATCATGGATTTGTAGTTTTAGATGAAAATTTTCCTTCTAATCTTCAAATAACACACAAATCATTGTTCGATAAAACGATTGATGGCATGAAAGCAAATGATCAACCTTTATTTTCCGTTCAATACCATCCAGAGTCTAGTCCAGGGCCACATGATAGTAGATATCTTTTTGATGAATTTATAAATTTAATAGAAAAAAATGCCAGCTAGAAAAGATATATCTAAAATATTGGTTATTGGCTCAGGACCCATAGTCATAGGTCAGGCATGTGAATTTGATTACTCTGGTAGTCAAGCATGTAAGGCACTTAAAAAAGAGGGTTACGAGGTTATTTTAATTAATTCAAATCCTGCAACTATAATGACAGATCCGGAGTTCGCCGATAAAACTTATATTGAACCTATTAATAAAGAAATTGTAAAAAAAATAATTGATAAAGAAAAACCCGATGCAATTTTACCAACAATGGGAGGTCAAACAGCTCTGAATATTATCAGAGAATTAAATAAAGAAGATTATTTCAAAAATAGTTTGATTAAAATTTTAGGCGCCAGTCCAAAGTCAATTGATGTGGCTGAGGATAGAAAATTATTTGCTGAAGCGATGTCCGAAATAGGACTAGAAACTCCATTTAGCATAATAGTTGATGATAAGTCTGATCTTAATAAAATAATAAACGAAGTTAATTTTCCATTAATTTTAAGACCTTTTTACACTCTTGGAGGCACTGGTGGAGGAATTGTATATAACAAGGAAGAATTTATTTCAAAAGTTAAGAATGCTATCGACTTAAGCCCTGTATCAAAAACTCTTGTTGAAGAGTCATTAATAGGATGGAAAGAATTTGAATTTGAAGTAGTTAGAGATAATTTAGACAACTCTATAATAATTTGTTCAATAGAAAATTTAGACCCTATGGGAGTACACACAGGGGATAGTATTACAATAGCTCCAGCGCTAACATTAACTGATAAAGAATATCAAAAATTAAGAAATCAAAGTATTGCAATTCTAAGAAAAATAGGTGTTGAGACTGGTGGTTCAAATGTTCAATTTGCAGTAAATCCAGAAAATGGAAGGATTTTGATTATTGAAATGAATCCTCGTGTAAGTAGATCATCTGCATTAGCATCTAAAGCTACAGGTTTCCCTATAGCTAAAATAGCAGCTCTTTTAGCAGTTGGTTACACTTTAGATGAATTAGAAAATGATATTACCAGAGTAACTCCAGCAAGTTTTGAACCTGTTATAGACTATATAGTAACTAAAATTCCAAAATTTAATTTTGAAAAATTCCAAGGAACCCCAAGTGAGTTAAATACTGCTATGAAATCTGTTGGTGAAATAATGTCTATAGGTAGAACTTTTAAAGAGTCTCTTTTAAAAGCTTTCTATTCAATAGAGTCAGATAATTTTGGTTTAGACATAAGTCATGAATTATTAAATATAAAAGATGAAAATTTAAAAAATTTACTTACAAAACAAAGGCCTGATAGATTACTAATAGTTGCAGAAGCTATAAGACGTAAAATACCTTTAAGTGAAATATATGAATTAACAAATATAGATCTATTTTTTTTAAGAGAAATAAATGAAATAATCAATATTGAACAACAACTTGTAAAAGCAGGTATTAATTTAGAAAAAAATTTATTTATTTCTTCCAAAAAAATTGGATTTTCTAATCATCATATAAGCAATTTAACAAAAATAAATATAAATGAAATTTATGATCTTCAGAAAAGAAATAATTTAAAAACAGTATTTAAAAGAGTAGACACATGTGGAAATGAATTTGACTCTTCTACTGCTTATCTTTATTCAACATTTAGCTCTGAAACAAATGAGTTTAGTTGCGAGTCTAGACCATTGGATAATAAAAAAATTATTATTCTTGGCTCTGGTCCTAATAGAATAGGTCAAGGAATAGAATTTGATTATTGTTGTGTGCAAGCTGTAAAATCTTTTCAGAAGCTTGGTTTTGAAACTATTATGATTAATTGTAATCCCGAGACAGTTTCAACTGATTACGATACATCAGATAAATTATATTTTGAGCCTTTAGACTTTGAATATGTCAAAAATATAATTGATAAAGAAAACGAGAAAGGCGTTGTTGAAGGTGTTATTGTCCAATTTGGTGGACAGACACCTCTGAGAATAGCCAACAAGCTTAAAGAATACGGTTATAAAATATTGGGCACATCTTTCGAAGCGATAGACATATCTGAAGACAGAGAGAGATTTCAAAAATTAATTCAAAAAGTAGGTTTGAAACAACCAAAGAGTGATATCTCTTTAGGAACAAAAGAACTTGTTGCCAAATCCTCTAAATTGAAATTTCCAATTTTATTGAGACCCTCCTACGTCCTAGGAGGAAGAATGATGGAAAAAATGACTAATTTAGAAGATGTACAAGATTATATTGATCAAAATTATTGGGCTTTAGAAAATAATGTTATTCTAATCGATGAGTTTCTTCAAAATGCAAAAGAGGTAGATGTTGATATATTAAGAGATAATCAAGGAAATACTATGATAGCAGGAATTATGGAACATATTGAAGAGGCTGGTATTCACTCGGGTGATAGTGCTTGTAGCATACCTCCCTTTTCTTTAAGTGATAAAATCATATCAGATATAAAAAAATTTAGTATTTCCCTTGTAAGTGAATTAAAGACACTTGGATTGATGAATATTCAATATGCTATTAAAGATGAAGAAATTTTTATACTTGAAGCAAACCCAAGAGCTAGTAGAACTATTCCTTTTCTGGCTAAAGCAATTGGAATACCATTTATAAAAATTGCTGCTGAATTAATAGTTGGTAAAACTCTAACTGAAGAGTATCAAAATTTTGACAATAGTACTTTACCTTACTTTGCAATCAAAGAAGCTGTATTTCCATTTAATAAATTCCCAAATACTGACGTTATACTTGGCCCAGAGATGAAAAGCACTGGTGAAGTTATGGGTATAGACGAGGATTTTTATTTAGCTTATTTCAAGAGTCAAATTGGAGCAGGACAAAAACTTAATAATTTAAAAAATATATTCATCTCAGTTAAAAATGAGGATAAGCAAAGTATATCTAAAATAGCTAAATCTTTTATAGAAAATGGTTTTAATCTATATACAACAAAAGGTACTCACGATTTTTTATTAAAAGATGGAATTACTTCAAATTTGGTTAATAAAGTAGCCGAAGGATCACCACATGTCGTAGAATATATTAAGCAAAGTAAGATTGATTTAGTTATAAACACCACCGAAAAAAAACAGGCAATAATCGACAGTTTTACTATCAGAAGAACATCAGTAGATCTAAATGTTCCATATTACACCAATCTAAGAAGTGCGGAAATACTGATTAAATCACTGATTACACTGAAAAATAAGCCTATTTCTGTGAAACCTATACAAATTCATCATTCTTTTTTGTAAAAAAATTCATTTGTAATAACACATAAAATTCAATATTTTCTACAACTTAATTAAAATAGTAAAAAAATGGAAAAAATACCAATGACAGAAGAGGGGCAAAAAAAACTCCTCGATGAACTTAAACACCTAAAAACAGTTGAAAGACCAATTATAATCAAAGCTATAGCTGATGCTAGAAGTAATGGCGATCTCTCTGAAAATGCTGAGTATCATGCAGCCAGAGAAAAACAAAGTTTCATTGAAGGCAGAGTAGCTGAAATAGAGAGCATTATTGCTCAAGCAGAATTAATAGATGTTTCAAAACTATCAGGAACTATTGTGAAATTTGGAGCTACTGTTTCAATTATAAACTTAGATAATGACAAAGAGTCTAAGTATCAGTTAGTTGGAGAAGTGGAAGCTGATATTGAGCAAAAAAAAATATCTGTAACTAGCCCTATCGCAAGAGCTTTAATTGGAAAGAAAAAGGGTGATTACATAGAAGTATCAACCCCAAAAGGTATAACTTCATACGAAATTAAGTCAGTAAGATTTAAATAATAGAATTTGAATACCTATAAAGTTATTACCATCAGCGAAGGTGCTGCTGGTATGAGAAGTCAAATAGAAGGATTAGCTAATTTAATATCAAACTCATACAAAAATTTTGATTTAAAAATAAAATCTGTTTTTAAAAATTTACCTATTGAACTAATACCTACAAGTAGGTTTGTATATCATAATCTATCTTCATTAAAGATTGAAAAAAATACAATTCTTATTAGTTGTGGTAAAAAAAGTGTGAAGGCGTCTGTTTATTTAAAAAAAAAATATAAAGATTTAATTTTTAATATTCATATACAAGACCCAAAAATCAATCATAGGTTTTTTGATCTTATTGTTTGTCCGGAACATGATGATTTAAATTTTGATAATTGTATTTCAACTTTATTGGCAATACATAATATTAAATTTAAAAAAAATATTAAGAATAAAAATACAATAAATTTTATTATTGGAGGACCGAACAAATATTTTAAATTTCATCAGCAAACACAAGAAAAAATTTTAAATGAAATAAAATTTTTAAGTAATAAGTTTAAAGTCAATGTTATTCCATCACGAAGAACTCCATCTGATCTCATAAAAGAATTATCAAAAATTAATAATGAAAATGTGATTACCTTCAATGAATTATTTAATCCAAGAAAGTACGGTGAACTGCTATCTGAAGCTATATTACAAGTAGTTACTTGGGACTCAATATCCATGATATCTGAAGCTATATCATCTGAAGCTGGTACTTTTTTATTTAAATTTGAAGAAAAATTTTGCCCAAAAAGATATCTTAAATTTTTTGATAAAATTACAGAGCTAAATTTTGCAAAGTCATATAATCAAAGTTTAAAACCTTATGAAATTTCTATTGGTGAATATAACAAAATTCTAAAAACTAAGATCTTGAATAAGATACAATCTAATTTAAGATTCAATTCAGGCAATGCTTAAGGAATCAATATTAAATCGTTGTAAAACATATTCGGATCCTTTCCCACATTGGGAACTGGAGTCCCCTTTTACAGATGGGCTCATAAAAGAGCTTAATGAAGTAAATATATCTGACGCTCCTCGTTCTTTTGACGGTACAAGAGCTGCTGATGCTGGTGGTGATGGGGTAGATGGCAAGCTTAGAGTTTTTTTAGAGAGAGATAATTCAAAAAACTTAACTTGTGGTATGGAGCTAATTAAAGATTTGAGAGATAAAGATGTAATTGAGTCAATACAAGATAAAATCAAAAAAAATTTATCAAATAGTTATATTAGAATTGAGTATATATCAGATCGTAAAGGTTTTTGGCTTAAACCACATTTGGATATAAAAGAGAAACTGATGACTATGATGTTATTTATTAATACTTACGATGAGTCAGAAAAACTTGGAACAGATTTTTATGACACTAATATGAAACTTGTAAAAACAGTTCCGTATAAGCATAACACTGGTTATTTTTTTGCATCTGGTAATAATACTTGGCACGGACTTGAAAAAAAAAATATTAAAATTGAGAGAAGATGTATGCAAATTAATTATGTAACATTTCCAACTAGCTGGCCAATAAATGGCTGAAATTAATAATGTTATTATTATAGGTTCCGGACCAGCCGGATACACTGCTGCAATATATGCTGCTAGGGCTAATTTAAATCCTATTTTAGTAAGTGGCTTTCAGCCTGGCGGTCAATTAACAATAACGACTGATGTAGAAAACTATCCAGGTTATGAAGATCCTATCCAAGGGCCTTGGTTAATGGAACAAATGCAAAAACAAGCCGCACACGTTGGTACTGAAATTATTAATTCACAAGTTACAGAGGTCTTTTTGAATGAAAAAATTAAAAAATTAAATTTAGATAATGGCACAACTCTGAATTCTAAAACTGTAATAATTAGTACAGGAGCTCAAGCGAGATGGCTAGGTTTAGAAAATGAGTCTAAGTTTCAAGGTCATGGATTATCAGCTTGTGCTACTTGTGATGGTTTTTTCTTTAAAGATAAAGAAGTTGCTGTAATTGGTGGTGGAAATAGTGCAGCTGAGGAAGCATTATTTTTAACTAAGTTTGCGACGAAAGTTTATTTAATTCACAGAAGAGATAAACTTAGAGCAGAAAAAATATTACAAGAACGATTAAAACAAAATTCAAAAATAAAGTTTATTTGGAATAGTGAAGTAACAAAGCTTAATGGTAACGATGAATTAGAGTCAATAGAATTAATAGATAAACAAGACAATAAAATTTCAAATCTTAAAATTGATGGAGTGTTTATTGCAATAGGTCATGATCCAGCAACACAATTATTTAAAGGTCAACTAAAAATGGATGAAGCTGGATATATTATAACAGACCCAGATAGTACAAAGACATCTATTGAAGGGGTATTTGCAGCTGGTGATGTTAAAGATAAAATTTATAGACAGGCCGTCACGGCTGCAGGTATGGGATGTATGGCAGCATTGGAAGTTGAGAAGTATCTAGATTGATTTTAGCCTTGTCTGGCTTTCATTCTTGGGTTGGTTTTGTTGATCACATATAACCTACCCTTTCTTCTAACTAGTTGATTATTTTTATCTCTAGTTTTAGCTGTTTTAAGAGAACTTTTAATTTTCATAATTTAATGTAATAGTTATTTGTAATAAGGCAAAAATTTATGTTAATTCATGAAAAAATCAACAAAATTAAAGAGGATTTCTCTTTTTTTGACAATTGGGAAGATAAATATCAATACCTTATAGATTTAGGAAAAAAGCTACCTAAGCTTGATGATATATATAAAACGGAGGAATATCGCATACAAGGATGCACATCTAATTTATGGGTGGTAACTAAATTTAATAACGGAAAGATTAGTCTATCAGGTTCAAGCGACTCTGTAATTGTAAAAGGTTTATTTTATCTAATTTATTTTGCCTACAATGAAGAAAGTCCAGATACTATAATTAGTACACCATTATCTTTTTTTGAGGAAATAGGCCTCTCAGATCACTTAGGTCAATCAAGGTCAAATGGGCTTAATTCTCTGAGAAAAAAGATAAAATCTATAGCGACAGAATTATCAAATAAATAAATATTATTGTTATTAAATTATGTTAACTTAATAATATGAAAATAATAAAGTATTTATTTATACTTTTTTTTATTTTTTTTTCTAATAATTCATTTACCAAGGAGGATGTTATTTTTTTAAAAATAGAATTTAGTAAAGAAGATGAACGAGTTCAAGAAACATTAAAAATTAAAACTTTTGATGATAAAGCCCCCAACCATGTTAAAAGAATTAAAGAGCTGGTTAATCAAGGTTTTTACGATGGTATTGTTTTTCATCGTGTTATTGCAGGCTTTATGGCTCAAACAGGTGATCCGCTTGGTAATGGAACAGGTGGATCAGGTAAAAATATTAATGCAGAGTTTAATGACGTCCCACATAAAAGAGGAACAGTAAGTATGGCTAGAGCTATGGATCCAAATAGTGCTGACAGTCAATTTTTTATTTGTTTTGATGATGCACCACATCTTGATGGACAGTACACTGTTTGGGGAGAGGTTGTTGAGGGTATGGATTATTTAGATTATATCAAAAACGGTGATCATAACAAAAATGGCATTGTAGAGGACCCTGATAAAATTGTTAAAATGTGGATTGATTGAGAATTTAAATTTGAGTAATTTTTAATTCTATTCTTCTATTTTCTTTTAAATCATCTTTAGTGCTTCCAAAATTAATTGGCTGGTGCTCTCCATAGCCATTTGCAGATAATTTATCTGCAGGTATACCTTGTTGAATTAAATACTTAACTACCTCCAACGCTCTAGCATGAGAAAGCTCCCAATTTGATGGAAATTGAGCGGTCGAGATAGGAATTTTATCTGTATGACCATCTATTTGTAATATCCAATTTATATCAGATGGAATTGACTCAGTAATTTCAATTATAGTTTTGGTGATAAGAGATAAAGCTATTCTTCCTTCTTCTTGAATATTAGCACTTCCAGATTCAAATAAAATTTCAGACTGGAAAATAAATCTATCTCCTTTTATTTGAACATCATCTCTATCTGCTAAGGCTTCAGATAATTTACCAAAAAATTCTGATTTATACTTTTGAAGTTTGAATAATTCACTTGTAAGCACTCTATTTAATCTGTCACCCAACTCACCAAGTTCAATCTCATTTTGAGCAATTTCAGCCTCTTTTGACTCTAATAAATTATTTAAGAGATTAATTTCATTACTTAGTATTTCAATATCTAGTGCTAAATTGGATATCAAATTTAGAGCCTCATTTAAATCACTTGATTTTATTGCTGACTCTTGTTCCAAAGTGGACAATTTGTTTTGCAGTTCTTGATTTATATTCTCCGAGGAATTTAATGACTCTAGAAGATTTTCAATTCTATTTTGTGACTTTCCAATTTGCCCGACTAATTCACTATTTTCACCACCAAGTTTAATTAAATCTGATTTTAATATTTCTTGTTGTTTGTTTAATTCAGAAAGATTTTGCTGAAGAGTTTCTCTATCAGATAAAGATAAAGATAACTCATCAGTAATTTTAGCAATTATCGTATTTAGTTTATCTATATCAAGTGCTTGATCTTGAATAATCGTATCTTGAGCTAATATTTGAGATTGTTTAATAGAAATCTCTTCATCAAGTTTTTCAATTAAATTTTGTCTATCAATCAATTCAATCTCTTTATCTGTAAGTGTTACATCTTGTTCCACAATAGTTTCGTCTTGAATATTAATTGTTTTTTCTAAACTTTGTATTTGTTCATTTTTTCCTACTACAAGATCTCCCAAATAAACTTGAGCAACTGTGAATAGTAAAACAATAAAAATTATAACCATCAGTGTAGATGCCAATACATCTACAAATCCAGGCCATATTATATTTCCATTATCTGAACTTTGAGTTTTAGAAAGATAGCTCACTTTTTGTCTAAGTCTTTGATGGACTTGCTTACAGACTTAAGTTCTGTAATAACTTCTTTTCTTAAATCGTCATTAGAATTTTTCATGCCATCAATCAAGCTATCAAGCCTAGAAATAATATTTTGAGAAAGGTTGGTGCTATCAGAATTCTGACTAAATTTATTTGTGTTCGGGCTAGTTCTATAAAAAAGTCGAATTTGATTTTCACAGAATTCATAGTAGTTATGCTTAACGCCTTTAGTGATTATTTCATAAAGTCCTAATATCAAGGAAGTCACTAAACCAAACAATGATGAGCTAAAGGCAATTGTCATTCCAGATAAAGGTGACCTTAAACCATCTTTTAGATTATTAAAAAATGCACCGAAGTCTTGCTCTTCAATTGAAAGACTATCAATAACATTCGAGACACTCCCTATTGTTAAAAGTAATCCATAAAAAGTTCCTATAAGTCCTAAGAATATTGCTAAGTTGATAAGATATTTTGATATATCACTTCCACTTTCGACAGTAGATAAAAGATCATCTAGAATCTCATCAATAGTTTTGTTTATACTTTTGTTAGTAGTTGTTATACCAAGATTGTTTGCAATAGATTTTGTTATTGGATAGTTATTTAAAGATGAGTCGTTTAGTTTTAATTTTCCAAATGCAACAGAGTTCATGAATCTAAACTCAGAACTTAGAGTGAATATCTTAAAAGAGCACAGAAGGAAACCGATTAAGAGTGTTAGGAGTATTATTCCATTAATAAATGGATTAGCATCAAAATAAAATTTAATTTCCTCGTATCCAATTACAAGAGTTATTACAATTAAAATTGAGAATAATAAATAAGCTAAAAAGTTTTTAGTCATTCAGCATAAAAATAAACGAATTTTGCGAATTAACAATTGGATAATTATTAATTAATTAAAAATTTCTATTGTAAATCAAATAATAATTATTTGTGCCTGGATTTACTGAGGCTAAACCTGCATTAGAGATGTGATGAGATCCTATTCCAAACCTAGATTCTTTTGATATACTGTAAAAAATATTAATTTCTGATTTAAATTGGAGATTATTTCCTAAATCTTTGCCATCCCCATTGCTATATATACCAGCTGATGAAGAGATATTAAAATAAATTGAATCTGGACCTATATTTGTCTCAAACCCGCCATAAAACATAGATGCACTTTCAGCTGTGATGAAACCACCAATTACTGGGTTAATAGATAAAACATTAATCAAATCTATTTCATAATTAGAATAGTGATAATTTAGACCAAATAAATTTGTTGTATTATCATCATCGTAATCATATGTACCTCCAAAAATAGAATAACTATTTGCGCTTAAAGTTATGTTTGATGAGAGGGCAAAAATTAATAAGCTTAATAAAAATTTTTTCATTAAATAAATAATACATTATCAAGTTTAAAAGTAAATGGTGGGCGTGACAGGATTCGAACCTGTGACCCCTTGCGTGTCGAGCAAGTACTCTAACCAACTGAGCTACACGCCCATAAAATAGGGATACATACTTTTAAATTAAATTAAAAATTAGTAAATAAAATTCCTAATTAAATTTATTTAATTGAAACACTAGTTTTATTTCGTTTAATTTAAGCCAATTTAAAATCAAAAAATATATTATCAAACCAATAAGTATTTGTATGAATAAATCTACAAAAATGTTCAAATCAAGAATTTTTTTAAATATTAATATTGAAATCACCATAATAATTGCACTAAATGAAATCTTTAATAGTTTTTTAAAATCAAAAATTAATAATTTTTCATAAAAACTTCTAAAGTTTTTTCTTAAGTAAAAAATTTGAATAAATAAATTTAACCATATACTCACAGCGCCTGATATTGCTAAACCCAAAACACCCAAAGGCCTATAAAGAAGAAAACATAAAATAAAATTACATATAAATGTTGGGACAGCTGCTTTAACGGGATACTCAACTTTTTCATAAGAATAAAAGACTTGATTAAAAATTCGAGCAAGCATATATCCTGGCAATGAAAAAGAGTAAACAAGTAAAATCTTAGATGTAATTAGCACATCCTCATTATTAAATTCACCCCTACCAAATAATGCTCTTATAATATCCTCACTCAGAATAAAAATACCAAATGCGCTTGGGATAGCAAAAAGAAAGCAAAATATTACTGTTTCGTTGAAAGCTTTAGAATTTTTACTCTCATCTAAGATATTTTTGCTCAAATATGGCAAAAGTGTAAAAGACATAGCAACTGCAATAAGAGCAAATGGTAAGTCGATAATTCTATCAGCGTAGTAAATTTGGCTTATAGCTCCCCCACCCACTAAAGAAGCAAATAACATTGAGATAAAAATATTTAATTGAACAATACCAGAACCCATTAAAGAATACAGAAATCTTCCAAAGAATTTTTTAAGCTCTCTGGACAAGATTTTTATACTCTTTAAACCAATACCCCAAAATATTTTTATTGTTCCTAAATTGATAAATAGAAGAATCAATTGAGTAAAACCAGCTATTATCATTGACCAAGCGAGTGGAAAATGAGAGTTAGACTTGTATGATACCAAAGTTACAATCATAAAAATGTTAAGGATTACTGATAAGAAGGAGGGTAAAAAAAATTTTCCTCTCACATTCAAAACTGAACTCAACACTGATGAAAGAGTCACAAATATCAGAAAAGGAAATGTTATAATCAATAACTGATTTGCTAATAAAAATTGACTTTTATTTAATAAAAATCCTGGTGCTAAAATTGATATGACTTGCTCAGTAAAAAAAAATATTAAAAAAGATAAAAATAAAGTAATTGCAAAAAAAAAGTTAAAAACTATCCATATAAAATCATTTGCTGATTTTGAATTCATTTTTTCTTGGTTTACATACAAAGGAATAAATACACTATTCATTGAGCCCTCAGCAAAAATTCTTCTAAATAAATTTGGTAATCTATAAGCAAAAAGGAATGCATCTGACATCAAATTGGCACCTAAATAATTTGCAAAAAGTATGTCTCTAATAAATCCGGTTACACGAGATCCAAAAATATTTGAAGAAATCTTTGAAAAATTACTGATTTTCATTGAGCTCAGGAAAATTCTTTTTCCAAAATCTCAGTAATTTTATCTGCATCGATAAAACCTGGAATTATTTGATTTCCAATTATAGTTGCAGGTGTTCCAGTAAATTTAAATTCATCAGCGTAACTTCTATGAATAGATAGAAAGTCTAATACCTCTTGCGAGTCCAAATCATTCTTTAGTATGTTAAGATCAACACCCCTTAGAAATAAGTCGGCCAAGATATCCTCCATTTTTGATTTTCTCTCAGTAGAATATAAATAATTATGGACAACCTTAAATTGACCTTGCAAAGAGGAAGCTAATGCCAACTTAGTCAATTCCTCTGAAAAATTCCCTAAAATTGGCATCTGTATAATAACAAGTTTTAATGAATTATCTTTCATTACATTTATTAATTCTTGATGGAATTTTTGACAATAACCACAATTATAATCAACAAATTCATAAATAACTTTTGCGGAATTTGAGTCGCCCAAGTACATAGGATGATATGCAAGATTTAAATTTTTTATACTTGAGATATTTTTTTGATTAGTTTTTTCTTGTTCTAATTTATTCTGCTCTAATTGATATTCTCTAAGAACACCTAAGATATAATCTGGATTTTCCTCAATAAATTTTTTTATTTTTTGATCAAATTCCTTTTTAGTAAAATACTCATCAAAATTTACATCTTCTTTTTTTAGATAAGAGTTAAGATCTAATGCATCAATTTGATTTGACTCTTCTTCAAACTGTAAGTCTGAAATATTTGATAAATCAAAATTACTTTTTTCTGAAAAAATTTTAAAAAAATATAAAGTTGTAAGAACTAAGATTACAAATAAAAAAATCAATAAAACGTTTGAAATATTAAATTTCTTTTTTTTTACGTAAATTCCCATGAGCGAAATATATTATTTAACTATTTCTATAGTGTATATAATTTTAGCATTAAGACTAATCACTTTTACAAATAGAGATAAATTTCCCATTTAAGCTATCTTGTTTCATTAAGCTGATATTAGAGTAATTCAAAGATTTAATTGAGTTATCAAATATTATCTTTTTTGTAATATCTGATACTGAGATATGGTGATTGCTAAACTCAAATAAATATGGATATCCCCATATTAAATAATATTCCATCTCTAAAGAAGTTAAATTACTGAAACGCTTAAGATCTTTTTGAATTTCTTGTTGGTTGAGAGTTTTTCTATATAGATCGAAATGTCTCATTATATCATTGCATAGAAAATTAAATTTTTCATTAGAATTCATTTCTAGAGCAAAAACATTTTTAATTTTTTTTAAGCCTAAAACATTAAATACTTCTTTATAAGATTTATTTTGATTTGATGAAAAATATTTTTGAAATGAATTAATAAGTTCTTCTTCATTATAAAGATGACTTAAATAAAAAGGAGCTTTGACAGTATAATGAAGACCATATTTAGATATTTCAAGGTTATCATATTTCATATTATTTTTTAAAAGTAATTTCTCAACTTGATCAATAAATGTTTCATTGGGTATTAGATAAATTGAGTAACGAGGAAATTGAATATAATTATCCATCTGTAATTTTACTCAATATAAATTTTTGCATTTTTGTTTCTAATAAAACTTTCATTATAAGAATTATAATAACGGTATAAATAAATCTAAAAAATAAAATACCAGAAATATGACTACCTAATAACAAGATTAATATTGTATCTTCAATTATGCTATGACATAAACTTAAAAAAGACAAAGATAGTAAAATATCTTTTTTTGAAATATTATTTTTTCTAGACTCCTCTATTAAAAAACCCCCTCCAAACGAAATTCCTAATGTTAAGCCTATTAAAATTATATTAGCTACTTTCTCTGACATGCCCAAATAGGACAAAGGAATTTTCAAAGTATTAATTATAAATTTCCAAATACCAATTGATTTGAGTATATTAATTGTCGATATAATAAAGAATATTATTAAGAAAATTAGGAGAAAATTTTGAAGTTGTGAAAATGCCCACTCTAAATTTGAGACATCTTTAACTGGGACTTGTAAAATTGAATTATTAGGTTCATTAAATAAATTATAATTAGTAAAAATTAAATTTAATATTTTTCCTGCAATAACAGCATTTACAAATCTAAAAGTTAAATTAAATACCCATGAAATTCTTGATTTTTGTGCAATAGCTACTTCAATTGGTAAACTATGTGCTATAAGTATAATTAATCCTAAAATTGTAGTTTCAGCTATTGTGTAATCAAATATTGCTTGAAGAGATGCAAAAGCAGCCAAGCCTGCATATATATTTACTAGTATAGCAGCCATCCAGACTAGTCCTAATGAACCATCAATGCCAATAAAACTTGTTAATGGCTCTAAGAATTTAGCCAAAAAAGGGATTGCTCCGATAAGCTCGAGGATTCTAATAATTATGACAACGGGTAAAATAACTTTGAATAAAATCCAAAAAATTTTACTAGTTTCTTGAAATATATTTACTAGTATTTTTTTAGATTTTTCCATTATGATAACAACCGATTAATTTTACTTCTTTATAAAGAAATAAATGACAAGAACAAATAGTTTTACAATAAAAGCATCACTAACAACTTTATTGGTTTTAATCAGTTTTTTTTGCTTTTATATAAGCTATTCTGATTTCGTAAAAATAAACAATGAATATGCTTATACTTATGATGATGTAAATATTAATTATTTTGATAAAAAAAAATTTCAAAAATATTATGATGTTATAAGTATTGAAAGTCTAGACGACCCAATATTTGACAAAGAAAAATCAAAAAGTTATTTTGAAAATATAACTTTTGAAAATTTATCAAATATATTTGATAAAGACTTAACCAAAAAAGAGGATAAAATTAATTTAAAAACACCTGATGAATCCATACCAATTGAAAATAAGATAAATGAGGAATTAAATAATAATTTTGATGAAATAATAGTCTCCAAGGGAGATAGTTTTGCGAAAGTTCTAAAAAAAGGAGGTCTAAAAGGTAGAGATATAGACTTAGTAATACTCAACGGAAAAGAATATTATGATTTTTCTAAATTATATATCGGGGACACTGTAAAAATATTAAGTGAGTATGAAGCTGAGAGTTTAAAAACTTTTGATCTAATTTATAAATATTCTGATACCAAAGAATTAATCATATCTTACCTAAATGATAATTTTATTTATGAAATTAATGAAATTCCGCTGAATTCCGAAGAAATTTTTGTGACTGGGAAAATTAAATCAAGTTTATATAAAGCTATGAAAGATCAGGGGTTATCTGAAATAGTAATTAATGAAATTATCAGGATTTACAGTTTTGATGTTGATTTTCAGAGAGATATTTATGAGGGTGATAATTTTGAAATGCTGTTTGTCAAAAAGGTAAACAATGACGGTAAGACAATTCAAATCGAAGATCCAAGATACTTAATGCTTTCATCAAGAGGCACTCCATTAATTTACTATCTTTATGACAATGGAGAATTCAGCGAATATTTTGACGAAAAAGGTAAAGGAATGACAAAAAGCTTAATGAAGACTCCAATTAATGGTGCTCGGCTTAGTTCCAGTTATGGTATGAGAAAACATCCTATCTCCGGTTACAATAAAATGCATAAAGGAGTAGATTTTGCTGCTCCAACAGGAACTCCAATTTTTGCTGCTGGAAATGGTATTGTAGAGTACGTAGGTAGAAATGGAGGATATGGAAAATATATTAGAATTCGTCACGATAGTACTTATAAAACAGCTTACGCGCATCTTAATGGTTATAAAAAAGGAATATCAAGTGGTGTAAGAGTTAAGCAAGGTGACGTTATTGGTTATGTAGGCTCAACAGGAAAGTCAACTGGACCTCATTTACATTATGAAATTATTGTTAATGGAAAACAAATAAACCCAGCTACACTTAAATTACCTTCAGGAAGAAAGCTTAATGAACAACAGTTAAACGAATTTCAAATATTAGTTTCTAAAATAGATAAAGAAGTTAATATTTATAAAAATAAAATAAATTAAACTAATTGACTAGCTAGGTCGTCAAAATCAGAAGTTGGGTTATGTTCTGACTTATTATCTTTATTCAAATCGCTGTCATTATTTCCAGTTTTGTCTTTACTAATAATTTTTCTAGCAATAAAGCCTCTATTTGAATTGTCTGTTTGTCTAAAATAGTGTTCAGCGTGCTGAAGGTAAAACTGCTCTAATACATCATCACCTTGTCCTTTAGCATCTTTTGCTTTGTGAAGATAATCGTTATATTGATCTTTTGGATTTTTTCCGTTTCTTTTAAATCCGTTAGAATTTCCATTAACTTGAAGATATGGGGAGTCAGCAACACCAGATCTTGATGAGTTTATTTTTCTTTGACCACCGTAGGTTTTTCTTTTTACAAAATTTTTCATTAATTTTTTGTTAATTATCTCTTAAAAAGCCCATCAATTAAATAGTAGGGAGTTTTATCTTTATCAATCTATCTAAATTAAGATAATCTGTTTTCTTATAAACTATTTTTACACCTTTTTCTAATAAAAATTTATACATGTTTTTAGTGATAATTGGATCAATTTCAAAATAAATAAACCCTTTAAATTTTACACTAATTAAAAAATTAATAATCCTTACATAATAGTCCAAGCCTAATTTTCCACCATCAAGTGAAATTCTTGGATCATGCAAAGTTTCTTTATTTAAATTTAAATAATTTCTTGTTGGTATATATGGCGGGTTACAAACAATAAAATCAATATATTTCAATCTATTTATTGGATAATTTTCAAATAAATTTGAGTGGTATATTTTTGTTTTTCGTTGCTTTTTAAATTTTATTATATTTTTTTTACAAGCAGTGAGAGCATGTTTAGAAACATCAATAAAATCACAAAATGCATTATCTAGCTCATCTATAATAGAAATACCGAGACACCCAGTCCCACAACACAAATCAAGCAACTTCAAGTGTTTTTGATTTTTATTTTTTTTACAATCAATTAATAATTGTTCAACTAATATTTCAGAATCGGCTCTAGGATCTAAAGTATAATCATCTGTATAGAAAACTTTTTTCCAAAAGCCTTTTTCATTGATTATTTTTGCTAATGGCTTTCCTTTAACTCTTTCATTTAGGATCTTATTGATTAATTCTTGATCAACCTTACTATTATTAGTATCTAAATTATTTTCACTTTTAGATGAATAAGTAATCATTATTTGGGACTCTTGTTCTGCTTGAGATCCAGTAATTGAGTTTAAATTTTCAAGTAATATTTTTTTTATATCTAATTTACTTAAATAGTTATTAATTAGCATTAAGTTGACTTAATTTTTCGGCTTGTTCACTGGCTGACAAAGCTGATATCATTTCATCTAATGCCTCGCCAGTTAAAAACTGGTCTAATTTATAAAGCGTTAAGTTAATTCTATGATCTGATACTCTGCCCTGTGGAAAATTATATGTTCTAATTCTTTCAGATCTATCTCCAGAACCAACTTGATTTTTTCTATTGGATGAAACCTCTTCTTGTTTCTTAATTCTTTCAACTTCATATAATCTAGATCGTAGAATTTTTAATGCTTTAGCTTTATTTTTATGTTGAGATCTTTCGTCTTGTTGAGTTACTACTATGTTTGTAGGTAAATGTGTAATTCTTACAGCGCTATCTGTTGTATTTACCGATTGACCTCCCGCCCCTCCTGATCTATAAACGTCTATTCTTAAATCAGTATCTTTTATCTCTAAGTCAACGTCCTCAGCTTCTGGCAAAACAGCAACAGTTGCAGCAGAGGTGTGAATCCTTCCCCCAGACTCAGTTTCTGGTATGCGTTGAACTCTATGGACACCAGACTCATTTTTTAAAAATTTAAATACACCATCTCCTTTAATTTCTATTATTGCTTCTTTTATACCCTTCAATCCTGTCTCGCTCTTCTCCATTGGCTGAAACTTCCAACTTTTTAATGAGGAATATCGCTCATACATTCTATATAAATCTCCAGCAAATAATGCAGCCTCATCTCCTCCGGTACCAGCCCTTATTTCTAAAATTACATTTTTATCATCAGCCTCATCTTTAGGCAGTAGAGCAATAAGTAATTCTTTATTTTTATTTTCTAAATCTTTTTCATACAAAGGTAATTCTTGTTTTGCTAAATTTCGGAGCTCTTCATCGCTTTCATTTTCAAGTATTTCTTTATAGCCTTTGATTTCCTTATCTAAATTTTTAATGGTGTCAGATAGAGCAATAATTGGCTC
>CACBDV010000008.1 GCA_902538085.1 uncultured Alphaproteobacteria bacterium
TATATGCAGTTCTCCATAATAAATTAGAGTCCTCTATTTTTTCTAAATCATTTATATTTTTTTTTAAATAATTTGAGTCTATTGGTTTTGAACCGACACACCAACCTTCTAAAATAATTAAATCTGCCTTATTTACTCTTCTTTGATATTTTTTCTTGTTGTCAGTGACTTTATCAAAGACTGGAAGAAATAATGGAGATTTATTACCTTTAAGATTTCTGATTGTTTGACACAGTAATTTTAAATTGTGAGTGCCAGGAACACCCCTGGTTTCAAATAAATTTGTATTATGTCTTTTAGCCAATAGTTTTCTTTGATGAGAAGATAAATAAAAGTCATCTATACTAAGAATTACAACATTCTTTGAATAATATTTTTTAAAATATTTTTTAATTTGTAACGACAGAGTAGATTTACCAGATCCTTGAGATCCAGAAATCATTAATGTTTTTTTATTTTTTATTCTTTTAAATAAATCAATATACGACTTAGCTATTTCATAAGTTAAATCTGAACCTGTTAATTTCTTGTGAGATGTTACAAGAAAGTCTAATTTATTTTTAATATCAGACATGGCAAATAGCTGGCGCGCTCTGCAGGATTCGAACCTGCGACCCTCTGCTTAGAAGGCAGATGCTCTATCCAGCTGAGCTAAGAGCGCATTTATTGGAATATTTACCACTTCAACTTTATATTTTCTACTTTAATATGCATTAATTTTTAAATGAACAATATTTTAATTAAAGTCGAAAATTTAGTGAAATCATTTGGTGGATTAGTTGCACTAAATGATTGCTCCTTAGAAATTAAGGATAAAGCTATAACAGGAATTATTGGACCCAATGGTTCTGGTAAAACTACGTTATTTAATGTAATAACTGGTAATCTGAAGCCAGATACAGGTAAAGTTTTCTATAACGGTGTTGAAATAACAAATGAAGAGTCGCACGACTTATTTCATTTAGGAGTATTAAGAACATTTCAAATAGCACACGAATTTTCAAATATGACAGTTATTGAAAATTTAATGGTAGTGCCAGGTAATCAAAAAGGTGAAAAGCTTCTATATTCGTTGATGAATAGTCAAAAAATTAAAAAAGAGGATGAATTAATAAAAGATAAAGCCATAGAAGTTCTAAAATTTTTAAAAATTGAACACCTTAAAAATGAGAGAGCTGGAAATTTATCTGGAGGTCAAAAAAAACTTTTAGAATTGGCAAGAACAATGATGGTAGATGCTAAAATAGTTTTTTTAGATGAAGTTGGTGCAGGAGTTAATAAAACACTCCTTAGAGACATAAGTGACTCAATTTTAAAACTTAATCAAGATAAAGGTTACACATTTTGTATGATTGAACATGATTTTAACTTTATAAGTGAGTTGTGTGATCCCGTAATAGTTTTAGCTGAAGGATCAGTTCTTTTTAAAGGTTCTGCTGAAGATGTTAAGTCAAATGAACAGGTTATTGAGTCTTATTTAGGTAAAGGATTAAAAAAATAATGTTTTTTTCTGCTTCAAATTTAACTGGTGGTTATGGAGGTGTAAATATTATCGAAGAGTGCTCTTTTAGTGTTAATAGAGGTGAAATTGTGTCAATTCTAGGTCCTAATGGTGCTGGTAAATCGACAGCAATGAAAGCAATGCTTGGTATACTTGATTTAAAAAATGGAAATGTCGTACTTGACGGGAAAGACATCACAAAACTTAAAACACAAGATAGAATAAAGCTAGGTATTTCCTTTGTACCTCAAATTAAGAATATATTCACAGAATTAACAGTAAAAGAGAACTTAGAGATGGGGGCCTTTTTAAACGATACAAATTTATCAACAAGATTAGAGGAGATGTATGATTTATTTCCTATTATTAAAGAGAAAAAAGATCAATTTGCAGGCGAATTATCAGGTGGTCAAAGACAACAGGTTGCAATCGCCAGAGCTTTAATGACTGAGCCAAATGTTTTAATGCTAGACGAACCAACTGCAGGGGTTTCACCTGTAATTATGACAGAATTATTTGAGCACATACTAAATATAAAAAAACAAAACATAGCTATACTAATGGTTGAGCAAAATGCCCGGCAAGCTTTAGAAATATCTGACCGAGGTTATATTTTAGTGACAGGAAAAAATGCTTACGAAGGCAAAGGTGATTATCTTCTAAATGATAAAGATATAAGGAAGGCTTTTTTAGGTGGATAAATGGATTTCTTAAACTCAATCATACTTCTTACAAACTTTATTATTGTGCCTGGAATAACTTATGGATCTCAGCTGGCTTTGGGTGCAATTGGAGTAACTCTTATTTATGGTGTTTTAAGATTTGCTAACTTTGCCTATGGAGACTTGATGGCTTTTGGAACGATGATTGTAATCCTTGTTACTTGGTTTTTACAGTCAAAAGGAATTACATTTGGCTTACTTCCAACTGCTTTACTAGCTTTACCAGTTGGTATCCTATTGACCATTGTAGTGAGTTTATTTTTTGACAAAACGGTATTTGAATATTACAGAAATAAAAAAAGTGACCCTGTAACTTTTATAGTTGTTAGTCTTGGTATTATGTTTGTTTTAAACGCAGTGGTTAGAATTATTATTGGGCCAAACGATATTAACTTTATGGATGGTCACAAGTTTATTATGAAAGCCAGAGAATTTAAACAAATGACAGGGTTAAATGAGGGACTAGCATTAAAATCAACTCAAGTAATAACATTAATTACAACAATTATTACTTGCTCCATACTTTTTTATTTTTTAAATAAAACAAAAACAGGGAAATCTATGAGAGCTTATTCAAATAATGAGGATTTAGCTTTGTTATCAGGTATTGATCCAAAAAAAATTGTTTTACTGACCTGGATAATCGTTTCAATTTTAGCAACTGTCGCTGGAACTTTGTATGGATTGGATAAAAGTTTTAAGCCATTTACTTATTTTAATAACCTTCTTCCTATTTTCGCAGCAACAATTGTTGGTGGTATTGGAAATCCTTTAGGTGCTTTTTATGGGGGCTTTCTAATTGCTTTCTCTGAAATAGGCCTTACCTATGCGTACAAAAAATTTTTTAAGTACATCATGCCTGACGTTTTAGAACCAAGCACACTAATACAATTTATCTCTACTGATTATAAATTCGCAATCTCTTTTGCGATATTGATAGTGGTTCTTATTTTTAGGCCAAATGGTATCTTTAAAGGAAAAGTCATATGATCAATAATTCTGACTTTAAAATTTGTTTCTCAGTAATGACAGTTTTAACCATTTTAGTAGGTTTATTTCAATCATGGGGTATTGCATTATCAATGTTAAATCTCTGTCTAATCTCTGCTGTTATGGCTATGGGAGTAAATATTCAATGGGGTTTTGCAGGATTAATTAATTTTGGTGTAATGGGCTTTTTGGCCATAGGTGGTCTAGCTACTATTTTAGTTTCAGTTCCACCTGTTCCTGAAGCATGGAGCGCTGGTGGGTTAGGAATTTTAATTTCTGGTTTATTTTTAGTTGCAGTTGTTTTTAGTGTTTTAATTATTAATAAAAAAATTCCAAATCATAAATATAAAAATTATTTTATATTCTTTATCATAATTTTATCTATACCCTTACTTAAATTTATAGCTGGTCCATCAATAAGTAAAATTGAGTCAATAAATGCGGCCACTTCAGGTTTCTTAGGTGGAGCCAATTTGCCAATTATATTTTCTTGGTTTGTTGGTGCAATTTTGTGTGCACTCGTAGCATTTGTCGTAGGAAAAGTTTGTTTAGGATTAAGGTCTGACTATTTAGCAATATCAACTTTATTAGTCTCTGGAATAATAATAACAATTGTAAAACATGAGGAGTGGCTATCAAGGGGAGTAAAGAATGTTATTGGTTTAAAGAGACCAGTTCCATATGAAGTGGATTTACAAAACTCTGAGTGGTTTATTAAGCTTGTGGAGTTTTTTAACTCTTCCAAACTATCAAATATTTTAGATCCTGATGAAAAAATTTCTCTGCTTAATCAATTAGTTATCACCTCTTCTGGTGTTTTTGTAAAGCTTTGCTTTAGTCTTATATTTTTAGTAGTTGTAATTACAATACTTTATTTTTCAGAAAAAGCCTTGAATTCTCCTTGGGGTAGAATGATGAGGGCAATAAGAGACAACGAAGAGGCAGCTAAAGCTATGGGTAAAAATGTTGTCAAACAACACCTATTTATTTTCATGTTAGGTTCAGCAATTATTGGATTTGCGGGTGCCATGCTTGTAACATATGACGGTCTATTTACACCCTCCAGCTATCAACCATTAAGATATACCTTTCTCATATGGGTAATGGTCCTACTAGGAGGAACAGGTAATAATTATGGTGCAATACTAGGTGGGTTTGTTGTTTGGTTTATTTGGATACAATCTGCTCCATTTGCATTATTAGTAATCAATATTTTTACAAACCATTTAGATGAAACAAACTATATAAAAGAACATCTATTGAATAGTGTCCCCTACTTTCGATATTTGATGATGGGTCTTGGACTTTTATTAGTTATGAGGTATCGCCCAAAAGGGCTACTTCCAGAAAAAATTATTAAGAATTGATATAACTATAGCCCCACCAAAATGATGGGGCTAAAAAATAGTAATTATCTTTGTGCTACGTCAGTAAATTGACCGCCTTCAATTCCCTTTTCAAGGAATGCTCCAAATGCTTCTCCTACTTCAGTAAAATTAACATCTGTGGCTCCGTCATAGTCAACTGCAAAACCTGCACAAGCAAGCTCGAGACCTTTACCTAGTTCACCAGCATAAATCTTAGTACCAGGGCCATTAGCTACACTCATAATATTTGCAGCTACAGTTGCACTGTCATCTGATCCGCCTTTACACATTGCTAGCATGATTAATGCAGCAGCGTCATATGATTCTCCAACGTAAACTGATGGATCAACTCCGTTAGCTTCAGCGTATGCTTTAAACTTCATTGCACCAGCACCTAAAGAACCAGGCATTGAACCAAATGAACCATCAAGATCTGAACCAAATGTGTCTGTTAATGAGTCACCAATCATACCATCAGATAAAACAAATGTATCAAAAGCACCAGTATCTAGAGAACCTTGAATAATTTGATTTCCACCTTGATCTAGGTAACCTATAACAACTAAAGCATCACCACCAGCTGATGAAAGAACACCTACTTCAGCACTATAGTCAGCTTTGTCACCTTCGTGAGCAGTTTTAGCTGTAACATCAATACCTCTCGCAATTGCTGCAGCTTCATACACATCAGCTAAACCAACACCGTAGTCAGTATTAACGTAAGTAATTGCAACACTTGAAATGCCTCTGTCACTTGTAATGTCTGCTAATACCTCACCACCTCTAGCATCAGAAGGAGCCGTTCTAAAAAACAAACCGTTATCCTCTGCAGTAGTTAAAGCAGGTGAAGTTGCAGATGGTGAAATCATGGGAACACCATTTGGTACAGCCACATTTGAAAGTACCGCTCCTGTAACACCAGAACAGTCTGCTCCCATAATTGCTGTAACACCCTGTGAAATTAAAAATTCAGCTGCAGATGCTGCTGCTGCTGAGTCAATACATGTTGAGTCAGCTCTAATAGAGCTAACAGTTGAACCACCTAATAAAGCGCCTGAATTTGAAGCCTCATTAAAAGCTAACTCAGCGCCTGCAGCCATACCCGGCGTTAATGATTCAATAGGTCCTGTAAAACCTAAAATAATGCCAACTTTAACTTCTTTAGCGTATGACGTGCTAAACATAAATAAAGCAAGCAGAGTAGTAATGAACTTAATCATTTCTTTCCCCCTTATTAATTAATAATTATGAAGTGATAATAGTATTATATTTAAAAAAATGAATATTTAATTACTAATGTGTCCAGGAAGTTTTTCTGTTATTTGAGAAATTACTGGCATAACTCTTTGGTTTTACTGGTTTATAGGTTTGATCAACAACCCTGTATTGATATGAGTTCTTTTGACACCATAAGATAGCATCTTCCAAGTTATCAAAGTTTAATTTTAATTGTTTAGTTGTGTTTTTTGTACTATTCCAGCCCATTAGTACATCCTTTTGAAGACTAGGATCAAAATCAAACTCTATAATCCACAACTTAGTTTTCTTTAAACCTGATTGCATATTAGTTTTTGAAGGACGCTTAATTGTTACTTTTTTCATTATTTTTGGTCGGGGAGACAGGATTCGAACCTGCGACTTTCTGCTCCCAAAGCAGACACTCTACCAGACTGAGCTACTCCCCGAGTATTGAATATATATACTTTTGTCTTATAAATAGTCAAACAGTTAAATCTCATGCAAAAAGTAACTAAAATTAAAAAATTACTTATATCAAACAGCTTCTTTAAGCTTTGGAAATATCAATTTTTAGTTCGTAGCTATAACAAGAAAATAAAACCTTATAAGATTTTTAGAGAAATATTAAAAGTTGGAGATGTTGTTTTTGGTCTTTGTTTTAGTCCTGAGGAGAAAAAGTTTTATTTGATCAAACAATTCAGACCATTTTACTTTGTAAGAAATAAAACATTAAAATATGAAATTGTAGGAGGATTAGTAGATAAAGGTGAATCGCTTATAACTGCTTTAAAGAGAGAAATCAAAGAAGAAATAGGAGTAAAAACAAAAAAAATTTTGAAATTAACTACATACTGCCCAGTACCAGGCTACTCCGATGAAATAGTTCATGTTTATTACGCAGAAGTTGAAAAAATTAAGATAAAAACTCTTTATAATAGAAATGAGAATGAGGAAATTAAAATTTTTAAGTTAAGTCTAACTGAATTAAAAAAAATTAATGAAAGTAAATCTATACAAAACGTCCTAACAAAAATTTCTATTTATGAGTATTTTAAAAAATTTAAAAAGAGTTTACGTTATTGACTATCTTATTTTCTTTTAAAAAATCAGCAACCTGATTTGCTACGTCAATTGCCACATTAGATTGAGCTTCTTTTGAGGAAGCTCCTAAATGAGGTGTCAGAAGTAAATTTTTAGTTCCAAACATTATATTATCTGTTGCAGGCTCATTTTCATAAACATCAATTGCAGCACCTGCAATAGTTTCATTATTTAATGCATCTTTTAAATCAGACTCGTTAATCAGACCACCCCTAGCACAATTTATAATCACTGATGTGGGTTTCATTGTTGATATTGTTTCTTTGTTAATCATATATTTTGTTTCATCATTTAATTTCGTATGAAGAGAAATAATATCAGACTCCTTAATTAAATCTTCTGTTGAAACCTTTTTAACATCATATTTTGATAAATCATCATCACTTGCTGATTTAGAATTAGTAATTATTTTCATTCCAATTGTTGAGCATATTTCAGCAACTCTCTGGCCTATGTTACCATAACCCACTATTCCAAGTGTTTTTCCTTTAAGCTCAGTACCGATAAACTTAGGTTTTTCCCATCTTCCTTGATGAGTAGAGTCGTTTGCCAGATGAATATTACGCATAATTGAAAACATTAAACCGACACTTAGCTCAGCAGTTGCCTCTAAATTTCCTAGAGGCGTATTCATTACTAGAATTCGATTTTTTGTTGCTTGATCTAGGTCAACATTATCAACTCCAACTCCAGCTCTACCTATAACTTTAAGATTATTACAATCAGCAAGAATATCTGATGTAAGTTTAGTTGCAGATCTGATTAAAATTCCATCATATTGATCAATTACACTTTTTAGCTCCTCTGGAGACATTCCAGTTTTGATATCATAATCAATTTGTTTTGATTTTAATACATCTTCTACTTTATCACTCATCTTATCAGAAATTAATATCTTCATTATTTATACCTTCCCATTGTTTCAAAAAAAGACCATTCAATCCATGGTAAAACTTTTTCAATGTCAGAGGCTTCAACAGTTGCACCTCCCCAAATTCTTATGCCTGCTGGTGCATCTTTATATGCATTAATATCGTACCCAGCTTCCTCTTTTTCTAATGTAGAACATATTTCTTTCACAAGTTTTTTTTGATTATCACTATCTAAAGCTACAAAATCAGGATGTGTAAACTTAAAACATATACTTGTTGAGGAATATGTATTTGGGTCAACAGCTAAAAACTCTACCCAATCTCTCTGATCAATCCAGTCCTTAATGACTTGAAGATTTTTTTTTGATCTAGATATTAATTCTTTTTGCCCACCTATTTCAATACACCAATTCAATGCATCCAATGCATCTTCTGCAGCGAGTAAGGAGGGTGTATTTATAGTAGCTCCTTCAAAAATTTCTTTAGAAAACTTCTTGTTTTTAGCTAATTGAAAAATTTTAGGCATTGGCCAAGATGGCTCATAAGTTTCAAGTCTTTCAACTGCTCTTGGTGATAGAGCGATCATACCGTGTGCAGCTTCTCCGCCCAAAACTTTTTGCCATGACCAGGTCACAACATCTAATTTTTTAAAGTCCATATCCATGGCAAAAACTGCTGAAGTAGCATCACAAATAGATAAACCTAATCTATTGTCTGGTATCCAATCTGCATTGGGAATGCATACACCTGAAGTAGTGCCATTCCATGTAAAAACAACATCATTATCAAAATTTACTTTTGACAAATCAGGGAGTTCTCCATAATTTTCAGTTTTATGAACTGTCACATTCTCTAATTTTAATTGTTTTGTAATATCCTTTACCCAAGTTAATCCAAAAGTTTCCCAACCACATACTTCTACATCTTTTAAACCTAGAAGGCTCCACATAGCCATTTCAATTGCACCAGTATCAGAGGCAGGGACGATACCTACTAAATAATCATCTGGTAACTCTAAAACTTGCTTTGATTTAACAATAACTTCATTAAGTTTTGCCTTACCACTTTTAGCTCTGTGCGATCTACCTAAAACGGCATCATTTAAAGCCTCTAATTTCCATCCAGGTCTTTTAGAACAAGGACCAGATGAAAAGAATGGATGATTTGGTTTAATGGTAGGTTTTTGCATAATTAATATTTCTCCTCAACGTTTATGAACTATTCAATAATTTTGTAAAAAAATAAACCATCTAATGGTTTAGGTTCGAACCAAGTAGCTTTAGGTGGCATAAATTTTAAATTTTTAGAGTATTCTATTACTAAATCCATACTAACTGGTCTCATTAAAGTTGATAAATCTGTTATACCCGTATCAACTTGATTAATCAAATAATCAGTACCTAATGAGGGTGGGACGAATTCGACCCTTTGATCAGTAGTTTCGTCATGAATATTTAATATTTCTTTTAATACAAACTCACCAAAATCAATACAATCTGCGCCATTTGTAGAGTAATCGTTTTTCAAATCGATTTTAAAATACTTACCCTGAAAGTAGATAACAAAAAAACGGTCTATCTTCTCATGATATTTTAGCTCTTCAACATGGAAATATGTTTTTAAGTCAGATATGAACGAATCTTTATTGTAGGCATCTGGAAATTTAACACTTCTATTGTATGCTAAGTTTAAGCATTTAGATTTTGGAAAAACAATAGATAGAAATTTAGTATCTTTATTAACGTCTAATTGAGCAAAACCCTCTATTCTATGATGGCCATCTGCAACAAAAAGTTCCTTAAAATTAATACCAGTGAAATCGGTATTAGTTTTATATATTGAATGAGTGTATTTGCCAGATTTAAACTTTATAAGTGGTTTTTTGTCATGATGAATATCAAGATTTAAATCTATATTTTCGTCATCGTAAAAAAGATAAATAGGACACAATTGAAATTTTACTTTAGATAATTGATCAGCTCTTTCTTTGCCTTTACTGACTAGTATTTTCTCGTGTGGCTTTATATTTCTATTTATGTAGTCTTGTATATTTAACAGAGAAATTAACCCTGTTTGCGAATGACCGTCAGAGTCTATTCTGTATAAAAAATACTCGTTTTCAGACTTATAAATAATTTCTTCATCTATAAGTCTTTGGTAATATTTTTTTGATAAATCAAAAAATTCACTATCAGATAGTTTCTTATTAAAATAAATATCTGGCCTTAAAATTTGTAAAAGATTGAGCTTGTGTATCTGATTAGAGCTAAAATTATAGTCAATGATATCTGTGCTAGGTGAAATAATTGATTGTAGATATTTATTGTTAAGCACATAAGTATTTGGTAATAATGGCTTCATTTATGAACAGAAACAAAACACCGTATTATTTTGCTTTAGTAATAGCTTTGATCTTCTTTTTTTATGGAATATTTTCAGTTTTAATTCACTAATCTTCTTTGTTTGTTGAATTTGGTAGATTCTTCTCTTCGTACCAAATTGATTTATCAGGAATGTTGCCATCCCATAAATAATTCTCATAATCAAATTTTGGCATACCTTTGTCTGATCTTTCATAGTAGAGTCCGAACTCTCTGCAATATTCTGATAATTGATCTGCCTCAATCTCTAATATATTTAGTTTTTCCCATTTTTTTGAAGATGCAACCCATTTGAAACCTTTAGATTTTAACCAATCCTTGTGATAATAAGTTTCAGAACCTGATACTGCGAATGTAATATTTTCACTCATAAAGAACCTCTTGAAATAATTTGTACGGATAATATGTAAAAAAAGATAAATTTTCAAAAGAATTATTTGAATTTACAAAAGAATTTAGATCTTTGAGGTTATATATCACCATATTGGGCATAAATTCATTTTGTTTATCTAAATTGCTTAAATTATTATCTGAATTACTAGTTAGAGTAACATTAATTTTTAAATTACCATTAATCTCAATACTGCACTTAAAGTTAGTTAATTTGTTAGTTATCTTATCAAGAATTTTGTCTTTTTTAAAAATTGATATTTTTTTTTCACGATATTGATATATTAAGTAAAAAAGCTCTGGGCATAATTCAAACAGAACATCTTTACTATATAAACTATTCTTAAATTTATTAAGATCGTTAAAAGATTTTGAGTAATTAATAATATTTTGTTTTAATGAATCCTGGTATAGTTTTTTTATATTTGTTTCGTCAATTAAAAAAAGGTTATCAATTAATTTTGAGTTGATCAATTTATTATAAAATTTTAAGTCATTTGAATTATTTAAAATTGGATAATCAGTAATAACTTTAATATTTTTTTTTAAACAAAGATAAATATATTCAAACTTTATGCCAGAAGGTAAAAAATTTAAAATAAAATCTACACCTTTGTCTCTAATAACATCTTCATAAGCACCATAATATTTTTTAAAATTATGAGTCTCAGCAAATTTCTGTGCTACCTCAATATTCCTTGAACTATTTGCATATAAATTAAGTGTGCTTGATAGTTTATTTTTTTTTATAAAATCAATTGATTTTTGGTCTGAACTCAATATAGCTAAATTGCTTTTCATTTATTATTTATTATAATCCTTGAATGAAACAGGTCTTTTTAAGCTATCACGATATACATACTGATTGTATAAAATTAGCAAAATTAATAAAAAAAAAATATAAACCTAAAAAACTTATCCTTATATCAAGGGGTGGTCTTATACCAGGGTCTATTATTGCTAATTATTTAGGTATTCAAGATATTGATGTTATTGCTTTGAAAACTTACTCAGACAGGAAAAAAAATACTGATATTAAGATTTTTAAAAGAATTAAGTCTGAGAAAAAACTGGTTGTAATAGATGATTTAGTTGACAGCGGTGATACGGCAAAAATAGTTAAAGATATGATGCCAAACTCAAAGTTTGTTGTCTTATATGCAAAGACTTCAGGAAAAAAACAAGCCGATCTTCATTTATATGATTTTAAAGATAAAGACTGGCTTGTTTTTCCTTGGGAACAGGATTAAATACTTATTTTATTCTACTGAGGCACCTCTCCGTCTATACCTTGAACATAGAACATCATAGAAGCCAACATACCATCATCTGCAACTTCGCCCTCTTTAACAACTAGCTCACCAGCTTGATTATAAATTGGCCCTTCGAATGAATGAAGAGTTCCATTTTCAATTGCTGTTTCCATATTTTTTGCTTCCAAGATTAAGTCTAATGGTAAGAGTTTTGTGTTATAAGGTGACATTTCTACCATACCGTCCTTAAAACCTTGCCATGTATCTTCAGATGACCATGTACCATCAACAACTGCTTGTGCTTTTGCTGCATAGTAAGGTCCCCAGATATCCTCAATCGAAGTCATGTGAGAATTTGGGCAGAATGCCTCTTGATTTGAAGCTTGACCAAAAGCGAGAACACCAGCTTTCTCAGCGGCTTGGCAAGGAGCATATGAGTCAGTATGTTGAACGATTATATCTGCTCCTTGATTTATTAAAGTGTTTGCTGCATCAGCCTCTTTTCCAGGGTCATACCAAGAGTAATTCCAAATGATTTTAATTTTTACATCAGGATTGACTTTAGAGGCGGCTAAATAAAATGCATTAATTCCTCTTATTACCTCTGGTATAGGAAAAGAAACAATGTATCCAATAGTATTAGTCTTTGTCATTTTACCAGCAATGTGTCCAATAATAGTTCTACCCTCGTAAAATCTTGCAGAATATGTTGAAACATTATCCATTCTCTTAAAACCAGTAGCGTGCTCAAATTTGACATCTGGAAACTCTTTAGCTACTTCAAGAGTTTGATCCATGTAATTGAAAGATGTTGTGAAAATTAGATCATGACCTGAAGCAGCTAATTTTCTAATGGCTCGAACCGCATCTGCATTTTCTGGAACATTTTCTATATAAGTTGTTGAAATTGAGTCTCCTAGTGCATTTTCCATGTAAATTCTGCCTTGATCATGCATATATGTCCATCCATGATCACCTGGAGGGCCAATATAAATAAAGCCAATTTTCTTTTGATCAGCATGAGCTGCGGATACAGAAATCACAGCTAAAAATGAGAGAAAAGTAAGTAGTTTTCTTAACATATTTAAATCCTATCTTTTAAAAATTAATAAAATTTATTATAGAGCTAATTTCATTAATAAATAATGAATCTAGTTAATAATAAATATGTAATTAATTTATAACAAAAAAGAAATGGATGCCCTTTATATGAAAAAAAATAAGTGGATAACCTATTGATTTTTTTCAAAAGGTATATTTAAAGATGATGGCGCATTAATCTTAAGTCTAAGTTTGTTGGATGAAATAAAAACTAATACAATAATTGTGGCCAAATATGGCATCATGTTAAAAAATTGACCAGGTAATTTAACACCTATAGCTTGTAAGTTCATTTGCATAATTGCAACGCCTCCAAAGATATAAGCACCAACTAAAAGTCTCCAAGGCTTCCAAGTCGCAAAAACAACTAAAGCAAGAGCTATCCAACCCCTACCAGCAGTCATACCCTCTTGCCACATTGGGGCATAACAAATTGAAATATAATAACCTGCTAGAGAACTCATAACACCACCGAAAATAATAGTTAAATATCTTGTTTTAAATACGTTATATCCCAACGCATAAGCCGAGTTATGATTTTCACCAACAGCTCTGACTATGAGGCCTGTTTTTGTTTTTGATAAAAAATAAGCAACAAAAAAAACTAATAAAAAAGAAATCACTATGAAATAGTAAGGATTTAATCCATCTATGGGTGTTCCAGCAAATTTTTTACCGAGCATTGCACTTAGACCAATACCAAAAATAGTTAATGCTAATCCAGTCGCTATTTGATTAGTCATAAGGTTTAAAACTAGAAAAGCAAATATTCCTGATAAAATTACTCCAGATATTATTGATAGAAACAAGGAGTAAAAATAATTACCAGTTAAAACTAAAGTAATAAATCCTGTTACTGCTCCAACTAACATCAATCCTTCTAATCCTAGATTCAGGACGCCACTTTTTTCAGTGACCAACTCGCCTATACCAGCAAAAACAAGAGGTGTTGTAGAGATTAAAATTACATTTAAAATACCTATAATTAGCTCGATACTCATTTAATAAATACCTTATATTTATTTAAAAAATCTGTACCTAACAAAAAGAATAGAACTAAACCCTGGAATACAAAACCTACCGCAGAAGGTATCTTTAGAAATAATTGTGCATCCTCAGCGCCTAGATATGTTAATGCAATTAGTAAAGAGGATAAAATTATACCAAAAGGGTTCAATCTACCCAAAAATGCAACAATAATTGCAGTAAAACCATAATTAGGAGAAATATCTCTATACAATAAACCAATAGGTCCTGAAACCTCAAATAGCCCAGCTAATCCTGCACATGCTCCACTTATAATAAAAGTATAAAAAATTAAATTTTTATATTTAAAACCAGCATATTGTGATGCTTTTGAACTTAAGCCAGTAACTTTAAGTTTAAATCCAAATAATGTTTTGTTGTAAATAATATAAGTTATCAAACATATTATTAATGCAAAATAGACACCAATGTGAACACGAAGGCCATCAATTAATACAGGGAGTCTTCCAACATCAGGAAAAGGCATTGATTTAGGCAAACCATATCCTGCAGGATCTTTCCAGGGACCGACAACAAAATAATCTAGTATAAAAAGAGCCACATAGGTTAACATCAAACTAGTTAAAATTTCATTTGTATTAAATTTTGTTTTAAGAATAGCAGGTATAGTTGCCCAAAATGCACCACCTATGGCTCCAAATAAAATCATTAATGGAAGTAAAAAAACACTTGTCGAGTCATTAAATAATAGTCCAATACCGCCACCAAATATAGCTCCCATTGTTAGTTGCCCCTCAGCTCCTATGTTGTAAATATTATTTTTGAAACAATAAGATAATCCTAATGCTATAATTGCAAGAGGTGTAGCTTTTACAAATAATTCCGAAATACCGTAAGAATTTGAAATAGGACTGATAAAAAAAATTTTAAAAGACTCAATCGGATTTAAATCTAAAATTAAAAAAATAAATGAGCCAAAAAATAAAGTTAAAGCAACTGCAACTAATGGCGACAAGTAAAATATTAAATTTGAGTAATCCTCTCTTAATTGTACTCTAATCAAATAAACCACCCATATACTTACCTAATTTGGTGATATTTATATCCTCTACATTTAAGGGATTTGATAAAGACCCCTCATATAAAACCGATATTTGGTGACAAACTTCAAGTAATTCATCTAAATCGTGTGAGATAATAATAATAGACACTCCCTTTTGTGATAATTCTACAATTGTTTTCTTAATAAATGCTTCAGAACCTGCATCTATGCCCCATGTAGGTTGAGATAAAATTAGTAGCTCAGGATTTGACATAATTTCTCTTCCAATAATAAATTTTTGAAGATTCCCTCCAGAGAGTTTACCAGCTTTGACATTATAAGAGGGAGTATCAACATTAAAATTTTTTATAACATCACTTGCATAAGAGTTAATCTTCTCAAAATTTATAAAATCTCCTTTCTTAAATTCACTTTTATGATTCATACTTAAAAAAATATTTTCAGATAAAGACATTTCAGGTATTGCACTGTGACCTAACCTTTCTTCAGTGACATATGAAATAGAGAGAGATTTTCTTTGAAATGTGGATAAAGCATTAATTTTTAAATCTTTAAAAATAATATCTCCACTAAATTCATAATCGTTTTCATTAAGTAAAATTTCCATTAATTCTTTCTGGCCATTTCCTGCCACTCCAGCTATTCCAAAAATTTGTCCCTTTTTTAAATTTAAATCAATTTTATTTAAATTAATGGTAAATGGATCTTTAGAATGAGTTGATAAATTTTTAATATTAAAAATTTCCTGAGAAAAATTGATGTCGCTGACCTGTTTTGCTTTAGACACTTTATAACCTAACATTTTATATCCTAAAGTTTCAGAATCTTCATTTTGCGTAGAAATTGTGCTTACTACTTTTCCATTTCTCATAATTGTTACATAATCAGACAGATTTATAATTTCTTCTAATTTATGAGATATAAAGATAACTGTTAATCCGTCATTAACTAAGTTTTTTAAAATTTTAAATAATTTTCTTATTTCATCTGGTGTAAGAACAGAAGTCGGTTCATCCATGATTAGAATTTTTGGATTATTTAATAATGATCTAACAATTTCTACGGATTGCCTCTGACCAACAGATAGAGAACTTATAGGAGAATTTAAATTTAAGTTAAAACCGTACTTATCACATATTGTCTTAGACTTATCTTTTAATTTGGTTAAAGATATATTTTCATTCATACCCAAAATTAAATTTTCAGCAACAGTAAGTGACTCAAATAAACTAAAATGTTGAAAAACCATATTTATACCTAAGTTCTTTGCAGTAGATGGTGAATTAATTATAGCTAAATCAGAATTTATTAAAATTTCACCACTGTCAGGTTTTACATGACCATATAAAATTTTTACTAATGTTGACTTTCCAGCGCCATTTTCACCTAAGATAGCATGAATAGATTGCTTTTTGATATCAAAGGATACATCATCATTTGCTATAACTCCGGGATAGGATTTAAAAATATTTTTAAATTCAACTATAGATTGCATAAATATTAATAGATTCCTTTTTTTAAAGATTAAATTGTTTTTTTTAATTTAGGATAAAATTATAAATATAAAGGTTCAGAGTCATAAGATGACCAAAGATACCATGTTACAATAGTTGAATAATTTCGCCATTTGTTAGAGTGAAAAGAAAATTTAGATAAATTTTTATCACTATAATATTTCTTATAGGCATTAATGAAACCAAGGTCTCCTAATGGCATTATATTAGGCAAACCTAAATAAAATATAGAAAACATTTCAGCAGTCCATTTACCAATGCCAAAAATTTGAGTTAAATTATTATTAACTTTTTCAAAATTACTGTTGCTTAACTTTATATCGGTTACTAAATGATAATTGTTTAGAAGTGAATTTAAACACTTCTTCTTATTTTTACTTAAAGGTAAGTTTTTTATTTTACTTTTATTTATTTTAAAATTTTTAAAATTTATAGGACCAATTATATTCTTAGAATTTTTATAAATAGACATAGCAGCAGAAACAGATATCTGCTGTGAACAGATGGATTTAAATAAAACATCAAATTTATTTTTATTTGTTCTTAATTGATGATTTGGATTATAGTAATTTTTAAAAACAGGGTCATTCTTTAATAAAAAAGCACAACCTTTTTTCCAATAATTCATTGATCATTAAATGATTTGATTAAACTTGAAGTATCATATTTTTTATAAATTGTATTTTGTAAACTTTTATACTTTTTAAAGACACTTTTTGTTAGATTTAAATTTAAATTATTTTTTTTTGCTTGTTGTAAAACATATTTTAAATCTTTAGTCATTAGCTCTGTGGAAAAACCAAAATTAAATTTATTTTTGGTAAGTGTTGGATATCTATTTGTAAATTGCCATGAATTAGCTGCACCGTTTTTTATAGCATTAAAAATTTTTTTTTGATCAAGTTTATTTTTTTTACTAAAAAGATATGCCTCAGATATTGAGTATAGAATACCACATATTAAAATTTGATTAGTAAATTTAGTTAATTGACCTGAACCTAATTTCCCCATATGAGTTATACTTTTAGAGTAAGATGAAAGTATTCTTTTTGATTTATTAAAGTTTGATTTAGTTCCACCAATCATTACAGATAATAAACCCTTTTTAGCGCCTTCTTCCCCACCTGTAATAGGGGCATCTAAAAATTTTAGTTTTCTTTGATTACACAACCTAGAAAGTATATTTATTTGGTTTAATGATATAGTTGAGTGATCAATAATAATTGAATTTTTGTGAAAATTTAAATTTCTTACAAACATATTAAAAAAAGAATTAACTGCATGATCATCTTTTAAGCAGGAAATAATAAAATCAAATTTAATATCATTTTTAAAGTTATAACTTTCAGCTATAAATTTTTTTTTCCATTTAAGTTCAACAGATTTAGTTCTATTAAATACAAATAATTTAAAATTTTTATTTTTGGATAAATGCCCAGCCATATGGAAGCCCATTTTCCCAAGACCAACAAATAGAATCTTATAAGTTGGCATAAAAAATTATTTTTTTTTCTAATTTTGAATAATCAAATTCCATATTTGGAAGATTTGTTTCAAAATTTAATAGCTTTAAAAAACTCATAGCAGGAAATAAATCCCAAATTTTTGATCCGTAGACAGTTAAAAAAGATCTTTTACCCTCTATAGCCTCAATTACATCATAGCCAATTGATCTTGATCTTATTTTTTCTGTGTAAGAAGTAATTATATTTTTAAAATAAATTTTGGCATGTTCACCTAAAAATCCAATTTGATTGCTATAATTTTGGGGCTTTATTTGCTTATGGTTTTTAAAAATTGAATTGTTATGAGTGTGGTAAAAAATATCACTAATAGGATCATATATTATAGCAAATTCACATTGAGTAGATTTTATAAATGATATCATTATTGCAACTTTATTAATACCATTGATAAAATTTCTTGTTCCATCAATTGGATCTACGGTTAAATATTCATTTTTTTTTATTAATTCAGAATTACTCTCTTCAGATATAATATTAGAAAATCCAATATTCTTAAAATATTCAATTAGTTCTTTCTCTATAATTACATCATAAGTAGTAACTTTAGAATTATCTTCTTTAGTTGAAACTTCATTTTCACTTAGTTTTCCAATATTTGGAATAATAATGTTAGTAGCAATTTTCTTTAAGTAGTTATGAGTGTCTAAGAAAAAATTATTATCAATAATCATTTATTATTTTTTCTAAAACATGGGAGTCTTTTCGCGAGACACATAAAATTAATATATCGTTATTCAAAGGGATATGATCATCATTTTTTAACTCTAATGACTCATTAGTTAGGGTGCATATGTGGTTTATTACGTCAGATTTTTTAATATTTTCATATATTTCATTTTTATATTTAATTTCATAAATTATGTACTCCTCTTTAAAAATAGAATGATAAGATAAAAGAGAGCCTTTAGAAATTTTTTCAATTATTCTAGATGTTGTTAATTCTCTTGGATTAATAATAACATCTATGCCCAAATCATTTGCAAAAGAAGAGTATGACTCATTATTAATTACTGATATAACTGATTTAGATCCTCTTTTTTTAGCAATTATTGACAATATTGTATTGATTTGATCATTATCTGTGACGGTAATTACTAAATCAGAGTTGTTTAGTTTAATCTCTTCGTACAAAGTTTGATCGAGAGCATCACCATGGAAGATTACCGTTTTTTTGAGTAAACCAGCTAAAAAATTACACCTTTCTTTATCTAGTTCTAAAATTTTTAAATTAATTTCTTGTTCGTCTTGTTCAATTAGAGTTGATAAATTTTGACCAATATTTCCTCCACCAACAATAAGAACATCTAAAACATAGTCTTTAAAACCAAAGAACTTTATAAGCTTATTCAAATATTTTTTCTTTATTAATAGGTAAAGTTGATCTGAAATTGATATATTTTTAAAATCAAAATTTATTTTATCTTCTTTACTATGACCTAGATAACAAAGATTATTAGTTTTGAAAAAAACTTTTATTTCTTCAAATGTATGGTTTTTAAATAAATTAGATGATTGCATTCCAATTAATAAATAATCTTGCGTAATTAAAGACTCACTAAAAAAAGCACCAGGCAAATGAATTTTTTCAAATATATTATTTGAGACCTCCCATTCGGGAGAAATAATATGATCAAGAAAGCTGTTTGACTCAATCAGTAATGATTTATTTTCTGCTAAGATTAAATTTTGATTTCTAACCCTTGCTATTGACGTATCAACTTTTAAAAATTCTTTTGCGAATTTACTTGTTATAATATTTTTTTCATCACTTCGTGTAACAGCTATAAAACAATCAATTTTAGAATCAAAATTTTTATAGAATGAGGGATTTAGAGGGTCATCATAAATTGTTTTAATGTCAAATCTTTCAGCTAGATTTTTTAATTCATTAGCATCATCATCTAATAGAAATACACTTTTTCCTTGTTCAGATAGTTTTTTTGCAAGATTTGCTCCAACTATTCCTGAACCAAGTATAAGAATATTCATTAATCTATTTTAATTTTGAACGATTTAACTTTGCGATACAAAGAAACTCTGTCTAGTTTAAGCATTTTGGCAGTCATAGTCATATTAAAATTATTTATTTTTAACTTTTGAATTAAATAATCTTTTTCAAATTTATCCTTTGCTTCTCTAAAATTTAAATCATAAAGATCAGTACTGTCTACAGAGTTATTCATCAAATCTTCAATTAAGTTTTTTGATACAAATAAGCTATTGTCTGTTAATAGACCTGTTACATTTTCAGAAAGATTCATAATTTCAAATATATTTCCAGGCCAAGTATGATTTAATAATAATTTCTGCACTTCATTATCAATTTTAACTTTATTGTCAAATTTCTTTTGAACAAAAATATTTAAATAATGTTCAAAAAGGGGAAAAATTTCATCTTTTCTTGTAGTCAATGGATTTAATATAATTTTGTGATCTATATTATTAACAAATGGGTCTTTCATATCTATTTTTTTACTATCAAAAATAATAGATGCATTAATTTTTTTACTTTTTACTAAATTTAAATAATTTAATAATTCAATTTGGTTAAAATTTTCATAATCATTTAAATAAATAGTAAAATAATTATGTAATGAACTTAATTTTAATAGGTCAGACTCATTCATTAAATTTTCATTTAGGTTAATAAAGGTATCAGGATTATTTGATGATAAATTCATGTGGATAGTATTTGCAAGAAAGTTTTTTCCTATCCCATTAGGTCCTATTATTAAAATAGATGAATTATTTTTTATCTTGGATAGTGTTTTAAAAACATTTTCAATATAATTACCATAACCAATGGAATCTATCTTTGAATGAAAAGAGATTTTGTTTCTATAATTATTAATGGTAACACGTTGCTTTAGTTCGAGTAAATTTTTTTGGATTATATGAATAAGTTTTTTAGTTTCAAATGGCTTTTCAATAAAGTCGTTCGCACCAGCTTTAACAGACTCAATTGCGTTATCTATATTTGCATGGCCACTAAAGGAAACAATTACTAGATTTTCATATTTATTTTTTAAATATTCAATTATATCTATCCCTTGTTTTGTGCTATTTTTTAACCATAAATCAACTAATACAACGTCATAATCAAAGCTTCTTTGTTCAAGATCAACAAATTCCTTATATGAATTAGCATAAGTAACCTCATAACCTTGTTTAGAAAGTATAAGTGAAATTTGTTTGCAAATTTCTAGTTCATCATCAATTACTAATATTTTAGTCATAAAAAATTATTTCAATTTTAAATCCTGAATAACTGTTCGTTGTTATATTCATCTTATATGAGTTGTCAGTAATTATTTTATTTATTAAAGATAATCCTAATCCAGATGAATTTTTTGTTGAAAAATATGGTTTAATTAGATCATCAATATTACCATCATATCCAGGACCATTATCAAAAAAAGATAAAATTAACATTTTGTCTATTTTTTTTAAAGTTATATCAATTGTAGGATTATTGGTTGATATTAAAGCTTCAATAGAATTTTTAAAAAGATTGTTAAAAATTATATCCAAATATGAATGATCAAAATTAACAAATAGATTATCATCAATATTATGATTGATTTCAATTTTGTCATAATTTCTTTTATATTCCTCAATATAAACTAAACAAATTTCAGATAAATTTAGTTTAGTAATGTTTGCTTTAGGTAATCTTGCATAAGTAGAAAATTCATTTACAAGGTTTTGTATTAAAAAAATTTGCCTTTTAATAGATTTAATTGAATTAATTAATTCTTCATCTTCAAGTTGGCTTTCAATAAATTCTGTTGATAGAAGCATAGGTGTCAGCGGATTCTTTATCTCATGTGAAATTTTTCTTGCAAGGTCTGCGATAGCATTATTTTTTTCAGCAAATATTAGATCAGTGTAGTCATTAAAAATTATTATTTGATCAAATAAAGAATTATTATCAATAAAAATAGATTTGACAAAAAAATACTTTTGGATGTTATCTAATTTAACTTCTAAATTTATTTCATATGATTTTTTATAAAAATTTTGACTGTTATTAAAATGGTTTGAAAGTAATTTAGTAAAGTTTTCAAATGAAGTATTTTTTTCATTACCAAATATAGTGGATGCAGAGTTTTCAAAAATCATTGATTTATTATTTAAAACAAAAATACCATATGGTGAATTTTCTATAATATTGTTTATAAAGCTTAGCTGATCATTAATAGTTGCATTAACATCCTGTAAATTATTTTTTTGATTAATTATAGTTTTACTCATTTCATGAAATGAGTTTGTTAATACAGAGATATCGTCCTTATCGCTTAATTTTTCAAATTCTTTTTGTTTATATTTACCTTTCCTTAGATCTATAATTGAGTTATTCAAATCTCTTATTGGTTTAGCCAATCTAAAACTAAAATTTGTTCCAATTATGATGAATATAAAAATTAAACTTGTAGAAAGAATTATATAAATAGTAAAAAATGTTATTTGAATATCCCTTTTATTATTATCAATAGAATTTATAGCTTCATATGATTGTATAATGTTTTGATAATAATTTAATGTTTCTAAATCAATATTCTTAAGTAGCAATAAATAATTTGAGCTATTTAAGTTTACTTTAGAGAAAAGTTGATCATCTGAAAAAAATATAGTGATATCGTTTTCACTTTTATTACTGGCATCATTTAAATTTTCATCAGATAAGAATATTTTTTCATCTGAAATATGTTCTATAAATTGATTACCATTATTATAGTTGTATACAGTAGTAATATTAAATCTTTGTATAATATCCCTATCTATTAATCTTTCAGCAAGAACATAATTTCTTATGAACTTTGAATCTGTTATGAGATCTCTTTCAGTTTGATTAATATATTTCTGCGCCAATTGATACGAGTTATTGACTGTAGATTTAAATGCAGGACCTAGCCAAGTACTTACTTCAATATTAAAAAAAATGGCAGATGCTAGCAATATTATTCCACTTGGAATAATTGAAAAAAGACCAAAAAAAAGAAAAAATTTATTAAAAAGCCTTAAACCTACTATCTCTCGATTTTTATATTTCAAATAATTAATAAGAAATATTGATAAATATAAAAGAAGAATTAAAAGAAATACAAAATCAGCTATTAAAACATATTGAATAAGTTCTGCATTACGAACTATCTCATTTGATGAAATAAGTGAATATACAGTTAAAGAAAAAAGCGTTATAAAAATAGAAATCAATATAAATGCAGAAAATTTATTAAAATAATTTGACATTAAATAACTCTAAAATTCATTTTATTCTTCTAGCAGGTGGTAATAGTTTACGATTTTCATCCAATACAAATAAGCTTTTAGCAAAATTTAAAAATAAAAGTTTACTAGAACATAATATTGAATTTATTAAAGAACTTAAATTTAAAAAGATAACCCTTATAGTTAATAATTTAAAAAAGACTAATACTAACATTTTTGATGATTTAGAACTGATAAATGGAGGAAAAACAAGATCAGAAAGTGTAAAGAACGCTTTAAACAAATCTAAATTTAAATCAAAATATGTAATCATACATGATGCAGCTAGACCCTTAAATTCTCAAAAATTAATCAAATATATAATAAAGAATTTATTGGAAAAAAATTATGATTGTGTAATTCCTTACACTAAATGTTCTGATACAGCTATTGTAGGTCACCATAATATTGATAGAGAAAAACTTAAACTTATTAAAACACCACAAGGATTTATTAAAAATAAAATTTCTCTTTTACATAATAAAAATAAAAGAAAGTTATTAACTGACGACAGTCAACTTTTTAGAAATGAAAAAAATAAATATAAAATTAAATATTTATTACAAAATGAAATAAATTTTAAAATTACATACAAAGATGAATTAGTTTCATTAAATAAATTAGTTGAAAAGAATATATTAGTAGGAATTGGATATGATATTCACAAAATTATAAAAACTAATAAAAATAATTTAATAAAACTTGGTGGAGCAAAAATAAAATCAAAAGTAAAAGTTATTTCTCACTCAGATGGAGATGTAATACTACATGCTATCACAGATTCTATTCTTGGAGCACTATCTCAAAGAGATATAGGTACCTATTTTCCAAATAATAAAAAAAACTTAAATAGAAATTCAGTAGAATTTTTAAATTATGCTTTGAACAAAATGAATTTAAAGAAAAAGATGATTAATAATATTGATCTAATGATTGTTTCAGAAGAACCTAAAATTAATCCTCATTTTAATAAGATTTTAGAAAGTATTTCAAAGAACCTTAATATCAATAAAAATAGTATTTCTATCAAAGCAACTACAAATGAAAAATCTGGATTAATAGGTAATGGCGATTTTATAGCCTGTTGGTCAAATGTTTCTCTGAGAGAAAACTAAACTACTTTTTTTAGTTTTTCAAAGTCTTCATCTGCATGATAACTTGACCTTGTCATCGGTGAGGAGGAAATCATTTTAAATCCCAATTTTAAGCAAACATTATAGAGGCTTTTAAACTCGTCAGGAGAGTAAAACTTATGAACTTTTTCATGATGAATAGAAGGTTGTAAATATTGGCCTATAGTAACAAAATCAATATTGGAGTCTTTCATATCTTTTAGTACTTCTATTATTTCTGAATAATCCTCACCTAATCCAACCATAATACCAGACTTTGTAAATATTGATCTATCGAACTCTTTAACTTCTCTTAAAAGTCTCAAACTCTCAATATAATTAGAACCAGGTCTGATTTGTTTATAGATTCTTGGAACTGTTTCTAAGTTGTGATTAAAAACATCAGGCTTCACCTTTGCAATATCGATGTAGTTTCTATTTTTTCTTAAGAAATCCGGTGTTAAAATTTCTATTGTTGTATTATTAGATAGTTCTCTTATGTACTTAATAGTATCAATAAAATGCTGAGCACCACCGTCAGGTAAGTCATCTCTGTCTACACTTGTTACCACAACGTGTTTAAGACCTAATTTTAAAACAGATTTAGCAACGTTAAGAGGTTCCATTGGATCTGGTGGCTCAGAAGGTTTACCTGTTTTTACATTACAGAATGCACATGCTCTAGTGCAGGTATCTCCTAATATCATAAAAGTTGCATGTTTTTTTTCCCAACATTCTCCAATATTGGGACATGCAGCTTCTTGACAGACAGTAACTAAGTTATGAGATTTAACTATATCTAGTGTCTCTAAATATTTTTTTGATGTTGGAGCTTTTACTTTTAGCCAATTAGGTTTTTTAATTGTCGTAGGATTAAATTTTTTAATTTTTTCTGGATGTCTGATCATGTTTAAAAATGTAAAGGTTTTTCAAAAGCTGATAATACACTTTCATGAATAGACTCTGATAAAGTTGGATGTGCAAAAACAGTATTAATAAATTCATCTTCTGTTGACTCAGATGAAATAGCTAAGCCAAATGTGGCTATCATTTCTGTAACATCAGGTCCAATAAGGTGTGCGCCCAATACCTCTCCGGTCTCGGAATTAAAGAGTGTTTTCACAAAACCATATGAGTTAGACATAGTTTGTGATTTACCATTTGCTAAAAATGGAAAATTACCCGTCTTGTAGGGAGTGTTATTGTCTTTAAGTTGTTGTTCAGTGAAACCAACAGTAGCTATTTGTGGTAAGCTATATATACAACCAGGGATATGATTTTCTTTTGGTTTATGAGTATCATTACCTGTTGAAATATGAGTGACACAATTTATAGCATCGTGCATGGCTTTATGTGCTAGCCATGGGGCACCAATAATATCACCAATTGCATATAAACCGTTAATATTTGTCTCATAATTATGGTTTGTATTTATGTAACCGGTATCAGATAGATTTAAGTTAAGAGAACTTATAAAGTCTTTATCCAAATTAGGTATCACACCTACAGATACTATTAATGCATCACAATCTAAATTTTGGTCAATGTTTTTAAAGCTTACATTCTTTTTATCTTCAACAATTTTCTCAATTTTTGCATTTAACTCAAATTTAATACCTTTTTTTTCAAATATTTTTTTTGCTTCAGTTGAAATGTCGTTATCAAACTGAGGTAAAATCTTATTTTGAGACTCGAAAACTGTAACGTCCGAACCTAAAGCATTATAAATACTTGCAAATTCTATTCCAATTGCTCCTGATCCTATAATACATAATTTTTTTGGAAGAAATTTAGGAATCATTGCTTCTTTGGAACTCCAAATTAAATTAGAAAATTTAATGTCACCAATTGTTTTAGGTTTGCATCCTGTAGCAATAATCATATTCTTAGAGGAGATTTCATCTGAAGTTGTATTTACAAAAAATTCATTATCAATTTTTTTTGGATATGCTCGATGTTTATAAATATCTATTTTATTTTTTTTCATTAGTGAGTTAACGCCTTTTGACAAATTATCAGAAGCTGTTCTTGACATCTTAACAACTTTATCTAGAGCAATTTTAGTAAGATCTTTCTTATCAAGCCCAAAATGATTAGCCTCTTCCATAAATTCTGCTGAATGTAATAATGATTTCGTTGGAATACACCCCCAATTAAGACATACACCTCCAAGTTTGTCCTCTTCAAACAAAGCAACTTTCATACCAAGTTGTCCAGCTTTTATAGCAGCAACATAACCACCAGGACCACCGCCAATTATTGTTAAATCATACTTAATTGTCATCTGAAATATTTTCTAAATTTTGTACAATACTGGAAAAAAATTGTGATGCTAAAACTCCATCAACAGCTCTATGATCACATGATAATGTCAAATTTATAAAACTCCCTATTTCTATCTTACCTTTGTCCACATAAACATCCTCAAAAATCTGCCCTACTGCTAATATATAAGTTTGTCCTGGTAAAATAATAGCATCAAAACTACGGATATTAAATGAACCTAAATTAGATATACTTATGACACCATCTGACAGATCAGAGGGGGTAAGTTTATTATCTCTTGTTAAATTTATCTTTTCATTAAGATTAGTGTTGATTTGATTTAAATTAAAATTATTTATCTTTTTGATTACAGGCATTTTTAAGCCAAACTTAGAGTCAACGGCAATACCAATATTATGATCTTTATTAATAATAAATTCACCATTATCCTTATACGTACAATTTGAGTCTGGAAATGCTTTGAATGCATTTGATATAGATTGCATTAATATTGCGTTTAAAGAGTATTTATTACCTTTTAATTTTTGATCTTTTCTAAATTTTAATAAAGTAGCCATATTAACTCTAGTATTTAAATAAAAATGTGGAATGTTATTTTTTGAATATGTTGTTGCTTTTGCAATAGCCTGTCTTAATCTATTAATATTTGGGCTTTCAGATAAATAATTTGAGTCTGATAAATCTCTTAAAATAATTCTATTATCTGGACCAGAACCTTTTATTTTTGATAAATCTATAGATTTTTCATTTGATATTTTTTTGGCAAGTGGGGATATAAATACTCTTATAGCCCCATCATCAAAAGTTTCATTTATATCAAGATCATCGGTATGTATTCTTCTTGAAATCGATTTTATTTTTGAAATATCTATATTTTTTTTTTGAGCTATTTTTTTAGCTAAGGGGGTAATTAATATTTTATCTGAAACCAAATCTTTATCATTATCAGAAGGATTTGTTTCTAAGGTTTGTATTTTATTATCTGAATTATTATTTTTTATAAAATAATTTATATCCTCTTGTGTAAAAGTCAAATCATCTGAAATTATTGCGACTAATTGATTAACATTTGCTGTTTCACCTTCCTTCGATATTATTTTAGCAATATACCCATCTTCTGGTGACTCGTATTCCATTGTGGCTTTATCTGTTTCAACTTCGAATAAAACCTCACCACTTAATATCGGATCTTTTTCTTTTTTAATCCACTTAACAATTTTACCCTCCTCCATTGTGGGAGATAAAGAAGGTAAATTAACTTCATATAACATTAATTTATATATGACACTTTTTTTACAGCAGATAAAATTTCATCAGTGTTAGGTAATGCCAATTTTTCTAAATTTTCTGCATATGGCATTGGGACATCTTTTCCACTAACTTTAATTATTTCTGAGTCAAGGAAATCAAAGCAATTTGATTGTATTAGATAAGATAAGTGTGATCCAAAACTTGTGTTACCAAAGCCGTCCTCAACAATTACAACTCTATTGGTCTTCTTAACGGATTTATATATCAATTCTTCATCTAGAGGTTTAATTGATCTTAGATCTATAATATCAGGACTAACCCCTAATTTTTCAATTGATGGAAGAGCAGTTAATATTCTTTGAACTGACATTGAAAAACCAATAATAGTTACATCTTTACCTTCTTTAATAAGATTGCCTTTACCAATAGGAATTAAAAAATCGTTCTCTTCTGGAACGTTGGTTTTTTCTTTATAGAGTAATTCATGTTCTAGAAAAACAACAGGATTGGGATTTCGTATAGATGATTTTAATAAACCTTTTGCATCTCTTGCATTTGAAGGGGCAATTACTATCAAGCCTGGAATATGAGAGAACCAAGATATAAAACATTGGCTATGTTGTGCTCCTACTCTAGCCGCAGCACCATTTGGGCCTCGAAAAACTATAGGAACATTTATTTCTCCACCTGACATATATAAAGATTTAGCAGCAGAATTAACTATTTGATCAATTGCTTGCATAGAAAAATTAAAAGTCATAAATTCACATATAGGCTTAAGTCCTGCCATGGCAGCTCCAATAGCTAAACCTGTAAAACCATGCTCAGAAATAGGAGTATCTAGAACCCTTTTAGATCCAAATTTATCAAGAAGCCCTTGGGTTACTTTATATGCACCGTCGTATTCAGCTACCTCTTCTCCTAAAAGAAAAACATCTTTGTCTAATTTCATTTCTTCTTCTATAGCTTGGTTTAATGCCTCTCTCATAGATATTTCTTTTTCAGACCAATTCTTTGCACCTGAATTTTCTTTTGTTTGATTTAAAAGAGAATTCATAGAAATTTTTACTTCTGTTGTAAGAGGTTCAGAGCTGTTAGAAGAGACTTGTGGAGATTTATTAATAGGTTTTTCTGATATCTCCTCTATTTCCTCACCATCAACTTTAAGTAAAGCAATCTCAGTATTAACACTTATATTTTCAGTTCCCTCTTTAACTAGTATTTTCTCAACTTTACCATCATCGGGTGACTCTAGTTCCATAGTAGCTTTATCAGTCTCAATTTCTGCTAAAATATCTCCTGAAACTACACTATCTCCCTCTTTAACTAACCATTTTACTAAGTTACCTGTTTCCATTGTTGGGGATAAAGCTGGTAAAAGTATTTTCATAAATATACCTCGGTGTATAATTCTTTTAAATCTGGAAGTGGTGATTCAAGTGAAAATTTTTCTATATCTTTAATTTTTTTCTTAATATCGCTTTCAATATCTTTAATCGTGTCCTCTTGAATTTTATAATCATTTAATAAAGTTTCTTTCATCATTAACACAGGATCTATCTCTTTCATTTTATTTACTTCATCTTTAGTCCTGTATAGACCAGGATCAGACATTGAATGACCTCTGAATCTATATGTGTCCATTTCAATAATGTAGGGCTTAGAATTTTTTTCGATATATTCTCTTGCTCTTATTGCTGACTCACTTACATTAAAAAAATTCATACCATCTACTTTTTCACCTTTAATGCCGAATACAGTTGCTCGTTCGTATAGCTCACCTCCTGCTGCAGACCTTCCAATAGATGTGCCCATTCCATATTTATTGTTTTCTATAATAAATAATACTGGTAACTCCCAAAGTGATGCTAAATTAAATGCCTCAAAAACTTGGCCATTACTCATAGCTCCATCACCTAAATAGACTCTTGAAATCTTTTTTTCGTTTCTGTATTTATGTGCAAAACCTATACCAACGCCTAAAGGCACTTGTGCTCCAACGATACCATGTCCACCATAAAATCTATTAGCTTTGGAGAACATGTGCATTGATCCCCCCTTACCTTTTGAAATTCCATCTTTTCTTCCAGTTAATTCAGACATTACTAGTTTAGGATCTACTCCACGAGCTAATATATGTCCATGATCTCTATAAGCAGTTATAACGGTATCCTCTGAGTTAATAGAGGAGAGAATACCTATGACAACAGCCTCTTGGCCGATATATAAATGACAGAAACCTCCAATTTTTCCAGCTCCGTATAATTGAGCAGCTTTTTCTTCAAATTTTCTAATTAAATACATTTTTTCGTAAAACTTCAGTAACTGTTCATTTGTAAAATTATTTTTGTTTTTTTTACTCATCTTAATCTAACTTTAATATGGTCTCTCCATCTTGAATATTTGGATTATTCTTCTTTGTAATTTCATCAATATAATCCTCTTTATTAGAATAGAAAGAGTGTAAATCAATATTAATATCTAACATTTTTTGATCGAGATTGGATTGCAATTTTTTATACATTTTTTCCTCAAATTGATAAATTAAGTAATTTCCAATATTAAACTTTCCATAAACTGTGTGGTATATCAGGTAAATCAATACAAATATAAAAAAGAAATTTATTAAACTACTAGCTTTTAAAAACTTCACTTAATTCACCAGCATACCCTTTAATCTTGTCATTTTCTGATATTCTAAGTAACTGATTATATTTTGCAACTCTATCAGATCTAGCTAATGAGCCAGTTTTAATCAATGGACAGCGTGAAGCAACAGCTAAATCTGAGATAAAAGAGTCTTCAGTTTCACCTGACCTATGAGACATAATAGATGCAAAACTATTTTCTGTCGCTAGCTTGATAGCTTCTAAAGTTTCTGTAACTGTGCCTATTTGATTCAATTTAATTAAAATACTATTTGCTTGTTTTTCATCTATACCAGTTTGCAATTTTTGAATATTCGTAACAAAAAGATCATCGCCTACTAATCGAATTTTTGAACCAAGTTTATTTGTGATCTTTACCCAACCTTCATAATCTTCTTCATTAAGTGCATCTTCAATTGAAAAAATAGGATAGTTTTTACAAATATTTTCGTAAACACTAATCATTTCTTCAGTTGAATATGAGTTACCTTCGAAATTATATTTTCCATCAGAGTAAAACTCACTAGAAGCTGCATCTAATGAAATTTTAAAGTGATCATTTAATTTAAATCCTGCTTTTGAAATTGAATTACATATTAAATCTAGAACATCTAAATGAGATTTTAAATTAGGAGCAAAGCCTCCTTCATCACCAAGATTAGTATTTAAAGATCTAGATTTTAACTCTTTTTTTATATTGGTTATTACAGAATGTGTTGAAGATAAAGCTTCAGTTAAAGATGTAAATCCTATTGGTAAAATCATAAACTCTTGAAAATCAACTTCGTTATCAGCATGTTGTCCACCATTTATTACATTTAACATTGGAACTGGAATAATTAAATTATCTAAACCCTGAGAGAGAAATATTGCACCAAAGTTTGAATAAGACCAAGCCTTATAGTAAGCAAGGCTAAGAGATAAAATAGCGTTTGCTCCATAATTTGATTTATTTTCTGTGCCATCTAAATCTATTAGGAATTGATCAAATTCTCTGAAATCAGCAAAACTTTTATCTAAAATTTTCGGTTTTATGAGTTTGTTAACATTAGATGCAGCTTTTAAGACACCTTTGCCACTCATTCTATTTGAGTCTAAATCTCTTAATTCTAATGCTTCAAATTTTCCTGTGGACGCTCCTGATGGAACCATACCACGAAATGGATATGGTATATTTTCAAATATCATTTCACATTCTACAGTTGGGTTGCCCCTACTATCAAAAATTTCTCTTGCTATTATATTTATAATTTTCATTTATTTTGCCGCCTTATTTATTTTGTTTATAGAATTTAAGAGTTCTGGCATTTTATGTAAATATACCATATTTGGGCCGTCACTTAATGCCATTTCTGGGTTAGGGTGAGTTTCAATGAAGAAACCTGCTATCCTTAAAGATGAAGCTGCTTTCGATAATGGTGTCACATACTCTCTAGCGCCTCCACTTTTTTTTCCCAATCCACCAGGTAGTTGCACACTGTGTGTTGAGTCAAAAATAATTGGGTATCCAAATGTTTTCATTAAATGAATACCTTTAAAGTCATTTATTAAATAATTATATCCAAATGAATTTCCTCTTTCAGTTATTAATATTTTTTTGTTATTTTCATTTTCAATTTTATTTATGATATTTGAAACTTCTTTGTGTGATAAAAACTGTCCTTTTTTAACATTTACAATCTTTTTTGTTTGTGCAGCAGCTTTAATTAAATCTGTTTGTCTACATAAAAAAGCTGGAATTTGTATTACATCAAGAAATTCAGCCAACTTATCAACTTGAAAAGTCTCATGAACGTCGGAGGTGATGGATAATTTTAAATCTTTTTTGAGATTTTTTAATATATCTATAGATTTATCAAGGGAAATTTTATGACGTATTGTTTTATCAGAGCTTCTATTAGCTTTGTCAAAACTACATTTGAATACTAAATTAAACTTTTCTTTTTTTGCATATTTAATAAGAGATTGCGCAACTTTTCTGACTAGTTTTTCATTTTCTAATAAGCATGGGCCAGATATTAAAGTCAGTCTGTCAGTATCATTTTTAATAATATTTTTAGATAATTGGACAGATCTAGGCATTTTTATTCATTAAACTATTTTTTATAAATGAGAAAAATATAGGGTGAGGTTTAAACGGTTTAGACTTCAGCTCAGGATGAAATTGAACACCGAGAAACCATTTATGATTTTTATTTTCAATGATTTCTAATAATTTTTTATCTTTTGAAAATCCAGAAAAGACAAGACCTTTTTTTTCTATTGAAGATCTATATTTAGGATTCACTTCATACCTATGCCTATGTCTTTCGTGAATTAATTTTTTTTTGTAAATTTTTGAAGCTAAAGATTTATTTTTTATATAACAAGGATATGAGCCCAATCTCATAGTAGCACCTAAATCATTTTCTTTTGTTCTTGTTACCTTTTGGTTTTTTTTACTCCATTCGGTCATTAACGATATGACATTATTAGTGTGCTTGCCAAATTCTGAGCTACCTGAGTTTTTCATTTTTAAAACATTTTTAGTAAATTCAATAATTGATAATTGCATGCCCAAACATATTCCTAAGAATGGAATTTGATTTTCTCTAGCATACCTAATAGCTTCTATTTTTCCACTTATACCTCTATTACCAAAACCACCAGGTATAAGAATACCTGCGGCCTTAATTAATAACTCATCAACATTTTTTTTATTTATTGTCTCAGAATCAATCCATTTGATTTTAACATTTACTTTATTGTGAACACCTGCATGATAAATAGCTTCGTAGAGAGATTTATAACTATCTTTTAAATGAACATATTTTCCAATTATAAATATATTTAGTTCCTCTTTTGCTCTTGACTCTAATACTTCAAAGTTTGTCCATTTTGAGAGATCTTTTTTCTTTGTAGATTTTATATTTAAATTTTTTATAACTAAGTCATCTAATTTAGATTTTGATAATAAAGAAGGTACTTGGTATATGCTTCCTACATCATAGGACGGAATAACAGCATTAGTTGGTACGTTACAAAACAAACTAATTTTTTGAATTTCTTCATACTTTATTTTTTTATTACTTCTACAAACAATTATATCAGGTTGAATTCCTGCATTTAAAAGCTCTTTAACAGAGTGCTGAGTTGGTTTTGTTTTAATTTCACCAGATGTTTCTATATATGGAAGTAAAGTTAAATGTATGAGGAGTGTGTCTAGCTGTCTTTCATTTTTAAATTGTCTGATGGCTTCCAAGAAAGGAAGACTTTCAATATCACCAACAGTGCCCCCTATTTCACATATAATAACATCATCCTTATTAGTTGATTTTTTTATCGAATTTTTAATTTCTTCAGTGACGTGAGGTATTACTTGCACAGTAGATCCTAAATATTCACCTTTTCTTTCCTTTGATAGTATAGTCGAGTAAATTTTACCAGATGAAATAGAGTCATTTTTAGAGCATTTTATATCTGTAAACCTCTCATAATGGCCTAAGTCTAAATCAGTCTCATAGCCGTCATCAGTAACATAAACTTCACCGTGTTGGTATGGACTCATTGTTCCAGGATCAACGTTTAAATACGGATCTAGTTTTCTAATTTTTAGTTTAATACCTCTAGATCTAAGAAGAGAGGCTAATGATGCAGTGACTATTCCCTTACCTAGTGATGAAACAACACCTCCGGTAACGAAAATTAATTTCACTGATTAGGCACTTCTGGAATCATTTCCTCTATTGAGTCGTCTAAAATAATTTCTTCTTGAATAGTTTCTAAATCAGTTGAAGATGAATATTGTTTTGTAATAACTGCGCCCATAAACAAACACCAAAATAAAAAACCAAAACCTAAAACATAAGTAATTTTAGTCATTCCTGAAAAAGAGGATTTATTTGCTGTAATTCCACCTGTAAGAGATGTTTGAGTGCCTAGCCCAAGACTTCCACCTTCAGTTTTTTGAAAAAGTATAATTAAAATGAGAACCACTCCAATAATTGCACTAATGATTAAAAAAAGGTTTATCATATTGTTATTTAAAGTATTTAATAAATGAAGATTTTGTTGAAGCAGAGCCAACCAAAACCCCATCTAATTTTTGTAAACTTAATATTTCTTTTATATTTGATAAATTTACGGAACCACCATATAAAATTTTTATTTTTTTAAAAGAATAATTTTTTAATATTTTGGTCAAAAATTGTAAAATATCATTAATTTCTGACATTTTTGGTGTTAATCCTGTGCCAATTGACCATAAAGGCTCATAAGCTAATATAACATCATTATAAATATTAGATTTTTTAAATATTTTATTTATTTGTTTTTTTAAAAAATTTTTAGTTTTTTTTGTTTTATAAATATCTACAGGTTCTCCAATACAAACAATTGGTGTAATTTTGTTGTGCAGACAAAGATCAGTTTTTTTTTGTATAATCAAATCTGTTTCACCAAAATTAGACCTAACTTCTGAGTGACCAAGAATACAAAATTTAATATTATTACTAACTAAATCTTGAATATCTACAGATCCTGTAGAAGCACCTTTTCCATGTAAATCTATATTTTGTGCTGCATAGATATTTTTTGGATATCTAGATTTGAGAGTAAGGTTATAAAAGTTATTAGGACTGGAAATAAGTTTGTATTTCTTTGTGCTTGGCAGTTTAGACACTACCTTTGATAAGTTCATACTTTCAGATATATTTAAATATGATTTCCAATTAAATATTATATATTTCATTAGATTAACTGATATCAAAATACTTGCAAAAATGAAAACTAAAAAACTAATTGTAATAATATTTAGTGCTGCACTAGGCATAAGTTTCTTATTTATTGGATTTGGGTCCTATGTAGGTAAGAATTATATTTTAAAAGTAGGAAACCAAAAAATATCAACATCTGAGTTTTCTAGAGCATATGAAAACTATAAAACAGAAAATGACCTTTCTAATTTATCAGAACAAGAGGAGCTATTCTCAAAAGTTCAATTTACTAATCAATATGTTAATGAACTAGTTTTTCTTAATTATTTAGATGAAAAAATAAGTATTAGTGAAAACTCCAAAAAAGTAGTTTTAAAAAAATCTCTTAATAATGATGAAATGTTTAGAAATCTAGATGAAGCATCACTTCAAAATTACTTAAAAGAAATTGAGGGAAATATTTATATTGATTTATTCAATGATAGCCTTGAAGCGGAGACTTTAGTTAGTCACAAAATTAATCCAGATCTTCTGATTGAGAAGGAATTGAATATATATGAGATTAAAAATGACGATAATCTTCTCAATTATCAATTAGAGGAAGATTTTTACTCCAATAATGAATTATATGAAATTTCAATCAATGAAATAAATATCAAAAATTATATTCAAGAAGAACTACTAACTGATGACGTTATAAATGAATATTATGAGGCAAATATAAATAAATTTATTGAACCCAAAAATTATAGCTATGAACAAATTATTTTAGACAATATTTCAAATAAAAATTTTAATGAGCTGAAACAGAGTGATGACTCTCAATTCAAATTATTTGAAAACGTTGATGAAAAATTAATATTACCTCAAATACTTGAAACATTAGAAAAACTTAGCATAGGAGATGAAGGTAATAATATTAAAATTGGAGAAAAATACTTTTTTGTAAAACTTTTATCTTTTAAAGAAGAATATCAAAAGAAGTTAGAGAATGTTTATGAGGATGTAGTAGCGACTTTAACTAAATTAGAAATAGAAAATTTTACAATATCAAATAATATTAAAAATTTAGAAAGCTATATTACAAATCAAATTTTCTTTAGTAATTCATTTAATTTTTTAGAAAATATTCCTGATCAATACAGTTTCATCAACTTTAATCAATCATCTGGAGAAATAAAAAAAGATGATTTCCTATTTCAATTTAATGTTAAAAAAATATTTAAGGAAGATCTACCATTGGATTTCAAAGAAAAATTTCTAATTTCTTTTAGTAATTATAAAAAAAATATAGATATTTCGCATAATGATGAATTGTTAAAAAAAGCAGGAACAGTAAAAGTCAACTATTTTACTGACTCTCTAACTATTAAAAATAATTTTATTGAGCCAGAGATATTAGAAAAAATAATTATTATTAAAAAAGATCAAAAATTAAAAGTAGTGTTGCCAAATGAAGTTATTTATTTAGATCTAAATTCACTTGGATCTATTGACTCTTTAAATATAAAACAAAATATAGTGAATTTAATATACTCAAAAATTATTAAAGAAATAAAAGATACTCTAGATATAGAAGTTGATAACGAACAACTTTTACAACTTTAATATGTATGTTCACGGTAAAAAAGTTTTTCTAGATACTGAAAATACTATTACAATTTATAATAAACTTGCAAATAAATTTAAAGATGTCTCCATTTTAGAGTCAGTCATTGGGGGTGATAATAAAGGAAGATACTCTATTATTCTTTTTAATATATTACAAAATGTTGAAATTTTTCATAATTATGTGCTTATAAATAATCAAAAGAAAAAAATTAAATCACCGGACTCTTTTATAAGGGACATTTATAAAAATTTAAAAATTAAAACTATATATGATGAGAATATACCTCTACCCATATTTATTGGTAATGTATCATTTGATTTATGTAAGTTTACCCTTCCAAAATTAAGTTATAAGCCTGATAAGAATGAAATTGGAATACCACTTGCACATTTTGTAAAACCAAGAAATCTAATAATCATAGATAATGTTCTTAATGAGACACATTTAATTGAAGTTTCAAATATCAAGAAAAATCCAGTAAAATCAATTAAAAAATTAGAAAAAATACTTAAGGAACCTTTTTCAAAAAATAAAAAATTAAATTTCAGTGAACTTAAAAAATTTAAAAACCATATTAAGAAAAAGGAATTTATTAAAAGAGTTAAGGAAATAAAAAAAGATATTAAAGTTGGTGAAATATTTCAAGCTGTTCTTTCTCAAAGATTTTCAAATGACTATTTAATTGATCCATTTAATTTTTATAGAGCATTAAGATCAATTAATCCCTCACCTTATCTTGTATTTTTAAACCTAAAAAATTACCAAATTATCTGCTCTAGTCCTGAGACTATGATTAAAGTAAAAAATAAAGAAATCACACTTAGACCTATTGCCGGAACTAGAAGAAGGGGTAAAAATGAGATTGAAGATAATAATTTAAAAAATGAATTACTTAAGGATAAAAAAGAACTAGCTGAACATTTAATGCTAGTTGATTTAGGTAGAAATGATGTTGGTCAAATTTCAAAAAACAATACAGTAAAAGTAACTGAACAAAATATAATAGAGTATTATTCCCATGTAATGCATATAGTCAGTAATGTTACGGGAGAATTAAAAAATAAATTAACACCTATAGATGTTCTCTTTGCTGGCTTGCCAGCAGGGACTGTTTCTGGAGCACCTAAAATTAGAGCACTAGAAATATTAGAAAAACATGAAGAAATTAATAGGGAATTTTATTCAGGTTCAGTTTTTTATTTAGATGCAAATGGAGATATGGATAGTTGTATTAATCTTAGAACTGCAATGATTAAAAATAAAAAAATATATGCACAAAGTGGAGCGGGTATTGTTTTTGACAGCATACCTGAAAATGAACATAGTGAGTGTATCAATAAGGCTAGTGCTTTATTTGAAGCTTACAATTTAGCTCATAAAATATAATGATAACTCTCATAGATAATTACGATAGCTTCACATATAATTTGTATCATTGTTTAAGTAAAAGAGATCAAGTTTTGGTTATTAAAAATGACTTGATTTTAAAAAATATTGATAAAATTATTAATAGCAAAGGTGTTGTAATATCACCTGGACCAAGTAATCCATTTAATGCAGGAGAATGTCTTGAATTAGTCCATCAAATATACTCATTTATTCCAATATTAGGTGTTTGTTTAGGTCATCAAATTTTAGGAGTCTATTTTGGAGCTAAAATAGACACATTAAGTACACCAATGCACGGGAAAGTATCGAATTTAAAAAAAATAAATGAATGTAAAATATATAAAAATATTGATAAAAAATTCCGTGCAACTAGGTATCACTCTCTATACCTAAATAAAAATAATTTTCCTAAAAATTTAAAAATAACAAGCATTTCAGAAGATGATAAAATTATAATGAGTTTTAAACATGAATTATTTTCTATTTATGGAGTGCAATATCATCCTGAAAGTATCGAAACACTTGTGGGTTCAAAGATTTTAGAAAATTTTATGGATTGTATATGAAATTTAAAATAGATGATTTAATAACTAAAAGGAATATTGAATATGCAATTAAGTATTTATTTGACTCAGATAATATTTCTCATCAAGCAATTATTATATATCAACTAAATAAATTAATAAATAATAGCGATATACTTTTATCTCTAAGAAAATTTATTTTTAAAAATTCTAATAAAATAAAACAATATCCTAATTCTTTGGACACATGTGGGACTGGAGGTGATGGGTTAAAGACATTAAATATATCAACAACAGTTGCTATATTGTTATCATCTGTTGAAATTCCAATTGCAAAACATGGTAATCGTGCTGCTAGCTCATTAAGTGGCTCTTCAGATATTATTTCTGAATTGAAAATATCTAGTGAAAAAGATTCAAAGAAAATAATTAATAAAATAACAAATGATAAATTTGTCTATTTAAATGCACCTTTTTTTTATCCAAATCTAAGTAAAGTTGGAGAAGTAAGAAAAAAATTAGGTATAAAAACGATATTTAATTATATGGGCCCTACATTAAATCCATTAGGCGCAAAATATCAAATATTAGGTACAGTGAATAAAGACTCAGCAGAAATTATGTTAAAAATACTATCTAAAATTAATAATAAAAATTCTACAATTTTTTTCTCAGAAGATGGATTAGACGAAATAAGTATATTTGCTCCAACAAATTTTTATTTTAAAAGAGGAAAAAATATCACAAAAAAGAAGATATCTCACACAAAGTTTAAAAAGTACCTTTCATCTAGATTAAATTTTAAGGATATTAAAGGAAATACTCCCTCTTATAACGCAAACAGGTTGATTGAATTATTTCAAGGAAAAAAAGATAGTTACAGAGATATAACTATTATTAATTCTATTTATGCGATGCAAACAATAAAACCTACTTATAAATTTGATGAATGCTTTGATATATTAAGTAATTCTCTTGATACGTCTAAGGCTCTAAATCATTTGAACAATATTAAAAAGTAATGAATATTTTAGATAAAATAGTTCTAGAAAAAATTAACCATACAGAATATTTAAGTCAAAAAATAAATAAAAAAAAGAATTTTAAATATAGAAAGTCAAAATACTTTCTTAGTGCAATAGAAAGCAATATTAATATTAATAAAAATGCTCTTATAGCTGAATTTAAAAGATATAGCCCTTCGGTAAAAAATTTTAATAAAATAAAGTATATTCAGG
>CACBDV010000009.1 GCA_902538085.1 uncultured Alphaproteobacteria bacterium
TCAATTCATCAAAATTTAATTTCTCAGTCTAATGGATCAAGATTGTGGTCTATTTTATGCAAAAATATTTTAAGTAAAATCATTAATACCAATCTATACAGATCATTTAATAATAGTTTAAAAAAATATTATTTTATTTTAGGTATGGGTAAAATTGGCGTAAGAGATTTAAATTTTGCCTCTGATATTGATATAATCATATTCTATGACTCCAAAAATAGTCCTATTTCTCTTCAGGATTTTAATAAATCTATAAAGACAACCATTAGTGACATTTCGAATATTTCTGAGTCTTTTTTTCATAAAATAGATTTAAGGTTACGACCAGATTTTGGTGATTCATTGATTATATCTGACATGGATCAAGCAATTAATTATTATACATCAGTTGGCAGAAACTGGGAGAGATTGGCATTTCATAGATCTAGTTTTTTGTGTGGTGATATTCAAAAATATTTCTCATTTAAGGTGGCAATAAAAAGTTTTTTATTTAGAAGAACATTTGACTATTACGCTATAGATGAAATTAAAAAACTCTTTGCATCCAATAATACTGAACAAAAACTAGATATTAAAAATTCTTATGGTTTTATTCGATCTTGTGAAAATATAATACATTTTAACCAACTTCTTTGGTCTGGAAAAATAAATTCTCTTAAAGAGAGTAATATTCATAAATTACTCATAAATTTTAAAGAACATGAAAATATAATTCCAAAAAATGACTTAAAAAATATAACAGAAGCATATTATTACTTCCGTAAAATTGAGAATTATTTACATATAAAAAAGAATACTTTTCAAAATATAATCGATTCTAATGAAAACTATTTAAATTCAGTGTTAAATAATTTTTCAAACAAATTAGATAAACATAAATCTGAAATTCAAACAATATATCAGCGTTTATTTTTCCCCAAAATAAATACTGAAAGTTTAAAACGAGAAAAATTTAATGAAACTAGCCAAAAAATTATAAATAGTCTTCTCAAAAGAGCTGAGAAAATCAATAGCTCAGATACAGTAAAAAATGATTATTTAGATTCTATTTCAAGCCTAATAAATATTTTATCAACACATAATAAACGAGATGACCTAATTATAAAATTTGACTATTTAATAAACTATTATAAGTCCGGTGTGCATTTAACTGCTTTATACAAATACAATAATAAAATATTTTTAGAGTTAGTTTTCATATTTGAGAATTCTCCAAAATTAACAAACCTTATTTACAAAAATAATTTTTTAATAGAGTCACTAGTCTATTTTTTTAATTATGGCATACCTACTTTTAAGCTGAGAGAATTTACTGATAATTTTGATTTAGATTTAAAAAAATCAATCCAAGATATTTATGAAATTTTATTTTTATTAGATTATTTATTACTTTCAAAAAAAATAACAAATACTGACTTTCTCAAAAAACGAAATACTGCTGTGAGAAAATTCATTTTTTATATTTTTGAACTAGTTAAAAATGAATATATTGTCAATAGAAGCAATATTTTCTCTGACTTAACACCGATTTTATTTGGAAGTTACGGTGTCAAAATGGCTACGAATTTTTCCGATTTAGACATTTTTTTTATATATCAATCAAACAAAAATAATCACATAGATAATATTAAAATTGTAAGGAGATTTTACTCGATAATGAAACAATACATTGATCCAAATATCCTTATTATTGACGATAGAAATAAACCTTTTGATAGAGACTCTGATCAAGTTATTAATATTGAAAATTTCTTTTCATTTTATTCAAAGACTAGTGAACCATTTCATAAATTGTCTTTTATGAAGGTATGTCTTTTAACAAATAATCTAAAATTAGTTAAGTATTTTACAAAAATGAAAAATCAAATTATTTCAAACTTTTCTAAAATTGATAATGAATACTTTTTAAAAATAGTAGATATAAAAAATCCTTTAAAAAATAATAAGGACCTTTTTCAACTCTTTAAAATTAAAGAAGACATCAACCACATAAATAATAAAGAGTTTTCATATAGTGACGATATTGATTATTTAAGAGAGTTGCTTATGTTTGAAGATTTAACTGGCAACCCGTCTAAAGTAGATAATAAAAAATATTTAGACAGGTTGCTTTTAATTTAGTTTAGTAATCGTAATACATGTCGAACTCTGCAGGTGTAACTAGCAGTTTATTTGGTTCGATTTCTTCTTCTCTTTTGTATTCGATATATGACTCGATTAAATCTTTGGTAAACACATTACCCTCTAAAAGATAATCATGATTTGACTCAAGATTATTAATCGCTTCCTCAAGAGTACCAGGTACTTCTTTTACTTTAGATTGCTCTTCAGGAGGTAAATCATAAAGATTTTTATCCATTGGTTCACCAGGATCAATTCTATTCTTAATCCCATCTAAACCTGCCATAAGCATAGCTGAAAATGCTAGATAACCATTTGCAGTAGCATCTGGACATCTAAACTCAACTCTTTTTGCTTTCGGAGATGGTGAGTATGCAGGGATTCTACATATTGCACTTCTATTTCTATTAGAGTATGCAAGTTTTACCGGAGCCTCATAACCTGGAACTAATCTCTTGTAAGAGTTAATAGTTGGATTTGTGAAGGCTAATAAAGATGGTGCATGCTTAAGCAAACCACCAATATAAAATTTTGCTTCATCACTAAGATTGGCATATCCGCCTTCACCATAAAATACTGGTTTACCGTTTGACCAAATACTTTGGTGACAATGCATTCCTGAACCATTGTCGTTTGAAAGAGGTTTTGGCATAAAAGTAGCACTTAAACCATTACTTTTTGCTGTGTTTCTTACAACGTATTTGTATTTTTGAAGGTCATCAGCCATTTTAACTAATGTGTCAAATTTTAGATCAATTTCACATTGACCAGCAGTAGCAACTTCGTGGTGTTGCGCTTCAACACTCATACCAATTGCAACCATGTGATTTACCATTTCTGATCTAACATCTTGCATAGTGTCATGAGGTGGGCATGGGAAATAGCCGCCTTTATTTCTAACTTTATAACCTAGATTTGGACCTTCATCTGTGCCTGTATTCCAAACAGCTTCACCTGAGTCAACAGAAAAAGAAGAGTGATGAGGATGCGTGTTAATTTGAACGTTGTTGAAAAGAAAAAATTCAGCTTCTGGTCCAAAGAAAATGCTATCACCAACTCCTGAGGTTTTAACGTATTCTTCTGCTTTTTTTGCAACGTATCTTGGATCTTTATCGTACTTTTGTCCAGTAATTGGATCTTGAATATCACATATTAGAACTAGAGTAGGGTCCGTAAAAAAAGGATCTACAAACGCAGTCTCAATATCTGGAATTAATATCATGTCACTAGCTTCAATTGACTGAAAACATCTAATTGAAGAGCCGTCGAAACCAATACCCTCTTCAAATACGTCCATTTCAAATGTGTTTATATGGTTCGAGAAGTGCTGCCATGTTCCTAAAGGATCAGTAAATCTAAAATCAATGTACTTAATACCATTTTCATCAATCATTTTTTGTAATGATTTTTTGTCCATCTAATAACCTCCTGAGTTGTTAACTTGGTTTATGTAAAAACTAAATTGCGTCTTTACCTTTTTCGCCTGTGCGAATTCTAATAGCTTCTGAAACTTCGTATACAAAAATTTTACCGTCACCGATTTTGCCAGTGTTAGAATGCTTGATAATAACATCGATTGCCTCTTTGTATTTCTTGTCATCAACTACTAATTCAATTTTAACTTTTGGTAGAAAGTCAACTACGTATTCAGCTCCTCTATAAAGCTCAGTATGACCTTTTTGTCTACCAAACCCTTTTACTTCAGATACGGTCAATCCACTTAGGCCTATCTCGCCAAGGGCATCTTTAACATCCTCTAATTTAAAAGGTTTAATTATTGCCTCAATTTTTTTCATATTTAGCGATCCAAATATAATGTTTAATTTGCATAATATCTATACTATAAATTAATTCAATTTTTGGCGGGTGTAGCTCAGTTGGTTAGAGCGCCGGTTTGTGGTACCGGAGGTCGGGGGTTCAAGTCCCCTTACTCGCCCCAATTTGTGCGCCAGTGGCGGAATGGTAGACGCGCTGGTCTTAGGAACCAGTGGGCAACCGTGGGGGTTCGAGTCCCTCCTGGCGCACCAGAATACAAGTAAAATGGAATATAAAAAAATAGAAAAAAAAAGTTATAAATCGTCATTCGAGGTATCTTTAGATCAAAGCGCAATAGCCAAAATTATTGACGAAAAAATATCAGAAAAGCAACCCACTTTTGAAATTGCAGGTTTTAGAAAGGGTAAAGTACCGGTAAGCATTATAAAATCTAAAATTGGTCTTCAAATTGAAAACGAGGTATTAAATGAAGAGGTATCAAAAAATATAAATAAAATCAGTGAGGATGAAAAAATACAATCTCTGATACAACCTGATGTTAATTTTAAAGATAATTATAATTTTACCTTGGCTTTTTATTTAAAACCCGAAATTAAAATGGATGAATTAAAAACAAGTGAAATAGAGAAAGTTACTTCAGAGGTAACAAAAAAAGATGTTGATGATTTTAGAGAAAAAGTAAGAAAAGAATACTATTCATTAGAGAGTATTAATATATCAGATGAAAACTCTGTTATAGATTTTGAAATATTAAACTATGAAGATGAACAAAAAAAATTATTTTCTCAAAAAGAGGTAAGAGTAGACTTAAATACCCAAACGAAAGAAGAAGTATTTTTAGACTTAAAAAAAGCTCTTTTAAAAATTAAAAATAAATCTGATATAAATTTTTCCACAAAAGGAATAAAGATAAACGCTCAAATCAAAGATATAAATAAAAAGATTTATCCTAAAAATGATGACGAGTTGATTAAAATTTTAAAATTAAAATCTATTAAAGAATTAAATGACAAAATTGATAATAAACTCAATGAGGATATGAATTATCTTCAAAAAGAGTTTTTTATTGAAGATCTACTTAAAGTTCTATCACAAAAGAAAAAAATTGATATCAATGAAGAGGTTGTAAATCTCGAACTTAAAAGAAAATATCAAATTGATTTATCTAAAATGAAAGATGAGCATAAAGAAAGAATTGATAGTTTAAAAAAACTCACAAGTGAGAATATTCAAAAAGATGTTCTTTTTTCTGAATTAGTAAAATTTTTAAATGTAAAAGTTGAGCAGAAAGAACTCCAAGAGTATATTCAAAAATATTATGGTGAAAAAATTGATCAAAGAACGGCAGAAACTGCTTATGGCACTCTTCTTAGAAATAAGATAGCAGATGAGTCTATGAAAACTTTTAAAATCAAAGAAACTAAGTTAAGCTTAGAAAAGCTAATGAAAAAAGGATCTCAAAATAATGAATCTAGTACCCATAGTCATTGAACAATCTGGTAAGGGGGAGAGATCTTTTGATATTTTCTCCAGACTGCTCAGAGAAAGAATTATTTTTTTGACAGGCGCCATCAATGATGAGACTGCCTCTTTAATTTGCGCTCAACTTTTATTTTTGGAATCTGAAAATCCTGAAGAGCCAATTAATCTATATATTAATTCACCAGGAGGTTTAGTTACTGCTGGTTTAGCCATGTATGATACTATGCAATATATTAAATGTCCCGTTCATACTGTTTGTATAGGTCAAGCTGCCTCTGCAGGTTCATTAATACTTGCTGCAGGAAAAGAGGGCAACAGGTATGCTTTACCACACTCTAAAATAATGATTCATCAACCATCTGGTGGTTTTTCAGGACAAGCGAGTGATATTAAAATTCATGCCGAAGAGATATTAAAGACAAAAAAAAGACTCAATGAAATATATCAAAAGCATACCAAAATAAGCATTGGTGAAATAGAAAAGGCAATGGAAAGAGATAGATTCTTTGACCCTGAAGAGGCGCAAAAATTTGGTTTGATAGATAAAGTAATTACTACTAGAATTGAAAAATAAAAATGTCTGATGAAAAAATAATCTCTGCTAATAGCTCTGATAAAAAAATATCATGCTCCTTTTGTGGTAAAAGCCAAGAAGAGGTTAAAAAATTAATTGCTGGACCAAATGTCTATATTTGTAATGAGTGTGTGGTTTTATGTAAGGATATACTTGTTGAAGATGATAAAATTGACACAAAGAAAAAATTTGAGATACCAAAACCAAGTGAGATCTATAATTATCTTGATGATCATATAATTGGTCAAGATCATGCAAAAAAAATATTATCTGTATCTGTTTACAATCATTATAAGAGAGTTCAAAACCCCTCAAAAGATATAGAAATATCTAAATCAAACATACTACTTATTGGACCAACAGGTTGTGGTAAAACACTTTTAGCTCAAACCCTTGCAAAATATTTAAATGTACCTTTTACAATTGCTGACGCTACTACATTAACAGAGGCTGGATATGTTGGAGAAGATGTAGAAAATATTATTTTGAGACTACTTCAGCAATGTGATTATGATGTAGCTCTGGCTCAAAAGGGTATCGTATATATTGATGAAATTGATAAAGTTGGAAGAAAAAGTGAAAATCCATCAATAACAAGAGATGTATCAGGTGAGGGAGTTCAACAAGCTTTACTAAAAATTATTGAAGGAACAACTGCTAGTGTGCCACCTCAAGGTGGAAGAAAACATCCCCAACAAGAGTTCCTTCAAGTTGATACAAAAAATATATTGTTTGTTTGCGGTGGCGCTTTTGAAGGCATTGATAAAATCATTAAAAATCGAGTGAATAAAAAGTCTATAGGTTTTAATAAATCAATTAATCAGGACCAACCAATGACATCACAACTTGAGAATGACGATTTAATTAAATTTGGATTAATACCTGAATTAGTAGGAAGACTTCCTGTGAGTGCTAGTTTAAATGAATTATCTTTAGAAGATTTAAAAGAAATAATCACTAGGCCAAAAAATGCAATATCTAAACAATACAAAGCTCTTTTTTCTTTTGAAGGTGTTGAATTTGAGATAACTGAAGATGGTAGAGAGCAAATAGCTCAATTAGCAGTTGAAAAAAAAATTGGAGCACGAGGCCTGAGATCAATCATGGAAAAGCTTCTTCTAGATTGCATGTATGATATTCCTGATAAGGATTCTGTGGATAAGGTAGTTTTGAGTAAAGAGTCAGTAATCTCAAATAGACCGATTATCGTACATAAAGAAAAAGTTAAAATAAAAAAAAAAGTGGGTGAAAATTAAAAATTCCTCACTATCTTAATAGTATGGAAAATCAAATCATTGGACCTATTTTACCTTTAAGGGACTTAGTTGTTTACCCCTCTATAACTTCACCTTTATTTGTCGGAAGAGCTAAATCTATTGATGCAATTAATTTTGCTATGAATAATAACAATAAGATAATTTATTTATTTACACAAAAAGAACCAACGACCGATGATCCCCAAGTTAATGATGTTTATTCCTACGGAGTAAAATCAAAAATTATCCAATTTCTTAAGTTGCCAGATAATACATATAAAGTTCTTACTGAAGGCTTAGAAATTATGAAGATTAAGTCTGCTGTTAAATCTACTAATAATTTTCTTACAGCTAGGCTCGAACCAGTAGTTTTTAATAAAAAAAATTCAGTTGAATTAAAAGCTTCCTTAAGAGTATTAAAGAATGAATTTCAAAATTACATTCAAAATATTGGAAATAATAATGATATTCTTGAGGGTCTTTTAAACATTGAAGATCCATATCAGTTCATTGATAACATTTATTACAATTTAAACGTCGGAATTGAAGATAAACAAAAAAATTTAGAGATTACTGATATTAATAAAAAAATCCAAAACTTATTAAATTTCTTTTCAAAAGAACTTAACTTTTCTGCTCTTGAGAAAAAAATAAAAAATAGAGTAAAAAGACAAATGGAAAAAACTCAAAGAGAGTACTACTTAAATGAACAAATGAAAGCCATTCAGAAAGAACTTGGTGATGGTGAAGACGGTTCTAACGAGTACTCTGAAATAGAGAAAAAGATTAATGAGGTAAAATTATCAAAAGAGGCAAAAGAAAAAGCTTTAAATGAGTTTAAAAAACTAAAATCTATGAGTCCAATGTCTGCTGAGGCATCTGTCATTCGCAATTACTTAGAATGGATATTGGATATTCCATGGGAAAAATTTTCAAAAGAAGTCATAGATATAAAAGGTTCTGAAAAAATATTAAATGATGATCACTATGGTTTAGAAAAAGTTAAAGAAAGAATACTTGAATTTTTAGCAGTCAAAAAGAGGTCAAAAAAAGCAACAGGTTCTATACTTTGTTTTATTGGACCTCCTGGTGTTGGTAAAACTTCATTAGGTAAATCTATAGCTAGAGCTACTGGCAGAGAATTTGCAAAGATTTCTCTTGGTGGAATTAGGGACGAAGCTGAAATTAGAGGTCATAGAAGAACTTATATTGGCTCAATGCCAGGTCGATTTATTCAGGCTATGAAGAAAACTAAAACGTCTAATCCAATAATTTTGTTAGATGAGATTGATAAAGTAGGTAGTGACTGGAGAGGAGATCCATCCTCTGCATTGTTAGAAGTTTTAGATCCTGAGCAAAATAATCAATTTAATGATCATTATCTTGAGGTTGATTATGACTTATCAAATGTAATGTTTATATGCACAGGTAATACTTTCAACATACCTGGTCCTCTTCTTGACAGATTAGAAGTCATTGAAGTATCTGGTTATACAGAAAAAGAAAAAGTTGAAATTGCCAAAAAATATTTAATTCCAAGAAAAATGAATAAAAATATTTTAAAAAATAATGAATTTAAGCTAGATAAAACTTCAATTACAAAAATAGTAAGACATTATACAAGGGAGTCAGGTGTCAGAGGGCTAGAAAAAGTTTTTGATAAGCTTTTTAGAAAACTTGTTTTTCAATTAGAAAAAAATAAATCAAGATCAAAAAAACCATTTGTTTTTGATGATAAGGCTATAAAAAATTTTTTAGGCCCAGAGAAATTTAAAGATAGCGTTCTAGAAAAGAAAAACTTAGTTGGTATTACCAATGGACTTGCATGGACTCAGGTTGGTGGTGATATCTTAAATATTGAAGTTAATTTATCTTCAGGTAAGGGAATGATAAATGCAACAGGTAAACTAGGTGATGTGATGAAAGAGTCAATTACTGCTGCTTTAGGTTACATTAAATCTAATTCCGTTGAGTTTGGAGTAAATCCTAAGGTTTTCGATAAAATAGATATTCATTTACATGTACCTGAAGGAGCTATACCTAAAGATGGTCCAAGTGCTGGTATTACAATATTTACCTCATTAATTTCATCTCTTACTGATATTAAAATTAAAAGAGACATCGCAATGACTGGTGAAATTACATTAAAAGGAAGAGTTCTTCCAATTGGGGGATTAAAAGAGAAATTATTGGCTGCGATAAGGTACGGTATTAAAACTGTTATAATTCCAAAAGAAAATGAAAAGGACTTAGTTGAAATACAAAAAGACATTCAAAACAAGTTGATAATTAAGAAAGTCGAGTTTGCAAAAGAGGTATTGGACTTAGCTCTCGATGGAAAAATTAGTAAAATCAACAAAAAATTGGACTGGAGACACTTAGTTACAGAGTCTATGAAGCCAAAAAACCAGCAGAATCAAGAAAAAACATTCGTCAACTAGTATATTGTTGTTGATTTTCTTACCTTTTTCTTACTACAATTAACTAATAGAATCACTAAGGAGGTTCGGTATGAACAAAAATGAACTCATTGCTGAATATAGTACGAAAAATGGTGTTGGAAAATCAGATGCAACTAAGGCTGTAGAAAGTTTATTTGATATTATCACATCTACTTTGAAAGCAGGAGGGGATGTCAAGATTGCCGGTTTTGGTACTTTTAAGGTAGCTAACACAAAAGCTAAAACTGGAAGAAACCCAAGAACGGGTGAGTCAATCCAAATTCCTGCATCAAAAAAGCCAAAATTTCTTGCTGGAAAACAGCTAAAAGAACTAATAAAGTCCACAGTCTAATTTTTTGCAAATTAGATAGGGCGATTAGCTCAGTTGGTAGAGCATCTCGTTTACACCGAGAGGGTCGGCGGTTCGAGTCCGTCATCGCCCACCATTCGACAATTGTCGGGGGTGTAGTTCAGTTTGGTTAGAACGCCTGCCTGTCACGCAGGAGGTCGCGGGTTCGAGTCCCGTCGCTCCCGCCAAAATTTATTTTATGCATGATTTAATTTTAAAAACACTCTTTCTGTTTATATTCATACCTAAAATTGCTTTTAGTTTAACAATTGGAAGCGATGGAAAAATTTCAAGTGAAATTTCTGAGAAAGTATCAGAGAATAATTCAAACTTAAATGATAATGAATGTTGGGTTAAAGACATAAAGAAAGACATAAAGAAAATATCTGGAGAAAAAAAACATTGGACTGATTTATCAAAAAAACAAAAAGATAATTTCAATAAATACGTCTTTAAAGCTGAGTATGATATAGAAGGATCAATGGTTTTTAATACAAACAATGTATCTAATAAAAATAGATATGAATTTTTTGATGAATTTAAAGATAATTTTATCACTGAAAAAGGTATTAAAATTAATCTAAGTTATAAAGACAAAGGGGCAGAGGGTGATTGGAATAGATTTGGTTTAGAAGGCCATGCTCAGAGATGGCAAATAATGGAACGCATAGATTTTGCCGCTAATAGAGGTGAAGAGAAATGGTATAGAATATTCCTTTATATCCCAGAAGAGACAGATGCTTTTCTTCATCAATTGTCTTTTTTTGATTTTAAATACATTGAATGTATTGGTGAAAAAACCCCAGGCCCATTTTTTAATTTAAGAAGTAGGGATTTTGTTTCAGGCTTATTATCCCCAGATTATTTTGAGTATCCGCATCACAATAACGATATTCAAAATGCTCACGGAGAGTTAAGCATTACTTATAATTGGGATTTTACAAAATTAAAAGGAACTTGGTTGGCCTTTTTAATGAATGTCAAATGGGCAGAAGATGGTCACTTTCACTTATGGATAAATGGGAATCTTAGAAAAAGCTATTATGGTGATACAATTTTTCATTATGACAGAGTGAGATTTAAATTCGGCCCATATAGAAACTATATGGACGATGCAACTAACAAAGGTGAAGAAATTACGGATATATCTGTTCGTTATGCGACAGTTGGAAGAGGAGATTCTTGTGACGATGTATGGTCTGGTGGTTGTGAACACTTTATTTCGCAACTAAATGGTTTTTCACAATTAAATGGAGTTGAAAAGTTAGTTTTGTGTCAAGCTGAAATGAGAAAAGATGGTGAACCTACTAGAAGTGTTTGCAAAAATCTTCAAGACAAAATTGGATCAAATGATCCGATTCCCTCAATCCAAATAGATTAATTTTTTACACATAAATATTTGAAAATTATGTGTACAACTAATGCGTCATTTTTATCATCTCTAAAAACGTATTGTTTCTTATAATGTATCGCGTTACGGAAAATCAAAATTTTTAATGTATAACCTAGATTATATTTTCATAATGATATTCATCGTTATTGGAGCAGGAATGGCAATTGCTATGTATTTACTCTCCAAAATATTATCACCTAGTTCCCCTGATTCTGAAAAACTATCTGCATATGAATGTGGTTTTGAGGCATTTGATGATGCTCGTTCAAAATTTGATGTTAAGTTTTATTTAGTATCAATACTATTTATTATATTTGATTTAGAGATTGCATTTTTATTTCCTTGGGCAGTTAGTCTTAGTAATATTGGAGCTCTCGGTTTTTATTCAATGATGTTTTTTTTATTTATCCTCACAGTAGGATTTATATATGAATGGAAAAATGGAGCACTAGATTGGGAGTAGTATTAGAAAAAGACAAATCATTAAATATTGATGAGCTGTTTGAAAAAAAAGGATTTGTTACAGCTTCATTTGAAAATTTAATAAATTGGGCGAGGTCAGGATCTTTATGGCCTATGACTTTCGGTTTAGCCTGTTGTGGAGTTGAGATGATGCACTCCTATATGAGTAGATACGATCTTGATCGTCTAGGTGTAATTCCAAGAGGCTCACCAAGACAATCTGATGTAATGATTGTTGCGGGAACTCTTACAAACAAAATGGCATCTGCTTTGAGAAAAGTTTACGATCAAATGCCTGAACCAAGATGGGTAATCTCTATGGGTTCTTGTGCTAATGGAGGAGGATATTATCATTACTCTTACTCTGTTGTTCGAGGATGCGATAGGATAGTGCCTGTAGATATTTATGTTCCTGGATGTCCACCTACTGCAGAAGCTCTTTTATACGGCATTATGCAACTTCAAGATAAAATTAAAAAGAAAAAGAAAATTTATAGGTAAATTTCTTGTCTCCAAATATTTTACAGAAATATTCAACTGGTAACTTCCATTTTCCAATAAAATCTGGAATAGACAATATATTAGTTAACAAAGACTCCATACTAGAAGTAACACAAAAAATTAAAGAAGACGAAGATCTACTCTATGACCAGTTAATTGATATTACTGTAACTGATAATATGCTATCAAAATCAAGTTATTCAAACGAACGATTTACTCTAATTTACTCTTTTCTTAGTTTAAAATTTAATAAAAGATTATTTATTTTCACTAACATTTCTGAAGATAATTTAGATATCAATTCAATAACTCAAATTTTTGAGTCTGCTGATTGGTTTGAAAGAGAATGTTATGATCTTTTTGGTATAAACTTTGTTAACCATCCTAATCTTCAAAGAATAATGAATGACTATAACTTTCAAGGTCATCCGCTTAGAAAAGATTTTCCTCTGACGGGTTATGAAGAGGTTCGTTACGATGAAAATTTAAAAAAAGTTGTTTATGAACCAGTGACTTTAAAACAGGAGTTTCGAGATTTTGACAATGAGAGTCCTTGGGAGGGAATGAAAGAAACAATCAAAGAGGAGCTTGAAAAAAAGTAATGTCAGAGAATTTTAAACCTGTAACTCTTAACTTTGGACCTCAACATCCTGCTGCTCATGGAGTTCTTAGACTACTTGTACAATTAGAAGGGGAGGTAGTTAATAAAGCCGAACCTCACATTGGACTTTTACATAGAGGTACTGAAAAATTAATTGAACAGAAAACTTATACTCAAGCTATTCCATATTTTGATCGTCTTGATTATGTTTCGCCAATGTGTCAAGAACATGCCTTCGCTTTAGCTGTTGAGAATTTATTAAATATTGAAGCTCCTAAACGAGCTCAATATATCAGAGTTATGTTTGCAGAAGTTACTAGAATACTAAATCATTTATTAAATATTCCAGCATTTGCAATGGATATAGGTGCTGCTACTCCAATGTTGTGGGCTTTCGAAGAAAGAGAAAAAATGTTGGAGTTCCATGAAGCTGTATCTGGCGCAAGATTTCATGCAGCTTATTTTCGTCCTGGTGGCGTTCACCAAGACTTGCCTGAAAATTTGCTAGAAAAAATGAAAAATTATTTTACTAATTTTCCTAAATTTATAGATACGCTTGAGGAACTACTTACTGAGAATAGAATATTCAAACAACGATCTGTTGATATAGGTATTTTAAAAAAGGATGATGCAATAAGACTAAGTTGCAGTGGCCCTGTTCTTCGTGCTAGTGGCGTAGCTTGGGATCTAAGAAAATCTCAACCTTATGATGTTTATGAGGATTTAGAATTCGACATACCAGTTGGAAAAACTGGTGACACCTATGATAGATATTTGGTCAGAATGGAAGAGATGAGAGAGTCAGTTAAGATAATCTTACAATGTATTGAAAATATTCCAGAAGGACCCGTAATGGTTGAGAATAATAAAATTACTCCACCGAAGAGATCAGAAATGAAAAATTCAATGGAAGCTATAATCCATCATTTTAAATTATTTACCGAGGGTTATAGGGTTCCTGAAGGTATCACATACAAAAGTGTAGAGGCACCAAAAGGAGAATTTGGTGTTGTTTTAGTTTCAGATGGAAGTTCCAAACCATATCGATGCAAGTTGAGAGCACCAGGCTTTGTCCATTTACAAGCACTACATTTTTTATCAAAGGGCCACCAACTAGCTGACGTACCATCAATTTTAGGAAGCCTAGATATAGTATTTGGAGAGGTAGACAGATGAGCGGTAATCATCCAGGTTTATCAAATAATTTTTCTAGATCAGGCGAAAAATTTTCTTGGTCAAAAGATAATCTAAGATCAATCAAAAATATAATTTCAAAATACCCTAAAGGCAGAGAACAAAGCGCAGTTATGCCTCTTCTCTATTTGGCGCAAGAGCAAAACAATAATTGGATAAGTATCGAATGTATAGAAACAATCGCTGAAACTTTAAATATGCCTAAAATAAGAGTCACAGAAGTGGCCTCATTTTATTCAATGTATAATACAAGACCTGTTGGAGAAAATCTTGTTCAGATTTGTAGAACCTCTCCTTGTTGGCTTAGAGGTTCAAATAAGATTACGAAAACTATTTGTAAAGAAACAAAATGTGAAATTAATGATACCAGTGACGATAATAAATTTACAGTTGTTGAAGTAGAGTGTCTTGGGGCTTGCTCAAATGGACCTATGATACAAATCAATAATGACTTCTTTGAGGATTTAGATGAAGAGTCTACAAAAAAAATTATAGACAATATTAAAGAGGGAAAACCAAATGTCATTGGTTCTCAAAAAGGTAGGAGAAGTTCAGAAAATGCTTAATGAAAAAGATAAAGTTTTTCAAAACCTTCATGGTTTTCAAGAACCCTTCTTAGAGGGAGCTTTAAAAAGAGGTTCCTGGTCAAACACAAAAGAAATTTTGTCTAAAGATCAAAATGATATTATAGAATTAGTTAAATCCAGTCAGTTAAGAGGAAGAGGTGGAGCTGGATTTTCTACTGGTCTTAAATGGTCATTCATGCCAAAGAATACTGGTAAACAGCATTATTTGGTCGTAAATGCTGATGAGTCTGAACCCGGTACTTGCAAAGATAGAGAAATTATTAGAAATGACCCACATACTCTTGTAGAAGGTTGCTTGATTGCTTCATACGCAATTCAAGCCACTAAATGTTACATATACATAAGGGGCGAATACCATTACGAATATGTCCAATTAGAAAAGGCAATTGAAGAGGCATATGAACGAGGCTTTATCGGAAAAAATGCTTGTGGTAGCGGATTTGATTTTGATCTTTATGTTCACAGAGGTGCTGGAGCTTACATATGTGGAGAAGAGACAGCTCTATTAGAGAGTTTAGAAGGAAAAAAAGGACAACCAAGATTAAAACCTCCTTTTCCTGCCGGTGTAGGTTTGTATGGTATGCCGACAACTATTAACAATGTGGAGTCAATCGCAGTAGTTCCAACTATTTTAAGAAGAGGCCCAGATTGGTTTAAGTCAATTGGCGCTGAAAATAATACAGGTACAAAAATTTTTTGCATATCTGGTAACGTTAATAAACCATGCACAATAGAAGAGGAAATGGGAATACCACTTAAAGAATTAGTAGAAAAGCATTGTGATGGAGTTGAAGGAGGTTGGGATAATTTAAAGGCAATAGTACCAGGAGGTTCTAGTACCCCAATGCTTCCAAAAAATATTTGTGAGTCAGTTCTAATGAATTTTGATGATCTAAAAGCTAATGGCTCAGGATTAGGTACAGCAGGAGTGATTGTTGTTAACAAGAATAATGACATTGCTGAGGTGATTGAGAGATTTGCTCACTTTTACAAACATGAAAGTTGTGGTCAATGTACACCTTGTAGAGAGGGAACAGGCTGGATGCATAGAATGATGCAGAGATTAGTTAGAGGAGAGATATCTCCTGAACAAATAGAGCTTTTAGAAAATGTTACAAAGCAAGTAGAGGGTCATACTATCTGCGCTTTAGGAGATGCTGCAGCTTGGCCTATACAAGGACTCATTAAAAATTTTAAATCAGAGTTAATAAGTAAATATAATAAAAAGTTAAAAGCTTCATGAGTGACGATCTAATAAATATTAAAGTTAATCAAAAAGAATTTCAGGTAGATAAAAATCTGACTGTGATGCAAGCCTGCGAAATCGCTGGTGAAGAAATTCCAAGATTTTGCTATCACGACAAACTCTCTATAGCTGGTAACTGTAGAATGTGTTTAGTAGAAATTGAAAAAGCTCCAAAATTAGTATCTTCTTGCACTATGCCTCTAATGGAGGGCATGTCGATAATCACCAATTCTGAAAAAGTAAACGCAGGTAGAAAAGGTGTAATGGAGTTTTTACTAATTAATCACCCATTAGATTGCCCAATATGCGATCAAGGTGGAGAATGCGATTTACAGGATCAGGCCATGTACTACGGTTTCGACAAATCTAGATATAAAGAGAATAAAAGGGCTGTAGATAATAAAAATATGGGACCTTTGGTAAACACTATAATGACTAGATGCATCCATTGCACTAGGTGTGTAAGATTTGCCACTGAAGTAGCCGGAGTTCCAGAATTAGGTATGTTAGGTAGGGGAGAGAATGCAGAAATTACCACTTACCTTGAACAATCAATAACTTCAGAGCTTTCAGGTAACGTCATTGATTTATGCCCCGTAGGAGCACTTACGAGTAAGCCATATCAATTTAAAGCACGTCCTTGGGAGCTAAAACGTACAGACTCAATCGATATCTTCGATAGTGTTGGTTCCAATATCAGAGTCGATAGTAGAGCGGAGGAGATTTTAAGAGTTACACCAAGAACAAATGAATACATAAATGAAGAGTGGATATCAGATAAAGTTCGATTTAACTATGATGGTTACTACCAACAAAGAATAGACACACCCTATATTAAAGAAAACCAAAAATTATCAATATCAAATTGGGAAGAGTCTTTAAAAGTTTTAAAAGAAAAATTAAAAACTCTAAAACCATTAGCTTTGATTGGTGAGCACGTAGATTTAGAAACCGGATATGCAATCAAAAAATTTATGTCAAATTATGGTAAAAACAATGTGGAGTGCCGAACTGATAATCATGCTATCCTAGAAAGCTTAGATAGCTATCGTTTTAACACACCCTTGAACGATATAGAAAATTCAGATTTAATTATACTTTTAGGAACAAACCCAAAAATAGAAACACCAATAATAAATCATAAGATATTTAAAGCTTACAATAATGACGCAAAAGTATTTAACATTGGTGAAAATATATCTTTGAACTATAAAACAGAGTATCTAGGAGAAAGTTTATCAAATTTAAATAATGAAAATCTAATCAAGGCATTAAAAAAATCTACTAACCCTCTTATAATTATTGGTTCTGCGTTTTTAAATAAAATTAAAAATATTAAAACTTTAAAATCTATTTTTTCATATGCTGATAAATACAAAGTTATTACAAAAGAAAAAAATAATCTAAATTTTTTAAATCCATATGCCTCACGTGTGGGCCAATTGATTATAGGTAATACTACTAATAACCTTTGTGAACCGTTTTCTAATTTAAAAAAAGATAATTTTGAATTGGTTCTTTCTTTTGGTTCAGAACATATTGCCAACGAGCAGTTTAATAACTGTTTTAAAGTTTATTTTGGCCATCATGGTGATGATGGAGCAATGGGGTCTGATATTGTTTTACCAACACCTCTTTATACAGAGAAAAATGGTACTTTTGTAAATATTGAAGGTAGACCTCAAGAGGCAAAAAAATGCCATAATCCAATTGGGTCCGCCAAAGAAGAGTGGTCGATACTAAAAAAACTATCTGATGAGTTATCTTTTGATTTTACACCAAATACTTTTGATCAATTAAGATCTGAGTTATTTGACAAACACCCAATTCTTTCTGATTATCATGAAATTATTGCTGTTGAAAATTCAACTTCAATTACACCAGATATTGAATTTGAAGATTGTAAGGCAGAATATCCTGTAAGTAATTTTTATATGTCAGATGTGATTTCAAAAAATTCTGTCACTATGGCCAAATGTGTTGAGGAAATAATCTCAACTCCATCTCTTTTGGAGAAATCAGCATAATGACAAGTTTATCCTTTGAGTTAACAATTGGTATTTTAAAAATATTTAGTTTTGTTGTCCCTGTTCTAGTTTCTGTTGCATTATTAGTGTACCTAGAAAGAAAAGTGCTTGGTGCTGTTCAATTAAGAAAAGGCCCTAACGTTGTTGGACCATTCGGAATACTACAGAGTTTTGCTGATGTCTTAAAATTACTCACTAAGGAGAATTTACTTCCATCTAGCTCAAACAAGTTCCTCTTTATCTTTGCGCCTATGCTTACTTTAATATTAAGTTTAATAGCTTGGGCTGTTATCCCAATTAGCTCAACTTATGTTATAGCAAATATAAATATAGGTATTCTATATTTGTTCGCTGTGTCATCGTTTGGTGTTTATGGAGTTATTATCGCTGGTTGGGCTAGTAATTCTAAGTATCCATTTTTAGGTGCATTGAGATCAGCAGCTCAGATGATTTCTTATGAAGTATCAATAGGTTTTGTAATTATAACAGTTTTGATTTGTGTCGGCTCATTAAATTTAATTGATATTGTAGAAAGCCAAAAAAATATGTGGTTTGCCATACCACTGTTACCTATGTTTGTTATATTTATTATTTCAGCATTAGCTGAAACAAATAGACTCCCATTTGATTTACCTGAAGATGAAGCCACATTAGTTGCAGGTTTTTTTACCGAATACTCATCAATATCATTTGGCTTATTTTTTTTAGCAGAATACGCCAATATGATTTTAATGAGTTCCCTAACTGTAATTCTATTTTTAGGAGGTTGGTACCCTCCAATAGACATATTCCCTTTAAACGCAATACCTGGAATATTTTGGTTTGTAATTAAAGTATTTTTAATTCTTTTTGTGTTTTTATGGGTCAGAGCAACTTTTCCGAGATATAGATATGACCAACTTATGCGACTTGGTTGGAAAATCTTTCTACCTTTTACTTTGATTTGGGTAGTTATTACATCGGCATTTTTATTTTACTTTGGATTATTACCTAACTAACAATGACAACACTGATTAAATACATAAAATCCTTTACTCTTTTCGAATTAATGAAAGGTTTGAAATTAACGATCACCTATTTTTTCAAGCCAAAAGTCACTCTCAATTACCCTAATCAAAAGGGTCCTATTAGTCCACGCTTTCGGGGTGAACATGCTTTGAGAAGGTATCCGAATGGTGAGGAAAGATGTATTGCGTGCAAGTTATGTGAAGCGGTTTGCCCTGCGCAAGCTATAACTATTGAAGCAGAACCAAAACCTGATGGGAGTAGAAGAACTACCCGATATGATATTGATATGACTAAGTGTATTTATTGTGGTTTATGCGAAGAGGCATGTCCAGTAGATGCAATTGTTGAAGGACCCAATTTTGAATACGCTACTGAAACAAGAGAAGAATTGCTTTATGACAAGGAAAAGCTCTTACGAAACGGGGATATTTGGGAAAAACAAATTAGCGAAAATTTAAAAAGGGACAGTAAATATAGATAATGTTTCTTGTTGGCTCTTTTTTTTTGTTTGCAGCATTTTTGATCACCACATGTATATTTGTTATATTTTCAAAAAACCCAGTTAACTCTGTACTCTTTCTTGTATTAGCTTTTCTAAATTCTACATTTCTTTTTATTCTTATTGGTGCAGAGTTCGTTGGTATTATTCTTGCGATCGTTTATATAGGAGCAGTAGCTATATTATTTCTTTTTGTTGTAATGATGCTCGATATACAAATTACAACTTTAATGTTCAATATTAAAAGATATATACCCCTTGCATTACTTTTTGCTGGTATAATTTTAGCTGAAATAATCTATTTAACCGTATTTAAAACTTCAAAAGATAATTTAGACACTTTTATTAGGTCTAAAAATAATACTGAGCAAATTGGAGATGTACTTTACACAGAGTATTTTATTGATTTTCAGTTAAGCGGTATCGTTTTGTTACTTGCTATGATTGGTGCAATTGTTTTAACACATGTGTATAGACCAACTATCAAAAGACAAAACATAGAAAGTCAAAACTCAACCACAGCTGAAGATAGAGTAAAATTAGTAAAAATTAAGTCTGGTGAAGGTATTAAAGATGACTAGCCTTACATATAATCATTTCTTCATACTTTCTTTAATTGTTTTTATTATTGGGTGCTTCGGATTATTTTTAAATAGAAGAAATATGATCCTAATTTTAATGTGTATTGAAATTATATTATTGGCTGCAAATATTAATTTTGTATCAGCTTCGGTTTATTTAAATGATATTAATGGTCAGGTTTTCTCCATTTTTATCTTAACTATTGCAGCCGCAGAAGCAGCCATTGGCTTAGCTATATTGGTTATTTATTTCAGAAATAAGGGAGAGATTGATATTACTCAAATCAATCAACTAAAAGATTAATGCTAAGTTATAAATTACTTTTTTTTCTTCCTCTAATTTCAACCATTTTTACTTATCCTTTTGGAATTTTATTAGGTGAAAAAACTGCCCAATATTTCTCTTCTACTCTAATATCTATAGCAGCTATTTTAAGTTGGTTCTTATTTATCAGTTTTTCTAGTTCTTCATCGTCTGAAATTATAATTCCTGTCCTGGAGTGGTTTTTTGTTTCTGGACAGTTCTTTAATTGGGGTATTTCTGTAAATTCTCTTACTCTTTTGATGTTAACACTTGTTCTCACAGTTTCTGCATTGGTTCATATTTATTCAATTGAGTACATGTCTCATGATAATTCAAAAGTAAGGTTCATGACTTATTTGAGTCTATTTACCTTTTGCATGGTTGCCTTAGTTGTAAGTGATAATTTAATTCAATTATTTTTTGGATGGGAGGGAGTTGGTTTAGCCTCTTATTTATTGATAGGCTTCTGGCATCATAAGAAGTCCGCAAATTTAGCTGCAATGAAAGCTTTTTTAGTAAACAGAGTTGCAGATTTTGGATTTCTTATTGGTATTGCAACTCTATATATATTTTTAGATACATTATCTATTAATGAAATAATTGCAGGGAAAGAGAAATTATTAAGCTATCAAATTAGTTTTTTAGGATTTGAAATTAATGCTTTAATTTTTTCTTGTTTTTTCCTTTTCATAGGTGCTATGGGGAAATCTGCCCAGTTTGGCTTTCATACATGGTTACCTGATGCTATGGAGGGACCTACACCTGTCTCAGCATTAATTCATGCAGCAACAATGGTAACAGCTGGTGTTTTCTTGACTGTAAGATTTTCAGAATTAATGGTCATGTCTGATTTCATAATGACTTTTGTTTTAATAATAGGTCTATTAACAGCATTCTTCGCTGCATCAGTGGGCTTTTTTCAAAAAGATATAAAAAAGGTAATAGCATATTCAACTTGTAGTCAGTTGGGTTTCATGTTCGTGGCTTGTGGTTTAGGTGCATTTAATATCGCAATTTTTCATTTAATAACACATGGTTATTTTAAGGCATTACTCTTTTTATCTTCAGGGTCTGTTATTCATGGTGTTCACGATGAGCAAGATATGGATAAAATGGGAAATCTTTTTTCAAAGATGAAAATCACCGCAGTAATGATGTGGATAGGAACACTAGCTATTATAGGTTTTCCATATTCATCAGGTTACTTTTCAAAAGATCTAATTTTAAGTTCATCATTTAACTTAATTAGTTTAGGCCCATTGGTTTATGTAATTTTAGCTATAGTCTCTGCCATGACCGCATTTTATTCTTTAAGGCTAATATTTAAGGTGTTTCATGGGAATTATAATGGATCTTATGATTATGAAAAAATTCATGAATCCGGTCCTTATATGTTAGCTCCATTATTATTACTTTCCGTAGGGGCAATTCTAGCAGGCTTCTTCCTAAACGATTTATTAGCGGGATATAATTCAAAAAATTTCTGGAACGGAATAATATTTTTGAGTCAAGATAAGCAATATTACTCTTCTTTTTATCCAATTTTATCAAAATCTTTGGTAGCTTTTGGTATAGGGCTAGCAGTTTATTATTATGGTTATAATTTAAATAAACTTGCTGACTTAAAAAAACGTTTTCACTCAATCTATAATTTTATTTTAAACAAATGGTATTTTGATGAACTTTATAACAAAATTTTTGTTTTACCACTTTACAATTTAGGTAAGTTTTTATGGACTAAAATAGACCAAGGTATAATCGATAAGTATTTACCAAATGGAAGTGCCTCGATAGTTTCTACAATTTCAAAAGCATTTAAAAGAATACAAACAGGGTATATTTTCGATTACACTTTTATAATAATTTCTGGTTTCACACTCTTTATAACTATCATTTTTTATATATCCATAACCTAAGATGAGTTTCCCAATATTATCACTATTAATTTTAACGCCAATTATAGGAGCATTAACACTCTCACTTTCAAGTAGCACGCAACTTAAAAATAAAACTATTTTTCTATCAGGTTTATGGATAACAACAGGTGAATTTCTTCTCAGTTTATTATTACCAATTTTTTATGATAAATCAAAAAATGGTTATCAATTTATAGAGTTTCATACTTGGTTTGATAAGTTCGATATAAATTACTATGTCGGTGTTGATGGTGTTTCAATACCACTTATATTACTAACTACATTCTTAGTACCTATTTGTTTGTTGTGTTCTATTAACTCTATTAAAAATAGAGCCAAAGAATTTGTTATTTATTTTTTATTACTTGAGAGTTTTATTATAGGAGTATTTGTTAGTATCGATCTTGTAATTTTTTACGTTTTCTTTGAAGCTGTTTTAATCCCGATGTTTTTAATAATTGGAATTTGGGGAGGAGAAAACAGACTTTATGCTACCTTCAAATTCTTTCTCTACACACTAGCAGGATCTGTTTTAATGTTACTTGCGATTATTTATATTATTTCTAAAGTGAAATCAGGTAATATTGAGTTAATTTCTGACTTTACATTTGATCAGCAAATAGAGTTGGTTCTCTTTTTATGTTTTTTTGCATCTTTTGCAGTAAAAGTACCGATGTTTCCTTTTCATACATGGTTACCTGATGCACACGTTCAAGCGCCCACGAGTGGTTCAGTAATTTTAGCCGGTGTGCTTCTTAAATTAGGTGCATACGGTTTTATAAGACTATCCTTACCTTTTTTTGAGTATGCCTCAATTTATTTTCAACCAATGATTTTTGCACTAAGTTGTGTAGCTATTGTTTACACTTCAATCGTAGCTCTAAGACAACTAGATATGAAAAAAATGATTGCCTATTCCTCTGTTGCCCATATGGGATTTGTCACCATTGGCATTTTCACTTTAACTCAAGATGGAATTAATGGTGCGTATTTTCAAATGATAAGTCATGGAATTGTTTCTGCAGCATTATTTTTAATAGTTGGTGTGGTATACGAAAGACATCACACCAGAATGATATCTGATTATAGTGGTGTAACAAATGTAATGCCTAAATATTCATTCTTTTTTATGGTTTTTATGCTCTCATCTGTGGGTCTTCCTGGAACTAGTGGTTTTGTTGGGGAGTTCTTAGTTATAATGTCAACTATAAGTGTTAGTGTTTATCTTACTTTTTTTACCGCTATTGGAGTAATCTTAGGAGCTTCATACATGCTCTTATTGTACAAAAATATTAATTTCGGAGATTTAAAATCAGATATTAAGCAATTAGCTGATTTAACAAATATTGAAATTTTCTACTTCTCCTGTTTAGCATTTCTCACAATGCTTTTAGGAATTTATCCAAAACTTTTATTTGAAATGATAAATAAGAGTATTTCCTTAAGCATTATATAATGATTAATTTATTTCAATTTATACCAGAAATTTTTATCTTATCTTTGATTTTAATAACTTTATGTTTTGGATTATTTAATAAGGACAGGGCTATATCTTTAAATACTTTAGGTTTCATTTTGTTGAGTATTTTGCTTTTAAATTATGGAAAAGATTTTTATAGCTCCACACAAATATCACTTAATACGATTAATTTATTTGTTTTATCTAAGATTATTTTATCTATTGGCTCAATCGTATTCATTTTACTTTTAAAAAGATCCTTGGAGAATGAAAATTTATATAGATACGAATATGTGTTATTTTTACTGTTCGCTATTCTTGGCTCATTTGTTCTTATTTCTAGTAATAATTTTTTAACAGCTTTTATTGGTTTAGAGCTACAATCTTTATCATTGTACTTGATGGCTGCTTTCAATACTAAAAATTTATCTTCAAATGAAGCAGGTATAAAATATTTTTCTCTTGGTGCTTTATCGTCAGGATTTCTTTTATTTGGTATTTCAATGATTTATTACGATACTGGGTCTTTTAATATACAAAACCTAGATAATTTCACTGCAATAAGCGAAATAGGATTATCATTAGTTCTTATTTCTTTATTTTTTAAAGTTTCCGCTGCTCCATTTCATATTTGGACACCTGATGTGTACGAAGGATCTCCAACTATATCTACACTCTTTTTTGCAACTTTACCTAAATTTGCATCATTAATATTTTTATTTAGGGTTTATCAAGAACTTAACATATCTGATATCAAATCTCTTAATTACATTTTTCAAATGGTATGTGCTATTTCATTATTAGTAGGAGTGTATGGAGCCATTACACAAAAAGTTATAAAAAGACTCCTAGCCTTCAGCTCTATTAACCACATTGGTTTTATGCTTATCGGAATAATGAGTTATCAATTTATGTCTGAGGGTACATTATTTTTTTACTTGATTATTTATCTGATTACTACGTTTGGTATTTTTGCTGTTTTACTGAACTTGAGAACTGTAGATGGGGAATTTACAAAAATATCCCAACTCAATGGTTTAAGATTTACCTCAAATTCAAAATCTATATGCATGTTGGTGTTTTTCTTTTCTCTCGCGGGAATACCACCTTTTGCAGGATTCTTCGCAAAGTTCTTCATTCTTTCAGCTTCTATAAATGATGGATATATTTTATTATCAATTATTGCTGTTTTAAGTTCAGTTATTGCCGCATTCTATTACTTAACAATTATTAAGAATATATTTTTCAATAAATCAGAAATAGAGTTACTAGATGATAATAACAAAACAGGCAAGGTTATATTCATATCATCTGGATTAATTATAACTTTATTTTTCATATATCCAGACCCATTAATTAATTTAGTAGATAATCTTTTCAAATAAAAATTGTATAAAGTTATCTTTGACTCAATTACTTCTACTCAAGATGAAATTATTGACTTTAATAATTATAAAAAAATTTTAAAAAATAATAATTTATATATCCAATCTTTTAGGCAAATTAAAGGTACTGGAAGGGGTAAAAAAAAATGGTTAAGCCCTATAGGTAATATTTATTTAACAATTAATCAAAAATTAAAAGCCTCACATGCTTTAAGAAATAACTTTTATATTTGTTACATAATCCACAAATTTTTTAAAATTAATTTTAATATTAACCTAGACTACAAATGGCCAAATGATTTGTTTTATGTAAACAGAAAAATAGTTGGTGTTGTTGTCAAATCAACTATCTTAGGTAAAAAATCGTATCTAAAAACGGGTATAGGAATAAATATAAACAATTCTCCAATAGTCGATTCAGTTTCTCTATTTGGCATTATCAATAAAAAATCAAATATTCTCGATTTATCAAATACAATTATTGATTTTATTGATCATAATTTAACAAAAAAAATATCTAATAAGAAATTAGTGAGATATCTTAATCAATATATGCTAAGGGACTTTAAATTAAATCATCCAATTTTTGGGAAAAATATTATTGAAATATTATCAGTAAATGAAGATTTATCTTTAAAGATCAAAATAGATGACGCAACTAAAAATATTTTCTTTGGAGAACTAGTTTGAATTTATTAGTTGATATTGGAAATACATCTATAAAATTTTCATCAATTGTTGATAAGAATTTAAAAAAAATCTCTCAAATTAGATACTCAAAAGAAGATTTGGAATCAGTCACTCTTTTTTTTAAGAATAAACTCAAAACTCATACTAAAATTTATATTTGCTCTGTTGTCTCAGAAGTAGACAAAGTTATAATTAAAAATTTAAAACCCTATCGAAATCGTTTATTTTTCATCAATAAAAAAAAATTATCTCGTTTAGTTCATAAAACAGTTAATGTACGCCAGCTAGGTAAAGATAGAATTATTAATGTTTTATCCGCTATAAATATTTATCCAAAATCTAAATTCTTTATCATAGTTGATTTAGGCACTGCCACTACATTAGATATTATTATAAATAAGAAATATTATGGAGGTGTGATATTACCCGGCCTTACCACCTCTTATGAAAATCTAATTTCTTTAGCTTCTGGTATAAAGAATATGAAATTTTCAAATAAATCTAGCATCATAGGTAAAAATACTAATCAAGCTCTAATGTCTGGATTTAATGTGGGTTACAAAATAATGATAGAGTCTTACATAAAATTAATAAAAACTACCTACAAAAGAAATTTTAAAGTGATTTTTACTGGCGGATATGCTACCTCTATCGACTACAAAAAAACTAATTTTATTTATAGAGAAGATTTAACTCTTTTAGGTATTTTTTTTTATCATATTTTATTAAATGAAAAACTTAGAATTATTAAATAATAAAAAAAACAATTATTTTTTGCCCATTGGAGGAATAGGTGAAATAGGGGGTAATAACTATTTATACTCCTTTAAAGGAGAACAAATAATAGTTGATGGTGGTATATCATTTGCTGATGATAGTCTCCCAGGTGTAGATATAACTATTCCTGATCCGTATATTTTTTTGAATACATCCATTAAACCTAAAGCAATGATAATAACTCACGCACATGAAGATCATGTTGGAGGACTAGAGTATTACTTTGATAAGATTGATTTTCCAATCTATTGCAATCAATTTACTTTTTCCTATATAAAACATAAGTTCAATAAAATTAATGATTTTGAGAAAAAATTTGTAATAGTTGAGGACTTTCAAGAAGTAGAGTTTGAGAATTTTTCATTTCAATTAATTCCGACAACTCACTCTATACCCGATCCTACTGGTATATTTTTTAAAACATTGGAAGGAAATATTTATCATACAGGTGATTGGAAAATAGATAAAAATCCAGTTACTGGCTCACCCTTCGATTACAAAAATTATCAGTTATTAAAAGAAGAAAATATTGACTTACTTATAGGTGACTCAACCAACGCCGGTGTAAACGAGATATCACGCTCAGAGTCAGAGTTAGATCCATCATTTGATAATTTATTTAATAAACTTAAAGGTAGAATTATAGTTACTTGTTTTTCCTCAAATATTGCAAGACTTAAAACCATTATTTCAAATGCGATTAAACATGATAAAAAAATATTTGTTGTAGGAAGAAGTATAAAAAGAGCTATTAATACTGCTATAGAAGAAAAGTTAATTGAAAATTTTGAAATACTTAACGAAAAAAAATTTCAGGATTATAATAAAGATAAAGTTCTTTTAATTTGCACAGGTAGCCAAGGTGAAAAAAACTCTGCTCTTTGGAAGATTGCGAATAATATACATAATCAAATTAAATTAAGTGCAAAAGATAATATAATTTTTTCATCAAAAGAAATACCTGGCAACGAAAAATCAATTTCTTATTTAAAAAATTCTTTTAGTTACTTAGGCTTAAATATTATCTCTGATGAAGAGGAATTTGTTCATGTTTCAGGACATCCAGGAAAAAATGAAATAAAAGAATTTTACTCTTTCATTCAGCCTAAATCCTTAATTCCTATGCACGGAGAATATCTTCATTTAAAAAAACATTTAGAAATAGCTAAAAGCTTAAAAATTGAAAAAACTAATCTTCTTTTAAGTGGAGATTTGTGCCAATTAGATTTAGTAAATAAAAATCATAAGTTAATTGAACAATTTGTTATAAAAAAACTACCTGTTGTTCAAAATTTAATTATTGAAGAAGATAATTTTATAAATGAAAGGGGAAAGATCCTTCATAATGGTGTAGTTAGTATTAATTTAATTCTAAACAAACAATTTGATATTATTAAATTTCAAATATCTGATAAAGGTTTCCCTTTTTCCTACAATAAAGAAGCAATTCAAGATGAAATTAAAGATATCTTGCTAAATAAAATATTGTTTATCAAGGAGGAGATAGATGAAAATTCGCTAAGCGGGTTAGTAGAGGAAGTTTCAAGAAAAACTTATAATAGAAATTTTTCATTAAAGCCTGAATTTTTAATACACATATCTTTGATATGAAGTTTTTATTTTTACTTTTTATTATCTGGTGGGTTATTTTTATGACAATATTGCCTATTAAAAGATCTGACTTCGAAGAGGGCATGCCAAAAAAGTCATATTTAGGAATAAAATTTTTAGTTTCATTTGCTCTATCAATGGTCGTATCTTTTTTTATAATAAAATATGAAAATAACATATTCGAATACTTTAAATGAAACTCTCAAATCTTTTATTTAACTCATTAAAAGAGTCACCAAAAGAAGCTAAAATTATTTCCCATCAATTAATGTTGCGTTCATCGATGATTAGGCAGCACACCTCAGGTATATACACATGGTTACCATTAGGTTTTAAAGTCCTAAAAAATATTGAGAATATTATTCGAACTAATCAAGACGAAATAGGTTGTAATGAAATGTTAATGTCTACTATTCAATCTTCAGAATTATGGAAAAAAAGTGGTAGATATGCAGACTATGGAAAAGAGATGTTAAGAATTACTGACAGACATGATAACGATTTATTATATGGACCAACTAATGAAGAGGTCATTACAGATTTATTCTCGGACTATGTAAATTCTTATAAAGGTCTTCCTAAATATCTTTACCATATTCAATGGAAATTTAGAGATGAAATTAGACCTCGGTTTGGCGTAATGCGAGGTAGAGAATTCTTAATGAAAGATGCCTATAGTTTTGACTTAACCAAAGAAGCAGCGTTTGAAACTTATAAAAAATTTTTTAGAATTTATTTAAAAACTTTTCTAGATTTTGGATTACAACCGATACCTGTTAAAGCTGCAACTGGTGCTATTGGTGGTGATTTGTCTCATGAGTTTCAAATATTAGCTAATACTGGTGAAAGTGAACTTGCTTATGACTCTAGATTAGTTGATTCAAATTTATACGAAAAAAGTTTTGAAGAAATTACAGCTATGTATTCTGCATCTGACGAAATGATCGATAAATCAAAATCTGATGTGATAATTGGAAGAGGTATTGAAGTAGGTCACATATTTAATTTTGGCACAAAATATACAAAGCCATTGGAATGCTTCGTATTAAATCAAGATGGAAAAAGAATAACACCATATATGGGATCCTATGGAATAGGAGTTTCAAGATTAACAGCAGCAATAATAGAGGCATACCACGATGACAAAGGTATCAAATGGCCTATTAATATTTCACCATTTAAGATAAACATCATAATACAATCAAACTCTGACTATATTAAAGATGTGGAGAGTATTTATAATATGCTATTAACTAAATATGATAATGTTAGTTTAGACGATAGAGATTTAAGTATAGGAAGAAAAATTAAAGACTCTGAATTAATTGGAATACCTTGGACAATGATTATTGGGAATAATTTTAAAGAAAAAGGTCAAATCGAACTGATTAGTAGATCTAACAGTGATAAGATATTCTTAAGTAAACAAGAAATTGAGAATTTTGAATTTGAACAATACACTCCATAAATTATCTTTCTCCTACATATTTAATTTCAAAAAAGATAAAGCATTCTCAGTATCAACAATTTTATCATCACTAGCATTAATTTTAGGTATTTCAATTTTAATTACTGTAATGTCCGTGATGAATGGTTTTAGAGAACAATTAGTTGACTCTTTAAGTGGTGTTAATGGAGATATTACTATTTACAATACTAACAAGGATAAAATCAAAAAAATTCAAGAAAAAAATCCCTCAATATCTTTTGTTGAAAATATTCAAAGTAGAGTAATCACAAGTAATAAAAATGGTATAGAGGGCCTATTAATGAAATCTCTCAATAAAGATGATATTTATAAGATACCTAAAATTAGTCAAAATATATTTGAAATTGAAAAAAAAACCGACAATTGGGTTTTCATAGGAGTTGAACTAGCAAGATCTTTAAATTTAAAAGTAGGGATGCCTCTGCAAATTAATATTCCTGGAAATTCCATGACGATTTTGGGTCCTGTTTTAAATTCAAAACAATTAACCATTAAGGGAATATTTAATACAGGAGTATATGACTTTGATAAATATTTTATTTTTAGCAATATCGATCAGTTTAAAAATAACATAAGCAATATAGTTATAGATGTTTATTTGAATAATACAGACTTTGATTATAGCGATTTAGATGGCCTAAATTATTCAACATGGGAGGATCAAAATCAAACTTTAGCTCAAGCATTATCTACTGAAAAAAATGTTATGTTTGTTATTCTTTTTTTTATTATTGTAATTTCATCCTTTACAATAATTTCAAATCAAATTTTTTTTATTAAAGAAAAATATAAAGACATTGTTTTGTTAAAAGTATTGGGTATTAAGCAATCAAGAATTTGTTTTTTATTTTTTTTAAATTCTTTTTTTATATCATTTTTTTCTATTGTTATGGGGACTTGTTTAGGTTTATTGTTGTCGATAAATATTGACTCTGTTGAAAACTTTTTATCATATTTGTTAAATTTTGAACTTTGGAATAATGAAATCAGATACTTAGCATCAATGCCCTATAGTATAAAATTTAATGATATAGTATTTATTGTAAGCATTTCTCTTTTTTCAAGTTTGATTGCCTCATACATTCCAATATTGAGAATATTTAGAATTAAACCAAATTTAATACTACGATGAGTTTATTAGAACTAAAAAATATTTCTAAATCATACCTATCTAAAGTAGGAAATTTTCAAGTAATCAAAAAATTAAATTTATCAGTAGATTATAATCAAAATATCTTTTTATTTGGTCCATCTGGCTGTGGTAAGTCGACTTTATTAAACTTAATATCAGGATTAGACAACTCAGACTCCGGTGATATTTACTTTGATGGAAAATTAGTAAAAAACCATTTTGACCTTCTGAAAAATGATATAGGTATTATATTCCAGGACCATTATCTAATATCTGAATTAAATATTTTCGATAACATTAAATTAAAAAGTAACGATACGAGGAAAATTGAAAAAATTTTATCCTATTTTAATATGGGTCGTTTTAAATTTAAATACCCCAACCAGTTATCAAATGGACAAAAACAAAGAATTTGTGTAGCAAGATCTCTAGTAAATAGACCTAAACTTTTGATAGCTGATGAACCAACAAGTTATTTAGATAAAGTAAACGCAAAGTTGGTAATTGATCTATTATTAAATAGTTCTAAAAAATTCAATTTATCAACAATAATAGCTAGTCATGATATTTCATTTCGTCCACTATTTGATAAGTCTTATACAATTGAAGATAAATCATTAAAAGAATGTTAATACCCTTAAGAAATTATTCAAATTATTCTATTTGTGAGTCTAATATTAAAATTGAGGATCTTGTAAATTTTGCTGTGAAGGAAAAGTTACCTGCAATAGCATTAACAGACTACAAATTATTATCGGGTGCTCTTGAATTTTCAACTAAATGTAAAAATAAGGGTATTCAACCTATTATTGGATTAGATGTTGATTTTATTTCAAAATTAAAACACAAATCAAGATTTACCTTTCTCTGTAAAAATGATGAAGGTTTTAAAAATCTCAATATACTATCTACAAAAATAAATACTGAAAATGAATTTTATATATCTTTAGATAATATTAATAATTTTTCTGAAGGTAACATTTTAATTTTAGGTGGTTTATTTAGTTATTTCCAGGATTTGAATATCAATTCA
>CACBDV010000010.1 GCA_902538085.1 uncultured Alphaproteobacteria bacterium
AAATACTTTTAGTAATATTGAAAGCTTAATTGTAAAACATATTCGTAATCAAACTGAAGAAGAATTTAAATCATTTATTTATGAAAAAGTTAAAAATTAAAAATAAATATGTTTTTTTAGGTGACACTAACTCAATAAATATTGAATTGGTGATTAAATCATTTAAATATTTAAAAAATAAAGTTAATTATGTAGTTTTATGTAATAAATATGATTTAGTTAGTGACCAATATTTGAAAAAAAATAAAATAGAAATTAATGAAATTCAAGATCCTATTAACTTTATAAATTATGAAAAAAATAAACTAAATATATTTAATATAGAAAACGTAAAAAATAAAAAATATCTAAATTTATTAAATCAAATAGAAATTGCCAATTATTTGGCAAACATAACTAAATTTGACCTTGTAACAATGCCTGTTAATAAAGATATTTTTAAAAAACATACTAAATTTATAGGAATGACAGAATATTTTGGAACTTTGAATAAAAAACAAACAATAATGTTGATGTTTGGTAATAAGTTCTCAATTATTCCTATTTCAACACATATCAATTTAAAATATGTGTATAAGATTATTAATGAAAAATTACTTATTAAATTTCTTAGAAATATTTTTAAATACTTAAATAGAAGGATTTACAATTTTAAATATAATGAGATAAAGTTTTTGTGCTACAACCCTCACTGTAGTGAAAATGGAACTCTTGGCAATGAAGATAATTTATTAAAAAAAATTGTAAAAAAATTTAAAGCTATAAATGGCTTGTACTCTTCGGATAGTGCATTTTTCAAAATAAAAAAAAACACTCTTTTTTTATCTACCTATCATGATCAAGCATTGATACCATTTAAATTACTTAATAAAAAAAGCTTAAATTTAACTCTTGGACTAAATTATAGAAGATTAAGTCCAGCACATGGAACAGCTAAAGACTTAAAAGGAAAAAATAAAGCCGACAACACCTCTTACTTGACATGTCTTTTGTTCTAAAAAAAAGATTTAGTCAAAATTTTCTAATCGATAATAATATTTTAAGTAAGATTACAAACTTAATAGATTTAGATAAATTAAATATTTTAGAGATAGGACCTGGTGATGGTAGATTAACTGAAAAAATATTGTCGAGAAGACCTAAATTATTGACATTAATAGAAATAGATAAAAATCTAGTAAGTATACTTTCAGAAAAATATAGTTATAAAAAAAATATTGAGTTAATAAATGAAGATATTATGAAATTTAATATTAAAAAAAAATATGAGTTAATAATTTCTAATTTACCTTATAACATATCATCTCAGATCTTAGTTAAAATTTGTTTATTGGAAAATTTGCCAGATAAATTAATTTTTATGTTTCAAAAAGAATTTGCCCAAAGATTGCTTGATAAAAATCTCAATTCTATAAACTCATTAATAAGGTGCTTTTATAATGTAAAGTTGAATTTTAATGTTAGTAAAAATTGTTTTAGACCTATTCCAAAAGTTAACTCTTCAGTGTTGACTTTTAATAAAATAGATAGAAAGCTTATTGATACTGAAGATATTAATGAATTTATCATATTCAAAAGAAAATTATTTTCTCATAAAAGAAAAACTCTTAAAAAACTTTTAAAAAATTATGACTTAGGTCAAAAATATGATTTATCTCAAAGGGTAGAAAATCTAGATTTGCAACAATTGATAGAATTATATAGAAAAACTAAGATCTAAATTTATTTACAAAATTTGTAAGATTAATTAATCTTGATCTTCTTAATCTCTCTGAGTCGATAATATTTTTTATTTGTTTAACACATAAATCTAAATTTTTGTTCACTACTACATAATCATATTCAGGAAAATGAGATATTTCATTTTGGACAAGACTCATCCTCTTCTTCATCTCATCTTTTGTATCTCTTCCCCTTGTCTTTAATCTTTTAACCAACTCCCTCTTACTTGGTGGTAAAATAAAAACACCTACAACCTCTAAATTACTTTGCTTTAGTTGTTGGAAACCTTGCCAATCAATGTCAAATATTACATCCTTTTTTTTGGAAAATAAGTTCAAAACTGTTTTTTTTAAAGTGCCATACTTATACCCAAATACCTCTGCATACTCTAAAAAATGATTATTTCTAATGTGGTCTGAAAATTCCTTATCTTTAAGAAAGTTATAATCTTTTTTGTTTGTTTCTCCTTTTCTTTTTGGTCTAGTTGTGCAAGAAATTGACAAGGATACTGATTTGTCGATACTTAGTAGTTTTTTTGAAATAGAGGTTTTACCTGCACCAGAAGGTGAGGACAAAACTACACAAAAATTATTACTTTTAATGTCCAAATATTAAACTAGCGTTTGTACCTCCGAAACCGAATGAGTTTGATATTACATTTTTAACTTTTTCAGATATTGCATCGTGAGGTATAAGATTAATATTAGTTTTTATGCTTGGATTGTCTAAATTCAATGTTGGTGGCAATGTATTGGTCTCAAGAGATTTAAAAGAAAATACTGCTTCCACTGCCCCTGCAGCACCTAATAAATGACCAATTGCAGATTTATTTGAACTCATAAATAAATCTTTATTGGATCCAAATAATTTTTCAACAGCAGAGAGTTCAATTAAATCTCCAACTTGAGTTGATGTCCCATGAGCATTAACGTATCTAATATCATCAGAGTTAAGCATTGACTCTTTTAGGGCCATTTCCATGGCTCTAAAACCTCCGTTACCGTCTTCAGATGGTTTAGTGATATGATAGGCATCACCTGACATTCCATAACCTTTAACTTCACCATAAATTTTGGCGTTTCTTTTTTTTGCATGCTCATATTCCTCAAGAACTAATATTCCTGCACCTTCACCCATAACAAATCCTGATCTATCTTTATCCCATGGCCTTGAACCATTTTTAGGGTTTTCATTAAATGTGTCGCATAAAGCCCTAGCAGCAGAAAATCCAGAAATACCTAAGGGACAAATAGCTGCCTCAGCACCTCCACAAACCATAAGATCAGCTTTATTATTTTTTATAATTGTAAATGAATCTCCAATAGCATGTGTTCCGGTTGCACATGCAGTTACTGGTGAACTATTTGGGCCTTTAAGATTATACCTAATTGAAATATGACCAGATAACAAATTTATGAGTGAGGAGGGAATAAAGAAAGGTGATATCCTCCTTATACCTTGATTATCTAATATTGATGAATTTTTGTAAATAGTATCTAAACCACCTATTCCAGATCCTACCATTACTCCAAATCTAAAAGAGTTATTATTTTCAGAAATAAAACCAGAGTCCTTAATTGCTTCTTCTGCTGCAATCAAACCCAGGGTAATAAATCTGTCTACTTTTTTTTGATCTCTTGCATTTACAATTTCATCATTAATTTGTGTGTCATCTATTGAACCAGCTATTTGGCAAGGGTAATTGCTTACATCAAATTTAGTTATTTTTGAAATACCACTATCAGAGTTAATAAGAGAATTCCAAGATGTATTGACGGTATTACCTAATGGATTAATGGTTCCAAGACCGGTAACTACTACTCGCCTCAATTGTTAAATTTTCTTATTCTAATTTGAATTCGCTGTTAAATATGTAACAGCATCTTTGAGTGTTACTATTTTTTCAGCAGCATCATCAGGTATTTCACAACCAAATTCTTCTTCGAATGCCATAACAAGTTCAACAGTATCTAAGCTATCGGCGCCTAAATCATCTATAAATTTTGAGTCACTTTGAATTTTTGCCTCTTCAACACCTAAATGTTCAACAACGATTTTTTTTACTCTTTCTTCGATATCACTCATTTTAAAAACCTCTTAGTAATAATTTTAAATTTCCTACCACATTATGCCTAATATTCAAATAATTAAATTAATGCCAAGCCACCGTTAACATGCAAAGTTTGACCAGTAATATAATTAGCATTTTCAGAGCATAAAAAACCCACTGCTTTTGCTATATCATTAGAATCGCCAAGTTTTTTCATTGGAATTCTGTCTAAAATTGAATTTTTTTGATCATCACTCAGTTTGTCGGTCATATTTGACTGTATAAAGCCCGGGGCAACACTGTTAACTGTAATATTTCTTGTTGATAATTCCAAAGCCAGAGATTTAACCATTCCTGAAATAGCCGCCTTTGATGTGGTATAATTTACTTGTCCTGGATTACCAGTGTGGGCAACTACAGATGAAATAAATACAATTCTCCCAAACCTTTTTTTTACCATTTTTTTTGTAAAATGTTTGAGTAAGTGAAAAGATGAATTTAAATTAACATTTATGACACTATTCCAATCATCAGATGACATTCTTAAAAAGATATTATCTCTGTTAAGACCCGCATTTAAAACAAGATAATCAATATCAAATTCAAAAATCTCATCTAGATCTAAGTTTTCAATATTATTTAGATTTATTTCTTTAAAATTAATATATTTTTGATCAGATTTTACTTTATCTAAATTTGTAGTTGTTGAGTAAATTTCTTCACAGCCATTATTATTAAAATACTGACAAATTGAGTTTCCAATAGTGCCCGTACCACCTGTTACGAGTAATTTTCTATCTTCAAACATTATTTATGTCCTCCAAACTGCTAAATGAGTGTTTATTTACTGCCAAATCTTTTGGTAAGAAATTTAACAATGTTTTTTTTGGTCCAATTTCAATAATGGTATCAATTTCATCACTTAAAATAGTTTTGATAGTATCTGACCACATAACTGGAGAGTGTATCTGAAGAGATAGTTGCTTACCATACTCTTTTTCTGAAATATTTTTATAATTAATTAGCTGATGATTAGAAATTAAGTCTATATTAATTTTTTTAAATAAAGTATTTTTAATTTTTTCAGAAAAAATTTCTGAACTATTTATCATTAAATCAGAGTGAAACGGGGCAGATACATTCAATTGTATAAATTTACCAAGAGGATTTTGCTCTTTAAATTCTTCAACTTTTTCTTTAAGTCCACATATTACAACTTGTCTATCAGAATTTAGATTTGCCACGTAGACACCTTCACCAAATAAAGAGTAATCTATTTGTAAATCCTCTTTTTTTAATATTGCATACATTACATATTTATTTGGATCAGAGACTATTGACATTGAGTCTCCTCGATTTTTAACTACTTCAAGCATTTCTTCAAAATCTAATGACTCTGCGAAGTATAGAGCGCAATATTCTCCCAAAGAATGGCCTGCTAATGTAATTTTGGAAAAATTTTTATATAAATAATCTCTACAAAGATCAATTACTATTGAGGAAAATACAAAAATCATTGGTTGACTGTATTGAGTTAAATTTATTAAATTTGGATTTCTTTGACTCTCTAACAAATCATATCCAAGTATTTTTGAGCTTATAGAATATCTTTCTTTTACCCACTCGTGTTTTTCAGCAAAATCAACGCCCATTTCACCAAATTGAGAACCCTGACCAGTAAAAAGTAATGAAAGATTTTTATTTGACATAGTTAAATTATATCTGTAGACACTCTTTCTACATGACTAACATATATGAGACAACAATTATAGTAAAACCTGATCTTGCAAATGATCAACTAAAAAGTCTTAATTCATCTATAGATCAATTTTTTTCTGAAAATAATATTTCTATTGGTTACAAAGAAGACTGGGGAATAAAAAACTTAAAATCAACAATTAAAAAATATTCTAAAGGATCTTTTAAATTCATGCGATTTAATGCATCTTCTGATTTCCCAAAAAAATTGGATGGTTTTCTTAAATTTAATTCAGATTGTCTTCGTTTTCTCATTGCAAAGACTTCTAATGAATTAGAAGAAATCTCCCCTCAAATAAATAAAGATATTTAATGAAAAAAAATATAAATATTTCAAATAAAGACTTAATGAATATTGACTACAAGCACACACATATTTTAAAAAAGTTTATAAATGATAATGGAAAGATAATACCTCAAAGAGTCACTAATATGTCAAGGTCTATTCACACTAAAATTACAAAAGCAATCAAACAAGCCAGGTTTTTGTCTCTCTTATAAAGTCATGACTAAAGTTGTTGTTTTAGAAAAATTTAAAAAAAATTGGGAAATAGGATCGGTAGTTACAGTTAAAGATGGTTATGCAAGAAATTACTTGATACCAAACGGTAAAGCTAAATTTGCCACCAAACAAAATATTGAAGAAATAAAATCATTAGAAGAAATTCTTATGAAGAAGGATGACGAATATAAATCGGAGGCTACTGAAACAGCTTCAAAAATCAATGAATTAAAATTAACTAAAGAGATAGCAGCTAAAGAAAATGGAGAGCTTTATGGGTCTTTAAGTGTTTCTGATATTGTGAGTTTTTTGAGTGAAAATAATATAAATATTCAAAAGAAATTTGTAAAACTTGGAAATAAAATCAAAACTACAGGAGAATACACTGTAAATATAGACCTGCATCCTGAAGTAATTTGTTCACTTGATATTGAGATTTTATCCCCTAAAACTTCTGCCTAATACTATCTTTTTTTAAATTAATAAATAACTTACTATTAAATGCAAAAAACATTTGAGAGTTTAAAAGACAATGATATTGAAATTATTGTTATAGCATATTTACTTAAACACCCTGATTTAATTGATACACATTTTGAATATTTGGACGACACTTTATTTGCAAATGTAGAAAATTTAAAAATCTATAATGTATTGGAAGATTTTCATAAATCACAAAAAAATATTTCTATTGAAACAATTAAAAATTACATCCCAGATATTCAATCAAAAACACTCAAAGACCTCACATTAAAAATAGATCAAATTGTATTTTCAAAGGATATTTTTTCGAATTATTTAGAAGATCTTCAAGAGTTATATTTAAGAAGAGAGTTATTTAAAATTACACAAAATAAAAATATTGAAACAACGAATTTTGAAACATCTAAGAGTATTCAAGACATTTTTTTAGATCTTGAAAAAAAATTATTTGATTTATCTAATTTAAAAAAAGAAAATTATGAATTTAGAAATTTTGCTTCTGTTACCAAAGCTTCACTTCAACTAGTAGAAAAAGCATTTAAAAAAAAAGGTAAATATTCAGGTGTTGTCTCAGGATTTGTAGATTTAGACAACATATTGGGAGGTTTACAAAATTCTGACTTGATTATTCTTGCAGGCAGACCTTCAATGGGTAAGACTGCACTTGCTACAAACATAGCGTTTAATGCCTCAAAATTTTTTTCACAAGAAGATGATAAAGGCTCTGTTGTTATGTTTTCTCTAGAAATGTCCGCTGAGCAAATTGGTTTGAGAATTTTAGCTGAACAATCAAAAATACCAAGTGATAAACTACGTAAAGGTGAGCTCAATGAAAAAGATACCATAGAACTTCAAAATACTTATCAAGAAATAAATAACTTAAATTTCTTTTTTGATGATAGCCCAAATTTAACTGTCTCGGAATTAAGATCTAAACTTCGAAGATATAAAAATAATTATAATATTAAATTAGTTTTAATAGATTATCTGCAACTAATAAAACCTGAGGGCAATAGAGATAATAGAGTTAATGAGCTATCTGAAATAACCAGAAATTTAAAACAACTTGCAAAAGAGTTTGACCTTCCTGTAATTTCACTTTCCCAGCTTTCCCGTCAGGTTGAAAATAGAGATGATAAAAGACCTTTACTCTCCGATTTAAGAGAGTCAGGGAGTATTGAACAAGATGCAGATGTAGTAATGTTTATATATAGAGAGAGCTATTACTTACAAAGAAATGAACCAACAAGGGGGCCTGATGAAACTCAAGAGTCGTATAAAAAAAAACACGACTCATGGAAAGACAGGAATGAGGACGTATTTAATAAAGCTGAATTAATAGTTGCTAAACAAAGAAATGGTCCTACGGGTAAGATTGAGTTATACTTTGATGATAAATATACCAAATTCTTGGGAATTGAAAAAAATGCATCAAATTAAGATCTCAAATGAAATTTATTGAAAATATTGGTGAAATTCCAATAAAGTTGTTCTCTAGCCTAGGGAAGTTTTTTTTATTCATTGCATTTTTTTTTAAATATTTACTTAAACCTAAATTCTATCTTAAAAATAATTTGTCATACTTTATTAATATATTTATCTCATCAATTCCAATTATTGGTTTAACCGGGATATTTTCTGGAATGGTTCTTGCTCTTCAATCTTACACTGGTTTCTCTAGATTTTCTGCAGAGTCGGCTATTCCTAATATAGTTGTCTTGACATTAACAAGAGAGTTAGGGCCTGTATTGACAGGTCTTATGATTTCAGCAAGAGTTGGGTCCTCTATTGCTGCAGAAATAGCCACAATGAGAGTAACTGAACAAATTGATGCTCTGAAGACACTTAATACAAATTATTATAATTATCTTGTAACACCACGTGTTATCTCTTTGACTTTAGCACTACCGATATTTGTAACATTAGTGGATTTTATTGGAGTTATGGGTGGGTACTTAGTATCAGTACACAGGCTTGGTTTTAATGATAATTTGTACTTATTAAATACAATTAATTTTTTAAGTTTAGGTGATTATCTATCGGGCATAATTAAAGCTGTCACATTTGGTTTTATAATATCAATTGTTAGTTGTTATTGTGGGCTATTTTCTGATAAAGGTGCATTTGGTGTTGGCTCTGCAACAACTAACGCGGTTGTTATTTCCTCTATTTTAATATTGTCATCAAATTATTTTCTTACAGAATTATTTTTTTAATGAAAATAGAAATAAAAAATCTAAAAAAAAAATTTAACGAAAATTTCGTTTTAAAAGATATAAGCCTTACTATAGAAAAGAATAAGTCTACTATAATACTAGGTCAATCAGGTTGTGGAAAATCTGTTTTAATAAAAATTATCTATCAGCTTTATGGATTTGATAGTGGTTCTATTTTATATAATGAAAAAACAGAAGTTGATATTGAAAAATTTAGTATGCTTTTTCAATACGGCGCTCTCTTTGATAGTTTAAAAATATCTGAAAATATTGCATTTACAGATTTTATCAATAATAAAACAGATTTTGAAAAAAAAGTACTTTCTCTGATGAGTGATGTAGGTTTAGATAAATCAAATTTTGATAAATACCCATCTGAGATATCCGGTGGTATGAAAAAAAGAGTAGCATTAGCTAGAGCACTTTATAAAAATCCTAAAGTTATTTTTCTAGATGAACCTACCACAGGTTTGGACCCAATAAACAGTGATAAAATTAACGAATTGATATTACAAGTAATAACAAATAGAAAAATAACTGCCGTTACCATTACTCATGACATCAAAAGTGCAATTAAAACAGGAGATAACTATTATTTTATTGATAAAGGAATTATTCAAGATAAAGGTGATTGTAAAAAAATTTTAAAGACAAAAAATAAGGTATTTAAATCATTTATTAAAGGAGCAGATATTAAACAATAATGAATATTTCAGATTTAAATTACTTTGATTATTCGTATCTCATACTGCTTATTATATTTGCTGTTTTCTTTGGTATAAAAGGAGCTACTAAATCTATTAGCTACAGTCTTAAAATCATCTTATCTATATCTTTACCTTTTATATTTTATAAGAGAGTGCTAAATTTTGCTTTAGAAAAATTAAATATTGAATATTTATTTTCATTACAAAATAAAAATGCAATTTTTTTAGAAATTATATCTTTTACTATTCTATTCTTAATAACATACATCATTTACTCGACTCTAGAAAAGGCTTTAAATTTAAAATCACCATCTCAATTAGAATTTAAAATTTTAGATACTATTATAGGTTCAATCTATGGAATAATTTTATATTCTATTATTTTTTATTTTTCTTATATCGCTTTTTTTAAAAATTATATTGACGATAAGAATAAAATTATGAAATTAAATATTTCAATATATGAAAACCTTATGTATAAAAACCAAGAGGTTGAAAAAAATAATAAAAAAGACTCATCTATTAAAGAAAAAAATAATGATAAAAAAGAACTTTACTAAAGTTAGAGAAGAATGTGGTGTTTTTGGTATTTCTAATATAAATGATGCTTCAGCTTTGGCAGCCTTGGGTTTACACGCACTTCAACATAGAGGGCAAGAGGGTTGTGGGATAGTTTCTTATGATGGTAAAAATTATTATTCTGAAAAAAGATTTGGCCTAGTAGGAGATAATTTTAATAATGAGGATACGATTAAGAAATTACCTGGTAATTATGCTATTGGGCATAACAGATATAGTACAACTGGGGGTAAAATATTAAGAAATGTACAGCCCTTTTTTGCTGACACTAACGCTGGTGGTATAGGTGTCTCTCATAATGGTAATTTTACAAATGCTATCACATTAAGAAAAGAACTGGTCAAAGATGGAGCAATTTTTTATACAACTTCAGACTCAGAGACAATTGTTCAACTTATAGCAAGGTCAAAAAAAGAGAAAAATATTGATAAAATTATCGAAGCAATTTCTCAAATACAGGGCGGCTATGCGTTGGTGATGCTTACTAAAGACGTTCTTATTGGAGCTAGAGATATATACGGGATCAGACCATTGGTAGTAGGTAAAAAAAATAATTCATATGTTTTAGCTTCTGAAACGTGTGCTCTCGATATTATAGGCGCAGAATTTATAAGGGAGGTTGAAAACGGCGAAATTATATATATTGAAAATAACGAATTACATAGTCTAAAGCCGTTTGGCGCACACAAACCTCGTCCTTGTGTGTTTGAATACATATATTTTGCAAGACCAGATAGCATTTTAAGAGGAAAAACTGCTTATGAGTATAGAAAAAATTTAGGAAGAGAATTAGCGAAAGAGGATAATGTTGACGCAGAGTTAGTTGTGCCTGTTCCAGATTCAGGAAATGCAGCTGCTATAGGTTATAGTCAACAAAAGAAAATTAATTTCGATTTGGGTTTAATTAGAAATCATTATGTTGGAAGAACTTTTATTGAACCTGGCCAACAAATAAGAAGTTTGGGTGTTAAACTAAAATTAAATGCCAACAGAAGTTCTATTGAAAACAAAAAAATTATATTAGTAGATGATTCTTTAGTCCGTGGGACAACTTCACATAAGATTGTGAAGATGTTGTATGATGCAGGAGCTAAAGAAGTTCATTTAAGAATAGCCTGTCCCGAAATCAAATTCCCTGATTTTTATGGAGTTGATATGCCAACAAAAAAGGAGTTATTGGCAGCAAATAAAAGTATTGAAGAAATATGCAATTATGTAAAAGCAAAAAGTTTAAAATTTTTATCTTTAGATGGGTTATACATAGCTCTAGGTTATCTAAAAAGGGATAATAATAGGCCTCAATTAACAGATCACTACTTTACAGGCGATTATCCAATCAAATTAATTGATCAATTAGGTGATAATAAAATTACTCAACTATCTCTTCTAAGCTCTGGATCAAATATTTAGTTGTCTGTTAATCAAGTTTTAATAATTTTGAATGGTGAGGATCAAACGGTCTTGTCTGAAAGTTCAAATAAAATAATTTTAGCAAAAAAAAAACAAGAGAATATTGCTTATGACCACACCCTACTTCAGACAAATTTTGAATCTTTAGAGGATTTAATTAAAGCGAATACAATAATAAAAAGTCAATTTTCAAAAATTGATGAATTGGTAATTGTTCATAAAAATATTGATTTAAATATGATCTCTTATCAATACGACTACAATCATATAAAAAAAAATTATCAAGAATTAATGAATATTATCTATTTTATAAATTTACTTATACCCATACTCAAAAATGAATTTAGCTTTATTTTATCTTTTGAAAAAGATAATCATTATAAGGTCCACTTTAATAATTTTAAAATGTCATTGTTGAAATATTTAGAAACATTAAAAGTGGATCTAGTAAAATCCATTAAAATTAGTATTAAAATATTAAACTAAAATTTACTCCTTTGAGATTTAATTCTCTTATTAATATTTTTGATAAATAACTCTTAATATGAGGTTTAATATTTTTTTTATGAAAATTGCATGAAATTTTGAAATAATTTTTTTGATTAATTGTAAAAGCAGTAATAAAGTAAATTTTAAATTCCTTAGAATTTTTCTGTATTCTCCCTAGCTCTCCATTAATTGATTTAATTATTTTATTTAAATAAGAAGTTTTAAAAAAAAACTTATTTTGTAATTGATTACTTACTATTTGAAGTATTTTTGATTTAGATGTATATAAAGCTGATATGAAAAATATATTTAAAGAAGAATAATAGTTGTGATTTGAAGACAAATATTTAAGAAATTTTTGTTGATAATTAAACTTATTTTCAATTTGGTCAATTTTATTTACTAATACTAAAAAAGGTTTATTTCTTTTAGATAAAGATCCTATTAAGGATAAATCTAATCTAGACTCAGAATTGGCATCTAATAATAATATAATTAAAGATGCTTTTTTTATAAAATATTCTGATTGCTCAATTGAAGATCTTTCGAGTTCCAAATTTTTTCTTTTAGATCTATTCCTTATATAACCAGCAGTGTCAATGAATTCAAATATTTGATTTTTATATTTAATATCCCAATTTACTGAGTCACGAGTGGTGTGGAGTTTAGGTGAAGTTACAGATAATGACATATTCATTATTTTATTAAAAAGTGTTGATTTTCCTGTATTTTCTTTACCAAAAATTACGATTATTTTTTTATTAAATACTTCAATATCTATAAATTTTTTTTGATTCTCATGAGATAAATATTTTTTTAATCTTGCTAAATTATCTGAATAATTTGTAAAAACTTTATCAAACAAATTAAATATTATGTTCTTATCATTTATTTTTTTGAATGAAAAAAGTAGAAGATGAAATTTTTTTGAGTACAGTTTTTTGCATATAATTAAATCTTCATTGGTCAAAGAGGATGTTAAATAAATGAATTTAATATTATTTAAATTAAGATCTAAAATTTTATTATAAAGAATATTAAAATCCTTAAACTTATAAAAGCCTGGCGAGTCATATATATTGTATTCATATTCGTCTGCTGAGATATTTTTTCTAATAATATCAACTGTTGTATTTGCTTTTGGGTTGGAAATAGTCTTATGACTTTTAGAAAAAAGATTAAAAAGAAGAGATTTTCCTTCGTTAACTTTGCCAATAATAATGTAATTATTCACTTAATTTAAAAAGACTTTTATCATCTTTTAGATATATATTTTGACCTTGATAATATATATCTAAATTGCTTGAAAATTTATTTTTTATAAAACTGTCCTCAGAATTATTATCAACATTTACTAAAGATATACCCTCTTTTGAGATTAAATGTATATTTTCTTGAATATTGAAAATTAATAGTGGTGACTCTTTATTATGACTAAATGAACTATTTAAAATTCCATCCTCAGAAAATATTAAAATTTTATCAAATGTTAATATGGTTAAATATCCATTTTCAGAAAAAAGATAACTGAGAATTGTGTTATTAACATCATATTCCCAAATTATTTCTGATGAGAGTTTATTAAAAACTGCAATTTTTCCAGAACGATCTAAAAAATATAAATAATCATTGTTGCTGAAAGGTGTATCTACTAATTCATTATAATTTCCTATAGAAGTGAGGATATTGAGATCTTCTTTAATATAATTTTTATATGGTTCAAGTTTGTATTTATCAAATGTTATAAGGGTATCTGTATTATAAAGGTAATACAAATTATCTTTATCATAGAAAATGTTTGAATTTATTATTTTACCTGGGTTAGGTTTAAAATTTATTATTTTGATTATAGAGTTATTCTCATTGAGATTTATTTTGTAAATATCTCCAAAAACACTAAATATTAATAAAGTTTCATCTACTAGAATTGGAGTCGTATTGGTAATAAAGTCATAATCAAAGACCATTGATGCGTCTTGTTGGTTATTTAAAACAAATAATCGAGAATTATTTGTTAACAAGTAAATTTGATTATTATGCTCATAAAAATGAAGTCCATATTCATCTTCATTTAAATTTAACTCAAATTGATAATTATTTTTAAGATCAGCATTATCAATCACATAAATATAGTTATCTTTACTTATATATATTTGGTGATCAAAAAAACCAATTGCAGAATTTTCATCTAATTCTGCAATTTTATATATCTCAGAGTTATTTATAATTAAATTTTTACTTATAAATTTTGGATAAATTATATCTCCATGATTTACACTAAGTTTATTTGAAACTATTTGAGAATTTAAGAAAATTTCTTTTGTCTCATTTGTGGGTATATAATTTGGAGTAACTTTACCTAAATATTGATTGCATGAGGATAAAACTAAGAAAAAGATAAAAAATTTAATATTTTTCATTTGATAATCTATCTACAGCTTTAATAAAAAAATTATCCAAATTTTCTAAGTCTAAGTCACTACTATTGTAATTTTTAATATTTTGATTGTATAAATAAATTTTTGCTATCTTATTAAATGTAAAATTATTGTCTAAAGACAAAGACTTAATCAAATCTTTATCTAAATCTATTAAGGCTTTTTTAAGTAACAATATATCTTTATCAATTTTATTGTAGCGATCTAAATTTTCAATAGAAGATAATTTCAAATCACTGAAAAAAGAAACTTTAGTATTATCTAAACTAGATAAGTAGAACAACTTTTCATCAATATTTAAATTTTGATCGTTATAAAGATCAGCTAAAAAAATATCAAACAATTTTTCATTTTTTTTTTCATTATTATTTTGAATAAAGAAATATGAGACGAATAATAGTAAAATAATTACTATAGCTATTATAGATATATTTCTTTTTGTAATTAACTTTTCCATTTGATAGAGCATCCTATGCTTGGATATTGCTGGCTTGAACAATATCCTTTGGCAATACTTTCTTCAACAGCAGAATAAAGTTCTGGTTTGCCCATTTCAGGGTCTTTTCCATTAGAGTCTAATCTTCCTCTGTACTTAAGCTTTTTATCAATGCTAAAATAATAAAATTCAGGTGTACACTGTGCTTCAAATGACTTAGCTATTGATTGTGTGTCGTCAATAACATACTCAAAATTAAATTTTGCTCTGGATATTTGGTCTAAAAGAAACTTATCTTGATCCTCTACATATGCATTTTGATCGTTAGGCATAAAAGCAATAGAATTTACATTTAAATCTTTAAGCCTTTTTGTTTCAATAGAAATCTTATTTTCTATAGCTCTGACATATGGGCAATGATTACAAATAAACATTACTAGAAGGCCATTTTCACCAAATATTTTATAAAAAAACCTTTTTTCTCCATCTAAATTTGAAAATGGAAAATTATCAGGTTTCCAGTCGAAATTACAACTTGAAGAATTTAGAAGTACCATTTAACATAATATATATTGAAAATTTTAAACATAAATAAAAATTATAACGAAACAATTCCCAAAAAAACATTCCAATATTTTCTCAATGCTTATTCTTATGGTTTATCAAAAAATATATGGAGAAATTATTCAATCCAAACTCAGGACTCAAATTATAAAAAGACAAAAATTACTTTTTACAAATCAAATTTTTCTTTTCCAATTATTAAAATTGTTTACTCTAAAAAATTCGATAAAGAAATTTTCGAAATTTTATATAGAGATAAAAAGAAAAATTTTTCTACTCTTAATTCATTGAATGCATGGTTAAAAAATTATTTTTTTAACAAACCTAATATGTAAATTTCTTTAGATTTTTTATCTGATGCACCTGGTTTAATATATTGTGTTTTGTTGAAATAATTTTTAACAAAATTAAATAACTTTTCTGTATCTTCTCCTTGAAAATTTTTTACTAAAAAATTACCACCTTTGTTTAAATATTTTTCAATAAATTTTGCTGAAAGCATACTCAAATCATAGCTGTTTGTTTGATCTAAAAATTGGTTTCCACTTGTGTTTGGTGCGATATCTGAAATTATCGAGTCAAAAGTGTATTTATTGATTGTAAATAATTTATCAATTAATTGATACTGATTTAAGTCCATCATATAAAATTTGAATGCTCCCTCAATTTGCTTAGCAGTTGGAAGTATATCAATGCCTACTATTTTGTTTTTTGGATTTTTTTTCAATATATATTGTGTCCAACCACCTGGTGAACATCCAACATCTAATATTTTTTTATCGTTTTTGAATAAATTATGTTTTTTGTCTATTTCTTCTAATTTGTAATAAGCTCTCGAAATAATGTCATTTTTCTTTGCTTTTATGTAAAAAGGGTCTTTTTTTCTAGTTTTATACCACTGTTTCATTTAATTTTACTCATAATCTGATATGTATTCGTTTACATATATTCTAGTAGGTTTAAACGTATTAATGTTACCCACCATAAAAAAAATAATTATTGTATCAATCATATCACTTATAAACTCTTTATGTTACTCATCAGAATGGGTAAGCAAAGAAGAAACAGATGAAAAATTATTTTCTGTTGAGATTATAGAATCCTCTGCTCAATCTATAAAGGATAGTATTGTTTTTAGTTCTACTACTGAAGCTTTTAGGAGAATTGAAGTTAAGAGTGAAGTGATGACTACAATAGAAAAAGTGTTGGTCAAAGCAGGCTCTAAAATAAAAAAAGGTCAGCATATAGTTGAATTAGACGATTATAAAACGAACCTTGATTTATATAAATTAAATTTATTGTCTCAAAGTGAATTTGACAAATATGCTCTTTTTGCACCTTTCGGTGGAATGCTTTTAGATGGTCATAAGATTGCTGGAGAGCTTGTGATGCCTGGTGAAAAAGTCTATGAAATTATTGATCTGAGCTCATTAAAAATATTCGGTTACATTAATGAAAATGAAATTTTAGATATATCCTTAGAAAATAAAGTTGAAGTGACAATACTTGATGAAAAAGTTATTGGCACAATTGACTACATTTCTCCTATTTCGGATCCGGAGACTAAAACTTTTGAAATTGTTGTAAAAGTTGAAAATAAAGATCTTAGGTATAAAGATGGATTATCATCAATAATTTCTATAGTGAAAGGAAATGTTCTTGCCCATAAAATTTCTCCCTCAATTCTAGCTTTGGGAGACTCAGGCGAGTTAGGTGTAAAAGTTATAGGATCTGATAATACCGTTCAATTTAAAAAAATTAATGTTATAGAAGACACTTCTGATTTCATGTTGGTCTCTGGCTTGAGTCAAAAAGAAAAAATTATAATTGTTGGACAGCAATACGTGTCTGCAGGAGAAAAAGTCAAATTTAATTAATCATGAGCTTGGTTAACTTAGCAAGTCAATACTATAGAACTACAATTTCCATTTTTCTATTTGTTATTGTTAGTGGATCACTAGTGTTTAATAATATTCCTAAAGAGTCATCGCCAGATGTAAGTTTGCCATATATATATGTATCTCTTGGTTTAACAGGAATATCACCGGAGGACTCTGAAAAACTTTTAATAAAACCTGTTGAAGATGAAGTTTCAAATATCGAAGGAAAAAAAGAAATGACTAGCACTTCTTATCAAGGTGGTGGAAATGTCTTATTAGAGTTTGATGCTGGGTTTGATCCTGATCAGGCACTTTTAGATACTAGAGAACAAGTTGATAGAGCAAAATCAGACTTGCCTGATGACGCAGATGAACCCAAGGTAAGTGAGGTAAACATTAGTTTATTCCCTATTCTTGTTGTATCTATTAGTGGGGATATATCTGAATTTTTGTTAAAGAAGATTTCTAATGACCTAAAAGATAAAATTCAATCTTTACCAAATGTTTTAGAAGTAAATATTGGTGGTGAAAGAGAAGAGCAATTAGACATTGTCATTGACCAGAATAAAATTGAAGCTTATGGATTAAATTTAAATGAAATATTGAACTTTGTAAGATCTAATAACCAAATAGTATCTGCTGGAAATCTTGATACAGGAGATGGAAGGTTTGTAATTAAAATTCCTGGTTTATATGAAAGCCTAAATGATGTTTTTAATACACCAATAAAGGTAAATGATAAAAAAACAATTAAATTTAAAGATATTGCTCAACTTAAAAGAACTTTTAAAGATCCAGAAAAATTTGCTCGATTAAATAATAAATCTGCATTTACTTTAGAGATATCTAAAAGAATTGGAGCAAACATTGTAGAGACTGTTGATCAAGTAAAACAGTTGGTTAAAGAAGAGCAAAAAATTCTTCCTTCAAAGGTCAACATAACTTTTTCTGGTGATGAGTCTGTAAATATAAAAAGTATGTTAGGAGATCTTCAAAACAATGTAATTTTTTCAATAATTCTTGTTATGAGTGTCGTTGTTATCTTTCTTGGCATAAGATCTAGTTTACTAGTAGGTTTAGCTGTACCGGGTTCTTTTTTATCATCTATTTTAATCCTTTATTCACTCGGTTTTACGATCAATATGGTTGTTTTGTTTGGATTAATTCTCTCAGTTGGGCTACTTGTCGATGGGGCTGTGGTTGTAGTTGAATATGCCCAAAGAAAAATACAAGAGGGCATGGGATTAGCAGAGTCATATATCAAGGCTGCATCAAGAATGTCCCTTCCAATCATGGCTTCAACTTTTACCACTATAGCAGCATTTATCCCTCTGTTATTTTGGCCAGGCACAACTGGTGGTTTTATGAAATATATACCAATAACAGTAATATCTGTTTTAGGTTCAAGTTTAGCTATGGCATTGATAGTTATTCCTATAATTGGAACTCAGGCCTATAAAATTAAAAATCTTTTTTTCTTCTTTATTATACCTTTAATTTTATTTGGTATAATTAATTTTGTTGCATTTAATTTTTTATCTCAACTAGAATTTGATAGCTACATAAATATGGGTGCAAAAGCCGTAACAACAATTTCAATTGGTGTAATTTTGTTTTTTGCTTTTAGGTATATAAAAAATAAAGGTTTTTTTCAGAAAATGATTATCCCTAGAATAAATGCAGATGATGACGAAGACTTAACTGATTTAGAAAAAGTAGGTTTTTTCACTAAAATGTACCTTTTTATTTTGAGGCTTTGTATAAATAATCCTATAAAAATAGTTTTTCTCTCTTTTGTTTTGTTAGTTGGTATCTATGGTGCATATGGAAAGTTTGGTAAGGGAGTTACTTTTTTTCCTTCAGTTGAAGCAGAGAATACTAAAGTAATTATTTATGCTACAGGCAATCTCTCAGTTCTAGAAAAAGATAGACTAGTTGCAAAAGTAGAGTCGCAGGTATTAAATTTACAACAAAAAAATAATGAATTTGAGTCTATTTATACAACATCTGGAAATGTAGAAAACAGACAAGAAAGCTCGCCTGATATTATAGGATTTATAGATATAGAATTCAAAGATTGGGATAAAAGAAGAAAAGCAGACACAATAATTTCTGAAATAAGAAAAGAAACTTCAGTTATTCCTGGGATTAAAGTTGAAACAAGAACTTTAAGAGCAGGGCCTCCTAGAGGGAAGCCCATTGAAATTAATTTAACTTCATCTGATCCTAAAATAACAGTTCAAGAACTTAAAAGAATTGAAAAATATCTATCAAGCATATCTGGTTTAAAAGATTTGGAAACATCTCTACCCTCTCCTAGTATTGAATATGAGCTTTATGTTGATAGAGAAGAGGCAGCAAAATATGGTGCAAGTATTTCAATAATAGGTAACACCATAAAACTTCTTACAAGTGGGCTAAAATTGAGTGAGTTTAGACCTGATGATAGTGATGAATCTATACCTATATACCTTCGATTGCCAAAAGAACAGAGAACAATCGATCAATTAGACAATATTAAGATACCAACATCTTCAGGCTATGTACCAATTTCAAATTTTACTAAAATTGAGACTAATCAAGAAACAGGAAATTTGACCAGAGTAGAACAGAATAGAATTGAAACAATTAAATCAGATGTAACTAGATTTTATCAAACTGATGCCTATGTAAGACTAATAAAACATTGGCTCGGAATTGAAAAATTTAATATTCCAAATAACTTTGGTTTAGATATTCCTGAATTCAATTCAGCAAATATTGATCCAAGAGTAAAAATAGAATTCAAAGGAGAGGATGAAAGTCAACAGAAGTCTAAAGCTTTTCTACAAAAAGCTTTTTTGATAGCTGTATTTTTAATGGGCTTAATTCTTTTGACTCAATTTAATAGTTTCAGTAGTACCTTATTAATTCTATTTGCTGTAATTATGTCAACAGTGGGTGTTGTTTTAGGGCTTTTAATTACAAAACAACCGTTTGGAATTGTCATGAGTGGTATAGGTGTCATTTCGTTAGCAGGCATAGTTGTAAACAACAATATAGTCTTAATTGATACCTTTGATAGATTAATAAAAAAGACAAATAATGCTAGAGATGCCATTTTAATGACCGGTGCGCAAAGACTGAGACCTGTTTTATTGACAACAACTACAACGGTACTTGGTTTACTTCCTATGGCTTTAAAATTAAATATTGATTTTGTAAACTTTGAATATAGTTATAACTCTCCTGACACTCAGTGGTGGGTAGATTTATCGAGGGCAATTGTTTTTGGATTGCTTTTTTCTACAATATTGACTTTACTTGTAACTCCATCAGCTTTGATGCTTAAATCAAAATACTTAACTAACTCCTCTAAAAAATTTAAAAAAGTAGGTAAACAAACTCAATAAAGAGAATAATAAATAAACAATAGCAACTAAAAGAGTTGTTTGCCAAAAATAACTTATTAAAAAAATTAATATTATAACTGTAAAAATAATCATAAGTCTAAAATATAGAGTTTTTACTTTTAGATTTTTCAGTGAGGGAGTCGGAACCCTACTAATCATCATAACACCCGCAAATATAATTAAAAAGGCACTTACAATAGGATAGTTGATAGTAAATTGTATTTGTTCAATAAAATTTAGATAAAGCGGGATCATTATAATACCTGCGGCAGCTGGTGATGGTATGCCATAAAATACTTTGCTTTGCTCTCTCATATTTTCAATATTGAAACGAGCAAGTCTAAGAGCTGCACAAATAATATAAAAAAGACTTATAACCCATCCAATTCTACCTAGCTCATTAGTAAAACTTAAATTTATAAGTAAAGATGGAGCTAATCCAAAACTAATAAAATCTGATAGAGAGTCTAATTCAGCTCCAAATTGGGATGATTTTTTTAATTTTCTAGCCATCCATCCATCAAAAAAATCGAAAAAAGCTGCTAGCATTATCATAAGTACAGCAATTTTAAAATTACTTTGAATAGAGAATTTTATTGAGGAAATACCTGCAATAAGTGACATTAATGTAATTAAATTAGGTATAAATTTAGTGAGCGGATGTTCGGTCATCTAAATATCTAAATCTTTTTATATTCTCTAGATTGTATGTTTTTGTTATTTTTATAATCTCTAGCAATAATAGTTTCACCACTGATACATTGCTGACCAATATTTACCATTAAATTATAGGAACTGGGAAATTCTATATCTACTCTGCTACCAAACTTGATAATTCCATATCTATCACCTTGATTTACTTTCTCATTAGTTTTGAGATAACAAATTATTCTTCTAGCAATTAAACCGGCTATTTGTGTTATGTATATAACGTTAGATCGAGACTTAAGAGTTAATCTTAATCTTTCATTATCTTCACTTGCTTTATCTAAAGTTGCATTAATGAATTTACCCTCAATATAATCAATTTTTGTAATTTCACCTGAGACTGGCAATCTTTGGATATGTACATTAAATATGCTCAAAAAAATTGAAACTTTTGTGTAATTTTTTTTTCCTTCTTTGTACTCACTAATATTTGTAATTAACCCATCTGCTGGGCTAACTAAAATATCATCACCTAATGGAACGACTCTTTCAGGGTCTCTAAAAAAATAGAATGTAAAAACTAGTAGTATTAAAAATATTATAAATAGTGGTTTATATATAAAATAAAAAAAAATTACTAATAAAAATAGTATTATCAGCACAGCTGAAATTTCTTTATGAAACCTGAAGTACATAAGATGGAATTAATATCTGAATTGTATAATTTGATCAATAAAATAGATTTTTTTTATTAATTTAATCTGTTATACAGTCAATATCTCAGTATAAATGGCAAAAATTGTAGTAAAAAATCCTGTTGTTGAATTAGATGGTGATGAAATGACAAGGATCATATGGGATTTTATTAAGCAAAAGCTTATACTTCCATATCTTGATATAGATCTAAGATATTACGACTTATCTGTACAAAATAGAGATCAAACAAATGATCAAATTACAGTTGAAGCTGCTAAAGCAATTAAAAAATTTGGGGTTGGTATAAAATGTGCAACAATCACACCTGACGATAATAGAGTATCGGAATTTAAGCTAAAAAAAATGTGGCGTTCTCCAAATGGAACTATAAGAAATATTTTAGATGGAACTGTTTTTAGACAACCAATTATATGTAAAAATATTCCAAGAATTGTGAGAACATGGGATGCACCTATTGTTGTTGGTAGACATGCGTTTGGTGATCAATATAGAGCTACAGAAATGAAGATCGACAAACCAGGGAAACTTTTTATGAAATATGTTGATGAAAATGGGGAAATAGAAGAAAAAGAAGTTTTTCAATTTCAAAATCAGGGTGTTGCCCTCTCTATGTATAATGTAGACGAGTCAATTAGAGGATTTGCAAGAGCTTGTTTTAATTATGGATTAAAATTAAAATGGCCCGTGTATCTCTCAACAAAAGATACTATTTTAAAAAAATACGATGGAAGATTTAAAGAGATATTTAATGAAATTTATCAGAAAGAATTTAAAACTGATTTTGATAATAACCAAATAGTCTACGAACACCGTCTTATTGACGATTTGGTTGCGTCTTCAATGAAATGGTCAGGGAACTTTATTTGGGCATGTAAGAATTATGACGGAGACGTTCAGTCAGATGCAGTTGCACAGGGGTTTGGTTCTTTGGGTATGATGTCTAGTGTTTTAATGACACCCGATGGCAAAACAATTGAAGCTGAAGCTGCTCATGGAACGGTAACTAGACATTATAGGCTACATCAAAAGGGAGAAAAAACTTCAACAAATCCTATAGCATCAATATTTGCTTGGACAAAAGGTTTAAGCTTTAGAGGTGAGTTCGATGGCAATGATGATCTTATTAAGTTTTCTAATGCACTCGAAGAAACCTGTATTGAAACTGTGGAGTCTGGTCATATGACCAAGGACTTAGCAATACTTATAGACAAAAATTCGACTTGGATGAACACTGAAGATTTTTTAAACTGTCTTGATAAAAATCTTCAAGCTAAATTAAATTAAATCTTATTTTTAATACTTAAAAAGGCTCTATTTAATTGATCTTTTTTGTTGCCGCCAGCTTGAGCGAAATCAACTCTTCCCCCACCACCTTTTGAACCGAGTATATCAAAAGTACTTTTAATTAACACTCTGGCATCATAAGTGTCTATTAAATCACTTGTTAATCCAACTATGATAGATACCTTATCCTCATTTGTTGTAATGCATACTAAAATAGATTTAGATTTTTCTGATTTAAATTTATCAAAAATTGATCTGAGTTCCTTTGGAGGTAGGTTTTCAATTATTTGTGACACAAAATTAATTCCATTTATATTTGTTTCTTCTATTTTATTATTCTCTTTATTTGAGAGTATTGATTTATTTCTTAAATCATCTAAATAATTTTCTAACTTCTTTATATAAAGGTTTTTATTATCTTCGCTAAAACTTATTTTTCCATTTAATTTTTTTATTTGTGAGATTAAGGTAATTATTTTATCATCAAGTTTTTTTTCAAGCAATTGATCCTCTTTAAGTTTATTAGTAATGAATTCATCTACCTTATCACCGGTGCAAGCCTCTATTCTCCTGACTCCTGAAGAGACAGACTCTTCACTTATAATATAAAATTTTTCTATCTCATTAACATTTGTAACATGCGTTCCTCCACATAGCTCAATTGAATAAGGTTTGTTATTATTTTTTCCTAGTGTAACAACTCTTACCTCATCACCATATTTTTCTCCAAACAGAGCCATAGCTCCTTGTTTAATTGCCTCTTCTTGAGATTTAATATCAATTTGTGTTTCACAAGTATTAGATATTATTTTTGTTACTTCTTTTTGAATAGTATCTATTTGCTTTGATGATATTTGTTTATTATGACTGAAGTCAAAACGTAATTTATTCTCGTTAACTAAAGACCCGCGTTGAGCTACGTGAAGTCCTAAATTATTCCTCAAAGCTGCATGAAGTAAATGCGTAGCAGAGTGATTTTTTTTTATAAGATCCCTTAAACTCGAATCAATTTTAAGTTTAACCTCCTGCCCTATTTTAAAATTACCTGAAATTACATTACCAAAATGAATGAAAATGCCTTGTGGAGTTTTTATAGTATCTGTCACTTTAAATTCGGCATTTTCTGAGGAAATTATGCCTTTATCTCCAACTTGCCCTCCAGACTCTGCATAAAAACATGACTCATCTGTAATGATTGCTGTTTGTCTTGTTTTATTACTTAATTCATCAACCAATTCAGAGTCAAAGATTAATGCAGTTACGTTTGCCTTTAAAGTGTTCTCTTTATACCCTTTAAATAAAGTTGGTTTCGTTTTTTTTGCAATATCAAACCATAGCTTTTCAGTATTTCCATCACCGCTACCCTTCCATGAAGATCTAGCTTCCTCTTTTTGTAGCTTCATTGATGCATCAAAGGATTCAACATCAACATCAATATCCTTTGACCTAAGATAATCTTGAGTTAGATCAAGGGGAAATCCATAGGTGTCATACAATTTAAATGCGATTTTACCATCTAATTTGTTATTTTTAATATTAGGAATTTCTTGTCCGAGTATCTCTAGACCTTTACTTAAAGTTTCTCTAAATTTTATTTCCTCATTGTAAAGTGTTTCCTTGATGGCCTCAGCTCCTGTGTTAAGTTCTTGGAAGAAATCGCCCATTAAATTTTTCAATTCATCAAAAATTTTGTGAAATAATGGTTCTGAGGATCCTAATGTATATGCGTGTCTTATTCCCCTTCTTAATATTCGCCTTAATACATAACCTCGCCCCTCATTTGAGGGTATAACTCCGTCAGCTATTAAAAAAGAGGAGGCTCGTAAATGATCTGCTATTACTCTAAAACTAGATTTATTTTGTTCAGATATTTTTTTTTGTATAAACTCTTGAGTGATATTAATAATATTTGAAAACAAATCAGAACTATAATTGTCATTACTACCATTTAATAATGCTGTTATTCTTTCTAGACCCATACCGGTATCTACACATGGTTTAGGTAAGTCAAGTCTAGTTTTTTTGTCTACCTGCTCATACTGCATAAAAACTAAATTCCATATTTCAATGAAACGATCACCATCTTCGTTAACCGTACCTGGGGGGCTACCAAAATATTTATCACCATGATCATAAAATATCTCCGAACATGGTCCACAGGGTCCTGTGTCACCCATTGACCAAAAATTATCAGAAGTTGAAATTTTAATTATTTTACTATCAGGTAAATTAGCGATCTTTTTCCAAAATTTTTCTGCAACTTCATCATCATGATATATAGTAACTAATAATTTATTTACATTTATTTTAAATTCTTTAGTTATTAAGTTCCAGGCGTATAGAATTGCTTGCTCTTTGAAATAATCACCAAAAGAAAAATTTCCTAACATCTCGAAGAAAGTATGATGTCGAGTTGTAAATCCAACATTCTCTAAATCATTATGTTTTCCTCCTGCCCGAACACATTTTTGAGAGGTCGTAGCTCTTTTGAAATCTAACTGTTCCATGCCTGTGAAAACATTTTTAAATTGAACCATTCCTGAATTAGCAAACATTAGGGAGGGATCATTTTCCGGCACTAAAGATCCAGATTTGACATGCCTATGATCATTATTTTTAAAATAATCAATAAACGCACTTCGGACTTCATTAGAGTTCATATTCAAGGAATATAGATTAATTTAACTGAAATTTAATATTATTCTTTAGAGTTTTTTTCTAAAGTTTCCTCAGTTGTAGGAGGGGGTGGATCAATCATAAGCTCTTCAACTGAGTCAGAATTAGATCTTATTCTGCTTTCTATTTCGTCCAACAACTCGGGGTTGTCCTTTAAAAACTGCTTCGTATTTTCTCTTCCTTGACCTATTTTCTCGTCTTTATATGAATACCACGCACCAGATTTATCAATAATATCTGCTTGAACACCTAAATCTATGATTTCACCTATTTTAGAAATGCCCTCACCGTACATAATATCAAACTCTACCATTTTAAATGGAGGGGCCATTTTATTTTTGACAACTTTAACTCTTGTTTGATTACCAATAATATTATCTTTGTCTTTTATCGCACCAATTCTTCTGATATCTAGTCTTACTGAGGAGTAAAACTTTAAAGCATTACCACCAGTAGTAACTTCAGGGCTTCCAAACATAACACCAATTTTCATTCTAAGTTGGTTTATAAAGACAACCATGGTGTTTGTCTTTGAAATAGAGCTAGTAAGTTTTCTGAGCGCTTGACTCATGAGCCTTGCTTGGAGTCCGGGTAAAGAGTCACCCATTTCGCCCTCTAATTCTGCTCTAGGCACTAATGCAGCTACAGAGTCAATTACTAACAAGTCTATGCCCTCTGATTTAACAAGGGTATCTGAAATTTCTAAAGCCTGCTCTCCTGTGTCAGGTTGAGATATTAATAATTCATCGATATTCACGCCAAGTTTTTTTGCATATCCTGGATCTAATGCGTGTTCAGCATCTATAAAAGCACAGGTGCCTCCTACTTTTTGTGCCTCAGCTATTATATGTAACGTTAGTGTTGTTTTACCTGAGCTTTCGGGACCATAAACCTCTACAACTCTCCCTTTTGGTAAGCCACCTATTCCTAATGCTATATCTAATCCAAGAGAACCAGTTGAGTAAACATCGATATTTTCATCGATATTTTTCTTCCCAAGCATCATGATTGAGCCTTTTCCGTAAGATTTCTCAATATTACTTATAACAGACTTTAGTTTGTTTAAATTTTCTTTTTTATCCATTTGATTCTATATTAAATACTAAATATTTGTATTTAGTAAACAAGAGTAATAATGGAAAATAACTATACTTTCAGTGATTTTATTCCTGGTGCTATTGTAGAATGCCCATCTCAGCCTGAATGGGGTCTGGGACAAGTTCAATCTTGTATAAATAGTAGAATCACTATTAACTTTGAGAATGCAGGAAAAAAAGTTATAGATTTAAATATTGTTGATTTAAAAATACACGAATATGCTGACTGATAATTTTAAAAGAAAAATTGATTACCTGAGAATATCTGTCACTGACAGATGTGATTTAAGGTGTACATATTGTATGGCTGAAGACGTAACTTTTCTGCCTAGAGGTGAGGTCTTATCAATTGAGGAAATTATAAAACTTATTGATATTTTTAATGAGTTAGGTGTAAAAAAATTTCGATTAACTGGTGGTGAACCCCTTGTAAGAAAAAATGTTGTTTCAATTTTAGAACATTTAAATAACTTAAAAGTGCAAGATAAAATTTTAGAGCACACTTTAACTACAAACGGCACAAATTTATCTAAATATGCATCTTTATTAAAAGACAATGGTATTGAACGAATAAATGTCTCTCTCGATAGCTTAGTTGCAGATAGTTTTAAGAAAATAACTAAATGGGGAGAACTTAGTAAAGTATTAAATGGGATAGAGGCAGCCAAACAAGAGGGAATTAAGATAAAGATAAATACTGTTTTAACTCAAAATTTCAATGATAAAGAGATATTTGATATTATAGAGTGGTGTAAGAAAAATCATTTTGATATTTCACTGATTGAGATTATGCCTATAGGTGATATTGGGGAGAAGAGATTTAATCAATATTTATCAATGAAAAAATTTGAGGATGATTTAGTAAATAAATTAAATTTAATTCCATCTAAACACAAAACTAACGGTCCCTCGAGATATTTTGAATATTCAAATCATGAATCGAAAATAGGTATAATATCTGCAATTTCTCATAACTTTTGTGATACTTGTAATAGAGTAAGGCTTACATGCACTGGTAAGTTATACATGTGTTTAGGTCAAAATGATTTTGTAGATTTAAAATTTGCCCTAAGAAATCAAACAAAAAATGATATTATTGCATTAATAGAGTATGCAATGTCAATCAAACCAAAAGCACATAACTTTGAAATTAAAAAAGATAATTTTGAAGGAATTGTTAATCGTTATATGAATGAGACTGGTGGTTAATAAATGAAAATTTGTTTTGTAGCCTTTCCTCTAGAAAAAAATATTGAAGCGCAAGAAAAATTAATTAAGAAGTATGGCAATTACGAACCTGAAGAGGCAGATTACATTGTAGCTCTTGGTGGTGATGGTTTCATATTAAAATCACTTCATAATTATATGAAAATAAATAAACCAATTTATGGCATGAATTTTGGATCAGTTGGATTTTTAATGAATGATTATAAACTAGATGGCTTAGAGGAACGTCTATCAAAAGCACAGCTTACAAAATTAAGACCTTTAGTTATGAAGACCCTGAATCCTACTGGCCAAGAGGTAAAAGCTATTGCAATCAATGAAATTAGTATAAGAAGAGAAAAGTACCAAGCTGCAAAAATTCAAATTTTGATAGATGATGAAGTTCGAATTCAAGAGCTCGTGTGTGATGGTGTTATTTTGTCAACAGCTGCAGGAAGCACTGGATATAACTACTCTGCATCTGGGCCAATTATTCCACTTGGAAGTAATGTTGTTGCACTAACTGCCGTGAGTGCCTATAGCCCTAGACACTGGCGTGGAGGTCTTTTAAAGGATAATGCTAAAATTAAAATCATTAATAATAACCCCTCCAAAAGACCTATAGTAGTTCATGCAGACCATATTGAAGCAAAGGATGTAATTTCTGTTGAAATAGAGATGTCTGAAGGACTAGAGATACCTTTATTATTTGATAATGATCATAAAATTGAAGAACGTGTTTATAAAGAAATGTTCAAATCAAGTTAAATTAAGTGCTCTTAAAAAAAAAGTTTAAAATTTTTTTATTTGTATTTTTTACAATTATATATGTAAAACATTTATCTGCAGAGGATTGTCCTATAAAATCAAAAATTAAAGTAGGAATTCTTGGGAATGATTTTATTGATTATAGGTATTATATTTACTATGTATTGGATAAATATTCCCTGGAATATAATGTCGAATATGAATTTGAGGATGTTAAAAACAATCCTGATAATTTTGATATAATTTTTGGCGAATATAATGATTTATCAAACTTAAGTGTTAGGAAGATATCACTACCAAGTAAAATCTCTGATTTTTTGGACAAAAATCAAATACAAATTAATAACAACCTTATACCCTTAGATTTAGATACATTTGTTTTATTAAGTAAAAAGAGTGATGAAGTCATAAATTTTGAAGATTTTTCAAATTTTTTTAGCTCTGTAAAATATACATTAGGAATGAGTTTTAAGAACGATAATCATCTTTTAAACTTATTGAAATATACTTTAGAGGAAGAAAATATAAATCCTGAAAATTTATCTTTTGAGTCAAACATGAATTTATTTTCCACTGTTTTTAAAAATTCAAATAAGAATTTGATTGAGTCAAATTATTATGAGGTTTTTTCGTCATATGAAAATAATGAAAATATTTTTACCTTATTTAATGACGGAATCTTACTTTATAAAGATATTGAATTTAAAACATATCAATTATTTCCAAAAAGCAAATTCAAATGGGATCAAAGTAATGGACTTTTTATAAATTATGATAATTTTAAACCATACTCTTTTTATGGACTTAGTGCATATGTTAACAATACTAATAATATTGGATTAGTATGTTACATTTTAAATAGTGAAATAAGGATAAAAGGATTTACGGAATTTAATATTCAGCTTAGTCCATTTTCAAATGAAGATATTTATACGCTAGAGAACAAAATAACAGATGAATATCAAAAAATACTTAGTGAAAAAAATAAGTATATTCATAACGACATCAATTTTGAAAACAATCTAGATAGTGGAAAGATAAGAAATATAATTTTCAATAAGCTTAAATTTAGCGAATTATATGAAATAAATAATTATCTTAATTAAAACCCATTATCAAATTTAATTACAAAAGAAATTAAATTTGTTTCGTAAGATAAAAATTATCAATTTTTAATTCTTGAAAAGCTATAAGTTTTCTTTAATTTGAGCCGCTTGATATATTATTTTTATAAATTATGAGATTAAAAAAAATTAAAAATTGTAAAATATTAATTACAGGTGGACTTGGGTTTGTTGGTTCAAATTTAGCAAGATATTTGTCAAAACAAAACAAAATATATGTTTTAGACAATATGTTTACTGGTAATTTTTTAAATAAATCTAAGAATATATTTTTTATTAAAGGGGAATGTATAGATATTAATCAAAACAGTAAAATAAAAAATATAAATTTTAAATATATTTTTCATTTGGGTGAGTATTCAAGAGTTGAACAAAGTTATGATGACATTGATAGAGTAATTGAATTGAATGTAAGGCCTTTTTATGAAGTTGTAAAATTTGCACAATCAAAAAAGTCAAAAATTATTTATTCTGGATCAAGCACTATTCATGGAAAGTATAAAACTAAAAGTGATATTAGTCCATATACCTGGTCAAAAAAAATAAATATTGATTTTTTAAATCAATATTCAAAGTGGTTTAATATTAAGTTTGCTATAGCATATTTTTACAATGTGTATGGAGAGAATGAAATAGAAAATGGAAAATATGCTACAGTCATTGCTAAATTTATAAATTTAAAAAAAATGAAAAAGAAAAAATTACCAATAACTTTTCCAGGTACTCAAAAAAGGAATTTCACACATGTTGATGATATTGTTTCTGGTTTAGAAATAGTTGCTCTATTTGGTGAAGGCGATAATTATGGGATTGGATCAGATAAGTCCTATAGCATAATTGATTTAGCAAAGTTATTACAAATGGACTATAAAATTACCAAAGAAAAAAAGGGAAACAGACTTTATGGAAAACTTAAGACAAATAAAATAAAAAAACTAGGCTGGAAAGCATCTTACAATTTAAAAGATTATATTAATTCTAAAATTTATTAGTTTTCAGTAAATATTTACAAAAAAAGTACAATAATAAACCCAAGAATAAAGTGAGTGTGAATAGGTTTGTATAAATAA
>CACBDV010000011.1 GCA_902538085.1 uncultured Alphaproteobacteria bacterium
TAACACCAGATAGATTTTATAGAGAGTCAAATTTAATTGCTGATGGACATCGTGGAATTGACTTTTCCGCTGCAACAAGTGCTATAGAAATGAGTCTTTGGGATATAGAGGGGAAGAAAGAAAAAAAACCTCTTTATAAAATATTATCAAAGGATTATAGAGAAAAAGTCCCTGTTTATGCAACAATATGGAGTGAGGATTTTAAAAATGATGAAATATTATCATCAAGATGTATAGAAACACTTAGCAGTGGTTATGGAGGAATTAAAATATATCCACTTCAAAATAGAACTGCTGAGCAAGCAGCAACATGTGTTTCAAAAATAAGAGATGTTTTAGGATATAAAATACCTCTTATGTTAGATCTAGCCTGCCCTAAAGATACAAATGTATCATTAAAACTAGCTTCACTTGTTCAGGAATTTAGACCTTATTGGTTTGAAGAGCCAGTTGATGGTGAAGCAACAAGATCACTTAAAGATATTAGAGAGAAAACAGGTTTGAGAATTGTTTCAGGTGAAAAGCAATGTGGATTAAATCATTTTATTGAAACTTTAGCTTTGGATGCAGTAGATATTTTCAATCCAGATATTTCAGGTGTTGGGGGAATTATTGATATGATAAAAATAATCAAATTATCTCATGAAAAAAAAGTTGCAGTTTCTCCTCATTGTTGGAACTCTATGTCAATTGCAGCATCCGCGATGGTACATGTATGTATGAGTTTTGCAAATACAGAGATGGCAGAATTTTTTCCTGAATATATTCCATACTCATTAAAATATAGTAATCAAAACTATGAAATAAAAGATGGATTTGTCAAAATAGAGGACAATGAAGGTTTAGGTATAAATATTGATACTAGATTGTTAATGGAAGATACATCTTCTTACAAAGAAACAGAATTTACTTAAACATTAATTCTTTAAAACTGATAATGCTTTAATATGACTAGGGCTGACTCCACAGCAACCACCTATAATTTGTGCTCCACTTTCAACCCATAATTTAGCTTCTTTATAATACTCTTGTGGAGAAATACTCTCTACCACATTCCAATGTGGTTTTTTAAAAAAACCGTTATTCGGATACGCACCAATAATACCATTGTAATTACTTTTAATTATTTGAATTCCTTGATTTATCACCTTTATATCAGAGTGAGCTATTAATATAGGACCATCATGAATTTTTTTAAATTCATTAATTGAATTTTCAAAATCATCGTAAAAGAATGCCTCAGAATTACTTATACTTTCTTGATATCCAAGCATAAGTTTATCTCTTTCTCTGTCCAATGCACATGATATTGAGAGCCATACTGATATATCAAATTTATTTGAACAATCTAATAGTGTCTTAATTGTTCTAGTTGATGAGGTCATTGCTTCAAGGATAATTAAATCAACACCTGCTTCAGATAAAATACTTAATTGTTTTAAAAAACCTGGTTTTAAAAGTTTTGGTTCAATTCTATCCCAACTACCATATGTAGAAACTGAACCAGCTACACATACATTAGAATTAGAATTATCAATAACATTTTTAGCTATTTTTACACTTGCTTTATTCCATTCTTCGATATGGTTTTCATAACCATATTCTTTCATTGAAATTGGAGTACTAGCGTAAGTATTTGTTGTAATTATATCAGAGCCTGATTGAATAAAATTTTGATGGGCTTTGTATACGATTTCAGGATTATCTACAGAACATCTGCCAGACCAAAGATTGTTATCCATAGATGCTCCGAGTTTTTCTAGTTCAGCACCCATTCCACCATCAAGAATAATAATTTTTCCTGAGTTCAATTTATTTTCAATATCAGAATAAGACATAAAAATAAAATAAATCTCTATTTATTAAGGTAAGTGTAACCACAAATTTTGTTGCCATCTAAATCTCTGATATAAGAATAATACTCACCTTCATATCTCTCACCTGGGGCGCCTTCATCTTTTGCACCTAAACTTATTGCAGTAGAATGAAATAAATCGACAGCTTCTCTATTATTTATATAAAAAGAAATTTGAGTTCCGTTACCAACTGTTGCTTTTTCTTTATTGAAAGGAGTTGTAACATAAAATTCTACTGCTTCAGGATTTGATTTAGGGGCGTAGGAGCCATAAGTATCAGTTTTTTCAATTCTCTTTAAATCAATAATATCAAGAAGGGTGTCATAAAACACAGTAGCTTTATCAAGATCGTTTGTTCCAACCATGACAAATCCTATCATCTATTTCCAACCACTAATTGCTTTAACTTCCAAATATTCATGCAGACCCCACGTTCCACCCTCTCGTCCATTACCAGATTGATTGTAGCCTCCAAAAGGTGTTCCAGCGTCAGGAGCATTTCCATTGATTTGAACCACACCAGCCCTTAATTGTTTTGAAACTCTTCTGGCTCTTTCTTTATTCTCAGTTTGTAAAAAATTACCTAATCCATATGGTGTATCATTAGTTATCGAAATTGCCTCTTCTTCAGACTCAAAAGGAATAATGGATAGCACTGGACCAAATATTTCCTCTTTAGCTATTCTCATATCATTACTAACATTTGTGAATACAGTTGGTTTTACATAATAACCTTTTTCAAGATTTGATGGTCTACCTGCTCCACCAGCTACAAGTGTTGCACCCTCGTCAATACCACTTTGAATTAACGACTGTATTTTCTCAAATTGAGATTCATTAATTACAGGTCCTATATGATCTCCTGATTTAGATGGTAAATCTACACCTATCTTTTTAGCTTCATCTGCAGCTTCCTCAACAGCTTTTTCATAAATTGATTTTTCAACTAACATTCGTGTAGGTGCATCACATGATTGACCAGAATTACTCATTATATTCCTTACACCATCTCTAACAGCATTGGGATATGCATCAGCAAAAATAATATTACCTCCCTTACCACCAAGCTCTAAACAAACTCTTTTAATTGTGTCAGCTGCACTTTTTGAAATTAATTTACCTGCTCTAGTTGAACCAGTAAAAGAAACCATGTCTATGTCAGGATGACTCGATATTTGAGATCCAACACCTAACCCATCTCCATTTACTAAATTAAAAACACCAGTAGGAAAACCTGCTTCATGTATCATTTCAGCAAATAACAAACCAGACAGAGGTGCCATTTCAGATGGTTTTAAAATCATGGTACAGCCAGTGGCAAAAGCTGGTATTACTTTAAGAGCTATTTGGTTAATAGGCCAATTCCATGGTGTGATAAGACCACACACACCAATAGGTTCATAAACTATATAATTATCAGAACTTTCATCAAATTTTGTTTCAAATTCAAATTTTTTTAATCTCAAAATGAAATCTTCAATATGTGACTCTCCAGAGGCTGTTTGTGCAGATGAAGCCCAATCTAAGGGAGCACCAAGTTCAGTTGAAATGGCTTGGGTCATATCATTAAATCTTCTCTTGTAAATCTTTAAGAGTTTTTCAAGTAAAGTTATTCTTTCCTCTACAGAGGTATTTTTCCATGAAGTAAAAGCATTTTTTGCCGCCACTACAGCCTTGTTAGTGTCATCTTCATTACCTAAAGATATAGTTACATAAGGTTCTTCTGTAGCTGGATTAATTACATTAAAATCTGAGTTTTTTGATGGAGATACCCATTCACCATTTATATAAAATTTTCTTTTATCAAGCATATTTCAGATTATAACCATAAATAAACAGTTGGTCGATTTATTATATTTACATATTTATTTTTCAAGAGATCCATCTTGAACATATTTTAAAATACGAACTACTTGTTCATTATTAGACACTACAGCAGAAGCTGCTGCATCTACCTCTTTTAAAGCATGTTGATGATCATCACTATGTATAATAATAATTGATTTGTTTAAAGCCGAAGCATATCCAGCATCAAAAGCAGCATTCCATTGTTTGTATTTTTCGCCAAATTTTACAACTACTACATCGCTATCCTTTATAGCTTTTTTTGTACGAATAGAATTAATATTCGCACCTTTATTATCTTTCCAAAAATTTTTATCTTCAGGTCCTAATATTTCTACGCCACAATTGTCAGAATTTTCATGATTGGTGACAGGAGAGAAAAATTGAGTCTTCAAATTAGCAGAATTACACAATTTAATTAAATCTTCACGCCAATTAGTGTGAATTTCTCCAGCTAAATAAACTTTAATCATATTTTAAGTGGTGAGCCCAGCAGGATTCGAACCTGCGACACCCTGATTAAAAGTCAGGTGCTCTACCGGCTGAGCTATGGGCCCGTGTAGAATAATTGTGAACATTTCAAATTTTTGCCAAGAAATCAAGGACTGGTTTTGGTACACTTTTGGAAATATCCCCACCCAACTTGTGTATCTCTTTTATAAATCTTGATGATATAAAATGATATTTTTCTGAAGACATTAAAAAAATAGTTTCAATATTTTTATCGATTGATCTATTCATACCAGTCATTAAAAATTCATACTCAAAATCTGAAACAGCTCTTAAACCTCGAATAATTAATAAAGCATTTTTTGATTTTACATAGTGTACTAGTAAATTATCAAATTTTTCTACTTTAATTTTTGATAAATCTTTCTCTGGAAGAGATAGAATTGATTGATTTATTAAATTTAATCTATCATCAATAGATATTAGGTGATTTTTAGACTTATTATTTGAAACAGCTATAACTAATTCATCAACTACACTTAAACTCCTTTGAATAATATCGAGATGTCCATAAGTGATTGGATCGAATGAACCGGGATATATACCAATTTTTGACATTTTAATCTTCTAACCTTGCTACAGAGACAATTTTTTCATTTGCATCTACTTTAAATACAGAGACACCTTGGGAAACTCTTCCAACTACTCTGATATTATCTCCAACATTACACCTTAATAATTTACCAGTATCTGAAATTAAAGCTATATTATCATCCAAATTTACTTTTAATGATTGAATAACTCTTCCATTTTTAGGGGTAACAGTAATATTAGTAACTCCCGATCCACCTCTATTAGTAATTCTGTATTCATAAGCAGAACTTAACTTACCATAACCATTTTCGGTAATTGATAAGAGATATTCTTCTGTATTTGCAAGTTCTTTAAATTTATTGTTTATTTTTGATATGTCTTTTTTAGCCTCATTTTTTGCTTTTAAATAGGACTCTCTGACATCTATAGATATTTTATTATGAAGTAAACTGCATACAGATACAACTTTATCATCTTTAGCTAGTTTAATCCCCCTTACACCTGCAGAGCCTAATCCTGAAAACTCTCTTAAATCTTTTGTAGCAAATCTGATTGATTTACCATTTGTTGTTGCAAGCTGTACATCATCATTTTCTATAACAGAAATTACACCAATTAACCTATCTCCTGTTTTAAGTTTAATGGCAGTCTTACCTGTTCTAGATAATTTCCTTGAACCACTCATTGCAACATCTTTTAATTTATTTTTTCTAATGTTCCCAAGACTAGTAGCAAAAACTAAATTATAATTCTCAAAATCATCAATATCTTTTGGCAATGTAAGAATAGAAGAAATTTTTTCGTTTTTTGTTATTGGAATAAGATTAACTATTGCTTTTCCCCGCGATGTAGGTGTGCCAGCAGGTAATTCATAGGCTTTCATAGAATAAACTTTTCCAACTGAAGTAAAAAATAATATTGTATCACGAGTAGTGGCTGCAAATACTTGTTCAAGGAAATCTTCATCTCGTGTAGTCATAGCTTTTTTACCTTTACCACCTCTTTTTTGAACTTTGTAAGAGGATTTTATAACTCTTTTTATATAACCTTGATGGGAAACTGTGACTACAACATCTTCTTCTATTATTAGATCTTCCGTATCTATGTCTTCAATATCATGTTTTTGAATTTCAGTTTTTCGAACTGTAGAAAAATTATCTTTAATTTCTGTCAATTCACTTTTTAATACTTTTAATAGTTGCTTATCTGAATTTAATATTTTGAGATATGTATTTATGTCTTCTACAAGTGATTTTAAATTATTAAATAAATCGTCTCTTTCTAAAGCTGTTAACTTTTGAAGTCTTAATTCTAGAATAGCCTTAGCTTGTTCCTCATCTAACAGTATCTTAGATCCAGATAACTTAAAAGAAGGGTTTATTAACTTAATGTATTGAGTAACATTGGATTTTACTGTCCATTTTGTTGATAATAATTTTTCTTTAGCCTCTGATGGAGTTTTAGATTTTTTAATAAGGTTAATTACTGAATCAATATTATTAACAGCAATTGATAATCCAATTAAAATGTTAGCTTTTTCTCTTGCTTTGTTAAGTTTATATACAGTTCTTTTTGTAATAACATCTTTTCTAAAATTAATAAAATAAGTGAGGCCATCTTTTAAATTAAGCGTTAAAGGTTTTGTCTCTTTCAATGCAAGCATATTACTGCTGAATGAGGTTTTTAAGGGAGTATATTGAAATAGCTGATTTTTTATTATTTCAGGCACAGCAGATGATTTTAATTCAACTACAATTCTAACACCCTCTTTATTCGACTCATCACGAATATCGTTTATACCCTCTATCGTTTTATTGTTAACTACGTCAGCAATACGCTCTAAAAGTTTTGACTTATTTTGCAAGTAAGGAATTTCTGTAATTATAATTGCATTTCTACTCTTAATTTTTTCTTCATGAAGTTTAGATAAGACTGTAACGCTTCCCCTACCTGTTTCATACATTGAGCTTAGACCAGCAGTACCAGATATAATTCCTCCAGTTGGAAAATCTGGCCCTTTAACGATCTTATGAAGTTGTTTAGAAGTTGTATCTGGTTCATCTACTAGAAGTAAAGTAGCGTCTATAATTTCACCAAGATTATGAGGAGGAATATTTGTTGCCATTCCTACTGCAATACCACTGGCACCATTTACAAAAATATTTGGAAATCTTGATGGTAAAACTTTTGGTTCTGTTAATGTCTCATCGTAATTTGCTCTAAGTTGAACTGTTTCATACTCTAATTCTTCTAACATAAAAGATGAGATTTTATCTAATCTAGCTTCGGTGTAACGCATAGCTGCAGCAGGATCTCCGTCCATAGAACCATAATTTCCCTGGCCATCTATTAAGGGGAGACGCATTGTAAAATCTTGTGCCATTCTAACCATAGACTCATATATTGCAGAGTCACCATGAGGGTGATATTTACCCATCACATCTCCAACTATTCTTGCAGATTTTTTATAAGGTTTGTTGTGATGGTACGAAGACTCATACATAGAGTAAAGTATTCTTCTGTGAACTGGTTTTAATCCATCCCTAACGTCAGGTAAAGCTCTAGAGACTATGACACTCATAGCATAATCTAAATAACTTTTTTCTAATTCATCTGTAATATCTATGTTTGGATATATTTTAGTATCCAAAACATCTAACTGTTTTGCTTTAGTTTTTTTCTTTTTAGCCAATGATTTTATTAAAAAGGAATGTCATCATCGAGCTGTTCAGCTGTAGATGTTTCTGAACCACCCATTGCTTCATCTGCTGCTGAGTCTAATTGATTACTATTATTTTCATCACTAACAGATGATTGAGAACGAGTATCTAACATCGTTAATACTCCAGAATAATTTGGAATAACTACTTCAGTGGTGTATTTATCAACACCATTATTATCAGTCCATTTCCTTGTTTGAAGTTGACCTTCTATGTATATCTTTGAACCTTTCCTTAAATATTTTTCACAAATATCAGCTAACTTATCATTAAAAACAACAACTCTGTGCCATTCAGTCTTATCCTCTAACTGTTGAGTATCTTTGTTTCGGTATTTAGTAGAGGTAGCAATTGAAAAACTCGCAAGTCTCGATCCAGCTGTTGTAGCTCTAATATCAGGATCTTTACCTAAGTTACCTAGAAGAATTACTTTATTTACTGATCCAGCCATGAATATTTTTAATAAAAGGTAATATTAATATATATTAAAAGCCCTTTAATTGATATCTAATTTAATGGATAAACATTCACCACTTACTCACATTATTGTTCATAATGCCCATGAACATAATTTAAAAAATATAAATTTAAATTTACCAAAAAACAAACTCGTTGTAATAACTGGTGTGAGTGGGTCTGGCAAATCAACATTAGCCTTTGATACAATTTATGCAGAAGGACAGAGAAAGTATATCGAATCACTAAGTGCTTATGCCCGTCAGTTTTTAGATATGATGGATAAACCCAAGGTTGATAAAATAGAAGGTTTATCTCCAGCTATTTCAATCGATCAAAAAACAACTTCCAAAAACCCTAGATCAACGGTAGGAACAGTAACTGAAATTTATGATTATCTAAGAGTTCTATTCTCAAGAGTTGGTGTACCCTATTCACCAGCAACTGGAAAACCAATCAAAGGCTTAACTAGCTCAGAAATGATAGATGAAGTTAATTCAAAATTTAATTCAAAAAAAATAATGATTATGTCTCCATTAATTAAAGGGAGAAAAGGAGAGTATAAAAAACTCTTTGAAGAGTATTTTAAAAAAGGTTACGAGAGATTTTTGATTAATAACAAACTTTATCAAAAAGAAGATCTACCTGAATTAAGCAAAAATTTTAAACATTCTATAAGTGTGGTAATTGATAGAATAATACCGTCAAAAGATAATAGAGATAGATTAGCAAATAGTATTGAAATTAGTTTAAAAGAAAGTGAAGGAAGTGTAGAGGTATTTAATATTGATGATAATGATATAATTACATTGTCTGATAAATTCATGTGTCCCGTAAGCGGATTTAGTATTGATGAGATAGAACCCAGATTATTTAGTTTTAATAATCCATATGGAGCTTGTAAAACATGTGACGGTCTTGGTGAGATAGATACATTTGATGAAGATATATTGATACCAGATAAAAATTTATCATTTAATGATGGAGCAATAAATTTTTGGTCAGAAAGATCAAAATCAAGAATATTTCCAAAGCTAAAAAAAATGTTTAATGCGAAAAAATTAGAAAATGTTATTTGGTCTAAAATACCTAAATCTTTTCAAAATGAGGTTCTTTTTGGTGGAAGACAATTTGATGGTTTAATAAATATTATGGACGATATCTATGATGGCTCTTCAAGTTGGTGGAGGCAATGGGAGCTTGAAAAATTTAGAAACTCAAAAACTTGTAATGACTGTAATGGAAAAAGACTTAATGAAAAAGCACTATGTGTTAAAATTAATAACATAACTATTTCAGACTTTACTTCTCTAAGCATAGCTAATTCTTTAAAGTGGATTAATGAATTTGAAAATGAATTAAATGATCAGGAAAAACTAATAGCAGCTCCATTAAAAAAAGAAATCTTTTCTAGATTAAATTTTTTAAATGAAGTTGGTTTGAATTACCTAAGTTTATCTAGAAAAAGTTCTACTCTATCTGGTGGAGAGTCTCAAAGAATTCGATTAGCAAGTCAAATTGGGTCTGGTTTAACTGGAGTTACATATGTATTAGATGAACCTTCAATAGGACTTCATCAAAGAGATAATCAAAAACTTATAAATACTCTTAAGAATTTAAGAGATTTAGGTAACACAATAATAGTCGTTGAGCATGATGAGGATATTATAAGAGAGGCAGATTATGTAGTTGATATCGGTAAGCATGCGGGTATCAATGGTGGATCTATTGTAGCTAACGGAGAATTCAACAAAATACTAAATAGTAAAGATAGTTTAACTAGTAGCTATATAAGGGGTTTAATTGGTAGGTATCCACCCACTCTTAATAAAAATCTATCAAAACAATTTATTGAAATTAAAAAGGCAAATGGGAATAATTTAAAAGATGTGAGTGTAAAATTTCCCTTAAGTAAGTTTATAACTATTACTGGTGTCTCTGGAAGTGGAAAGTCAACATTAATTAATGAGACTTTGTATGGAGCTACTAATAACAGAATTTATGAAAAAATTATAAAAACACTCCCTTATGAGGACATTAAAGGTATAGAAAATATTGATAAAGTTATAAATATCGATCAATCACCTATTGGGAGAACACCTAGATCAAACCCAGCTACTTATGTTGGGCTTTTTACACCAATAAGAGAATGGTTTGCAAATTTACCAGAGGCTAAAGTTAAAGGTTTTAAACCTGGCAGATTTTCATTTAATGTTAAAGGAGGTAGGTGTGAGAGTTGTGAGGGTGATGGATTAAAAAAAATTGAAATGCATTTTTTAGCACCCGTATATGTTAAATGTGAAGTTTGTAACGGAAAAAGATATAATAAGGAAACATTAAGCATTCAATATAATAAAAAAAATATTAATGATATTTTATCAATGACAGTAGATGATGCTGAAGAATTTTTTATTAATAATCCACAAGTATATTCAAAGCTTAAAACACTAAAAGATGTTGGTTTAGGGTATATTTCTATTGGTCAATCAGCAACAACACTATCCGGTGGAGAAGCTCAAAGGATTAAACTTTCTAAAGAATTATCAAAACGTCAAACTGGAAAAACACTTTATATTTTAGACGAACCTACAACTGGACTGCACTTTGATGATATAAAGAAACTTTTAGAAATACTTCATAAATTAGTGTCTTACGGAAATACTGTAATTGTAATAGAACACAACTTAGATGTTATTAACACGAGTGATTGGATTATAGATTTAGGACCTGAGGGTGGAGAAAAAGGTGGGAATATTTTATTTGAAGGTAAACCCAAGGATCTAATTAAGAATAAAAATAATCAAACAGGTATTTATTTAAGAAAATATCAAGAGTCTCTTGCTTTAAGCACTGCTTCATAATTCAAATCCCCCACTATTCCAAGCACCAGAAATAAAGAAGAAAAAGTTCCAATCAAAACCCCAAAAATAAAAACTATTGGCATTTCAGTTAAATTCACAGGTGCAAGAAAAACTAGACATAATAATGCCAAAATAGTTGTGAAACTTGTCAATATAGTTCTTCGAAGATTTAATTTAATTGAGTTGTTAACATTAGTTTCAAAATTATCTTTATTTTCCTCGTTTGAAGTTAAACTTCTAAGTCGATCAAATAAAACTATAGTATCGTTTATGCTGTAACCTGCAATTAGTAGCAAAGCTGCGATCATCGTTAAATTAAATTCAATATTAAATAATGACATAAAGCCTATAGCTACAAAAACGTCATGTAATAATGCAAATATACCTGATGCTGCAAACTGCCAATCAAACCTTATCCAAACATAAACAGCTATTACCAACAAAGAAGATGCTAAAGCATAAATAGAATTTTTTATAAGTTCTTCACTAAAAGTTGGTTCTATATACTCAGAGAGTAATATTTCAATATCAGGGTTTTGATCAATTATATTTTTTATTTCTTCAATAAAAACAGGATTATTATTACCTGACTCTATTCTGATACTAAAAACATCACTGCCAACCTCTCTTTTAATTAAGACTTCTCTGTCAGAGTCTATAAAATCAAAGTATTCATTAAGCTGATTAGTTGTTAAGTTTGATTTTACCTCAAAGTTCAATCCACCTTTGAAATCAATTCCTAAATTCAATCCTTTAAAAAAAATAATTATAATTGTTAGTATTATTAGAGCAAGTGAGACTAAATAAGATTTATTTTTAAAAGAGTAAAAATTAATCATCTTTGAAGTCCAAGGTATTTTATTGAAGTTATATTAATAAATAATTTAAGTATTATGTAAGTAACTATTAAAGAGGATATAATTCCAATAATTAATGAAATTGAGAAACCTCTAATAGGCCCAAAACCAAAAGCAAATAAAAAAATAGCTGCGAATAATGTTGTTAAATTAGAGTCAAGAATAGTTACATAAGCAGAATTAAAACCATGATTTTTAGGATCTTCGATATTATGTTTAAAATTTTCTCGAATTCTTTCAAATATTAAAACATTTGCATCTACACACATTCCTATTGTTAATACTATTCCAATAACACCAGGTAGAGTTAATGTTGTGTTTAATAAGGACATCATTGCAAAAAGTAAAGACAGACAACTAATGATTGTGATAACTGTAAAAAATCCTGAAATTTTATAATAAATAATCATAAAAAGAGTAATAGCTATAAGAGCTATTATTGATGCTATAACTCCTTTCTCTACACCTTCTTGTCCAAGAGTAGGGCCTATTTGTTTTTCTTGAATAATTTTTATTTGAGTTGGTAAAGATCCAGACTTTAAAATGATTGCAAGATTATTAGCAGTTTCATTTGTAAAACCTCCAGATATTTGACCACTACCGCCAGTAATTGACTCTCTTATAACGGGAGCAGTGATTAAAGAACCGTCAAGAACTATTGCAAATCTAGAACCAACATTTTCAGAAGTCATTTTCGCAAAAAGATCTGAACCTTCTTTATTAAAAGAAAAAGCGACAACTGGTTCATTTTGATTATATTGAAGTGACGCATCTTGAATAAAGTCACCAGTTATATTTGGAATTTCTTGAACTCTAACTTGTTCACCAGTTTCTTCATTTATAAAAGTCTTAGAACCAACTATATTATTTTTTTCTAGGTGCAATGTTAATTTAGCTGTTTTAGAGATTACTTCTTTAACGTTATTATCCAAATCACCAGGTATTTCTAATAAAATTTTATTTAATCCTACTTTTTGTATAGATAATTCTTTATTACCAAGAAAATCAACTCTTGACCTTACAATTTCGACTGCATTTAAAGTCATATCTGACAATGATTTATTAAAACTTTGTTTAGAAAAAATATAACTATTTTCCTTATCTGATTTTTCATTAATTTCTAAACCTAAATTTTGTATAACAATATTTGTAAGAGCATCTAAATTTTGGTTTTTAGATATTACAATTTCTCCATTATCTATACTGGATGAAATAGAATAAGTATTTTCAATATATTGAGATGTTTTAACTAAAAGATTGTTAAGATATTCTTCCTCATTCAATTCTAGTAAATATGAAAACCCTCCCTGAATATCTAATCCAAAATTAATTTTGCTATCAGATGTTTGACTTTCAAAATTAGGTTTAATAAAGATATAGCTTCCTATTAACAGTAATAAAGATACCCATAATCTCCACTGTTTAAAAATAATCATTATGTTAATTTAATTTATTAAGCTATTTAGCTGCTATATCAGCTATCATACCCTTAGCTACTTTGACTTGTACGTTATCTGCTATTTCTACAGAGAGAGTACCATCATCATTTACATAATGGATGTTGCCTATAATTCCGCCTTGGGTCACAACTCGATCACCTTTTTTTAAATTTGCGATCATATTTTTGTGATCTTTTAATTTCTTTTGTTGGGGCCTAATAAGTAAAAAGTAGAAAACGACAAAAATTAATATAAGTGGTAGAATTCCTGCAAGTTGTTCCATGATTTAAATCCTTTAAATTATTAAAATAAGCACTAAAATCTCACAATCATCAATGAAGTCAACATAAAATTGAAAAATAAATATTTACTCTGTTGGAATAGATCAAAAAATTCTTTAGATAAAATACCATTCAATAAAGTCCTTGATTTAGAGCTTTTGTATGGTGTTGATCAACAAATAAAAAAAATAGAGGAAAATACAAAAAACTTTTTAGAGGGTTTAGCTTTTAATCATGGTCTTTTATGGGGTGTACGTGGAAGTGGCAAAAGTAGTATTATAAGAGGTATATTAAAAAATTATGCTCATAAATATGATAAATTTGAAACATTAGAAATTAATAGTGAAGATTTATCAGATTTACCAAATATTTTTTTAAATTATAAGTTCGACAAAAAAATCATAATATTTATTGACGATCTATCATTTGAACAAAATGATAGGAGGTATATTCAATTTAAATCGTTTCTTGAAGGATCTTTTTTCAACTCAAACTATGAATTTCTAGTATATGTCACAAGTAACAGAAGGCATTTAATGAAGAGAGATATGTTAGATAATGAGAGATCATCTGCAATATCTCAAGATGAGGGGATTGAAGAAAAATTATCTTTATCTGATCGATTTGGATTATGGATTAGTTTTCATAACTTAAGTAAGAAAGACTTTATCTTAATAATTAAAAATTATTGTAAATTTTATAAAGTAGAATTTGATAATGAGATTGAAAATAGTGCACTCAAATGGATCTTTTCAAGAGGAAATAGAACAGGTAGGTCTGCTTACCAATTTTTTAAATATTATTGTTCTAGTAAGAATATAATTATTTAGAGATTTTATCTAAATTCCCCATGTATGGTTTCAGGACCTGTGGGATACTAATACTACCATCCTCATTTTGATAGTTTTCCAAAATTGCTATTAATGTCCTCCCTACTGCTAGACCAGATCCATTTAAAGTGTGAACAAATTTATTTTGATCTGAGTCTTTATAACGAGCATTCATTCTCCTAGCTTGAAAAGAATTACAATTACTGCAGGAAGATATTTCTCTATATTTTCCCTCGCCAGGTAACCACACTTCAATATCATAAGTTTTTTCTGCAGAAAAACCCATATCACCAGAAGATAATAAAATAACTTGGTATGGAATTTTTAAATCATCTAGTATAGAAGTTGCACAATTTAACATCCTTTCCAACTCTTTTTCCGACTCATCCTCTTTAGTTATGCTAACTAATTCGACTTTAGAAAATTGATGCTGTCTTATCATACCCCTTGTGTCTCTTCCTGCTGCTCCAGCTTCAGATCTATAACATGGTGTCCAAGCTGTGTACCTAAGGGGCAAATTTTTATCAGATACGATTGTATCTAATACTAAATTAGTCAAAGGTACCTCAGCAGTTGGTATCAACCAATGATTTGTGTTAGTTTTAAATAAATCTTCTGAAAATTTTGGCAATTGCCCAGTTCCATAAGCTGCAGCATCTCTAACCAAGTTAGGTGGATTAATTTCTGTATAATTAAATTCATTTGTGTGTTTATCCAACATAAAATTAGCTATAGCTCTTTCTAATTGTGCTATCTTTTTCTTTAAATATACAAACCTTGTGCCTGATACTTTCCCAGCTTGCTCAAAATCAATCATTTCTAAATTTTCTCCAAGTTCATAGTGGGATTTCGGTGTAAAACTAAATGAAGGAATTTTTCCAACTTGTTTTATTAATTTGTTTGAGGTTTCATCTTTTCCCACAGGTACATCTTTATGTGGGAGGTTTGGCAGACTAGATAAATTATTTTTTAATTGCTCATCTATTATTGAAATATCGTTTTCTAGTTCATCAATCTTGTTTTTAATTAATTGTACCTTTTTTTGTAAATCAGCTTTATCACTGTCGTTAAGATTTGCAAAAGAAGATGATAAATTCTTTCTCTCTGCTCTTAATTCTTGAGATTTAGTTAAAATGTCTCTTTTTTTTTTATCAAGAGAGATAATTTCATTTGATTTTGGATCAATAAATCTCTTTTTTAACAATTCATCAAATAAATCAGGATTTTCTCTTATAAAAGTAATATCATGCATGACAATTTCTATTAATTATTCTCATCCTTATTAATCTGTCGCTTAGCCATAAATTTAGATACAAGGATAGATATTTCATACAAAATTATTATAGGCAACGCTAGTGAAATTTGTGAAAATGGATCAGGTGGTGTTACTATTGCAGCAAATACAAATGACAAAACAATTGCATATTTTCTAAATGAAATTAATTGACTTATAGTGAGCACAGCAAATTTAACAAGTAAAAGTAAAATAACAGGTAATTGAAAAGCAAGTCCAAAAGCAAAAATAAATGTCATCATAAGTGACAAATATTCATTCATTTTTGCTTGAAGAGTAATATTGATACCGTCTGCTTGTGAAGTTTGAAAACTTAAAAAAAACTTCCAAGCTATGGGTGATATCACGTAATAGACAACAGCGGCACCTAAAACAAACAAAAATGGGATAGCAATTAAAGTTGGTAATGAAATTTGTTTCTCTTTTTTAAGTAATCCTGGGGATACAAAAGACCAAATTTGAATAGATAAAAAAGGAAATGAAATAAAAGCAGCTGTAAAAAAAGCAACTTTAACGTTTGTTAAAAAAGCCTCTTGAAGAGCTGTATAAATTAATCCATTGCCATCTCCTAATATTGAAGTTAACGGTTTAGCAAGGAATTCAAATATTGATTGAGAAAAATAAAAAGAAACTATAAATGTAATAATGAAAAAAATTATGACATAAATTAGTTTTTGTCTTAATTCCTTTATATGATCGAAGAAATTCATTGAACTTTCAACTTTGGTCATTTTTTTCACCTTTCATTATTTCGTCATTACTTTTTTCAATAAATTCGTCTAATTCTTTTCCTTCTTTTACAATTGACTCTTTTGTATCTAAAATATCCTTTTTAATATCTTTCACCTCCTCTAAATGAGATATCTCATTTACAGTAGATTTAAACTCTCTAGAAATTTTTCCTAGGCCTGAGGTTATTCCTTTAATAAATTTAATAACAGTTGGTATTTCCTTAGGTCCTACAACTATTACAGTTATGATTAGGATGATGGATATCTCCATCCAACCTAAAGAAAACATTACTGGTCCTTATTTTGATTGTCTTTATTGTCTTGATCTGGGTTAGCAGGTTTTTCATCTTCAGCCATGTTGCTCTTAAAAGACTTAATTCCTTTTGCCATATCTGCCATTAAAGATGGTATTTTACCTTTTCCAAATAATAAAAGAACGATAATTAAAACAATTATCCAATGCCATATGCTAAATGTACCCATTTTTTTAATCTACTACATTATTGATGTCTTATCTAGGAAAAATAAATACGTGGTTTAGATCTAGTGAAAAAGAAACTGAACTAGCAGGAGCAGGTAAAAACTCTCCAATTAACTTGCTATGTACGTGGTGTTTTTTATTATTGCTATCATTCACTGTCATATGAATCATGGCGCTATTTCCAAGAAATTTAGAGTCAACAACGACTCCTGAGTTAGGACTTGTCAAAGGAGACTTTTCAACATTCAATTTAATAGCCTCAGGTCTAACTACTACATTTACTTGTTGGTTATCTTTAAAGTCTTTTGTATCTAGTATACCTAAGGGAGTTTCACATTTATTATTTAAAATCTTTGTCTTAAAAATATTAACCTCTCCAAACAAAGAGGCAACATAAACATTAGAAGGATTAAAGTATATTTCACGAGGTTTTCCTATCTGAACTATTCTTCCCTTTTCCATTACAATAATAACATTGCTAAGAAACATAGCCTCTTCTGCATTGTGTGTTACTACAATAGCAGAGGAGTCCAAGCTATTGATTAAGTGTAGTGTGTCATCAATAATTTCCTTTTTTAAATTAGTATCTAAATCAGAAAATGGTTCATCTAAAAGTAATAGTCGTGGTTGAACAGCTATTGACCTTGCTAATGCTACTCTTTGCTGTTCTCCTCCACTAAGAGCATGAGGATATTTATCAAGAAAATTTTCAACTTTCGCTAATTTTATTACTTGTTCAATTAATTGTTTTTTATTTACTTTAGTGCTTGCTGCAAAACTAATATTTTCTTTTACGTTCATATGAGGAAATAATGCAAAGTCTTGAAAAACGTAAGAGATTGATCTTTGCTCAGGGGGGGTATTAAATTTTTCATTTGCAACTAATTTACCCTCAAAAGATATTTGCCCCTTTTGAATTTCTTCCAAACCAGCTATTAATCGAATTAATGTAGTTTTTCCACAGCCAGAGGGACCCAAAATGGAAACAATCGAATTATGCTCTATTGAAAAACTAAGTTTATTTATAGCATTTATCTCACCGAAAGAATGGTGAAGATCTCTCACATCAAGTATCATTATTTTGTGTTAATTGACTTTTTGAAAACTCATCGAGAGTTTCTGCTTGATCGTCATCATCTATGAAGGCTTCATCTTTATTTAAATCATCTGAAACCTCTTGGATATTCATTGAAGCAAAATTTTCATCTAATATTCCAGAGTTTTTCATTTCCTCTATTCCAGGAAGATTATCTAATGTGCCTAAACCAAAATGTAAAAGAAAGTCTTCAGTAGTGCCCCAAAGAATAGGTCTACCTGGAACTTCTTTTCGACCTCCTGGTGCTATCCAGCCAAACTCCATTAATTGATCAAATATTCCTTGCCCTATTACAACTCCTCTAATACTTTCAATTTCTGATTTTGTTATAGGTTGATGGTAAACAACTATAGCCAATGTCTCTATCGCTTGTTTTGAAAGTCTCTTTTGTATTTCTTTTTTTTCATGAAAAATCTCACTGACTTCTGTATTTGTTAAGAAAATCCACTTATTAGATATTTTTTTTAAATTTATACCTCTATGTTGATAAGCAGTCTCTAAATTAGACATTACTTCAGAAATATCCTCATGAATATCCAGTCTTTTTTTAATTTCATTTTCTGAAACTGGCTTACTTGATGCAAATATTAAAGCTTCAATTTTTTGAGAAGTTTCACTCATCTTTTTTTAAATATATATCAGAAAATGGCAATGATTGCTTAATTACTATTTTTTTTTCTTCATTTTTATCTTCTTTTGCCATGTGAAGGCTGGCATTAAATGTGCTAGAAAAAAATGATTTATTCAAAATATCCGATTTTAAATTATCAGGTAGTAAACTCTTCAATGTAAACCAATCTTGGTTAGATAGAATTTCCTTAGAAATTACGTTTTGACCATCCTTGATCGTAAATAATTTAGTAGAGCTAAACTTTAAAGTATATTGTTGATTTCTTTTATGAATATTTGCATAAGCTTTTAAAAGATCAATGAGCTTGTCTTTAATTACAAAGTTTTTTTCAATTTTTAATTTATGTTTTTGTGTATTTGGAAAGAATTCCTGTTTGAATTTAGGAAGCTCGAATAACTTAATACTATTTTTATTTACAAGTTCTAATATCGTTAATCGATTTGTAAGAAATCTTGTTACTTTTTTAACATCCTCTTCTTTGTCTTTATTTACTAAGTATTTAGATTTTAAAAAAACCATAATAGCAGCCATTAGTAAGTATTCAGATGCTATCTCTATGCTAACCTTTTTTAAATCTAGAATAAAAGCAATATATTGGTTACAAAGACTAAGTATTGGTAGATTTTTTAAATCAAATTTATTTTTATGAACAAGTTCTAAAAGAACATCTAAAGGTCCATTGTAGTCTTTAATATCTATATTTAGGTTAGAATCCATTAATTTTTAACAATTGATTATACAATTCATGATAGTGATTAATATTAATAGATTTAAAGTCTAATTTTTTCTTATATTGCTGAAGTTTATTGGATTTATTAACATTTAAATAATTATTTGAAACATTAAACGAATTTATAATTTCACTATATTTATCCAAATCAGAGCTACAATCTAAAATAACATCTAATTTAGAAAAGTTAGCTAACTTAATAGCATCCTTAATATTATAAATATTAGCATTCATTTCTAGATCATCAGATATAATTAAACCTTTGAACCCAATTTTTTTTCTAATGATATTATCAATAATATAACTTGAAAAAGTAGCGATGTTATTTTTATCCCACGACAGATATTTAATATGTGCAGTCATTGCTAAAGGTATTTTATTAAAATATTTAAATATTTTAATATGGTCTTGAAGAGAAGATTTACTTAATTTTGTTATTGGCAAAGTTAAATGTGAGTCTTTATTTGTTACACCATGACCTGGGATATGTTTCATTATTGGAATTAGTCCAAAGTAACTTAAATTATCTATTAATATTTTCTGCAAAATTATATTGACATTAATATTTGGTCCAAAAGTTCTTTTTTTAATCATTAAGATTGTATTTTTAATCGGTAAATCTAGGACTGGAACAGTGTTAATGTCAAAATTTAGTTTTTTTAGATAATACGATGTTATGAAGGATTTCAAAAAAACTAACTGCTTTGATAAAGAAGGGTATCTTAAATAAATTTTATAAAGCTCAAAATTATCTAAAAAATTAAATTCTTTAAATTTATTGAATCTATTTACAATGCCACCCTCTTGATCAATAAATATTAATGTATTTTTACTTAATAATTTAATTGATTGATTTAACTTTGATGTTTGAGGAATATTACTGATATTTCTTGCAAAAATTATTACCCCAAAAGG
>CACBDV010000012.1 GCA_902538085.1 uncultured Alphaproteobacteria bacterium
ATAAAGTTTTTATATCAAGGGAGATAGATGAAGGTATTGAAAACCTAGAAACCTCACTTCCAGCTGTTTTAACATGTGATTTAAGATTAAACACACCAAGGTTTGCCTCTCTTCCAAATATAATGAAGGCTAAAAAAAAACCTCTTGAGACAATTGATATTGACACTCTTGGAATTGATACATCATCAAAAATTAAAACCTTAAAAGTAATTGAGCCTCCAAAAAGAAAAGCAGGGATTATGGTTAATGATGTTAAAGAATTGGTTCAAAAGCTAAAATACGAGGCAAAAGTAATATAAATGTCTGTACTTGTAGTAGCGGAACATGATAACAAAAATTTAAAATCATCAACTCTTAATACTATTAGTGCTGCCGAAAAATTAAGCGAAGATATTCATCTTTTAATTTTAGGTAATAAAATTGAAGATCTTGCTAAAAGTTCAAAATCAATACAGTTAGTTAAAAAAGTAATTATTTGTGATCATGAGAAATTAGAAAATCAAATACCAGAATTTTCATCCCCTATAATTTCTAATTTAGCTGAAAACTATACACACATTTTAGCACCTTCTAGTACATTTGGAAAAAACCTTTTACCTAGAGTATCCGCTCAGTTAGATGTCACGCAAATAAGTGATATCATAGGTATAGAGTCCCAAGATACTTTTATTAGACCTATTTATGCAGGAAACGCTATTTCTTATGTTCAAACTGATCAAAAAATTAATTTAATGACTGTCAGGCCCACATCTTTTGAAAAATGTGAAGAAGCAGGGGGTGATGCAGCTGTAGAAAATATTCCTTTCATCGACTCAGAGGTTAAAACAACATTTGTAAGTAGAGAAGTATCAAAGAGTGATAGACCTGAATTGGGCAATGCTCGAGTGGTTGTATCTGGCGGTAGAGGACTAGAAAACTCTGATAATTTCAAACTTTTATATGATTTAGCTGATAAACTTAATGCAGCTGTTGGAGCGTCGAGAGCTGCTGTTGACTCAGGATACATTGGCAATGAATACCAAGTCGGACAAACTGGTAAAATGGTTGCTCCTGAGCTTTATATTGCCGTAGGTATATCCGGTGCAATACAGCATTTAGCGGGTATGAAAGAAAGTAAAGTCATAGTCGCCATTAATAAGGATTTAGAGGCACCTATATTTAATATAGCTGACTACGGACTTTCTTCGGATTTATTTCAAGCAATACCTGAAATTATTAAAGAGTTAGATCTACTTAATCAGATAGAATCGTAATATTTAATATATAATCAATATTATGAGCGAAGTGCAGAGAGAAGAATTAAATTACGATGTAGTAATAGTTGGAGCTGGTCCAGCTGGTTTATCAACAGCAATTAAACTAAAACAACTCGATACGAATTTGTCTATATGTGTCCTAGAGAAAGCATCTGAAGTCGGAGCTCATATTTTAAGTGGTAATGTTTTTGAAACTAAGGCTTTAGATGAACTCATTCCAAATTGGAAAGAACTCAATAGTCCAATCAGTACACCAGTAACATCAGAAGATTTTTTATTTTATACAAAAACTAAAAGTATGAAGGTGCCAAATTTTTTTTTACCAAATGTTTTAAAAAATCATGGAAATTACATTATTAGCTTATCTAATCTTTGCAAATGGTTAGGTGAATTTGCCGAAAACTTAGGAGTGGAGATCTTCCCAGGATTTGCAGCTAGTAAATTACTTTATGATAACGAACAAAAGGTAATTGGTGTTCAAACAGGCGATATGGGTTTAGACAAAGATTTTAAACCTAAAGATAATTATGAACCTGGGATTAATATCAAAGGTAAAGTTACAGTTTTATCAGAGGGATGTAGAGGTCACCTGGGAAAAGAGGTTCTTAAAAAATTTAATTTAGACTCCAACAACAAATCTCCTCAACAATACGGTATAGGCTTTAAAGAAATTTGGGAGATCAACTCTGAAAATCACCAACTTGGTAAAGTTTCACATAGCGTGGGATGGCCTCTTGAAAGTGATACATATGGAGGTAGTTTTTGTTATCATGCTGAAAATAATCAAATATACCTAGGTTACGTAATCGGTTTGGATTATAAGAATCCATACCTTTCTCCCTATGATGAATTTCAACAGTTTAAAACTCACCCTGATATCAAAAAATTATTAGATGGTGGTAAAAGAATTTCTTATGGAGCAAGAGCTTTAATAGAGGGGGGATTGCAGAGTCTTCCACAAATGCATATGCCAGGGGCATTATTGATAGGATGTGATGCAGGCACTCTAAATATGCCAAAAATTAAAGGATCACATACCGCAATGAAAAGTGGAATAATTGCTGCAGAAGTCATTAATGATCACATAAATAGCAATAAAGAACTGTCAGAGTATGAGTCAAAATTCCAAAACTCATGGGTATTTGAAGAATTATACAAAGCAAGAAATGTAAAGCCTAGTTTTCAATGGGGCCTGATACCTGCAATGATTTTTACTGGATTAGATCAAAAAATATTTGGAGGTAAACTTCCCTTTACCCTACAACACAAGCACGCTGACCATGAATCTTTGATCCCAGCTAAAAAAGCAAAAAAAATTACCTATCCTAAATATGATGGTGTTATTACTTTTGACAAACCCAGCTCAGTTTATCTATCAGGAACTAACCACGCAGATGATCAACCTAACCATTTGTTACTTAATGATAAAGATCTGCCAACTAATTTTACTATTGAAGAATACGACGAACCTGCACAAAGGTATTGCCCCGCAGGTGTGTATGAAGTTGAATTTGATAATGACCTACAAAAAAAAGTTTTAAAAATTAATTCTCAAAATTGTATTCATTGTAAGACATGTGATATTAAAGAACCCTCTCAAAATATTGAGTGGGTAACTCCTGAGGGCGGGGGTGGACCTATTTACTCTGGGACCTAATTAAAGTCGTATTCAAAGTTTTGCGAAGTTGCATTGATATTTACCAATTTAGCACCATGCTTTATATGAAAATGTGTTGCAATAGGTGTCAAAGGAGAAAGTGTGATAAAGCGATCTATATTTTTCATCTCATCTTTTACAAGCTTTTTTGTTGTAAAAATAGTTTGTTTACCTGCTCCTCTTTTTCTTGACCAAACAGTATAGGCTACAGCAATGTTTGCGTTTTTCTCATGAAAAGCATTTTTGCTCATTAAGTCTAATTCTTTCATTGTTTGTGGTACATCGTTACAGAATGCTAGACAAATAAACCCCTCAACATCTTCATTAGATTTTAATCCATAAATCTTGCGGCCATACGAGGTACGAAATTCATTGTCAATGTCTGGTCTGATTGGATCTTCGCTAGTATCCACTGAGTCTAGCTCAACTAATTCTGCCTTTGAAAGCCAACTAAAAAAATTACTTAATTTATTTTTGAATTTTTCCAAATTACAACCATTGATGTTTCATAGCTAAAACATCTTCATCTCCATGTAAAATTATGGAAGCTAAACTATCAATTTTTGGCAAAATACTTGATACATAAATACTTGATGTAGCTATTTTTGCATCCAGAAATTCATTATCAATTTCGCCTTTATCTTTTAATTCGAGTGATTTTTTTGCAGTTTTAATCATCATCCAACCGCCAAAAATATAACCTAACATCATTAAATAATTAACACTTGATACAGCAGGTCTTTTTTTATTGTTAGAAGTAGAAACAATGTGCTCAACAACTTTTTTTGCAGAGTCAATTGAGCAATCCATTTTTTTACATAACTCTTGTAATCGATCTGAACTCGCAGATGCTTCTGTATCGGTTTTAATTTCATCAATTAATTCTAATATGCTTTTACCATTGTCTCGAAGCGTCTTTCTAAAAACTAAATCATTTGCTTGAATTGCAGTGGTGCCCTCGTATATAGGGAGAATTCTAGCATCTCTATAATGTTGTGCGATACCTGTTTCTTCAATAAAACCCATTCCACCATGAATTTGAATAGCATTTGATGTAATCTCAAGTGACCTTTCAGTCAACCACCCTTTAATGATAGGTATCATTAAAGATGATTTTGTTTCCCAATATTCACTCTCATCTGACTTAGTCATATCCAAAGCAAAAGCTCCATAAATTGCAAGAGCTCTCATAGCTTCGATTTCTGATTTCATAGTCGAGGACAATCGAAGCACATCTGGGTGATGAATAATAGGATCGCCTTTCTGACCATCAATTGGAACTCCTTGAACTCTATCAAAGGCATACATTTTAGATTGTTGGTAAGCTCTTTCAGAAACAGCAAGTCCTTGTACTCCAACTGAGAACCTTGCATGGTTCATCATTTCAAACATAATATTTAAACCCTGATTTTCTTCTCCAACCAAATAACCAATTGCTCCATCCTTTTCACCAAACTGTAAAACTGCAGTAGGAGAACCTTTGACACCAAGTTTTTTTTCAATAGACAAACAGGTTACATCATTTTTTTTGCCAATACTGCCGTCATCATTTGGAATAAATTTAGGAACAAGAAAAACAGAAATACCTTTATTACCCTCTGGCGCTTCAGGTGTTCTGGCTAAAACCAAATGAATAATATTCTCAGATAAATCATGTTCCCCATAGGTAATATAAATTTTTTGTCCATAAATTTTATAATGACCATTTTCTTTTATGGCTTTAGTTTTAATAGTAGACAGGTCTGTTCCGGATTGTGGTTCAGTTAAATTCATTGTACCTGTCCAATGACCTGATGCTAATTTTGGTATATAAAAACTTTTTTGATCTTCTGATGCTGATTTTTGTAAAGCATATATCAGACCTTGTGTTAATAGGTGGCAAAGCGCCAATGACATATTAGAACTATGCCAAATTTCATTAACAGCGGCAGATAAAGTTACTGGTATCTGTTGACCACCAAATTTTTCTTTGGCCTCTAAGCCAAACCACCCACCATCTCTTAAACTCTCATAAGCCTCTTTGTAGCCTTTAGGAGTTACGACTTCACCAGTATCGAGTCTTTTTGAGCCCTCATGGTCTCCTGAAAGGTTACAAGGGTCTAAAACTTCAGAAGCTATTTTTCCTGCCTCTTCAAGAACAGCTTCAACTAAATCATCAGAAAATTCAGAGTAATCACTAACTTTATTTAGTTTGCCTAAATCTATTAGATTTTTAATTACAAAATTTAAATCTTTAATTGGAGCTTCGTACATGACTTATATATATACTTTTCTTAAGTTCCTGCCTAAAGAAATTAAAATCTCGTGTTCATTAGTCCCAGTTTCGTATGCAATTCTCTCATATCGTTGATTACTTCCAATTATTTCGACAGGTTTGCCCAGATACAATTTGTTATTGGGAACTTTAGACACATCAATCGTGATCAAGTCCATTGAAACTCTTCCTAAAATTCTACATTGAAATTTATCTATATAAACAGATGCTTTATTACTTCCGCTTCTAAGAAATCCATCAGAGTAACCAAAATCTATGGTAGCAACTTTTAAGTCTCTTTTAAGTTTATAAGTTTGGCTGTAGCCAATTGAATTTCCTTTTCTAACATTTTGAACTTGTAATATAGGTGAGTAAATACTCATAACCTGTCTTAAGTTAAATCTTTTTTTATAGAAAGGATTAATTCCGTATAGGCTTTTTCCAGGTCTTACATAATTTAAATGATATTGCTTTCCTAAAAAAATTCCAGATGAATTAGCTATACTTAAAGGTAAATTAAAATTTTTATTTAGGTCAATAAGTTTATTTAATTGTTTACTTGACTCATTTTTTTTTAAATCATCTGCAGAAGACAGGTGAGACATTAAAAAAATAATATTCTTTTTATCGATTAAATTTGAATATTTTTCAAGTTCGCTTGACTGCAATCCAAGACGGTTCATTCCAGTATCAATATGCAAAACGTACTTAAGTTTTTGTGAAGTTTTTAATAAGGATAATTGATCGACATTATTAATAATAGGAATTATTTTATATTTTTTTATTTCTTTTAAATCATTGTTTGAAATCACACCTGATAACAGGTAAATATTTATATTCTTAAAATTTTCTCTCAGCTTGATAGCATCATCTAACCTGGCAACATAAAAATCTTTACATTTATTCGTTTTTAATATTTTACAACATTCCAAAAGGCCGTGCCCATAGCCATCACCTTTAATTACGCTTATAATCTTTGAATTACCTGAAAACTTATTGATTTGCCTGTAATTATGCGACAGATTTTCTTTACTCACAAAAATCATTTTTTTGTTGATTTTTTGGTTTTTTTTAAAGACTAGTTGTTTCATATTATGGATTTTAAGGCTTCAACCTTGTTGTCTTATGCCCTATATTACTTCTACTATTATAATAGATATAGGAGGAGTAAATGAAAAAATTTATTTCATTATTTTACGCTCTAGTCCTGTTTGCTGGTTTTACAACTGTAGCAAAAGCGGCAGACCCGATTAGAATTCCAGTTTTAAACTGGTCAAGCCAAATCGTTATGGCTAACGTTATGGCACAAGCTTTTGAAGAGCTTGGTTATGATGTTGAATTAGTCCCTGCTGAGTCAGCAACAAGATATGAAGCTGTCAGAGTAGGTGAACTTCACGTTGCTCATGAAACATGGCAGTCAACTATGGCTAAACCATTTTATGAAGCTATGGATAAAGGTGGTTTAATTGATGCTGGTTCACACTTAGCTCCAACTCTTGAAGATATGGGTGTTCCACAATGGGTTATTGATGAAAATTTATGTCCAGGTCTTCCAAATTGGGAAGCTTTAAAATCTCCTGAGTGTCAAGCTAACTTTGCTACACCTGACTCTGAAGGTAAAGGTAGATGGTTAGAGGGTCCTTATGAATGGCACACTGATGTGATGCCTAACAGACTAAAAGGTCTTGGCTTAGATGATCAGTGGATGGTTAAGTTTGCTGGTAGTGCTGATGCACTATGGGCGGAACTAGCAGCTGCAAAAAAAGAAGGTAGAGGAACAGTGATCTTTAACTGGACACCAAACTTTACTGATGCTGAGGGATTTGTATTTATTGAATTCCCACCTTTCTACCAAGGTTGTAGAATTGAAGACGGCGGTTCTGTTGAGACAACTGGTTGTGGTTCACCAATTGGTTGGTTAAAAAAAGCAGCACACATCAAGTTCCCAATCACTCATACATCTGCATATAAATTCTACACAAAAATGGAATTCACATCAGGTAACATTGGTGAAATGGCTAACTATGTTGATAACGGTGGTATGACTCACGCAGAGGCAGCTACTGCATATATTGCTAATAACAGAGATCAAATCGATCTCTTCATGAAGTAATATAATATTTTTAAAATCCTCCCTTAAATGGGAGGATTTTACTTTTAATTTTTTTTGATAGGTTAATCTTATGTCACCAACTATTAGTTGCGATTCTGTCTACAAGATCTTTGGCGCCAATGCGAACAAGCTATTAGCAGACTCTAATGGTTCTGTGGATGCTAAACAATTTCAAGAAGCAGGATGTATAGTGGGTGTAAATAATGCCTCTTTTGATGTTGAAAAAGGAGAGATGTTAGTTGTCATGGGCCTATCAGGCTCAGGAAAATCCACCTTATTGAGATGTATTTCAAGACTGACTGACGCAACCGCAGGTAAAATATTAGTTGACGGTGAAGATATTTGCTTAATGAACAACAAACAATTAGTTGAGCTTAGAAGAGAGAAAATGGGAATGGTTTTTCAAAATTTTGCCCTACTCCCTCATAAAACAGTCATTGAAAATATTGCCTTCCCCTTGCAGGTAAAAGGAGTCAGTACAGAAAATAGTATGTACAAGGCTTTAGAAATGGTCGAATTGGTTGGACTTAAAGGAAGAGAAAATTACTTTCCAAGAGAGCTATCTGGTGGACAGCAACAAAGAGTAGGTATAGCTAGATCACTGGCAGTTGAGCCAGACATTTGGTTTTTAGATGAACCATTCTCAGCATTAGATCCTTTAATTCGAAAAGAAATGCAGGATGAATTTTTAAGACTTCAAGGGGTTCTTAACAAAACAATTATGTTTGTTACTCACGATTTTGATGAGGCTCTTAGATTAGCTGATCGTATTGCAATTATGAAAGATGGAATTATTGAACAATTAGATACCCCAGGTAATATTGTTTTAAACCCCGCAACTGATTATGTTAAAAAATTTACAGAAGATGTTCCTAGAGAAAAAGTATTAAAAATAGAGTCTATAATGGACCCTAAGGACACAAATGCCTCAGAAAATTTAAAAGTATCTAAAGACGACATTATAGAGAGTGTTGCTGAAAAAATTCTTAATAGTAAAGAAATAATAAAAGTTATAGATCCTAAAGACAGTTCAGAAGTTGGATCAATCAACCCTTCAAAAGTAATAAAAGTTTTATTTGGTGGATAAGAACTACTTAGAAACTATAAGAAATTCTAAGCCAGCTCAATTTGGCATTCTTATATTAATTTTTCTTATTCTTTATTTTCTTATCCCACAAAGTGAAAATAATTATTTATGGAGACTCCCATCAGTCCTTAAAGGAATTCCATTAGCAATTAATAACGTAATCTTTAATGCTTTATATGAGTGGTTCCCATTAAAGGTTTGGGATCCAGTCTTTGAAATGTACGAAGAAAAAGCTGCTTTTAGAGAATTCACTAAAGCTGTTTCACAAGGCTTGCTCTTTTTAATCACTGTCGTAAGAGAACTTTTATTAGGCGGAGACAAAATAATAGACGTATTTGTAAGCGACTCATGGCTAAAAGAAAATGATTGGTTAAGTTGGCCTGCATTGCCTTGGACAGCAACAACTGTGGGTGCATTTCTTCTTGGATACCAGCTAAATGGTATCAGGCTTGGGCTTTTAGGGGGCATCGGTGCATTATACATTTCGGTATTTGGAAATTACGTACCGTCAATTCAAACATTGTCATTTGTGTTGATTACTACGCCAATTTGTTTTGTTCTTGGTCTTTCTTTTGGAATTTGGGGCTACCTTGATAAAAAAGTCGAGACTGCCTTACAACCAGTTCTAAATGTTATGCAGACTATGCCTCAGTTTGCATATTTAGTTCCAATTATTGCTTTATTTGGATTAGGAGATCACGCCGGTTCAATCGCTACTATTATTATTGCAACTCCACCCATGATAAGAAATACAATTCTTGGACTGAAAAGAATTTCTCCTGAAGTTGTTGAAGCAGGCTTAATGAGTGGATGTACAAAACCCCAATTACTTTTTAAAGTTTTAATTCCAGCAGCTAGAAGAGATATTCTTAATGGCGTAAATACAGTTATCATGCAATGTCTAGCAATGGTTGTCATAGCTTCATTTGTAGGAGCTAAAGGCTTAGGTTTGAATTTAAAAATTGCACTCAACAGTTTAAAAATTGGAAAAGCAGCAGAGGCAGGTTTGTGTATTGTTATTATAGCGGTTATCCTCGATAGATTTACAAAAGCTTGGGCTGATAAACAAAAAGACTATTTTGAAAATTTAACATTCTTCCAAAGATATAAATTATTAATTATTTTTGCTATTTCTGTCGTCATTTTTTCAATCATTGCTTTTATATCTGGTGGTTACTTTGATAAAATAAACTACTTATATGTTATTCCCATAGAAAAAGGTTTAACAATAGCTCATTACATTGATGGTGCAGTTGACTGGGTTTGGGAGACATTTTTTTACTCATTAAATTCTTTTAATAAGTTTTTGCTAACGCAAGTATTAGGACCAATGAAACATGCCTACTTAGGTATGCCAGTTATTGCAACATTCACTCTTGCGATGGGTGCAGCGTATATTGTAGGTAATGCGAGAACTGCTTTGATTGTTGGCGGTATGTTATTGTTTATTGCATTATCTGAATATTGGGACAGAGCTTTAATTACAATGTATATGGGATCATTTGCAGTAATTATGGCTTCACTTAATGGAATTATTTTAGGTTCAATATTTGGTAGAACTGAAAGAGGCGGAAGAATACTTTTGTCTTTCTGTGATTTTTTTGAAACGTTCCCTTCTTTCGTTTACCTAATTCCAGTTATATTCTTATTTAATATAACTGACACCTCAGTGCTAATTGCAGCTATAGTTTATGCTACTGTTCCAGCAACAAGATACACAGTTTGGGGTTTAAAAAGTGTTCCACTATCTCTTCACGAGGCTGGAACTATGTCAGGAGTTTCAGCTTTTCAGAGATGGACAAACATTGAAATACCCATTGCTTTCCCAACGGTAATGTTGGGCGTCAACCAAACAGTCGTATTCTCTCTTCAGATGGTAATTTTAGGAGCGCTTATAGGGACTGAAGATCTAGGACAAATAATTTTTGGTGCTTTATCTAGAACAAAAGATGGCGCAGGTGTTGCTTTAACACTTGGAATATTTGTCTCTCTTATTGCTATATGTGTAGATGTTATTGTTAGAAATTGGGCAGAGGAAAGAAAAAAAGCTCTTGGATTAGCATAGAGAATGATCATCCCAAGAGTCACTCAACCTTATGAACCTGGATTACCAGCTCTTGGTGATGACTTAGAAAATTATTTGGTAACTGGCGGAGGTTCTCTCACATTAAAATTAGAACCAGATGATAAATTTAAAATAATTAATTTAGAAGGCCATCAACAGGCCGAGATTGTATGCTTTAATTCTAAGCGAGAGTGTAATCTATCAGCTTTAGGTCTTAATAACGAGCACAATGGTCAATTAACAAAAAAAATCCTTTCGAGCGAGGAGGAGTCAGCTCAAATAGCTCGAACTAAATTAAAAAAACTTGGATATGAGTTAGAGTCTATTAATCAATCGATTTTAGTATTTTCTCAAAATTCACTTTCAGGTTCAATTGAGGAGTTTAAAACAAACGACTCCATTGTTTGTATAATTTCTGCACCAGGCGAAAGTGAAATTACACATGAAAATATTCCTGCATCCGAACTACGAGTAATTGTTCAAAGAAATAAAAAACGTGAAGAGGGGGAATTTTTATTACCAGACCCTTTAATGGATCCAGTTGAAGAGATTTTTGTTAAAAGATATACCGCAATGGCCTATGAGGTCAAAGAAGGAGATTTTATTCAGATAATTGATGTTTATGGAAGACAATGTTCTGACTTTATGGCTTTCGACTCAGAGAGTCTTCAAAAAGGCCAAGAGCTTTCAATAGATACAACTAATAGTAGATATCTAATGGGAAGTGCTTTTCCAATGCCAGGTCTCCATTCTAAATATTACGATGAAAATCAAATGCCCATGGTTGAAGTCTACAGAGACACTGTCGGAAGACATGATACGTTCGGTACTGCATGTACTTCAAAATTTTATGATGATATTGGTTATTTTGGTCATCCAAATTGCTCTGATAATTTCAATTATGTATTAGATAAGTTTACTGTGAGAAAAAGACTAGGTTGGAATGCTATAAATTTATTTTACAACACAGCCATTGATGCAAATAATGCTTTAATTTTTGATGAACCATGGTCTAGACCAGGAGACTATGTGATGTTTAAAGCTCTGAAAAATTTAGTTTGTGTCTCCTCTGCCTGTCCAGACGATGTAGATGCAGCTAATGGATGGAATCCTACTGACATTTTTGTTAGAGTCTATAGACCGAATAGACCTTTTAGTAAAGGAATGGCATTTAGAATGAAAGCAGACTCTGAACCTAAATTAACTAAAGAAACTGGTTTTCACCCAAGAGTTTCAAAACTTACTGAAAATATTGTTGAGTACAAAGGCTTCTGGTTAGCTTCTAATTATAACAATCACGGGGCGCACCAAGAATATGAAGCTTGCAGAGAGAGGGCTATCATTATGGATCTATCAGCACTAAGAAAGTTTGAAGTAAGAGGCCCAGATGCTGAAGAACTTTTGCAAATGACTTGCACCAGAAACATCAGAAAACTATCTGTTGGCCAAGTTGTTTACACTGCGATGTGCTACGAGCATGGAGGTATGCTTGATGACGGTACAGTATTCAAAATGACGGATGATAATTTTAGGTGGATTTGTGGTGATGAGTATTGTGGCGAATGGTTAAGAGAAAAAGCAAAGGAACATAACTTAAAGGTATGGATTAAATCTTCTACTGATAATTTACATAATGTTTCTGTCCAAGGGCCAAAGAGTAGAGAAATATTAAAAAAGATAATCTGGACCCCACCTCATCAAACATCATTGACTGATTTAGAGTGGTTTAGGTTTTCTATAGCTAGGTTAAATACTTTAGATGGAATTCCTTTAATGGTTTCTAGAACTGGATATACAGGTGAACTAGGTTATGAAATATTCTGTCATCCGAGTAAAGCTGCTGAAGTTTGGGATGCTGTAATGAAAGCTGGAGAAGAGTTTGGAATTGTGCCTATGGGATTGGACGCTTTGGATTTAGTTAGAATTGAAGCTGGTTTAGTTTTTGCAAATTATGAATTTGATGATCAAACTGATCCGTTTGAGGCAGGAATTGGTTTTACAGTTCCTCTCAAATCAAAAGAAGATAACTTTATTGGTAAAGAAGCTTTAATTGAAAGAAAGGCAAACCCTCAAAGAAAACTAGTTGGACTCGAGCTTGAGGGTAATGAAACTACTGGGCATGGTGACTGTGTTCATCCTTCAAATAATGGAAGGGAACAAGTTGGCATTATAACAAGTGGTATGAAATCCCCTGTTCTAAATAAAAATATTGCTCTTTGTAAAATAAATGTCAAATACAGCGAGCTTAATACTGAAGTTGAAATAGGTAAGTTAGATGGTCAACAAAAAAGAATAAAGGCTAAGGTTGTACCTTTCCCATTTTATGATCCAACTAAATCAAGAGTTAAATCCTAATTTTTTTATCTTTTATATGAGTTCAATTTTTTTAGATAAATCTTCAACTTTACCGATTAGTGATAACAGGTTTGATAAAGGACCTTTTTTTGAGTTTTATCATAAAGAAGATAATTCTTATGGTGTATACGCTGATCGCTATTTTCCAATATCTGTTGGAAATAAAATCAAAGATAGTTACTGGCATTTGAGAAGAAAAGCTGTCATGTATGATGTACCTGAAAAACCTATTCAAATAGAGGGACCACAGTCAGAGGAATTTCTTGATAAAATATTTTGTCGCAAAATTAAAGATATGAAAGTAGGCAGGGGTAAATATGCAATTGCCTGTTATGAAAATGGCGGAATATTTATAGATGGTGTACTTTTTAGATTAGAGCAAAATAAATTTTGGTACGTCCAACCTGATGGACCCCTTGAAACTTGGTTAAAAGCTCATCAAAAAAACTATGAAGTTACTATAACTGACCCTAATTCTCGAGTGATACAAATTCAAGGTCCAATTTCTAAAGATATAATTTCAAAGCTAACAAATGGAGAAATAAACGATGATTTTAAATACTATCATTCAGGTTATTCAAAAATTGCTGATCAAAATGTATATGTCTCTAGAACAGGATGGACTTCTGAATTAGGCTTCGAAATTTATACTCTAGGAAACAAGACTAATTGTAAAAAAATTTGGGATACTATTTGTGAAATCGGATATCCGATGGGTATGACATTTGATGGTCTAGAATCAATGGATATAAGAAGAATTGAAGCAGGCATCCTAGATAACAACACAGATTTTGACTCTTCAATGAATCCTTATGAAATTGGATTAGGCTCTCTAGTTGATTTAGAGAAAGAAAATTTTATTGGAAAAAAAGCTTTAGAATTTTTATCAACAAAATTTGGAAAGAGATTATTTGGTATAACTACCGATAAAGAAATTATTCCAAGAGCAAAAGTTTATTTATCATCAAATGAACAAAAAATTGGATATCTTTCAGCATCAACTTGGTCTCCTACCTTAGAAAAGTATGTAGGTTATGTACGTTTTGACTATCCTGGTGAGTGGAAAGAATTTCAAATTAAAGTCGAGTCTGTTAA
>CACBDV010000013.1 GCA_902538085.1 uncultured Alphaproteobacteria bacterium
TATCGCTATTTGAAATATTATTAATTAATTTTTTTTCTAATTGAGCTATTTTTAAAAATTCAATTTCGTGAGTGTGTTTATCAATTTTTTTTCTTATCTTCATTATTTTAAATGTTCTAATATGGTTTTTATAGTTTTTTGAGTATTACTAGTTGCATTAATTGTAAAATCAGAAGCTTCATTGTAAATTTCTTTTCTGTTATTGAAAAGTATTTTTATATTTTTCTCAACATTATTTTTTAATAGGGGCCTATTTTTATTTCGCGATGTTCTTTTAATTAAAGTTTCTAAATCACATTTTAAATATATATTAAATGTTTGCTTTAAAAGGTCTTTATTTTTTAAAATTATTCCCCCACCTGTAGAAACAACAATCTTTTTCTTCAAAATCAATTTTTTTAATATTAATCTTTCTAATTTTCTAAAATGCTCCTCGCCCTCTTTATTAAATATGTCCTTTATCTTAGATTGACTTTCTATTTCAATTTGTTCATCAGTATCATAAAAATCAAATTTTAAGTAATCAGATAAGGCCCTACCAATCGTGGATTTGCCTGATCCAGGCATACCAATTATACATATTTTTTCAAAATTTTTTTTCACCATTGTTATTTGATATGTTTTAAATATATAATATGAAAAACCAATAAATTAATAATAATGAGAAAAATAGTATTACTATCAACGATTATTATACTAATTTTATTAGGTTTTGTTTTAATTAACTCTATAAAAATACCAGCACCAACAAAAGAAAAGCTTTATGACATTCCAATAGATCAGTTCACATGAAATATCTCATTTTTTTTTTGCTAATATTAGTTCTGCCATTGAAGGCCAATGTAGTTAATGAGGAAATCATATTTCAAGAAAAAATCATTCTCACAAAACAATATAATTTCATCAATTAAATCAGAAGAAATTCTTTTAAAACTTATAAACTCTACAGAAAATAATAACAATTTTTTTTATTCTTTATTTGATCCTTTGACAAATAGTAATATTTATCCTGAATATTCAAATGAAAATGATTTTTTTTTCAAAAAAATAAATTTATTCAATAAAAAAAATTATAGATACCAAATTAACTCAAATTTGTTTGAAAAAGTTATTTTTGAAGAATTCCAAAACCCAAATCACAATGAGTCTTATTTAGCTTATTTATTTGACTCAAATCAATTTAATGAATTGTGTAGATATTTATTTGGATTGGATAATAATCAAAAAAATTTTGATGATATTTTGATTTATAATATCTTATGCTTAATAAAAGATAATCAATTTGAGCAGATTAATTTTATAATTGAAATTTATGATCAAAAAGAGTTTGATAAATTAAACACAAAATTTTTGTTAGACTTTCTAAAAAATAATAAAATTGAAATCAATTACAACTTAAGTGAATTAGGATTAATTGATAAATATATTACTTTGATTTCTGATAGTATAAAAGTCAATGTGGATGAAATTAATAATACTCTTGAATTAGAGATATATCTCAAATCAAATACAATTGATCTTTATCAAATAAATTATCTTTTTAAAAATAGAGTCATAAATAAATCACAATATTTATCTATGCTAGAAATGCTTAATGTAAAACCTAAAGAGTTAGCTATGTATGAAGAAATGCAAAAAAATATTAACTATAATAAAAAACTTGAAATTTTAGAAAACTATATTCCTTTATTACAATTGGATTTATATGATGTATCCAGATTAGTTAATGATCAATTTAGTGAAATGAGAATTACCTCAAGAAATTTAAATTACATTAATGGTTTGATGCTTTTATCACTTTATGAAAACTCAAGTTTTTTAGAAAATTTGATAATTTTATTGAAGGATGTTCCTAACGGTGTAGTCGAAAATAATGATATAGCAACAGCTTTAAAGAATTATTTAATTAAAAACTTCGAAAATAAATACTATGCAGATAACGATCAAAATATAGACAGTCCTTTGATGAAATTTTTATTTTTGAATAGAAATATTAATTTTATAGAGAGTGACAATTTAAAAATAACGGAGACAGATACAATCTCAGTTAATCCTGTGTACTTGGCAAGTTTAGCTGAAAATTTAAATTTGATTGACTCATATATATACTATGTCAATTTAAGTGAAAAATTTTATTCGATAAATGAATTCGATTTATACTTCTTAAATAATTACATCATAGATAATGAATATTTAAAAAATGAATTGATAAAATTAGCCTTTAGAGCACATTTAATTAATTTATGAAATATGAAAAATATAAAGATTTATACACTCAATTTTTAATCTCTGAAAAAAAATCTTTCAAGAAACTCTGTAAATAATTATTTAGTTGATTTAGATCAATTTTTTTATACTGAGGATATAAAAGCAAGTGATCTCACTGCTAAGATTAAATCATATATTACTAATTTAAGAAAAAAAAATTTGAAAATATCGAGTATAAATAGAAAAATCTCAACTTTAAAAAATTTTTTTAAGTTTCTTCAAACTGAAAAAATAATTGAAAAAATTGATTTTCAAGAATTCGAAAGCTTATCAAATTTAAAAAAAATTCCAAAGGCCATATCAAAACAACAAATGGAACAAATATTTATGAATTTGTATAATTCGAAACAGACTAATAAAGAACTTTATATTTTAGTACTAAAATTAATTTATTTATCAGGTTTGAGAATATCAGAGGCACTGAATCTAAAATGGTCTGACATTAACCATCAAGATAATTCTATTTACATTTATGGAAAAGGTTCCAAAGAGAGAAAAGTATATATAATTAAAGATTTTTTGGAGCTTTTGAAAAATTTAGGAAAAAAAAAACCAACTTGTATTTGCGTTAAATAATAAAAAGATTTCTGCTAGATCTGTAAACAAATTTCTTGAAAATTGTCATAATGACTCAATAATTAAACATAAATTGTCCTCTCATGTTTTTAGACACTCATTTGCTACCACAATGTTAGAAAATAACGCTGATATTAGGCACATACAAAAACTATTAGGTCACTCAAGTATTTCAACTACAGAAATTTATACTAAAGTCGCAAAGTCAATGAAAAAGAGAGTTTTAGAGTCTTATCATCCACTTAAAAATAAATTATAGTCCTTAAAATGTTCTACTTAGATTTTGAAGAAAAATTGGAAAAATTTGATATGGAAATACAATCTCTAATCAAGCTTTCAGAAGAAAGTGATATAGATGTTGATGGAAAAATTAAAGATATTGAGAAAAAAAAACAAATAGAGTTGAACAGAATTTACTCTAATTTATCTCCATGGCAAATTGTCAAACTAGCAAGACATCCAAATAGGCCTAAAACAAAAAGTTTTATAAATAGTATTTTTACAAAATTTACACCTCTTTATGGCGATAGACTTTATTCTGAAGATAATGCAATTATCTCAGGTTTTGCGTTTTTAGATAATTTACCTGTCATAATACTAGGCACTGAAAAGGGTAATGATATGAATTCGAGATTAAAACATAATTTCGGTATGGCAAAACCTGAAGGTTATAGAAAATCTCAAAGAATTATGAAATTAGCCTCAAAATTAAATTTACCTTTAATTTGTTTTGTGGATACATCCGGAGCTTACCCTGGCAAGGACGCCGAGGAAAGAGGGCAAGCTGAGGCAATAGCTCAATCAATGAAAGTAGCATTAAATTGTGAAACACCATGCATTTCAATTGTTATAGGCGAGGGAGGATCAGGCGGAGCAATTGCTCTTGCCACAAGCGACACTGTCATAATGTTGAGTAATTCGATTTACTCTGTTATTTCTCCTGAGGGCTGTTCCTCAATACTATGGAAGTCCTCTGATTTTGCTGAGACAGCGTCTAATTCTCTAAAAATAACAGCAAAAGATTGCCTAGAATTAAAAATTATTGATCGAATTATCGAAGAACCAATTGGAGGAGCTCATAGGCATTTTGATAAGGTATCAAATGATCTTAAGGTTGCTTTGATAAAAAGTATTGAGGATCTTAAATTATTATCAAAAGATGAATTGATAAAGAAAAGAAATAATCGATATTTAAATTATATTGTTTGATTAATTACTTCCATGACATTGTTTGTATTTTTTTCCTGATCCACAAGGACAAGGATCATTCCTTCCAATTTTTTTAGTAATTGGTTCAATATTTTTGTCATCTTGATTTTCACTCTTTTTTTCAACTCTAATATTGTTTAAGACTAATACCATTTGTTTTTGTATTTCATATATTAGTTGATTGAAAGCACTCAAAGAGGCCTTACGAAATTCATTGACTGGATCTTTCCCTCCATATCCGCTGAGACTAACAGACATGCGTATATTTGTAAGCTCTTGAATATGGTTATGCCAATTTTTATCTAAAATAGAAAGGCTTACCTGTCTTAGTATAAAAATATAAGCATTTGTATGTTTTTCATAATTTTCATCTTTTATTTTTTTAAATGAAGATAGATAATGGTCTTTATTATCATTTTCTTCTGGTTTAATAAAAGACAACAAGTCTGAGAAATTCTTAATTTCTTCTTTTTCACTTTCTAACAAATTAGATATAAATTCATCCTCAGTTTCTTGAATAAAATTAATAATATCTTGATTAATAATAGTTTCTCTTTTGGAGTAAATTATATTTCTTTGTTTATCAATAATATTATCAAACTCTAATAATTGTTTCCTAATGTCAAAATTATGACCCTCAACTCTTTTTTGTGCTCGTTCAATTGATGAAGTTAACCATTTGTGTTCAATAACTTCTCCTTTTTTAAGACCCAATGTTGAAAGCATAGATTGAAGTTTCTCTGATCCAAAAATTCTCATTAGGTCATCTTCTAAAGAGACAAAAAATATACTTTGTCCAGGATCTCCCTGTCTTCCAGACCTTCCTCTTAATTGGTTATCTATTCTTCTACTTTCGTGTCTTTCAGTGCCTAAAATACATAGTCCACCCAAATCAATTACCTTTTGGTAATCATTCTCATTAAAATTTTTATCTATTTCTGGATTACCACCTAATCTAATATCGGTACCTCTACCTGCCATATTAGTAGCAACCGTTACTTGTGACGGTTTGCCTGCTAAAGCAATAATTTCAGCCTCATTCTCATGATTTTTTGCATTTAAAACATTGTGAGGAATATTGTTAGTTTTTAATATATCTGAAATAAAATTTGATTTTTCAATTGAAGTTGTGCCAACTAATATTGGTTGACCTTTTTCATATTTTTTTTTCACTAAGTCTAAAACAGCTTTATATTTTTCGTCCGGAGTTTTATAAATTTGATCATTTTGATCAATTCTGATCATAGGTTTATGAGTAGGTATTTCTATTACACTCAAGCCATATATTTCCAAAAACTCTTCTGACTCAGTAAGAGCGGTACCTGTCATTCCAGATAACTTTTGATATTTTTTAAAATAATTTTGAAAAGTTATACTTGCTAAAGTAATACTCTCTTCTTGTATTTTAAGATTCTCTTTGGCTTCCAAAGATTGATGAAGACCCTCACCAAACCTTCTTCCTTCTGCTAATCTACCTGAGAACTCATCTATGACAATAATTTGACCATCTTTTACAACATAATCTTTGTCTCTTTCATACAAAAAACGTGCTTTAAGTGATTGATTTATGATTTGATAAGCCTCTAAATTTTCATTATCAAACAAACTATTTCCTTTTAAAAAATTAATTTTTTTTAGGTTGAATTCAATTTTCTTAATACCGCTGTCTATAAGCAAAACATTTTTTCTTTCTTCATTTATCTCAACATCGCTTTTTAGGAGGTCTTGAGTAATTTCATAGCATAATTTAAAAAGTTTAATGGGAGTCTTCACAGGTCCTGAAATACCTAAAGGTGACCTAGACTCATCGATTAGTACAGAGTCAGCCTCATCAATTAAAGCTATATGATGCTCATTTTGCATTTTTGGTTGATTGATACCTCTTAAATTATCTCTCAGATAATCAAAGCAAAATTCGTTATTATTTCCATATACGACATGAGATTGATAGCTACTTACTTTTTCTTCAACAGTTTGGCTGTTTTGAATGTATGAACAACTTATGTTTAAGTATTCAAAAATTGGTCCCATCCAAAGAGAGTCTCTTTTTGCTAAATAATCATTAACAGTAATTAAATGAACTTTTTTATTTAAGACATAATTTAATATGATTGGAATTGTTGCGGCAAGTGTTTTGCCTTCTCCTGTTTTCATTTCAGCAACAAATCCATGATAAAGAGCAATACCTCCAATTATTTGAGAGTCATAATGTCTGAGTTCAATAGTTCTTTTTGATACTTCTCTCAATAGAGCACATACGAAACTTATATCCTCATCTGATAACTCGTCTTTTTGATTAGAAATATAATTTTGTTTTAAGTTTTCAATTTTATGAGTCATTTCTTCTTTTGGTAAATTTGAAATATCCGCTTCTAATTGATTTATATTATTTAAATATTTATCTGAAATTTCTTTAATTAAATTTGAATTTTTTTTCGAGGAAAAAAAATTATTTATTTTTTCGAACATTTAATTACAAATATACTAAATTAATATTATTTCCATGATGTAAATGTAGCAATCTCTATTTCTAATGGAATATATTTATGATTATCAATTAATTTTGAAAATAAATTATTTGTTAATTTTAAAAAATCTTTTTTAAATCTATGTTTCTCATTAAAAAAATTTGAAATTCCAAACTTTCTAAAATCACTTCTAATTTTGTTCAAAGAACTATAGTTTATTTCTAGGTTATCTATACCTACTACAACATCTTTATATTTACTTTTATTCAAATCCTCTATCAATTTTGTAGTTTCTAAAAATGGCCCAAATCTCCTATAAACTCCACCAAAAATCTTTTCATCAATTTCTAAAAAAATATTTTGAAGTGTTCTCATTGAATTTGATGTTATGGTATTGAAGCAAAATAAACTGTTTTCGTTTAATTTAGATAAAATTTTATTAAAAATATCATTGCTATTCAAAAACAATGGTATTTGTAAAGAAAAATTTGATATAGCTGCATCAAACTTACCTTCAACTACACTAATATCATTGATATTTATAATTTTTGTATTAGTAAAATTGGACTCCTCTATGCAAAGATCTTCATCTAGAATTAGACAGTTTTCTATTTTTTTTGACATGAACTTTAATTTATCATTAATTAAACCTGACCCATTTTTTGCAATTAAATTATCTTTGTCAAAATATGCCTTTCTTCTAATATTCCTCTTTTTTAAATTAAATTCATTCATAATGTGCTAAAGTAACTTACCATGATATCGAGATTTAATTTAGACCAAAAAAGGCTCACATTTTATGAAAATCCCGAATTATTTCATAAAGAATTTACTGAATTAATTTCATCAAGTAATGATAATGAATTTTTGTATTCTACTGAAGAACCAATTGTAGTTCTAAATAAAGATAAGACTTTAAAATTAACCCTAGTAAAAGATAAGAAGAAATTAGAGTATATATTATTTTCAAACCATAGTATTTCTATTTTACCTCAAGAAAAAATAAAAATTCATAAAGCTATTAAAGACGTATCAAATTACATTATTTATAAATTAAATAATTAAATGAAGGTTGCACTGATTCAAATTACAGTCGGTTCAAACTATGATGAAAATTTCGAAAAATCAAAAAAATTTTTACAAGATAGTTTAAACTCAAGCCCAGATTTCATTTTACTACCTGAGTGCTTTCTCTTTTTATCAAGTAAATCAAAAATTTTAATTGAAATGAATCATGACTCTGTAAAATATTTTAAAAATTTTTCAAAGATAAATAATGTATACTTACTTTTGGGATCAATTCCCATAACCGAAAATGATAAATTATTTAATCGGTCAATTTTAATTAATCCTTATGGAGATATAATTTCAATTTATGACAAAATTCATATGTTTGACATTACTTTAAAAAATGGTGAGTCATACAAAGAAAGTGATTTTTACTCACCTGGAAGTGAATTAAAAATCACTAAAGTATTGGGTCACTCAGTTGGTCATACTATTTGTTATGATTTGAGGTACCCTAAATTGTACAGAGCTTTGGCAAAAAAAAGGTTCACAAATTATTGTTGCCCCTTCAGCATTTACGCACACAACAGGCAAGGCCCATTGGCATTCTCTTATTAAAGCAAGGGCTATTGAAAATGGAGTTTTTATATTGGCACCTAATCAATGGGGAGTAAATAATGAAAAAAGAGTAACTTATGGGCATACTTTAATAGTAGACCCCTGGGGAGAGACATTAGCTGAAGCTGAAGATGGTGAAATGATCATTACTGCTGAACTTGATTTAAATAGAGTTAGAGAGTGTCAAAACGCAATACCTGTATTAGATAATGATAGAAATTTTGATTAATATTATTGAAAATTATCATTGAATGACCAAATATAAAGAATGATAAAATTTGATTTAATTTGTGAAAATCAACACATATTTGAAGCTAGTTTTGATGACTCAAACTCTTTTGAAAAACAAAAAAGGAAAAAACAAATTGAATGCCCTTTCTGTAATTCATCAACAATATCAAAATCAGTTATGGCACCAAACATTTCTGGTAAATCAACAAGTTCAGCTAAAATAAATCGTGAAAAAAAGAAATTATTTTCAAATTATAATAAACAATTAAATAAAATTAAATCTGAAATAGAAAAAAATTTTACATATGTTGGAAAAAAATTTCCAGAAGAGGCTAGAAAAATTCATTATGGTGAAGCTAAAGATAAACCTATTTATGGAGAGGCAACTGAAAAAGAAAGTCAAGAATTGGTCGATGAGGGTATAGGTTTAGTAAGACTCCCTTTTAGTAAAAAAGAAAAAAATAAAAATTAGTATTTCAAAGTACCAAAGTAATTTACTAAATCAAATTTACTTAGTTTGAAAGATTTAAAAATTGGATTGTATTGCATGCCCTCTATATCCATTAAATTTAAATTATATTTTTGACTAATTGATTGTAATTTAGAGGGAGATAAAAAAAGATTAAAATCGTGGGTTTTTTTAGGAAGTAGCTTTAAGAGATTCTCAGCAATATCAATTGCTAAATATTTTGATAATAAATTCTTATTAATTGTAGATATAAATATATATGCATTTTTATTGAGGTTTTTAGTTAAGTTTTCAAAAAGTTGATGTTTATCTTGTTCTTCTAAATGTTCTAAGAATTCAAACAAAAAAAATAACATCAAATTTTTTTTTACAATTTTTTAAAAATTTATTAGCCTCTATATTAATGAGTTTAAAATTTATTTTGTTCTTTATTTTAAAATTATTCTCGATATCAATACCTGAACACTCTGCACCCATACCATAATAATTATTAAGGAATTCGCCAGTTCCACATCCAAGATCTAAAATTTTTTTATTCTTAAAGAATTCATAAATATCTTGACCACTATGATCTCTTAATATTTTTGACATATACTGATGTCTTATAGCCATCATTTGCTCTAATGGTTCGTAATACTTGCTATTATAAGTGTCCATGTTCTTTACATCATAAATGTTAAGAGTATATTACCGTAATTCATGAAAATTAAAGTTTTAAAATTTGGTGGTACATCCGTTGGGAGTATTGAAGCTATAAAAAGATCAGCAGATATTATTCATGATTGGTCAAAAAAATCAAAAGTTATAGCTGTGTTATCTGCTATGTCAGGTGAAACTGATCGTTTAATAAATTTAACAAAATCTTTTTCAAAAAATCCAAATCCAATTGATTTTGATAACGCCATTTCATCAGGTGAAAATGTATCTTGCGCGTTAATGTCTATATGTCTCAATAATCAAAAGATTAAAGCTAAATCGCTACTTAGTTGGCAAATACCGATTATAACATCATCAGAGCATATGAAGTCTAGAATTTTATCCATTAATAAAAAATTTTTATATGATGAATTAAAAAATTTTGAAGTTCTATTAATTCCTGGTTTCCAAGGTATTAACAAAAAGGGAGAATTAACTACCTTAGGTAGGGGTGGTTCTGATACTAGTGCTGTTGCTGTTGCGGCAGCGATGGAAACAGAATGTATAATTTATACTGATGTTGAGGGTGTATTTACCACTGATCCAAACATAGTACCTAAAGCAAAAAAGATTAATAAAATTTCATATGAAGAAATGCTTGAATTAGCCTCACAAGGGGCTAAGGTTCTTCAAACTCGTTCTGTTGAGTTAGCTATGAGAAAAAATACTAAATTAAGTGTAAGATCTTCTTTCAAACCCAAAAAAATTGGTACCATGATTACTGACGAAAAAAGTGTTTTAGAAAATAATACTGTGAGTGGAATAACTTACTCCAAAGATGAAGCAAAAATTACACTTTCAAGAGTACAAGATAAACCTGGAGTCTCTTCAAAAATCTTTGGCCCATTAGCTAAAGGCAATATAAATGTTGATATGATACTCCAAAATATTTCACAAGATGGAAAGTTTGCAAATTTATCTTTCACTTTGCCAAGACTAGACTTAGAAAAAGCATTAAAAATACTAAAAAAAGAGAAATCTATAATTGGATATAAAAAAATTATTTCATCTAATAATATTTCAAAAATTTCAGTGGTTGGAGTAGGGATGAGATCTCATGCTGGAGTTGCCCAAACATTATTTGATACTCTTGGAAAAAATAAAATAAATATTCAAGTTATTACCACTTCAGAAATAAAAATAAGTATATTAATTCATGAAGATCAAACTGATTTAGCTGTACAAAAATTACATCAAGCCTTCAAATTACATAAATAATTTTTTGGATAAGTTAATTTCAATCAAAGAGGCAAGAATTAAAAAAGGATTATCAATCAATGATTTATCCAAAGCTCTTAAATTAGATTTAGAAATAATACGACTTTTAGATGATAATTTAAAACTCCCTAAAAAATATCGTGCTTATCAATCAACTTATAAAAAATCTATATATAGATATTTGGGTTACGAAATTAAATATAAAAATTCAATTAGTGATATCCCAATCGATTACACTAAACTTTCAATAGTCTATTTCTTATTGTTACTTGTTTTTGTAATTTTAATTTTATTATCATTTAATATATATAATAAATTTAACAATCAAATTTCATTTAAAGAGGTTGAAAAAGATCAAGTTTATAATGATGTTTATAAGATCTCTAATCAATATGATTTGTATGAATTAAGTCATAATTATTTTATAAATAATCTTATCCCGTTAAACAGAGTTAACTATTCGCAAAATTTATCAATTTTTGCAAAACCTAATAAGACTATTTTTTACAAAATTCAAAACAATATTAAAAATACTTTACAATTTGGTGAAATTACCAAATCTAATGAACTTATTCTCGATTTAGACAATGATTTTTTTATCGATTTATCTAATATAAATAATATTGATAAGATAATTTACAGAGGTGTAGAAATTAGATTAAATAAGGAATTAAACTCATATTTATTTAATTTTCACATTAAAGATTTAGAGACTTTATTATGAAATATTCTCATTCAATAAAGAGAAAAAAAACAAAAAAAAATTCAAATTGGAAATATTTTTGTCGGTGGAGACTCTCCAATTACGGTTCAGACAATGACAAATACCCTTACACATGACATTGATGCAACACTTGAGCAGATATCTCTCATTGAACAAGAGGGATGCGATATAGTCAGAGTTTCAGTTCCTGATGAAAAATCATCAAAAGCATTAAAAAAAATAATTCCTGAAATTAAGATCCCCTTAGTCGCTGATATTCACTTTCATTATAAAAGAGCACTTGAGGCTGCAGAAAATGGAGCCCATTGTCTTCGAATAAATCCAGGCAATATTGGCTCTAGGGAAAAAGTAAAAGAGGTTGTTGAAGCTGCCAAGCAGAACAAAATACCTATAAGAATAGGTGTTAATGCTGGAAGTTTAGAAAAATCAATATTAGAAAAATATAAAAGCCCAACCTCTGAGGCATTATTTGAAAGTGCTAAGCTAAATATAAAACTTTTAGAGGATTTAAATTTTGATAATTTTAAAATTAGTGTTAAAGCTTCTAATGTTTTTACAGCAGTAGAGTCATATAGAAAGTTATCTAATTTTTGTGATTATCCTCTTCATTTAGGTATTACTGAAGCAGGAAGTTATTTTAGTGGATCAATAAAATCTTCTATAGGTCTTGGATTGCTTCTTTATGATGGTATTGGCGATACAGTGAGAGTTTCACTTTCAGATCATCCAACTCAAGAGGTCAAAGTAGGGTTTGAAATGTTAAAATCACTAAATTTAAGAGATTATGGTGTAACAATAATATCTTGCCCATCTTGCGCAAGACAGCAATTTGATGTTATTGAGACAGTTAAAAATGTTGAGAAAAAACTCTCTCACATTAAAAAACCTATAACAGTTTCAATTATTGGATGTGTTGTTAATGGGCCAGGTGAAGCTACAATGACTAACATAGGCATAACAGGTGGTGGAAATAACACACATATGGTATACGTCGATGGAGAAAAAAGCCACAGAATACAAGACGAAGATTTAGTTGAGTACTTAGTTAAAACTATAGAAAATAAAGTTGATCAGATTCATCATTTAAAATGAAAAGAAATATTAGTTTAGTAAAAGGCACACATGATATTCATGGAGCTGAAATGGAGAAGTTTGAATTTATAATTGAAAAATTTTATTCAATCTGTAGGAATTTCAATTTTAAATCTATACAAACTCCAATTTTGGAACAACAAGATTTATTCTCTAGGACCGTAGGCGAGCAAACCGATATTGTCTCTAAAGAGATGTATTCATTTTTAGATAAAGGAGAAGCATATATTTGTTTAAGACCTGAGGCCACAAGTAGTCTAGCTAGGTTTGCTGCTTCAAACTATCAATCGGGCTTACTTAAATTAATTACTCACGGCCCAATGTTTAGAAGAGAAAGACCCCAAAAAGGTAGATATAGACAGTTTCATCAAATAAATATTGAGTCTATTGGTGAAAAAAGTCCTTATGTAGATTTTGAATTAATTCTAATCGCAAAGTTATTATTTGATGACCTTGGAATTAAAGAAAATAAACATAGGTTATTAATTAATTCTTTAGGGTCAAAAGAGGATCAAATCAAATATGCTTATGAATTAAAAAAATATTTAACTGAATTTAAAAAACAGTTATCAGAAATCTCACAATCTAGATTGGATAAAAATCCACTTAGAATTTTGGATAGTAAAGATCCAAAAGACTCTGAAATATTAGTAAATGCTCCAAAAATTAGTGAACACCTATCTGAAGAGAGTAAAAATTATTTCAATCAAGTTAAAATACTTTTAAACGATAATAAAATTAAATTTTTTGAAGACCCAAAATTAGTCAGAGGATTAGATTATTATTCACATACTGCTTTTGAGTTTCAAACAAATGAAGATAAAAGACAAAATGCAATATTAGCTGGCGGTAGGTATGACAATTTAATTAGCATGATTTCTTCTAGAGATATACCAGGAGTTGGCTGGGCAGCTGGTATAGAAAGATTAATGGATTTGATATCTATAAAAGATGAAAAGTCAGAATTAGATAAAAAGATA
>CACBDV010000014.1 GCA_902538085.1 uncultured Alphaproteobacteria bacterium
AAAAAAATCACATGAGTTTTTGAATTCTGTTAAGTACTTTTTATCAAATAGTTGATTTCCAAGAACTACAAAGCATTCCTTCATTTTGTTTTTATTATTTTGTGATTAAAGTTGATCTTCCACCATCTAGTTGGAAGTTTTGTCCTGTAATCCATGATGATTTTTTAGATACCAAGAAAGAGGCCAAATTACCTATGTCATCACCTGTTCCAAGTCTTGACATAGGGTGAAGTTTTCCAATTCCTTCAGCAACCTTTTCATTAGAAACCATAAAACTTGACATTTTGGAAAAAGATAGGCTAGGAGATATTGTATTAAATCTTATCTTCGGAGCATAGTCTGCGGCTAACGAATTTGATAAACCAATTAATGCACTTTTTGCAGAAGAGATTGCTGTATGATTTTTAAAACCTCTAACAGCTGCTATTGATGAAAAAAATACTACTGAAGATGAATCCGACATCTTAGTTATGCAATGATTAAGGAAATGAACGATATTATAAAAATTATCATCCATTATTTTTTTAAAATCATCAACAGAGGTGCTTGAGAAAGGTTTTAAGTTTATCGAGCCAATGGCAAAAATTATGCCAGATATTTCGTAGTTAATTGATTTTATGAAACTTTCTGTATTCGTGTAATCATTAATATCTAGAACATTTTTTTCAAAATTACCTTCAACATCACTATCAAATTCACTTCTTGATATTAGAACTAAATCATTATCATCTTTTAGGTTGTTAACACATGATTTGCCAACAGAACCATTTGCACCAATAACTAGAATTTTACCCATGAAGTTTATACAAAATGTAACCCTAATTAGATTTAATTCTTAAGTATTTGAAGGCTATAACAAGTAGCTGATACAAACAATAAAGTGCCTATTATTTGATGGATAGAACCCAAAGAGACTTGAACATTGCTCAAAACAACAAAAACACCAATAAATAACTGAATTAAAACTAGAAATAACACAATCAGGAAATGGATTTTTTGATATTTATTTTCAATTCCCTTAAAATGTTTAAAGCTCATATAAAGAATTGTTAAAAATGATAAATAAGCTAAGGCTCTATGAAAAAAATGTATGAAGACACTGTTATCAAAAAAACCAAATAGTCGATCCTCAATAAAAATTAAATTTTCAGGAATGTAATTATCTCCCATTTTGGGCCAAGTATTAAATGATTTTCCAGCATCTAAACCAGCCATAAAAGCACCATAAATTACTGTAAAAAAAATTATTATATTAAAAAAAATAAAAAAAGTTTTATGTGAGCTAAAATTATTTTTATAAATCCCAATATCAAGCCTTTTCAAGAAAAGATAAGCAATTAAAGAGAGAATTATTTGAGCTATAATTAAGTGAACGGCAAGTCTTAAATGGCTAACGTATGGATTAACATCTAATCCACTTTTTACCATCCACCATCCGATAATACCTTGTGCCCCTCCAAGAAAAAGAAGGAATGAATATGAGTATAACTCTTCATTAGAAAAGTATTTTTTCAAAGCAAAGTAGATAAAAGGGATGATAAAAATAATTCCTATTAGTCTTCCCAATACTCTATGTCCATATTCCCACCAAAAGATGTATTTAAACTCTGATAGTGTCATGTTTATGTTTTTTATTTGATATTCAGGATATTGCTTATAATCTTCAAAAACTTTTAACCAATCTCCATGGGATAAAGGGGGTATTGTTCCCATAAATAATCTCCAATCAACCATGGACAAACCAGACTCAGTTAATCTTGTCAAACCACCAATAATGATCATCAGCAATATAATTGACATGAGACTTACAAGCCAAAGACTTATCTGAAAATTCTCGGATCTATACATCTAATCTAAACTTATAATTTTTTAGAATATATTTAGTATATTAATTTTAGTCGCATTAAGCCTGTCTAACTGATAGATCTTATAGTCTAAATATTTAAAAATTTCAAAATGACATATCATATTAACGTTATAGATCATGAGGGTTCACCTCATAAAATTGAAGCAACAGTTGGTTTTTCAATAATGGAGATTATTAGAGACGCTGGATTAGATATTGAGGCTATATGTGGGGGTTGTTGCGCTTGTGCCACCTGCCATTGTTATGTCGATGAAAATTGGTTAGAAAAAATATCAAAAGCTGATGACGATGAGGAATCTATGCTTGACCAAGCTATGGATATAAAAAAAAATTCAAGACTCTCATGTCAAATTCCATTTACAGAAGAGCTCAATGGTATTACTCTAACATTAGCACCTAAATTTTGACTGATTATAACTCATACAAATCCTGGCCATTTAATGAAGCAAAAAAAATTGTAAAACGCTTTGAAAAAAATAATCCCAAAGACAAAATAATCTTTGAAACTGGGTACGGCCCATCCGGCTTACCTCATATTGGTACTTTTGGGGAAGTGCTAAGGACAAATATGGTAAGATTTTGCTATGAAAAATTGACTGGTAAAGAGACAGACCTCATAGCATTTTCTGATGATATGGATGGCTTTAGAAAAGTCCCAGATAACATCCCAAACAAAGAAAAATTATCTGACTACCTTGATTACCCTTTGACATCTGTCCCAGATCCATTTGAGTTGTTTAATAGTTTTGGTGAACATAATAATTCAAAACTTAAAGATTTTTTAAATAGATTTAATTTGCCTTTTTCTTTTCAAAGTTCAACAGAAGCTTATAAGTCAGGATTGTTTAATGAAACAATAAAGAAAATTATAAAAAATTATGATGAAATTATTAATGTAGTTCTTCCGACACTAGGTGAAGAAAGAAGAAAATCTTATAGTCCATTTTTTCCAATCAGTGAAATAACTGGTAAAATATTGCAAGTTCCAATTGAAGAAATTAATAATGAAGAATTTTCTGTTTCATATTATGAGGAAGGTGTATTGAAGTCTAAATCAGTTTTAGATGGCAATTGTAAACTTCAGTGGAAAGTTGATTGGGCAATGAGGTGGGCTGCTTTCAGTGTGGACTATGAAATGTGTGGTAAGGATTTAACGGAGAGCTATACCCTATCATCAAAGATATGTAAGATAATCGGTTCTAAGCCTCCTGAAAATTTAATTTATGAGCTATTTCTCGATGAAAATGCTGAAAAAATTAGTAAGTCAAAAGGCAATGGTATAAGCATCGATGATTGGCTCAAATATTCTATTGAAGAGAGTTTGGCCATGTTTATGTATCAGAGACCAACAACTGCAAAGAAACTTTATTTTGATGTAATTCCTAAAAACACCGATGAATATTTAACACACGTTAATAAATTAGAGTCCGATGATCTAAATCCAGATAACCCTGCTTGGCATATTCATAAAGCTGAAAATCCATCATATAAATCAAAAATTAATTATAGTTTAATCCTAAATATTATATCAGTTTGCAAGTCTGAGGACCCTAATGTGATTTTTGGTTTAATAAAAAATTATCAATCTAATTTCAGCAGAGCGGAAACAGATCTTATTAATAGAATGATTGATTGTGGTATTAATTATTTTAGAGATTTTATACAACCAAATTTAAACTTTAAAATTCCAAATTCTGAAGAATTAATTATACTTAAAGAAGTTGTGTCTAAATTAAAAGAAGTAGAGTCTTCGGCTGAAGCAGATGAATTTCAAACTGCTATTTTTAGTGTCGGAAAAAATTCTGTCTATAAAGAGAATATTAAGGAATTTTTTAAACTTATTTATCAAGTTGTTTTTGGTCAAGAGAATGGACCAAGATTGGGCTCATTTACTAAAATTTATACAAAAGATAAAACTCTGGAGTTGTTCAACTCGAAGCTAAATGTATAATTTAGCTCATCGTATTCTCAAAAAGCTAGATCCAGAATTATCACATAATATATCTATAAAAGCTCTCAAATTAGGTATTTATCCAAAAATTATTTGTAAAAATACAGAAATCCTTGAACAAACAATATGGGGTAGAACTTTCAAAACTCCTATTGGGTTATCGGCAGGTTTTGACAAAAATGCAGAGGTGATAAATCCAATATTAAATTTAGGATTTAGTTTTACTGAGTTGGGAACAGTGACTCCTTTGCCTCAAAAAGGTAACTCAAAACCCAGAATTCATAGGTTTCCTGCTCAAAAAGCATTAATAAATTCTTTAGGGTTTAATAACAAAGGCATGGATGTATTTGAAAAAAATATCAATAACTCAAACCTTAAAGAAAATTTCCAAGATAAAATCATTGGTATAAACATAGGTAACAATAAGGATACCGTAGAAATTTTAGATGATCTCAAAAAGCTTTTCGATAGACTGTATAGACTTGGTGATTACGTTGTGATCAATTTATCTTCACCAAATACACCTGGATTGAGAGATAATCTTAAATCTCAAAATTTTGAAAAGATCGTTACAAATATCCATAGGCTAAGAGATGAGAATAACTCAAAAATCCCTATTTTATTCAAAATATCACCAGATATTTCTGATCAGGATAAAAAGGATATTTCATTGATTTCACTGGCAAATGATGTGGATGGGCTAATACTGACTAACACAACAATTAATAAATCGATGGTTAATGAAAAGTTAGAGGGTGGGGTAAGTGGTAGACCATTATTCCTTAAATCAAATGAATTAATAAGAGATTTTTATACTCTGACATCAGGAAAAATTAAAATTATAGGAGTAGGGGGTATTTTTGATGCTAATGATATCTTAACTAAAATGAAATTAGGAGCTTCATTAATTCAGATTTATAGTAGCTTTACATATGAAGGCCCTTACCATGTAAAAAAAAATGACTTATGATTTGATGAATTTAATTCAACAACAAGGATTTAGAAGCATCTCCGAGGTAATTGGACAGTACTCTTGAAAAATATTTCATCTTTTAAAAATGTAGTTAGTAAATATGACTATTTTTTATTTGATCAGTGGGGGGTTCTTCATAACGGTCATAAAAAATTTATAGAAGCAGAAAAATGTTTAGAGTATCTTAAATTAGAAAATAAAAAAATCATTCTTATTTCTAATTCAGCTAGCCCCACTATTCAATCAGAGGCAAATTTAAAAAGATTGGGTTTTAGTGAAAAACTATTTGATTACTGTATTACTAGTGGACAAATAGCATTAAATAACATCAAAAAAAGATATTTATAAAAAGTTTGGTAGAAAATGTTACCCTTTAGAGCTATCAAAGCAAAAAATTAAGTATTTCAATTTGGATTGCACTAAAAAAGTTGAAAGTGCAAATTTTGCTATGATTGCAGATCTAAAAGATGGATTATCTATTTTAGATTTTGCTGAACATCTAGATAAAATTATGAAGTATAAACTTCCACTACTTTGTGCAAACCCAGATTATTTAGTCCATAATAAAAATACTCTTTCTATGAGTGGTGGTACAGTAGCAGAGTTATACTCTGATTTAGGAGGGACTGTCTTTAGATATGGAAAACCTTACGAACCAATATATCAGGATATTTTTAAAAAAATGAGGATTACAAATCTTAGTAAGGTATTAGTTATTGGTGACTCATTGTGGCATGACATAGCAGGAGGTAAAAAAATGAAACTAGACTCGCTCTGGATTAAAAATGGAATTCATAAATCTAAATTGAAAAAAAAAGATGAGATCAACCCACTTTTAGAGAAGTACAGACCAAAATATGCAATAAGTCATCTAAAACTCTAAGAAACTATTACTTATTGTAAAAAAGGGACTTTTGTATTATAAACTCATTTCATGTCTAGATCTTGCGATATTACTGGAAAAAAACACCAAACTGGTCATAACGTCAGCCATTCTAATATTAAGTCTAAAAGGCGTTTTATGGTTAATTTAAACAGTGTCACTCTATTTAGTGAGTCTTTACAAAGAAAATTTAGACTAAGAATAGCCTCATCTACACTTAGAACCATAGATAAACATGGTGGTTTAGATCAATATTTAAATAAAACCAGCTCACGATCTTTAACTGATAAAGCCTTAAAAATCAAAAAACAAATCGAAAAAAACGTTAGCAAAAAAGCTAGCTAAATGTTTCAAGAATTATTTTTAAATTTATCAAATAACTTAAATAACTCTTCAGTTGTAATTATCTGGTTATTTCAAATTATATTTTGTTATCTTTCAATTTTACTCTCACTTAAGTTCTTTGGAAAGACAGGTATTTATGTTTATGTAGCGATTGCAATCATATTAGCTAATATTCAAGTTCTTAAAGTTGTAGACTTTCCTTTCTTTCCTGAACCTATGGCCCTAGGAACTGTTTTGTTTATTTCTATATTTCTTTGTACTGACATATTGAATGAGTATTTTGATAAAAAATCTGCAACTAAATGTATATACCTAGGTATTGCAGCATACTTATTTTCAACCGTACTTATGTTTTTAACAATATCTATGGCTCCAATTAATCCTGATGAGCATCCTGCATGGTCTTGGAGCTATGGTATGCATGAGTCAATTATGACTATTTTCCTTCCACAGTTTCCAATAATAGTTGGAAGTATTTGTGCTTTTTTTATAAGTCAAAAAATTGATATTTTTATATTTTCTTATTTAAAAAATAAAAATACTAACCTTTGGTTTAGAAATAATGCATCAACAATTGTATCGCAATTTATTGATAATATTATATTTAGTGTTCTTGCATTTAATATCTTATCTTCTAACCCTGTTCCTTTATTTGACCTAATTATTTCTTATGGAATAGGTATTTATTTACTTAGAATTCTATTAAGTCTATTTGACACAATATTTATTTATTTAGCGAAGATCTTTTTGCCATCTAAACTTGACTAATTTTTTTCAAGTAAAAAAAAAAGTCAAAATTATCAAATGCTCGAATTGGATTAATTAATACATCACACGGTAAAATCAATACACCTTCATTTATTTTTTGTGGTACCAAGGCCACTGTCAAATCTGTACTCCCCTCTCAATTAAAATTAGCAAGAACACAAATTATTCTTTCAAACACATACCATTTAATGCTTCAACCGGGTCCAGAGATCATATCAAAAGAAGGGGGTTTACAGAGTTTTACTAATTGGAATGGACCTATGATGACTGATAGTGGGGGATATCAAATATTTTCACTAGGATATGGGTCAGTTTCAGAGGAAATTAAAGGAAAAAACAATTATGCAAAGAGAAAATCTCTCATAAAAATAACTGAGGATGGTGCATTATTTAGAAATTATATAAATGGAGATAAAGTATTCTTATCACCTGAGAGATCAATTGAATTACAACGTGACTTTGGCGCTGATCTGATTTTTGTCTTAGATGAATGTACGCCCTTTAATGTCTCAAAAAAATATACAGAAAAGTCTATGTACATGAGTCATCGCTGGGCAGAAAGATGTATACATTCTTTCGACTCAAAATTTAAAAAGTATAACCCAACTTTTGGTTCCTCAGGAAAACAGTCACTATATGGTATAATACAAGGTGGTGTTTATGAGGATTTAAGAAAGATTGCTTGTCAAGAAACATGCTCAAAAAATTTTGATGGACTTGCAATAGGTGGCTCTTTGGGGAGTACAAAAAATCAGATGTACGATATCTTTTCTATCTGTGAAAATTATATAGATAAATCAAAACCTATTCATATTCTAGGAATTGGAGGACTAGATGATATTTTGCATGGTGTAAGTTCTGGATATGACACATTTGATTGTGTATCACCTACAAGGATTGCTAGACATGGTATTATGATGTCAAAACTAAGTAGTAAAGGAATTAATTTAAAAAACTCAAAATTTAAAGACGATCATTCTAGTATTGATGAAGAATGTGAATTACAGGAAATAAATATATTTTCAAAATCTTATATGCATCATTTGTTTAAAGCTAATGAGATGCTCGGTATGACCATTTTATCAATATATAATATTTGGTTTATGAATAAGTTTTTTGAAGAAATAAGATTATCTATAAATGAGGATAGATTTGAAGAGTATAAGAATAAAATTTTATCAAATTTAGTCGAATAATGACTCTATTTTTTCAAACATAATTCCACCTAACTCTTCTACATCATGAATGGTAATTGCTTTACTGTAATACTGACCTACGTTATGACCTATACCGATTGCTAATAGTTCAATGTTTGATTTCTCTTCAATCGCAAGAATAGTACTTTTTAGGTGTTTTTCTAAATAATTACTGTTGTTTACTGACAGTGTTGAGTCATCTACGGGGGCGCCATCAGATATAACAATTAGTATTTTCCTACTCTCTGGCCTTTTTGAAATTCTAGAACTAGCCCAAAGAAGTGCTTCGCCATCAATATTTTCTTTTAATAGACCCTCTTTTAACATTAGGCCTAAATTTATTTTAGATTTTTTTGAGTTTTGGTCAGCAGATTTATAAATAATATGTCTTAGGTCATTAAGTCTTCCAGGATTTTTCTGCTTCCCATTTTTGAGCCAATGCTCTCGAGTTTTTCCACCTTTCCATGCTTTTGTTGTAAAACCAAGAATTTCAACTTTGATTTTGCATTTTTCTAAAGTAGCAGCTATCATATCAGTTGTTAAAGCAGCTATCATTATAGGTTTTCCTCTCATTGATCCTGAATTATCAATTAACAAAGTTACGGTTGTATCTTCAAATTTAATTTCTTTTTCTTTTTTAAAAGAGAGAGAACTATTTGAATTAGTTATAACCCTGGTAAGTTTTGAAGTATCTAGAACACCTTCGTCTAAATCAAAATTCCATGACCTATTTTGCTTTGATTGAAGCTTTCGATACAATTTATTTGCTAATCTTGATATTTGCTTTTGATATAAATCACATTTTTCATCGAGTTGCCTTCTTAGGGCCACTAACTCTTCATGATCACATAGTTTAATTGCTTCTATGATTTCATCATATTGATTAGTAGCTGCTTTATAATTTTGATTAAGGTTTCTATAACTATCAATTGACTTAAATACATCTTCAATTTGTTGGTCTGAAATTTCAATATCAATTTCTTCTCCTTGAACACTAGATTGACTATTATCTGAGTCATTTTCTGGAGTATGCATATTTTCATCTAATTGGCTTTCTTCAGGTTTTTGGGCTTGATTTTCTTCCTGGTTTTGTTGTTGATTAAAATCCTCTTCATCATTTCCCTCATCGAGATCTTTATCATCCGGTTGGCTTTCATCCTCAACTGATGGAAAAATAATTCTGATTAAATCTACCGATAAGTTTAAATATTCTTTTTGATCTTGAATATTCTGAGATAATTTTTGCAGTGTGTTATAAAATTTTGATATGTTGTCTTTAGAAGTTATATTCTTTAAATGACTATTATTTGATTTCCACATTTTACTGTTTACTAAATCAATGAAAAAATGTGTTAAGGTAAAATAAAATAAATCTTTAGAGTCTTTTTGTTTTTTTAGTTTTAATACCTCTAATCTTTTAAACCATTTATTCTCAATGTTTTTTACAATACCTTTGAAGGGTTTTGAGCCATATGTCTCATATCGTAAACGCTCTAAGAAAATTATTTCTTCTCTAATATCAATATTTTTAGATGTTATTTGGTTTAACAGTTTTTCATCATGGTATTTTTTTTTAAGAGCAAATGAGTCTGCTGCACCACGCATATCCTCGTAATTGAAAATATTTGAGATGGAAGGAAGGTTTAAAGTATCATCTTTCTCTAAAACTATATTTGAATTTACATTTATTTTTAATTCTTTGTTTTCTGATATGGTTTTATTTACAGAATTGAGTGTATTTGAAATTTGCCTAGGAATATTTAGTTGTTTGTCGGACAATTAGATATCAATTGCAAAGGTTCTTTGGAAATATTCTTTATATATATCTATTTCACTTTCGTCACATTTATTCAAAAAAGTAAACTTCAAAGAGTTTTTAATATCTTTAATAATTTTATAATTTTCTGCCCACATAATTACAGTTCTAGGGCTCATGACAATAGATATATCTTTTTGTTCAAAACCTTTTCTTGTTAAATTTGCCATTTGAACCATAGAAGCTATTATTTTTTTCTCTTCATTGTTAGCAGAAACTTTTTTTGAAATAATTTCTATTTCTTTATCCTCATCAAGATAGTTTAATTTTGCAACTATATTCCATCTGTCCATTTGACCTTGATTGATCTGATTTGTTCCATGATAAATCCCAGAGGTATCCCCAAGACCTACTGTGTTAGCAGTAGCAAATAGCCTAAAATAAGGATGAGGTGAGAGAACTTTACTTTGGTCAAGAAGAGTTAACTTTCCCTCAGCTTCAAGTATTCTTTGAATAACAAACATCACATCTGGTCGACCTGCATCGTATTCGTCAAAAACTAAAGAAACGTTATTTTGAAACGCCCAAGGAAGGATACCTTCCTGAAATTCTGTTACTTGTTTATTATCTTTTAAAACTATTGCATCTTTTCCAATAAGATCAATTCTCGATACATGACTATCTAAGTTAACTCTTATGCAAGGCCAGTTTAATCTTGCACAAACTTGTTCAATATGAGAGGACTTTCCAGTTCCATGCAAACCTTGTAAGAAAACTCGTTTATTGAATTTTAGACCAAGCAAAATAGCAATCGTTGTACTTTCATCAAATACGTAGTTTGTATCTAATTTAGGGCAATATTCACTAGCTTCATTAAATTTTGGAACTTTTATATCTGTTTGAATGCCAAAGACTTCTTTGGATGATACATCAGAAATTTGTAAATTATCCTTTTTTTTAAGAGCCTCGATTTTATTCATTTTTTGTATCTTTCAATTAAGTAGTTATATGCTTCTACTATTTCTCTAAATTTATCAATAACTTTTTTACTATTACCCTTTACATCTGGATGATGCTCTTTGACCAGTTCTTTATACCTTTTCTTTATCAATTTTAAGTCTGTATTAATATCTAATTTTAAAATACCAAGGGATTTTAACAATTTATTTGATTGAGGCTGAAATCCAGTAGGATTATCAAATGTGCCCATATCCTCGCCATTGATTGTAAAATTATAAAATTTTTTACCCGATCCAAAAGAACTTGTCGGTCTTCTCCAGATGGTGTCAAAACGAATATCGTTTTCAATTTCATTTGCATCCATTTTCTTATGGTAATTCCACTTTTTATTAAATTCTTTAATATGTTCAATACAAAACCACTGATAATTACCTAAATTATCATAGTCTAAAGGCGCTTTATAAACACCTTCCTCTGTACAATTTGGATGATTGCATAAATTTTCTATTTTATTTTTTTTATTCATTTAAGATTTAATGATGAATTTAAATAATATTAAAATCCTATTACAAGATATTAATGAATTTAAAATTTTAGAAATTATTGATAACAGTGACAAACATATGGGACATAGTGGTGTTGAAAATACGCACACCATGTTAACTCATGTTGAACTCAGAATATTGAATAAAAATAATCTGAAGAAAATAGATATTCATAGAACAATTCATGAAAAATTAGAATCGGTTTTTAAATCTGGCCTACACTCCCTAGAAATAAAAATATCAAATAGATAGCTTAACCTTATTAATTTTGTTTATTGATCTAGAGATAATTTGCAATTTTACATCCTCAATAAAGAAAACCTTTCCAACTTTAGGGATTTCTTTTGCTAAATCATGAATTAAGCCTGATAATGTTACAAATTGATCAGGTAAGTTAATATCTAGACTTCTATTAATTTCTCTTACACTAGCATTTCCATTAAATAAATAATTATTAGAGTCAATTTTCTCTAGATATGTTTCATCAGTGTCAGTTTCATCAAAAATTTCCCCAATTATTTCTTCAATAATATCCTCTAATGTAATTAAGCCTTGTATTTCTCCATATTCATCTACTATTAAAGCCATATGTTCTCTGGAAGATTTAAAATCAATAAGTTGTTTCATCGCAAGTTTGTTTTGGGGAATAAAAACAGGCTGAAAAGTATTTCTTTGAATGCTCTCATTTGACTCCTCTAAAGAGGAGTCTTTTAAAAAATCTCTGATATCGATAATACCAACCAGATTATTAAAATCTCCCTTAATAACTGGTATTCTTGTAAATGTTGATGAACTTATAGTTTTAAAATTTTGTTTATAGGGATCATCTAGGTTAATGAATAGAATTTCATTTCTGTGAGTCATTAGCTCATCAACTTTCAATTTTTTTAACTCAAGAATATTACTCATATAATCAGCCTCATATTCACCATCTTTTGAGTATTGTTTTTGCAGTTGAACAGCTCCTTCAAACTCCTCTTCTATAATTTTTAATTGGTCTGCATTTAAATTTAATCCAATTAATTTAATAATTTTGTTAGAAACTTTATTAATAAGATTTACAATTGGTTTAATTAATTTCGTGTAAAAGTAAAAAAACTTAGAAACTTTTAGTGCAAAAGTCATTGGTTTATTAATTGCAAAAATTTTTGGAGTAACTTCAGAAAATATAACAATCATTAATGTCATAAAAATTGTAGCAACGGAAACTCCTAAGCCGCCAAACTCTGAAACAAGTAATTCTGTCATTAAAGCTGTAGCTAAAATATTAAATAGGTTATTAGCAAGTAAGATTCCCGTAATAAATTCATCTTTGAATTCTTTAATTTTTAAAATGAAATTCGCGTTTTTAGCTCCTTTATCTTTTTGTCTATGTGCTCGCTGTTTCGATACTGCAGTTAAAGCTGTTTCCGAACCAGAGGAAAGGGCTGATAATAAGAGTAAAATAATTATCGCTAAAATTTTTATAATAACAATTAAAGTCATTATTTTATTTGATTTAGAGTAGATTTAAGATCTCTAATTGAAATCTTTTTAATAAAACCTCCATTTTTTCCAACGAGAGCAATATTAACGTTTTCGTTTATAACTTTTTTATCAAATGTAATTTTTTTTATTAATGATGGAATAGTTTTTTTATTTACATATTTATTGTAGTTTACTGGTAAATCAAACTTTTTTAAAATTTCAATTAAATTATCAACTCTTTTTGGATAGTAATTTAATAAACTAGAAATTTTTAATTCTACAATCATTCCTAAAGATATCGCCTCTCCATGTTTTAGATTACCTTTATAAAAATTTGAATTTTCAATAGCATGACCAATTGTATGTCCAAAGTTTAGAATAGCTCTAGAATTTTTAGATTTTAATTTTTCCCTAAAATCACTGACATATTTTAGTTTCGAGTTAATTGAAAGTTTAATAATTTTATTTATGTCACCCTTGGATCTATTAATAAGAAGTTTATGAAGCTGCTTCGAGTTAATAAGGCTATATTTTATTATTTCTGCATATCCACATGCAATTTCCCTTTTTGGTAAACTTTTAAGAAAATCTGAACATATAAATACTTTCTTTGGGAGATAAAAAGTACCAATTAAATTTTTACCAAATTTACTATTAATTCCTGTCTTACCACCAATTGAGCTATCTACCATTGCTAAAAGAGAAGTAGGTATCATTACGTGTTCAACTCCTCTTAAAATTGTGGATGCTAAAAAGCCTGAAAGGTC
>CACBDV010000015.1 GCA_902538085.1 uncultured Alphaproteobacteria bacterium
TAGTAATTTTTGCATAGGAAAGTAGATTGTTTCACGTGGAACATTATGACGTAATTGTAGTAGGAGCTGGGCATGCTGGTGTTGAAGCAGCAAATATATCTGAAAAATATGGTCTTAAAACAGCTTTGATTACTAAAAAATATGGTGATTTGGGAAAGCTATCATGTAATCCTAGTATCGGTGGTGTAGGAAAAACTCATATAGCTAGCGAGGTAGATATTTTGGGTGGGGTTATTTGTAAAATAGGAGACAAATCGGCGATTCATTATAGAGTATTAAATCTTTCTAGAGGTCCTGCTGTATGGGGTGTTAGAGCACAAATTGATAGAGATCTTTACTCTAAAAATATGCAGATGTATATAAGATCTAGTAAAATTGAAGTTATTGAAGATGAAGTAGTCAATATTTTACAGAAAAACAATAAAATTGTAGGTGTTGATTGCATAAATAAAGGAAGAGTAAATTCAAAAGTAGTAATTTTGACAACAGGCACATTTCTCAATGGAAAAATTTATTTTGGTAATGAAATAGAGGATGCTGGTAGAATTGGTAATAGCTCCTCAAAGGAGCTTGCAAAGTTTATTAATAAAAATTTTAAGACAACACGTTTAAAAACAGGTACACCTCCAAGAATTTACTCAAAATCGATAAATTTCGATATTTTAGAAACTCAAATTTCAGAAAATAATGGTATTTTTCTATCTTATTTCACAAAACAAAATACAAACAAAAGTATAAGTTGTTTTATAACAAAGACAAATAAAAAAACCCATAAGATCATTATGGATAATCTTGATAAGTCAGCAATGTACTCTGGTATAATTAAGTCCCAAGGTGTTAGATATTGTCCATCAATTGAGGATAAAATTACTAGGTTTGGAGACAGAAATGGACATAACATTTTTTTAGAGCCTGAAGGATTAAATTCTGATCTTGTTTACCCTAATGGTATATCCAACTCTCTAGATAAAAAAACACAATTAAAATTTTTAAAATCTATTAAGGGTTTAGAAAGTTGTGAAGTAGACCAATTTGGTTATGCAGTGGAGTATGACTCGGTCGATCCAAGAGAGCTAAAACATAACTTTGAGACAAAAAAAATTGAAAATTTTTTTTTAGCGGGACAAATTAACGGAACAACAGGATATGAAGAAGCAGCAGGCCAAGGTATTTATGCAGCTATTCATGCTGTAATAAAAATAAAAAAAATAAAATTTAATAAAGATATTTTTGAAAGAAAAAATAGTTATATAGGTGTACTAGTAGACGACTTAACAAAATTAGGAATTACTGAACCTTACCGCATGTTTACCTCTAGAGCAGAAAATCGATTAAAACTCAGAACAGATAACGCATACGAGAGATTTTCTGATGTAATTATTTCAAAAACATTTAAAAATAGTGAATACAAATTAATTTCAAAAAATATAAAAACTGAAAAAAAGATATTAGATAAATTATTCTCTTTAAAATATTCGCCCAATGATCTGTTAAAAAAAAATATTAAGGTTAAGAAAGACGGAAAAATTAGAAACGGCTTTGAAGTTTTGAAATTTTTAGATCCTTCTACTAGGAAATTTAAACAATTTTTTAAGATATCTATTGATCAGAAAATATTAACAAAAATTTATTATGACTCAAAGTATGAGGTTTTTTATGAAAGAGAAAAAAGATCATATGACCAATTAAATAAAAATAAAGATATGAACTTAACTAATATTGATTTTAATAAGATACCTTCTTTGTCAAGAGAAATCCTAGAGAAGCTGAATAAATATAAACCTGAAAATTTACATGATGCTGGAAAAATATCTGGGATTACCCCTAGCGCACTTTTTCAAATTTTAAAGCACAAAAAAATCAAAGGTTCTAAAGTTGCTTGATACTAAATTAGTGAAATTTTGTGATGATAATTTTAAAAATAGCAAAATAATTTTAAATAGCCTAAATGAGTATAAAAAAATATTAATTAATGAGAATGAAAATATGAATTTAATCGGTAAAAGCACTGTGCAAGATTTCGATCAAAGGCACCTTCTTGATTGCATACAAATAATTAAGTATTTACCAAATAAACAAAAATCGCATATGGATATTGGCACGGGAGCCGGTTTACCGGGCATTATCCTTTCAATACTAGGTTTTAAAAACCTACATTTAGTAGAAAAATCCCCAAAAAAATCAATATTTTTAGAAAATTGTAAATTACGTCTCGGTCTTGACTATACAGTCCATAACAAATCTATTTTAGATATATCTGGTCTTAGTATAGATTACATTACAGCACGTGCTTATGCACCAGTTGAAAAAATAATTTATTCTACAAAAAAAGTTATTCATAAAAAGACAAAATTTATTTTGCTAAAAGGTAAGTCTTATTTATCCGAGTTAAAATTAATTAACCAAAAAAAGTATTTTTGGAATGCTTACAATAGTATTACCTCTAATGAGTCTAAAGTAATAGTAGTTGGTGTGAGATGATTATTACAATAGCGAACCAAAAAGGCGGTGTAGGAAAAACAACAACTGTTGTTAATCTTGCAACTGCTTTAGCATCCATAAATAAAAAAGTATTAATAATCGATATGGACCCACAATATAATTCATCAATATCCTTTAATGCTTATAATCCTAAATTATCAATTTACAGAGTATTAAGTAATGATATAAAAATCAAAGATACGATACAACACTCTCAAATACCATATTTAGACGTTGTCTCTGCTTGCGAAGATTTAGCTGCTGCGGAGTATGAATTAGCTGATGATGAAGATAGAAATTTTCTTTTGAAAAATTTTATTAGTGACATAAAAAATAACTATGAATATATATTTATAGATACTCCGCCAACACTTGGTTTATTAACTGTTAGTTCGTTGACCGCTAGTGATGAAGTACTTATACCAGTACAGTGTGAGTTCTTTGCATTGGAAGGATTGTCTAAACTAATAAAAACAATTGAATTAGTAAAATCTAATTTAAATATAAATCTTAAACTTAATGGAATAATTTTAACAATGTATGATAAAAGAAATTCTTTATCATCATTAATTGAGAGAGAAGCAAGGGAATTTTTCGATGCAAAAGTCTATAAATTCAATGTACCCAGAAATGTTACTTTGTCAGAGGCACCAAGTCATGGCCTTCCGGCAATTATCTATGATTTAAAATGTAGTGGTTCACAAGCTTATATTGCCTTAGCAAAAGAATTCTTAGAAAGGGGCAACTTAAATGGTAGTAAATAAAAAATTAGGCAAAGGCCTCTCATCTTTGTTGGGAAATAAAGAAACTCTTCAAAATAACACATCAGGCAATAAAGGGCTATTATTAGTACCGATTGAAAAATTATTTAGGGATGAAACTCAGCCAAGAAAGGAATTTGATCAGGAAAAAATTGGAGAACTGGCACAATCAATAAAAAAAAATGGCTTGATACAGCCTTTAATTGTAACTCGTAGAGACTCCGATAGTTACTACTTAGTTGCTGGTGAAAGAAGGTGGAGAGCTGCACAAAATACTGATCTTAAAGTATTACCCGCACTGTTACTTCCTGATGACCTAGACAAAGACGAAATTTCATTAATTGAGAATATACAAAGAGAAGACTTAAAAGTATCAGAAGAGGCAAAAGCATATCAACGTCTAATAAATAAAAATAATTATACACATGAAACATTATCTAAAATTGTTGGTAAGAGTAGATCTCATATAACCAATTTACTGAGAATACTAGATCTTGATAATTTCTTTTTTGATTTATTAAATAGAGGAATAATATCTATGGGTCACGCTAGGGCACTCATTGGAAAAACACCTAATGATTTTGATAATTATACTTTAAATCAGATCGCATCTGGGAAAAAATCTGTAAGAGATTTAGAAAAAAATAAAAGAAAAATAAAAATTCCAGAACCGAATTTGATTCATGAAGAAAAGTTGCTAAGTGATACAATTGGATTTAAAACAAAAATCATTTATAATAACAAAGGAAAAGGAAGCATAAAAATTTTTTATGAGAACTTAGAGCAATATAATTTTTTAGTCAATAAGCTAAAAAACTGAACTTTTTATAAATCACTTCTTTTTTTAGTATGTCTAAAAAATTTTTTAAATTCGACCTATTCATTTTCATTTGAAAAGCTTCTTTTCTAATCTCGAGAATAGAGCTATCTGAGATATTTAGCTTTGTGTCTTTAACATAATTATCTTTACTGATCATATACTTCGTTTCTTCAGATAGTGAAAAGAAAGGATATGATAAACAAAAATCTATTAAATCTTTATTATCGATTTTCAAAATTTCTTTAAAAAAATAATTTAAATCTTTTTCAAAATCATAACCACTTAAGCATTTGTACTTTGTGACAAATTTCTTATAATTTTTATAATCTGTTAATATAATTTTTGGATTACCGCCACTTGCAATCTCCTGAATTTTTTTTGTGTTTGTTAAATAATAAATATAAATAGTTTTTTTTTGGAATAGATCATTCGATGCGTCTAAATATTGGTCTGAAGTAGCACAATTTGCAATTTTTGTATTTTTATTAAGAGCTATTTTTTTTATTATATATTCGTAAAAACATGCTATTTCATCATTTACTTGGTTAATAAATAGACAGTTATCTTCATTTCCATTAGAGATATAATCTTCAATAATTTTAATATTATTATTAAGTTTCATTTTATTTTCTAATTTTAACCATGTTATCTTTTAGAATTTTTATTTTACAAACGAGGTCTTTTTTCGATAAATTATTTATAAATTTTTTAATTAAGTTGTCTGTATTCTGGCTCTTTATATTGCTAACGGCAACTACATTACTGGTAAACTTGTCACTTTTTGCCAAAACATAAAATTGAGATATAGTCTCGCTATGTGAATATGTTACGCATTTTTTTCTTTTATCATAAATTCTTAATTTAATCTTACTAGTTACTCTTTCACGATCTGATGTATTATCAATATTTGTTACAAATAAATTACTAGAATGAGATATGTTTGATCTTACTTCTAAATTAGAACTTAAATCTAACATACCAAAATTATTTAAGTGTGACTTAAGTCTATTAGATAAAAAAAGACCATCGTATTCTCCTCCAACATAGCCAACAGACAATTTAATGTCATCAGAGTTGTAGCTTCTGGCACAAGTAACTATTATTAAACTACTTAGTAATAATATTAATGATTTTATCCTGAACATTTATAACTTTTATAATTTGTTTGTCTGATATTTTTTTTTTAATCTTATCTAATTTATATACATAATGTAGAATATCCTCTTCATTGTAACCTTTTTTAGCATTAATAGTTGTCACTAGCTTTCCTTGAATTTGAATAGGAAGGATTATACTTTCTTCAATTAAAAGATTTTTGTCAATAACTGGCCAATTATTTATATCTAAACTATCAAACAATTTTTTATTTAATGAACTTGATAAAGAAGGGACTATTGGATAAAGACAAATTAAAATCTTTTTACTTAAATCGCTGTTAGATAGATATATTTTATTTTTTTCAAGATAGTTGAAGAGTGTATATATATTTGCAACACATTTATTTAAAGAGAAATTCATAATATTCTGTTCTATATCAAATATAAATTTTTCTACTTGCTTTGTAGTCTCTTCGCTTATTTCAGATTTCTCTTTAGAAAAATATTTTTCAATTCTATGAATTAGATTTTTTGAACTTTGTATTCCCTCATCTGTCCACTCTAGCTCTCTATCAGGAGGTGAGTCAGATATCATAAATATTCTTGTAGCATCTACACCATAATTTTCTAAAATTTCATCAGGCTCAACAACGTTTTTCTTGGACTTTGACATTTTCTCACATGGACCTTCGAATATTTCTTCACTAGTTCCTTGTTTGTATAACTTACCCTTTTTAGATACAACTTCTTTGGGCATTACCCATTCATTGTTTAATGTTTTGTATGTTTTGTGTGTTATCATTCCTTGTGTAAATAATTGTTTAAATGGCTCATCAACTTTTAAGTTGTAAATATCTCTCAATGCTTTCATAAAAAATCTTGAGTACAGTAAGTGTAGTATAGCATGTTCGATACCACCTATATATTTATCTACTGGTAATAAATTATTTACATCCTCTGCGTTAAATGGTTTGTCAAGTTTGTTGTTTAAAAATCGAATATAATACCAAGATGAGTCCACAAATGTATCAAGCGTATCAGTCTCTCTATATGCATTTTTGTTAGTTTTAGTACATTTTATATTCCGCCAACTATCTAAATTAATAAGAGCATTACCCTGACTATTTAAATTAACGTTATAAGGTAAAAAAACAGGCAATTCTGATTTTTCAAGAACTCTATATGAACCATCTTCATAATAAATTACTGGTATTGGGCATCCCCAATATCTTTGCCTTGATACACCCCAATCTCTAATTTTATAATTTATTTTTTCCTTACCAATTCCATTTTTTTCAAAGAAACTAATTATTTTTCTTATTGCGTTGTCTTTGTTCAACCCATTTAAAATAGGAGAATTTATTAACTGACCATCCCCAGAATATGGCAAACTTTCGTCATCACATTCTATTACCTTTATAATTGGTAAAGAGTATTTTTTTGCAAATTCAAAGTCACGCTCATCATGAGCAGGGCAGCCAAAAATCGCACCTTCACCATAGTTATCAAGAACAAAATTTGCTACATATATTGGCAATTCTTTTTCTAATATTGGATGCTTACAACTAATATTTAGCTTAAATCCCATTTTATTTTTATCATCCTCAATTAAATTAAATTCTTCTTTAATTTTTTTAATTTTGGTTTCATCTAAATATTTACTCACAATAGGGTGATTAATGGATACAGCAATAAATGTTGCCCCATAAATGGTATCTGGTCTGGTAGTAAAAATATTAAGATATTCTTCACTTCCATGTATAATAAATTTTATTTCTGCTCCTGAGGATTTTCCAATCCAATTTTTTTGCATGGTTTTCACTTTATCAGGCCAAAGTTTTAGCTTATCTAAGTCAACCAAAAGTTCTTCAGCATAATTAGTAATTTTAAAAAACCATTGTGATAAATTTTTCTTTTCTACTATCGCCCCTGTTCTCCAGCCCTTACCATCAATTACTTGCTCGTTAGCTAGAACTGTTTGATCTACAGGGTCCCAATTTACTAATGAGTCTTTTTTGTAAGCTAAACCAGCATTGTAAAGATCAATAAAAAGCTCTTGTTGGAAGCGATAATAATCTTTATTACAAGTAGCAATCTCTCTGTCCCAGTCTAAATCTAAGTAGAGTTTTTTAAGTTGTTTTTTCATATTTTCTATGTTGGATAATGTCCAGTCTTGAGGATGTGTTTTAAATTGTATTGCTGCATTTTCTGCTGGCAGACCAAAAGCATCCCACCCCATTGGATGAATAACTTCATCACCTTTAAGTTTATGATATCTAGCGCATATGTCGCCAATTACATAATTTCTTACATGCCCCATATGAATATTCCCAGATGGATAGGGAAACATTTCTAAAATATATTTTTTAGAGGACAATTTTATGAAGCTGATTTAGACTTCTCAGCTGCTAAGCTTAGGATTTTTAGAGTAATTTGTTTCTCCTCTTCAAAAAAATTACTATCATTTTGAGTCCAATTTCCATTGGATAGTTCTTGGCAAATAAAATTTGTTGTGACGCCTGTGCTAATCAACTCATTTGATGTAACTCTAATCTTAATGAGACATCTATTTTGAATAACTTGTTTATCTTTAATCCAGTCAGTTTCGATATATCCACCTTGATTGTCAGCTATCTTTAAAGGGTACTCACTAGTTACTTCTAAAGCGGCGTCCCATAAATATGGATTGACGGAGTTTAAATAAACTACGTTATTTGTTTTATTTGATTCAAACATTTCCGTAATAGACGTGTTGTTAAACACTGATTCCCCTTCAGCGAGTAAACGAGCTTTACAATTTTTCTTTTGTCTTGGGGTAAGAGGTTTAGCTGGATTTTCACAGCCAAAAACTTTATCCATCCTCTCAATATTTTCAGTATGATTTCCACTATTAGAACATGAATATAAAATCGAAAGGCTAGTTAAAAATAATATGATTTTCAACATTGTAAGTAAATTAAATCAATTTGCTTAAAATTAAACAAAAAAAAACCAGGGGTGAATACCCCTGGTTAAATTTAAGAATATAAGTGTTATTAGAAGCTTACGCTTGTTCCAATAGCAACAACTGATCTATCTGTAGTTGCAGTTGCAGCAGCAGCTGAGCTACCTGATCTACTTGCTAATTCAGCAAATATTGATGCACCGCCACCTAAAGATGTAGATACTACGATGTTAGTTTCAGCACCTGTTGTGCTGTTAACGTCGTGACCTGTATAACCAAGTGATACAGAAGCTCCACCTACAGTGGTTACGTATTTAGCAGACATTGACTCACCTTCAAGTGAAGCTGTGTCACCATCAGTACCTGTGAAACCTAAAGCAACTGTTCCACCAGCAAGTGGCATTGAGTATGCAATACCTGTTTCATTCATGTTAACACCACTAGCATCATCACTTGCGTTAGCAACTGTTAAACTACCAGTACCTACAGGCATTGATAAAGAAACACTCTGTGATGTTGTTGTAGCACCATCAACGTTAGCAGTTGCGCCACCATCGAATACGTATGCAACAGCAAGTGTCATGTCACCAATTGATGTTGATGCGCTAATACCATCACCTTCATCATCAGTTAAACCAGTTGCGTTACTAAATGCAACCATACCGTTAGCTGTGTCAGCATAATCTACTATTTCACCAACTTTACCAACACCGTCTGCAACACCGATGTCCTGACCAATTGAGATAGAACCGTTTGCGAAACCAAATGTTAAGCTTGTAATACCAGTTGCTCCTGAACTTGAAGCAGCTGAGTCAGCGTCGTTAGATGTACCAGCAGAACCAGAGATAGTTACACCACCATCAGTAGTTGTAGACATTGCAAATGATACTCCACCACCCATGTGTGATTTAGAGTTACCACCAGCATCAGTAAATGCAGCGCTACCGCTACCACTTACAGATATATCTGCTTGAGCACCTGTAGCAAACAATGCTGCAGGAATAGCAGATAATAAGTATTTGATTTTTTTCATTTCTTTAATCCTTTCGAGATTAATATTAATCGAGGTTGATATTGATGATTTATATTATTTTTTCATTAAAATTAGTCAAAATTAGCAAAAAAAAGGGAAAATGTTGCAATTTTGCAACATTTTAAAAGATTGCTAAGTCTTCTTTTTTCCTAGAGTTTATATCCAAAAAAATCATCTCCGGTTTTTATATTTTTGGAATTCCAAAATTGCTGTTGCATGTAATAAGCATCAATAAACTCACTTTTTTTGCCAAAAAATTCTTTTTTATCAATGGACTCTTTATGAACACCTTTGTTAACTTGACGTATGCTAGCAGTTGACGAAAAAAAATTGCTTCTTTTTGAGTCGTCATAATCTGTCTTTAGACCAAGAAAATCATAAATTTTAGACTGTTCTGCATCAAAGTTTTCAACAATATCCTCATATTTTAAATCAAGAATATTGTTTCTGTCTTGAATATTTTCGTTCCAAAATAGATTTATAGCTTCAAAATTTGCCATGAATATCCCTATGTTAAAAAAACTTACACTATATGGCACATTCAAAACATACCGTTGCTTAAAAAGTGAGACCGCGGTGTCCCAAGGGTCTCTAAAAACCCTAATAATTTTTGATCTTGGAAGAAGTTTTGAGATAAAACCAATATATAAAAAATTCTCTGGCATTTTGTCAACGATATAGTCAAAATTACCTTTTAAATAAGAACTTCTCCTTAGATACTTCGAAAGAAACTCGTGCCTAAATCCAGCAAGACTACTTTTTGAAGATAAGATAAATTTTTCCATTAAGCCCTTTGCACTTTTGAGCTCACCACCAGAAAAAACCTGATCATTTGCAGTAACAATTGACTCAACTAACGTTGTTCCTGATCTCGGTGAGCCAACAATAAAAAAATTATTATCTCCATGAGATGTCTCTGTGTCCTGATATTTAAACTTATCATTATAAATATCCATTGATTTTAAAATTCGCTGTTGATATTGATGAGAGTTATATCTTGATGATTTAAATATTTCATCATTTGCATCAATGTAAAGTTTTTCAGACTTTAGAATATCAATTGCCTCGTAATATTTTGCTAAACCAAACATCATTGGAATAATGAAATTAAATTTATCTATTTTGTTTTTGTATACTTTGATATTCTTTTCTAAAATTTCCTCAGCTTTTTTTAATATCTCTGGTTTTATCGATATTGCATCGATGTTACTGAGTAAGAAAAAAATGTTCTCATTAAAATCATTTTCTAATAGATTATTAAAAAGCACCACTGTCTCACTATCTTTCTTCATGGCTGAATTTATTTCCGATTTTAAAAGAAATATATTTGAATATTTCACATAAGACTTACTTCCAATTTTTTTTACAATTTCGAGGGCAGAATTTATATACTTATTTGCCTTTTCAAAATCTCTTTTCTTAAGAAAAATACCTGCTAAAACTGTAGACGCTCCTGGATGTTCATCATTTAAATAAATAGCCTTGTCTAGATACTTAATTGATTTTTCATATTCTTCAGTTTCTGCTAAAGCGTATCCAATGTTATTAAAATAATCAAAATCTTGCTTATTTGGCTTAGATTTAAAACCCTTTTCTAGTACTTCAATTACTTTATCAAATAATCCTAATTGTGTATAAGTATAAGCAAGTAGCTTTGCTATGTCTAAATTTTCATGATTTTTTGAATACAGTATTTTGACGTCTTGAAGGGCTTTATCTAGATTGCCAACTTCAATTAGCTTTAAAATTTGAGAAATTTCATTTTTCATATTATTGATATAGGATACACAAAAATATCATGTCTGTTTTAACTAATATTAAGTACCAATACAATTTAAGAATGATGCAAGATTACATATCCTCAGAGGATTATAGTGAATTTTTCAATCAGTTAGAGAAACATAAAGATAACAAAGAATTATATTTTAAACTGCTAAACTCTCTCGGACCAATGACAATTGCAAAATTGAAGGATGACTTATTCCGATCAAAAATTATTTGGCTCAATACTTTTAACCCAGATGATACAAGCTATTTAGAGAAATTTTTAGTCTATTATTCAAATAAACTCGAGAGAAACATGCCAAAAATTAGCAAATACGAGGAGAATATTGTTTCAGTTTTAAATTTCCAAAATGATATTGTAAATTTAACTTTCGAGGACTTCGTTCAGAAATCATATTTATACCAATACTTAATTCTTCATGAAGACAGTAAACCAATTAAATATTTAACAAATCAATTACCTTTTTTTTCTACACCTGATAATTTTAATTTTACCAAGAATACTCTTACAAAAAGCTATCTGTTCATTTTGGATCATCCTTATAATATTTATCAAAAAATAAAAAAGAATAATAATAATGATGTTAGCATAGCAAGAAATATTTTTTTAAATCTTGATAACTATAGTTCATCAAAAGTGGTCTCCAACATTAAAATAGAAATGAATAATCAAGGATGGCATACTCATACAAAAAGTTGGACAGATCAAAATGTTATAAACTCTTTGAATGGAAAGATTATTTTAAAAAAAGACTTAATAGAAAATACATTTGATTGTTTAAGTTCTATAATACTACATTTTGTGCAGTCAGGTGTTGGTATTGATTTGGATTATAAAATTATAGAGACTTTTGTTAACAAGAATCCTCCTGGAAAATTTGAATTTAAAAATGACATATCACAAAAGGAGAGAAAATTTATAAATAAATACATAGATGATATTTTATCCTCTTACAATTTTGATAGATAGAAATTAAATTGATTATTAATTACGAAGAACTAAACAACATTAATAAAAAAATAAACAAATACAAAAATACTTCTTTAATGCTTGTTACTAAAAATAGACCTTCAAACCTTGTTAAGGATTTAATCATTAAGGGTTATACAAATTTTGGTGAAAATAGAGTTCAAGAAGCAATTGAAAAATTTATCTCTTTAAAGGATTTTAAAATTAAACTTCATTTAATTGGACCACTCCAAACAAATAAGGTCAAATTAGCTCTAAATACATTTGACACAATTCAAACTTTAGATAGGCCTAAATTAATTAAAGAAATTTCAAAAAATATAAACTCAAATCATAATATAAAAACCAATGATTATTTTATTCAAGTAAATATTGGCAATGAGCCACAAAAATCTGGTGTAAACGAAAAAGACTTAGACAGCCTTTATAATTTAGCATTAAGTCACGAACTAAAAATATCTGGATTAATGTGCATACCTCCTGCTGATCAGAAACCTGAAATATATTTTGAAAAATTATGCAACTTAAAAGAAAAATTAAATCCAAACCTACAATTAAGTATGGGTATGAGCAATGATTATGAAATCGCTCTTCAATATAATTCCAATATAATAAGAATTGGTTCCAGAATTTTTAAATGATAAGGATTTTCATATTTTTTTTTCTTCAAATTAATTATCTTTTTGCATTAGAGGTTACTTGTAATTTTGAAGAGGTTTATGGAAATGGGGAAGTGCAAAATGGTGTTTTTTTATTAAAAAACCAAAAATTAAGATACGAGTACTTTGACAAAGATTTATTTACAATTATTTCTAAAAATAAGAATTTTTTCCTCATCAATAAAAATA
>CACBDV010000016.1 GCA_902538085.1 uncultured Alphaproteobacteria bacterium
TAAATTTGTTTTTAGTAAAGATAATTGATTTATTTTAGTTAGTTTGATAATATGGACCTTTAAGGGGTGCTGAAAGGCTGAGAAAGGTAATACTTAACCCTCGAACCTGATCCAGGTAATTCTGGCGTAGGAAGTTTCCCTTAAATACTTTTAAAACAAGAGCAAATTAGATGGAAATTCTTTTTTTAATTTTATTTGGATTAATTTTTACTGCGTCATTCTTTTTTTTGAAAAAAAATGAATTATCAGATGATAAATTTGTTATTAAAAATAAATATAACTTATTTTTTTCAATATCTTCTTTTGTATCTTCTGCATTGGGTTTTTGGATAATATTTTCGCCTGCCGCAGCAGCTACTTGGGGTGGAATGGGTAATGTGATTGGTTATGCTCTTGGAGCTGCGATGCCTTTAGTTTTATTCATCTTTATAGGAAAATATGTAAGAAAGGTTTTTCCAAACTCAACAGGCTTTCACGATTGTATCGAAAATCGGTTTGGTAAGAACTTATCCCACTTTGTTATAATAGTTTCGTTAGTTTATATGACAGTTTTCTTAATAGCTGAAATTACAGCTATCTCAAAGTTCTTTAATTTTTTAAATGATACACCTTATTGGATTTCTTCAATAATAATTATATTAATTGCTTTATCCTACGTTCTAATTGGAGGATTGTCGGCAACAATATTTACCGATTTAATTCAATTCATATTCATTATAGGAATTTGTTTGTTTTTAGTTTTTAAAATTCCATTCCAAGACTTTTCAGATAACTCTTCATTTATGATCGAAAATGCACATTTATTTGATTTTAATAATCAATTCCTATGGATAACAGGTTTGACTTTTTTAGTAGCAGTTACATTTACCAATCTTTTTCACCATGGTAATTGGCAAAGAATTTATGCTGCTAAAGATAATAAAACGCTTAGTATTGGCTTAGTTATATCTGCTTTAATTATATTTATAATTGTTTATTTCATTGGATACTCTGGACTAGTTTCAATCTCACTTTACGCAATGGATGATCCTGATTTAACATTTGTGAAACTTTTCGGTTTACTCGAGACTTCATTTATAAAATACATTTTTGTAATATTAGCTGCTTCTCTTGTATTGAGTAGTATTGATACATTAATAAATGCTATAAATTCTCATATTGTCTCCCTAAGCACAAGTTACTCCTTAAAATCCTCTTCAAACTTATACTTTATTATTGTTTTCTTGGTGGCAGTTTTCATACTATCCTCGCAAGGCTACAATGTCTTATACGTCTTCTTAATTGCTGATTTAATTTGTTGTTGCTTAGTTTTACCTTTTCTGTTGGGATTATTTGGTTTTAATATCTCTACAAAACAAATATATATAATCTCTTTTTTGAGCTTACTACTGGGAGTATTAATATTTCCTGATCCATCATTCAGCAAAAATATAATGAGCGATTTTCTAAATATTAATTTCACATTTATTAATAACTATAAATTATTCTCATCATTTATAGTGCCAATTCTATTTTCAACAATATTGACACTTTTGATGAAAAGGAAAGGTATATAATGGAACATATTTATAATGATTTAAAAAACTTAAGAGATAAAGGAGCGCTTGTACATTGTATTACAAATTACGTGGCAATGAACATAAACGCTAATATTCTTCTCTCTATCGGAGCATCTCCTTTGATGTCTCATGCAACAAATGAACTTAAAGAAATAACTGCTATATCGTCATGTCTTGTTAATAATATTGGAACGTTAGACGATAATTGGAGGCCTAGCTTTTTAGAGGCTTCTAAATATTATGTTGAACAAGAAAAACCAATCATATTAGACCCTGTGGGTTCAGGTGCGAGTAAGTTAAGAACTCAAACTTCTCTTGACATTATTAAAAGCTCTAAAAAATTAATTATCAGAGGAAACGCATCTGAAATTCAATCACTAGTAGATCAAAATAAAATATCTTCAAAGGGAGTTGACTCATCAATTGAAAGTCACGCAGCTATTGAGTCTGGAAAAATTTTATCTAAAGAGAATAATTGTGTCGTATTTATAAGCGGTAGAGACGACTTCATTATTTATGAAGATAATGTCACTAAAATTTCAAATGGATCAAGTGTAATGACAAAGGTTACAGCTATCGGTTGCTCTTTATCGTGCATAGTAGGAGCATTTGCTGCAGTAGGTGAAAGTTTATACAAATCTGCGATAAGCTCAGCGGCTATTTTTTCAATCGCAGGAGAACTCGCAGCATCAAAATCAGAGGGGCCAGGAGATTTTCAAGTAAATTTCTTGAACAAATTAAATAATATTACAGAAAAAGAAATTTTAGATAATTTAAAAATTACTAGTGTTTAAATTTTGTTTTGTTACTGACGATAAACTTACACCATTAAGTAAGTTGGATAATTATTTGAAAATAATATTTGAGAGTAAGGTCGATTGTATTCAATTAAGGTTTAAAAATTTAAAAACAATTGATTTATACAACTTAGGAAAAGATTTAAAAAAAGATTGTGTTAAATTTAAAAAAACCCTCATTGTCAATGATCGTGTGGATATTGCAAAATCTATAAATGCTCATGGTGCACATGTTGGTATGGATGATTTACCCTATAATCAAGCTAGAAAATTATTGGGAAGAAAAGCAATAATAGGAGTTTCAGCAAGTAATAAAAATGAATTCATAAAGGTAAAAAAGTTAAAGGGAGTTGACTACATAGGTGTTTCAGCCTTCTCGTCAAACACAAAAAAAGAAATGAAAAATTATTTTGGTTTAAGCGGGCTTAAAATTTGTGCTAAAGCTACAAAAATTCCTTTAATAGCAATAGGAGGAATCAATATTAGTGATGTAAATAGTATACTTAAACTAAAAATCTATGGAGTTGCTATGATATCCTCTTTATTAAAAGGTAATATTAAAAAGAATTGTATGGATGTAAGTAAAATTATTTCAAGTTATGAAAAGATATAAAACTGTATTAACAATTGCAGGTTCTGACTCATCAGGAGGGGCAGGTATCCAAGCTGATATTAAAACTATAACATACTTTAAATGTTATGCGATGTCTGTAATTACTGCTTTAACTGCACAAAATACTCAAGAGGTAAAAAGTATTTTTAATACAACCCCAAAGTTTATAAGAGAACAACTTAATACGACGTGTAGTGATATTAAACCAGACTCAATAAAGATTGGTATGTTAAGTGATAAAAAAATTATTCAAGAAATTTCAAAATTTATTGACAACTATAAAATATCTAAAGTTGTTTTAGACCCTGTTATGGTGTCAACATCTGGTTATTTACTCTTAAAGAAAAGCGCTATATCAAGTTTAACTAAAAACCTTATAACAAAATCTATGATAATTACTCCTAATTTGGAGGAGGCAGAAATTCTTACAAATACCAAGATTAATAGTAAAGATGATATGATTAATGCAATTCAAATTTTAAAAAAAATTGGCGCTCAGAATATACTGATCAAAGGTTTAATTAAAAATGGAAAAATATTCGATTGTCTATTTATAAAAAAAAATAAAAAAATTCACTTTTTTGAGTCTAGAATCATTAAAAGTAAAAACACACATGGAACTGGGTGTACTTTATCTTCAGCAATTGCTTCGAATTTAGCTTTAGGTGAAGATATTTTAAATTCTGTCAAAAAATCAAGAAATTATATAAAAAGAGCTATAATTAAAGGAAGTTTGTATAAAATTGGTAAAGGTAGCGGTCCGGTTTACCATTTTTAACTTTAAATTTAGAAAAATTGCTATAAAAAGTTTACCAATATTTAGGCTTACTATTTGAATACTAATTAAAAAATCTCATAAAATTTTTAACTATGTTTGGATACGCTAAATATTTACTACTTAAGATTAAGAAAGGACTATAAATGGCTACAGGAACAGTGAAATGGTTTAACCCAAAAAAAGGATATGGGTTTATTGCCCCTGATGGAGAAGATAAAGATATCTTTGTCCACATCACAGCTGTTCAACAAGCAGGTTTAGACCGCCTCGATGAAGGCGACAAAGTCGAATTTGAAGTTGTTGAAGACAAAGGCAAATCCAAAGCAGATCAGTTAAAAAAAGTTTAATTGATTTTGCGAATACTTTTTATTTTATCGTAGGCTTGATTTATCTCGGATAGTCTGTCTTCAGATTTAATGATTAATTCTTGAGGAACACCCTGTGCTCTTAATTGGTCAGGGTGTAACTCTTTACTTAGCTGTATCCATCTCTTTCTAATATCACCATCAGAAGAACTTTTCTCAACTCCTAAAATTTTGTATGGATCAATTTGTTTATCCAGCCACATAGTTTTTATACTTTCATATTGAGTTTTATTTAGTCCAAAATAATCAGAACAATTTTGAATAAATACTATCTCTGAGTCACTGATTTCACCATCAGCCTCTGCGATATAAAAAAGTAAGTTTAAAATCTGCTCCAAAACTTGAGGCTGTCCACGAAATAGCATTCCTATTTGTTGAGCATATTGATGATAGTCATCAGAGTTTTTTTTAGCTTCATTAAATATTTTACTAACATCGCTTTGAAAATCAGGAGGTATTTTAAATTTTTCTTTAAAGGCGCTTATTTCATCAGTTGTAACTTGACCATCTGCTTTAGCCAGTTTAGCTGCTAAAATAATTATACCTATCGTTATAATTTCTTGTGGTGAATTAGAGGCTATATTAGAGTCAGATTTTTGGTTTCGAATACGATCAACACTGTGACCCGCTATTACACCTAACATAGCTCCGATTGGTCCCCCAAGTGCAAAACCAAAAGTCCCAGCTAAAAGTTTTCCCCATATACTCATCTAAAATTTATTTTTTAAAAGTCTAATTAATTATTTAAGCCATTCGTTAGTTTTGTTAATGTCCTTAAGACTTCTTTCTGTGCCATGAGAAAAATGTTTGCTCATATCAGGGTAATATTTATAAGAAATTGGTTTTCTACCCATAGCAACTGCCATTTCTCTTACATGATGAGGGTCGGCACCGCAACAAATACCAATAAAATTTACATTGATGTCCATACATTGTTTGGTGAATTCAGCCATTTCAAACCTGTTACATGTTAATCCATCAAGAGCAATATGAGAAACATTACCATCTAAACAATTACAATTTGGATCCTCTATATACATGTGTGTTGGGAATTCTTCAGTTGTTCTATATGGAACAGGTAATGCAGCCACATGGCATGAGACTTTTTCTCTAATGCTTGGCAGCAGTTTCATTGTCATTTCAGGACCACGATAACAATTAAGACCAACTACATCAGCACCATGGTCTTCCAAAATTTTACAGGCCTCTGCAGCACTATGGCCTTCTCTTGTTTTGTCACCTTTAGGTATAGCAAGATTTACGACAGCTATTAAACCTGCATTTTTAATTTCTTTTAATGCTAATTTAGCTTCTTCAGTCCAATTAATTGTTTCAGCAATAACAAAATCAACATTAGCTTCTTTTGCCCAAGCTATTTGTTCTTCAAACATTTTTTGACAATCAATGTGAGATTGTTTGTCATCAGGGTCATAAATATTAGTATTAGCTACATTACCAGCTATCATTAAATCTAACTGGGGAAACTCAGCTGCAGCATTTTTTGCAATTTCTAATGCATTTTTTTGAAGAGGTTCTAATAATTCTTCCTTTCCAATCAAACGCAACTTTTCTCTGTGACCGTAATAAGTAAATGCTTGAACAACATCACTACCAGCTCTAATAAACTCTCTGTGAAGTTGAGTTACTACTTCAGGATTATCAAGAACAACCTCAGGAACGTAAGTTCCTGCCTGTAAATATCCTCTTCTCTCCATTGCAAAAAGATAGCCTTCTGCACACAAAATAGGTCCTTCATTGAGTCTCTGTATTAGATCCATAATACCTCCTAAATAAATATCTAGATTATTATAGCTTTTAAAAAAAATTCTATAAAAAATTTCAAAATGTTTTTGGATTTTATCCGTAGAAAATAATTCAAAGATCAGTATGTTTTAATCAAATGGAATTTGAAAATAAAATCAAGAGTCTCCCAATATGGAAAAATATTGAAAATATTGAACCTTTAGAGGGAGGAATTACAAATCTTAATTTCTTGGTATCAGACTCTGGTTCTAAATCAGTTGTTAGATTAGGTTCAGATATACCAGAACATTTAGTTTATCGATCAAACGAAATTATTGTTAGTGAAGCAGCCTATCAAATAGGGGTATCTCCAAAATTAATTTATAATGAACCTGGAGTATTGGTCTTAGAATTCATTGAAAGTAAAACTCTTGAACCAAAAACTGTAAGAGAAAATTTAAATAAAATTGTTCCGATCATAAGAAAAATTCATGATGAAATACCTAACAAGTTATCAGGTCAGCCTCAAATTTTTTGGGTTTTTTATGTCATAAAGTACTACTCAAATTACTTATTAAATAATAATAGCTCTCACATTTCATTAATTCCAAGTTTGTTAAAAAAAGCAGAAAAGTTAGAAAAACTCTCCTCTCCAAGAGAAATTGTATTTGGTCATAATGATTTATTGGCTGCAAATTTTCTTGATGATGGTTATAAAATATGGGTAGTAGATTGGGAATATGGTGGTTTTAATGATCCTTTGTTTGATATAGGAGGTTTATCTTCTAATAATGATTTAGATGAAAATCTAGAAAATGAGGTTTTAGAAATATATTTTAAAGAAAAACCATCAAAAGATTTAATAATTAAATATAACGCAATGAAAACTGCTAGTTTATTAAGAGAGACAATGTGGAGTATGGTCTCTGAGATCACTTCTAAGATAGAATTTAATTATGCTGAGTATACTTCAGATAATCTCAAAAAATTTGAGGAGTCATTTGATAAACTATAATGATAAATAGTTCAAAAATTGTAGTAATTGGTGGTGGTATAGTGGGCTGCTCTACTGCTTATCACTTAGCTGATTTAGGACATGAAGTTGTACTTATTGAAAGTGGTAAATTAACATCTGGTAGTACATGGCATGCTGCTGGACTAGTTGGCCAATTAAGAACTAATGCAAATATTACTCAATTATTAGGATATTCTGTTGATCTGTATGACAAGCTTGAAAAAGAAACAGGATTAGGAACAGGATGGAAGATGAATGGTGGATTGAGACTAGCTTGTAATAAAGAGAGATGGGAGGAGGTTTTAAGACAAACTACTACAGCTCATTCATTTGGTTTGGAGATGGAGTTACTTACTCCAAAAGAGGCTCAAGATTTATGGCCTATCATGAATATAGATGATGTTTATGGAGCAGCTTTCCTTCCCACAGATGGACAAGCAAATCCTACAGATATTTCACAAGCATTGGCTAAAGGAGCTAGAAACAAAGGAGCAAAAATATTTGAGGAAACTAGGGTATCAAAGGTAATTATAAATAATGGCGTAATTGAAGGTATTGAAACATCTAAAGGTAAAGTAAAGTGTGAAAAAATTGTTTGTTGTTGTGGTCAGTGGACCAGACAGTTTGCACAAGATGTTGGAGTTAATGTCCCTTTAGTATCTTTTCAACATCAATATTTGGTTACTGAAAAAATAGAGGGTGTTAAATCAGACCTTCCTACTTTAAGAGATCCTGATAGGTTAATTTATTTTAAAGAGGAGGTTGGAGGCCTTGCAATGGGAGGGTATGAACCAAACCCTTTATCATGGGCTGAAAAATCAGTACCAGAAGATTTTCATTTTTCACTTTTAGACTCAAATTACGATCATTTTGAACAAATAATGAATAATGCTCTTGGAAGGGTCCCTAGTCTTGAAACTGCTGGAGTCAAAGAATTAATAAATGGACCTGAAAGTTTTACACCAGATGGAAACTTTATTTTAGGAGAGAGTCCTGAATTAAAAAACTTTTATGTTGGCGCAGGTTTCAACGCATATGGGATAGCTGCTGGAGGTGGAGCGGGAATGGCACTTGCAGAATGGGTAGCCAATGGAAGACCACCTTACGATTTATGGCCAGTTGATATAAGAAGATTTGGAAAACCCCATCAAGATTTGGAGTGGGTAAGAAAAAGAACTTATGAGGCTTATGCTAAACATTACACTATGGCATGGCCTTTTGAGGAAAACTCCTCAGTGAGAGAATTTAAAAAATCTCCAATTTATGAAAAACTTAAAAACTCAAATGCATGTTTTGGTGAAAAAATGGGTTGGGAGAGACCTAATTGGTTTGCACCAAAAGGAAATGAGCCTAAAGATATTTATTCCTTTGACAGACAAAATTGGTTTGAATTTGTTGGAAATGAAGTAAAGGCTGCAAGAGAGAGTGCTGTTCTAATTGACCAAACATCTTTCGCTAAGTTTATTGTATCAGGTAAAGACTCACTACAAGCTTTAGAGTATTTATGTGCAAATAAAATTGATAGACCAATTGGTTCGACAATCTATACCCAAATGTTGAATGACGATGGTGGAATCGAATGTGATTTAACAATAACAGTTATAGATAAAAATACCTTTTATATTATAACCGGAACAGGTTTTATGACCCATGACTATGATTGGATAATTTCTAATATTCCAAATAATTTAGAAGTAGAAGTTAAAAATATAACATTTGATAATTCAGTTTTTTCATTAATGGGACCAAATTCTAGAAAGATCCTTCAAGGACTTACAAATACAGATTTATCAAATGATAATTTTCCATTTGCTACATGTAAAAAAATCAAAATTGCATCAAAAGATGTTTATGCAATTAGAATAACCTATATGGGTGAGTTAGGTTGGGAGCTCCATTTCCCAATAGATTTTTCCTCAGAAATTTATTCAAAGATAATGGAATATGGAAATCAATTTGGACTAGTTAATGCTGGATATCGATGTATAGAGAGTTGTCGTTTAGAAAAGGGCTACAGAGCTTGGGGTTCAGATATCGGGCCAGACCATACTCCTCTTGAGGCTGGATTAGGATGGGCAACTAAAATTAACTCTGACAAAGATTTCATTGGAAAAAAAGCACTATTAAATCAAAAATCAAAAGGTTTGAAAAAGATTTTTGCAGGTTTTACGTGTGATGATCCAAATCAAATCCTTTTAGGAAGAGAAACTATATTTAGAGATGGTAAACAAGTAGGTTGGCTATCAAGCGGAGGTTATGGATACAC
>CACBDV010000017.1 GCA_902538085.1 uncultured Alphaproteobacteria bacterium
TTAAATATTTGTAATGCTCTAATTCATTTATTGTATTAATTATTAAAGTTGTCTTCCTTTTGATATTCTCAAGATCTAATTTTTCTAAAAAAAAAGCGTCTTTCGCAAATTGCCTACCAATCATAAATTGAGTAATATTTTTTGACTGAAAAAATTTAAAGGTTGCTAAATCATTGACCTCACCGTTAGGAATAAGTTCCATATCAGGAAATTGATCACAACACTCTAAAAATAAATTGTAATTAATTTTCGGAATTGTTCTATTTTTTTTGGTATCAAAATTCAAAACACCATTTCTACAATGTATAAATACTTTTTTAATTCCTATTTCATTAAACAATTTAAGATAATCAAAAATATAATTCTTATCCTCATTCATACCTAAACCAAGTCTACATTTTACCGATACATCATTATTATATTTGATCAATTCATATAAACATTTTTTTACTAAGTCATACTTTTGGGTTAAAGCTAAACCAAGCATATTTTCTTGGACTCTAGAACTTGGGCACCCTAAATTAAAATTTACATGTTTAATAATATCTACTTTATTTAAAATATTTATTGTTCTTTTAATTTCTTCAGGATCTGAGCCTGCAATTTGAATGGCGCTTTTATTATTTTTTAAAAAATGCTTGGTTATTGTTTTGGTCTCATTGTGGATGATTGCTTTATCAACTATCATTTCAGAAAAAGTAGTTACACTATTTCCATAAATGTTTTCCACTAAACTTCTAAAATAGCAGTCTGTGTAACCCATCATTGGTGCTAAATAGTAATTCATCGAAAAAATTCTTTTAATAATTGAAAAATACTTTAATAAAAGTAAAAATCATTAAAAATCAAGACATTGGAAAATTTCAACATAAATCACCTAGTTTTTAATTCTGATGGGCTAATACCTACGATTGCTCAAGAGAAGTCAACTAATGAAATTCTTATGATGGCCTACTCAAATAAAAATTCTATTGAATTGACAGTAAAAACAAAAAAAGCACACTTTTGGAGTAGAAGTAAAAAAAAATTATGGTTAAAAGGCGAAACTTCTGGCAATAAACTTAATATTATTAATATTTATACTGATTGTGACAGTGACGCTTTGATTTATGAAGTTGAGCTTGAAGGCATTGGCGCTTGCCATACGGGTAAAAAAAGTTGTTTTTATAAAAAATTAGAATTATGAGCGATATAATAGCATTTAAAGACTCGAATAATAATTATTGGGACACTGAAGTTGAAAATAGCACTCCCATTAAACCTAAATCTGATGATGCATTAAATATAATGCGGCATGATATGGCTCATATTTTGGCTGAAGCTGTAATTACTCTTTTCCCAAATGCTAAACCAACTATTGGTCCTTTTATAAAGAACGGTTTTTATTATGACTTTGATATGGAAAGTACTCTCTCAGATGATGACTTAGCTAATATAGAAAAAAAAATGAAAGAAATTCTCTCAGAGGGAAGAAACTTTTTAAAGAGAGCTGTAACTAAAAAAGAGGCATCAGAAATATTTAAAGATAATAAATATAAATTGGAGCTTATAAATAATTTAGATAATTCTGATGAAATAACACTCTATGAGCAAACAAATTTTACTGATCTTTGTAAAGGTCCTCATCATAAAAGCACAAAAGATTATAATGCCAGCTTTAAAATAACAAATGTATCAGGGGCTTATTGGAGAGGTATTAGCACTAACAAAATGCTTCAAAGAATTTATGCAACCGCTTGGTATTCTGAAAAAGAACTTCGAGTTTATTTAAAAAATTTAGAAGAGGCAAAAGAAAGAAATCATAGAAGATTAGGCACCGATATGGGTTTGTTCCTTTTAACTGATTTATCAGCAGGGAATGTATTTTGGAAAGATAAAGGCTTAACCTTGTATCAAAATATTGAAAAATATATTCGCTCTGAGCAACAAAAACTTAATTATTTTGAAGTAAAAACACCTGAGCTAGTATCAAATGAGCTTTGGATAAAGTCTGGTCATTGGGACAATTTTAAAGAAAATATGTTCACATCAGAAACTGACAACAAGACATTTGCACTAAAACCTATGAATTGTCCATGTCATATTGTTTTATTTAACTCTCAACTAATAACTTACAAAGATTTACCACTTAGATACTCGGAATTTGGTAAGTGTCATAGATACGAACCCTCTGGAGCTCTAAATGGATTATTTAGGGTCAGAGGTTTTACTCAAGATGATGCCCACATATTTTGTTCTGCTGAACAAATATATGATGTTTGTAATGAGACAACCCTTTTAATTGAGAGAGTGTATAAAAAGTTCGGATTTGAAAAAATAAAATATAATATTTCTACTCGTCCAGAAAAAAGCATTGGCACTCAAGAAAACTGGGATAATGCAGAAAACCAGTTAAAAAAAGTTTTAAAAGACAACAACAAAGAATTTAATATTTTAGAGGGTGAAGGGGCATTCTATGGCCCAAAAATAGAATTTACATTAGAGGACTCACTGGGTCGAGAGTGGCAATGTGGAACGATACAAATTGACTTCAATCTCCCTGATAGATTGGGTGCAAAATACAAAGACAAAGATGACAAAAATCAAGTTCCAATAATGATACACCGAGCAGTCGTCGGATCTCTAGAAAGGTTTATAGCAATTATTCTTGAAAACACTAATGGCTGGCTTCCCTTATTTGTTACGCCTATACAACTTGCAATTCTCCCTGTGTCCGAAAAATTTATTGATCATAGTAACCGAATTAAAGGGGAGCTTCAAAAACTGGGTGTAAGAGTAATTGTTGATGGATCTGATAACAAATTGGGTTATAAAATAAGAAATTCTGTTTCTAAAAAGATACCCTATTCTCTTGTAATGGGTGAGAAAGAGATTGAGTCAGACTCATTTACTCTAAGAAGTAATGAGGGTAAGAATACTTCTTTTGATGATATTAAAACTCTCTCAGATTTCTTTATCAGTAATTAACTATTAAAAAGTTAATTTATAAAATAAGTTAATTTCTTAAAATGAGCGACCACATCAAGGCAGTAATTATAGTAGTTTTAAGTGGATTAATATGGAGTTTTGGACCACTTGTGGTCAAAAATATGATAGACCCTCAAATCTATCAACTCCCCTACCTTGTTATTAGAGGGCTAACAGTTGCAATTATCATCGCCACATATCTTATGCTAAATGAGCAAAAAGACTTTTTTATGAATGTAATCAAAATAGATAAAGTTTCTGTGATTGGTGGTCTTAGTTTAACAACAGCGATGGTTGGTTTTATTTATTCAATAAGCAATACAACTGCCGCAGTTACTCTATTTATGTTGGCGTTAATGCCTTTTTTAGCATCATTAATTGCCCTAGTGTTTATTAATGAGAAAATCTCAAAACAAAATTTTATAACTATGATTATTGCATTTATTGGTGCTTTGATAATGATATATGCAAGTGCCTTTAGTGGATCGTTGTATGGATTAATTATGGGCTTTATATCAAGTCTTGGCTTTGCAGCATTCACTGTTGCTTTGAGAAGCAAAAGTAACTTTAAAAAATTTTATATTTTAATTTATGCAGGAATTTTTTGCGCAGCTATTTCCGCCTTCTTAATGATTTTTAATGATCAAGAAATCTATTTACCCTTCAGAAATATTCTTTTGAGTATGACTCATGGTTTGATCGTAGCAACTGGGCTTATCCTTTTTAGTATTGGTTCAAAACAATTACTTTCGGGAGAACTAACAATGCTATCTTTATTAGAAGTAGTTGGAGGAATTTTTTGGGCGTGGCTACCTATTCTGGGTATCAATGAAACACCAGATATAAATACAATTATAGGAGGAATTATTATTTGCTTAGCTATCGCGATGAATTCATATCGTTTTGATAAAAACAGGCTTCAAAATTTAATTAGATAGTAAGACCAACAACACCAATGAAAGTTAAAGAGATGCCTAAAGTTTGAATTTTAGATATTTTTTCTTTTAAAACTAGTCTAGCCAATAAAACCGTTACTAAACCAAAACCTGAAGAAATTACTACTGCAATACTCACTTTGTCAAAAGCATATGCAGAGACCAAACAAAAATAACCTGTAGTTTCTAATATTCCTTGAAAAAATAAAATAGGAACTGCTTTTTTTGTCAGTGTTATTTTAGACTTCATAAAAAATAATAAGGAAGCAATACCCAATAAGCTAAAAAATCTTACATATATAACAGCCTCAATTGGATTTAAAGAATTAGAGGCCTCTTGAGAAAAAATAAGACCCAAAGCCAGCATACCACTTGCCATAAATGACACAATTAGAGACTCTTTTATCTGTTTTTTTGATAAACCTAGGCTTTCTTTAAAACTATCAGCGCTTATGGATACAAATATTGCGCCGGATATTACAACAAGAGTGGCAATCCACTGAGTCAGTGTGGGTTCACTTCCTAAAAAAAATCTTATGACAAAAACAAAAAAGGGGTTGGTCGCTGTTATCGAGGCTACAATTGATACTGGTCCCATTTGAAGACCTCTGTATAAACAAAGAAGTCCAAACATTATTAAAATTCCTGATAGGAAACTATTACTCAAACCAATCGCGTTTGGAGAAAGACCACTTCCAAAAAAATAGAATAAAATTAAATAAAATATTGAGCCAACAACCAGCATCCAAAAAAGTGAATTTTTAAATCCAACTTCCTTTGATGAAAATCTAGCTAAAAAATCTCCAACACCAAAACTAAAAGCTGAGAGAATACCCAATAAGATTGCCATCAATATAACTAAAATCTAAACGTGAAAACTCTCACCACAACCGCATTCACTAGTCTGATTAGGATTTTTAAAAATAAACCTTTCTCCAAATTCTTCTTTAATAAAGTCCATTTCTGTGCCTATTACATACATAACTGCTTTGTCCTCAATATATAGAGGAAACTTGTAATCATTGACTAGCTCACAACCTTGTATGTTATCATTACTCACATACTCCATTGTATAACTCAATCCCGCACAACCTTTAGTGCTTAAGCCAATCTTTAAACCAATAGCATTACTATTATTAACTAATAATTTAGAAATTTGTTCTTCAGCAGTTTTGGATAATGAAAATAAAGGACTGGTCATACTAAAAACCTAAAGCTAACTTAGCATTTTCACTCATCATATCTTTATTCCATGGTGGTTGAAAGGTTAGTTTTATACTGACTTGTCCTACATCATTTAGTTCATGAACTTTTTTAGCAACCTCTAATGGAAAACTATCAGCAACTGGACAGTTAACTGTTGTCAGTGTCATGATAATTTTAATATTGTTAAAATTATCTATTGATATGTCGTAAATTAAACCAAGATCATAAATATTCATATCCATTTCAGGATCTTTTATATCTGTGAGAACTTTGATTATATGATCATTTGTTAATGTCACTGACTGTGATGACGATTTTTCTCCGTAAGTAATCTCACCTTCAGAACTTACTTTTGGCATAAAGTCAGAGAGTGTTTTATTATCCATAGCCTATTGAAGAAGTTTTAGAGTTTTTTTCAAAGAGTCTATAAAATGATCAATATCATTAAGATCGTTATAAATACCAAAAGAGACTCTGCAAGAACCAGGGATACCTAACTTTTTCATAAATGGTTGGCAACAATGGTGACCTCCTCTAATCATAATTCCATACTGGTCAAGAAAAGTGGCAATATCATTAAAATTTTGGTTTTTAACATTAAAAGAAACAATGGATGTAGCATTTCCATCTTCATTAGAGCCATATATATCTACTTCTTTGAATTCACGTAAAGCTTTAATTAATGTAGATCTGAGTTTTTTTTCATTCAGAAAATAGTCTTGGTAATTATTATTATTCAAATATTCCATAGCAGTTTTAAAGCCAATTGCTGCCTCAATTGAAGGCGTACCCGGTTCAAATTTATTAGGTAACATAGCATAGGAAAAATCATTAGATGAAACTTCATTGATCATCCCTCCTCCAAGTGTTGGAGGATTTAATTTATTTAAAATATCTTCTTTACCATACATAATTCCAATACCAGATGGACCATAAAGTTTATGAGATGAAAAAGAGTAAAAATCACAATCTAAATCTTTTACGTCTATTTTTAAGTGTGCTATTGATTGACAACCATCAACGGCAACATAAGTATCTTTATTAATTGATTTTTTAATCTTTTTAATATCAAGTATTTGGCCAGTTACATTTGACATGTGTGTTAAAGAGAGAACCTTTGTGGAGTCATCACAATTATTAATGATATCGTCTTCAGATAGAATGCCATCTTTCGAAATAGGAATTATTTTTAATTCTAAACCTAATTTTTTACATAAGTTCATCCAAGGCAAATAGTTTGAGTGATGTTCTAATTCTGTCACAACAATATTATCGCCCTCTTTAAGATGTTCAGCTAATGAATTAGCAATAATATTTATAGAGTCAGTAGCCCCTCTTGTAAAAATTATTTCATCTGTAGAATTAGAATTAATAAAATTTTTTGCTACATCTCTAGATTTTTCATATAAATCTGTAGCATCTATACTAAGTGAATTCATTCCTCTATGAACATTTTCATAAGAATTTTCTAAAAATTCAGAAATAGAGTTAATTACTTGTTTGGGTTTCTGAGTACTTGCTGCAGAGTCAAGATAAGTAATAGCTTTGTCTCTAATCTTTTTATCTAAAATTGGAAAATCTAATTTAATATTATTCATGATAATAAACTTTCAATTAACTCATTTGAATAATT
>CACBDV010000018.1 GCA_902538085.1 uncultured Alphaproteobacteria bacterium
TTTATAGAGTTGAGCCTGACGAACAAGGAGTCGAACTACTATTTGGTAAATGGAACGAAAGCACAACAGATCCAGGACTTCATTACTTTTTCCCTACTCCGATTGGAAAAGTTCTAACACCAAAAGTCGAAGCTATAAGAAAAATTAATGTTGGTTTCAGATCTAATGGCAATTCAACAAGAGACGTCCTCGAAGAAAGTATGATGCTTACTTCTGATCAAAATATATCTGATTTAGATTATACCGTACTTTATAGAATTAAAGATGCAGGACAATTTTTATTTAATTTAAGAGATCCAGAAGAAACTGTTAAGGTTATATCAGAAAGTGTGCTAAGGGAAGTTGTCGGTCAGACAAACCTAGAGGGACTACTAACCGTTTCTAGACAATCTGTTGAGAGAGACTCAAGATCTTTACTACAAGAACTCTTGGATGAATATGAAGTTGGAATACTGATTCAATCAATACAACTACAAGACGTTAACCCTCCTAGAGAGGTTATAGATGCATTTGATGATGTTCAAAAAGCAAGACAGGATAAAGAGAGAACAGTTAATCAAGCAGAGGCTTATAGTAACAGAATTGTGCCCGAAGCGAGAGGTGAGGCTGAAAAAATCCTCCAAGAGGCAGAGGGTTATAAAAATAAATTAATTAAACAAGCTGAAGGTGAAGCAAGTAGATTTCTTCAGGTGTTGGAGACTTATGAGCAATCTAAAGAGACAACTAAAAAAAGAATTTACTTAGAGACATTAAGAGATGTCTTATCAGGATCTAGTAAGATCATGATTGATCAAAATTCTGGTAACGGAGTTGTTCCATATTTACCTTTAAATGAGTTAAACAAAAACAAACAGACAGGTAACAACTAATGAAAATGAGAAACTATATAATTGTGGGATTGTCTTTCTTTTTTATTTTATTTGCATCAGGCTTTTTCTTTGTTGTCGATCAAACAAAACAAGTAATTGTTTTACAATTTGGTGAACCTCGTGCAGTGCATCAATCACCTGGCTTAAAATTTAAATTACCATTCATACAAAATGTTGTTTACTACGATAGTAGGGTGTTAAACTTAGATCCCGCTCAAGAAGAGGTGATACTAAGAGACCAAAAGCGTATTGTGGTTGACTCAATAGTTAGATATATGATTAAAGATCCCCTAAAGTTTTTTCAAACAACTAGAACAGAGTTAGCACTTAATGATCGTCTGGGAAGAATAGTAAACTCATCTGTAAGAGGTGTAATAGCCCAGTATCAATTAAATGATTTGCTATCTGATGATCGAGATAAAATTATGGCTGAGATTTTTGAAAATGTTCGCGAAGATCAAGATACCTTTGGTATAGAGATCGTTGATTTAAGATTAAAAAGAACGGAGCTTACCCCAGAAGTTCAATCTAATGTGTTCGATAGGATGAGAACTGAAAGAGAAAGAGAAGCAAATCTTTTGAGAGCGGAGGGTCAAGAGATCTCTCAAAAAGTTAAAGCAACTGCCGATAGAGAGAAAATTGAAATAATCGCAGAAGCTGAAAAACAATCCAATATCTTAAAAGGTGAAGGTGAAGCTGCTAGAAATGAAATTTTAAATGAGGCTTTTGGAAAAGATCCTGAATTTTTTGAATTTATAAGATCAATGGAAGCATACGCAGACACTTTTAAAGATGGAACAACTACCATGGTTATTTCTCCTGATAGTGATTTCTTCGAGTACTTTGAAAACTCTGAGGGTGCCAACTAAATAAAAACCCCGAAATGAAGAGACCCTTAGTTCTATCTCTTTTCAGTATATTTTTTATAATTCAAAGTGCTTCTGCACAATTTGAGAGAGGTTATGCAGATTTAGTTGATGAGCTTCTACCCTCTGTTGTAAGTATTGCTACTAGTCAAACCGTAGAAAGGCAAACAAGGCAATTACCTGAATTTCCAGAAGGCCACCCGTTTAATGATATGTTTGATGATTTTTTTGGAAATCAAATGCCAAAACGAGAAAATTTAACTGGTCTTGGGTCAGGATTTATTATTAGTGATGAGGGTTATGTAGTTACAAATAATCACGTAATAAGCGGAGCAGATCAAATAACTGTAATTTTTAATAATGGAATCGATGAAGTTCCTGCAGAACTTGTTGGAACTGACCCTAAAACTGACATAGCTGTTTTAAAAATTGACCCCTCATCTGTTGATGTACAAAGTGTTAACTGGGGCGATTCAGATTTATCAAGAGTCGGAGATATTGTATTAGCTATCGGTAACCCTTTAGGTTTAGGTGGAACTGTAACTTCAGGAATAATATCTTCTATAAACAGAGACATAGGCGGAGGCCCTTACGTTGATTTTATACAAACTGATGCACCAATCAATAGAGGAAACTCCGGTGGACCTTTATTTAATTTAGATGGAGAGGTAATTGGAATTAATTCAATGATTATCTCCCAAACAGGTGGAAGTGTTGGCCTAGGTTTTTCTATTCCCTCGCAAACAGCAAAATTAATTGTTGAACAAATAATCTCATTTGGTCAGGCAAAAAGAGGAAGACTTGGCGTTCAAATTCAAGATTTAACTGAAGAATTTTCCGAGAGTCTAGGCTATGACTCAACCGAGGGGGCATTTGTTGCTTCTGTTGAGCCAAATAGCCCTGCTGCATTATCAAACATTCAAGCTGGAGATATAATAATTGAGTTTAATAATCAAAAAATCACATCATTTAAAGATTTACCTAAAGTTGTTGCAGAAACTCCAATAGATAGTGAAGTAATTGTTAAAGTTTGGAGAAACGGAGAAATTATAGATATTCAGGTAAAGGTAGGTGAATTAGAAGAGGGCCGCAAACTTGCAAAAATTGATGGAGTTTATTTAGAAAAGTTAGATATTACTGTTCTTGAGTTGACAATTGAAGCTATAAATTCTTTAGGATTAGACTCAAAAACTAAGGGTATTTTAGTCACAGAAGTAGGTGATAAAAACGAAAATCTTTTAAAGAATGATGTTATTATCCAAGTATCCAGTGAAAAAATTACAGATATTAGTTCTTTTGAAATGATCATATCTAATAGTATTAAGATGAGTCGAGATAAATTATTATTGAGAGTTATTAGAGACGGAAATGAATTTTGGTTAATAAACCCATTCGTTATTGAATAAATTTCTTTTTGTTGTAGGACCCACTTGTTCAGGTAAAAACGATTACACTTATGAATTATCAAAATTAATTGACATAGAAGTTATTAATGCTGACAGCATACAAGTATATAAACAACTAAAGATTTTATCAAATAGACCTACAGAGCAAGAATTAAAGATAGTCCCTCATCATCTTTACGGACATGTAAATAATAAAGAATACTCAGTCAATCATTGGAAAGATGAAGTTAAACAAGTAATCAAAAATATTCAAAATAGAAATAAAATACCTGTGTTTGTTGGTGGTACTGGATTTTATATTCAATCACTAATAGAGGGATTATCAGTGATGCCCTCAATAAGCCACAAATTTAAAAAACAAGCAGAAGATTTATTTTTGGAGAAAGGCCCAGATCATTGTCTGAATATTCTAGAAAAATATTATAAAAAAACAATTTTCCCAAAAGATAAACAAAGATTATTAAGCCGTTTAGCTTTTTGCTTAGAGTATAATGATATATTGGAAAATAATTATGGTAGTAAAGTACCAATTACTCCTAATTCACTTGTTATCCAAGTTACAAAACCCAAGAAAGATCTTTATGAAAAAGCAGAATTAAGATTTCACCAAATGATCAAAAATGGCGCTTTAGAGGAGGTCAAATCACTTTATGAAAATAAAAAAATATCAAAAACTCTCCTCAAAGCACATGGTCTGCCAGAGTTGTTATCTTGTGTTAGAAATAAATTAAGTTTAGATGAGGCTATTTATTTAGGAATTAAAAATACTAAGAGGTATATTAAAAGACAGTTTACATGGTGGAATAACCAAAAATTTAGCCAACTTAATTTGAGAATAAACTATAAAAAAAGCTTCCCTAAAGATTCAATTGAAAATATAAGTATATACCTAAATGAGCAATGATAACGAATTCACGGGAGCAGATATTTTACTCAAAGCCCTTAAAGACCAAGAGGTTGATACAATTTTTGGTTATCCAGGCGGAGCTGTTCTTCCAATTTATGATGCAATATTTGGTCAAAACTTTTTAAAACATGTTTTAGTAAGGCAAGAGGCTGGTGCAGTTCATGCAGCAGAGGGCTATGCTAGATCAAGTGGGAAAGTGGGTGTGTTGTTAGTTACATCTGGTCCTGGTGTGACCAATGTCGTTACCGGATTAACTGATGCATTGATGGATAGTATTCCAATTGTCTGTATAAGTGGACAAGTCCCATCACATTTAATTGGAACTGATGCATTTCAGGAATGTGATACAACTGGAATTACTAGACCTTGCACCAAGCACAATTATTTAGTGAAGGACGTAAGTAAACTCTCTGAGACTATCCATGAGGCATTTAAAATTGCTAGCTCTGGTAGACCAGGACCTGTTTTAATTGATATTCCTAAAGATGTTCAGTTTGCAAAGTCAAAATATATATCAAAGAAAGATATTAGTTTTAGAAAGCACAGAATTAAAGCTGGTTCCAAAAACGTAGATAAAAATTTTGTCAAAGAACTAGTAAATCATATTAAAAAATCCGAGAGACCTATATTTTATGTTGGTGGTGGTTGTTTAAACTCAGGCCATTTAGCTAGCCAAGAGCTTATTAAGCTTGTAAAAAAAACAAATATTCCAATTACAACAACTCTTCATGGATTGGGATGCTTTCCAGGTGAAGATAAAAGTTCACTTGGGATGTTAGGTATGCATGGAAATTACGAAGCTAATTTGGCTATGAACAAATGTGATTTGATGATTAATGTTGGAGCAAGATTTGATGACCGTGTTACAGGCAGATTAGATGGTTTTTCTCCGGACTCTATAAAATTCCATATAGATATTGATCAAAGTTCAATTAATAAAAACGTTAAAGTCAATTTTCATACTAATACTGATATTACTCTAACACTTAAAGAAATTAACTTATTTATAGAGTCCAATAACATTGATTTTCGGGATAAAGATTATGATAATTGGTG
>CACBDV010000019.1 GCA_902538085.1 uncultured Alphaproteobacteria bacterium
CTTATACATTTGAGTCAAAATATTTTGAGGAAATAAAAAAATTAATAGATAAATATTTTTCAAAACACTTTGGAAATTTGGAAAAGAAAATAATATTTCCAATGAATTTTAAAGACTCATCTAAAGTTCTTGATAATTTTATTAGCAGCAAACTTGAAAACTTTGGACATTACGAAGATTTTGTGAGCACCAGTGATCCATACATTAATCATAGCTTAATTAGTGCACCATTAAATATAGGTTTAATAACACCAGAACAAGTGCTCAATAAATTGAGCTCTTTTTCATATACTAAAGTTGGCATCAATAATTACGAGGGGTTTATTAGACAAGTCTTTGGTTGGAGAGAATTTATGAGATACTTAAATATTAACTATTATAAAGATTTTAATAAAGGTAACTTTTTTGGAAATGACAGAAAATTAACAAAACATTGGTATGAGGGTACAACAAACATTCCTATTTTAAATGACATGATATTGAATTTAAAAAAAAGTGGATATGTTCACCATATCCCAAGATTGATGATAATTAGTAATATAATGAACTTAGCTGGATTAAAGCCATCTGAAGTTTATAAATGGTTTATGGAGACATTCATTGACTCATCTGATTGGGTTATGACACCTAATGTCTATGGAATGGGGATGTTTAGCGATGGAGGAATTTTTGCAACAAAACCATATTTATGCGGTTCAAATTACTTACTAAAGATGAGTAATTATAGTCGTGGGGATTGGACACAAACATTAGATGGTTTATACTGGAATTTTATATATAAAAATAAAAATTATTTTAAAACTAATCAGAGACTCTCTATGATGTACTATACTGTAAATAAAATGGACAAGTCTAAAATTAGTACTCATATATCTAATGCAAAAAAATTCATCAAAGAATACACAAGATAGAGTAGTTTTTATAACAGGTGCTAGTAGTGGGATTGGCTACGCACTATGTGAAGAGTATCTCAGACAGGGCTGGAATGTGATAGGCTTAGCAAGAGATGATACCAAAATACCAAATGAAACAATTGATAATCCAAAATTTGAGTTTGTAAAAACAGATTTATCAAATTTTGACTCAAGTAAGCTAATTATAGATGAGGTATTTAAAAAAAATGCGAAAATTAGTACATTTATTTTAAATGCAGGTATTTATATCCCCGATAGTCTAAATGATTTTAACTTTGAAAATGCAAAGGCAACTTTTGATACCAATGTTTTAAGTATTTATTTATCAATAGAGCTAATAAAAAAAAATTTCGAGCTAAATTCAAATTATACCTTGGCAATAATGTCCTCCACAGCTGGATATAAGGGTCTCCCAAAGTCTATTTTATATGGACCCTCAAAAGCGGCTTTAATTAATCTAGCCGAGGCTATAAAATCTGAAATGCATGATAATCTCAATGTAAAACTTATCTGTCCAGGATTTGTAGAAACTCCAGCTACAAAAGTAAATTCATTTAAAATGCCATATTTAATGTCACCTAAAGATTCAGCTAGGATTATTTATAGTAAAATATATAAAAAAGGTTTTGAAATATCCTTCCCTTTTCCTTTTAATTCTATAATGAAATTTGGTAAAGTATTGCCTTATAAACTTTACTTCAAAATCACTGAAAAAAAGTTTTCAAAAAAATGAAAATATCTATCCCTAAAATCTCAATAGTAATGGGAAGCCAAAGCGATTGGTCCACACTTAGGCATACGGGTAAAATTCTTAAAGAATTAAAGATTGTCCATGAAAAAAAAATAGTTTCAGCTCACAGAACTCCCAAAAGACTCTATGAGTATGCTGAACAAGCTTATGACAGAGGTATTAAGATAATTATTGCTGGAGCTGGTGGGTCTGCTCATTTACCAGGCATGATAGCAGCTATAACTCATATTCCAGTAATTGGGGTACCAATTGAGTCAAAAACACTAAAAGGATTAGATAGTTTACTTTCAATAGCTCAGATGCCTTTTGGCATTCCAGTTGGAACTGTTGCTATTGGTGATAATGGAGCCAAAAATGCTGCTTTATATGCAGCTTCGATTATTAGTAATTATGACCCCAATATTGAAAGAAGTTTAGTAAAATGGAGACTGGCTCAAACAAAAAAAGTTAAAAAGACACCTAGATAATGATCATCGGTATATTAGGTGGAGGTCAACTAGGTATGATGTTATGCCAAGTGGCTAATAAATTAAATATTCAAACTTTTATATACTCTGATACTGATGACTCCCCAGCAATTGAATATGCAACTCACTTCTTAATAAAAAAGTATGATGATTTTCACGAAATAGATAATTTTATTAAAAAATGTGATTTTGTGACTTATGAGTTTGAAAATATCCCTTTTAAAACTTTATCATATATTGAACAAAAGATTAAAATTTCGCCTAGTTCTGAAATTAATAAAATTATTCAAGATCGATTAACTGAAAAAAATTACGTAAATAAGATTAATATCCCTACTGTTCCCTATATGGAAATTAACAATACATCAGATTTAAAATCAGTTGATCCTAAATTTTTTCCTGCAATATTAAAGACTCGCAAACTTGGATATGATTGTAAAGGCCAAATAATAATTAATAGTAATAAAGACATATCTGACATACCAAATAATGAGTATATTTTGGAAAAGAAAATTAATTTACAACAAGAGATTTCTATCATTGCTGTCAGGTATAAAGATGGTACAATATTTACCTATCAACCAATTGAAAATATTCATAAAAATCAAATTCTTTTCAAATCATTTTCACCAGCTAACTCAGATACTTCGATTATTAAAGAAGCAACAAAACATGCATATAACTTTGCAGAAAAAATAAGCTACGTTGGAACCTTTTGTTTAGAATTTTTTATAACTGAAGAAAAAAAATTATTATTAAATGAAATAGCTCCTAGAGTTCACAACTCAGGGCATTTAACTATTGAATCATACAATGTTAGTCAATTTGAATCTCATATCAGATCTGTATGTGATCTTGAAAAGGTAGAACCCTCCTTAAAATCTAAATCTGAAATGATAAATATTCTTGGGGACGATATTTATAACTATCGTGAGAAATCACTCAAAGAAAATGAATATTTTCATGATTATCACAAAAAAGAGTCCAAAACTGGCAGAAAAATGGGCCATTTTACAAAAGTTCTAATCTAGTTTTTAGACCAGTAATTTTTAAAGTGATTATAGTTAATTAAACTATCGTTTTTGAATTTAGAGTATTTTTTAAATGTGAAATCTTTTTTTCTAGAATATGAAATTAGAGTGTTATCAAACTTAAGGTTATAATGTTTACATCCATTAATTGTCAAAAATTTATTTAAATTATTTGACTTTTTTGAGGTGTAAAAGAGCTCCAATATATTTGAGACAGAATATTTTGTGGAATATACACCAGCACAACAAAACTCATTAAATTTGCGATTTTTAAGATGCGGAGCTGAGTCAGAACCAAAGAAAAATTTTGAATTGCCAGAAAGAGCGGCATTTAATAATGATTTTTGGTGATTTACACTTTTAATTACAGGTTTACAAAATATTTCTGGTCTTAAAAAATTTCCGAGAAAAGTGTTTGTATTTTCAAGTAAATGATGTGTTGTTATAGTAGCTGCAATGTTTTTGTGCGATTTTACAAAATCTACAGAATCTTTAGTTGTTATATGTTCTAAAGTTATCTTTAAACTTTTAAAATTTTTTACTAACCAAGATAACTCAAAATCAAGAAATCTTTTTTCACGCTCATAAGGATCATCATTTTCATGAATGTGTTCACCATGCAAGCATAACGGTATTTTATTATTTTCTAAAAATTCGAAATATTTAGACATTTTTTTGATGTCTTTTACTCCTGATGAAGAATTAGTAGTGGCATGAAGAGGATATAATTTAGCTGCAAAAAATAATTTTTCATTAACCATATTTTTTAAATCAATAATAGAGCAGTCTTGGTTTAAATAGATTGTAAAAAGAATTTCAGTATTGTTATTATTATTTAAAACGAAGGATCTATACCTTGATAAAATATTTTTATTAGTAATTGGCTTTATTAAATTAGGCATAACTAAAATTTTTTGAAAATTTTTATTATTTTCTTTTAATACGTATTTTAAAAGTTGGCCCTCTCTTAGATGTACATGAAAATCGCAAGGCTTAAAAATTTTGAGCATTTAAAATATTATCTATTTTATCAATTACCTGATTATAAGACACATCATTCATTAAACAATTATTTAAAGTATAGTTTTGAGTTTTACTAACAAGGCTTTCATATGACTCTGATGACCTAACAAGATGACAATGATCAAAAATTTTAGGAAAATAAATATTATCATTTGTGGGACCAAAAAGGCCAATTGTTGGAGTTTTACTCAATGAAGCCATATGCATCATGGATGAGTCATTTCCAATAAATAACCTTGATTTTTGAAGTAAACCATAATCGTTGAGAATATGTTGCTTACCACATCTATTAATTACTTTATCGCCTAGTTCTGACTCAAAGTGATGAAATTTTGAACTTTCATTTTCTGATCCTAAAATAAATATTTTATCAATGCCTTTTTCAATTAGATATTTTGCTATTTTAACAAATTGTTCTGAAGGCCATTCTTTTGGTGGCCAATTTGTAAATGGTGCTAAACACACATAATTTGAATTTGGAAAAATATTACGAACTCTATCGATCAATATTTTAAAATCTTTTTTTAGATCAGTATCAAATCTGTGATGGATTTGTTCATAAATATTTTTACCCTTTTTCATTTTGAATATATTTCTTTTTTTTACTCTCAAAAAATAACCAATGATCGAGGATCTAAAATCTACTATTTCATCGAATTTAAGTGGTGAAAGTTCTTTATAGAGTTTTAACCAATGTAGATTATATTTTTGTTTAGTAAGATTAATCCTTCTAGAAATCATAGAATAATCATCATAAATAGGCATTGGTAAAGGACCAGAAACTAATGTTACCTCAATATTTTTCTTATATTTT
>CACBDV010000020.1 GCA_902538085.1 uncultured Alphaproteobacteria bacterium
TTCCTGTACCTCGTATTTTCTATAAATAAATTTATTATTATTTTTTTTTGCCCAATGATTATGAATGAATGGGGATAATGAATGGTTTAATTTTTTTGCTACAATGCCTATTTTTTTTTTATTCATTTAGATATTTCTTAGTGTCTTTAAAAAATTAATAACATCCATTCCAATAATATTGAAATAACTGCCGTATATGTCTTTAAAGAAAAAATTTCCTTTTCCTTCTATGTTATAACAACCTACGGCCTTCGATACTTGTTTAAAATTCTTATCAACGTAATTATTGATATCTTTAACTCTAGTATTTTTAAAAGTTATTTTTGTATTCGTCAGAGTGCTTTTTATTAGATTGTTATTTATCATAAAAATCATGGCTGTGTAAAGATCGTGAGATTTATCATTAAATGCTTTAAGGGTTCTTTTACAGCACACGGGACTGGCACATTTATAAATAGTTTTTTTCTTAAATAAGATTGTTGTATCAAAAGTTACAATAATTTTATTACTATATTTTTTAGAAAGATATTCAGCTTTAGCTTTTGCAATTTTTAATGCATCATACTTATCATTATTTAAATCTTTTACCTTTTTTTCATTTATGTTGGGCGATCTGTACTGAAATTTTAGGTTCATTAATTTAAAAATTTTTCTCCTAGATTGGCTTTTTGTGCCAATAATAACCTGTTTAGTTAATTGTGGATTAAGTGGCTTATTCATAAAATTTGTTAGTTTTAAACAAAGAAATTACCATTAATTTATAAATATTAAGTTATCAACATTTGTTATTAAATAACTAAAAAAGTACTTAAATAAAGGTTTTTTTAAATAAGAAGTTGTTAATCCCCGTCATTCGACATACAACAACATACCTATATATAAATATATATATTTTCTCTTTATTTTTTGTTATATACCTAGTCAATATATCTGACTATCTAGGTAATTTCCAATATGCATCTAAACGAACTAAAAGATAAAAAACCTCAAGAACTATTAGACTATGCTGAGTCTTTAGGGATAGAAAATGCCTCTGGTTTAAAGAAGCAAGACATATATTTTTCTGTTTTGAAGAAATTCGCAGAAAAAAATGAAGAAATAATAGGCGAAGGTGTTTTAGAAACAATGCAAGATGGTTTTGGATTTTTGAGATCAGCAAACTCTAATTATCTTCCTGGACCAGATGATATATATGTCAGTCCAAATCAAATAAAGAAATATGGTCTTAGAAAAGGTGATACACTTGAGGGACCTATCCGACCTCCTAAAGACGGTGAAAGATATTTTGCATTAGTGGAAACCAATAAAGTAAATTTTATAGAAATAGCTAAAAATAATAAATTTAAAACAAATTTCGATAATTTAACTCCTCTTTATCCAGAGAAAAAATTTAATTTAGAGACAGAAAAACCAGACACAGATTTATCATCCAGAATCATAGACATTATTGCACCAGTTGGTGCTGGTCAAAGATCTTTAATTGTTGCACCTCCAAGGTCAGGTAAAACAGTAATTTTACAAAAAATTGCAAAATCAATTGCAGAAAATTTTCCTGAAGTCTATCTAATGGTTCTATTAATAGACGAAAGACCAGAGGAAGTTACAGATATGCAACGATCTGTTAAAGGTGAAGTAATTAGTTCAACTTTTGATGAGCCAGCTGCAAGACACGTTCAAGTTGCTGAAATGGTTATTGAAAAAGCCAAAAGACTAGCTGAGAATAAATATGATGTTGTAATTCTTTTAGACTCTATTACTAGATTAGGTAGAGCATATAACACTGTTGTGCCATCAAGTGGTAAAGTCTTAACAGGTGGTGTGGATGCTAATGCACTTCAAAGACCAAAAAGATTTTTTGGTGCAGCTAGAAATATAGAAGAAGGTGGTTCATTAACCATTATTGCCACTGCACTAATAGAAACAGGTAGTAGAATGGACGAAGTAATTTTTGAAGAATTTAAGGGAACTGGTAATTCAGAAATTGTTCTCGACAGAAAATTATCTGATAAAAGAACATATCCTGCTATTGACGTTCAAAAGTCAGGCACCAGAAAAGAAGATCTACTCTTAGATGCTGGAGATCTCCAAAAAGTCTTTATTTTAAGGAAAATTCTATCATCCATGGGCACTGTAGATGCTATGGAATTCCTTTTAGATAAGATGAAAGACTGTAAAACTAATGAAGAGTTTTTTAGCAGTATGAATCAGTAATTTTATTTCCAACTTTTTACGATTTTATTTTGATTATCGTCTAATATCGAGAAATTCCTTAATATTTTAGGCCAGTTTTTTTCCATTTCCTTTAAAAAAGGGAATAATTCAGTTTCATTTTTTATTGTTTCATCTCCATCCCAATGTCCGACAAAGCCAATCGTATTTCCACACCAACCTATTCCATATTTTTTTAACTTTTCGATATTACCAAAACCATTCGCATAATTAAAACCAACAAGATTACCAAGAAACTTATGTTCTTCCCAGTATTGTGCACAAAGTGTTATGGAAAATTCAATCTCTTTATAATTGAATAATCCTTCATACATTAAATAATCTTTCTCAAAAGTAATTAGCTTCGCCCCTGTTAAATTAATACCAAGTGAGTCAAAATAAACTGGCTTTAACATGGGTTTAAATGAATTAACCCCTGTTTTATTTAATGGATTAACATTATTTAAAATACTAACTATTGATAAAAATTCCTCAGAAATAAGTTTTTCATCATTTACTTTATTGTTAGTATCTTCCCGTTTAATATTTATGATTTCTGTTTTATTAGATAAAAATTTACCTGTATAATTTTCTATGCCAATATAAGCGACATCAGCCTTTTCATTAGGGGTTGTCAAAAATAAACGGTAATATTGTCCGTCTTTCTCAAAAAAACTGGAAGCCCTTTCGCAACCATAAAGACCAAAATTTTCTTCAATTAATTTACTTGAAGCATGAACAAAATACTCATTATTTTTATTTAAGTAAATTGAATTTAATTGTGGTCTACTACAAACACTCCATGGATTAAAATAACCTTCTCTAAATCCATACAAATCAACCGTTCCATCTTTGTTAATATCAGCTTTCTCTATTCTAAATGCATCGTTAATTGTTGTTGGAATAATTTGATGTTTCTCGAAATTACTATTATCATTATTCTCAAAAATATATAAGAATGCTTCCTCTTTGCAATCACCACCACTTCGGTTAAAAGGCTTAGTCGAGTCTTTTCTTTTACAGACAACCTCTTTTTCAATACCAATACTATCCATAAAACCATCATCATTAAAATCTATTGTGGTAGACATCCATGCTCTATCTGCCTGTTTAAATTCTTTTTTATCTGAACCCTTAACCCAGTAACCAGGCTTTTTAGTAACATCCCCTGTCCATATTAAGAACTGAGCCTCATCCTGAGGCTTAGGCTTTAGTTCATAACTATCAAGTTTTTGAAAAATAATTTTATTATTTTTGTAATTGATTTTTGACCAACAAAATGATGTATCACCTAAATTTGGACATCCACCAAAAATAATTGCCCCATCTTTTGATGGCAAAATATGATTAAAGCCAATTTCGATAAATTGATTTGAATTTTTAGCTTTTGTGCATTTACTATTTTTTAAATCACAAATCTCAATCTGCCCACCTGGATCGTAGAAATAATCAATCACTTCAAGAAATCCGTCATTATTAAAGTCAGTGTACATTAAGTCATGAGAAAAATGGGAAGACCCAAATTTACTTAAGCTATTGTCATTTAAGTCAAATATGTAGTTAACGTCTTTCCAGCTACTATTTCTATTTCTGCCATCTTCTTTGTTAGATAAATAAATTATTTCTTTGTTACCATCATTATCTGTATCAATTGTGTCAACTCTCCGTGCTGTTAATGGAAGAGTATAGTGGTAAGAGTCTATCTGATTTATTTTTTTTTCGAAAATCATGCTTAGGTTCGGGATATCTATAATTACTAAATGTGAAAATGGTTGTTTGTTTGAGCTTTGCCCCCACTCAACTACATTATTCCAAGTATGAGCTAAAATTTTTACTTCGCCATTAATATCAATATATCTTAAAAGAAGTGGACTGTTCCAGGTGTTGGTATCAAAATCCTGTGATTTCACCTCGTATTTATTAGAAAGTTCTTGAACAATTAGGCAATTATTAAGATTATTTATTCTTAAGTGTTCAGTATCTAATTTACTACATTCAAATGGCTTGAATGATTTATTTTCACTTTTTAAGGTTTCTATATTAGTTGAATTTTGAGATGTTTTATTAGACTGAGAATTATCCACTTCTTCACCGTCTTTAAAAGTCAATCCATTAGAAATGCAGGGAAGTAGGAATAATAAGA
>CACBDV010000021.1 GCA_902538085.1 uncultured Alphaproteobacteria bacterium
GGAGATAACACAATTTTTGAAAAGTACCTTGAAGAAAATTTTAAGATCACTAACTTAATTTGTATTGATCCAACAGAAGTAGCACAAAAAACGTTAAAAAAAAATTTAAAAAAATATAAATTTTATAAGGCTGCACTTACTGATAAAAAAAAAATAGGAAGAATATTCATACCATATTTCAAAGATGACATAAATTATTCTGTAGGAAACATTATACAAAGCAAAGATTCAATTAAAATAAATTTTCTTGATATAATTACAGTGATGAAAAGAAACAAGATGAAACAAATAGACATATTAAAGCTTGATGTAGAGGGCGTTGCCGATAAGGTAATTTTTAATTGTTTTAAAAAAAATATTTATCCTAATCAAATATGTTTAGAATTAGAAAGACCAATATTTTTTGATCAAATTTATTTTTTTAAAACATTATTTAATTTCAAATCTTTAGTGGCAAAGTATTATGATATTTTTTACTATACAAAAACAAAAAGAGGTCAAAGGATAGAATTACTTTGTATTAAAAAATAATCATAAACCTATTTTATTTTTAATATGATTAAAATTTTTTTTTATAATTAATCTTTTTGAAAACCAGCTAGGCATTATTGTTATTTACATCAGCTTTATTATGGAATTTTATTTTATTCTTTCTTAAAATTTTTTGTTTTAGTTTTGAAAAAATAATTATTGAAAAATAAAGTATTAATTTTTTCTTAGGGGCGTTCTGTTGCCCGCAATAGATAATCTAAACTGAAATATTCAGTAATATCAACATTAATATATTTACAAATTATAAAAAAATACACTTAAGTGTGTCAATAATGTGTCATAATAATATTGAATTTAAAATACTTTATAAATCTGTTTAAATAATATTTATGGTTTCAAGATTAACTAAACAAAAAATTAGAGACATTTGGAAAACTGAGGACAAAGAATTTACACCATGGTTAGTTCAGAATATAGCCTTACTTAATGAGGACCTAGGTTTAAATATTCAAGACCCTGAGAGTGAGAAAAAATTAGATACCTTTAAAGTTGATATTGTGGCCGAGGATGATCAAGGAAAAGTTGTAATTGAAAATCAATTTGAAAAATCTGATCATGATCATTTAGGTAAATTATTGACTTATATAAGCAATGTAGAAAATACTAAAAAGGCAATATGGATAGTAGAGGATGCTAAACCTGAGCATCACAGAGCAATAGAGTGGCTGAATGCTAACATTAAGACTTGTTCATTCTTTTTAGTAAAAATTCAAGTTTTCAAAATAAAAGATAGTGAACCTGGGGCTCAATTTTTTTTATTATCAGGACCAGATGAAAATATTACGACTGTTGGTAAAATAAAAGAGGAGGACTCAGAAAGAGAGAAAATTAAACATAATTTTTGGTCCCTATTTTATGAAAGACTGAAAGATAAAAGTAGTATTTATGATAACACTTCACCAAAAGGAAGAAACTACATGAGCATCAGTGCAGGAATTAGAGGAGTAGGCTTTAATGTTGCAGCGATGAATAATTCTGCACAGGTTGAAATTTACATTGATCGGGGAAAGGATGAAGGAAAAGAGGTAAATTTAAAAATATTTAATGAATTGGAAAAACAAAAATCAGAAATTGAAAAAAATTTTGGTAACAAATTAGAGTGGGAAAGACTTGATGGCTCAAGGGCATGCAGGATAAAATTTAAATCTGATATTGGAGGTTTTAAGGACCCTGATACTTGGGATCGTGTTCATGAATTTTTAGTTGATAATTTAATTAAACTTGAGAATTCATTTAAAAAGCATGTTACTGGCTTGAATAAATTTTTATAAAAATAATTCTCAATGTGTCATAGCTGTGTCAAACAACTTGTTTGTTTCTAAAAAGAACTGATAGTTAAAGTTAAAAGGAAGTTTAGAGAGGGGCGTTCTGTTGCCCGGCCGCCCCAAAGCCGCGCTTACCTAATTAGATTAAGCAGCGAGTGCTAATTGATTGTTTTTAGCAATTACTTTAAGTTTCTATACGAAGAAACGCTTACAACGAGCAAAAACTATATCCTTCAGAGCACGTCAAACCTATATCACCCCCATTAAATTTTTAATGGTGGAGGTGTCGGGTACCGCCCCCGAGTCCGATACACCTATTACATATAGCGTTTATTGCTATAGTTGATAAACAACAAAGATAATATAGTCTAATATATGAATCCTTTAAACACCTATGAAGAAAAAAATCACTAAAGTGCCAAAATTTAAAGATTTCAAAACTACAAGAGCTACATCTTCTGCTTTAGAAAAAATACTATATAAACAAATCCCAATTTTAGACCATGGTTTCATAAGGGTTATTGATTATATGGGAACAGACCAGTCAATAGTCCAAGCAGCTAGAGTCTCCTATGGTGAAGGAACAAAAAAATTACGTGAGGACCGTGGTCTTATTAGATATCTTTTAAGTCACTGGCATACAACTCCGTTTGAGATGTGTGAAATTAAGTTTCATATTAAGCTCCCTATTTTTGTTGCTAGACAATGGATTAGACACAGAACTGCAAATGTAAATGAATACTCTGCGAGATATTCAGTATTAGACAAAGAGTTTTATGTTCCAGAAATGGATCAACTTGGATCTCAATCCACTACAAACAAGCAAGGGAGATCAAATACTTTAGATAAAAAGTTTGCAAAACAAGCCCAAGATTTAATTCAAAAGAATTCCGAACAACTCTATGATGACTACCAAAATTTATTGAATGGTAAGCTTTTGAATAACGATGAATACGTGGAAGGGGAGGGATTAGCAAGAGAACTAGCTCGAACAACTCTTCCATTAAACTATTACACACAATGGTATTGGAAAGTAGACCTTCATAATCTTATGCATTTTTTGAGATTACGAGCAGATAGCCATGCTCAGTATGAAATACAAATTTATGCTCAAAAAATGGTTGAAATTTTAAAAAAGTGGGTACCTTTAACATACGAAGCTTTTGAAGATTACCGTTCGGACTCATTCCATCTCTCTAAAGAGGCTATGAAAATTGTTAAAGATAAATTAGCGAATAAAAAAATTAAGAAATCTAATTATAAACTATCACCAAGAGAGCTTAGAGAATTAGAATTAAAGTTTGATATTAAATTATCTTAACTTTGAAATTTTTTTGTAATTGCGTTTGTTATATTTTCAAATTTCAGAGAATAATCATCTTTATAGTCAAAACAATAGGGCTTTCCTTCATCACAACTTTTAGGGATATTTAAATTAAAAGGAAGTTCTTCAATTAAATTTATATTTTCTTTGAGTATTAGAGACTTAGTCTTAGACTCACCAAAAATATATTTTTTTTGATTTTGTTCTTCCAAATAAGACATATTTTCAACTACACCAAGTATTGGAACATTAACCTTGATAAACATATTAATGCCTCTAATGACATCTTTTAAAGATAGAAGCTGTGGAGTAGTAATTATAAGAGTTCCATCCAGTTTGAGTTTTTGGGACATTGATATTTGTACATCTCCAGTACCAGGGGGGAAATCAACAATTAAATAGTCTAAATCACCCCAAATTGTCTTATTAATAAGTCCATCAAGCCCCTTAGCTAACATTGGTCCTCTCCAAACAATTGCTTGTTCTTCATTGACAAGAAAACCTATCGACATTGTTTTTATCCCAAATACTTCAAAGGGTAAAAACTTCCCATCTTCAACTTTAGGTTCCTTATCTCCGATGCCAAGTAGTGTTGGAACACTGGGTCCATAAATGTCTGCGTCTAAAAGGCCAACTTTGTATCCTTGGTTTGCTAAAGTTATAGCGATATTGCAAGCTATAGTTGATTTACCAACACCACCTTTACAGCTTGATATTCCAAAACAGGTCTTGATATTCATATATTAAACACTACATATAATGTATCGTGAACAAAAACAAATTTAAAATTTTCGCACTTGATG
>CACBDV010000022.1 GCA_902538085.1 uncultured Alphaproteobacteria bacterium
CGTTATTTATAAAATAAATGGATAAGATCCCAATTAATACTATCACAAACGAAAAATTATTAATTTTTAAACTAAAGTATTGTTTTAAAATTATTAGTTCACTATGAGTATTAAATTTATAATTTAAAAAAAAACTAGCTAAAAGTAGTAAAAAGGGCATCAATGGATTAATAAAACTTGGTAATACTAGTAATGTTGTCTTAGCTACTTCAATTAATTGAGTGGTTACAGAGTGTTGTATTTCTAATATTCTAAGTATTTGTGATAACCATATTAATCCTATGAATATGATTATATTAACTAAAATATATTTTAAATAATTTAAAATTATGTATGATCTTACTCCCCCAAGCATGAAAGCTCAATTTAACTTAATAAATATACCTAATCAAAGTATTAAATTATCTGCCTATCTCAACGATAAACCTTCAAAAAAAAAGGATTTAAGAGCATATAGTTACAATAAAATAAAAATTTTTCAGTATTCATTAATTCTAAAAGGTTCTGAATATATTATAAATATTTATCCAGAAAAAATAAAAATTAATCATTTTAATAAAATTGTTTTGGGATCCTTTCTTTATGACAATTCAATTAAATATTCTATTTCTGAGTTGATAATTAATGCAAATAAAAAATCAGAATTAGAACCTTTAGTTTATGGTTTTTTAAAGAAAGATTATATTTTCTCAACATATAAAAAAGACTCCAAAATATCAAAATATAAAACTAATTTTAATCTTTCAAACAATTACTCAAGTTTATTAAATTCAATAAATTTCCTCAAAGAATTGGTCTCAGAACCAAGTAATATAATTTACCCAAAATCATTCGTCAAAAGAACTTTAAAACAAATAAGTAATAAAAATATAAATATTAAAACTCTTAATAAAACAAATATTTCAAAAATTGGTTTAAATTGTTTATTAGCAGTTAGCCAGGGGAGTAAAAGAGAACCAATGGTTATGGAGTTTTCAAAAAAGAATAAAAAAAAGAATGTTGACATATTGTTCGTAGGAAAGGGCGTATGTTTTGATAGTGGCGGTATCTCTATTAAACCAAGCGGAGGCATGGAGGATATGAAATGGGATATGGCAGGCTCTGCTGTAACAGTATCAATAATTAAGTATCTAAGTGAAATTCAAACTAATTTTTCCTATGCAGGCATTGTGGGTTTAGTTGAAAATATGCCAAGTGGTAGCGCATACAAACCAGGTGACATTATAAAGTCTTACAAAGGTATCAACGTTGAGGTTTTGAATACAGATGCTGAGGGTAGACTTGTACTTGCAGATATAATTACTTACGGATGTGAAAAATACAATCCTAAAATAGTAATTGATTTTGCAACTTTAACTGGAGCGATAATGGTAGCTTTAGGTCAACATTATGCAGGACTATTTTGTAATGATGACAAATTAGCAGATACACTTTACCAATCCGGGCAAGACACTAATGAAAAAATTTGGAGAATGCCTTTACACGATGATTTTGATAAAGAATTAGATTCTCCATTTGTTGATTTGAAAAATATTGGAGCAGGCAGATATGGGGGATCTGTAACAGCAGCTCAATTTCTACAAAGATTTGTTCCTGAAAACACTAAATGGGCACATCTTGATATTGCTGGGACTACATGGAAAAATGCTGGAGATATTATGAACAATAAAGGCTCTACAGGTTTCGGCTTGACATTGATAGCAGATTTTATAAGTAAATATTTCAAAAATTAGGAGCTAATATGCAAAAAACATTTTCGATAATTAAACCTGATGCTGTAAAAAGAAATCTGATTGGTCATATTAATCAAATGATTGAAAGTGCAGATTTGAAAATTTTAGCTTCAAAAAAAATATATTTGACCAAAAATCAAGCAGAAATTTTTTATGAAGTCCATAAGGATAGACCTTTTTTTAAAAGTTTAGTTGAATACATGACCTCAGGTCCTGTCCAAGTTCAAGTATTAAAAGGAGAAAATGCTGTCAGTAAATACCGTAAAATTATGGGTGCTACTAACCCAGATGAAGCTGAAGAAGGAACCATAAGAAAACAATATGCTGAGTCTATTGAAGCAAACTCAGTTCATGGAAGTGACTCTGAGGAAAACGCAAAAATTGAAATCAGCTTCTTTTTTTCTGGATCTGAGCTAGTTTAGTAAATAATTAACTAGTTGTTTATATACAAATTGATGCTCTAAACTTTTATGTTTTTTCAAAAGCTCTGACTCATTTTTAGTTTTAATTTTTCTAGTTTTATTTGAGATTATCTTACCATCGTCTAATTCAGGAGAAACCTTATGAATGGTAAAACCATAGTATTTTTCATTATTTATTAGCATTCTTTTTTGTGTCATAAGTCCTTTGTAATTAGGAAGGATGGAGGGATGTAAATTTATAACATCAAAGTTATTTATAATTCTCTTTTCAATAACTTTCATATAACCAACTGAAAAAATAATTTCTGAGTTATTGAAATTTTCTTTTTGTAATGTTCTTTGGTATTCTTTAACTAAAACATCTTTATAAAACTTACCCACATAAGACTTAATTTTTGTTGAGATATTATTATTACTGATAATAGCTATGACTTTAAAATCTTTATTAATGTGATTTTTTTTTAATATTTTTAGAAGATTAGAACCACTCCCTGATATTAAAAAGGATACTTTTTTATGATTATTTAATTTCACCAATTAGACTAAAAAAGTTCCTTTTAATAAATCTCTTATAATACTTTTTGTTGATTACAAATATCATACCTATTCCACAATTAAATATTTCCATTAATTCAAGGTTAGAAATATTTATGTTATCTTTTATAAAATCGTACTCTTTAGGTAGCTTAATTATATTTAAATCAAATTTTGTACCCTTAGGTATACTACGTTTAAAATTTGAAAAGACACCACCTCCAGTTATGTGGGATAGTGTCTTTATATACTTTAAATCGTAATTATTAATATACTTATGGTAAAGACGTGTAGGTCTCATTATAAGATTAGAAAGCTTTTGTTTATTAAATTTTGCCCTTTTAATATTAATTTTATTTTTAATAATTATTTTTCTAATGAGAGAAAATCCATTTGAGTGAAATCCATTTGATTTTATTCCAAATATAAGATCTCCTCTTGTAACATTTAAAGTTTTATATCTCTCTTTTATTCCTATTAGAAAACCAGCAATATCAAAATGATTACCCTTATATAAAGACGGCATTTCAGCAGTTTCGCCCCCAATAAGTGAGCAATTAATTTTTTTGCAAGCACTTGTGATACTTCTCAATATTTCAGTATATTGTTTTGACTTGACCGAACTGCAGGCAAAGTAGTCTAAAAAAAATAGCGGTTTTGCCTTGTTGCAAAGCAAATCATTTGAGCACATTGCAACCAAATCTTGTCCAATTCCTTTATAATCATTAAGCTCAGCAGCCAATATAGCCTTAGTTCCAACTCCATCCGTGGCGGCACAAAGAGTAACATCCTTGGTAACTCTATATTCTGCACTAAAACCTAATTTATTTCCTAGAACTTTATCATTGTGAGAACTTTTGATAAATTTTAGTGCCTGACTAATAAGTTT
>CACBDV010000023.1 GCA_902538085.1 uncultured Alphaproteobacteria bacterium
AAACCACTAATAGGAAATTCAAATTTAATAGCAAATAAAATTAATTTTCTAGTTGAAGAAAAACCCATTACATTGCCAAATTTTAAATCTGATTTTGACTCAGATGAAGATAAAGAAATTGTTCAACAATCTAGAAGTGGATTAGATTTAAGATTAAATAAAATACTATCAAACAGAAGCATCGAGGATTTTAACAGTCAATCTAAAATTTATAGGGATCGTCTAGAATATGAATTAAATGTTATTATAAAAATGAAATTCTCTGGATATTTTCTTATAGTTAGTGATTTTATTAGATGGGCAAAATCAAACTCAATTCCAGTCGGCCCAGGTAGAGGATCAGGTGCTGGATCTATCGTAGCATGGTCTTTACTAATAACAGATGTAGATCCAATACAATATGGTTTACTTTTTGAGAGATTTTTAAATCCTGATAGGGTGTCAATGCCTGACTTTGATATTGATTTTTGTAAATCAAGAAGAGATGAGGTTATTGAGTATGTGCAAAAAAAATATGGTTATCAAAATGTTGCACAAATAATTACTTTTGGATCGATGATCTCGAGGGGAATATTAAAGGATATTGGCAGAGTAGAGGGTGTTCCATATTCTGAAGTTGAGAGAATGGTAAATAAAATACCTTATAATCCAGTTCATCCATTAAGCATTAGTGAATTGAAAGCAAATCATTCTGATCAATTAGGTGATTTAGCTCACTCTCCAATGATGGACAAAGCTGAGTCAATGGAGGGCGCATTAAGAAATGTATCTACACATGCTGCAGGAATAATCATTTCATCGGACAAGCTCTATGGAAATATTCCTTTGTTTAAAGATGATGACTCAGAAATAATGGCTACGCAATACAATATGAAAGATTGTGAAAAAGCAGGTTTATTAAAATTTGATTTTCTTGGCCTAGCTAATCTCACCATAATTGATGAGACTCTTAAATTAATAAAAGCTAAAAATCAAATTTCTATTGATTTAAATGAAATTCCTTTCAACGATGAAAAAACATTTAAATTGTTAAGTGATGGCTATACGTGTGGAGTGTTTCAAGTTGAAAGTGCTGCGATGGTTGACACTTTGGTTAAACTCAAACCAACAAGTTTAGAAGAGGTTATAGCAGTTTTAGCTTTGAACAGGCCTGGTCCAATGCAATTTATTGATAGCTTTATTAAAAGAAAAAAAGGAGAGGAAAAAATAATATATGATCATCCTTTACTTGAACCAATTTTGAGAGAAACTTATGGAATAATTGTTTATCAAGAACAAATTATGAAAATTGCACAAGTGATATCAGGATATACTTTAGGTCAAGCAGACTTATTGAGAAGAGCTATTGGCAAAAAGATTAAAGCTGAATTGATGAATCAAAAGGATAATTTTATTAAAGGTGCTGTAAATAAAAAGGTTAGATCTAAAGATGCTGAGAAACTATTTTCTTTGATTGAAAAATTTGCAGAATATGGATTTAACAAAAGTCATGCAGCTGCATACGCTTTTATTACTTACTATACAGCATATTTAAAAGCACATTTTCCATTAGAATTCTATTGTGAGCTTCTAAATAATTCATTGAATAACACTGACAAAATTTTTGTAATACTAAATGAAATGTATGAACAAGATTTAAAAATATTACCGCCTGATATTAATTATTCAGATTATAAATTTATAGTTCATAAAGATAAGATTATATATGGTTTAGCTGCATTAAAGGGAGTAGGTGAGGAGTCTATGAAAGAATTAGTACTCGAAAGAAACGAAAATGGTAAATTCAAATCTCTGTCAGATTTTAATGGTAGATTATCCAGATCTGTATTAAATAAAAGACAAATAGAAAAACTTATCTTATCAAATTCTTTAAATTCACTTCACACGAGTATCTCAAAACTATTTGCAAATGTAGAGAACATTATACAAAAAAAATCTGAGGCAACTTTATTTAATGACTTATCTGATGACCACTTTTTCTTAAATAAAAGTTATATCAATGTTGATCCAATAAAAGCTGAATTTGAAAGTTATGGTTTTCTTTACTCTCAAAAAAAACAAACGAAAATACTATCAAACTTAAATCAATCATCTTTTAAAGAAAAAATTAATAGTAAACTTGAATTTTTAGATGATTTCTATTTTTATGTAGTAAAAGCACAATATAAAACTACCAGAAATGGTAAAAGATACATTCTTTTAAATGTAATTAATGAAAGTGGTTTTTTTGATTTAAGATTTTTTGATGATATTTTTGATGTGAGTACCCTTCATACAAAATATATAAAGGCTAAAATTAAATCAGTAATTAAAAACGACTTTTATAATGTTAATATTGATAACTTAGTCATTATTGAAGATGACGATTTAATTAATCAGATTAACCATATTTCTTACCAGGATCTTCTAGATTTTGATAAATCAATTAATTATAACAACATTAGAGTCCATAATAACAACAAAATACTTAATATTTCACTCAATTAAGTCTTGATTATTAAGATTTATTCTTTAAAACTTCAAAAAAAAACAGGTTAATAGACATCCGGTGCCTTTGGGTTTCCCTTCTATTAACTAAAGCTTAACCGGAGGAAAAATGAATATTGAAATAACACTAGAAGATCTTTTAAAAAACGGTTCTCACTTTGGACATAATAAAAAAAGATGGAATCCAAAGATGGGAAAGTTTATTTATGGTGAGAAAAATGGTACACACATTTTAGATTTAAGAAAATCACTTCCATTGCTTGAAAATGCTTTGAAATTTGCACATGAGTCATCAAAAAATAATAAAAAGTTTTTGTTTGTTTCAACAAAAAAGCAACATAGTGAAATTGTTGAAAACATAGCCATAGAATCTAATAATTATTTTGTAAATTTTAGATGGTTAGGAGGTATGATCACTAACTGGAATACTGTTAAGAAGTCTATTAATACCCTCAATAATTATGAAAACATCTTAAATTCTGAAGATACTGTTTTTACTAAGAAAGAATTATCAGATATAGAAAAAAAGAAAAATAGATTGGATAAAACTTTAGGTGGAATTGTAGATATGAAATCTACTCCTGATGTAATTTTTATAATAGATACTAATAGAGAACACATAGCTGTTTTAGAGGCAAAAAAATTAGGCATACCCATAATAGGTATCGTGGACACAAATTGTGATCCAGATATAA
>CACBDV010000024.1 GCA_902538085.1 uncultured Alphaproteobacteria bacterium
AAATAAAATAATGAATACATAAATTTCATAATAAACTGTGTTAATATATAGTTGTTTAAGAATATTTAATATATATTATATTTTTTTTTGAGGCCTCGTGCTGGAATTGGTAGACAGTCTGGACTTAAAATCCAGTGGGATTTATTCCCGTGGCGGTTCGAGTCCGCCCGAGGCTACCATTAATTTTTAAATGTTTAAATTTCCTTTTAAAATTCACAACTACTATCTTATACCCGTTCTTATTATGCCCATTGCGTTAGTAACTGGGCCATTCATTCCAGACTTAATAGCAAGTTTCATGGCACTATCCGCGCTTGTATTGTTGTTAATGGGAAAATTTAAATTAAATATAGAGTTTAAATTTTTATTACTATTTTATACTTATATATTACTTTTAAATATATTTTCTTCGTATGAATTAAACTCATCAATATTTTATTTACGTTTTATATTTTTTGCTATTTTTATCTCTCAAATTAATGGTGAAAATTTTATTGTACATTTTACCAAAATATTTTTTCTTTTATTTTTATTCCTTTTTTTTGATGGAATAATTGAGTTTATCTTTAATGTAAATATATTTGGTTATCCAAGATATAGTGAGGAAAGGTTAAGTAGTTTATTTCGGGATGAGCTGGTTTTAGGCAAATTTTTAAGTCATAACTTTATATTTATATTATTAGGTTTACTATTTTTTTTAAAAAATACCTCTCTGAAAAATAAATCTATTTTGATATATATTTTTATATTCATATTTAGTTTTTACATTTTTTTAATTGGAGAGAGATCTGCTTTTATATTTACGCTTTTAAGTGTTTTTATTTATTTAAAATTAATTAGAGAAATAAAACTTATTAAAATTTTATTTCCTTGTTTGATATTCATTTTATTTATTTTTTTATTATATTTTTTAGATAAGAGAGAAGTTTTTATCTTTTCATCTATTAGTAGAATGATTGATTTAACAATCACTCAAATCTTTTTCACATATGGCGAATTTAATTTTAATTTTTTCTCTGATCAACATGAAAATCACTACAAAATTGCAATAAAGATGTTTCTTGATAATCCAATTTTTGGACATGGTCCTAAATCTTTTAGAATTTTATGTTCTTTGCCTCCATACAATATTTTTGAAAATGGATGTAGTACCCATCCACATCATATCTATTTAGAGTTAATGTCGGAAACTGGAATATTTGGCCTTATGTTTATTTTAATATTTCTGACCTACGTTATTATTAGAATTTTTAATAAAAATACTAGTAAAGAGGAAAAACTTTTACTAATCCCAATATTGATAATATTATGGCCATTTGTTCCAACTATGAGTTTCTTTTCTAACTGGATAAATATTATTTATTTTATACCAGTTGGAATATTGTTTAATAATCAAGTAAGAACAAAAATTAAAGAGGTAATATAATTAAACTGAGTAGTACTCTTTATACCACTTTATAAATTTTTTTAGCCCAACGTTTATTGAAGTTCTTTTATAAATTTTTGTAAATTTATTTGTATAAGCTGTATCGCTTAAAGTAGTATTTATATCTCCAGGTTGAAGTGGAAGTTTTGAAATTAAAATTTTATCAATTTTTAAGAATTGTTTTAATAATTTTAGCACATAGGTTATTTGAACCTTGTTTCCGTTAGAAATATTAAAAATATTTGCGTTTTTTAATTTATTTCTATTTTTATAAATATTATAAATCAAAGATACTGCATCATCTACAAAAGTAAAATCTCTTGAGTGATTTCCATTATTATACAGCTCTATTGGTTTATTTAAGATTAAAGATTTTGTAAACTTAAAAATAGACATATCTGGTCTACCCAGAGGACCATAAACTGTAAAAAATCTAAGTCCTATAGTCTTTAAACCAAACATCTCAGAATACGAATGTGCCATTACTTCATTTGCTTTTTTAGTAGCTGCATACAAAGATAGTGGTTTTGAAGTTCTTTTAGATAACGATAATTTTCCTGTGTTATCTCCGTAAACAGAACTAGAAGAGGCATAAAAAAAATAAGGTATATTATTTGATTTTGTATAGTTAATAATGTTGAAAAAACCGTTTAGATTTGAACTAATATATTTATCTGGCCTCTCAATAGAATATCTAACACCAGCTTGAGCAGCTAAATGAAAAACACATCTAATTCGATTTTTAAATTTTTCTAAAGAAAAGAAAAGTTTTTTATTATTTGATATATCTAATTTTATAAATGAAAATTTTTTGAATTTTTTTAAGTTATTAATTCTTGTTTTTTTTATATCAACTGAGTAATAATTGTTAATATTATCTATTCCCAAAACATAGAAGTTTTTTTTTAGAAGAAAGTTTGATAAATGATAACCAATAAAGCCAGCACTACCAGTAACAAGAAAAATATTTTTTTTCATGAAGAATAATGAATAATATTAGATAAAAGATAATTAACAATCATTTAATTTACAAAAAATTTTCATAAAAAATTAAAATATTTTTTTCTAAAAAAGAATCATTTATTGTATTCGATGCATTATTAGATAATAAACTATAAGTTTTTTTTTTACCTAATAATCTCATAATAATTGAGTAAGATTTATCAATAATATTACAATCATTTTTTATTAAATAACCATTATAATTATCGATAATTAAATCATTATTACCTGGAACATTTAGTGTAATACAAGGTAAACCTAAATATAGAGCGTTTATCATCGCATGAGACAAACCCTCTCTCTTTGATAATAAAATAAATAAATCATTTTTTTTTAAATAGTCTATATAGTCATAATTTTTATTAATTATTCTAAAATTTGAATTATTTTTTTTAATACTTAAATCAAATCGTTTATGAATTTCATTTTCATTCAGATCAGTTATTAGTGTAAATGAAATATTATTATTATGATAAAATTTATTCACAATCTTTAAATATTCAATTATACCTTTTTCTTTAATAGATCTTGAAATTGATATCACCCTTAACTTATTATTAATTGATTTTTTCTTAATTTTAGAGGTTTTTATTACTCCCGATCCGTTAACCACAAACGAATTTAAAATATTAAATTTATCATTAAAAAGTTTTTGATCTTTTTTATTATGAAATACAAAATTCAAATTATTATTTTTTTTGAACAATAGAATTTTAAAAATACATATATATATTTTAGGAT
>CACBDV010000025.1 GCA_902538085.1 uncultured Alphaproteobacteria bacterium
TAAATGAAAGTATTTTATAAACCTGCTTTTTCTAGCTATCAAGGTAAATTAAATATTTAAAATATAAGGTTTCTTGTAAATGCTCGTTTTGTTATTATCTAAATTAGATGAGTTTTATAAAAGATATCAACCATGACCAATTTTTAGAGGAAGTAGTTGAAAAATCTAAGACTATACCAGTGATAGTTGACTTTTGGGCACCATGGTGCGGGCCTTGTAAGCAATTAACACCTACGCTAGAAAAAGTAGTAAACAGAAAAAATGGAAAAATAATTCTTGTAAAAATTAATGTTGATGAAAACCAAAATATTGCTTCACAATTAAATATACAGTCAATACCTACGGTTTATGGGTTTGTTGATGGCAAACCAATAGATGCTTTCCAGGGTGCACAACCAGAAAGTAAAGTAGAAGAAATGGTCAATAAAATGATAGATGCAACACCGGGAAATGAGATACCAAAACTGCTTGGTGAAGCAGATCAATTATTTAGTGATCAAAAGTTTGAAGAATCCTTTAAGCTATTTGAGAGTCTTGTGGGTATGGACCCCGGTAACCCAAAGATTATTGCCGGTATGCTAAGATGTATGCTTCAACTTAAACGTTTTGATGATGCAAATGAAATTTTTGATTCACTTGATGAAGAAATTATTAAAGACCAAGGAATTTTGAAAATTAAAAAATTATTAGATACTACTTACATTGATGATGGTGGCTTATTTGATGAGAAATTAATTGATGAAGTCAATGCAAATCCTGAAAATATGGAGCTGCGTTTCAAACTTGCAAATAATTACCTATCATCAAATGAAACAGAAAAAGGCTTTAATGAACTTTTAAAACTCTTTGAACAAAATCCCGCTTGGAATGACGAAGCTGCAAAGAAAAAACTATTAGAATTTTTTGATCTGTTAGGTTTTAATGATCCAAATGTTTTGGTCGCTCGAAAGAAATTATCAAGTATGATGTTTAAGTAATGGATGATACAATAAAAAAACTTTTTGAGATTGACTCAAAAAAATTACCGAGTTCAATACCTATTTTCCCTCTTGATAATGTCTTACTTTTGCCTTTTGGAAAACTACCCTTAAATATATTTGAAGAAAGATACATAAAGATGACTTTAGACAGTCTGAAAAGTCATCGTATGATAGGTATAATTCAACCTAAAAATAACAATAATGAATTGTTTCAAATGGGATGTATTGGGAAAATTACCTCATATATCGAGACACCAGACTTTAGATTGGTTTTAAACCTAGAGGGTGTTTGTAGATTTGTTCTAAATGAAAGGAATTTAACTACTCGTGGATATTATCAAGCCTCAATCGATTGTGAAGATTATATTACAGACTTAAATGATATGGAGCCCAAAGTTGATCGGACAGAATTAATACAAAAATATACAAATTTTTTTAAAATGAAAAAACTAGATATTGATAAGGATGTACTTGCTGAAACATCTAACTTACAACTTTTATCAACTTTGGCTATGTTGGCTCCATTTAACAAAATTGACAAACAAGCAATACTAGAGTCACCTAACATTTCAACCAGAATAAATACTATAAATTCTATTCTAGATCTAAACACTTTCCAAGTTGTGAGCAATAAAAATCCTAATCAATTAAATTAGTTCTTCCCATAGCTTGTCTAATAAACAAATCTCTTACAACTTTAATATTATTTAAAACTTTGAACCCCAATTTAACAATTTTTATATTTGATGAATTTTTGTTCTCATATAGATGATTTAATATAGAGGTAAAACCTAGATAAAGTGTGCTTTCTAGAAACCTTCTTGAGTAATAATAAGAGTTAAAATTTTTTTCTTCTAATGAAAATTGATCTATTAGTCTACACAAAGTTTGTACATCTTTTATTCCTAAATTCCATCCTTGGCCTGCAACAGGATGAATAGATTTGAGACTATCTCCAACATATATATAATTTTTATCATCTTTTGTAAGGTGCGGCGTAATTGGAAATTTTAATATTGATTGGTCAAAAATTAACTTGCCATGAGACTTTTCAATTTTTTTATAAATAAGTTTTTTTAGTTGAGACTTATCGATTAAGTCTTTTGAAGAATAGATAAAAGTTGATCTCTTTCTATTATCTGCGGGTACTGGCAATATAGCTAATGGTCCCTCATCAGTAAAAAACTCATATGCTGTGTTGTTATGATTTTTAGTGTGTTGGATAAAACCAACCTGAGAATAATGACCGCTATTAAAAATAATACTACTATGCCTTTTATTTAAAATAATATTTTTACCGATACTCATAATTACTTTTTTAAATGTGTAATAGTTTTGGTTTATATAAATTTTTTTATGAGGTAAAAATTCACTGGTCTTTAAATCAGAATTAGTTATGAGAATTTTAAATTTTTTTAACTTGAGTACAGCCCTCTTGTAAATCTCCTTATTAAAAATAACATTACCCATCGGTTCATTAACATTTTCGAAAATTAATGGATTTTTATTTATATAATCTTTTATAACTATCTTATCGATTGGCTGTGGTTTTGACCTAAGGTCATTCCAAATTCCTAAACTTTTCAAAAAATCAACAGAATTTGCATTTACAGCCAATGTTCTATTATCTTCAAAGGTCCTATTATTTTTATCTATCACTAAAACTTTAAATTTTTTTTTAATCAAAGCTAAAGCAGCGATTGTCCCAATTAGTCCTGCACCAACTATCAAAAAATCGTATTTATGTATTTTATTTTTCATTTAGACGCATATATTTATTTAAAACAATGAAGAATAACTATATTCCTGAAGTCTTAAAAGAAAAAATCTTAAAAACTGTTAATATATCCTATAGTTTATGTCTCTTAATTTTATCTTTATTGTCAGCATTAGCATTAGTAACATTTAGCATTAATGATAACTCTCTTCTCACAAGCACTAGTAATGCTTCGCAAAATATTTTAGGTAACATTGGCTCCTATTATGCCAGTTTTCTTTTTTATACATTCGGTATTTTAGGATACCTAATCGTAATATTTTTCTTAGCTTACTCCATACAAATATTCATCAATAAAAGACCTAATTATTTTTTTATAAGGTTACTATTATTTTTTATAAGTTTGACTTTGATACCTC
>CACBDV010000026.1 GCA_902538085.1 uncultured Alphaproteobacteria bacterium
CATCTTTAGTAAATGCCTCTTGTGTCTTTTTTGGATTATTTAGATAACCTTTAAATACATTAGGACCATTTATTTCTATTGTTCCAATATCATTTTCTGATTTATTATTATCACTTTGAATATTATTTATTCTTATTTTAATATCTTTTAAAGGTTTACCAACTGATCCTGCCTTTCTTTCCCCATCGCAAGGATTAGAGGCATTCATATTAGTTTCAGTCATACCATATCTCTCTAATATTTGATGACCGGTTACTCTATAAAAATTTTTAAATGTTTGATTTAACAATGGAGCACTTCCAGATATAAATAATCTCATATTTTGTGTTAATTTCTTATCTAGTCTTTTGTCATTCAACAATCTCGTATAAAAAGTTGGAACACCCATCATCAGAGTTGAATAATTAAATGCTTCAATAATTGAGTCTGTATTAAAATTTTTTATAAATCTAATAGTAGCCCCACTTATCATGGAGGTATTAATAGCAACAAACAATCCATGAGTATGATAAATTGGAAGTGAATGGATTAAAGTATCATTGCGATTTATATTCCATAAATTTATTAGTTCTTGAGCATTTGAAACTAAATTTTGTTCAGTTAACATAGCACCTTTAGGTTTTCCTGTAGTCCCAGAGGTATATAAAAGTGCTGCTAAATCATTATATGTTCTTTTTGATGGTTCAAAAAAACTATCAAGGTTTTCTAAACCATCAGTAATCTCTCCAACTCCGTTTGCATTTAAAGATAAAATTCTACAGCCAATTTCATCGCAAAATGGTTTTAAACTATCAATTTCTGATTTATCACAGATAAGAAAAGATGGTTTTGAGTCCTTTATAAAGTAAATTGTTTCATTCACAGTATAACTTGTATTAAGTGGAAAAAAAACTGATCCAGTAAGAATAGATGACAAATAAAGAGCTAAAGTCTCTTTACATTTGGCGGACTTTACAAGAATGTGACTTCCTGATTTTAACCCTAACTTTGATAATTTGTGAGAAATTTTTGATGCAAGAATTATGAAATTTTTATAAGTAATCTCGGATCCATCATCTAATATTAAAAAAGTTTTATTATTGTCTAAATTAGTTTCAACAAGATTTGAATAGAGTGAGTCTGTCAAAGTATATCAACGGAGTAATTAGGTTGGCCCTGCAATATATACAGGGCCTAATAAATAAAATAAAAAATCTAGATTATCCTAGGATTATGGTAACCATTTCTCCCAAGTAGATTTATTGTTTGCTTTCCATTCAGCAACAACATCATTAAGTTCACCACCTTCACGAACTTTAACGAGCATCGCTGCTTGATCTGCATTTGATAATGCCATTTTACCAAAGAATTCAAGTGCTTTTTGGTTTTCTGGTTTAGCAAATGTATCAGGATTACCGTAGTTCATTGGATAGTCAACAGCCCAACCAGTAGCTGGCCAATAGTCAGCTCCACAAGTTTCCCAGTTGTTAGCCTCTGTAAAGGTATCACATGTTTTATTTGGAGCTAATTTAACACCTACTAATTCGTTAACACCAAAGAACCAATGAGGCTCCCAAAGATACATTAAGAAAGGTTCACCTCTATCGTACATACCTTGCGCTTCAGCAAGAGCAGCAGTTTCGGTTCCTAATTCATCAGCTACAAAGTCTAGACCAAGTAAATCTAATCTTTTTTGATCATGACAGTTCCAACCAGCAACTGGACAACCAATTAATCGACCTTTACCACCAGACTCCATAGTCGCAAAATCTTCTTTGAATTTATTTAAATCAGCAAAGCTAGAAAAATCTGGATTTGCATCAGCCCAATATTTTGGAACATAATAATCTGACATACCAGTAATACCAACAGTTCCAAGTAATTTTACACTTCCATCACCAGAGTAAGTCATTTTAACTTCTCCACCATGGATAAGGTCGCCACTTAACATAACGTCATCAGCTTCAGCATAACTAGGCCATGACTCACATGCAAAATCAATATCGCCTGCAGCAATAGCTTCCCACAAGCCAGTTCCTGAAGCAAATACGATTCTATCAATTTCGTATCCTAACTCATCTTCAAGTATGCTTACAGCTACTTGACATGAAATCTCTCCACCAGTCCAGTCAGCGATTGCTGCTAATAATTTTTCAGCATTAGCTTTACTGAATGTTGCGGTAAAAAGAATAGAGGATAGAATAAAAGTTATAATTGTTTTAGATATTCTCATAGATTATCCCTCCCATAAACTGTTTATATTAACAAAAAATATTCAAAGTACATATGTTATTTATTCATTAATAGGTAACAAAACTCTATAAAATATGTTTTTTATTAATTAATTAAGTGTAATACTATCAAAAATGATGAAAACTAAAGTATTTCTTACATGTGCTGTTAATGGATCCGGTGACACTGCATCAAAACATCCTGATCTTCCAAAGACTCCAAAACAAATAGCTAAATCCGCAATAGAGTCTGCTCAAGCAGGTGCATCTATAGTTCATATTCATGTCAGAGAGGAAGATGGAACGCCTAGTCGAAAATTTGAATTTTATAAGGAAGTAGTCGAAATAATTAGATCGAGTGACACTGATGTAATTATTAATTTAACAACCGGTATGGGAGGTGATTTAGATATAGGTGAAGGAGATAACCCAATGGATTTTGGTCCATATACAGATATGGCTAATATTATGGAAAGAATATCTCATGTAGAGGAATTACTTCCGGAAATTTGTACACTTGATGCTGGAACTTTAAATTTTGGTGATAGTTCTGTGTTGGCAGTCAATACTCCAAATGATTTAAGAAAAGCAGCAAAACGATTAAAAGAAATTGGGGTTAAACCTGAAGTTGAAGCATTTGATTTAGGTAATATGTGGTTTGGTGCTCAGCTTTATGAAGAAGGACTACTTAGCGACCCACCCTTATATCAAATGTGTTTAGGA
>CACBDV010000027.1 GCA_902538085.1 uncultured Alphaproteobacteria bacterium
TCTAAATAATTTCTAAAATAATTGAATATGAATTCATTTCTGATAAGCATAAATCTATAAATATCCCTTACTATTTCTATTTTTAGTGCTTTCTCTCCAAATTGAGTCAATATATCTTTATCTATTTTATTTATGAATTCTCTATTAAATTCCTCTAAATCATTTATTACATGATTTATAATTATTAAATCTTTTAAAGCTTTTGTATTATCAATCTCCTCATTATAATTTTTTTTGTATATGTCAGAGTAAATCTCAAGGTCAATACTACTGACAACTAAATTGTTATCTTCATAAACAATTTTTCCAAATAGTTTCATATTGAAAATTAAAAATAACCCTAGTAATAAACAAATTTTATTTAGCATAATTAAAATTACCTACTTCCTCAAAAAATAAATTTGTTGATTGCTCGTAACCAAAATATCCTAAATAGTCCATGTAAAAACTTAAACTAATTGTTTCACTTGGTGTTGTGTTATAATTATCATTAAATCTTTGATCTATATAAGTCAAATCAAGCTTAGAACACTCGTCAAATAAACTAATTTTAAAAGATTGGGTGTAAGGACTATAATTATTTTTAAGATCGAGATTAGAGCTAGTTGAAAGTTTTAAATTATTATTAATTTTTTTTGAGAAGTTTATACCAAGTGATTTGCTATCTGATGATAAATCTTTGAATGCTCTTGAGCTTGTTTCATTATATTCTAAATTAATAAATATTCCTTTGTCATAACTTAAAGAATAATTCATTTCCTTTTTTTCTAACTCTCTATTACTTAATCTGGTGTCAATTTTAAATAGTACATCATTTAATTCTGTTTTTAGCTCTAAAGCTAGGTCTGAAAAATTTGAGTTTTGGTTTATCAAATTAGTATAATTAGTTTTACTTTTTAAATCATAAGACTGATTTATATTTAAATCTAATGGACTACCAAAAGCATTAAAGCTACTCTCAACTCCATAAACAATTCTGGTTGAATTATCATCTAAATCATACCCATACAGTCTACTATCTGAGAATTGATTATTATAATTAAATGATAATGCTTTACTATCTTCATTAATAATATTGTCTGAAATCAAATTAGTATTGTGTACTAATTTTATTCGTGATAAGTAATTTTTGTTGTGACTATAGAATGCCTCAGATGAAATTGTTGCACTACTCTTAAATGCATCATTATTTAAGCTAGAGTCATGCTCAAATTTATAATCACTTAAATGTGTAATCAAATTCAACTTATTATAGAAATAATAATTATTAATTTTGTTATTTGAAAATAATGTATTACTCATTTTTATAACATTACTATCTGAAGGATTATCAAAACTAGATGACTCCCTTTTAAAATTTGAAATATCAATTTCGTTAAACACAGATTTATTACCTTCAAAAAAATTCTGGTTTATGTACTTTATTGAGGGGCTGAGAGGCACAAAGCCAGTTTTTGTTGAGTCTAATGCCTCAACAGTATAAATCTGACTGCTTAAATAATCTGACTCTATAAAGACATCATAACTATCTAACCTTATAAAAATGTCTTCAAAAGTTGAGGGCACCTCATTTGTTGATCTTGTAGTAGAAATATTATTAGTAATTAATGCTTCAAAGGATAAGATGTTATTTCTATCAATCGTTTGTTTACCTTTAATCTTTGCTGAACTATAGGAATTTGCATTATTTCCTAGTTTCTCATTGTAAAAATCAATATATAAGTCTCCCGCTGAATTTTTATGGTTAATAAATGTGTTGAGTGTGTAATTATTAATAAAATCTGTATTTCCATTAAAAATAATTTTTGGTTTAAAAATTATTTCGCTACTCTGATTAATGGGGAGATAGTAAGGTGTAATAAAACCCGTATCTCCGCCAATGGTGAATTCCATAGATGGAGTCAAAAACCCTTTTTTCCTTGGAGCTTTAACACCGTAGTGAGTGAAATAAGGTAAGTAAAAAAGTTTGTAATCAGCTATTTGTAAGAAGGTATCAAAATGAGTAAATTTATCATCTTTTATATCATATACAGTTTTATCTATTCTCAGTGACCAAGTAGGGCAATTAAAGTATCCGTCTATTTCACATGGTGTTAAAAAATTATTATAAAAAAAAATATTATTTCCAGACCTCTCAGCTTTATCAGAATCTATTTTTAAATCATCATTATAAATATAACTTACTGCTTCTGCAGTAAATTGACTCATACTAGTGTTTCCTACTAAGTCTTTGCCACTTAAAATATTTAATTCTTGATACAGATAGAAATTACCGTAAATCTCTACTATATCTTTATTATAATCAATTATCCCTCTATCTACTAAAATATTTGCGTTATTAATATTTATTTTAGAATTTTCTGATAATTCGATAATATTTTTTTTTTCATCATATGTAATATTTGACGTGTTTATATATGTTTCATTATTGGCATTAAGATTT
>CACBDV010000028.1 GCA_902538085.1 uncultured Alphaproteobacteria bacterium
TTTCAGCAAGACTTTTAACTCCTTAAAAATTAAAAATACAAAATCTGTTTTATTAGTTGGTGCAGGGGGCGCCGCAAGAGCAATTTTATATTTTCTAAATAAAAAAAGTATTAAAAATATTGATATTTTTGCAACATCAATAAGAAGGGAAGAAAATCTTAAAAAAAAATTTAAATTTAATCGTTTCCTGATTAGATCAACTCATCTCAGGAAGAGATATGATTTGATTATCAATGCATCCAGTGCAGGGATGACCAAAAAAAATAAAATCAATAGAAATATTTTGAATTTAGTTAAGAAAGCAAAGGGAGTAATTGATATAGTTTATAATCCAATTGAAACAGATCTGTTAAAAAAAGCTAAAAAACATGACATAAAATACTCAGGTGGATTGAAGATGCTAATAGAACAAGCAAAACCATCTTACGAAATATGGTCAGGTAATAAAATAGGAATAGACAGAAAAATTTATCAAATGATTATAAATAAAATATGATTAAAGTTGCAGTAACAGGAAATATAGGATCAGGTAAAACTGAATTTATTAAATTTATATCTAAGCTAGGTTTTTGTTGTATATCATCTGATGCTATAATTTCAAAATTATACAATGATGACCGTACTAGAAAAATAATTTTAGAAAAATTGAAACTTCATGATCATAATTACAAAAAAGAAATAATTAAAATGTTACAGAATGAAGAGTTTAATAGGAAACTTAAGAGAACAATATATCCTCTTCTATACGCCAAAAAAAAAATAATAGCCCAAAAACATCAATCTTATCAGCCAGTATTTTATGAAATTCCATTACTTTATGAAGAAAATTTATTCAATAATTTTAATATCACAGTATTCGTAAATACAGATACTATAAAGAGAAAACATAGGGTTTTAAATAGAGGTGTCTCTGAAAATTATTTTAAATTAATGAACAATAAGCAGATTAAAGAGAATATAAAAAAGAACAAATCAACTTTTACAGTAAACAATAATGGTTCAATCTTGAACTTACGTTTAAATATAATTAAATTATTAAATAAACTATGAGAGAAATTATACTTGATATTGAGACCACAGGCTTAGAATTTAAAGAGGGACATAGGATTATTGAAATTGGCTGTATTGAACTTAACAAAAAAGAAGTCGGTGCAAACTATCATGAATATATAAATCCTTCTAAAACTCTTACTGAGGACAATATTAAAATACACGGAATAACTAATGAATATTTGACAGATAAGCCGATTTTTGAAGAAATTGCAGACAGCTTCTTAGAATTTATTCAAGATAGTTTCATTGTCGCTCATAATGCATCTTTCGACATCGGTTTCTTAAACTTTGAGCTTGAGAAACTATCTAAACCAAAAATATCGAAGGAGAGAGTTATAGATACAATTAAAATTGCTAGACAACGGTTTCCAGGGCAACAAGTATCATTAGACGCACTTATAAAGAAATTAAAAATCAATACTCTTATAAATAGAGATCAACATGGTGCCTTAAAAGACGCTAAAATCTTGACTGATGTGTACTTGGAATTGCAAGGCATAAATCAAATAGGATTAGAATTAAGTATGGCAAAATCAGAAAAAATTAACTTAGCTAGTGAGCCGAATTACTCATCCATCGTATTAACAAAAGAAGAGACAGAAGCCCATAAAGAGTTTATAAAAAATAAAATACCTAATTCAAATTGGGCTAAAATGTTGAAAAATTATGAGTAGTGAATTTATAGATATTGTGCTTTTTGGAGCAATTGCGATATTTTTAGTGTATCGCCTAAGGAGCATTCTTGGATCCTCTGATGGAAAAATTGTGAATATTAGAACAAAAAAGAATCCTCAATCTAAGTTTAAACCTAAGATAGTTCCTAAAAATGATAATAACGAATTTTTAGAAGGCGCTAATAAGGCATATGAAATGATTGTTCAGGCATATCAAAGTAACAGTATTGAAAAAGTGAAAGATTTGCTCACACCTGAAGCAATGCAAGCGATGGAACAAGCAAAAGCACCCAAAGAAATAAAATTTTCAGAAGTAAAAAATAGTTCTATTTTAGATGATAAATCTGATGACTTAAGACTAGTTAAATCTGTGAAGTTTGAAACTGAACATTACAATGTTGCAAACAACGAAATTCTAAAT
>CACBDV010000029.1 GCA_902538085.1 uncultured Alphaproteobacteria bacterium
ACTATCACCAGCAGTAATTTTTTGGTTATCAATAACAGTTATATTAGTAACACCTCCTATATTGACAAAAATAACCTTTTTTAAATCTAGTTGATTAGCTAAGACTCGGTGGAATTCTGGCATTATTGGTGCCCCATTACCACCATTTAACAAATCATTTTTTCTAAAGTTACATATAACAGGAGAGTTAGTGTTAAATCTAATACTCTTATCAAATAGTTGTATTGAAATTTTTGTTTTTTGATCGTGGTATATTGTTTGTCCATGCATTGCAATTAAGTCTATTTCGAAATTATTTTTTTTAATAAAATTGTTTATAGAATCCTTATATTCTTGATTTAGCTGGTTTATAACTTTGGTATCGTCTAGGTATCCTTTCAAAATTACATTACGTAATTTTAATTGCAGGTCATCACTATATGGAATGAATTCATTTGATATATCAGTGACATATGAAACTCCATCAGATTTGACCAAGCTACAATCAATACCATCTAAAGAAGTACCAGACATGCAACCGAGGGCGATATATTCCATTTGATATCTATAAAATTATGTTAATTATTATATATGATAGATTATATACAGTTATTTAAAGATAGAAATCTATTCAATCAATGCACTAATGAAATAGAACTTAATAATTTACTCAATAAGAAAAAAATTATTTTTTATATTGGATTTGATGCAACTGCTGATGCATTACATGCCGGAAGTCTTGTTCAATTAAGAGCTATTAAGACTCTAATCAAACATGGTCATCAGGCTATAGTACTATTAGGTGGAGGCACAACAAAAATTGGTGACCCCTCTGGCAAAGATGCCTCAAGACAAATTTTAACTTACGAAACAATCCAAAAAAATATTGAGAATTTTAAAAGAATATTTGAACATTATTTTAGAGATTTCAAAGAAAATATAAAATTTATAAATAATGATCAATGGCTTGATAAATTAAATTACATAGAGTTATTGAGAGATTTGGGAAGTCAAGTTTCAATCAATCGTATGCTTACATTTGAGAGTGTTAAAGAGAGACTTAAAAGAGAGCAATCATTATCATTTTTAGAATTTAATTACATGATACTCCAAAGTTATGATTTTCTTCACTTAAATAAACATGAAAATTGTGAGTTGCAAATTGGCGGCTCGGATCAATGGGGTAATATCGTTTTGGGTATGGAAATTATATCAAAAATAAACAAAAAAGATGCTTTTGGTCTGACTACACCTCTTTTAACTACCTCTACAGGTAAGAAGATGGGCAAGACCGAGCAAGGCGCTGTATGGATAGATCAAAATAAATACAGTTCTTACGATTTCTATCAGTATTGGAGAAATGTGGATGATAATGATGTGGAAAAACTATTACTTATTTTTAGTGATTTAGACAAAGAAGAAATAAAAATATTAATTAAAGAAGATATCAATAATGCGAAAAAAAAATTAGCATATTTAGTGACAACAGATTGTCATTCAGAAAGCTCAGCACATGAGGCTGAAGAAAAAGCAAGATCAATTTTTGAAAATAATTCTTTCGATAATATTGATGAAATTAACTTTAAAATAGACTCAAAACTCATAGATACACTAACATCCAATAGTACGGTCTCATCAAAATCTGAAGCAAAAAGGCTAATCGAGGGTGGTGGTATAAAGATTGACGACGACCAAATTAACGATATTAATCTTACTATTGATAAGTCTTATAACGGAAAAATACTCAAGATTGGTAAAAAAAAATATTTTAAAATTATCGTTAAGTAACCAATATATCTTTTATAGCATCATTAACAAAATTTAAATCATCTTTGGACTTACCTGCTCCAGCATAGTGACCGTAGCTTGAAGGAATGATACGTAATTCACCATTTTTAATATTTTTTAATTCAATTTCATTATCCTCTGGGGGGAAGTATAAATCATTTTTACCTGGCATTAAAATACATCGCGCAGTAATAGAGTTAAGAGCTTTATCAAATTGATTATTAAATTTATTATTGTTGCTAATGTCGTGCTCTTGCCAAGTTCTTATCATCGCTAATAAATCATTTGCATCCTTACGATAATAAATTCTATTCCAAAGTTTATCCAAAA